>CAVYAD010000057.1:0-131939 GCA_963766275.1 uncultured Actinomycetota bacterium
GCCCCGCACCTGACGTCCGGCGTCTCCCTCGCCGCGATCAACGGTCCGTCCTCGGTGGTCGTGGCAGGTGTTGAACAAGAGGTTCGTCGGATCGTTGAACAATGCAACGACCGCAAGACCAAAACGCTCTCCGTCTCGCACGCCTTCCACTCGCCACTGATGGAGCCGATGCTCGACGAGTTCCGCACGGTGGTCGAGGACCTTTCGTTCAACAATCCGACAATCCCCCTGTTCGCTGGTGGGATCGTTCAACAATCCACCGGTTCTCTTGTTCAACAATCCGACTATTGGGTCCGGCACGTGCGCGACACCGTCCGGTTCCATGACGCGGTCGAGTCCGCGCGCGCGGCGGGTGTGACGACGTTCGTGGAGATCGGTCCGGAAGGCGCGCTGTCGGCGTTGGTCGACGGCGCGATCCCGGTGCTGCGCAAGGATCGCCCGGAAGAATCATCGGTGGCGTCGGCGCTGGGACGCCTCTTCGCTTCCGGTGTGTCCGTGGACTGGAACGCCTACTTCGGTCAGGCCCGCCGGGTCGCACTGCCGACGTACGCGTTCCAGCACGAGTACTACTGGCCGTTGGGTTCCGCAGTTCCTGTGGTGGCGGACTCGGACCCGGCGGACGCCAAGCTGTGGGCGGCGATCGAGCGCGGCGACGCCCGCGAACTCGCGGCGCTGCTGCGGCTGGGGGAGGAGCAGCGTTCGTCGCTGGACTCGCTGATCCCCGCGTTGTCGTCCTGGCGCGCGGGAAACCAGGAGAAGTCGCTTCTCGACTCGTGGCGGTACCGCGTGCTCTGGGCACCGGTCCGCGTCACGGGCACACCGGTCTTGTCCGGCCACATCGTGGTCGTGACAACGTCTTCGGTCGACGCGGAGCCGTACCGGGCCGTTCTCGCGGCTCACGGCGCCGAGGTCACCGTCGTGCTGGACGTCGCCGATGTGCCTGAGTGTGATCTCGTTGTGTCACTGGTGGCTCTGGACGAGTCACCATCGCCCGTGCTGACCGCGGGCCTCGAACAGTCGATCGCCCTGGTGAAGTCGATCGAGGCGCCGATCTGGGCCGTGACCTCGGGCGCGGTGGCCGCCGAGACCTCGGACTCGGTGCGGTCACCCGCGCAGGCCGCGGTGTGGGGCTTCGGCCGTGCCGCCGCTCTGGAACTCCCGCAGCGCTGGGCCGGTCTGATCGACATGCCCGCGGTGCCGGACGAGAACGCCCTGCGCCGCTTCGTTTCCTGCGTCGCCGGGCTGAACGGCGAGGACCAGCTGGCGGTCCGGTCGTCCGGCGTGCTCGGCCGTCGTCTGGCGCACCGGCCGGTCGACACGCTGCCGTCCGACTACTCCGCCCACGGCACCGTGCTGATCACCGGCGGCACCGGTGGTCTCGGTGCCACGACGGCTCGCTGGCTCGCCGAACGCGGCGTTTCGGGCCTGGTGCTGACTTCTCGGCGCGGCATCGACGCGCCGGGTGCCGCCGAGCTCAAGGCCTCTCTGGAGGAACTCGGCCCGCGCGTCTCGATCGTGGCCTGCGACGTGGCCGACCGCGATGCTCTGGCAGCCGTTCTCGCTGACATCCCGGACCTGTCGGGTGTCGTCCACACCGCCGGTGCCGCGCAGCACGCACCGCTGGAGCTGACCTCGACTGTGGACTTCGCGGAGGTGTTGTCCGCCAAGGTGATCGGTGCGGCCAACCTCGACTCGCTGGTGGGCGAGGTCGACCTCTTCGTGCTGTTCGGCTCGATCGCCGGCGTGTGGGGCAGCGGCGGCCAGGCGGCTTACGGCGCCGCGAACGCCTACTGCGACGCGCTCGCCGAGGCCCGCCGCGCACGTGGTCTGCGGGCGACGTCGATCGCGTGGGGGCCGTGGGCCGAGGTCGGCATGGCCACGCACGAGGCGATGTCCGACAACCTTGCGCGGCGCGGCCTGACGTTCCTGCAGCCGGGACAGGCCATGGCCGAGCTGAACCGCGCGGTGATGCACGACGACACGTGCGTCACCGTCGTGGACATCAACTGGGACACCTACTTCCCGCTGTTCACCTCGGTCCGTCCGGCGCCGCTGCTGTGCGACCTGCCCGAGGTCAAGGCGCTGACGGTCGTCGAGGAGGTCCGGCGCGACGACTCGGAGTTCGCACGCAAGATCCGTTCTCTGTCCGAAGAGGACCAGAAGCGCAAGCTGGTCGAACTGGTGCGCGCCGAGGCCGCCGCGACGCTGGGCCACAGCTCGGTTGAGGAGGTGGGGGAGAACCGCGCGTTCCGCGACATCGGTTTCGACTCGCTGACCGCCGTCGAGCTCCGCAAGAAACTCTCCGACGCCACTGGTCTGTCCCTGCCCGCGACGCTGGTCTTCGACTACCCGACGCCCGTCGTGCTGGCCGATCATCTTCTGGCCGAACTGCTCGGCGCCGCTGCGGCGGACGTCATCTACTCGGCCCAGGCCGACTCCGACGAGCCGATCGCGATCGTGGGCATGAGCTGTCGCTTCCCCGGCGACGCCGACACCCCCGAGCGGTTCTGGGAGATGGTGCTCGCCGGCACCGACGCGATCACCGAGTTTCCTGGGGACCGCGGCTTCGACATGGCGCAGCTCTACGACCCGGACCCGGACCGCCCCGGCACCACCTACACCACCGCGGGCGGCTACCTGCCCGACGCGGGCGACTTCGACCCGTCGTTCTTCGGCATCTCCCCGCGCGAGGCCACCGGCATGGACCCCCAGCAGCGACTGCTGCTGGAGACCACCTGGGAGGCCGTCGAACGCGCCGGCATCGACCCGGCGGCGTTGCGGGGCAAGAAGGTCGGCGCCTTCATCGGTTCCTCCTACATCGAGTACGGCGGCGGTGACGGCGGCTCCGAGGGCTACCAGGTCACCGGCACCTCGCCTTCGGTGCTCTCCGGTCGCGTCGCGTACGTGTTCGGCTTCGAGGGCCCGGCCGTCACGGTCGACACGGCTTGCTCTTCTTCTTTGGTGGCAATGCATCTGGCCTGCCAGTCGCTGCGCACCGGCGAGTCCGCGTTCGCCGTCGCCGGTGGCGCGACGATCATGCCGAACCCCAAGCCCCTCATCGCGTTCTCCCGCCAGCGCGCGCTGGCTCGCGACGGTCGCTGCAAGTCGTTCTCCGACTCCGCCGACGGCATGATCCTCTCCGAGGGCATCGGCATGCTGCTGCTGATGCGCCAGTCGGACGCTCTCGCCGCGGGCCACCGGATCCTGGCCGTCATCCGCGGCTCGGCCGTGAACCAGGACGGCGCCTCCAACGGCCTCTCCGCCCCGAACGGCCCGTCGCAGCAGCGCGTCATCATGCAGGCCCTCGCCAACGCCGGCGTGACTCCCCCCGACGTGGACGCCCTCGACGCCCACGGCACCGGCACCTCTCTCGGCGACCCCATCGAGGCTCAGGCACTGTTCAACACCTATGGCCGCGAACGCGACGCCGACCGCCCGCTGCTGCTGGGCTCGGTGAAGTCGAACATCGGCCACACACAGTCCGCGGCAGGCGTCGCGTCCGTCATCAAGATGGTCATGGCCCTGCGACACGGAGTCCTGCCCCGCACGCTGCACGCCTCCGAGCCGTCCACGCACGTCGACTGGAGCCCCGGCGGCATCTCGCTCCTCCAGGACACGACTGAATGGCCCGACACCGGCCGCGCCCGCCGCTGCGCCGTCTCGTCCTTCGGCATCTCCGGCACCAACGCCCACGTGATCTTGGAGCAGGTCCCGGGGATCCCCCCGATTTCCAGCGTAACGACTTCGCCGGACGGCCAGTCGCCCGCCGCGAAATCTGTGGACAACTCAACGCCTGTGGACAACTCGGCAGTTGTCGATCTTGTCGACGCCGAGCCGTCGGTCTCCCATGCGACGATTGGAGTGGGGACCTCAGTCTCCCCCGAGGGGGCCCAGACGGAATCGATTCCGTGGCTGGTGTCCGCGAAGTCGGACGCCGCGCTGCGCGCCCAGATCGAGGGCGTGCGCAAGCTCGCCGCCCAACCCGCGGATGTCGCGTATTCGCTGAGCCTGCGGCCGGACTTCGAGCACCGCGCGGTGCTCATCGACGGAGTTGAGATCGCGCGAGGTGTCGCGGACCTGGAGCGCAAGGTCGCGTTCATCTTCCCCGGCCAAGGCTCGCAGTGGGTCGGCATGGGCGCGCAACTGCTGGAAGAGTCCCCGGTGTTCGCCGCCCGCATGGCCGAGTGCGCCGCCGCGCTGAAACCCCACACCGACTGGAACCTCCTCGACGTCATCCGCACCGGCGGCAGCCTCGATCGCGTCGACGTCGTCCAGCCCGCCTCGTGGGCGATGATGGTGTCGCTCGCCGAGGTGTGGCGCGACCACGGCGTCACCCCGGACGCGGTCATCGGCCACTCGCAGGGCGAGATCGCGGCCGCCGCCGTCAGCGGTGCGCTCAGCCTCGAAGACGCCGCCAAGGTCGTCGCACTCCGCAGCCGCGCCATCGGCCGCGTGATGTCCGGTCGCGGCAGCATCGTGTCCATCGGCCTGTCCGCGGCCGAAGTCCAGCCTCACCTCGACGAGTGGGGGGACCGCCTGAGCCTCGCCGCCACCAACGGCCCGCGATCCGTCGCCGTCTCCGGCGACCTGGAGGCACTGGACGCGTTCTGCGGCAAGCTCGTCGAACAGGGTGTGCGGGTCCGCCGCATCGAGGTGGACTACGCGTCGCACTCGGCCCAGGTCGAGGACATCCGCGAGGACGTGCTCAACGACCTCGCCGGCATCACTCCGCTCACGCCACACACACGGTTCCTCTCGACAGTCACTGGCGAATGGATCGACGCGAACACCGACGCGCTGTACTGGTTCACGAACCTGCGTCAGACCGTGCACCTCTCTGTGGCCGTCGACGAACTCATCGCCGCAGGGCACCAGGTGTTCATCGAGGTCAGCTCGCACCCCGTGCTCACACCGGGCGTGCAGGACGCGCTCGAAGGCAAGCGCGGCGTCGTCACCGGCACCCTGCGCCGCGACACCGACAGCATGCACCGCGTGCACAGCTCGCTCGCCGAGGTGTGGGTGCGCGGCATTCCGGTGAAGTGGCACCTCGAAGGCGCCCGCGTCGACCTGCCGACCTACCCGTTCCAGCACGAGCGGTTCTGGATCGGCCCACCGCAGCACCCAGCCGCAGCACCGGACTCGGACCCGGCCGACGCCGCGTTCTGGCAGGCCGTCGAACAGTCCGACCTCGCCACCCTCACCCAGAGCCTGCACCTCGACGAAGCCACACTCGCCGCTGTCCTGCCCGCGCTGAACACATGGCGCCAGAGCAGCCGCGACCAGTCCACAACGGACTCCTGGCGCTACCGCACGACGTGGAAACCGTTGCGTAGCCTCGACCAAGGCAAGCTCACCGGCACGTGGGTCGTCATCACGACGGACGGCATCAACGACGCCGACGTTGTCGCAGCGCTTGATGCCCAGCGGATCGTGCTCGACGCCGACGACGACCGCACCTCCATCGTCGAGAAGCTGGTCCAGGCGGACGGCATCGTCTCGCTGCTGCCCACTGACGAACGCCCTGGCCCGCTCGGCCTGCCCACCGGCCTCCTGCTGACCGTCCACCTGATCAACGCGCTCGGTGACATCGGCAGCACCGCGCCGGTCTGGAACCTCTCCCGCAACGCCCTCTCCACCGGCCGCTAGCGACACTGTCGACCACCCGGCGCAGGTGCAGGCGATCGGCATCGGCTGGACCGCGGCACTGGAGCACCCACAACGCTGGGGCGGCTCCATCGACCTGCCCGAGGAACTCGACCAGCGCTCCGCTCAGCGTTTCGTCGCGGCACTCGTCAACGCGGGCGACGAGGACCAGCTCGCGATCCGCTCATCCGGCACGCTCGCCCGCCGTGTGGTGCGTGCCCCGGCGCGTCCCGACAGCAACTCGGACTGGACCCCGCGCGGCACCACGATCATCACCGGCGGCACCGGAACGCTCGGCCCGCACGTCGCACGCTTCTTCGCGCACAAGGGTGCCGAACACCTCGTCCTCACCAGCCGCCGCGGCCTCGACGCACCCGGCGCGCGGGAACTCGTGGCAGAACTGGAAGAACTCGGCACGCCCACCACGGTTGTCTCGTGTGACATCGCTCAGCGCGACGACGTCGAACGACATGCTGAACGAACTGCGCGCGGAAGGCCGTGAGATCCGTTCGGTGATCCACACCGCCGCGGTGATCGGCCTGCACTCGATCGACGGCTCCACTGTGGAGGGTCTGAGTGAGATCCTCACCGCGAAGGTCGACGGCGCCGCCTACCTGGACGAGCTGCTCGACCGAGGACCTCGACGCGTTCGTGCTGTTCTCGTCGATCTCCGGCATGTGGGGCTCGGGCAACCACGCCTCCTACGTCGCGGGCAACGCCTACCTGAACTCGTTGGCGGCGAACCGTCGTGCGCGCGGCCTTCGTTGTACGTCGGTCTCGTGGGGAATCTGGTCCGACGACATCGGTCTCGGCCGCGTCGACACCGACCAGATCCGCCGCAGCGGCCTCGAGTTCATGAAGGCCCGGCTGGCGCTGGCCGGTCTGCAGCGCGCGATCGAGGACGACGAGACCGAGATCGCCATCGCGAACATCGCCTGGGACCGCTACTACCCGGTCTTCACCGCGATGCGTCCGTCGCCGCTTTTCGAGGAACTGCCAGAGGTCCGCGCACTCGCGGTCGCCGAGCAGACCTCCACCGGTGCCGACGGCGACTTCGCGGCTCGCCTGCGCGCTCTTCCTCCCGCCGAACGCGAACAGCAGCTGCTCGAACTCGTGCGGGGCGAGGCCGCTGCCGTGCTGGGTATGGCTTCCACGGACGCGCTGACCGAGCACAGGGCGTTCCGTGAGGTCGGCTTCGACTCGATCACCGCGGTCGACCTGCGCAACAAGCTCGCCGCCGCAACGGGTCTGACCCTGCCGACCACGATGGTCTTCGACCACCCGAGCCCGCTGGCGCTGACCGAGTTCCTCCTCGGGGAGATCCTGGGCGCCGAGACGGGTTCGGCCGCGCCCGTCATCGCCTCGGTGGCGTCGGACGAGCCGGTCGCGATCATCGGCATGGCCTGCCGTTACCCCGGTGGCGTCAGCACTCCCGAGGACCTGTGGAACGTCGTGATGAACGGCGTCGACGCGATCTCCGGTTTCCCCGCCGACCGCGGCTGGGACGGCGACTCCCTCTACAACCCCGACCCGGACGCCCCCGGCGGTGCCTACTCGGTGCAGGGCGGCTTCCTGCACGACGTTGCGAACTTCGACCCCGGCTTCTTCGGCATCAGCCCGCGCGAGGCCCTGTCGATGGACCCGCAGCAACGTCTGCTGCTCGAAACCGCCTGGGAGTCCATCGAACGCGCGGGCATCGACCCGCAGTCGTTGAAGGGCACACTGACCGGCGCCTTCATCGGAGCGTCCTATCAGGACTACTCCGCGGGCGGCTCGGATCAGCCGGGCGACGAGGGCCACATGATCACCGGCACGCTCTCCAGCGTGCTGTCCGGCCGTGTCTCCTACCTGTTCGGTCTCGAAGGTCCCGCCGTCACCCTCGACACCGCCTGCTCATCGTCATTGGTCGCGCTGCACCTGGCCTGCCAGTCACTGCGCGACGGTGAATCGTCGCTGGCGCTGGCCGGCGGTGTCTCCGTGATGGCGACGCCGGGTGCGTTCGTCGGCTTCAGCCGTCAGCGCGCACTGGCCGTGACGGGCGCTGCAAGGCCTACTCCGATGCCGCCGACGGCATGACCCTCGCCGAAGGCGTCGGTCTCGTCCTGCTGGAACGCCTCTCCGACGCCGTCCGCAACGGGCATCGTGTGCTGGCGGTCGTGCGCGGCTCCGCGGTGAACCAGGACGGTGCCTCCAACGGTCTCACCGCCCCCAACGGCCCTTCGCAGCAACGCGTGATCCGCCAAGCCCTGGCGAACGCGCGGCTGGAACCGTCCGAAGTGGACGCCATCGACGGCCACGGCACCGGCACCGCTCTCGGCGACCCGATCGAGGCGCAGGCCCTGCTCGCGACCTACGGTCAGAACCGCGAACGCCCGCTGCTCCTCGGCTCGATGAAGTCGAACATCGGCCACACGCAGATGGCGTCCGGTGTCGCGTCGATCATCAAGATGGTGCTGGCGCTGCGCGCCGGGGTGCTGCCCCGCACGCTGCACGTCGACCAGCCGTCGACGAAGGTCGACTGGTCGTCCGGTTCGATCAAACTCCTCGCCACCGAGGAGCAGTGGCCCGAGACCGGCCATCCGCGCCGCGCGGGCGTCTCGTCGTTCGGCCTCTCCGGCACGAACGCGCACGTCGTGCTTGAGGCCGCGCCGTCGTCGTCGGATGGGGCCGCGGGGATCCCCCCAATTTCCAGCGTACTCACTGAAACGCCTGCTCAGGGTGCCTCTGCAGAATCTGTGGACAACTCGACGCCGGTGCCGGTGCTCGTGTCGGCGCGCACAGACGAAGCCCTCAAGGAGATGGCCGGTCGTCTTCTGGACGTGGACGCGGACCTCGTCGACCTGGCTGCTTCGCTCGCCACCGCACGTTCGACGTTCGAGCGGCGTGCGGTGGTCATCGCGAGCGGCCGCGACGAACTGGTGCGCGGGCTGACGGCGTTGCGCGACGACCAGCCCGACGCGGCGGTCACCCGCGGTCAAACCACGCGCGGCCGCACGGCGTTCCTGTTCACAGGCCAGGGCTCGCAGCGCCTCGGCATGGGCCGCGAGCTGTACGAGCGGTATCCGGTGTTCGCCGACGCGCTCGACGCGGTCTGCGCCCACCTCGACGCGGAGCTCGACCGGCCGCTGCGCGACGTGATGTGGGGCGACGACGCCGGCCTGCTCAACCAGACCGGCCATGCGCAACCCGCGATCTTCGCGGTCGAGGTCGCGCTGTTCCGGCTGGTCGAGTCGTGGAACGTCACCCCGGACTACCTGGCGGGCCACTCCATCGGTGAGATCGCCGCCGCGCACGTCGCGGGCGTGTTCAGCCTCGATGACGCGTGCACGTTGATCTCCGCCCGCGCCCGCCTCATGCAGGCACTGCCGACCGGTGGCGCGATGGTCGCGATCCAGGCGACCGAGGACGAGGTCACCCCTCACCTCACCGGCCGCGTGTCCATCGCCGCGATCAACGGACCGCGTTCGGTCGTCGTCGCCGGTGATGAGCCCGAGGTCCAGGCGGTCGCGGGCCGCTTCGAGAAGAGCAAGCGCCTCAGCGTCAGCCACGCGTTCCACTCGCCGCTGATGGAACCGATGCTCGACGACTTCCGGGCGGCGATCGAGCGGCATCCAGTTCGGCAAGGCGTCGATCCCGCTGGTCACGAGCGGCGACGTCACCAAGTCGGAACACTGGGTGAGGCACGTGCGCGACGCAGTCCGGTTCGCCGACGCTGTCACGCAGCTGGAAAGCCGTGGTGTGCGGGCGTTCCTCGAGCTCGGCCCGGACGGCGTGTTGACCGGCACGGCACAGGAGTCCCTCACCGAAGAAGCAACCCTCGTGCCCGCACTGCGAAAGGGCCGCGACGAGAGCACGACGTTGCTGACCGCCCTCTCTGGCCTGCACGTCCGCGGCACCAGCGTCGACTGGGCCGCCTACTTCGCGGGCAGTGGCGCGCGCCAGGTCGAGCTGCCGACGTATCCGTTCCAGCATCAGCGCTTCTGGCCGGAACCCGTCGCCGTGGCCGCCCCGGAAGGCGACTTCGTCGACGACGAGTTCTGGGCCGCGGTGGAACGCGAGGACTTCGTCGCGCTGACGCAGTGGCGTTCCCGCAAGCTGCAGTCCACCGTGGACTCCTGGCGGTATGCCGTCACGTGGAAGCCGATCACGGCGAACGGGAAGCTCGCCGGTCCGTGGCTGGTCCTGACGAACCACGATGAGCCCGAGCTGATCGAGGCGCTGGGCGTCGAGACCGTGGTGGTCGATGCGGCCCACGACCGAGCGGAGCTGGCCGCGCAGGTCGTCGGCGAGTACGCGGGCGTGCTGTCACTGCTCGCGCTTGACGGCAATGCCGAGTCCGCGCTGGTGCGTACTTCTGTTGTGGTGCAGGCACTCGGTGATGCCGGGATCGACGCGCCGCTGTGGGTGGCGACGCGGAACGCGGTCTCGGCCGGCGGTGGCGAGCAGATCGCCAACCCCGACCTGGCGACCGTCTGGGGCCTCGGTCGCGTCATCGCGCTGGAGCACCCGCAGCGTTGGGGCGGCCTGATCGACCTGCCCGAGGCACTGGACTGGAACACCGCGCGCCGCGTCCCCGGTGTCCTGGCGGGCACGGGCGAGGACCAGGTCGCGGTGCGGCCGTCCGGTGTCTACGGCCGCCGCCTGATCCACAGCACGCCGAGCGCACTGCACCGCGACTACCGGCCGGGCCGCGTGCTCGTCACGGGCGGCACTGGCGCGATCGGCAAGCAGGTCGCCCACTGGTTGCTGGACAACGACGCCGAGCACGTCGTTCTCGTCTCGCGAACCGGTGTCTGCGAAGAGTTCGCGGACGAGCCGCGGGTGACGGTCAAGGCATGCGACGTCGCGGACCGGGACGCGCTGGCCTTGTTGCTGGCCGAGCACCCCGTGACGTCGATCTTCCACGCGGCCGGTGTCGTCGAGGACGGCCTGGTCGAGTCGATGGACGCCTCGTCGTTCACGAACCTGTTGCGCGCCAAGGTGCACGCCACCCGCAACCTGCACGAGCTGACTTCTGATCTGGACGCGTTCGTGCTGTTCGCGTCGACCGCCGGTGTCGTCGGCGGTGCGGGCCAGGGCAACTACGCGGCGGCCAACGCCTTCCTGGACACGTTCGCCGAGCACCGCCGCCTCGCAGGCCTGCCCGCCACGTCGGTGGCCTGGGGACCGTGGGCCGAGGCCGGCATGGCGGTCGCGGGCGGTGTCGCGGAACGCTTGAAGCGCGGCGGTTTCACGCCGATGGAGCCTGCGCTGGCACTGTCCGCGTTGAAGCAGGCCATCGAGCACGGCGACGCGGCCGTCCTGGTCGCGGAGATCGACTGGGAACGCTTCCTACCTGCCCTCGCTGGTCTGCGCCCGGCGCCGCTGGTCGGTGACCTGCCGGAGGTCAAACGCTTCCACACCACCGAGCAGGTGCTGGAATCCTCGGAACAGCCGCGGTTCCGCAAGGCACTCGCGGATCTCTCCAAAGCCGAACGCAACCGCGCGGTGCTGGACCTCGTGCGCGGCCAGATCGCCGCGGTGCTCGGTCACGGCGCGGTGTCCGACGTCGAGCCGGACCGGGCGTTCCTCGACCTCGGCTTCGACTCGCTCACGACGCTGGAGCTGCGCAACCGCCTGCAGGCAGCGACCGAGCTCACGCTGCCCGCGTCGCTGCTCTACGACTACCCGACGCCGCACGACCTGGCGGAGTTCCTGCTGGGTGAGTTCCTGTTGGGCGAGGTCGGCGACGTGCCGGCCGAGGTCGTGGTGGCGCGGGTCGACGACGACCCGATCGCGATCGTCGGTATCGGCTGCCGCTTCCCCGGCGGCGTGACGTCGTCGGAGGAGTTCTGGAACCTGATCTCCAGCGGCGGTGACGGCATCAGCTCATTCCCCGCCGACCGCGGCTGGGACCTGGCGGCACTCGGCGCCGGTGCGTCGGCGTCGCTGGAGGCCGGTTTCCTGTCCGGCGTCGCGGACTTCGACGCGCACTTCTTCGGCATCTCACCGCGGGAAGCGCTCGCGATGGACCCGCAGCAACGTCTGGTGCTCGAAACCGCGTGGGAGGCGGTCGAGCGGGCGGGCATCGACCCGCTGTCGCTGAAGGGCAGCTCCACCGGTGTCTTCGTCGGCACCAACGGCCAGGACTACGAGAACGTCCTGCGCCACTCACTCGACCCGGACATCCAGGGCTACCTGGCGACCGGCAACACCGCGTCCGTGATGTCCGGCCGTCTCTCCTATGTCCTCGGACTGGAAGGACCTGCTGTCACGATCGACACGGCGTGCTCGTCGTCGTTGGTCGCGATGCACTGGGCGATGCGCGCGCTGCGTTCCGGTGAGTGCGATCTCGCGCTGGCCGGCGGTGTGTCCGTGATGTCCAGCCCGGACTCGTTCGTCGAGTTCACCACCCAGGGCGGTCTCGCGCCGGACGGGCGCTGCAAGGCGTTCGCCGATGGCGCCGACGGCACGGCATGGTCGGAGGGCGCGGGCATCCTGGTGCTGCAGCGTCTGTCCGACGCGGTGGCCGCCGGGCATGAGGTGCTCGCTCTGGTACGTGGCTCAGCCGTCAACTCCGACGGCGCGTCCAACGGCCTCACCGCCCCGAACGGCCCCTCGCAGCAGCGCGTGATCCGTCGCGCTCTCGCGGACGCTGGTCTGTCGGTCGGCGACGTGGACGCCATCGAGGCACACGGCACCGGCACTACTTTGGGCGACCCGATCGAGGCGCAGGCGCTGCTCTCGACGTTCGCCGGACGCACGACGCCGCTCTACCTGGGTTCGGTGAAGTCGAACATCGGCCACTCCCAGGCCGCCGCGGGTGTCGCGGGTGTGATCAAGATGGTCGAGGCGATGCGGCACGGCGTGCTGCCGCGCACGTTGCACGTCGACGCCCCGACCGCGCACGTCGACTGGACATCGGGCCCGGTCTCGCTGCTCACCGAGGACATCGACTGGCCGTCTGCCGACCGACCCCGCCGAGCAGGCGTGTCCGCGTTCGGTCTCTCCGGCACGAACGCGCACGTCATCCTTGAGGCCGCGCGTCGTCGTCGGACAGGGGTGCGGGGATCCCCCCAATTTCCAGCGTACTCGCCGAAACGCCTGGTCAAGGCGCTGCTTCGGAATCTGTGGACAACTCGGCGCCTGTGGACAACCTGCCAGTTGTCGATCTCCACGAGCCCGGCTCGCCGGACCCACGTGGGACGATTGGAGTGGGGACTTCGCGTCCCCCCGAGGGGGCTCCCGTCGTTGTTTCGGCGAAGTCCTCCGCTTCGCTGCGCGCTCAGATCGACGTGATCCGCAGTGTGGATGCCGGCCAGCTCGATCTCGCCTACTCGCTGGCCACCACCCGAGCGCTGTTCTCGCACCGCGCTTTGCTGGTCGACGGCACCGAGATCACCAGCGGCGTGGCACGCAAGGCGGGCACGACGGCGTTCCTGTTCACCGGCCAGGGTTCGCAGCGGCTCGGCATGGGCAAGGGCCTGTACGAACGTTTCGAGGTCTTCCGGAGCGCGTTCGACGAGGTCCTGCGACACCTCGACCCG
Source organism: uncultured Actinomycetota bacterium (assembly GCA_963766275.1). Classification (GTDB taxonomy): domain Bacteria; phylum Actinomycetota; class Actinomycetes; order Mycobacteriales; family Pseudonocardiaceae; genus Lentzea. The sequence continues at coordinate 13,170 of CAVYAD010000057.1, forward strand.
GAGCTCAGGAGCATCATCTGGGGCGAGGACGAGGAACAGCTAAACCAGACCGGCAACACGCAGCCCGCGCTGTTCGCGGTCGAGGTCGCGCTGGCGACTCTGGTGCAGAGCCTCGGCGTCCTGCCCGACCATGTCGCCGGCCACTCGATCGGCGAGATCGCCGCCGCCCACATCGCGGGTGTTCTCAGCCTCGAGGACGCCGCCCAACTCGTCCAGCAGCGTGCGCGCCTGATGCAGGCGCTGCCGCAGGGCGGCGCGATGGTGTCGATCATCGCCACCGAAGACGAAGTCAGGAAGCAGCTCGGTAAGTCCAGGAAGGTGTCGATCGCTGCGGTCAACGGGCCGCAGTCGATCGTCATCTCCGGCGACAGGACCCAGGTAGCAAAGATCGCGAAGAGGTTCGAGAAGACCAAGCAGCTCAGCGTCAGCCACGCGTTCCACTCTCCGCTGATGGAACCGATGCTCGACGACTTCCGCAACGCCATCACGGGAATCACCTTCAACCCGCCCCGCATCCCGATGGCTACCACCGGTGACGTCACGACCGTCGACTACTGGGTCGAGCACGTTCGCGACACGGTCCGCTTCCACGACAACGTCCAGAGCCTGAGCCACGTCGACACGTTCGTCGAGATCGGCCCGGACGGCGTGCTCGCCGCCATGGTCGACGGCGCCGTCGCGACGCAGCGCAAGGACCGCGACGAGGTCAGCGCCTTCGCTCTCGCGCTCGGCACCCTGACCGTCAAGGGCGCCGACATCGACTGGGCCACCTACTACGCCGGAACCGGCGCGAAGCGGATCGCGCTGCCCACCTATGCGTTCCAGCGGGAACGCTTCTGGCCGACCACAGCGCCGAAGTCCGTTGTGGACGATTGGCTGTACGAGGTGGTGTGGGAGCAGCATCCGGTCAAGACCACCAGCGAAGGCACATGGCTCGTGCTCGGCGACGCCACCGGATTCCAGGGCGACATCACGACCGATCCCGACAGCGATCACGTCGGCGTGCTCTCGATCGGCGACACCAGCCCGCTGGAAGTCCTCCGCACACTCCGGACCGACGCGCCGCTCTGGTGCGTCAGCGCGGATCCCGCGGTGTGGGGCGAAGGCCGCGTCGCTGCACTCGAACGTCCGGAACGCTGGGGCGGCCTCATCCGCGTCGAAACCGAGACGTGGGCCGTACCACAGAACGAGAACGAGGTCACCTTCCACGCCGACGGCGTCCTCGTGCCACGTCTGCGCCGGATCGAAGCGGCCACCCCGTGGGAGCCGACCGGCAAGATCCTGCTCGTCGGCGCCGACGGCCCGATGGGCGAACAGCTCAAGCAGAGCCTGGAGAACTCCACCGACACCTTCACCGACGACGTCACCTCGGTGATCTACGTCGGCGAACACCTCAGCCTCGACGCCCTCACCGAACTCGACGAGCAACTCGGCGACCGCGAGCTCGACGCCTTCGTGATCTTCGGCTCGGTCGCGGGCGTGTGGGGCTTCCGTGGCCAGGCCCAGCAGGCCGCCTACTCCGTGATCGTCGAGGAGTTCGCCCGGCAACGGAAAGCTCGCGGCTTGAAGGCGACCTCCGTCGCGTTCGCGCCGTGGGAAGGCACGACCGACCAGAGCATGACCGCTCACCTACGGATGAGCGGCATCCCGGTCCTCAAGGCCCAGCACGCCATCCAGGCGATCTACCGAGCAGTCGCAAGTGGACGGACGAACGTCGTCGCCGCGGACGTCAGGTGGGACACGTTCGCCCTGGAGAACAGGCTGTTCGCCCACCTCAATCCCGTCCAGGTCACAAATGACCCGGTGCTCAAGCAGACGCTGCTGAAGCTGCCCGAGTACGAACGCCACGGCGCGCTCCTCACTCTCGTCAGGGAGAAGGCCGCGCTCGTCCTCGGCCACAACGGAACGCAGGCGATCGAGCCGGACGTGCCCTTCCGCGACCTCGGCTTCGACTCGCTCACCGCGGTCGACCTACGCAACCAGATCCAGACCGAGTCCGGTCTGTCCCTGAGCGCGGCGTTGGTGTTCGACTACCCGACGCCGAACGAGCTCGCCGAACACCTGCTCACCGAGCTCCTCGGCGGCGCGGACGACATCGTGATCACCACTCGTGCCACGACCGACGAGCCGATCGCGATCGTCGGTATGGCCTGCCGCTATCCCGGCGGCGTGCGGTCGCCGGAAGACCTGTGGCAGCTGCTGCTCGACGGCACGGACGCGATCGGGGAGTTCCCCGCCGACCGCGGCTGGGATCTCGCCAACCTCTACAGTGGACAAAGCGTCACCCGCAGCGGCGGTTTCCTCTACGACGTCCCGAACTTCGACCCGGACTTCTTCTCGATCTCGCCGCGTGAAGCGATGGTCATGGACCCGCAGCAGCGCATCGTGCTCGAGACGGCCTGGGAGGCGCTGGAACGGGCGGGTGTCGACCCGGCGTCGATCCGCGGCTCGGTGACCGGCGTGTTCGTCGGTGGCGGCAGTGGCGAATACCGGCCGTCGCCGAGGAGACCGGCCTGGAGTGGCAGACCGCGCAGTCAGCGTCGCTGCTGTCCGGCCGCCTCGCCTACACGTTCGGCCTGCAGGGCCCGACGGTTTCGGTTGACACGGCGTGCTCGTCGTCGTTGGTCTCGCTGCACCTGGCCGCGCAGGCGCTGCGCACGGGCGAATGCGAGATGGCGCTGGCCGGCGGCGTATGCGTGATGTCGACGCCGGTCGGGTTCATCGAGTTCAGCGCACAGGGCGCGCTGTCGGAGGATGGCCGCTGCAAGGCGTTCTCCGACACGCCGACGGCACCGGCTGGGCCGAAGGCGTCGGCATGCTGGTGCTGGAACGGCTGTCCGACGCTCGGCGCAACGGCCACGAGGTGCTCGCGGTCGTGCGTGGATCGGCGATCAACTCCGACGGCGCCTCCAACGGCCTGACCGCCCCGTCCGGCCCGTCGCAGCAGCGGGTGATCCGGCAGGCGTTGGCGGCGCCGGGCTACGTCCGTCCGAAGTGGACGCTGTCGAAGCGCACGGTACCGGCACGAAGCTCGGTGACCCGATCGAGGCGCAGGCGCTGCTCGCCACCTACGGGCATGACCGCTCGGCGGACAGAAACACCGCTGCTGCTCGGCGCGATCAAGTCCAACATCGGCCACACACAGGCCGCGTCCGGCGTCGCGGGCGTGATCAAGATGGTGATGGCGATGCGGGCGGGCGAACTGCCCAGGACCCTGCACGTCGATGACGCCGACCTCGCAGGTCGACTGGAGCGCGGCGCGGTCAAACTTCTCTAGGACCGCACGCCTGGCCGGAGACCGGACGCTCCGCGCCGGGCCGGGGTTTCGTCGTTCGGCGCCAGCGGCACCAACGCGCACATCATCCTTGAGCAGGCGCGAAGCCGTGCCGCCGACCGGAGCCGTCGTCCCCAGCGCACGCCCGAGGCGTGCCGGTGCTGGTGTCCGGCCGCACCGCCGGCCGCGGTGCGCGAACAGGCTGCGCGCCTGCTCCGCGAGAACGCGGACCTGGTCGGGATCGCGCTTCGACGGCGACCACGCGGGCCGCCTTCGAACAGCGCACGGTGGTCCTGGCGGGCAACCGCGGCGAACTACCGACGCGCTGGCGGCGATCGCTGCCGACGTGCGCGAACCCGCTGGTGATCAGCGGCGAAGTGGCGCGCTCAGGCAAGCTCGCGTTCCTGTTCGCGGGCCAGGGTTCGCAGCGCATCGGCATGGGTCGCACGCTGTACGCCCGGTTCCCGGTATTCGCGGCGGCGCTCGACGAGGTGCTGAGCCACCTGACCCGGAGCTCGAGAGATCATGTGGGGCGACGACCAGGGAGCTTGAACCAGACCGGCACACGCAGCCTGCGTTGTTCGCCGTCGAGGTCGCGCTGTTCCGGCTGCTGCCGAGTCGTGGGGCATCAAGCCGGATTTCCTGGCCGGGCACTCGATCGGCGAGATGGCCGCGGCCCACGTGGCCGGGGTGCTCAGTCCTGGACGACGCCGGCGATGGTCGTCACGCCCGTGCGGTCGCGCTGATGCAGGCGTTGCCCGACGGCGGCGCGATGGCTGCGGTGCAAGCCAGCGAGGACGACGTGCTGCCGCTACCTGGTCGACGGGGTGTCGATCGCTGCGGTCAACGGGCCCGAAGTCGGTCGTCGTCGCCGGCCGGAAGCCGCGGTGGTCGAGAAGGTGCGCCGAACGCTGGAAGGCCAAGCGGCTCAGGGTTTCAGCCACGCCTTCCACTCGCCGCAGATGGACCCGATGCTCGACGAGTTCCGATCACTGTGGGCCTGACCTACTCGGCGCCGCGCGATTCCGATGGCAGCGAAGGCGACGTGACGTGCCCGAGTATTGGGTGCGGCACGTGCGGGACGCGGTGCGCTTCGCGACGCGATGCGGAACCTCGACAGCCGGGGCGTGGCCACCTACATCGAACTCGGCCCGGACGCGGCGCTTCGGCGATGGCCGTGGTCGATTTCGGCGGCGGTGTCCCGGTGCTGCGCAAGGACCGCGGCGAGGAGACAGCCTGGTCTCCGCGCTGGCCAGGGTGCACACCCGCGGCGTGCGCGTCGGCTGGGCCGGGTTCTTCGCGGGCCGGGCCGCACGATCACCTGCCGACCTACGCGTTCCAGCATCAGAGGTACTGGCCGTCGACGATGGCCGCGCCTCCAAGCCGCGGAGGCCGCGGCGTGTAGCGACGAGGGCGTTCTGGGCCGCGGTCGGGGGCGAGGACTTCGGTTCGCTGCAGAAGGTGCTCACGTGGACACCGACGCGTTGTCTAAGGTGCTGCCCGCGCTGCTGGACTGGCGCAAGCAGCGCACGGACCTCGATGGTTGACAGCTGGCGGCACCGGGTCAGTGGAAACCATCGGCGCGCAAGGTCCGGTCGAGCTGACCGGCACGTGGCTCGTCGTCAGGGCCGGTGATGACGACTGGAGCGACGCGGTGACCGACGCGCTCGGCGTCAGCGTCGTGCGGGTCGCCATCTCGTCGCCGGACCGTGAGACGATCGCGGAAGAACTGCGGTCACTGGGGACATCGTTCGCCGGCGTCCTGTCGCTCCTCGGTCGTGCCGAGACGGGTCCGGCCAGCACGCCACAGAGCGTGCTGCTGACCGCCGCGTTGATGCAGGCTCTCGGCGACGCGGGAATCACCGCACCGCTGTGGTGCGTGACCCGTGACGGGGTCGCGGTGAACGGCATCGCGTTCGAAGACCTGACGCAGGCGGCGGTCCACGGCCTCGGCCGGGTCGTGACGCTGGAACACCCGGAACGCTGGGGTGGTCTCGTCGACCTGCCGTCCGTGATCGACGACCGCGTCGCGAACGGGCTCACGTCCATCCTTTCCGGACTTGACGGAGAGGATCAGGTGGCGGTGCGGGCGAGCGGTCTGTTCGGTCGCCGTCTCGTCGCCGCACCGGTGGCCGGGCAGGAATGGCAGCCGCGCGGCACGGTCCTGATCACCGGCGGCACCGGCGCCCTCGGCGGTCATGTCGCCCGGATGCTGGCCCGCGAAGGCGCCGAGCACCTGGTGCTGGTGAGCCGGAGCGGGCTCAAAGCCGAAGGTGCCGCGGAGTTGCGTGCCGAACTCGTCGGACTGGGTGTCGACGTCACGATCGCCTCGTGTGACGTCGCGGACCGGAAGTCGTTGCAGGCGTGCTTTCCACGATCCCGAAGCTCACAGCCGTCGTGCACACGGCGGGCGTGATCGACGACGGCGTGCTGGACAAGATGACGCCCGAACGGTTCGAGGCGGTGTTCCGTAGCAAGGTCACCTCGGCGTTGCTGCTGGACGAGCTGACCTCCGATCTGGACGCGTTCGTGCTGTTCTCGTCGGCCTCGTCGTCGGTCGGCAGCCCTGGCCAGGCGAACTACGCGGCGGCGAACGCGATGCTCGACGCACTGGCGGAGCGGCGGCGTTCGAAGGGGCTGGCCGCGACGTCGATCGCGTGGGGTGCGTGGGGCGGCGGCGGTATGGCCGACACCGAAGACGCTCTGGCCAACGCCAAACGTGCCGGTATCGCGTCGATGGACCCCGTGCTGGCCTGCGTCGCGCTGCGGCAGCTGGTCGGTGAAGGGCTGGCGACGGCGGTGGTCGCGGCGGTGGACAAGGGCCGGTTCTCCGGAGGGTTCCGCCCGAACCCGTTGCTGCGAGAGCTCGTCACGGAAGACGCGGTCGAGGCACCGGTGGCGCACGGCGCGTTCCGGGAGAAGCTCCTGGCGCTGCCCGCGGCGAAACGGTTCGACGAGGTGCTCGACCTGGTGCGGACGCGGGCGGCGGAGGTGCTGGGACAGGCCGACGTTGACGCGGTGCGCCGGATCGGCCGTTCCGCGACCTCGGGTTCGACTCGCTCGCGGTGGTGGAGCTGCGCAACCAGCTCAACGCCGCGACGGGCCTCGCGCTCGCTTCGACGCTGGTGTTCGACCACCCGTCACCTGAGGAGCTCGCGACGCACGTGCTGACCGAGCTGGTTCCGGACCTTTCGGACACCGGTTCGGAGGAGACGGAGATCCGCGACCTGCTGGCGCGGGTGCCGCTCACACAACTACGGGAGATCGGTGTGCTGGAGCCGTTGCTGCAGCTCATCGGTAAGGGAACGGGCCCGGTGGAGGGCGACATCGACGAGATGAGCGTCGACGACCTCATCCAGGCCGCGCTCGACGGCCAGACCGACTGAAGGCGACGACCTGCGGACGGCTGCCCTCGCGAGGGTAGCCGTCCGCGCTTTTGTGCCGATTCTCTGAGGAAATCGCTACCGCTCTGACTGTTGGAATTGCTGACGGGAAGACCGTGTCCGGCTGGACTGACGGAGCTGATGAATGAGTACCTCCAGCGAGAAGGTTGTCGAGGCCCTCCGCGCCGCGATGAAGGAGGCGGAGCGGCTGCGCAAGCAGAACAGGCAGCTGGTCGCGGCCGCTACCGAACCGATCGCCGTCGTCGGTATGGCGTGCCGCTTCCCTGGCGGCATCAGCTCGCCGGAGGACCTGTGGGACCTCGTGTCGACCGGCCGTGACGCGATCACGGGTTTCCCGGCCGACCGCGGCTGGGACGTCGACGCACTGCTCGGCAGCGGCGTCGACGAACGCGGCCACAGCGTCAGCGTCCAGGGCGGTTTCCTGCACGGTATCGCGGACTTCGACCCCGCGTTCTTCGGCATCTCACCGCGCGAGGCTGTGACGATGGACCCTCAGCAGCGCCTGCTGCTGGAGACGTCGTGGGAGGCCATCGAACGCGCCGGGGTCGACCCGTCGTCGTTGCGCGGCTCGCGGACCGGTGTGTTCGTGGGCACCAACGGTCAGGACTACGAACACCTCCTGATCCGCGGCCTCGACGACGCGACCGGCGACGTCGGGACGGGTATCGCGGCCTCCGCCGAGTCCGGTCGTATCTCCTACGCTCTGGGCCTCGAAGGTCCGACTCTGACCGTTGACACGGCTTGCTCTTCTTCTTTGGTAGCAATGCACCTGGCCGCGCACGCACTGCGCGCGGGGGAGTGCGGGCTGGCGTTGGCCGGCGGCGTGAACGTCATGTGCACGCCTGGCTCCCTGGTCGAGTTCTCTCGTCAGGGTGGTCTGGCGCGCAACGGCCGATGCAAGGCCTTCTCCGACGACGCTGACGGCACCGGCTGGTCCGAGGGTGTCGGAGTGCTGGTGCTGGCTCGGCTGTCCGACGCCTTGTCCTCGGGCTACCCGGTGCTGGCCGTAGTGCGAGGTTCGGCCGTCAACTCCGATGGCGCTTCCAACGGCTTCACCGCACCGAACGGCCGCGCACAGCAGCGGGTCATCCGCGCCGCCCTGGATCGCGCCGGTCTTGCTCCGTCCGATGTGGACGTCGTCGAAGCTCACGGAACCGGCACACCTCTCGGCGACCCGATCGAGGCCCGCAGCATCCTCGCCGCCTACGGCCAGGACCGCCCTTCGCCGCTGCTGCTTGGTTCGGTCAAGTCGAACCTCGGTCACACCCAGGCCGCCGCAGGTATCGCGGGCGTGATCAAGATGGTGATGGCGATGCGGCACGGCGTCGTGCCCGCCACGCTGCACGTCACCCGCCCGTCCACCCACGTCGACTGGAACACCGGCGCCGTCGAACTGGCCACGTCCACCGTCACCTGGCCTCTGGCAGACCGCGCCCCTCGCGCCGCCGTCTCGTCCTTCGGCGTCTCGGGCACCAACGCCCACGTGATCTTGGAAGGCCCGCCTGCTCCGGAATTGTCAGACCTCCCTGAGATGATGGGAGTGGGGGGTGGATCCCCCAGGGGGCCCGCGAATCGGGATCGATTCCGAGTGGTGTGGCGGCGGCTGGCGTGCCGTGGCTGGTGTCGGCGAAGTCGGAGTCCTCTCTCGCGGCGCAGGTCGAGCGGGTGCGCGCACTTGAGGGTGACCCGCTGGACGTCGGGTTCTCGTTGGCGACCACGCGCGCGTTGTTCGAGCACCGGGCCGCGTTGCTCGATGGCGTGGAGATCGCCAGTGGGCTGGCGCGGCGCACTGAACTGGCGTTGCTGTTCTCCGGGCAGGGCGCTCAGCGAGTCGGCATGGGGCGCGGGCTGTACGAGGCGTTCCCGGTGTTCCGCGATGCGTTCGACGACGTGCTACAGCACCTGGACCCGAGCCTCCGCGACGTCATGTGGGGCGACGAAGAGACGCTGAACCAGACCGGGAACACTCAACCGGCGCTGTTCGCGTTCGAAGTCGCCCTCTACCGGCTGCTGGAGTCCTACGGCGTGACGGCCGCGCATGTCACCGGCCACTCGATCGGCGAGATCGGCGCCGCGCACATCGCCGGCGTGTTCAGCCTCGAAGACGCCTGCACGCTGATCTCCGCCCGTGCCTCGCTGATGCAGGCACTTCCGTCCGGCGGCGTGATGATCGCGCTCCAGGCCACCGAAGCCGAAGTGACCCCGCACCTGACCCCCGGTGTCTCCATCGCCGCGATCAACGGACCCGACTCGCTGGTCATCGCAGGCGTGGAAGACGAAGCACGGGCCATCGTCGGCCGGTTCGAAGGCCGCAAGACCAAGCAGCTGCCCGTCAGCCACGCGTTCCACTCGCCGCTGATGGACCCCATGCTCAACGACTTCCGTAACGCCATCGACGCAATCACCTTCCACGCCCCCGAGATCCCGATGGCCGGCGACGTGACGAACCCCGAGTACTGGGTGCGCCACGTCCGCGACACGGTCCGCTTCCACGACACCGTGCACGCGTTGGGCGACAAGACGTTCCTGGAGATCGGCCCCGACGGCGTGCTGTCAGCGCTGGTCGACGGCGCCGTCCCCACCCAGCGCAAGGATCGCGACGAGAAGATCGCGTTTGTCACCGCGCTCGCTCGCCTGCACGTCGCCGGCGTCGCGATCGACTGGAAGCCGTTCTATCCCAACGGGAAGCGCGTCGACGTCCCCACCTATGCCTTTCAGCACGACCGCTACTGGCCGTCGGTCTCGGTCAGCGCGGGCGGCGACGCTCCCGGCCTCGGCCTGGCCCCGGCCGATCACCCGCTGCTGGGCGCCGCGATGACCGTCGCCGGTTCCGGAGAGCTCATTCTCACCGGCACGCTGGCCAAAACGTCGTGGCTCGCCGATCACGTCGTGTTCCCGACCGCCGGCGTGCTGGAGCTGGCGTTCCGAGCCGCCGATATCGCCGGTTACGAGCGCGTTGAAGAGCTCACGCAGGTCGCGCCACTGGTGCTGCCGGACAGCGGCGTCGTACAGGTCCAGTTCCAGGTCGGGCGCGACGGTGCGTTCCGGTTCCACTCGCGACGCGGCGACCACGAATGGGTCGAGCACGCGAACGGTGTGCTCGGAGAGGCTGTTCTGGCGCCCTCCAACAATGCCGAATGGCCGCCGAAGGGCGCGACCGTCGTGGATCTCGACGGCTTCTACGACGAAACACCTTATGGAGAAGCGTTTCAGGGGCTGCGGGCAGCGTGGCGGCGTGGCCATGAGGTCTTCGCCGAGGCCGCGCTGCCCGGTGACGCCAAAGGATTCGGGGTCCACCCGGCACTGCTGGACGCCGCCACGCACGCCGCCGCGTTCCTTGGACTGGACGGCGTTCCCACGGATTGGCGCGGCGTATCGCTGTACGCGGCCGGCGCCGAGGTCGTGCGCGTCCGGCTGTCTGCTGTGGACGATGGGCTCGTGCTGGACGCGATCGACGTCGCCGGAGACCCGGTGCTGTCCGCGGAAACCGTGCGCATCGAGCCGCTCGGCGAGTTGGCCTCGCAGACTGGCGTCGACTCGTTGTTCCGCCTCGACTGGGTGCCCGCCCTCTACACGCCTGCCGACGCGACGTTGGTGCCAGTGGCCGGCGAGCAGTCGCCGGAATCCGCGCATGCGCTGACAGCGCAGGTGCTTGGCACGCTTCAAGAAACGACTGAGAGGCTCGTATTTGTCACGCGCGGCGCGGTCACCGGTGATGACCTCGCGGCCGCCGCGGTCTGGGGCCTGGTGCGGTCCGCGCAGACCGAGAACCCCGGTCGGTTCCTGCTCGTCGACCTCGACGACGCACCCGAGTCGGAAGCGCTTTTGTCCGGCATCGGCGGGCTGATCGACGCTGGGGAGACCCAGGTCGTCGTACGCGCCGGTGAGGTTTTCGCGGGCCGGCTGGCAAGGGCAAGCGAAAGCGTTGCGCGTGAATGGGATTCTGACGGCACGGTTCTGATCACCGGCGGCACGGGCGGTCTCGGCGCTGTCATCGCACGCCACCTGGCAACACGCGGCCAGCGCAAACTGCTGCTCGTCAGCCGACGCGGCCCCGACGCACCGGGGGCGGCTGACCTGCGCGACGAACTCGTCGCGTTGGGCGCGGAAGTCGACGTTCGGGCCTGCGACGTCACGGAACGCGCCGCTGTCGCGGACCTGCTGGCAGACGTGCGGCTGACCGCCGTCGTGCACACGGCTGGTGTGCTGGATGACGGTGTGATCGGCTCGCTGACTCCGGAACGCCTCGCCGCCGTGATGCGCCCGAAGGTCGACGCCGCGTGGCACCTCCACGAGCTCGCCGGCGACGCGCAGCTCATCCTGTACTCGTCGGTGTCCGGCGTGATGGGAGCCGCTGGGCAGGGAAACTACGCCGCCGCTAACGCCTTCTTGGACGCACTCGCCGCCCACCGGCACGGGCTGGGCCTTCCAGCGCTGTCATTGGCGTGGGGTGCCTGGGAAACCGGCATGACGTCCACTTTGGACGAGGGTGACCTGCGCCGCATGCCGATGCTGTCTGTGGAGCAAGGACTCGCGCTGTTCGATGCGGCGGTCGCTTCCGACGAGCCGCTGCTCGTTCCGCTCGCGTCGAGCGGCGGTGCTGTGCAAGGCGATGTGCCCGCGATCATGCGCGGACTGGTGCGGGCAGGCAGGCGCACGGCGGCGCGCGAGATCGTGGCGGGCGGCCTGCTCGCGAAGCTTGGCGGGCTGCGGAGCGCCGAACGCGCGCGGGTCGTCGTCGATGTCGTACGAGCCGAGGCCGCGAAGGTGATCGGCTACGCCAGTTCCGACGCGGTGGGCGTCGAGAAGGAGTTCCGTGCGCTCGGTTTCGACTCGCTGACCGCGATCGAGCTCCGCAACGCACTGGCCACCGCGACCGGCCTGACCTTGTCCGCGACGTTGATTTTCGACTACCCGTCGCCGCTCGTGCTGGCCGAGCACCTGCTCGCCGAACTGACCGGCGAAGGCACCGATCTCGACATCGCCGCGCAGGGCAGCGCGGACGCCGACGACCCGATCGTGATCGTCGGCATGGCCTGCCGGTTCCCCGGCGGCGTCGCCTCGCCGGAAGATCTGTGGCGGCTGCTGGCCGACGGCACCGACGCGATCGCGGCATTCCCGACCGATCGCGGCTGGGAGCAGGACGCGCTGGCCGCGGGCGGCACCGGTGAGGGTGGCTTCCTGTACGGGGCGGCGGAGTTCGACCCGGCATTCTTCGGCATCTCGCCACGTGAGGCGCTGGCGATGGACCCGCAGCAACGCCAGCTGCTCGAGGTCGCTTGGGAGGCTGTCGAACGTACGGGCATCAACGCCGCGACACTGCGCGGTTCGAAGACCGGCGTGTTCGTCGGTACGAACGGCCAGGACTACACGAACCTCGTGCTGCGGGCGCGCGGCGACATCGAAGGCCACGCTTCTACCGGCCTCGCCGCCGCCGTGATCTCCGGCCGCCTCTCCTACACCTTCGGCTTGCGAGGGCCCGGCTCTCACGATCGACACCGCATGTTCTTCGTCCCTGGTCGCGCTGCACCTCGCCGCACAGTCGCTGCGGTCGGGCGAGTCGTCGCTGGCGCTCGTCGGCGGCGTGACGGTGATGTCGACGCCGATGAACTTCGCCGGCTTCAACGCCCAGGGCGGCCTCGCCGCGGACGCGCGCTGCCGCGCCTTCTCCGACAACGCCGACGGCACCGGCTGGGCCGAGGGCGTCGGCGTGCTCGTCGTGGAACGCCAGTCCGACGCTCTGCGCAACGGCCACCGCGTCCTGGCCGTCGTGCGCGGATCGGCCGTGAACCAGGACGGTGCCTCCAACGGCCTGACCGCCCCGAACGGTCCCGCGCAGCAACGCGTCATCCGCCAGGCACTCGCGAACGCAGGGCTTTCGGTGTCGGACGTCGACGCCGTCGAGGCGCACGGCACCGGCACTCGGTTGGGCGACCCGATCGAGGCGCAGGCCCTACTCGCCACCTACGGTCGCGACCGTTCAGGCGCGCCGCTGTATCTGGGCGCGATCAAGTCGAACCTCGGTCACACACAGGCCGCCGCGGGTGTCGCGGGCTTGATCAAGATGGTGCTGGCCTTCCAGCACGGCCTGCTGCCGCAGACCCTGCACGTCACGTCGCCCTCGTCCCACGTCGACTGGTCCGCGGGTGCGGTCGAACTCCTCACGTCGAATACGCCATGGCCTTCGGTGGACCGCCCGGCACGTGCCGGTGTCTCGTCATTCGGCCTCTCGGGCACCAATGCCCACGTGATCCTGGAAGCGGCAACCCCGTCTTCTGTTTCTGTGGACAACTCGGTGCCTGTGGACAGGTCGGCTGTTGTCGATCTTGGTGCTCCGGATTTGTCGGTGTCCCGTGGGATTATTGGAGTGGGGACCTCGTTCTCCCCCGGAGGGGGCCAGTCGGGATCGATTCCGAGCGGTGGCTCTGGTGACACCTCTGACGTAGGGGGTCTCGGTGAGCGTGGCGTGGCGGGCTCTGCGGTGCCGTGGCTGGTGTCGGCGAAGTCGGCTGGGGCGTTGGCTGCGCAGATCGAGCGGGTGCGGGCGGTTGAAGGTGATCAGCTCGACGTCGGGTATTCGTTGCTGCACCGGCGCACGTTGTTCGAGCACCGGGCCGTGTTGTTGGGCGGCGACGTTCTGGCAAGTGGTGAGGCGTCAGGGAAGACGCTGGCCGTGTTGTTCTCTGGACAAGGCGCGCAGCGGCTGGGCATGGGGCGGGAGCTGTATGAAGAGTTTCCCGCGTTCAAGGCCGCATTGGACGAGGTGCTGGAGCACCTCGACGTGCGCGACGTCATGTGGGGCGAGGACGCTGACGTACTAGACCAGACCGGGAATACGCAGCCCGCGATGTTCGCGATCGAGGTCGCGCTCTACCGGCTGGCGGAGTCGTTCGGCATCGTCCCGCGCCTGCTTGCCGGACATTCGATCGGTGAGATCGCGGCCGCCCACGTCGCTGGGGTGCTCAGCCTCGAAGACGCGGCGAAGCTGGTCGAAGCGCGTGGCGAGCTGATGCAGGCGCTGCCGTCCGGTGGCGTGATGATCGCGTTGCAGGCCACCGAAGCCGAGGTGAAGGCACACCTCACAGCAGGTGTCTCCATCGCGGCGATCAACGCGGCCGACTCACTGGTGATCGCGGGTGTCGAAGAGGAGGCGCACGCGATCGTCGCGAGGTTCAACGGCCGCAAGACCAAGCAGTTGAGTGTCAGCCACGCGTTCCACTCGCCGTTGATGGAGTCGATGCTCGACGAGTTCCGGAACGCGATTCAAGACCTCACGTTCAACGAGCCGAGTATTCCCGTCGTCGCGACAGGCGACGTCACCGACCCTGAGCACTGGGTCAGTCACGTCCGGGACACGGTCCGGTTCGCTGACAACGTCGCACGGTTGAAAGAGCAGGGTGCGAGCGCGTTCCTGGAGATCGGCCCGGACGGAGTGCTCGCCGCGCTGGTCGAGAACGCGATTCCGTTGCTGCGCAAGGATCGCGGAGAGCATAAGGGTCTGCTTTCGGCGCTCGCTCGCCTGCACGTCAGCGGTGTGCATGTCGAGTGGTCTTCGTTCTACAGGGGTGGGCGCGGGGTCGACCTGCCGACCTACCCGTTCCAGCACGAGAGGTTCTGGCCAGAGGCTGCGACCGGCGCGGTCGCCGCGGACCCGGCTGACGCGGCGTTCTGGACCGCGGTCGAACGCGAGGACGTCGCGTCGCTGGCCGCCGCCCTCGGCCTCGATGGGGAGACGCTCACCGGTGTGCTGCCAGCGTTGTCGGCGTGGCGCGGCCGTCGCAAGGCACAGTCCACTGTGGATTCATGGCTGCATAGGGAGAATTGGCAGCCGGTGTCCGGGTTCGGCGCGAGCGCGGGCAAGTGGCTGGTCGTGGTGCCGACCGAGGTGTCCGAGGACGAATGGGTGCGCACGCTTGTCGGTGCGCTCGGGGACATCACGGAGTTCGGCGTCGCGTGGGCGGACCGCGAGCACCTCGCAGGACAGCTCGCGGAGTTCGTGCACGTGCCGTTCACCGGCGTGGTGTCGCTGCTGGCACTGGACGATCTCGGCGAGCTCGCGCCGATCACCAGCACTACAGCGCTGATCCAGGCACTTGGTGACGCGGGTGTCATGGCGCCGCTGTGGGCGGTGACGCGCGGGGCGGTGTCGACCGGACGCGCGGACGCGGTGACGAACCCGTGGCAGTCGGGCGTGTGGGGCTTGGCCGGGTTGCCGCGCTGGAGCACCCGAACCGTTGGGGCGGTCTCGTCGACCTGCCCGCTGAGCTGGACGAACGTGCGGCGCAACGGTTCGCGGCGGTGCTCGCCAGTGGCGAGGACCAGGTCGCGGTGCGGCCTTCGGGTGTGTTCGCCAGGCGGATTCTCGTCGCGCCGCGCGCACCGCAGGAACCGATGTGGGAGCCGAGCGGGACCGTGGTGATCACCGGCGGCACGGGTGCGCTGGGCAAGCACGTCGCGCGTGATCTTGTCGCGCGCGGTGCGGAGAAGGTCGTATTGCTGAGCCGGCGCGGAATCGAAGCGCCGGGTGCGGCGGAAATCGTTGCGGAGCTGGGAGTCGAGGTCGTCGCGTGTGATGTCGCGGACCGTGACTCGCTCGCCGCGGTACTGACGCCGGATGTGCGGGCCGTTGTGCACGCGGCCGGCGTGCTGGACGACGGCGTGCTCGACGGGCTTACTCCGGAGCGGTTCGCTGACGTGTTCCAGGCGAAGGTCGCATCGGCCTTCCTGCTCGATGAGCTGACTCGCGGGCTTGAACTCGACGCGTTCATCCTGTTCTCGTCGGTCGCGGGTTCGATCGGAAACCCCGGTCAGGCCAACTACGCGGCCGCCAACGCCGTTCTCGACGCCATCGCGGTGCGGCGCCGTGTGGATGGCTTGGCCGCGACGTCGATCGCGTGGGGTGCGTGGACCGGCGACGGCATGGCGGGCGAGGAACGCGTCGCGCAGGCCATCAGGTCCGTCGGTGCGTCCACTTTGGATCCTGAACTGGCGGTCGAGGCGATGCGGCAGGTGGTCGCGGAAGCCGCGCCCACCGCCGTGATCGCCGACATCCACCACCCGCAGCTGCTGGCCGCGTTGCTGAGCCTGCGTCCGTCGCCCGTGCTGGCGGAATTGCCCGGCGCCCGAGAAGTCCTGGATGAGCTGGCGGCCGCGCGCCGTGACAGCGAGTCGGCGGCCGCAGAGCTCCGGCGCGGCCTGCGCGAACTGCCTGCCGTGGAACGGATCGAGCCCGTGCTGGACCTCGTCCGGACGCGCGCGGCGGACGTGCTCGGCCATTCCGGCAAGGAAGCGGTGGCGTCGGACAAGGCCTTCCGTGACATCGGATTCGACTCCCTGACCGCTGTCGAGCTGCGCAACCAGCTCACCGAGATCACCGGCCTCGCGCTGCCCGCCGGCCTGGTGTTCGACTACCCGTCGCCGCGTGCGCTGGCCGAGCACCTGCTCGCCGAGGTGCTCGGTGAGGGCGTCGATCTCGACGACGTGTCGGTCGTGCAGACCACCGATGACATCGCGATCGTCGGGATGGCGTGCCACTTCCCGAACGGCATCGACTCGCCCGAGGATCTGTGGCGGGTGCTCGTCGCGGGTGAGGACGCGATGTCGGGCTTCCCGACGGACCGCGGCTGGGACCTGGCGTCGTTGCAGAGCTCGACGTTGCGCGGTGGCTTCCTCACCGGTGTCGCGGACTTCGACCCGGCGTTCTTCGGCATCTCGCCGCGTGAGGCGCTGGCGATGGACCCGCAGCAACGGTTGCTGCTGGAGACGTCATGGGAGGCGATCGAACGCGCCGGGGTCGACCCGTCGTCGTTGCGCGGCTCGCGGACCGGTGTGTTTGTCGGCACCAACGGGCAGGACTACCAGCACGTGGTGATGGCCTCCAACGAAGACTTGGAAGGCCACGCGGGCACAGGTCTCGCGGCCTCGGTGATCTCTGGTCGCATTTCCTACGCGCTGGGACTGGAGGGTCCCGCGGTCACGATCGACACGGCCTGTTCGTCGGCGCTGGTGGCGTTGCACCTGGCCGCGCAGGCGCTGCGTGGTGGCGAGTGCTCGCTCGCTTTGGCCGGTGGTGTGACCGTGATGGCGACGCCGACCAGTTTCTCCGGCTTCTCGCGGCAAGGCGGGCTCGCGCCGGACGGCCTGTGCAAGGCGTTCTCCGAGTCCGCGGACGGCACCGGTTGGTCCGAGGGCGTCGGAATTCTCGTGGTGGAACGACTCTCGGACGCCGTCGCCGCCGGACACCCGGTGCTGGCTGTCGTGCGCGGTTCGGCCTTCAACCAGGACGGCGCGTCGAACGGCCTGACCGCACCCAACGGTCCGTCGCAGCAACGGGTGATCCGCCAAGCGCTTGCGTCCGGTGGGCTGTCACCGTCCGATGTGGACGCGGTGGAAGCGCACGGCACCGGCACCGTGCTGGGCGACCCGATCGAGGCACAGGCCCTGCTGACCGTGTACGGGCTGGAACGTGGCGAGCCGCTGCGGCTGGGGTCGGTGAAGTCGAACCTCGGCCACACGCAGGCCGCCGCGGGTGTGGCGGGCGTGATCAAGATGGTGCTGGCGTTCCAGCACGGCCTGCTGCCTCAGACCCTGCACGTCACTGAGCCTTCGTCGCACATCGACTGGTCCGCGGGCGCGGTGTCGCTGCTGACTTCGAACGCGCCATGGCCTTCGCTGGACCGGCCGTGGCGCGCGGGGGTGTCGTCGTTCGGCATCTCCGGCACGAACGCGCACGTCATCCTTGAGGCTGCGCCGTTGTTGTCGGATGGGGGTGCGGGGATCCCCCCAATTTCCAGCGTACTCGCCGAAACGGCTGGTCAAGGCGCTGCTTCGGAATCTGTGGACAACTCGGCGCCTGTGGACAACCTGTCAGTTGTTGATCTCCGCGGGGACGGCTCGTCTGGCTCGCGTGGGACGATTGGAGTGGGGACTTCGGTTCCCCCCAAGGGGGCTCCGCTCGTTTTTTCGGCGAAGTCGCCGGCTTCGCTGTGCGCTCAGGTCGAGCGGGTTGGCGCGTTGGCAAGCGGTGGCGGGGCTGAGGCGGTGGCGCTGGTCGACGTGGCGTATTCGCTGGTGAAGTCGCGGTCGTTGTTCGAGTACCGGGCGGTGCATTTCGACGGTGTCGAGGTCGCGAATGGCGTGGCGGCGGAGCACACGCTGGCGGTGCTGTTCTCCGGGCAGGGCTCGCAACGGCTCGGCATGGGACGCGAGCTGTACGAGCGGTTCCCCGTGTTCGCGGACGCGTTCGACGACGTCCTCGCCCACCTTGACCCTGAGCTGAAAAGCGTCATCTGGGGCGACGACGAGGAGAAGCTCAACCAGACCGGAAACACCCAACCGGCGCTGTTCGCGTTCCATACGGCGCTGTACCGGTTGCTGGAAGCGTTCGGGATCAAGCCCGCCCACCTCGCCGGCCACTCGATAGGCGAGATCGCCGCGGCCCACGTCGCGGGAGTGCTGAGCCTGCAGGACGCCGCGAAGCTCGTCCAGGCTCGCGCCGGCCTCATGCAGGAGCTGCCACAGACCGGGGCCATGTTCGCGGTGCAGGCGACCGAAGAAGAGGTCGCCAAGTGTCTCAGCGCTAAGGTTTCGATCGCGGCCATCAACGGGCCGACCTCTGTCGTCATCGCTGGTGACGAAGAAGAAGCGGTCGCCCTCGCGCAGCAGTGGAAGCACAAGAGGCTGAGGGTCAGCCATGCGTTCCATTCGCCGCTCATGGAGCCGATGCTCGACGACTTCCGTCATGCCATCCAGAGCCTCACGTTCAACGAACCGCGCATTCCGATCAGCGCGACGGGCGACGTCACCGACCCCGAGTACTGGGTGAGCCACGTCCGTGACGCGGTCAGGTTCATCGACAACGTCGCGAAGATCCCCGCGACCAAGTTCCTGGAGGTCGGGCCGGACGGGGTGCTGTCGGCACTCGTCGACGGCGCCATCCCGACGCTGAGGAAGAACAAGACCGAGGAAGCCGCGCTGGCCACCGCACTCGGCCAAGCGCATGTCGACGGAATCAACGTTGACTGGACGCCGTGGTTGACGGGCGGTCGTCTTGTCGCGCTGCCCACGTACCCGTTCGACCACGAGCGGTTCTGGCCCAAAGCCACGGTCGGCGGCCGCGCGGGCGACCCCGCCGCGTTCGGCCTGAGGTCCGGCGGGCATCCGCTGCTCGGTGCGGCGATCAGCGTCGCGGGCACTGACGAGCTCGTGCTCAGCGGACGGCTCAGCCTCGCGACTCACCCGTGGATCGCGGACCACGTCGTCGGCGGCGCGGTGCTGTTCCCTGGCACGGGGTTCCTCGACTTCGCGATCCGCGCGGGTGACATGGTCGGCTGCGACCGCGTCGACGGGTTGACGATCGTCGTGCCGCTCGTGTTGCCCGAACGTCACGCCGTTGCCGTTCAGGTGCGCGTTGGTGCGCCTGATGAGCATGGTCGTCGGCCAGTGAGCGTGCACTCCCAGCACGCCGACGAGTGGGTCCAGCACGCCAGCGGCACCCTCGCCGAAGGGCCGCACCAGGCCGAGCTCGACACCACCGAGTGGCCACCGTCAGGAGCCGAAGAGCTCGGCCTCGAGTCGTTCTACGACACACTCGCCGAGGGTGGCCTGGCCTACGGGCCGATCTTTCAGGGTCTTCAGCGGGCGTGGCGGCATGGCGACGAGGTGCTGGTCGAGGTCGCGCTGCCGGACAGCGTCGAGGACGCCGCCACGTTCGGCGTGCATCCGGCGCTGCTCGACTCGGCGCTGCACGCCATCACGTTCGTCGACGGCGCGGGCCAAGGCCTGCCGTTCGAGTGGAACGGCGTTTCCCTGCACGCCATCGGGCCGTCGCGGCTGCGCGTGCGGCTCAAGCACACCGGCGGCGACGCCGTCGAGGTCACCGCCGTCGACGTCGAAGGCGCGCCCGTCCTGTCGGTGAAGTCCCTGGTCGTGCGGACGCCGTCCACCCAGGCCGCACCGGGTAACGCGGTGCAGGACTCGCTTTTCCGCGTCGACTGGGTGCCCGTGCAGGTCGGCGAAGCAGCCGAGATAGACGCTCAGGTCGTTGAGATCACCGGTGGCGCTGACGCCGCGGCCGTGCACGAGACGACCAGGCGCGTGCTGGAGATTCTGCAGAACGCCGAGGAACGCGTCGTGTTCGTGACGCACGGCGCCGCGGCGATCGGTGACGAACCGATCACCGACCTCGGCGCGGCAGCCGCATGGGGTCTGGTCAGGTCGGCGCAGGCGGAGAACCCCGGTCAGTTCCTGCTCGTAGACCTCGACGACGGCGGCTCAGTGACGCCCGGCATGCTCATCACCGAGGAACAGCAGCTGATCGTCCGTGACGGCACCGTCCATGCTGGAAGGATGGCGCGCCTGCAGGCAGGTCCGACGCTGGTGCCGCCGACCGGTTCGCCGTGGCGCCTCGACATCACGGCGAAGGGCAGCCTCGACAACCTCGTCCTTGCGCCGTGGACCCCGGAACCGTTGCAAGGAAAACAGGTGCGCGTCGCAGTTCGAGCGGCGGGCCTCAACTTCCGCGACGTGCTCAACGCGCTCGGCATGTATCCGGGTGAGGCGGGCTCGTTCGGTGCAGAGGCCGCCGGTGTCGTCACCGACCTCGGCCCGGAGGCCACGGAGCTGAAGGTCGGCGATCCGGTGTTCGGCATGCTGTTCGGCGGCATGGGACCGGTCGGCGTGATCGAAGAGCCTTATCTGACAAGGCTTCCGGACGGCTGGACGTTCGAAGAGGGCGCCTCCGTGCCACTGGTGTTCCTCACCGCCTACTACGCGTTGGTCGAGCTCGGCAACGTCCAGCCGGGAGAGAAGGTTCTGATCCACGCCGGTGCCGGCGGTGTCGGCATGGCGGCGATCCAGGTCGCGAAGCACCTCGGCGCCGAGGTTTTCGCCACCGCCAGCGAGGGCAAATGGGACGTGCTGCGCGGCCTCGGCCTCGACGACGACCACATCGGAAACTCCCGCGACACCAGCTTCGAGCAGCGGTTCCCGCGGGTCGACCTCGTGCTCAACGCGTTGGCCGGTGAGTTCATCGACGCGTCGATGCGGCTGCTCGGCGAGGGCAGCCGTTTCCTGGAGATGGGCAAAACCGATCTGCGGGATGACGTGCCGGGGATCTTCTACCGGCCGTTCGACCTCGGCGAGGCGCACCCGGAACACGTCCAGCGGATGCTCCGTTCGCTGGTGGAGCTCTTCGACGGCGGTGTGCTGGAACCGTTGCCGATCGCGGTGTGGGACGTGCGGCGGGCACGGGACGCGTTCCGGTTCATGAGCCGCGCCAAGCATGTCGGCAAGATCGTGATCACCGTGCCCTCGGGCTGGGATCCTTCCGGCACGGTCGTGATCACCGGCGGCACCGGCGGGCTCGGTGCGGAGCTGGCGCGGCATCTCGTCGCGCGGGGAACGAAGAAGCTCCTGCTCCTCAGCCGTCGTGGCCTCGATTCGCCGGGAGCGGCCGAGCTGGCCGAGCTGGACGCGGACGTCGCGATCGCGGCTTGCGACGTCGCGGACCGGAATCAGCTCGCTGCTGTCCTCAATGGACTGGATGTGACCGCTGTCGTGCACACGGCTGGTGTGCTGGACGACGGCGTGATCGCGTCGATGACGCCGGAGCGGCTGGAGAAGGTGTTGCGTCCCAAGGTGGATGCTGCCTGGAACCTGCACTCCCTGGTGCCGGACGCGCACTTCATCCTGTACTCGTCGGTGTCGGGCGTGCTCGGCACGGCCGGGCAGGGCAACTACGCGGCAGGCAACGCCTTCCTCGACGCCCTGGCGGCTTTCCGGCGCTCGCAGGGGCTGCCCTCGGTGTCACTCGCGTGGGGCGCGTGGACGTCCGAGGTCGGCATGACCAAGACCATGGACGCTGGGGCGTTGGAACGGCTGGAGAAGTCCAGCATGCCGCCGATCTCGCTGGAGCACGGTCTGGCGTTGTTCGACGCGGCGGTGGGCGTGGACGAACCGCTTGTCGTGCCGGCGCGGATCATCACCGGCGCCAGCACCACGATGGTGCCGCCGTTGCTGCGCAACCTCCTGCGCGGAGGTCGCCGAACGGCTGCTCGCGCGCAGGGAACCATTGCTCTGCAAGGGCTTCAGGACGTCCGTCCGGCCGAGCGAGTCCGGACTCTGGTGGATCTGGTGCGTGGCGAGGCGGCCGCGGTGCTCGGACACTCGTCGGCTGACGCGATCGACGCCGACCGCGAGTTCCGGCAGCTCGGCTTCGACTCGCTCACCTCGGTGGAGCTGCGCAACCGGCTCGGCACGGCGACCGGGCTGACGTTGCCCGCGACGCTGGTGTTCGACTACCCCACACCGCAGGCGCTGGCCGAGCACCTGCTCGCCGAGCTGTTCGGCGGCCAGGTCGAGGTCGAGGACTCGGTGCGGGTCAACGACGAGGCCATCGCGATCGTCGGCATCGCCTGCAGGTTCCCCGGTGGTGTCTGTTCGCCGGAGGAGCTGTGGGAGCTGGTGCTCGGTGGGCGGGACGCGATCGGCGGGTTCCCGTCGGATCGCGGCTGGGACGAGAACCTCGTCGGTGACGGAGCGGGGCAGTCCGTCACCGGGCAGGGTGGGTTCATCGACGGGATCGCTTCCTTTGATCCGGCGTTCTTCGGGATCTCGCCGCGTGAGGCCGTGTCGATGGATCCGCACCAGCGGCTCGTCCTGGAGACGTCGTGGGAGGCGTTGGAACGCACCGGCATCGATCCGCTGACGTTGCGCGGTTCCCGGACCGGTGTCTACGTCGGTGCGTCCGGGCAGGACTACGCGCACCTGATGCTCGCTTCCGAGCAGGCGCTGGAGGGCTACTCGGGGACGGGTACCTCGCCGAGTGTCATCGCCGGCCGGTTGTCGTACGCGCTGGGGCTGGAAGGTCCGTCGATGACGATCGACACGGCGTGTTCGTCGGCGCTGGTCGCGTTGCACCTGGCGGTTCAGGCTTTGCGAGGCGGCGAGTGTTCGCTTGCGCTCGCCGGTGGTGTGCAGGTGATGTCGGCGCCGGGCGCGTTCATGGAGTTCTCACTTCAGGACGGCCTCGCGCGCGATGGACGGTGCAAGCCGTTCTCCGACACCGCTGACGGCACGGCATGGTCCGAGGGCATCGGTGTGCTCGTGGTCGAGCGTCTGTCCGATGCTGTCGCTGCGGGGCATGACGTGCTTGCCGTCGTGCGTGGTTCCGCGGTTAACCAGGACGGTGCTTCCAACGGCCTGACGGCACCGAACGGTCCATCGCAGCAGCGGGTGATCCGGCAGGCGCTCGCGTCGGCCGGGTTGAAGTCCGCCGATGTCGACGCGGTGGAAGCGCACGGCACGGGTACGACTCTGGGTGATCCGATCGAGGCGCAGGCACTGCTGGCGACCTACGGTCAGGACCGGTCGGAGCCTCTGCTGCTGGGGTCGATCAAGTCGAACATCGGCCACACGCAGGCGGCCGCGGGCGCCGCCGGTGTCATCAAGATGGTGATGGCGCTGCGCAACGGCGTGCTGCCGCGCACGATCAACGTGACTCAGCCGTCGACTCACGTGGACTGGTCGACCGGCGCGGTGTCGCTGCTGACGTCGACCACGCCGTGGCCTTCCGTTGATCGCGTGCGTCGGGCCGGGGTGTCGTCGTTCGGCATCTCGGGCACGAACGCGCACGTCATCCTTGAGGCCGCTCCGGCCGTGCAAATTGCAGCCGACCCGGAATTGTCAGACCTGGCTGAGATGATTGGAGTGGGGACCTCGCGTCCCCCCTTGGGGGCCCCGCTCGTTTTTTCGGCGAAGTCCTCGGCTTCGCTGCGCGCTCAGGTCGAACGGGTCACGGCGGTGCAGGCGGATCCGTTCGATGTCGGGTTCTCGTTGCTGAAGCGGTCGCGGTTCGAGCATCGGGCGGTGTTGCTCGATGGTGCGGAGGTCGCGCAGGGGCAGGCGAGCAGGCGGAAGCTGGCTGTGCTGTTCTCCGGGCAGGGCTCGCAGCGGCTGGGCATGGGACGCGAGTTGTACGAGCGGTTCCCGGCGTTCAGGAAGGCGCTCGACGAGGTGCTGGAGCACGTCGACGTCCGCGATGTCATGTGGGGTGACGACGCGGAAGCGCTGAACCAGACCGGGAACACGCAGCGCGCGTTGTTCTCGGTCGAGGTCGCGCTGTACCGGCTCGCGGAAGCGTTCGGGATCGAGCCGGACTACGTCGGCGGCCACTCCGTCGGTGAGATCGCGGCAGTGCATGTTGCGGGGGTGCTGAGCCTCGAAGGCGCGGCGAAGCTCGTCAACGCCCGAGCGAGTCTTATGCAGGCGTTGCCGAAAACAGGCGTGATGATCGCGGTCGAGGCGCGAGAAGACGAAGTCACCGAGACCGGGAATGTGTCGATCGCGGCGATCAACGGGCCGACGTCGCTGGTGCTCGCGGGCGAGGAGGAGGCGGTCCGAGAGATCGCCGGCGGGTTCGCGGAGCAGGGGCGCAAGACTAGGCGTTTGCCGGTGAGCCATGCGTTTCACTCGCCGTTGATGGAGCCGATGCTGGAGGACTTCCGCGCTGTGGTCACGGCGCTGGAACTCGCCGCGCCACGCATCCCTGTCGTGTCGAATCTGACCGGTCGTCTTGCCGGTGCCGAGCTCGCCGAGCCGGAGTACTGGGTGCGGCATGTCAGGGAGGCTGTGCGGTTCGCCGACGGTGTCCAGGCGCTCGGCGAAGCGGGTGTCAACGCGTTCCTGGAGATCGGGCCCGACGGGGTGCTCTCCGCGTTGGTGGATGGTGCGATTCCCGCGCTGCGCAACGATCGTGACGAGACCACGGGGTGGCTCACTGCGCTCGCTCGCCTGTACGTTGCCGGCACCGGTGTCGACTGGGCGCCCGCGTTCGAGGGCACGGGCGCCAAGCGCGTCGACATCCCCACCTACGCGTTCGACCACGACCACTACTGGCCGACGCCGATGGCGCAGGCCGCGGACGCGTCCGGGCTCGGGCTCGGGCCGGCGGATCATCCGTTGCTGGGCGCGGCGATGACCGTGGCCACCAACGACTCCGTGGTGTTCACGAACCGGCTGGCGGTCGGGTTCCCGGAGACGGCCTTCGCGGAGATCGCGTTCCGGGCCGCGGACCAGGTCGGGTACGGCACGGTCGAAGAGCTCGCGATCACGGCGCCGCTCACGCCGGGAGTGCTTCAGGTGTGGATCGGGGCGCCCGACAACGGAAAGCGCGCCCTCACCGTCTACACGCGACCGAACGAGGAGCAGCCGTTCGCGCGGATCGCGACCGGCGTCCTCGCGGAAGGTGAGTACAAGGCCGACTTCAAGATCGCCGAGTGGCCGCCGACGGGTGCCACGGCGATCGGCGAGCAGGTCTGGCAGGCGGGCGACGCCGTCTACGCGGAGGTCACGCTGCCGGAAGGCACGGCGGACGCACAGTTCTACGGCGTGCATCCGACGTTGCTCGATTGCGCGGTCAGGATCACGGAGGAAACGCGGGTGCCGCTGGAGTGGCACGGCGTCAGCCTGCACGCCGTCGGCGCTGCCACGTTGCGCGTTCGCTTGCGTGACAACGAGTTCGCCGCGGTCGACGCTGATGGCTCACCGGTCGTGTCGGCGAGGAACGTCGTCTTCGGGGCACCGCTCGCCGCGCAGCAACACCAGGACTCGCTGTTCCGTCTGGAGTGGGTACCCGCACCCGAAACCCAGATCGCCGCGGACGTGCGGGAGGTGCGGATCACGAGCGACGGCGACGTCGTCGAGCAGGCACACTTGTTGGCGGCCAAGGCGCTTGAGCTGCTGCAGCGTTCCGAGGAGCGGCTCGCCTTCGTGACGAGTGGCCTCGCGGCCGCAACCGTCGAAGGCCTCGTGCGTACCGCGCAGTCGGAGAATCCCGGCCGGTTCCTGCTGGTCGACACCGATGGCAGCGCGCCGCTGCCCACCGGCCTGCTCGACGCGGGGGAGACCCAGGTACGTGTCCGCGACGGCCAGGCTTTCGTCGCCCGCCTCGCCCGCGTCACCGACCCGATCGAGGCGGCTGACTGGGGCTCCGAGGGAACGGTGCTGATCACTGGTGGCACCGGCGGTCTTGGTGCGGAGCTGGCACGGCATCTCGTTGCCGAACGTGGCGTCAAGCGGCTGCTGCTGATCTCCCGGCGCGGCGGTGAAGCGCCGGAAGCCGTTGCGTTGCAGGCGGAACTCACCGCGCACGGCGCGGACGTCACGATCGCCGCCTGCGACACCGCCGACCTCAAGGCGGTCAAGAAGGTCGTGAAGGGCGTCAAGCTCACCGCCGTCATTCACACCGCCGGCGTGCTCGACGACGGCATCATCGGCTCGCTCACGCCCGAGCGGCTCGCGAAAGTCTTCGCGCCCAAGGTCGACGGCGCCTGGAACCTGCACGAGGCCACGAAGAAACAGAAGCTCAAGGCGTTCGTGTTGTACTCGTCGGTGTCCGGTGTTCTCGGCAGTGCGGGGCAGGGCAACTATGCGGCGGCCAACGCGTTCCTCGACGCGCTCGCAACGCATCGGCGTGCTCAGGGCTTGCCGGCGACGTCGTTGGCGTGGGGTCCGTGGGCGCAAACCGGTGGTATGACGGCGCATCTGCAGGACGGCGCGATGGACCGCATCGGCCGCACTGGAATGCCGCCGCTGTCTGTCCGGCAGGGAATGGCGTTGTTCGACGACGCGACCTCACGTGAGGACGCGGTGCTTGTGCCGGCGCGCATCAACACCGGCCGTACCAACGGTCCGGTCGCGGCGGTGCTGCGTGGCCTGGTGCGTGGCGGAAAGCGTGCGGCCGGCGCAGGTGATGCGTCCACTGTGGACTTCTCGGCGACGGTGAGTGCGTTGCCCGTGGAAGAGCGGGGGAAGTACCTGGTCGACCTGGTTCGCGGTCACGCGGCCGGTGTGCTCGGGCACGCCACGCCCGCGGCGATCGATGCGGACAAGCAGTTCCGAGACCTCGGGTTCGACTCGCTGACGGCGGTTGAGCTGCGTAACAGCCTCGCCTCGGCCACCGGGTTGAAACTGGCTGCGGGCCTGGTCTTCGACTACCCGACGCCCGACGAACTGGCCGGGTTCCTCGCGGGCGAGCTGCTCGGCGACGACGCCGGGCCATCGCTCGCGGGCGAGCTCGACCGGCTGGAGGCCGCACTGGCCGCCAGTGGGCAGGAGGAGCTGGCACGCGACGGTGTCGCTGCTCGTCTGCGCAACCTGCTCGCTCAGTACGGCAACGCCGCCAAGAGCGAAGAGGCCGTGTCCGACCGGATCAACTCGGCGACCGTGGACGACGTGTTCGCCTTCATCGACAACGAACTCGGCCGACGCACCGAGCGCTGAACCCACCTCACGACGGAAGGTTTCCGGGCGATGCCGAACGAAGAGAAGCTCGTTGAGTACCTGAAGTGGGTCACCGCTGATCTCGCCCAGACCCGCCAGCGGCTGGAGGAGGTCTAGTCCGGCAGGCACGAGCCGGTCGCGATCGTCGGCATCGCCTGCCGGTTCCCCGGTGACGTCCGCTCGTCGGAGGACCTGTGGGAGCTGGTGGCCTCCGGTGGCGACGCGATCACCGGATTCCCGACCGACCGCGGCTGGGACCTGGGAACGTTGGCCGGCGGCTCCAGCGCGACGCTGCAGGGCGGGTTCCTCTACGACGCGGCCGACTTCGACCCCGGCTTCTTCGGCATCTCGCCGCGTGAGGCGCTCGCGATGGACCCACAGCAGCGGCTGCTGCTGCAGACCACGTGGGAGGCCGTCGAGCGCGCGGGCATCGACCCGACTTCTTTGCGCGGCTTCGCGGACCGGTGTGTTCGTCGGGCACCAACGGCCAGGACTACGGCCACGTCCTGATCGCCTCCCAGGAGGACGTCGAGGGCCACGCTGGCATGGGGACCGCCGCCAGCGTCATCTCCGGCCGCATCTCCTACACGTTCGGCTTCGAAGGTCCGGCCGTCACGATCGACACCGCGTGCTCTTCTTCGTTGGTCGCGTTGCACCTTGCCGCTGCTGCGCTGCGCAACGGCGAGTGCTCCCTCGCGCTGGCGGGCGGTGTCACCGTGATGGCGACTTCCTCGAATTTCGCCGGATTCACTCGACAGGGCGGTCTCGCGACTTCGGGGCGTTGTAAGGCGTTCTCTGACGACGCGGATGGCACCGGCTGGTCCGAGGGCATCGGCGTCCTGCTCGTGGAGAAGCTCTCGGACGCCCAGCGCAACGGCCACCCGGTGCTCGCCGTCGTCGCGGGCAGCGCGGTCAACCAGGACGGCGCCTCCAACGGCCTGTCCGCCCCTAACGGCCCCGCCCAGCGCGAGGTGATCAAGGCCGCGCTGGCCTCGCGCGGGCCTGTCCGCGTCCGATGTGGACGCGGTCGAGGCGCACGGAACCGGCACTGTGCTGGGGGATCCGATCGAGGCCGAGGCACTGCTCGCCACCTACGGCCAGGAACGTGCCGACGCCGCTGCGGCTCGGCGCGATCAAGTCGAACATCGGCCACACCCAGGCCGCGGCCGGTGTCGCGGGCGTGATCAAGATCGTGGAGGCGCTGCGCAACGACACTCTCCCGCCGACCCTGCACGTCACCGAGCCGTCCTCCCACGTCGACTGGTCCGCGGGCAACGTCTCACTGCTCACGGAGGCCGTTCCGTGGCCGCGCGACGACAAACCGCGTCGAGCCGGGGTGTCCTCGTTCGGAGTAAGCGGCACGAACGCACACGTGATCATCCAGGAAGCACCCGCTCCTGAACGGTCCACTCACAACTCGTCCGCTCCCGAACTGTCCGACTCCTCTGAGACGATTGGAGTGGGGACCTCGGTCTCCCCCGGAGGGGGCCAGGCCGGATCGATTCAGGGCGGCGAGGCAGGGGAGAACCAGGGCGCGGTCGGGCAGGGCGCGGTCGGGCAAGGCGGGGCGAGGCTTGCGGGGAAGTACCCGTTGGTCGTGTCGGCCAAGTCCGCGAACGCCCTGAAGGCACGTATCGACCAGGTCAAGGCGCTCGAAGGTAGCGAAGAGGACATCGCGTACTCGCTGCTCACGACCCGCCCGACGACGTTCGAGCATCGCGCGGTAGTGCTCGACGGCGCGGTCATTGCCACCGGTGCCGTGGCCCGTAAGCCGGTCGCAGCACTGTTCGGCGGCCAGGGCTCGCAGCGAGTGGGCATGGGCAAGGAGCTGTACGAGAAGTTTCCGGTCTTCGAAGCAGCCCTCGACAAAGCGCTCGAACACCTGCCGGAAGACCTCATGCAGGTCATGTGGGAGGACGAGGAGAAGCTCAACCAGACCGGCTACACCCAGCCCGCCCTGTTCGCCTTCGAGGTGGCGCTGTACCGCCTGTTGGAGAGCTACGGCGTGAAGGCGGACCACGTCGCAGGCCACTCCATTGGTGAGATCGCCGCCGCCCACGTCGCAGGCGTGCTCACTCTCGAAGACGCAGCGAAACTCGTCAGCGCGCGCGCCAGCCTCATGCAGGCCCTGCCGCAGACAGGCGTGATGATCGCTATCCAGGCGACCGAGGAAGAAGTCGCGCGCCACCTGACCGGCCAGGTCTCCATCGCCGCGATCAACGCCGAAGACTCGGTCGTCATCGCGGGCGACGCCGAAGAAGCCAGGAAGATCGCGGAGATCCTGAACGACCGCAAGGCCAAGCAGCTCACCGTCAGCCACGCGTTCCACTCGCCGCTGATGGAACCGATGCTCGACGACTTCCGCGACGCCATCAAGAACATCACGTTCGCCGGCCCGAAGATCCCGTTCAGCACCACCGGCGACGTCACCAACCCCGAGTACTGGGTGAGCCACATCCGCGACACCGTCCGATTCACCGACAACGTCAAGAACATCGGCGAAGCCACGCACATCGAGATCGGCCCGAGCGCTGTCCTCGCCGCACTCGTCGACAACGCCATCCCGACGCTGCGCAAGGACAAGACGGAGACCACCGCGGTCATCACCGCGCTCGCCAAGCTCTACACGGCCGGCACCAAGATCAGCTGGCCGAGGAAGGGGCAGAAGCGCGAGCTGCCGACCTACCCGTTCGACACCCAGCGGTTCTGGCCGCAGTCCACGATGGCGCCCGGCACCCAGCCCAACGCCAGCCGACCCGCTCTCTACGAGGTCACCTGGGTGAAAGCGACCGGTCGTCTCAGCCCGGTCATCGGGGCCAGGTGGGCCATCATCGGCGGAGACGAGTTCGACCTCGCGCACGTCCTCTACAGCGCTGGTCAGACCGTCACGGGCTACGGCGAAACGCTGAAGGAAGCCGCGAGCGACAGCACCCCGGACATCTTCGTCGTCGCGGTGACCGGCGACGACACCCCGGAAAGCGCACATCACCAGACCCAGCGCGTCCTCCAGCTGCTCCACGAGGCACTGACGTTCGAGAACTCCAAGGTCATCTTCGTCAGCCGGGGCGCGGCCACCGGCGACGATCTCGCCGCCGCGGCCGCGTGGGGCCTGGTCCGCACCGCACAGGCGGAGAACCCGGGAAGGTTCCTGCTCGTCGACAGCGACGGCCTGGACGTCTCCGGCGCCCTGCTCACCGAGCTGGTCAACGGCGACGAACCACAGGTGATCGTCCGCAATGGACATATCAAGGTCGCCAGGCTCAAAGAACTGCCCCAGAACAATGAAATCGAGAACACCGAGACCAGACACGAGTGGGACGAGAACGAGACGGTCCTCATCACCGGCGGTACCGGAGGGCTCGGCGCCGAACTGGCCAAGCACCTGGTCACGCGGCACAACGTCAAACACCTCCTGCTCGCCAGCCGCCGCGGGCTGGACGCACCCGGCGCGAGCAACCTCAAGCAGGAACTGGAGAACAAGGGCGCCACGGTCACCGTCGCGGCCGCCGACATCGCCAACGCCAACGACGTCCAGTCCCTCTTCGCCGCCACGGAAAAACCGATCACGAAAGTGATCCACACCGCGGGCGTCCTGGACGACGCGCTCGTCCACGCCCTCACCCCGGAGAGCGTCGAGAAGGTACTCAGGCCCAAGGTCGACGCGGCCCACCACCTGGCGAAGCACGACCTCAAACTGCTTGTCCTCTACAGCTCAGTAGCGAACGTCATGGGCGCCGCGGGCCAGGGCAACTACGCCGCCGCCAACTCCTACCTCGACGCCCTGGCCACCAGCAGGGGCAACACCATCAGCCTCGCCTGGGGCCCATGGGCGCAGGACAGCGGCATGACCGCGGGCCTGAGCGACGCGGCCATGGACCGCATCTCCCGCTCCGGCATGCCGCCACTGGCCGCGGAGCAGGGCCTCGCGCTGTTCGACGCGGCACTCGACGAGAACAAGCCCGTCCTCGTCCCGATGCACGTCAACCGCAACCAGCAACGGGTTTCCCCGCTGATGCGTGACATCGTCGACGGGACCCAGACCGCGATCCCGACCGAGAAGGCCGCCGTCACAGTCCTGGACCGGCTGCGCAACGCCGACCCGGACGACCGCGAGACCATGGTCCGCGACCTCGTCGTCGGCACGTCGGCAGCCCTCCTCGGCCACCCCGATCCGTCCAGAGTGGACGCGGACAAGGACTTCCTCGAACTCGGCTTCGACAGCCTCATCGCCGTCGAACTCCGCAACCAGCTCAACGAACTCCTCGGCCTCAAGCTCGCGGGATCAGTCGTCTTCGACAGCAAGACCCCCGCGAACCTCGCCACGAAACTCGAACGAGGAGCTCGGCACCATCTCCGGCCCGAACAAGATCGGCGACAGCGGGCAGGACACGGTTTTCGGGCTGTTCATGGAAAGCGTGACGACCGGCAAGGTCGTCGAAGGCCTGCGCATGCTGAAGGCGGTCGCGAACCTGCGCCCCATGTTCGACAGCCCGGCCGAGCTCGAGGACCTCCCGAATCCGATCACGCTCGCGGACGGCCCGAAGCTCCCCAAACTCGTCTGCGTCAGCGCGCCGGGCGCCACCGCGGGCGTGCACATGTACGCGCGACTCGCCGCCCACCTGCGCGGCAAACGGCACGTGAGTGCGTTGCCGCTCATCGGATTCGGCGAAGGCGAACACCTCCCGCGCACCACCGAGGCCGCCGCCAGGTGGGTCGCGGAAAGCGTGCTGAACGGCACCGACGGCGACCCGTTCGTCCTGGTCGGACACTCCTCCGGCGGCACGCTCGCCTACTTCGCGGCAGCCGTGCTGGAGGAGACGTGGGGCATCACGCCCGAAGCGGTGATCATGCTCGACACGCTGAGCATGAACTACAACTCCAGCGAGGGCATGGACTTCGACTCCGTCACGACGAACTACTTCAACACCATGGACTCGCCCGCGGTGAACATGAACAGCACGCGCCTGTCCGCGATGGCGCACTGGTTCCCCCTCATCATCGACACCGGCCTCCACACGACCGTTCCGAAGCTGCTGATCCGCTGCGGCAACGAGGTCAAGGGCACCGACCTGGTCACCACCGACCAGGACGTCGACGTGCCGGCCGACGAGATCCGAGTCGTCGCGACCGACCACATGGCGATGGTCAAGGAGGACGCCGGCCTGGTCGCCGACGTGATGGAGGACTGGCTCGGCACGTTCGCCGCGGTCAAGGCCTAACCCCGACGAGAACACCTGGAAGGCGTCCATGACCACATCGCAGGAACTTCCCCTGATCGGGGTCGAACTGCCGTCGATCCTGACGTTCAGCGAACTGCGCTTGCAGTTGCAGGAGCAGGCGCCGGTGTGCCGCATCCGGACGCCCGCCGGCGACGAGGGCTGGCTCGTCACCCGGCACGCCGAGGTGAAGGCGCTGCTGCAGGACCAGAGGCTCGGCCGAAGCCACAAGGACCCGGACAACGCGCCGCGGTTCATGCGCAACCCCATGCTCGACATGCTCGTCACCAGCGACGACATCGCGGTCGAGAAGGAACGCCACGAGAAGAAACGCGTCCTCTACACGAAGAGCTTCGCTGCCCGCCGCGTCATCGAACGCAAGGCCCGCGTCGAGGCCATCGCGCATGCCAAGCTCGACGCCATCGTCGCCGCAGGCCCGCCGACGGACCTGCACGACGCCTACTCGATGGACTACTCGCAGCAGGCGCTGTGCGACATGGTCGGCATCCCGGAGGAGGACCGCCGCAGGCTGCTCGACATGATGGACACGGTCGGCGCGTCCGACCAGGAGTCCGCCGAGGCCGGTATGGACCCGCTGTTCGGATTCGCCGCGGAGATCGGCGAGAGGCGCCGCGCGGAACTCGGCGACGACGTCATCTCCCGCTTCATCGAGGCCGGCCTGACGAACGAGGAGATCGGGCTCCACGTCGTCACGCTGCTGTTCACCGGCCTCGCGGGCCTCGCGAGCCACCTCGACTTCGGCGTGCTGCTGTTCCTGCGCAACCCCGAGCAGCTCGAGAAGGCCCTCAACGACCCGGAGATCATGGCTCGCGCCGTCGACGAGGTGATGCGCGCCACCATCAGCTCGCCCGTGCTGCCCCGCTACGCGAGCGTGGACATCGAGGTCGGCGGCGTCACGATCCGCGAGGGCGACCTGGTGATGCTCGACTTCTCGCTCGCCAACTTCGACGCGCGCGCGTTCGACGACCCGCACAGCTTCGACGTCACCCGCTCACCGAACCACCACTTCACGTTCGGTCACGGCATGCGGCACTGCACCGGCGCCCCGCTGGTGCGGATCATCCTCGCCGTCGCCTACCAGGCCCTGTTCGAGCGCCTGCCGGGGCTGCGTCTCGCCGTGCCGGAGGCCGAGCTCGAGTCGCACCCCGGCGGCAGGCTCGCCGGCGGGCTGGAGAAGTTCCCGCTCACCTGGTGAGGGTCAGGACGACTCTTCTTCGAGGCGCGCCTTCTCCGCGAGGCGCGCCTCTTCGAGCTTGAAGTCCTTGAGGACCTGGCGCTCGCGCACCAGCCAGTCCGGGTTCTCTTCCTTGATCGCGTTGATCTGCTCCGTGGTCAGCGCCTCGGTGATGCCGCTGCGCACCAGGCCACTGGAGGAGATGCCGAACTTCTGCGCGATGATCTGCTTGGGGTGCGGGCCGTTGCTGCGCAGGTCCCGCAGCCACTGCGGCGGGTCGGCCTGCAACGCGTTGAGCTCGTCGCGCGAGACGACACCCGCCTGGAACTCCGCGGGCGTGGCCTCGAGGTACACGCCCAGCTTCTTCGCCGCGGTCGCGGGCTTCATCGTCTGGGACGGCTTCTGCGAACTCATGGGCGCAAAGGGTAACCGCCAGGTCGGGTAACCTCAGCACGTGACCGGATCGTTCACGCTCGCGTACGTCCCAGGGGTGACGCCGGGCAAGTGGGCGCGGGTCTGGCAGGAACGCCTGCCGGAGACCCCGCTGCACCTCGTACAGGTGACCGCTAGCCGAAGCCGCGGGCAAGGTGCGCGACCAGGACGTCGACGCGGTGCTCCTGCGGCTCCCCGGCGACCGCGAGGGCCTGCACGCGATCCCGCTCTACACCGAGACCACCGTGGTCGTCGTTCCCGAAGGACCACGAGTTCGCCGCCGCGGACGAACTGTCCCTTGAGGACCTCGAGCCGCACGTCCTGTGGCAGCCGCTCGACGACACCCTGGAATGGGACGAGCAGCCAGGACAGCCGCCCGTCGAACGCCCGGAGACCACCGCGGACGCCATCGAGCTCGTCGTCGCGGGCGTGGGGTTGCTCGTGGTGCCGCAGTCATTGGCCCGGCTTCACCACCGCAAAGACCTCAAGTACGTGCCGCTGACCGACGCGCCGCAGTCCCGCGTCGCGCTGTCGTGGCCGGACGAAGACGAGAACTCCGAGCTCATGGA
The DNA here is from genome assembly GCA_963766275.1 of uncultured Actinomycetota bacterium. GTDB lineage: Bacteria > Actinomycetota > Actinomycetes > Mycobacteriales > Pseudonocardiaceae > Lentzea. Next base: position 47,540 of record CAVYAD010000057.1, read on the forward strand.
ACACATGATCGGCATCGTCCGCGGCCGCACGGTCAACAGCACCCGCGGCGCGGCGAAGGAACAGCCGAAGGAACAACCGAAAAAGCAGCAGCGGAGTCCCGCGCCGCGCCAGCAGAAGAAGCAGCCGGCCAAGCGCGCGAAACCCCGCCGCCGCTAGTCAGTCGTGCACGGAGATCGCCTGCGCGGGACAGATGCCCCGCGCGGTGCGCGCGGTCGACTCCGCCTCGCCCGACGGGTTCTCCTCCAGGACCATGACGAACCCGTCGTCGTCCTGGTCGAACACCTCCGGCGCCGCCAGCACGCACTGCGCCGAACCGATGCACTTGCCGGTGTCCACACTGATCCGAGCCATCACTCCTCCAATTACCAGCGCACTGGCAGCGCGTGGAGTCCGAAGAGGACTCCGTCGTACTTGAACTGAAGCTCCTCCAACGACCCCGCGAGCTGCAACGTCGGTATCCGCTTGAACAGCCCGCGATACGCGACGTCCATCTCCAGCCGCACCAGGTTCTGCCCGAGGCACTGGTGCACCCCGTACCCGAACGCCACGTGCCCCGTCGCCGAGCGGGCCGGGTCGAACTCGTGCGGCCGCTCGAACATCTCCGGGTCGTGGTTCGCGCCGGCCACCAGCGGCACGACGCCCTCGCCCTTGCGGACCAGCTGCCCGCCGATCTCCACGTCCTCGACCGCCACACGCAACGCCACCAGGTCGGCCACCGAGTGGTAGCGCAGCAGCTCCTCGATCGTGCGTTCGTCGTCGATCCACTGCTTCTGCCGCAGCAACGTCACCACGCCGAGCGAGATGTTGTTCGCCGTCGTCTCGTGCCCGGCGATCAGCAGCAGCATCGCCACGCCGGAAAGCTCCTGCGGCGTCAGCAGACCACCCTGGAGCAGCTTGCTGATCAGGTCGTCGCCCGGCCGCTTCGTCTTGATCATGATCAGCCGGTTGATGTAGCGCAGCAGGTGCTCCGACGCCTTGTCCCGTTCCTCGTCGGTCGACGTCAGCGTGACCAGGACCTTCGTCTTCTCCTCGAAGAAGTCACGGTCGATCTTCGGCACACCCAGCAGTGACGAGATCACCAGCGACGGCACCGACAACGCGAAGTCCTCGACGAGGTCCGCCGTGTCGCCCCTGGCCAGCATCTGGTCGATCGTGTCGATCGACGATCTCCTCGACCGCCGGCCGCAACGCCCGGATGCGGCGCACAGTGAACTCCGGGATCAGCGCCTTGCGGAACCGGTTGTGGTCCGGCGGGTCCAGCGAGACGAACCAGCCTGGCACGTCGTCCGCGGACGGGGCGCCACACGGTGCGGGAAGGGCGCGGAAAGCCTTCGTGCGTCGGGTTGGAGCTGATGCGCGGGTCGGTGAGGACCGAGCGCACCTCCTCGTGTCTGGTGACCAGCCAGACCGTGCCGCCGGAGGGCAGCACGGCCTTCACCAGGCCTGGTTGGGTGCGGAAGTCCGCGTACTCGGGCGGCGGGAACGACACGCCGGGACGGCGCATCATGAACGGGACTAGGCTCGGCGTCGGTGCTCGTCATGGTCATTCCTCGTAGAACTGGCGGACTTGCCCCACGATGTAGTCCTGGTCGTCTTCGGTCAGCTCGGCATGGGTGGGGAGGTAGAGCCCGTCCTCGGCGAACCGGTTCGCGTTCAGCGCCGGCCACACGGGGTCGAGATAGCCGGGCTGCCTGCTCATCGGCTTGAAGAAGAGGCGGGTCTCGATCCCCTTCTCGGCGAGGAACCTCATGAGCTCCTCACGGCGCTCCGCGCGCAGGTCGTACATCCACAACACGTCACGCGCCGGCATGAGCGTGATGCCCCCGATGCCCCGCAGGCCCTCGTCGTACCGCTTCTCGATCTGTGCGCGCGTCGCGATGATCTCGTCGAGGCGTTCGGTCTGCGCGAGCGCGACCGCCGCCTGCAGGTTGGTCATCCGGAAGTTGTAGGCGAGCTTCTTGTGCAGGAAGCTGTGGTCGCGGGTGAACGCCATACCGCGCAGGTGCGCCATCTGCCGTGCCAGGTGCGGGTCGTTCGGTGACGCAGATGCCGCCCTCGCCCGACGTGATGATCTTGTTGGCGAACAGCGAGAACGCCGCGATGTCACCGGTCGGCTTGACGCCGTGCGCCTCGGCCGAGTCCTCGACGACGCGCAGGTTGTACTCGTAGGCCAGTTCGAGGATCGGCTCCATGTCGCACTGCCGGCCGTAGACGTGCACCGGCATGATCACCTTGGTGCGCGGGGTGATCTTCTCCTCGATCCTGGTCACGTCGATGTTCAGGTCGTCCGCGCAGTCGACGAACACCGGCGTCGCGCCGGTGTAGGTGACCGCCCACGCCGAGGCGATCATCGTGAACTCGGGCACGATCACCTCGTCGCCCGGCCCGACGCCCAGCGCGCGCAACGCGAGCGTCAGCGCCGTCGTGCCGGACGAACAGGCGACGCCGTAGCGGACGTCGTTGTAAGACGGCGAAAGCCTCCTCGAACTGCGGCACGTACGGGCCCTGCGAAGAGATCCAGCCGTCCGTCACGGCCTTGGTGGTGTACTCGAGCTCGTTGCCGCGCAACGACGGCATCGAAACGGGAAATCTGTAGCTCATCGTCAGCTCACTTCGCTGGCCAGGGCGGGAAGGGAAAGAACGAGGTCGGCGGCGGTCTTGCGACCACCTGCGGCGTGCTGGAGCGCGGCGAGGCGTTCGGCGTTCTCGCTGAACGCCGGGTCGTCCAGGACTCGGGTGAGCTTGTCCACGACGTCCCGCGGGTCGACGGTGTGCGGCTTGTCCAGCGTCAGCCCGACACCGAAGCTCTCCGCACGCACGGCCTGGTCGTAGCAGTCGACCCACAACGGCCGCGACACCATCGGCTTGCCGAAGAAAATGCTTTCGGTGTAAGCGTTTCCGCCCGCGTGCGTGAAAAACAGCTTGACGTTCGGATGTGCCAGCACATCCAGCTGCGACGGCACCCACGTCTCGATGCGCAGGTTCGGCGGGAGCGTCGGACGGCAGGAACTTCTGCTGGTCGCGCGGCAGCTTCCACAGGATCGAGTGCTCCAGTCGGTGCGCGACCTGCACGAACGCCTCGACCTGGGCACGTGTGAGCCGGGTGATCGTGCCGAAACCCATGTAGACCACGGACTTCTGCGCGTCCAGCCACGCGCCGAGCTCGCCCGGATCGGCCTGGGGGAGCGGCGGCACGAGCGCGCCGACCGTGCGGATCTTGTCCGGGATGTCGAACGGGTAGTCCATCTCCGGGATCGAGTAGCACAGCACGAACTCGGACTTCTCGACCCGCGCGAACTGCCCGGCGGCGCTCGGGGGAGATGCCGAGCTCGGCGCGCACCCGGCCGTCGAGCTCGTTGCGTTCCTTGTTCTGCCTGGACAATGCCATCGCGAGCGTGCGCAGACCGAAAAGCTTGTTGACCCAGCGCTGGGTCAAAGTCATGTTCGCGGGCAGGCCGGTGTGCGGGCGCGGGAAGTCGGCGGCGTGTAGGACGGGCCGATCGGCACCGCGGACGTGACGAGGTTCGACGGCACGAACGGGTTGCTGATCACGAACGGAATGCCTTTGGTGATGGCGAGTTCGTGCCCGAACTGGCACATCGACTCGACGACCATCAGCGCCGGCTGGATCCTCTCGACCAGCTCTTCGAGCTTGCGGTACTTGGGAACGCGCAGCTCCGGCCGGTGGGTCTGCTCGATGACCGCGCGGCGCGCCTTGAACCGCGACCGCTGCGTCACCTTCGCGTAGGTCTCGTCGTCCCACGTCACCGACGACATCTCGGGAACCACGTCACCGAGCGAGAAGAACTCGATCGGCGTGCCGGCCGCGGCCGCCTCGACCTCCTCGCGGCCCTTGTCGTCCGTCGCGAACCACAGGTTGTCGACGCCGCGGCGCGACAGTTCCTCCGCGAGCACGAGCATGGGGTTGAGCAGGCCGCTCTCCGGCAGACTGACGAACAGGATCGGCCGCTGGCTCATGGACTTCACCCTCCGAGCTGATACCCGTCTAATGGTGGCGAGACTGCCGGACGGCGTAGGGGTGTGTCCTGGGGTGGCAGTGTTCTCCAGAAGAAGCCCTAGTGTTCGAAAGCACCGCGACTTCAGGAGAACACCTAGTTTCGGCACGTATCGATTTCATGAGGATGTCTTCACCTGGGAGAGTCGGCGTCGACTCGTCGTGCCCTGGGGGACGCGGTGGCTGCCTCATCACCACCCACCGCGCTGTGGCCCGACGGCTTCCTGGCGAGAGGTACATCATCATGACCGGGACGTACGACAACAGCGTCACCAAGGCACGGCTCGCGGGTCTGATCGAGCGTGACGGCCAGTGGGCCGGCCTGGAGACACTGTTGTCGGACTCCCTGTCAGGATCCGGAAGGGTCGCGCTGCTCACCGGTCCGGTCGCCAGCGGGAAAACCGAGCTGCTGCAGGCCTTCGGTGAGGCGTCGGGCGTGAACTTCGTCAAGGCCACCTGTTCGGCGTTCGAACGCGACCTGCCTTTCGGCGTGGTGGGCCAGATCTTCCACCCGCTGGACGCGCCCGCCGAGGTCGGCGAGCTGCTGGACGACGCGGCCCGATCTCCGGACGGTCCGACCGCGCGACAGCTGCACGCGTTGTGCATCGCTCTGCTGGACCTGACGGCGGAGACGCCGTTGGCGATCGGCATCGACGACGTCCAGCATGCCGACTCGTCCTCGTTGCACTGGCTGCTCTACCTGATCCGCAGGCTCGGCCAGGTGAAGTTGCTGCTGATGCTCACCGAGACCGCCTCACCCCGCGCTGCCCACACACCCCTGCACACAGAACTGCTACGCCACCCGCACTGCCGTGACATCGCATTGGCGCCACTGGGTTCTGTCGACGACCTGTTCGAGACTTCCTTGCAGGCCGAGGACGCGATGGTCCTCACCGGCGGCAACCCGTTGCTGGTGCGGTCTTTGCTCGACGACCAACGGTTGTGCAAGCCCCGTGACGACGGAGGCCTGGTCATCGGCCCCAGCTACCGCCGTGCCCTCGTGAGCTGCCTGCACCGTTGCGACCACCACGTACTTCCGGTCGCTCGCGCTTTGGCGGTGACGGGAGAACAGGCGACGAGCGAGTCGCTGGGCCGGTTGGCGCGCGCCGACGCCGACACCGTGACATCGGCGCTGGACCTGATGAACGAGGCCGGGCTGCTGCACGACGGCTGGTTCCGTGATCCGGCCGCCCGCACCGCCGTACTGGACGATCTGTCCACTCAGGACCGCAAGGAGATGTATCTCGGCGCGGCCTTGCTGCTGCACGACGAGGGAGCACCCGCCACCGAGGTCGCGCCCTACCTGGTGATGGCCGACCACTCCGAGAATCCGTGGATGGTACCGGTCTTCGAGGAAGCCGCCGAACACTCGTTGCGTGACGAGCAGATCGACACGGCGTTGCGGTATCTGGAGCTCGCGCACCGGGCGTGCGTGGAGGTGCACGGCCGGGCAGCGATCGCGGCGAAGCTGGTCCGGGTGGAATGGCGGGCGAACCCGTCCGCCGCGGGCCGGCGGCTGGGCACGGTCGTGCCGGCGATGCGGGCCGGGCAGCTCTCCGAACGCGACGTGACGGCGCTGGTGCAGCCGATGCTGTGGAACTGCCAGGTTGACGAGGGAACCGAGGCGCTGGAGCGGATCCGGCGTTCTTCCGTGCAGAACGCCGGGCTGCGGGCGATGGAGCTGTGGCTGGCGTGTTCGCATCCCACACTGGCCCGGCGTCCGCAGGCGGATGCCGTCAAGCGCGAGGGCCGGCTGGTGAGCATGACGTCCGGGCCGTTGTTGAAGGCCGTGACGGCGTTGGCGAACGTGCTGACCTACGGGCCCAACGACGCTTCGGCCACCGACGCCGAGCACGTTCTGCAGGCGGCGCGGCCGTCGGACAGCGCGTCGTGGGGGCCGGAGTCGGCGATGCTCGCGTTGCAGGCGCTGGTCTACGCGGATCGGCTGGACGTGGCGGCGCAGTGGTGCGACCGGCTGCTGGAGGAGGCGCGGGTAAAGAACCTCGCGGTGGCGCGGGGGTTCTACTCGTGTGTGCGTGCTGAGGTGGCGTTGCGGCGGGGCGATCTGTCGTCGGCGTATGAGCACGCGCAGAACTCCTTGGACTTCATGCCCGCGGGTGGGTGGGGCGTCGCGTTGGGGATGCCGTTGGGGGTGTTGATCAACGCCGCCACGAAGATGGGGAAGCACGAGGAGGCGGCGGCGTTCCTGGAGCAGCCGGTGCCGGAGGCGATGTTCCAGTCGCGGTACGGGTTGCACTACCTGTATGCGCGGGGGCATCACTACCTGGCGACCTCCCGGCATTACGCGGCGTTGGCGGACTTCTTGTCGTGTGGCGAGTTGATGACGTCGTGGGGTGTGGATCAGCCCGGGGTGGTGCCGTGGCGGACTTCCGCGGCGGAGGCCTGGTTGTTGCACGGGGCGAACCGGGACGAGGCCAAGAGGCTGATCAACGAGCAGTTGGCGCGGTTGGGCCCGGATGGGTCCCGGACGCGGGGGGTGGCGTTGCGGTTGTTGGCCGCCACCAATCAGGCGCACAACCGGCCGCAGTTGTTGCAGGACGCCGTGGCGATCCTGGAGGAGAACGGGGATCAGTACGAGTTGGCGCGCGCGTTGGCGGATCTGTCCAAGGCGCATCAGGCTTTGCGGGAGCATCGGCGGGCGTGGACGGTTGCCCGGCGGGCCTGGCATGTGGCGAACGTGTGCGATGCGGCGGAGTTGTGTGAGGAACTGTTGCCGTCGCGGGGGAAGATCGACGCGGAGGACGCGCCGGCGGAGGAGAAGCCGGTGGATCCGATCGCGACGTTGACCGATGCCGAGCGGCGGGTGGCGGCGTTGGCTGCCGTGGGGTACACGAACCGGGAGATCGCGTCGAAGTTGTTCATCACGCCGTCGACGATCGAGCAGCATCTGACGCGGGTGTATCGGAAGTTGAAGGTGAAGTACCGGAAGGATCTGCCTGCGGATCTGCATTCGTATCTGCCGAGCACTGCTTGAGCTTGTTCCGATGAGTTTCGGATCTGTACGGCGTGATCGATGACCGTCAGGGGCGGTTGGACGCTGCCTGGGTGGAGTACGGGTCGGTGGAGACGCACTCGAACGGGGTGCGGCACGTCGAGGTGTTGGACCCGGATGGGACAGTCTCTCGCTGGCGCAGCTGACGCAGCCCTGAGGTGCGCAAACCCGGAATTGTCAGACCCTTCTGGGAGAATTGAAAACAGGGGTCCCCCTGGCCGGGGTACCCCTGCGTCAGCGTGGCGGTCAGAGCAGCGGCAGCTGAGTCTTGAGCTCCTTGACCAGTTCGGGGAGGTCGGCGCGGTCCTTCGCGAAGCCGAAGACGTAGTAGTCGGGGCGGACCAGCGCGGCGACCTTGCGATGCCCGGCCAGCCACCGCAGGTAGAGGCGTTCGACGTCCACGACCTCGTGCACCCGAGCGATCTTCGGTGGGATCCCGGCAGGCATCACCCGCACCAGTTGGGCGCCGAGGGTTTTGAGGAACTCGAGTTCGTCCTCGCCCAGCGCCTCGTACGGGTCCAGCGTCGTGATCAGCTGCCAGCCGCGTCCCACGACCTCGTCGAACCGGTCGCGGACAGCACCGCGAGCCACCACGCCCTGAGGCGAGAGTTCGCCGTCAGGGGCGACGATCTCGCCGTCGAAGCGCCGGACGATGCCGTCTTCCAGGGAGTAGGCGGACGGAGCGAGGTCCGGGCCCTCAGGCTTGGACTGCATGGCGATCAGGAACGCGTCGCGGCGCGCGGCGGCCACCGGGTCGAGCTCCGACACGATCTTGCCCACCTCGATGGACATCTCGATCGTGTGCCGCACCTGCAAAGCCCGCTCAGCCGGGTAGGCGTCCAACAGCGCGTCCGGGGCGATGTCCCGCATCACCAGGTCGAGCTTCCAGGCCAGGTTCGCGGCGTCGCGGATGCCGGAACACATGCCCTGCCCGGCGAACGGCGGCATCAGGTGGGCCGAGTCGCCGGCCAGCAGCAGGCGGCCGGAACGCCACTTGTCGGCCATCGCGGCCTGGAAGGTGTAGACGATGTTGCGGGTCAGGTCGGCGTTGGCCGGAGTGACGTCGTAGGGGGCGCGAGAAGCTCCCACATGCGTTCCACGGTGGACATCTCCTCGATGGACTCGCCTGGCAGGCGCATGAACTCCCAGCGCCGGTGCCCGCGGCCGGAGGCGACGATGGTCGTCGGCCGGGCCGGGTCGCACACCTGGACGTCGTTGGGGCGGAAGGAGCGCTTCTCGTGGAAGACGACGTCGACGAGCAGCCAGTCGTGCTTGAAGTTCAGGTCGATCATGCGCGAGCCCATGACGTCGCGCACGAAGCTGTTCGCGCCGTCGCAGCCGACGACCCACGAGGCGGTCACGTGGCCCTCGAAATCCGGGCCCGGTGCGGTGATCGTCACGTGCGAGCCGTTGTCCTCGATGGCCTCGACCTTGTGGCCGAACAAGGTCGTGATGTTCGGCAGGGTGGTGACGTGCTCGCGCAGGGCTTTCTCGAACGTGGGCTGGTGCATCACGGTCGCGATCGGCCAGCCGTCTCGGCCGGGTTCGTAAGGCGCCTCGAAGGAGAAGAGCTCACGGCCATCGGCGTTCTGGAACATGTACTGGCCGAGAGGTTCGCCGAGCTCCATCAGGTCGGCGCCGATGCCGGCCGAGGCGAAGGAGCGCGCGGTCTCGCCGTCGAAGGCGACCACGCGGGGGAAGGGGTACTGGCCCTGGTACTTCTCCAGGATGACGACCCGCCATCCCTTGTGGGCCAGCAGGATGGACAGAACGAGGCCGACCGGGCCGCAGCCGACCACCGCCACGTCGGCGGTTGTGTCGGCGGCGGCCCGGTCGGCCTGCTGCGGTGACGTCATCTGGGTCCCTGTCTGCGAAGGATCAGAAAACCGAGTCGATCACTCCGAGCGCCTGTTCGGGGTTGAGCCGGGGGTCGCAGAGGGTCTCGTAGCGCTGGGAGAGTGCCGACTCGTCGGGCACGGAACCGCCGACGCACTCCGTCACGTCGGACGCGGCCACTTCCAGGTGCAAGCCGGCAGCGTGCGCGCCCTCGGTCTCCAGGATGTGCCGGAACGCCGTGGCCTCCTCGATGATATGAGTGACATGTCGAGTCTTTTGCCCACATTCGGCCTTGACCGTGTTGCCGTGCATGGGGTCCGAGAGCCACACGACGGGGTGGCCCGCGCGTTGCACGGCGCGCACGATCGGCGCCAGGGCGACGTGGATGTCCTCGCGTCCCATTCGGACGATCAGCGTGAGGCGGCCGGGCGTGTGGTGCGGGTCGAGGAGCTGGCAGAGACGGACGATCGTCTCGGGGTCGGCGGTCGGGCCGACCTTGACGCCGATGGGGTTCGAGATGGCGGAGAACATCGAGACGTGCGCGTGGTCGAGCTGGCGGGTGCGTTCGCCGATCCACGGGAAGTGCGTCGAGGTGAGGAACTGCTCGCCGGTGCGGTCATCGGTGCGAATGAGCGGGTTCTCGTAATCCAGCACCAATGCCTCGTGAGCTACCCACGGGCCACCGGACAGTTCCTCGGCACTTCCCGACCAATGGGCGCGCACTTCTCGGATAACCGCGGCCGAGGCGTCATAGGCCAGCAGCATTCGCTCGGGGTCGTGGCGGCGGGCGAAAATTTCGGCTTCGAACGAATTGACCAGCTGACCGCGGAATGAGGGCAGGTCGACCCCGTCGACGGTTTCGAAGTTGCTCGAACGAGGCTTCGCGTACTGGCCTGCCATCCGGCCGAAACGTGCCACCTGCTGACCCGTGCGTTCCGCCAAGCGGGCGGCCACGGTCTGCACGGTCCGCACCTTTCGGGAAGTTGTCACCGGGTCGGCGTCGGAAAAGGACTCCGCGCAGTCGCCGAGCTGCAGGACACGGGCTTCGCCGAGTGCCGCGAGAGCGAGTGCGCGCTTCGCCTCGCGAATTTCGGAATGTGCGACGAGGGGGAGTGCTCCGGACAGTTCGGCTTCGATCAGGTCGTACTCCGGGTGGGTGTGCCAGTGCGGCTGCTGCGTGGCCGGCAGCGTCATCCACGGGGCGGCGGTCTCGGTGTACGTGAACTCCGTCAGCTTCACCGTCTGAGGCATTGTGCTCACTCCTGGTTCTGGTTCGGCTGGACGATTCAGGCGACGACGCCCTCGATCTCCACGAGGAGATCGGCGCGGCAGACGTCGACGTTCAGGTACTGGATCCGAGCGTTCGGGGAGAAACGCTCTGAGCACATCTTCCGCACGGTGTCGATGTCCTCGCGGTGCCGGACGTAGACCTTGATGTTGTCGAGATCCAGCAATGAGTTGCCCTGCTCGATCTCGTACTCACCCAGGTTGTCGTCGGAAATGAGGTGCTCGATGTTGTCCAGTGACAGCTCGACCTGCTTGACGATGTCGCCGTCGTGCAGCGTCTCATGCCCGCGGATACTGGCCGTGCCCGCCACGTAGATCTGCCCTGACCTGCGGTCGGTGTGCGTGGAGGCGAGATAGGTGGCCCGCGCGAACTTCGGCGGGCGCGGGCCGTACTGCCTCGGGTAGTGGTAGGCGGCCAGCTGCTTGGAGTTCTCCACCGACGTCAGCGCGGCGGAGCGGGAAGCGAGGAAGTAGAACGCGATCCCGCCGCCCTGCGACCCGATTCCGGTCGCACTCGGCACCTCCTTGTCGCCGAAGTGGAACAGTTCGAACGCCTCCGCGCGGCCCTTGCAGAAGTCCCGGTAGATCTCCAGGCCCTCGGCGTTGTCGCCATTGATGTCGTTGAGGAAGTTCCACATGCGGAAGCAGTTCTTGTAGCCGAGCGTGTCCATCAGATCCAGCGCCGCCACGTAGGCGGCGCGGGTGTCCTCGGTGTAGCGGCCGGTCGGCGCGATCCGCCCGGCGACGAGCAGGTACTCGCCGTCATGGGCGTAGAACACGCCGTGGTGCTCGCCGGTTTCGACCTCACGTTCGGTCGACCACACCTCCGCGAAAGCCTCGTCGGCGTCCGTCGCCATGTGGAGGTCGAGGGTCAGAAGGCCATTCTCCACGCGCGGGTCGTTGCACTCGGTGGTGTAGTTGATGACGCCGAGAACGTTTCCGGTTGACGCGACGTGGCTGACTTCCTTCAGGCTGGTGAACACCGAGGTGGGAAGATTCACCGTCTGCTGCGCCTGAGTCATTTGAATGCCCCTCCGAGGAGTAGGTAGAACATTTGGCGGAGTTATTCGGCTATTTCTTTCGAGCATCTCTTCCGGGCCGGTGATCAAAGATTAGCACCGGGCCGCCTCCGCAAAACTGCTCCGAGCGGGGAAAGCACTTTAGGGCGGGATGATAGGGGGGTCCTAGGGGGGTGCTAGGGGATTTCCTACTTACCGCGCCGATGAGGCCGAGGCTAGCATCGCTCGAGGTGCAAGCCACGTCGCCAGTAAATAGGGAGCGTCGTCGGGATGTTTCGAACCGAACTGATCCGGCCGTTGTCCGACCTGCTGCGCTACCACGCCGGGAACGCGCCGGAGAAGGTCGCGTTCGCGGACTCCAGGCGCGCGGTCACGTACGCGGAACTGGAACGGCGCACCTGGCGGCTCGGCGGGCACCTGGCGGACCTGCGGCTGCAACCCGGTGACCGGGCACTGATCTACCTGGGCAACAGCGTCGACATCATCGAGAGCTATCTGGGTGTCACGCGCGCGAACGCGGTCGCGGTGCCGTTCAACCCGCATTCCGCCGACGCCGAGCTCGCCTACGTGCTGGACGACAGCGGCGCCCGCGTCGTCATCACCGACCCCGCGCACCTCGACCAGGTCCGCAAACTGGTGCCGGGCCGTCCTTATCTCAAGGTGGTCGTCACCGGCGACGAGCCGCTCCCGCGCGGCAACGCCTCCGTCGTGTCCTACACGGAACTGACCACGAAGGACCCGGTCGTTCCCGCGCGGGACGACCAGGGCCTCGACGACGTGGCGTTCATGCTCTACACCTCCGGCACCACCGGCAAACCCAAGGGCGTGCTGTCGACCCAGCGCAGCTGCCTGTGGTCGGTCGCCGCCTGCTACGCCCCGGTGATCGGCCTCAACCACGACGACAAGGTGCTGTGGCCGTTGCCGCTGCACCACTCGCTCGCGCACGTGCTGTGCGTCGTCGGCGTCACCTCGGTCGGCGCGACCGCCCGCCTGCTCGACGGGTTCGCGGCGGACGAGGTGCTCGGAGCCCTTGAGAAGGACGACTACACCTTCATGTGCGGTGTTCCCGCCATGTACCACCATCTTCTGGAGGTCGCGCGCACCCGCGAGGTCACGTCGAGTGCGCTGACGCGGTGCCTGACGGCGGGGTCGGCGTGCCCGCCGGCGTTGCGCGTGGAGTTCGAGGCGCTGTTCGGTGTGCCACTGCTCGACGGCTACGGCAGCACCGAGACGTGCGGGCTGATCGCGGTGAACTGGGCGCACGGCACCAGGGTTCCCGGCTCGTGCGGTCTGCCGGTGCCGGGACTGGCCGTCCGGCTGGTCGACCCGGACTCCTGTTTCGACGTCGAACCGGAGGCCGAGGGCGAGGTGTGGGTGCGTGGCCCGAGCCTCATGGCCGGCTACCACAACCAGCCGGAGGCCACGGCGCAGGCGATGCCGAACGGCTGGTACCGCACGGGCGACCTGGCCAGGCGCGACGTCTACGGCTACGTCACGATCACCGGCCGCGTCAAGGAACTGATCATCCGCGGCGGCGAGAACATCCATCCCGGCGAGGTGGAGGAGGTGCTGCTCAAGGTTCCCGGTGTCGCCGACGCCGCGGTGGTCGGCAAGCCGCACGACATCCTCGGCGAGGTGCCGATCGCGTTCGTCGTGCCCGGCAAGCAGGGGCTCGACCCGGTCCGGCTCTACGATGCCTGCCGCGAACAGCTGTCGAACTTCAAGGTGCCCGAAGAGCTGTACGAGATCGACCACATCCCGCGCACCACCTCGGGCAAGATCACCCGGCACGTGCTGCTCGACCGCCCGGCGCGGCTGCGGGCCGCGAGCGGCGGGCAGCACGAGTCGTTGCTGCGGATGGACTGGGCGCCGATGCCATCGGTCCGCACCACCAGCCTGGAGCTGGCCAAACGCTGGGCGGTAGTCGGTCCGGACATGTTCGGCCTGACCGTTTCCCTGGTGTCGGCGGGCGTGCACGTCGCCACCTACGTCGACGCGGCGGCGCTGCACGTGTCCGTTGTGGACGGTGAGGTGGCGCCGGATGTCGCGGTGCTCTGCTGCCCGGACGACATGGACACCGGGGGCAAGCTCACGACGGCGGCGCAGGAGGCGTTGCGCAAGGTCGGCGACGTGCTGCGGACGTGGGTGAACGACGACTGGTTCGCGCACTCACGCCTGGTCGTACTGACCCGTGGCGCGGTCGCGGCCGGTGTCGAGGACGTGCGCGACCTCGTGCACGCGCCGGTGTGGGGACTGCTGCGGTCGTTGCAGGTAGAGCACCCGAACCGGTTCACGCTGATCGACATCGACGACCTGCCCCCGGCGACAGGGGTGCTGCCGCTCGCCGTCGCCGCCGACGAACCGCAGCTCGCGATCCGTTCCGGCATCGCGCTGATGCCGCGGCTCAAGCGTGTGTCGGCGTCGGTCGACAGCGACGAGGTGCTGCGCATCGACCCGAAGCGCACGGTGGTCGTCACCGGCGCGGACGGCACGATGGGTGCCGCACTGACCCTGCATCTCGTTGCCGCGTACGGCGCGCGGCACCTGCTGTTGATCAGCCCGCGTGGCCGCACCGACGAGGCCACCGCGCAGCTGGAGTCCGAACTGTCCGAGCTGGGCGCGCGGGTCGCGGTCGCGGCCTGTGACGTGGCGGACCGTGCCGCGCTGGCCGAGGTGCTCGGCAAGCTGAAGCGGCCGATCACCGCCGTCATCCACAGCGAGGGCGAACACCCGGCGAAACCGTCGTCGAAGCTGCCCTCCGACACGGCGAGCGTGTTCCGTTCCGTTGTGGACGGTGCGGTGAACCTGCACCAGCTCACGAAGAACGGCGACGTCGACGCGTTCGTCATGCTCTGCACGGTCGCGGGCGCACTCGGCCTGGTCGGCTCGGGCGAGCAGGCGGCGGCCAACTCGTTCCTCGACGCGCTGGCCCGCTACCGCCGCAAGCGTGAGCTGGCCGCGACGTTCCTCGCGGTCGGTTCGACCGACGCGCCGACGACGGCGTCGCGGGTGGGTGAGCTGTCGACACAGGAGTTCGCCGCGATGTTCGACGTCGCGACCTCCGCCGGGCTCGCGCAGGCCGTGATCATGCGGATCAACAGCGCGGCGCTGCGGGAGCAGACGTCGTCGACCGAGGTGCCCGCGTTGCTGCGCGGCCTGATCGACGTGTCGGCACGCCTCGCGACCCCGGACGAGCGTGACCTGTCGGCGTTGCGGCAGCGGCTGGTCGCGATGTCGCCGGAGGAGCAGGACATCTTCCTGCTCAACCTGGTGCGCACCGAGGTCGCGGGCGTGCTGGGGCTGACCGGTGCGGAGCGGGCGGAGTCGAAGAAGACGTTCCGCGAGCTCGGCCTGACCTCGGTGACCGCGGTCGACCTGCGCAACCGGCTGACCGCGGCGACGGGGCTGCACCTGTCCGCGCCGGTGGCGTTCGACTATCCGACTCCTGTTGTGCTGGCGCGGCATCTGCGCGCCGAACTGCTGGGTGAGCGCGCTGCCGTGGTGCCGCTGGAGGCTGTGCGGGCGGTGCCGGACGAGCCGATCGCGATCGTGGGCATGGCGTGCCGTTATCCCGGTGGCGTGTTCTCGCCGGAAGAGCTGTGGCGGCTGGTGGCGTCGGGCGCGGACGTGGTGTCGCCCTTCCCGACGGATCGCAACTGGGACCTGGAGAAACTGTTCGACGGCGCCTCGCACACGCGTTCCGGCGGCTTTCTGCACGACGCGGCGGACTTCGACGCCGAGTTCTTCGGGATCTCGCCGCGGGAAGCGCTGGCGATGGACCCGCAGCAGCGGTTGCTGCTGGAGGTGTCGTGGGAGGCGCTGGAACGCGCGGGTATCGACCCGGCGTCGTTGCGCGGCACCAACGGCGGGGTGTTCGCGGGCGTGATGTACCACGACTACGGCGCTGGTCTGCTGGACGCGCCCGCGGGAACCGAGGGGTACTGGACGACCGGCACCGCGGGCAGTGTGGTGTCCGGTCGCGTCGCCTACACGCTCGGCCTGCAGGGGCCCGCGATCACGGTAGACACCGCCTGTTCGTCGTCGCTGGTGGCGTTGCATTGGGCGGCGCAGTCGCTGCGGACCGGTGAGTCGTCGCTGGCGCTGGCCGGTGGTGTGACGGTGATGTCGACGCCGCAGACGTTCGTCGAGTTCTCTCGTCAGGGTGGTCTGTCCGTTGACGGTCGCTGCAAGGCGTTCTCGGATTCCGCCGACGGCACGGGCTGGTCCGAAGGTGCTGGACTCGTTGTGTTGGAGCGGCTGTCCGATGCCCGACGCAACGGTCACACGGTGCTGGCCGTGCTGCGCGGTTCGGCGATCAACCAGGACGGCGCGTCGAACGGACTGACCGCACCGAACGGGCCGTCGCAGCAGCGGGTGATCCGGCAAGCGCTTGCGTCCGCCGGTTTGTCCACTTCGGACGTTGATGCGGTCGAGGCGCACGGCACGGGTACGACATTGGGTGACCCGATCGAGGCGCAGGCGTTGCTCGCGACCTACGGCCAGGACCGTGATGTGCCGCTGTGGCTGGGGTCGGTGAAGTCGAACCTTGGCCACACGCAGGCCGCCGCGGGTGTGGCGGGTGTGATCAAGATGGTGATGGCGCTGAAGTACGGCACGTTGCCGCGCACTCTGCACGTGACGTCACCGTCTTCGCACGTGGAGTGGGGGACCGGGCGCGTCGAGCTGTTGACGTCGGATCAGCCGTGGCCGTCGTTGGGGCGTGAGCGGCGTGCGGCCGTTTCGGGCTTCGGTGTGTCCGGGACGAACGCGCACGTGATCCTGGAGGAGGCGCCCGAGGTCGAGGTGACGCCGGAGGAGCCGACATCGGTGTTGTCCGTTGTGCCGTGGGTGGTATCGGCCAGGACTTCTCCTGCTTTGGACGCGCAGCTGGAGCAGTTCCGTTCGGTGAACGCGCCCGCCCTGGACGTGGCGGCGTCGCTGGTGTCGACGCGGACGCAGCTGGAGCACCGCGCGGTTGTCGTTGATGGGGTTGAGATTGCGCGCGGGGTCGCTTCCGAGCGTTCCTTGGCGGTCTTGTTCTCCGGCCAGGGTTCCCAGCGGATCGGTATGGGCCGCGAGCTCTACGAACGGTTCCCGGTGTTCGCCTCGGCTTTCGACGCGGTGCTCGAACACCTGGACGTCTCGCTACGGGATGTGATGTGGGGCCACGACGTCGATACCTTGAACGCCACCCGGTACACGCAGCCGGCGTTGTTCGCGATCGAGGTCGCGTTGTTCCGGCTGGCGCAGTCGTTCGGGATACGGCCGGACTTCGTCGGCGGGCACTCGATCGGCGAGATCGTCGCCGCGCACGTGGCCGGGGTGTTCTCGCTGGAGGACGCGTGCAGGCTGGTGGACGCGCGGGCGCGGCTGATGCAGGCGCTGCCGGTCGGCGGGGCGATGGTGGCGGTGCAGGCCTCGGAAGAGGAGGTGCTGCCGCTGCTGGACGAGACGGTGTCCATCGCCGCGGTGAACGGGCCGCGGTCCCTGGTCGTCGCGGGCTCTTCGGACGGTGTGGATGCCGTCGTCGCGAGGTTCGCGGACCGCAAGACTAAGCGTCTCACGGTGAGCCATGCGTTTCACTCGCCCTTGATGAACCCGATGCTGGACGACTTCCGCGCGGTCGTGGAGGGCCTGTCGTTCGCCGAGCCGCAGATCCCGGTCGTGTCGAACGTGACCGGGCAGCTGGCCGTGCGCGAGCAGCTGACCTCACCGCGGTACTGGGTGCGGCACGTGCGCGATGCCGTGCGGTTCGCCGACGGTGTGCGGGCGTTGGGGCGTCAGGGTGTGTCGGCGTTCCTGGAGCTCGGCCCCGACGGTGTGCTGTCGGCTCTGGTGGCGGAGATGAGTGAGACCGGTGCGGTACCGCTGGACACCGCGGTGGTGCCGGTACTGCGACGCGAACGCCCCGAGGAGACGTCGGTGGTGTCCGCGTTGGCGCGCCTGCACGTCGTGGGTGTGCCGGTCGACTGGAAGGTGCTGTTCGAGGGCACGGGCGCCCGCATGGTCGGGTTGCCGACGTACGCGTTCCAGCGTGCCCGTTTCTGGCCGGAGCCCGAGGTCGCGGTCGGCAGGGCCGATCCGCTGGACGCGGCGTTCTGGCAGCTGGTGGAGAACGACGAGCTGGCCTCCGTGCTGGACCTCGAACCCGACGTGGCCGCGGCCGTCGTGCCCGCCCTGTCGTCGTGGCGGACCCGGCAGCGGGCCCAGTCCATTGTGGATTCATGGCGGTTCAGGGAGTCGTGGACGCGGCTGTCGCTGTCCGGTGCGTTCACCGGTTCCTGGCTGGTCGTGGTGCCGCCGGGGGAGCAGGACACCTGGACGCGCGACGTCGTGGAGATCCTCGGCGGCGTCGCGGTTCCGCTCGACCAGCTGGGTTCCGTGGCAGGGCGGTTCGCCGGCGTCGTGTCGTTGCTCGGTGTCGCGGACTCGGATGACGCTCTGTACGGAACCTTGGAGCTGCTGCAGACACTGGAGGTCGACGCTCCGCTGTGGACGGTGACGCGCGGCGCCGTGTCGACCGGGCACGGAGACATCGTGACGTCGCCGGTGCAGACGGCGTTGTGGGGCATGGGCCGGGTCGCAGCGTTGGAGCTGCCGCGCCGCTGGGGTGGCCTGATAGACCTGCCGGGCAGCGTGGACAACCAGATCGCGCAGGGCCTGCAGGCGGCGTTGACGAACTCGCGCGGCGAGGACCAGATCGCGGTGCGCGGCAACGGTGTCTTCGCCCGCCGTCTCGTCCCGGCGCCGCGGGGTGAGCACGGCGAGGACTGGACGCCGACCGGTGCCGTGCTGATCACCGGCGGCACGGGGGCTTTGGGCGGGTTCGTGGCTCGTTGTGTTGCGGCTCGGGGCGCTTCGCACATCGTGCTGACCTCGCGCCGTGGTCCTTCGACTCCGGGAATCGAGCACCTGGTCGCACAGCTGGAGGGCTTGGGCGCCGAGGTGTCGGTCGAGGCCTGCGATGTCGCCGATCGTGCTGCTCTTGAAGAACTTTTGGGCCGTCTTCCTTGTTTGACCGCCGTTGTGCACTGTGCCGGCGTCGACTCCGGCGACGCGCCCCTCTCTACGTTGACCACTGATCAACTCGGCGAGTTGTTGCGCGCCAAGGCAGCGTCGGCGCAGCACCTGCACGAGCTGACCGGGAACCTCGACGCGTTCGTACTGTTCTCGTCGGGTGCGGCGGCGTGGGGCAGCGGCGGCCAGCCCGCCTACTCGACCGCGAACGCCTTCCTGGACGGCCTGGCGCAGTTCCGTCGCGGCCAGGGCATGGTGGCGACCTCGGTGCAGTGGGGCGCGTGGGCCGAGGCGGGCATGGCGACCGATCCGCAGGCTTACGACCAGCTGCGCCGTCACGGCGTGCTGCCGATGGACCCCGAACTTGCCTTGACCGCCATGGTGCAGGCGGTGTCGGACGGCGAGACCGTGCTGACCGTCACGAACACCGACTGGGCTCGTTTCGCACCCGGCTTCACCGCTTCCCGGCCCTCGCCGCTCTTCTCGTCGATCCCCGAGGTCGTGGCGGCCCTGTCGTCGGACTCGGATGTCGCCGGCGCCGAGATCGCGTTGCAGGAGAAGCTCGCCGGCCTGTCCGAGGCCGACCGTTGCCGTGTCCTGCTGGACCTGGTGCGGTCCGAGGCCGCCGCCGTCCTCGGCCATTCGGGCGTCGAGTCGATCAACGTGGAGAAGGCGTTCCGCGACCAGGGTTTCGACTCGTTGACCGCCGTGGAGATGCGCGACCGCCTGAAGTCCGCGACGGGCCTGCCGGTGCCTTCCGCTCTGGTCTTCGACTATCCGACGCCGCGTCTGGTCGCCGAACACCTGCTGGAAGGCCTTTCCGCGTCGGTCGACGGCTCGGTGCTGGCCGAGCTGACCCGTTTCGAGACCGTTCTTTCGGCGGCGTCCGCGGAAGATCACGAGGCGATCCGCTCGCGCCTGGAGAAGGTGCTGACGCGGTTGAGGAAGCCGGTGTCCACTTCGGACGACGACATCCGCAACGTCTCCGTCGAGGACCTGCTCGGCATCATCGACGACGAGTTGCTCGACCTCTCGTAGAAGCAGCGTTTCGCCCGCACGAAATGAGGACGGACCAGTGCAGGAAGAGCAGCAGGACAAGGTTGCCGACTACCTGAGGCGAGTCACGGTCGAGTTGCGCCGGACTCGTGAACGCGTCCTCGAACTGGAACAGAAGCACAGCGAGCCCATCGCGATCGTGGGCATGTCGTGCCGCTTCCCGGGCGGGGTGGTCACGCCCGAGCAGCTGTGGGACGTCGTGTCCTCGGAACGTGACGTCGTGTCCCCGTTCCCCACGGACCGCGGCTGGGATATCTCGTCGCTGCGTGCCGGGGCGTCTTTGGCGCAGGAGGGCGGGTTTCTCGCTGACCTGGCCTCGTTCGACGCCTCGTTCTTCGGCATCTCGCCGCGCGAGGCACTGGGCATGGACCCGCAGCAGCGTCTGATGCTGGAGCTGACCTGGGAGGCCCTGGAGCGCGCCGGTCTTGATCCTGCTGGTCTTCGGGGCTCTCCGACCGGTGTTTTCGTGGGCACGAACGGCCAGGACTACGCGGATCTGGTGTCGGTGGACGGCGACGGGCACGCCTCCACCGGCCTCATCGCCTCTGTGCTGTCGGGCCGTCTCTCCTACACGTTCGGTTTCGAGGGGCCTGCGGTCTCCGTCGACACCGCGTGCTCCTCGTCGTCGGTCGCCACGCACCTGGCCATGCAGGCTCTGCGTTCCGGTGAGTGCTCGCTGGCTCTGGCCGGTGGCGTCACGATCATGGCCACGCCGCACGCTTTCGTCGAGTTCACCCTGCAGCGTGGTCTCGCCGCTGATGGCCGCTGCAAGGCTTTCTCGGACTCGGCTGACGGTGTCGGCTGGTCCGAGGGCGCGGGCATGCTCGTCCTCGAACGGTTGTCGGATGCTGTCGCTGCTGGGCATCGGGTTCTGGGTCTGCTGCGTGGTTCCGCCGTCAACCAGGACGGCGCCTCCAACGGTCTGACCGCTCCCAACGGCCCATCGCAGCAACGGGTGATCCGCGCGGCGCTGGCCTCGGCCGGGTTGTCTGTCGGCGATGTCGACGCCGTGGAGGCGCACGGCACCGGCACTTCGCTGGGTGACCCCATCGAAGCTGCGGCGCTGATCGCGACCTACGGCCAGGACCGTTCCGTTCCGCTCTACGTCGGGTCCATCAAGTCGAACATCGGTCACACGCAGGCGGCGGCGGGCGTCGCTTCGGTGATCAAGGTCGTGCAGGCGATGCGGCACGGCGTCCTGCCCCGCACCCTGCACGTGACGTCGCCTTCGTCCCACGTGGACTGGTCTGCGGGCTCGGTCTCCCTGTTGACCTCTTCCACCCCGTGGCCCTCCGTGGACCGCCCACGCCGAATCGGTATCTCGTCGTTCGGCGTCTCTGGCACCAACTCCCACCTGATCTTGGAAGCGCCGCCTGCTCCGGAATTGTCAGACCTCCCTGAGATGATGGGAGTGGGGGGTGGATCCCCCCAGGGGGCCCGCGAATCGGGATCGATTCCGAGCGGCGACGCGGCGGACCTGGCGGCGGTTGACGTGGCGGTGGCCGGGGTGCCGTGGCTGGTGTCGGCGAAGTCGGACGCGGCGTTGAGCGGACAGGTCGCTCAGCTCGGCTCGACTCAGGGCGATGCGAAGGACGTCGGGTATTCGCTGTCGTTGCGCACGGTGTTCGACCACCGCGCGGTCATTCTCGACGGTGCCGAGATCGCTCGCGGAACCGCAGGTGAGAAGCAACTCGCGATGCTGTTCACCGGCCAGGGCTCCCAGCGCCTCGGCATGGGCCGCGAGCTGTACGAGGCGTTCCCCGGGTTCCGCGAGGCGTTCGACGAGGTCGCCCAGCACCTCGACGTGCGTGACGTCATGTGGGGCGCCGACGCCGACGCCCTGAACCAGACCGGCAACGCCCAGCCCGCCCTGTTCACACTCCAGGTCGCCCTCTACCGCCTGGTCGAGTCGTTCGGCATCAAGCCCGGCCACCTCGCGGGCCACTCGATCGGCGAGATCGGCGCCGCGCACATCGCCGGCGTTTTCAGCCTCGAAGACGCCTGCACGCTGATCTCCGCCCGTGCCTCGCTGATGCAGGCACTTCCGTCCGGCGGCGTGATGATCGCGCTCCAGGCCACCGAAGCCGAAGTGACCCCGCACCTGACCCCCGGTGTTTCCATCGCCGCGATCAACGGACCCGACTCGCTGGTCATCGCAGGCGTGGAAGACGAAGCACGGGCCATCGTCGGCCGGTTCGAAGGCCGCAAGACCAAGCAGTTGCCCGTCAGCCACGCGTTCCACTCGCCGCTGATGGACCCCATGCTCAACGACTTCCGTAACGCCATCGACGCAATCACCTTCCACGCCCCCGAGATCCCGATGGCCGGCGACGTCACGAACCCCGAGTACTGGGTGCGCCACGTCCGCGACACGGTCCGCTTCCACAACACCGTGCACGCGTTGGGCGACAAGACGTTCCTGGAGATCGGCCCCGACGGCGTGCTGTCGGCGCTGGTCGACGGCGGTATCCCGGCCCTGCGCAAGGACAAGCCCGAAGTCCTCGCCACCATCACGGCGCTCGCTCGCCTGCACGTGACGGGCACCAGCGTCGACTGGACACCGTTCTTCGACGGCGGAACCCGCGTCGACCTGCCGACGTACGCGTTCCAGCGGCAGCGTTTCTGGCCGTCGACCGCGAAGACCGTCGACGCCTCCGGGCTCGGCCTCACCGCCGTGGGCCACCCGTTGCTCGGCGCGGAGGTGGAGCTCGCCGAGGGACAGGGCGTGCTGTTCACCAGCAGGCTGTCCATCGCGACGCAGCCGTGGCTGGCCGACCACGTCGTCGGCGGGCGGATGCTGTTTCCCGGTACGGCGTTCGTCGAGCTCGCGTTGTGTGCGGGCGGTGAGCTGGGTCTTGACCGCCTGGACGAGCTGACGCTGTCGGCGCCGCTGGTGCTCGACGACCCGGTGCAGCTGCAGGTCGCGGTGGGCGCGCCGGACAGCACGGGCAGGCGCGCCATCGCCGTGTACTCGCGGCTCGACCCTGACACACCATGGCTCGAGCACTGCACCGGTTTCCTCGCGAGCGGCACCTCCAGCACCGACCTCGATACGGCCGTCTGGCCGCCTGCGGGTGCGGAAGCGGTTGCGCTGGAAGGGTTCTACGACCGGTTCGCGGACAACGGCTTCGCCTACGGGCCCGCGTTCCAAGGGTTGCGCGCGGCGTGGAAGCTGGGTGACGACGTCTACGCCGAAGTCGCCGTCGCTGAGGACACGGACCGCTATGGTCTGCACCCGGCGCTGCTCGACGCCGCCCTGCACGCCGCCGACCTGAGCACGTCCGACGGCGGCATGCCCTTTGTGTGGCAAGGTGTTTCGCTGCACGCGACCGGTGCTTCCGCGCTGCGCGTGCGCATCCGGCCCCAGGGCGGGTCGTTCGCCGTCACCGCGACGGACCCCAACGGCACGCCGGTCGTCTCGGTCGACTCGCTCGTCACCCGTCCACTGCCCGCCGCCGACGCCGGGATCGCGCGCGAAGCGTTGTTCCACGTCGACTGGACGCCGGTCGCGTTGCCCGCCGAGTCGGTGGAAGTCGAGGTGGAGCACGTTGTCTCGGACGGATCCCCGGTGGAGGCCGCGCACGCCTTGACGTCGCTGGTGCTGGCGCGCATCCAGCAGTGGATCGCGGACGAGCGTCAGGACCGTCTGGCCTTCGTCACGCGCCCAGGCGATCTGGGCGCGGCGGCGGTGTGGGGTCTGGTGCGTTCGGCGCAGACCGAGCACCCAGGTCGTTTTGTGCTGGTCGAGTCGGACGGCGACGTTCCGCCGGAGATCTTCGCGCTGGACGAGCCGCAGGTGCGGTTTCTCCGTGGCGAGGCGTTCGTGCCACGGCTGGCCCGCCTGGCTCCTGCCGACGGATTCTCCTGGCAGGGCAGGGTTCTCATCACGGGCGGCACCGGCGGCCTCGGCCTGGTCATCGCCCGCCACCTCGTCGTCACGCACGGGGTTCGTGACCTGCTGCTGGTCTCGCGGCGCGGTGAGGCTGACGTCGCGGAGCTGGAAGCGCTGGGCGCCAGCGTGATCGTCGAGGCATGCGACGTCTCCGACCGTTCGGCCGTCGCCGACCTGCTGGCACGTCACGAGGTCCGCGCCGTCGTGCACACCGCAGGTGTCCTCGACGACGGCGTCGTCGAGTCGTTGACGCCCGATCGCGTCGACACGGTGTTGCGTCCCAAGGTGGACGCCGCGTGGCACCTGCACGAGCTGACCGTAGACCTCGACGCTTTTGTGGTGTTTTCATCAGTCGCAGGCACGATCGGCACCGCTGGTCAGGGCAACTACGCCGCCGCGAACGCTTTCCTCGACGCTTTGATGGAACATCGCCGTCACGCCGGCCTCCCCGGCACGTCGCTCGCGTGGGGCCCGTGGATCGCGGGCATGCTGTCCGGCGCCGACGCCGAACGCATGGCGCGCACCGGAATCCCCGGCATCACCGTCGAGCAGGGCGTGGAGCTCTTCGACGCGGCGATCGGCGCGCGCAACGCCGTCCCGGTGCGCCTCGACCTGCCCGTGCTGCGCGGCCGCGGCGACATCCCGCCGATGCTGCGCGGCCTGATCAAGACCCGCCCGCGCCGACTCGTCGCAGGTTCGGACACCGCCGTCTCCCTCACCAGCCGCCTGGCCGGTCTGGACGAGACCGCGCGCCGGGAAGCGTTGCTGGACCTGGTTCGCGGCCAGGTCGCCACGGTCCTCGGCCATGCGGGCACGGACGAGATCGACCCCGGCCGCGCCTTCCAGTCACTCGGGTTCGACTCGTTGACCGCCGTGGAACTGCGCAACCAGCTCACCGCCGTCACGGGCCTGCGCCTGCCCGCGACCCTGATCTTCGACTATCCGAACTCCGGTGTCCTCGCGTCGTACCTGCGCGACGAACTCTTCGGCTCCGGTGCCGTCATTCCGGTCGCTGCCGGCACTTCGCCCGTCTCCGACGATCCGATCGTGATCGTCGGCATGGCCTGCCGCTACCCCGGTGGAGTCTCGTCACCGGAAGACCTGTGGCGCCTCGTCGTCGACGGAGTGGATGCGGTCACGGACTTCCCGGTCAACCGCGGCTGGGACGTCGACTCGCTCTACGACCCCGACCCCGACCACATCGGCACCTCCTACACCCGCTCCGGCGGCTTCCTGCACGACGCGCCCTTGTTCGATCCGGCGTTCTTCGGCATGTCCCCGCGCGAGGCACTGTCCACCGACTCACAGCAACGCCTCCTGCTCGAAACCGCGTGGGAGTCCCTTGAGCGCGCGGGCATCGACCCGGTGTCGTTGCGTGGCAGTGCGACCGGCGTGTTCGCGGGCGTCATGTACACCGACTACTCGGTCGTGATCAGCGGCAGCGAGTTCGAGGGCTACCAGAGCATGGGCAGCGCCGGAACCTTCGCGTCCGGCCGCGTCTCCTACACCTTCGGCTTCGAGGGCCCGGCCGTCACCGTCGACACCGCCTGCTCCTCCTCGCTGGTCGCTTTGCACCTCGCGGCTTCGGCTCTGCGTAACGGCGAGTGCTCTCTGGCTTTGGCCGGTGGCGTCACGGTGATGTCGACGCCCTCCACGTTCGTCGAGTTCTCCCGTCAGCGCGGACTGTCCGCTGATGGCCGTTGCAAGTCCTTCTCGAACGCGGCCGACGGCGTCGGCTGGTCCGAAGGTGTCGGCTTGCTCGTGCTGGAACGTCAGTCTGACGCCCTTCGTAACGGCCACACGGTTTTGGCTGTGGTGCGTGGTTCCGCGATCAACCAGGACGGTGCCTCCAACGGCCTCACCGCCCCGAACGGCCCCTCGCAACAACGCGTGATCCGCTCCGCTCTCGCCTCCGCCGGCCTGTCCGTCGCCGATGTCGACGTCGTCGAGGCGCATGGCACCGGCACGACGCTGGGTGACCCGATCGAGGCGCAGGCGCTTTTGGCTGTATACGGTCAGGACCGTCCGTCACCGCTGCTGCTCGGCTCCATCAAGTCGAACATCGGCCACTCACAGGCCGCCGCGGGCGTCGCCGGTGTGATCAAGATGGTGCACGCGATGCACCACGGCCTGGTCCCCGCGACCCTGCACGTCGACGAGCCCTCCACCCACGTGGACTGGGACGCCGGCGACGTCACCCTGGTGACAACGCAAACCGACTGGCCTGCTGTCTCCCGCCCGCGCCGCGCCGGGGTGTCGTCGTTCGGTGTCTCCGGCACGAACGCTCACGTGATCCTGGAAGCGGCAACCCCGTCTTCTGTTTCTGTGGACAACTCGGCGCCTGTGGACAGGTCGCCTGTTGTCGATCTTGGCGCTCCGGATTTGTCGGTGTCCCGTGGGATTATTGGAGTGGGGACCTCGTTCTCCCCCGGAGGGGGCCAGTCGGGATCGATTCCGAGCGGCGGCGCGGCGGAGGGTGTGCCGTGGCTGGTGTCGGCGAAGTCGGTGGCCTCGTTGGATGCCCAGATTGATCGGGTGCGAGGGCTTGCCGGGGACCCTGTGGACATTGGGTTTTCTCTGGCGTTGAAGACGCGCTTCGACTACCGGGCGGCGATGCTCGATGGTGAGGTCGTCGCGAAAGGTGTGGTGAGCGGGAAACCGCTCGCGGTGGTCTTCTCGGGGCAGGGGTCGCAGCGCCTTGACATGGGGCGCGGCTTGTATGAGGCGTTCCCGGTGTTCGCGCGTGCGCTGGACGAGGTGCTGGAGCACCTCGACGTGCGTGACGTGATGTGGGGCGAAGATGCCGACATCCTGAACCAGACCGGGTTTGCGCAGCCTGCGATCTTCGCGGTCGAGGTGGCGCTGTTCCGGTTGCTTGAGTCGTTCGGAGTGAAGCCCGCTCAGCTCGCAGGCCACTCCGTTGGCGAGATCGCGGCCGCGCACGTTGCTGGGGTGCTCTCTCTTGAGGATGCTTGCCGGCTTGTTGCCGCGCGTGCGTCGCTGATGCAGGCGTTGCCCGGCGGTGGCGCGATGGTGTCGGTCGTCGCGTCCGAAGAAGAGGTGCGTGCGCATCTGACTGATGGCGTGTCGATTGCTGCGGTGAACGGGCCTCGGTCTGTGGTGGTCGCGGGTGTTGAAGAAGAAGTGTTGGCTGTTGCGGCCCGGTGGAAGAGCAAGCGGTTGAAGGTCAGCCATGCGTTCCACTCGCCGTTGATGGAGCCGATGCTGGATGACTTCCGTGAGGCGATCAGCGGGCTTCGGTTCAACGAGCCGAGCATCCCGATCAGCGCATCGGGCGATGTCACGACCGTCGACTACTGGGTCGAACCACGTCCGTGACACTGTCCGCTTCGGCGAGAACGTCACTCGGTTGGGTGACGTGACGTTGGTGGAGGTGGGGCCGGATGCGCAGTTGAGCGCGATGGTTGACGGGTTGATTCCGACGTTGACGCGCAACAAGGCCGATGTTGAATCAATGTTGATTGCGTTGAGTCAAGTACATGTTGACGGAATCAATGTTGACTGGACGCAGCTGTACACAGGCGGACGACGAGTCGACGTGCCGACCTACGCGTTCGAGCACCAGTCGTTCTGGCCCGAGACGAACACGAAGTCGGACGTACGGTCGGCGGGGCTCGGGACGGTGGAGCACCCGTTGCTCGGTGCGGCCGTCGAGCTCGCCGGGGGAGCGGGCTACCTGTTCACCGCGCGGCTGTCGCGCCGGTCGTGGCTGGCGGAACACACGGTGCATGGCGCCGTGCTCGTACCGGGTGCGGCGCTCGTCGAGCTGGCGGTGCGCGCGGCGGACGAGGTCGGGCTCGACCGCGTCGAGGAACTCACGCTCGCAGCTCCGCTGGCGTTGCCGGAACGTGGCGGCGTCCAGGTTCAGCTGATCGTGGGTGTCGAGGAGAACGGCCGTCGGTCGATCTCCATCTACTCCCGGCCGGAAAGCGCGGTCGATGAGCCGTGGACGGAGCACGCCACCGGTGTGCTCGGGTCGGGTGCGGTCGTCGCCGAGGTCGGTGAGTGGCCGCCGCGTGCGGAGGCGCTCGACCTCGCGGACGTGTACGAACGGTTCGCCGAGAACGGCTTCGAGTACGGGCCCGCATTCCAGGGGCTGCGAGCGGCCTGGCGTGACGGCGACAACGTCTTCGCCGAGGTCGCCTTGCCCGAGGGTGTCGCCAGAGGCGGCTTCGGGTTGCACCCGGCTCTTCTCGACTCGGCGTTGCATGCGGCGTTGTTGGTCGATGGTGGCACTGGGCTGCCGTTCTCGTGGGAAGGGGTGTCCCTGCACGCGACGGGTGCGACGGCGTTGCGGGTGAAGCTGACGCGCAATGGAAACGGAATCGCGATCGCGCTCGCCGACACCGCAGGAGCACCAGTCGCATCGGTGGACACGCTTGTCGTGCGCGAGGTGTCCGCGGGGCAGCTCGAGACAGTGGATCGCGACTCGCTGTTCCAGGTCGACTGGGCCGACGTGACTGTGCCCGCCGAGCCGGCGACGGATGTCGTGGTGGAGCACGTTGTCGCGGAAGGCGACGTCGTTGCCGCTACACACGCGTTGGTTGCGCAGGCGTTGACGCGACTGCAGGAGTGGATCGCCGACGAGCGGCCCGAGAAGCTGGTGTTCGTCACCGGCATGGGCTGCCTCGCAGGCGCTGCCGTGCGTGGACTGGTGCGGTCCGCGCAGACCGAGCATCCCGGCCGGTTCGGGATCATCGACGCAGACTCAGGCGAACTCGTGCCGCGGGCGTTGGGCGTCGACGAGCCCGAGCTGATCATCCGCGACGGAGTACTCAAGGCCCCGCGGCTCGCGCGGGCGACCGCAGTTGGGCGTGAGGTCACCTGGCAGGGGCCGGTGCTGATCACCGGCGGCACCGGTGGGCTGGGCGGCGTCATCGCGAAACATCTTGTCGCGCAGGGTGTTGACGAGCTCATTCTGGTCAGCAGGCGTGGCGAGAAGCCGGAGTGGGTCGCCGAGCTCGACGCGCGTGTCATCGTCGTCAAGTGCGATGTGTCCGATCGCAAGGCCGTGCAGAAGCTGTTGAAGAGGTACCCGGTCCGGTCGATCGTGCATGCCGCGGGCGTGCTGGACGACGGCGTGATCGAGTCGCTCACGCCCGAACGCCTGTCGAACGTGTTGCGCCCCAAGGTCGACGCCGCGTGGAACCTGCACGAGCTGGCGGGTGAGCTCGATAGGTTCGTGATCTTCTCGTCCGTCGCGGGCACGCTCGGCAGCGCGGGCCAAGGCAACTATGCGGCAGCCAACGCGTTCCTTGACGCGCTCGCCACCCACCGCCCGAACACGGTGTCACTTGCCTGGGGCGCCTGGGAAGGCGGCATGGCGGGACACTTGTCCGAAGCGGATGTCGAACGAATGCGCCGCGCTGGTATGCCGCCGATCTCGGTGGAGCAGGGCGTCGAGCTGTTCGACACGGCCATCGCGCACGGCGGCGCGGCGCTGGCACCGTTCCGCCTCGACCTCGCGGTGCTCCGGGCGAAGGGCGACGCCGCACCGGTGCTGCGCGGCCTGGTCCGGACGCGCTCGAAGCGTTCCGTCGCGGGCTCGGATACCGCGGTCACGCTCGTCCCCCGGCTTTCGGCTTTAAGCGAGGGAGACCGGCTGGAGGCGCTACTCGACGTCGTGCGCACCGAGGCCGCGGCTGTGCTCGGCCACGGCGGCGCGCACTCGGTCGATCCGGCGCAGCAGTTCCGCGACCTCGGGTTCGACTCGTTGACCGCTGTCGAGCTTCGCAACCGTCTCACTGCCACGACCGGTATCCGCCTTCCAGCGACGCTCATCTTCGACTACCCGACCGCGGGGTCGCTGGCTTCCTACCTGCGCGACGAGTTGCTCGGTGGGGCCGCAGTCACCGCGGATCCTCCCGCTCTGGTGTCCACTTCGGATGATCCGATCGTGATCGTCGGTATGGCCTGCCGTTACCCCGGCGGCGTGACCACGCCGGACGAGCTGTGGCAGTTGGTGATGAACGAGGTCGACGCGGTGACCAGCTTCCCGGCCGACCGCGGCTGGGACCTAGAAGGCCTCTACCACCCGGATCCTGACCACATCGGCACCTCCTACACGCGGTCCGGCGGCTTCCTGCACGACGCGCCCTTGTTCGATCCGTCGTTCTTCGGCATGTCGCCGCGCGAGGCACTGGCGACCGACACCCAGCAACGCCTGCTCCTGGAAACCGCCTGGGAAGCTCTGGAGGGTGCGGGCATCGACCCGACGTCGTTGCGGGGCAGTGCGACCGGCGTGTTCACCGGCCTGATGTACAACGACTACCAGTCGATCGTCGGCGGCGGCGACATGGAAGGACACCAGGGACAGGGCAGCGCGGGCAGTGTCGCGTCCGGCCGGGTGTCCTACGTGTTCGGGTTCGAGGGGCCTGCCGTCACCGTCGACACAGCCTGTTCGTCGTCGCTGGTCGCGATGCACTGGGCGATCCAGTCGCTCCGGTCGGGGGAGTGCTCGTTGGCTCTCGCGGGTGGTGTGACGGTGATGTCGACGCCTTCGACGTTCATCGAGTTCTCCCGCCAACGTGGGATCTCCGTTGACGGGCGGTCGAAAGCGTTCTCCGACTCGGCTGACGGTGTCGGCTGGGCCGAGGGTATCGGGCAGGTCGTGCTGGAGCGGCAGTCCGACGCGATTCGCAACGGCCACCGAATTCTCGCTGTCGTGCGGGGTTCCGCGGTCAACCAGGACGGCGCTTCGAACGGTCTGACCGCGCCGAACGGTCCTTCGCAGCAACGCGTGATCCGCGCGGCTCTGGCTTCGGCCGGCTTGTCCGTCGCTGACGTCGACGCCGTCGAGGCGCACGGCACCGGAACTCCGCTGGGCGACCCGATCGAGGCCCAGGCGCTGCTCGCTGTCTACGGCCAGGACCGTCCTGAGCCGTTGCTGCTCGGTTCGATCAAGTCGAACATCGGCCACTCACAGGCCGCCGCCGGTGTCGCATCGGTGATCAAGATGGTGCAGGCGCTGCACCATGGCGTGCTGCCGCGCACCCTGCACCTCACCGAGCCGTCGTCACACGTCGATTGGGAAGCCGGCGCCGTCGAGCTGCTGACCTCCACCCGTGCGTGGCCCGCTGTCTCCCGCCCGCGCCGCGCCGGTGTCTCGTCTTTCGGTGTCTCCGGCACCAACGCTCACGTGATCCTGGAAGCCGCAACCCCGTCTTCTGTTTCTGTGGACAACTCGGCGCCTGTGGACAGGTCGCCTGTTGTCGATCTTGGCGCTCCGGATTTGTCGGTGTCCCGTGGGATTATTGGAGTGGGGACCTCGTTCTCCCCCGGAGGGGGCCAGTCGGGATCGATTCCGAGCGGCGGCGCTGCGGAGGGTGTGCCGTGGCTGGTGTCGGCGAAGTCGGCTGAGGCGTTGGAAGCGCAGGTCGAGCGGGTCGGGGCAGTGGAGGCGGACCCGGTCGATGTCGGGTTCACGCTGGCCAAGCGGGCGAGGCTGGACCACCGGGCGGTCGTTATCGGCGACGGGGTCGCCGACGTGATCACCGGGCAGGTCACCGCCGGCGGCAAGACGGTGTTCGTGTTCCCCGGTCAGGGCTCGCAGTGGGTCGGTATGGGCCGCGAGTTGCTGGCCACGAACGAAGTGTTCGCGCGGCGAATCGCGGAGTGCGATGCGGCACTGGCGCCGTTCGTCGGATGGTCGTTGATCGAGGTGCTGCGCGATGAGCAGCCGCTCGATCAGGTCGATGTCGTGCAGCCCGTGTTGTGGGCGGTGATGGTGTCGCTGGCCGAGGTGTGGCGTTCGTACGGGGTCGAGCCGCAGGCGGTTGTCGGCCACTCGCAGGGTGAGATCGCGGCGGCGGCGGTTGCGGGGGCGTTGAGTCTCGAAGACGCGGCGCGGGTGGTGGCGCTGCGATCCCGGGCGGTGGATGAGGCGTTGTCGCGGCGTGGGGGCATGTTGTCGGTGCCGCTGCCCGTGGACGAGGTGCGCCCGCGGATCGCGCGGTTCGGAGACCGGGTGGCGGTCGCGGCGGTCAACGGGCCGCAGTGCGACCGTGGTCGCCGGTGAGGTGGCGGCGCTCGAGGAGATCGTCGCCGAGTGCCAGGCCGAGGACATCCGGGCGCGCATGATCGCGGTGGACTACGCGTCGCACACGCCGCAGGTCGAGGCGATCAGGGAGCGTGTGCTCGACGACCTGGCCGGCATCACGCCGCGGACCAGTGCGATTCCGCTCTACTCCACGGTCGCCGGTGAGCCGGTCGACACGGCGATCATGGATGCGGGCTACTGGTACACCAACCTGCGGCAGACCGTGGAGTTCCAGAGCGCCACGGACGCCCTGCTGCGCGACGGTTTTCGGTTCTTCGTCGAGCCCAGCGCCCACCCGGTGCTCACGGTCGGCATCGAGCAGACGGTTGAGGCAAGCGAGATCCAGGCTGTGGTGCTCGGGACGCTCCGGCGCGGTGAAGGCGGGCGGAAGCAGCTGATAACGGCGCTCGCGCAGGCGCACGTTCGGGGACTGAAGGTCGAGTGGGGCGAGTTCTTCCGCGGCGGCAAGCTGATCGACCTGCCCACGTACGCGTTCCAGCGGCAGAGGTTCTGGCCGTCGGGACAGGTCCGGGCGGGTGACGCGGCCGGGCTCGGGCTCGCCGCGATCGAACACCCGCTGCTCGGAGCGGCGGTCAACGTCGCGGGCGGCGACGATGTGCTGTTCACGTCACGGCTGTCGACGCGGTCGCATCCGTGGCTCTCGGATCACGCTGTCAGCGGCACGGTTCTGCTGCCAGGGACGGCTTTCGTCGAGATCGCGATGCGGGCGGGGGACGAGGTCGGCTGCGAGAAGCTCGACGAACTCACGATCTCCGTGCCGCTCGTGCTCGACAAGCCTGTGCAGTTGCAGGTCGCGGTGCGCGCCGAGGACGCGTCCGGACGACGGCCAATGGTGATCTACTCACGCACCGCGGAGGATGCGCCCTGGATCGAGCATGCTTCGGGCACGCTCTCCAACGGCAGCGCCACCAACGACTTCGACGCGACAACCTGGCCACCGAACGCGGAAACCGTTGATGTCGAAGGCGCTTACGAGCGGTTCGCGGACATGGGCTTCGAGTACGGACCGGTGTTCCAGGGGCTGCGCGCGGTGTGGCGCGATGGTGACGACGTGTACGCGGAGGTCGCGGTCCCCGAAGAGAGCACGGGCTTCGGGCTGCATCCGGCGTTGCTCGACTCGGCGCTGCACGCGGCGTTGCTCGCGAAGGACGGCGCCGGGCTGCCGTTCTCGTGGGAAGGTGTGTCGCTGCATGCCACGGGAGCGACGGAACTGCGCGTTCGGTTGCGTTCCAACGGTGACGCGATGGAGATAGCGCTCGCCGACACCACGGGCCAGCCGGTCGCCACGATAGAGTCTCTTGTCGTGCGGCCCGTCGCGTTGCCGCACAACGAGGTTGACCGCGATTCTCTGTTCCGATTCGAATGGGTACCGGTCGCGTTGCCGTCCGACGCGGCGGGAAACGTCGTCATCGAGCACCTCGCGGGTGACGGCAACGTCATCGACTCGACGCGTGCCCTGACGTCGCGCGTGCTCACGTTGCTCCAGGAGTGGATCTCCGAGGAGCGCGCCGAGCGCCTTGCTTTCGTTACTCGTGAAAGGGATCTGGCTGGGCAGGCGGTGTGGGGGCTGGTGCGGTCGGCGCAGACCGAGCACCCCGGACGGTTCCTGCTCATCGACATCGACGACGATGCCGTGTTGTCGCAAGCGCTTGCTACAGAAGAGTCGCAGTTGCGTGTCCGGCAGGGGCAGCTGTTCGCGCCACGGCTGGCGCGCGCGGCGGCGGAGCAGGAAGTCACGTGGGAAAGCCCGGTGCTGATCACCGGTGCGGGCGGACTCGGTGGTGTGATCGCGCAGCATCTTGTCGCCGAGCACGGAGTCACCGAGCTGATCCTGGCCAGCCGGAGTGGCAAGAAGCCGGCGTGGGAGGCGGATGCGGCCGTCAAGGTCGTCAAGTGTGATGTGAGCGATCGCAAGGCGCTCCAGCGGTTGCTGAAGAAACACACCGTGAAGTCCGTTGTGCACACCGCCGGAGTATTGGACGACGGCACGATCGAGTCGCTCACGCCCGAGCGGCTCGACACCGTGCTGCGGCCGAAGGTTGACGCCGCATGGCACCTGCACGAGCTGCTGCCTGAGGCCAGGCTGGTGTTGTTCTCGTCAGCCGCGGGCGCTCTCGGTGGTGCGGGGCAGGGCAACTATGCGGCAGCCAACTCATTCCTTGACGCGCTCGCGGTTCACCGACGTTCGCTGGGGCTGCAGGCCGTTTCACTGGCGTGGGGTACCTGGGAGGCTTCGGTCGGCCTGACCGGATCGTTGACCGAGGCCGATCGGGAACGCTTGGTGCGCGCCGGAATGCCGCCGATCACTCCCGAGCAGGGCACCGCGCTGTTCGACGCTGCGGTGTCGAGCGGGGACGCCGTGTTGCTGCCCGCACGCCTTGATCTCGCCACGTTGCGGGCGCACGGCGACGTGCCTTCGTTGCTGCGCGGTCTGATCCGGACGCGAGCTCGCCGCACGGTCGCTGGATCGGACACGGCGTCCGGGCTGGCCGCGAAATTGCGGCCGCTGGGCTCGTCTGAACGGCTTGGCGCGCTGCTCGACCTGATTCGCACGCAGGTCGGCGCGGTACTGGGGCTCGAAGGTTTCGACGCGGGGCGGGCGTTCCGCGACCTCGGGTTCGATTCGCTCACCGCGGTCGACCTGCGCAACCGGCTCACCGCGGTGACCGGGCTGCGGCTGCCCGCGACACTCGTGTTCGACTACCCGACCGCGCACGTGCTGGCGTCGTTCCTGCGGGACGAGCTGTTCGGCGCGGACTCCGCTGTCGTTGTGGCGCGGGATGTCGCGGACGATGACCCGATCGTTGTCGTGGGCATGGCGTGCCGGTTCCCCGGCGGGGTCACCACTCCCGAGGAGTTGTGGCAGCTGGTGCTCGACGGCACGGACGCGATCACCGAGTTCCCGTCCGACCGCGGCTGGGACCTCGACACGCTGTTCTCCGGTGACGACATCGGTACCTCGGCGACCCGGCTGGGCGGCTTCCTGCACGACGCGGGCGACTTCGACCCCGCGTTCTTCGGGATGTCGCCGCGGGAGGCGCTGGCCACCGACTCGCAGCAGCGCCTGCTGCTGGAGACCGCGTGGGAGGCGTTCGAACGGGCCGGCATCGACCCGGTTTCGTTGCGGGGCAGTGCGACCGGCGTGTTCGCCGGAGTGATGTACAACGACTACGCGCAGCTGCTCGGCGGTGAGTTCGAGGGGCATCACGGCACCGGGTCATCGCCGTCGGTCGCGTCTGGTCGAGTGTCCTATGTGCTCGGTCTGGAGGGGCCGGCTGTCACGATCGACACGGCTTGCTCGTCGTCGCTCGTCGCGATGCACCTGGCCGCGCAGTCGCTGCGGACGGGTGAGTCGTCGCTCGCGCTTGCCGGTGGTGTGGCGGTGATGTCGACGCCTGCGACGTTCATCGAGATCTCACGGCAGCGTGGTGTGTCGGGGGATGGGCGTTGTAAGGCGTTCTCCGAGGGTGCTGATGGCACCGGGTTCTCCGAGGGTGTCGGTCTGCTTGTGCTGGAGCGCCAGTCGGATGCGGTGCGCAACGGGCATAATGTGCTGGCTGTTTTGCGTGGTACCGCGGTCAACCAGGATGGTGCTTCCAACGGCCTGACCGCGCCGAATGGTCCATCGCAGCAGCGGGTGATCCGCTCTGCGCTCGCGTCGGCGGGTCTTGGCCCTGGTGACGTCGATGCTGTGGAGGCGCACGGTACGGGTACGTCGCTGGGTGACCCGATCGAGGCTCAGGCGCTGCTGGCGGTCTTTGGGCAGGAGCGGGCTGAACCGCTGTACCTGGGGTCGGTGAAGTCGAACATCGGCCACACGCAGTCGGCTGCCGGTGCGGCCGGTGTCGATCAAGATGATCATGGCGTTGCGGCATGGCATGTTGCCGCGGACGCTGCACGTGTCGGCGCCGTCTTCGCACATCGAATGGGATGCGGGTGCCGTCGAGCTGTTGACCTCTGCCCGTGAGTGGCCCTCCGTGGGTCGTGCGCGCCGGGCCGGGGTGTCGTCGTTCGGCATCTCCGGCACGAACGCGCACGTCATCCTTGAGGCCGCGCTGTCGTCGTCGGATGGGGGTGCGGGGATCCCCCCAATTTCCAGCGTACTCGCCGAAACGCCTGGTCAAGGCGCTGCCTCGGAATCTGTGGACAACTCGGCGCCTGTGGACAACCTGCCAGTTGTTGATCTCCGCGGGGACAGCTCGTCGGGTTCGCGTGGGACGATTGGAGTGGGGGCCTCGTTCTCCCCCGGAGGGGGCCAGTCGGGATCGATTCCGCTGGTGGTGTCGGCGAAGTCGCAGGCGTCGCTGCGCGCCCAGGTCGACCGGGTCAGGGCGCTGGTGAGCGGCGGCGTGGACGTGAGCGATGTCGGGTTCTCGCTGCTTGAGCGCAGCAGGTTCGAGCATCGGGCGGTGCTCGTTGGCGACGAGGTCGTCGAAGGTGTGGCCGTAGAGGCCGGGCCGGGGCCGGTGTTCGTGTTCCCGGGCCAGGGCAGCCAGTGGCCCGGCATGGCCGTCGAGCTGCTCGGCCAGGACGAGACGTTCGCGCGCTGGATGGCCGAGGCCGACCGCGCGATCGAAGCCCAGGTCGGCTGGTCGGTCATCGACGTGCTGCGCGGCGAGGCGGAACTGCTAGAGCGCATCGAGATTCTGCAGCCCGCGCTGTTCGCGATCATGGTCTCGCTTGCCCAGACGTGGCGCGCGAACGGCGTGGAACCCGCGGCGGTCGTCGGCCACTCGCAGGGCGAGATCGCCGCCGCGTACATCGCGGGCGCGCTCAGCCTCGAGGAGGCCGCGAAGATCGTCGTCAAGCGGTCCCAGCTGTTCGCGGACGAGCTCGTCGGCAACGGCGCGGTCGCGTCCATCGCGTTGCCCGCCGAAGAAGTCCAGAAGCTCCTGCCGGGTGAACTGGCGATCGCGGGCATCAACAGCCCGCACGCCTGCACCGTCGCCGGTGCGATCCCTGAGCTCGAGAAGTTCGTCGAGAGCTGTGTCGCGAAGGACATCCGGGCTCGCGTCATCGGGTCCACGGTCGCCTCACACTGTGCTCAGGTCGATCGGCTCCGCGACCGGATCATGGAGCTGTTCGCGGACATCACCCCGCAGACGAGCAGCGTGCCGTTCTACTCCACCGTCACCGCCGAGCGCATCGACACGGCGACCCTCGACGCGGAGTACTGGTTCCAGAACGCGCGCCAGCCGGTCAGCTTCGCCAAGGTCGTCGAAAAACTCGTCGAAGACGGCCACCGTGTGCTGATCGAGTCGAGCGCGCACCCGGTGCTGATGCTGCCCGCGCAGCAGACCGCCGAGGCCGCGAACGTGGAGATCGTCGCCATCGGCTCGCTGCGTCGTGATCAAGGCGACCGGTTCACGACCTCGCTCGCCGAGGCGTGGGTTGCCGGGTTGCCGGTCGACTGGCGGATCAGCGGCAGGCGGATCGCGCTGCCCACCTATCCGTTCGACCACCAGAGGTTCTGGCCCGAGCCGCTCGTCAAGGACACGTCCGACCCGGTCGACACCGAGTTCTGGCAGCTCATCGACAATGGCGAACTCGTGGACAGCGACACCGCGCAAACGCTCGCGCAGTGGCGCATCCGCCGCAAGTTGGAATCCACAATGGACACATGGCGGTATCGCGACCAATGGAGCCCGGTCACGATCACGGGAACGCCTACCGGCACGTGGCTGGTCGTCACATCCGGCACGAACGCCGACGACGTGATCAACGCGTTGCCGAACGCGGTCCACATCGACGTCGACGAGCAGGTCAGCCGCGCGGACCTCGCGGGACTTCTGCCCGCGACGTTCGACGGCGTCATCGCGATGACCGGTCTGCGGACGACGATCACGCTCGTCCAGGCACTGGCCGAAGCCGGCGTCACGGCACCGATCTGGGCTGTCACCCGAGGTCGCGGTCGGCGACGGGGCGGTCGACCCGGCGCAGACCGCGATCTGGGGACTCGGCCGCGTCGCCGCGCTCGACCTGCCCCGCCGATGGGGCGGTCTGATCGACCTGCCCCCAACGCTCGATGCCCAGGCCGCACAACGGTTCGCCGCCGTGTTGACCGGCGCCGAGGACCAGATCTCGATCAGGGAAAACGGCGTCTTCGCCCGTCGCCTCGTCCGCGCGAACGCCCACCACAGCCCCGAGTTCCAAGCCTCCGGCACCGTCCTGATCACCGGTGGCACCGGTGCGCTCGGCGGCCACGTCGCCCGCTGGCTGGCCGAGGCAGGCGCCGAACACCTCGTGCTCATCAGCCGTCGCGGCATCGACGCACCCGGTGCGACGGAACTCAAGGCAGAGCTCGAGAACTCGGGCCCGCGCGTCACGATCGCCGCCTGCGACGCCGCGGACCGCGGACAACTCGAAAGCCTGCTCGCGGGCATCGACGGCCTCACGACGGTCGTGCACGCGGCGGGAATCGGCACGGGCGACGCACCGATCGACGAACTGCGGTACGAGAACGTCACCGCGCTGCTCGACACGAAGATCACCGCGGCGCGGCATCTGCACGAACTGGCCCCGCACGCGCGGTTCATCCTGTTCTCGTCGGGTGCGGCGAGCTGGGGCAGCGGCGGCCAGCCTGCTTACGCCGCGGCCAACGCCTACCTCGACGGCCTCGCGCACCTGCGCCGATCCCAGGGACTTCAGGCGACCTCGATCGCGTGGGGCGCGTGGGCCGACGCCGGAATGGCCGCTGATCACGGCATGTACGAGGCGCTTCAGAGGATCGGCATCGGCTCGATGCCGCCGGAGCTCGCGATGAAGGTGTTGCGCCAGGCTGTCGCGGACGAACAGACGCAGCTGACCGTCACCAACATCGACTGGGCGAAGTTCGCGCCGAGCTTCACCGCGGAACGCCCGAGCCCGCTGCTCACCGGCATTCCGGAGGTTCGCGCGGCGCTCGCCGACGAGCCGGAAGAGGAGTCGGAACTCAAGCAGCGGCTCACGAAGCTCATCGAAGCCGAACGTGGCCGCGCGCTGCTCGACCTCGTTCGCGCCGAGGCCGCCAAGACGTTCGGCTACGCGAAAGCGACCAGGTCCCGGTCGGCAGGGCGTTCCGCGAGCTGGGATTCGACTCGGTCACCGCGGTCGAGATGCGCAACCGCCTCAAGACCGCGACCGGCCTCGCGCTGCCCGCGACGCTCGTCTTCGACTACCCGACCGCCACCACGCTCGCACAGCACCTGCGGGACGAGCTGTTCGGTGGCGCGCACCAGGTCGAGGTCCGCGCGGCCGCGATGGTGACCGACGACCCGATCGCGATCGTCGGCATCGGCTGCCGCTATCCGGGTGGCGTGACGACGCCGGAAGCGTTGTGGGAGCTGGTGTTCGAGGGCCGTGACGTGATCTCGCGGTTCCCGGCGGATCGCGGCTGGGATCTGGACCGGCTCGCCAGCTCGACGTACGAGGGCGGTTTCCTCGACGCCGTCGCCGGGTTCGACGCGGGCTTCTTCGGCATCTCGCCGCGCGAGGCCGTCGTGATGGACCCGCAGCAACGCCTGCTGCTCGAAACCTCCTGGGAGGCCTTCGAACGTGCGGGCATCGACCCGACGTCGTTGAAGGGCAGCCTGACCGGCGTCTTCGTCGGCACCACCGGCCAGGACTACGAGTCGCTGCTCAACCGGTCGCTGGAGGAAACCGGCCCGTACGCGACGACCGCGTTCTCGGGCGCCAGCGTGCTGTCCGGCCGCATCTCCTACCTGCTCGGGCTCGAAGGCCCCGCGGTCACCATCGACACGGCCTGCTCGTCGTCGCTCGTCGCCATGCACTGGGCCGCGCAAGCCCTGCGCAACGGCGAATGCGACCTCGCGCTGGCCGGTGGTGTCGCGGTCATGACCACACCCAACGCCTACTCCGCGTTCACCGCGGCCGGCGGGCTCGCGCCGGACGGCCGTTGCAAGGCGTTCGCCGAGGCCGCCGACGGCACCGGGCTGGTCCGAAGGCGCCGGTGTGGTTGCTGCTGGAACGACTTTCGGACGCCCGCGCAACGGCCACAAGGTGCTCGCGATCCTGCGCGGCTGCGCGATCAACCAGGACGGCGCCTCGAACGGCTTGACCGCGCCGAACGGCCCATCGCAGCAGCGGGTGATCCGGCACGCGCTGGCGAACGCCGGCCTGGCCACCTTCCGAAGTGGACGCGGTGGAGGCGCACGGAACGGGCACCGACGCTGGGTGACCCGATCGAGGCGCAGGCCGTGCTCGCCACCTACGGGCAGAACCGGGAAACCCCGCTGCTGCTCGGTTCCATCAAGTCGAACCTCGGCCACCCGCAGTCCGCCGGCGGTGTCGCCGGGGTGATCAAGATGGTGATGGCGCTGCGGCAACGGTGTGCTGCCGCAGACACTGCACGTCGACGCGCCTTCGTCCAATGTGGAATGGCGGACCGGCTCCGTCGAGCTGCTCACCGAACGCCGCGAGTGGCCCGTCAACGGCCACCCGCGCCGCGCCGGCGTCTCGTCGTTCGGTGTGTCCGGCACGAACGCGCACGTGATCATCGAGGAGGCACCCGAACACACGGCCCCGGTTCCCGAGGCGGTGACCAGTGCTTCGGTGGTGCCACTGGTGGTGTCCGGGCGTTCCGAGGAGGCGCTGGACGATCAGCTCGCGCGGCTCGGCGGTATCGACGCCGCGCGGCTCGACCTCGCTTACTCGCTCGCGATGTCGCGTAGCCATTTCGAGAACCGTGTCGGTGCTTGTCGACGGGTCGAGATCGCCAGGGGAGAGACGTGCGAACGCCACCTCGCGCTGCTGTTCACGGGGCAGGGCTCGCAGCGGCTCGGCATGGGCCGGGAACTGTACGAGCGGTTCCCGGTGTTCGCGGACGCCTTCGACGCCGTGCTCGGCGCACCTCGACCCGGCGCTGCGGTCGATCATGTGGGGCGACGAAGCGGATGCACTGAACCAGACCGGCAACGCGCAGCCCGCGATCTTCGCTCTGGAGGTCGCGTTGTACCGGCTGGCGGAGTCGTTCGGGATCAAGGCCGATCGGCTCGCGGGACACTCGATCGGCGAGATCGCGGCGGCGCACGTCGCCGGCGTGTTCAGCCTCGAGGACGCCTGCACGTTGGTCACCGCGCGCGCCACGTTGATGCAGGCGCTGCCCGGCGGTGGCGCGATGTTCGCGATCGAGGCGACCGAGGACGAGGTCACCCCGTTGCTCACCGACGGCGTGTCCATCGCCGCGGTGAACGGTCCCAACGCCGTGGTGATCGCGGGTGATGAACAAGAGGTTCGTGGGATTGTTGAACAACTCAACGATCGTAAGTCCAAGCAGCTGCAGGTCAGCCACGCGTTCCATTCGCCGCTGATGGAGCCCATGTTGGACGAGTTCCGCGCGGCGGTCGCGGGCATTTCGTTCAACAATCCGACGATCCCGTTGTTGGCCGGTGGGATTGTTGAACAATCCGAGTACTGGGTGCGGCACGTCCGGGAGCCTGTGCGGTTCCACGACGTCGTGCGGGCGTTGGACGGCAGCACGTTCCTGGAGATCGGGCCGGACGGTGTGCTGTCGGCGATGGTCGGCGGCATCCCGTTGCTGCGCAAGGATCGCGGCGAGGAGCAGGCGTTCGTCGCCGGGCTCGCCCGCCTGCACGTCAGCGGCGCGACCGTCGACTGGAGCGCGTTGTTCGAGGGCACGGGTGCGCGCAGGGTCGACCTGCCGACCTACGCGTTCCAGCACGAGCGCTACTGGCCGACAGTGCTCGACGTCGCACCGATCGACCGCGCCAGGTCCACTGTGGACTCGTGGCGGCACCGTGAGTCGTGGGAACGCGTCGAGCCGCGCGGTTCGGTCAGCGGCACCTGGCTCGTGGTCGGGCCGGAAGACGACTTCGCCCGCGAGGTCGCGGCAGCGATCAACGGCACGATCGTCGCAAGCAATTGCCGGAGACGCCCTTCGACGGCATCGTCTCGCTGCTCGCGGTGGACGACGAGGTCGACGCGAACGGTGTGCCGCGCGGCGTGATCGCGACGATGGAGCTGATCCAGACGTTGGCGCGCAAGGGTGTCAGCGCTCCGGTGTGGGCGGTGACGCGCGGTGCGCCGACCAGCGTCGACGCAGAGCGCGGTCTGGGGTCTCGGCCGGGTGGCTGCCCTGGAACTGCCCGCGCAGTGGGGCGGTCTGGTCGACGTCCACGTTGACGGTGACGTGTCGCGGTTGGCCGCGGTGCTCGGCGGTGACGAGGCCGAGGTCGAGATCCGTGCCGAGGGGGTGTTCGCGCGGCGTTATGACGCGGCCGCACCGACCGAGGCGATGTGGGAGCCGCACGGCACCGTCATCGTCACGGGTGGCACGGGTGCCCTCGGCACACACGTCGCCCGCGATCTGAAGGCGCGTGGCGTGGAGAAGATCGTGCTGGTCAGCCGCCGAGGCTTGGACGCGCCGGGTGCCGCGGCGCTGCGAGAGGAGCTGGGTGCGGAGATCGTGGCGTGCGACGTCGCGGACCGTGCCGCGGTGGCCGAGTTGCTCGGCGCGCACTCGCCGAACGCCATCGTGCACACAGCTGGTGTGCTGAGCGACGGCGTGCTGGAAGGTCTTGCGCCGGAACGGTTCGCGGACGTGTTCCGATCGAAGGTCGCCTCCGCGTTGGTGCTCGACGAGCTGACTCGATCGTTGGAGCTTGACGCGTTCGTGCTGTTCTCGTCGGTCGCGGGCGCTTTGGGCAACCCCGGCCAGGCCAACTACGCGGCGGCAAACGCCGTCCTGGACGCGATCGCCCGCGACCGGCGCGCCTTCGGGTTGCGGGCGACGTCGATCGCCTGGGGTGCCTGGGCGGGCGCGGGCATGGCGGAAACCGTTGACGCACACGGCATCACGATGCGGCCCGACCTGGCCGTCGCGGAGATGTGGCGTGCGGCCGCGGAGGACGCGCCAACAGTGGCCATCGCGATCCTGCCCGAGAGGAAACCCAAGGCACGCAAAGTCGCCGTCAGCGGTGATCTGCTGGAGGTCGTGCGCGCGGCCGTCGCGTCGGTGCTCGGGTATGCCGGTCCGCACGCGGTGGGCGTGGACAAGGAGTTCCGCGACCTCGGGTTCGACTCGTTGACCGCGGTCGAGCTGCGCAACCAGCTGTCGGCGGAGACGGGGCAGACGTTGCCCGCGTCGCTGGTCTACGACTATCCGACGCCGCGCAGGCTCGCTGACCACCTGCGTGGTGGCGCGGTGGAAACCGAGGTGACGTCGGCTCGTGCTGACGAGCCGATCGCCATCGTCGGTATGGCATGTCGCTTCCCAGGGGACGTGAACACGCCAGATGAGCTGTGGCAGTTGTTGGTGGACGGACACGACGGTATGGGCGCGTTCCCGGTCGACCGTGACTGGGATGTGGAGTCGGTGC
Organism: uncultured Actinomycetota bacterium; assembly: GCA_963766275.1. Lineage (GTDB taxonomy): Bacteria > Actinomycetota > Actinomycetes > Mycobacteriales > Pseudonocardiaceae > Lentzea. Next base: position 90,092 of record CAVYAD010000057.1, read on the forward strand.
TCGCGACCTCTGTCACTCGCGAGGCTGGGTTCCTGGCCGGGAGCGCGGACTTCGATCCGGCGTTTTTCGGGATCTCGCCGCGTGAGGCGATGGCGATGGATCCGCAGCAGCGGTTCCTCCTGGAGGCGACGTGGGAGGCGCTGGAGCGGGTCGGTGTCGATCCTCTCTCGTTGCGAGGTTCACAGACCGGTGTGTTTGTCGGCACGAACGGCCAGGACTACGCGACGCTGCTGACGAGTTCGGCGGAGGACACGGAGGGGCACGCGGCCACAGGTCTCGCGGCGTCGGTGATCTCCGGGCGGCTGTCGTACACGTTCGGATTCGAGGGGCCCGCGGTCACGGTCGACACGGCGTGCTCGGCGTCGTTGGTCGCGATGCACCTCGCGGTGCAGGCGCTGCGCGGTGGCGAGTGCTCGCTCGCGGTGTCCGGTGGCGCGACGATCATGACGACGCCGTATGCGTTCGCCGAGCTCACGCGGCAGGGGGCGTTGGCGGCCAACGGCAGGTCGAAGGCGTTCTCCGATGACGCTGACGGCGCCGGGTGGTCCGAGGGCGTCGGGATGGTCGTGATGGAGCGGCTGTCGGATGCGGTGAGGAACGGCCATCAGGTGCTGGCGGTGATTCGCGGTTCGGCGGTGAACCAGGACGGTGCTTCCAACGGCCTCACCGCGCCGAACGGTCCGTCGCAGCAGAGGGTGATCCGGTCTGCTCTCGCGAATGCCGGTCTGTCCGTTGGTGATGTCGACGTCGTTGAAGCGCACGGCACGGGTACGGCCCTGGGCGACCCGATCGAGGCTCAGGCGCTGATCAACACCTATGGCGCCGAGCGCTCGGTACCGCTGTGGCTGGGCTCGGTGAAGTCGAACATCGGCCACACGCAGGCCGCAGCCGGTGTCGCGGGCGTGATCAAGATGGTGCTCGCGTTGCGGCACCGGGTGTTGCCGCGGACGCTGCACGTGTCCGCCCCGTCGTCGCACATCGACTGGTCGGCGGGCACTGTCGAGCTGCTGACCGAGGCCCGCGAGTGGGAGGCCAACGGCCACGCGCGCCGGGCCGGTGTGTCGGCGTTCGGCATCTCGGGCACCAACGCCCACATGATTCTCGAAGAAGCCCCAGGTCAGCCGGAATTGTCAGACCTCGGCGATACGATTGGAAAGGGGATCTCGGTCCCCCCGAGGGGGCTCGCGCTCGTTTTTTCGGCGAAGTCCCCGGCTTCGCTGCGCGCTCAGATCGACCTGGTCAAGGCGCTTGACGCGGATCCCGCGGATGTCGGGTTCTCGTTGCTGACGACGCGGTCGAGGTTCGATCACCGTGCGGTGCTGATCGGCGACGAGGTCGTGGAGGGTGTGGCGCAGGACAGTGCGCCCGTGTTCATCTTCCCCGGCCAGGGCAGCCAGTGGCACGGGATGGCGGTCGAGCTGCTGGATCAGGACGAGACGTTCCGGCAGTCGATGACCGAATGCGACCAGGCCATCGGGAGGCTCGTCGACTGGTCCGTGATCGACGTCCTCCGCGGCGATGCCGAGCTGCTGGAGCGCATCGAGATCCTGCAGCCGACTCTCTTCGCGGTGATGGTGTCTCTGGCTCGGACGTGGCGGGCGAACGGCGTCGAACCGGCGGCCGTCGTCGGCCACTCCCAGGGCGAGATCGCCGCCGCCCACGTCGCGGGCGCGCTCAGCCTCGGCGAAGCGGCCAAGATCGTCGTGCTGCGGTCCCAGCTGTTCGCGGACGAGCTCGTCGGCAACGGCGCCGTCGCGAGCGTCGCATTGCCGGTCGAGGACACGCGCAAGCTCATCGAGCGGTGGCCGGTCCTGTCGATCGCGGGCGTCAACAGCCCCACCGCCTGCACGGTCGCCGGTGCGCTCCAGGAGCTCGAAGAGTTCGTGGAACTCTGCGTGAGCCGCGACATCCGCGCCAGGGTCGTCGCCTCGACCGTGGCGTCCCACGGTCCGCAGGTCGAGCCGTTGCGGGAGAAGCTGTTGACCCTCCTCGGCACGATCACGCCGCGCGAGACGGACATCGCGTTCTACTCGACCGTCAAGGCGGAACGCATCGACACGAGGACTCTCGACGCGGACTACTGGTACGAGAACGCGCGCAGGCCCATCGAGTTCGTCGCGATCACGAAGCAGCTGATCGAGGACGGCTATCGGGTGTTCGTCGAGTCGAGCCCGCATCCGGTGCTCACGATGTCCGCGCAGGCCACGGCGGAAGCGGACGGCACGGAGATCGTCACGGTGGGCTCGCTGCGCCGCGACCAGGGCGGACAGGACCGCTTCACCACCTCGCTCGCCGAGGCGTGGGTCGCGGGACTCGAGGTCGACTGGCGCTACCCAGGCGGCAAACGCATCGACCTGCCGACCTATCCGTTCAGCCGCAGCAGGTTCTGGCCGAAAGCCGCGCCCGTCAAGCACGAAGCGGACAGCGCGTTCTGGCAGCTCGTCGACAACGGCGACCTGGCCGGAACGCTCAACATCGACGCGGCAGCCGCGAACGCCGTGCTGCCCGCCCTCACCGAGTGGCGCGCGAAGCAGAAGAGTCAGTCTGCTGTGGACAGCTGGCGATATCGGGACGCGTGGCAGCTACTGCGCGGCGTCCAGGCCACCGGCATCAACGGCACCTGGCTCGCGGCCGTCCCGGAACACCACGACGAGTGGGCGGACAAGGTCCTGGAGACGTTCGGCGACGACGTCGTCAAGATCACCGTCACGCCGAACGCCGAACGCGCGCTCCTCGCCACCGAACTGGTCGGCATCGAGCCGGTGGGCGTGATCTCGTTGCTCGGCACGGACAACAACGCGCACGCCGAGTTCGCCGATACCCCGCTCGGCCTCGCGCTGAACGTCCTGCTCGTCCAGGCGCTCGGCGACGTCGGCAGCACCGCGCCGTTCTGGGCGGTCACCAAGCAAGCCATCTCGACCGGCGCCACCGATCATGTCCTGAACCCCGGCCAGGTCGCCTTGTGGGGCCTGGGAAGGGTCGCGGCACTCGACCTGCCGCGCCGCTGGGGTGGCCTGGTCGACCTGCCGGAGACGATCGACGGCCAGGTGGCGCAGGGCCTGGTCGCCGCGATCACGAACGGCGGCGGCGAGGACCAGTTGGCGGTCCGTGAGACCGGCGTCTACGGCCGGCGCCTCGTCCCGGCCCAGCGCGCACCAAAGCGCACGGAATGGACGCCGTGCGGCACGGTCCTGATCACCGGCGGCACCGGCGCGCTCGGTGGGCACGTCGCCCGCTGGGTCGCCGAACGCGGCGCCGAGCACGTGCTGCTTACGAGCCGTCGTGGCGATCAGGCACCAGGAGCCGCGGCGCTGAAGGCCGAGCTCGAGACCTTGGGCGCCCGCGTCACCATCGCGGCTTGCGACGCTTCGGACCGCACAAGCCTGAAGGCAGTGATCGACAGCGTCGACGACCTGAGGGCTGTGGTGCACGCGGCGGGCATCGTCGAAGGCAACGCGCCGACCGACACGCTCGGCATGGATCAGCTGGATCGGTTGCTGCGGGCCAAGATGACCTCGGCCTGGAACCTGCACGACCTGACGGGCGAGCTGGACGCGTTCATCCTGTTCTCGTCGGGTGCCGCGAGTTGGGGTAGTGGCGCGCAACCCGCCTACGCCGCCTCGAACGCCTACCTCGACGGCCTCGCGCACTTCCGCAGGGCTCAAGGGTTGCCGGCGACGTCGGTCGCGTGGGGCGCCTGGGCCGACTCCGGAATGGCGTCGGAGAACGAGGAAGGCGCCGAACAACTGCGCAGGCGCGGCGTCCACACGATGAAACCCGAGCTCGCGATCATCGCGTTGCAGCAGGCCGTCGAGGACGGGCACACGTCGCTCACGATCACCAACATGGACTGGGAGAAGTTCGCGCCGAGCTTCACCGCGGCCAGGCCTAGTCCGTTGTTGACGGGCATCCCGTCGGTCCGGAAAGCACTGGAAGAGCCGGAAACGACGGACTCAGGGCTCAAGGAGCGGCTGCTGGCGTTGCCCGAAGCGGAACGTGGGCGAACGCTGCTCGACCTTGTTCGCATGGAAGCCGCGGCGACATTGGGGTTCGAGAGCGCGGAGGCGTTCGGGCCGGCCAGGGCGTTCCGTGACGTCGGCTTCGACTCGGTGACCGCGGTGGACCTGCGCAACCGGCTCAAAGCGGTCACGGGCGTGGCGTTGCCGGCGACGCTGGTGTTCGACTACCCGACACCACAGGCGCTGGCCCAGTTCATCCGCGGCGAACTGCTCGGCGAGCAGGCCGCGGTCAGCAACGACCCGGACGCGCATATCCGCGAAACGCTGGCGTCCATCTCGATCAGTCGTCTGCGCAAGGCCGGCCTGCTCGACCTGGTGCTGCAACTTGCCCAGGACAGTGGGGAAAACAACAGCGCTCCTTCTGTTGTGCTTGCAGCCGAGGCGGAAGCGATCGACGACATGGACGGCGAAGCCCTCCTGCGACTCGCGATCGGTGACGCCATGAACTAGCGGGCGATCCGAGAAGGAAGCGCGATGACCACCTCTGCTAACCAGTACGTCGAGGCTCTGCGGTCGTCACTGAAGGAGATCGACCGGCTGCGCAAGCAGAACCAGCAGCTGATCGCGGCAGCGGTGGAACCGATCGCGATCGTGGGCATCGGGTGCCGGTACCCCGGCGGGGTGAGCTCGCCGGAGGACCTGTGGCAGGTCGTCGCGGAAGGCAGGGACGCGATCGGCGGTTTCCCCGCCGATCGCGGCTGGGACCTCTCGGAGCTGAACTCCGCCACCATCGAAGGCGGTTTCCTCGAAGACCCGGCGTCGTTCGACGCCGGGTTCTTCGGCATCTCGCCACGGGAGGCCGTGGTAATGGACCCGCAGCAACGCCTCCTGCTCGAGACGGCGTGGGAGGCGCTGGAACGGGCGGGCGTGAACGCGCAGTCGTTGCGCGGAACGCGAACCGGTGTCTTCATGGGCACCACCGCGCAGGACTACGCCGACCTGCTGGCGCGTTCCGGCGAGGACGTCGGTCTCTACGCGACCACCGCGTTCGCCGCTTCCGTGCTCTCCGGCCGCATCTCCTACCTCCTCGGCCTCGAAGGCCCCGCTGTCACCGTCGACACCGCCTGCTCGTCTTCGTTGGTGGCACTGCATCTCGCTTCCCAGGCACTGCGCGGTGGTGAGTGCGACCTCGCGCTGGCCGGTGGTGTCGCGGTCATGACGACGCCCGCCGGATTCGCCGCCTTCACCTCGCAGGGCGGGCTCGCGGGCAACGGCCGCTGCAAGGCGTTCTCCGACGACGCGGACGGCACCGGCTGGTCCGAGGGCGTCGGTGTGCTGGTGCTCAAGCGGCTTTCCGACGCGCAACGCGCCGGTGACCAGATCCTGGCCGTCGTCCGCGGTTCCGCCGTCAACCAGGACGGCGCCTCGAACGGCCTGACCGCGCCGAACGGTCCTTCGCAGCAGCGGGTCATCCGCCAGGCGCTGCAGAACGGCGGTCTCGCGCCGTCCGATGTGGACGCTGTCGAAGCGCACGGCACGGGCACGACTCTGGGCGATCCCATCGAGGCGCAGGCGATTCTGTCGGTCTACGGACAGGAACGAGCCGAACCGCTCTATCTCGGCTCGATCAAGTCGAACATCGGCCACCCCCAGGGCGCCGCCGGTGTCGCGGGCGTGATCAAGGTCGTCATGGCCTTGCGCAACGGCCTGCTGCCCAAGACCCTGCACCTCGGCACGCCGTCGACCCAGGTCGACTGGAGCAAGGGCAACGTGTCGCTGCTGCACGACGCGCGGCCCTGGCCTTCCGTCGAACGCCCCCTCCGTGCCGGTGTTTCCGCGTTCGGTGTCTCCGGCACTAACGCGCACGTGATCATCGAGCAGGCCCCGGCCGTTGTTGTTGAGGCGTCTGAGGTTTCTTCGGTTCCCGGTGTGGTGCCGTGGGTGTTGTCCGGCCGCACTGCTGGGGCCTTGGAATCGCAGCGTGTTCGCCTGCAGTCGGTCGTGGATGCGTTGTCGCCGCTCGACGTCGGGTTCACCCTCGCGTCCGCGCGTGCCTCGTTCGAGCACCGGGCAGTCGTCCTGCCGGACGGCACGGAGCTCGCGCGCGGGGTGGCTGCCGAGGAGAACACGCTCGCGTTCCTCTTCTCCGGTCAGGGATCGCAGCGGATCGGGATGGGTCGTGAGCTCCACTCTCGCTTCCCGGTCTTTTCTTCCGCTTTCGACGAGGTTCTCGCTCACCTCGACCCGGCGTTGCGCGATGTCATGTGGGGCGACGATCCCGCAGTTCTGGAGCAGACCCGGTTCGCGCAGCCCGCGCTGTTCGCCTTCGAGGTGGCGATGTTCCGGCTGCTGGAGTCGTTCGGCCTGGTGCCCGAGCAGGTGGCGGGCCACTCGATCGGCGAGATCGCGGCGGCACACGTCGCCGGGGTGTTGTCGCTGGAGGACGCCTGCACGCTCGTCACCGCCCGCGCCTCGCTGATGCAGGCGCTTCCCGCCGGTGGCGTGATGATCGCGTTGCAGGCCACCGAGGCCGAGGTCCTGCCGCACCTCACCGATGGCGTCTCGATCGCCGCGATCAACGGGCCGCGGTCGATCGTCATCGCGGGTGTCGAACAAGAGACTCGTAGGACCGTTGAACAATTCAATGACAGGAAGGTTCGACAGCTCACCGTTTCGCACGCCTTCCACTCGCCGCTGATGGAGCCGATGCTGGAGGACTTCCGCGCGGCGATCTCCGGCATTTCGTTCAACAATCCCACGATCCCGTTGGTGACTCGTGGGACTGTTGAACAATCCGACGCGGGGATTGTTCAACAACCTGAGTACTGGGTGCGGCACGTCAGGGACGCCGTGCGCTTCCACGACGTCGTGACCGCGATGGGGGACAAGACCTTCGTGGAGGTCGGCCCGGACGGCGTGCTGGCCGCAATGGTCGACACCGCGGTGCCCATGTCACGCAAGGACCGTGGCGAGGAGCTTGCGTTCGTGTCCGGGTTGGCGCGCTTGCACGTCTCGGGCGTGCCTGTTGACTGGGCAAAGGTGTTCGAGGGTTCCGGTGCCGAACGGGTCGACCTGCCGACGTATGCGTTCCAGCGTCAGCGGTTCTGGCCGCGCCCGAAGACACAGTCCGGTGATGTGCGCGGCGCCGGTCTCGGTTCGGTCGGGCATCCGCTGCTCGGCGCGGCGGTCGAGCTGGCCGGTTCGTCCGGGCACCTGTTCACGTCGCGGCTGTCGCTGACGACCCATCCGTGGCTCGCTGATCACGTTGTGATGGGCCGGGTTCTCTTCGCCGGCACGGCATTCCTGGAGCTCGCGGTGCGGGCAGCCGACGAGGTCGGTTGCGACCGCGTCGACGAGCTGACCCTGGCGGCGCCGCTGGTGCTGACGCCGGACTCCGCGGCTCAGGTGCAGGTGTCCGTCGGCGCGGCTGACGGGGCGGGCCGGCGTAGCGTCGCGATCTTCTCGCGTGCCGAGGGATCCGTTGACACGCCGTGGCTTCGGCACGCTTCGGGTGTGCTCGGCTCAGGCGCCTCCTCGGTGTCGTTCGACGCTTCAGAGTGGCCGCCGGCCGGTGCCGAGGCCGTCGACATCGCCGGGTCGTACGAGCGTTTCACCGACATGGGGTTCGACTACGGGCCGGTTTTCCAGGGCCTGCAGGCGGTGTGGCGTGGTGGCGACGGCATCGTCTACGCCGAGGTGTCGCTGCCGGAGGGTGTGGACGGTGGCGCGTTCGGGCTGCACCCGGCGCTCCTCGACGCCGGTATGCACGCCGCCGGGTTCGGCGACCTCGGTTCGATCAGCCGGGGTGGGCTGCCGTTCTCCTGGCAGGGTGTCTCGCTGCACGCTTCCGGCGCCTCCGCGGTTCGGGTGCGGCTCTCGCGTGGTGACGACGGCTCGATGGAGATCGCCGTTGCCGACGCGACCGGTGCTCCTGTCGCGTCCGTGGAGGCGCTGCAGACGCGGCCGGTGCCGGTGGACGAGTTCGGTTCGGGTGCCGAGCGGGACTCGTTGTTCCGCGTCGAGTGGGCGCCGGTCGAGCTGCCGGTCGGGTTCGCCGAGCAGACCGTCGCGGTGCTGGGGCCGGACGTGCTGTCGCTGGCTGCCGGGCCCGTCGTGGACTCGTTGACCGATGCCGATCTGACTCTGGTTCCTGTGGTCGGTACCGATGTGCGCGAGACATGCGCGCGGGTTCTGTCGCTGATCCAGGAAGCACTGCCGGGGACGGGGCGTCTGGCGTTCGTGACGCGGGGCGCGGTGGACGGCGACGACCTCGCCGCGGCGGCCGCGCGTGGCCTGGTGCGGTCGGCACAGTCCGAGCACCCTGGCCGGTTTGTGCTGGTGGACCTGGACTTCTCTGAGGCTTCGACCGGCGCTGTCCTGCACGCTTTGACGACCGACGAGCCGGTGCTGGCGATCCGTGACGGCGTAGTGCTGGGTGCCCGGCTGGCGCGCGTTGCCTTGCCGTCCGAGCGGCTGTCTTGGTCCGGCCGGGTGCTGATCACCGGCGGAACCGGTGGCCTGGGTCGGCTGGTGGCGCGTCATCTGGTTGAGGCACATGGGGTTCGTGAGCTGCTGCTGGTGTCGCGTCGCGGCGTCGCGGACGTCTCCGAGCTGGAATCGCTGGACGCGGACGTGATCGTTGAGGCGTGCGACGTCTCCGACCGTTCCGCGCTGGAGTCGTTGCTGGCGCGGCATTCTGTCGGCGGAGTTGTGCACACGGCCGCTGTGTTGGACGACGGTGTCGTGGAGGCGCTCACGCCCTCACGGATCGACACGGTGCTGCGTCCGAAGGTGGACGCGGCGCTGCACCTGCACTCGTTGCTGCCGGACGTGCCGTTCGTGCTGTTCTCCTCGGCCGCGGGCACGTTCGGTGGCGCCGGCCAGGCGAACTACGCCGCCGCCAACGCTTTCCTCGACGCGCTGGCGCGGGTGCGCCGCACTTCGGGCCAGCACGCCGTGGCGCTGGCGTGGGGTGCGTGGGAGCAGACCTCGGGTATGACCGCCGCGATGTCGGACGCGGACATGCGGCGCATCGCGCGTTCCGGCATGCCGCCGTTGACGGTCTCGGAAGGCTTGACCCTGTTCGACGCTGCTTCCGCCGGTTCCGACGCCGCTTTGCTGCCGTTGAGGCTGGATCTGCAAGCTTTGCGAGCCCAAGGTGCGCCGCCTCCGTTGCTGCGCGGCCTGATCAAGACCCCGAAGCGGCGCGCGGCCGCGCACTCCGTCGCGGTGGAAGGCCTTGCCGCCGACCTGGCCCGGCTCGGCGCGGACGCGCGGCTGGAGGCGTTGCTGGAACTCGTCGCGACCGAGGTCGCCGCCGTGCTTGGCCACGGCAGTGCGTCCGAAGTGGACCGTACGCGAACGTTCCAGGGCCTCGGGTTCGACTCGCTGACCGCTGTCGAGCTGCGCAACCGCCTGACCGCGTCGACGGGCATCCGCCTGCCGGCGACCTTGATCTTCGACTATCCGACTGCGGGCGCGCTGGCCTCCTACCTGCTGGACGAGCTGTTCGGCGCGGATGTCTTCGTGCCAGAGGTTGTTTCTTCCGTCTCCGACGACCCGATCGTGATCGTTGGCATGGCCTGCCACTACCCAGGTGGTGTGGCGTCGCCGGAAGACCTGTGGCGCCTGGTGTTCGACGAGCGCGACGGCGTTACCGGCTTCCCGTCGAACCGCGGCTGGGACCTGGACTACCTGTATGACCCGGATCCCGATGTGGCCGGCAAGACCCATGTCATGCAGGGCGGTTTCCTGCACGATGCTCCGTCGTTCGACCCGGATTTCTTCGGTATGTCCCCGCGTGAGTCTCTCGCAACGGACGTTCAGCACAGGCTGCTGTTGCAGACGGCCTGGGAGGCGTTCGAGCGTGCCGGTATCGATCCGGCCTCGGTGCGCGGTTCGAAGACCGGTGTTTTCGCGGGTGTGATGTCGAACGATTACTCGACTCTGGTCAGTGATGACATCTTCGAGGGTTACCAGGGCACTGGCACCGCGCAGAGTGTCCTGTCCGGCCGCGTCGCCTATACCTTCGGTCTCGAAGGTCCCGCGGTCACCGTCGACACCGCGTGCTCTTCGTCTCTGGTCGCGTTGCATCTCGCCGCTTCGGCGTTGCGCAACGGGGAGTGCTCTCTGGCTTTGGCCGGCGGTGTCACGGTCATGTCGACGCCGGGTTCCTTCGTTGCCTTCTCGAAGCAGCGTGGTCTGGCGATGGACGGCCGCTGCAAGTCCTTCGCTGACGCGGCTGACGGCACCGGCTGGGGCGAGGGTGTCGGTCTGCTGGTGCTGGAACGCCAGTCTGACGCTCTCCGCAACGGCCACACGGTTCTGGCTGTGGTGCGTGGTTCCGCTGTCAACCAAGATGGCGCGTCCAACGGTCTCACCGCCCCGAATGGTCCCTCGCAGCAACGCGTGATTCGTGCGGCTTTGGCGTCGGCTGGTCTCTCGGTGGGCGATGTCGACGTGGTCGAGGCGCATGGCACGGGTACGACGCTGGGTGATCCGATCGAGGCGCAGGCGCTTTTGGCTGTGTACGGCCAGGAGCGTCCATCGCCGCTGCTGCTCGGCTCTATCAAGTCGAACATCGGCCACACGCAGGCCGCCGCCGGTGTCGCGGGCGTCATCAAGATGGTGCACGCGATGCACCACGGCGTCGTGCCGGCGACGCTGCACGTCGACCAGCCGTCCACACACATCGACTGGACCGCGGGGGACGTCTCTCTCGTTACTTCCGCGACCGACTGGCCTGCTGTCTCCCGCCCGCGCCGCGCCGGTGTCTCTTCTTTCGGTGTCTCCGGGACCAATGCCCACGTGATCCTGGAAGCCGCAACCCCGTCTTCTGTTTCTGTGGACAACTCGGCGCCTGTGGACAGGTCGCCTGTTGTCGATCTTGGCGCCCCGGATTTGTCGGTGTCCCGTGGGACTATTGGAGTGGGGACCTCGTTCTCCCCCGGAGGGGGCCAGTCGGGATCGATTCCGTGGCTGGTGTCTGCGAGGTCGGAGGCGTCGCTGGCCGCGCAGGTGGAGCGGATCAAGGCTTGGCCGGGGGATGCGGCGGACATCGCGTTCTCGTTGTTGACCACGCGCGCGCGGTTTGACCATCGGGCTGTGGTGCTTGATGGCGAGGTGCTGGCCAGCGGGGTGGCCAAGGCGGGACACCTCGGGTTCCTGTTCTCCGGGCAGGGGACGCAGCGGATCGGGATGGGGCGTGAGCTGTACGAGGCGTTCCCGGTGTTCGCCGAGGCGCTCGATGCGGTGCTGGTGCACCTAGATCCCGCTGTTCGCGAGGTCATGTGGGGCGACGACCAGGAGAAGCTGAACCAGACCGGGTTCACGCAGCCTGCGTTGTTCGCGTTCCAGGTGGCGCTCTATCGGTTGTTCGAGTCTTACGGTGTGACGCCTGACCACATCGCAGGCCATTCGATCGGTGAGATCGCTGCCGCGCACGTCGCTGGGGTGTTCTCTCTTGAGGACGCCTGCCAGCTCGTTACCGCGCGCGCCTCGCTGATGCAGGCGTTGCCGAGCGGTGGCGCCATGGTGTCGGTGGTCGCCTCCGAGAAGAAGGTGCGTGAGCACCTGACCGATGGCGTGTCCATCGCGGTGGTCAACGGGCCTCGGTCCGTGGTGATCGCGGGTGTCGAAGAAGAAGTGTTGGCTATCGCGGCCAGGTGGAAGAGCAAGCGGTTGAAGGTGTCGCATGCGTTCCACTCGCCGTTGATGGAGCCGATGTTGGATGACTTCCGTGAGGCGATCAGCGGGCTCACGTTCGCCGCGCCCAGCATCGCGATGTCGACGTCCGGCGACGTCGCCACTGTCGACTACTGGGTGAACCACGTTCGCGACACGGTGCGCTTCCACGACAACGTGACACGGCTGGGCGACGTCAAGCTCCTGGAGATCGGGCCGGACGGCGTGCTGTCAGCGATGGTGGACGACTGCGTGCCTGCTGTGCGGCGCAATGTTGACGAGACCAAGTCAATGTTGACTGCATTGAGTCGAATCAATGTTGACGGCGTCAATGTTGATTGGAGCAGGTTCTGTCAACATGGCCGAAAGATCGATCTGCCGACGTACGCGTTCGAGCAGCAGCGGTTCTGGCCCGAGGTGTCCACGAAGTCGGACGTCCGGTCGGCCGGGCTCGGCGCGGTCGAGCACCCGTTGCTCGGGGCGGCCGTCGAGCTCGCCGGGGGCGAAGGGCTGCTGTTCACCAGCAGGCTGTCGTTGCGCACGCACCCCTGGCTGCGGGACCACTCGTTGCACGGCAAGGTGCTTGTGCCCGGCGCGGCACTGGTGGAGCTCGCGCTGCGGGCCGCGGACGAGGTGAGTCTCGACAGCGTTGACGAACTGACGATCGCAACGCCGCTCGTGCTGCCAGAGTCCGGTGCCGTGCAGGTTCAGATCCGGGTCGGCGCTGAGGGTGACCGCCGGACGATCGCGATCTACAGCCGTCCCGAGGACGGTGACCTGCCGTGGACCGAGCATGCCACTGGTTTCCTGGCGGGCGGTACGACGGGCGGCGACTTCGATGCGACGGTGTGGCCGCCGGTGGGGGCCGAGGTTGTTCAGGTCGAGGGCGCCTACGAGCGGTTCGCGGAGCTTGGGTTCGACTACGGGCACGCGTTCCAGGGGCTGCGGGCCGCGTGGAAGCGGGGCGAGCAGGTGTTCGCGGAGGTCGCGCTGCCCGAAGATGTGACTGCCACCGGCTTCGGTCTCCATCCCGCGCTGCTGGACGCGGCGCTGCACGCGGTGGCGTTCGCGGATCAGCGGACCGAGGGCGCGGTGCCGTTCTCGTGGGAACGCGTTGCGCTGCATGCGGTTGGCGCCACGTCGCTGAGGGTGCGGCTGACGGCCAAGGGGGAGACCGCGATGGAGATCGCGATCGCCGACGCCACCGGCGCACCGGTGGCGACGGTCGGGTCGCTCGTGACGCGCGCAGTGTCAGCGCGGCAGCTCAGTGCCGTGCAGGATGCGTTGTTCGGCCTGGACTGGGTGCCGATCGCGTTGGCCACCGCGGTTCCCGCCGCTGTGGTCGTGGAGCACGTCGCGTCGGATGGTTCGCCGGTCGAGGCCGCGCACACGTTGACCGCGTCGGTGCTCGCGAAGATCCAGGAGTGGGTGGCTTCCGAACGCGCCGAGAAGCTCGTGTTCGTTACCAGGAAAGGAGATCTGGGTGCTTCGGCGGTGTGGGGGCTGGTGCGGTCCGCGCAGTCCGAGCACCCCGGCCGGTTCGCGTTGATCGAGACGGACGGTGACGTTCCGCCCGCCGCGCTCGCCAGTGACGAGCCCCAGCTGCGGGTGCGCGACGGCGAGGTGTCCGTGCCGCGCATCACCCGGATCGCCGCCGGCGACAGCGTTGTGCTGGAAGGGCCGGTGCTGATCACCGGTGGAACCGGCGGGCTCGGTCAGATCATCGCGCGTCATCTCGTTGCCGCGCACGGTGTCCGCGACCTGGTGCTGGTCAGCCGGCGCGGTGAGACGCCGGACTGGGTGGCGGAACTGGACGCGTCGGTCACCGTCGTGGCGTGTGACGTCGCTGATCGGCACGCTGCCGCGAACCTTCTTGCCGGCCATCAGGTCCGCTCCATCGTGCACACGGCAGGCGTGCTGGATGACGGCGTTGTCGAGTCACTTACGCCCGAGCGGTTGTCGGCTGTGTTGCGTCCCAAGGTCGATGCCGTGTGGAACCTGCACGAACTGGCGCCCGATGTCTCCGCGTTCGTCGCCTACTCGTCCGGGGCGGGCATTTTCGGCTCGTCCGGCCAGGCCAACTACGCGGCGGGCAACACGTTCCTCGACGCGTTGATGGAGCACCGGCGGGCGCAGGGTCTGCCGGGTGTGTCGCTGGCGTGGGGTGCGTGGGCGGAGACCGGCATGCTGTCCGGGGCGGACGCCGAACGCCTCGCCAAGTCGGGAATGCCGCCGATCACTGCTGCGGAAGGCGTGGAACTTTTCGACGCCGCACTGGCGTGCGGTGCCGCGCTGGTGTTGCCGTTGCGGATCGACCTGCCGGTGTTCCGTGCGCGGGGCGAGGTTCCGGCGGTGTTGCGCGGCCTGGTGAAGGCGCGCACGCGCCGCGCGGCCGTTTCGGGCACGTCGGCGTCGCTTGTGCAGAAGCTCGCGGGACGCGACGACACCGGCCGCCTGGAAGCGCTGCTGGAGCTGGTCCGCACTGAGGTCGGCGCCGTGCTCGGCCACAGCGGTGGCGAGACGATCGACCCGTCACGCGCGTTCCAGTCGCTGGGCTTCGACTCGCTCACGGCCGTCGAGCTGCGTAACCGCCTCGGTGAGGTGACGGGGCTGCGGTTGCCCGCGACGCTGACGTTCGACTACCCGACCTCATTGGTGCTGGCGGGTTTCCTGCGTGATGAGCTCTTCGGTGCCGACGCACCGCTGTCGTCGCTGCCCGCTCTTCTGTCTACTTCGGATGATCCGATCGTGATCGTCGGTATGGCCTGCAGGTATCCCGGTGGCGTCTCGTCGCCTGAAGATCTGTGGCGACTGGTGTCCGACGGCGTCGACGCGATCACGGAGTTCCCGGTCAACCGCGGCTGGGACGTCGACGGCCTCTACCACCCCGACCCCGACCACGCGGGCACGACCTACTCGGTCTCGGGCGGCTTCCTGCACGAGGCGGGGGAGTTCGATCCGGCGTTCTTCGGCATGTCGCCGCGTGAGGCTCTGGCAACGGACTCGCAGCAGCGTCTGTTGCTGGAAGCCACCTGGGAGGCCCTGGAACGGTCAGGTATCGACCCCGCTTCCTTGCGGGGCAGCACGACCGGCGTGTTCACCGGTGTCATGTACAACGACTACGCGTCCATTCTGGACGGTGGCGAGTTCGAGGGTCATCAGGGTCAGGGCAGTGCGGGCAGCATCGCTTCGGGCCGCGTCTCCTACACGTTTGGTTTCGAGGGTCCGGCTGTCACGGTCGACACCGCGTGCTCTTCCTCTTTGGTGGCCCTGCATCTGGCGTCGCAGGCGTTGCGCTCGGGCGAGTGCTCGCTGGCTGTCGCGGGTGGTGTGACGGTGATGTCCACGCCGACGACCTACGTCGAGTTCTCCCGCCAGCGTGGGCTTTCCGTCGACGGACGGTGCAAGGCCTTCTCCGACGATGCCGACGGCACTGGTTGGGGTGAGGGCGTTGGTCTGCTGGTGCTGGAGCGCCAGTCGGACGCTGTTCGGAACGGCCACACGGTTTTGGCTGTGGTGCGTGGTTCGGCCGTCAACCAGGATGGTGCTTCGAACGGCCTGACCGCGCCGAACGGTCCTTCGCAGCAGCGG
Source organism: uncultured Actinomycetota bacterium (assembly GCA_963766275.1). Classification (GTDB taxonomy): domain Bacteria; phylum Actinomycetota; class Actinomycetes; order Mycobacteriales; family Pseudonocardiaceae; genus Lentzea. Next base: position 105,325 of record CAVYAD010000057.1, read on the forward strand.
GTGATCCGTGCGGCGCTGGCCTCGGCGGGACTCGCCGCCTCTGATGTCGACGCCGTCGAGGCCCACGGCACGGCGACGAAGCTCGGCGACCCGATCGAGGCGCAGGCCTTGCTCGCGGTGTACGGACAGGACCGCGACGAGCCGCTGTACTTGGGCTCGATCAAGTCGAACATCGGTCACACGCAGGCCGCCGCAGGTGTCGCTGGCGTGATCAAGATGGTGCAGGCACTCCGGTTCGGTGTCCTGCCCAAGACACTGCACGTCGGAACCCCGACCACGCAGGTCGACTGGGAGTCCGGCGCCGTGGAGGTGCTGACATCGTCTCGCTCGTGGCCAGAGGTGTCGCGCGTGAGCCGGGCGGGTGTGTCGTCGTTCGGTGTGTCTGGCACGAACGCGCACGTCATCCTTGAGGCCGCTCCGGCCGTGCAAATTGCAGCCGACCCGGAATTGTCAGACCTGGCTGAGATGATTGGAGTGGGGACCTCGCGTCCCCCCTTGGGGGCCCCGCTCGTTTTTTCGGCGAAGTCCTCGGCTTCGCTGCGCGCTCAGATCGAGCAGGTCAAGGCGTTGGTGGACAGTGGTGTGTCCGCCGTCGATGTCGGGTTCTCGTTGGTGACCACGCGCACGTTGTTCGAGCACCGGGCGGTTGTCCTTGACGGGAACGTCATCGCTGAGGGGGTCGCGTCCGGCAAGCCGTTGGCGGTGGTGTTCTCGGGTCAGGGGTCGCAGCGGCTTGGGATGGCGCAGGAGCTGTATGAGGCGTTCCCGGTGTTCGCGGGTGCGTTGGACGCGGTGCTCGTCAATCTTGACCCCGCGTTGCGTGAGGTCATGTGGGGTGCGGATGCGGAGGCGCTGAACCAGACCGGGTTTGCCCAGCCTGCGATTTTTGCGGTTGAGGTGGCGTTGTTCCGGTTGCTCGAGTCGTTCGGGGTGAAGGTCGAGAAGCTTGCGGGGCATTCGATCGGTGAGATCGCGGCGGCGCATGTTGCCGGGGTGCTCAGTCTTGAGGATGCGTGCCAGCTGGTGACTGCGCGGGCTGCGCTGATGCAGGCGTTGCCGAGTGGCGGTGCCATGGTGTCGGTCGTTGCGTCCGAGGACGAAGTGTTGCCGCATCTGACTGATGGCGTGTCTGTCGCTGTGGTGAACGGGCCTAGGTCTGTGGTGGTCGCGGGTGTTGAAGAAGAAGTGTTGGCTGTTGCGGCCCGGTGGAAGAGCAAGCGGTTGAAGGTCAGCCATGCGTTCCACTCGCCGTTGATGGAGCCGATGCTGGATGACTTCCGTGAGGCGATCAGCGGGCTTCGGTTCAACGAGCCGAGCATCCCGATCAGCGCATCGGGCGATGTCACGACCGTCGACTACTGGGTGAACCACGTCCGTGACACTGTCCGCTTCGGCGAGAACATCACTCGACTGGGTGACGTGACGTTGGTGGAGGTGGGGCCGGATGCGCAGTTGAGCGCGATGGTTGACGGGTTGATTCCGACGTTGACGCGCAACAAGGCCGATGTTGAATCAATGTTGATTGCGTTGAGTCAAGTACATGTTGACGGAATCAATGTTGACTGGACGCAGCTGTACACAGGTGGACGGAAGGTCGACCTGCCGACCTACGCGTTCGACCACCAGATGTTCTGGCCGAAGGCTGTGCGCAAGGCCGGAGATGTCGGCGCGCTCGGGCTCACGCGAGTAGAGCACCCGCTGCTCGGTGCCGCGGTGGATGTCGCGGGGGTGGACGGGTACCTGTTCACGAGCCGGTTGTCGCTGAGCTCGCACCCGTGGCTCGCGGATCACACGGTGTTCGGTCAGGTGTTGCTGCCTGGTACCGCGTTCCTGGAGCTCGCGGCGCGGGCCGGGGAGGAGGTCGGGCTCGACCGCGTTGACGAGCTGACGCTGGCGGCGCCGCTGGTGCTGCCGGAGCAGGGTGCTGTCAGGGTTCAGGTCGCGGTCGGCGTCGAGGAGAACGGGCGTCGGACGGTCGAGGTGTTCTCGCGGCTGGACAGCGCGGACGTGCCGTGGACGCAGCACGCCACCGGTTTCCTGGCGGGCGGCACGACGGGCAGCGACTTCGATGCGACGGTGTGGCCGCCGACGGGGGCCGAACCTCTTGTGGTCGCGGGTGCGTACGAGCGGTTCGCGGAGAACGGGTTCGACTACGGGCCGGTGTTCCAGGGGTTGCGGGCGGTGTGGCGCAAGGATGGCGATGTCTACGCCGAAGTCGCGCTGCCGGAGGGTGTTGGCGGGGCCGCGTTCGGGCTGCACCCGGCGTTGCTGGACGCCGCCCTGCACGCGGGTGGTTTCTTCGACGGGGCCGAGGCGGGGCTGCCGTTCTCGTGGGAAAGCGTGTCACTGCACGCCACCGGTGCGTCGGCGGTCCGGGTCAGGCTGCGTCGTGATGGCGGTGCGTGGGTGATCGCCCTTGCGGATACCGCGGGTGCGCCGGTCGCCACGATCGGGTCGCTGGTGACGCGGGCGGTGTCGGCGGAGCAGGTCAGCGCGGTTGATCGCGATTCGCTGTTCCGGCTCGAGTGGGTGCCGGTGTCGTTGCCTGCCGCGGGTGCGGCGGCGGTCGTGGTCGAGGAGTTCGCCGGCGGCGGCGAGGTTGTCGAGGACACCCATGCTCTCGCAGTCCGTGCGCTTGAGCTGGTGCAGCGCTGGATCGCCGAGGAGCGGGCCGAACGGCTGGTGTTCGTGACGCGGCAGGGCGACCTGGCCGCGAGTGCGGTGTGGGGTCTGGTGCGTGCCGCGCAGAACGAGCATCCCGGCAGGTTCACGCTCATCGACGCCGACTCCGAGGTTTCCGAGCAGGTTCTCGCGATCGACGAGCCGCAGCTGAGGGTGCGAGGAGACCAGGTGTTCGCGGCGCGGCTCGCGCGTGCCGAGGCGGCCGGGCCCGGCGAGTTCACCGGGCCGGTGCTGATCACCGGCGGCACCGGCGGGCTTGGCCGCGTGATCGCCAAGCACCTCGTCGAACGCTATGGCGTCACGGAACTTGTGTTGGTCAGCCGCACGGGCAAGGCAGACGTGTCCGATCTGGACGCCAAGGTTGCCGTGGTGGCGTGCGATGTCAGTGATCGCAAGGCGCTGCAGAAGGTGTTGAGGAAGCACAAGGTGCGGTCCGTCGTGCACACCGCGGGTGTGCTGGACGACGGTGTTGTCGAGTCGCTCACGCCCGAGCGGCTGGCGAATGTGTTGCGGCCCAAGGTCGATGCCGCCTGGAACCTGCACGAGCTCACCAAGAACCTTGACCGGTTCGTCATCTTCTCCAGCGCCGCGGGCACGTTCGGTGCGGCAGGGCAGGCGAACTACGCGGCAGGCAACGCGTTCCTCGACGCGCTCGCTGAACATCGTCGCGCCGCTGCCCTCCCGGCGGTGTCGCTCGCGTGGGGCGCCTGGAACCAGACGGGCATGTTGTCGGAGGCCGATGCGGAACGCATGTCCCGCTCCGGCACGCCGCCGCTGTCGGTCGAGCAGGGGCTCGCGCTGTTCGACGCGGCGATCGGTGGCGAGGACGCGGTGTTGCTGCCGTTGCGCCTTGACCTGACGACGTTGCGCGGGCACAGCGAGATCCGGCCGTTGCTGCGCGGTCTGATCCGCACGCGAGCCAAGCGCTCAGCGGCCAACGCGGACGCCGGCCTCGTGCAGCGGCTGACCGGGCTCGCCCCAGAAGCGCGACTGGCCGCGCTGCTGGACCTGGTGCGAGCCGAGGTCGCCGCCGTGCTCGGCCACGACGGCGTCGCCGCGGTGGACCCGGCGAAGGCGTTCCAGGACCTCGGGTTCGACTCGCTGACCGCGGTCGACCTGCGCAACCGCCTGAACGGCGCCACCGGGTTGCGCCTGCCCAGCACGTTGATCTTCGACTATCCGACGGCCGCGGTGCTCGCGGGCTTCCTGCGCGACGAACTGTTCGGTGCCACCGACATCGTGTCCTCGCTGCCCGCACTGACGTCCACTTCGGACGATCCGATCGTGATCGTCGGCATGGCCTGCCGCTACCCCGGCGGTGTCGCGACGCCGGACGAGTTGTGGGACCTCGTGCTCGACGGCCGCGACGCCATCACCGAGTTCCCGGCCAACCGCGGCTGGGACCTCGACTCGCTCTACCACCCGGACCCCGACCACGTCGGCACCTCGTACACGAAGTCCGGCGGCTTCATCCACGACGCCGACCAGTTCGATCCCGAGTTCTTCGGCATGTCGCCGCGCGAGGCCGTGTCGACCGACGCACAGCAGCGCCTGCTGCTCGAGGCGTCGTGGGAGGCGTTGGAACGCGCGGGCATCGACCCTGTCGCGTTGAAGGGCAGCCCCACAGGTGTGTTCGCCGGTGTCATGTACAACGACTACTCGCTGCTGCTCGAAGGCGACTCCGAGGGTTATCAGACGACTGGCGGCTCGCCTTCGGTCGTGTCTGGCCGTGTCTCGTACACGTTCGGATTCGAGGGGCCCGCGGTTACGTTGGACACGGCGTGCTCGTCGTCGTTGGTCGCCATGCACTGGGCCATGCAGGCCCTCCGTGCCGGTGAATGCTCGCTTGCCCTGGCCGGTGGTGTGACCGTGCTTGCCTCGCCGGGCGCGTTCATCGGGTTCTCACGGCAGCGAGGTCTCTCCCGGATGGTCGTTGCAAGGCGTTCTCGGACTCGGCTGACGGTGTTGGTTGGTCCGAGGGCGTCGGTGTGGTCGTGCTGGAACGTCTGTCCGATGCGCGTCGCAACGGCCACACGGTGCTTGCCGTCGTGCGTGGTTCGGCGGTCAACCAGGACGGTGCGTCCAACGGCCTGACGGCGCCGAACGGTCCTTCGCAGCAGCGGGTGATCCGTCAGGCGCTGGCGTCGGCGGGGCTTTCGGTGGCGGACGTCGACGTCGTCGAGGCGCACGGCACGGGTACTTCGCTGGGTGACCCGATCGAGGCGCAGGCGTTGCTCGCCACCTACGGTCAGGACCGGGCCGAGCCGCTGCTGCTGGGGTCGATCAAGTCGAACATCGGCCACACGCAGGCCGCCGCCGGTGTCGCGGGCGTGATCAAGATGGTGCAGGCGCATGCGTCACGGCGTCGTGCCGCAGACTCTGCACATCGACGAGCCGTCGTCCCACGTGGACTGGGAGGCGGGCGCGGTCAGGTTGCTGACCGGCACCGCGTCGTGGCCCGCCGTCGATCGCCGCGTCGTGCCGGTGTCTCGTCGTTCGGCGTGTCCGGCACCAACGCGCACGTGATCTTGGAAGCGCCGGCCGGCCAGGAATTGTCGGTCCTGCCTGAGATGATTGGAGTGGGGACTCGCGTCCCCCCTGGGGGCTCCGATCGTTGTTTCGGCGAAGTCCTCCGCTTCGCTGCGCGCTCAGGTCGGGCAGATGAAGGCGATGGTGGACAGTGGTGTGTCCGCTGTCGATATCGGTTACTCGTTGGCGACTACGCGGGCCTCGTTCGAGCACCGGGCGGTGGTGTGGAACGGCGCCGAGCTGGCCAGCGGTGTGGTGCGGAACCGGCCGCTCGCGGTGGTGTTCTCGGGGCAGGGGTCGCAGCGGCTTGGGATGGCGCGGGAGTTGTACGACGCGTTCCCGGTGTTCGCGGAGGCTTTGGATGCGGTGCTGGTCAATCTTGATCCGGCGTTGCGTGAGGTGATGTGGGGCGAGGACGCCGATGAGCTGAACCAGACGGGATACGCCCAGCCTGCGATTTTCGCGGTTGAGGTGGCGTTGTTCCGGTTGTTTGAGTCGTTCGGGGTGAAGGTCGAGAAGCTTGCGGGGCATTCGATCGGTGAGATTGCGGCGGCGCATGTTGCCGGGGTGCTCAGTCTTGAGGACGCGTGCATGGTGGTGACGGCTCGCGCTGCGCTGATGCAGGGATTGCCGAGCGGTGGCGCGATGGTGTCCGTCGTTGCGTCCGAAGAAGAAGTGTTGCCGCATCTGACTGATGGTGTGTCGATTGCTGCGGTGAACGGGCCTCGGTCTGTGGTGGTCGCGGGTGTCGAAGGAGAGGTGCTCGCGGTTGCGGCCCGGTGGAAGAACAAGCGGCTGAAGGTGTCGCATGCGTTCCACTCACCGTTGATGGAGCCGATGCTCGACGACTTCCGTGAGGCGATCAGCGAGCTTCGGTTCAACGAGCCGAGCATTCCGATCAGCGCGTCAGGTGATGTGACGACCGTTGACTACTGGGTGAACCACGTTCGGGATGTGGTGCGGTTCCACGACAACGTCACTCGACTGGGCGATGTCACGTTGCTGGAGGTGGGGCCGGATGCGCAGTTGAGCGCGATGGTTGACGGGTTGATTCCGACGTTGACCCGCAACAAGGCCGCTGTTGAGTCAATGTTGACTGCACTCAGTCAAGTACATGTTGACGGCGTCAATGTTGATTGGACGTCGTTCTACGAGGGCGGCAGGCGGATCGAGCTGCCCACCTACCCGTTCAACCGGCAGCGGTACTGGCCGGCGAGCGCGGGGCGGCCGTCCGACGCGTCCGGGCTGGGGCTGGTCAGCGTCGCGCACCCGTTGCTCGGGGTGGCGGTGGAGCTGGCCGAGGGCGAAGGGGTGGTGTTCAGCAGCCGGTTGTCGCTGAGCACGCACCAGTGGCTCGCCGACCACGTGATCATGGGCCGCACCCTGGTGCCGGCCGCCGTGCTGATCGAGCTCGCGATGCGGGCCGCGGACGAGGTCGGGCTCGACCGGGTCGACGACCTCACGCTCGCCGCGCCGCTCGTGCTGCCTGAACGCGGTGCCGTGCAGGTGCAGTTGAAGGTTGGTGCCGACCAGAACGGGCGACGGCGGTACTCGATCCACTCGCGGCCCGAGGACGAGCCGGACGCGTCGTGGACGCAGCACGCGAGCGGGTTTTTGGCGAGTGGTGGGCATGTCGGGTCGCTTCGACGCGACGGTGTGGCCGCCCGCCGGGGCTGTGGCGATGGACTACGAGGACTGCTACGAGCGGTTCGCGGGAGCCGGGTTCGCTTATGGGCCGGCGTTCCAGAACCTCAAGGCCGCCTGGCGGGTCGGCGGCGAGATTTATGCGGAGCTGGCGTTGCCTGAGGACGTTGACGGCACCGCATACGGTCTGCACCCGGCGTTGCTCGACTCGGCGTTGCATGCGGCGTTGCTGGACGAAACGCTGGAGACAGGGCTGCCGTTCTCGTGGGAGGGCGTGTCGCTGCACGCCACCGGCGCGAGCGAGCTTCGCGTCAGGCTGACGCGCGACCGGAGCGGCATGCGCCGGACGATCGCGCTGGCGGACGTCACGGGCGCGCCGGTCGCCACGGTCGACGCGGTGGTGGTGCGGGCGATCAACGTCGAGCAGCTCGGCGAGACCAAGCGGAGCGAACTGTTCGGGCTCGAGTGGGTGCCGGTCACGCACGAGGACGTTGCTGCGCCCGAGTCGGTCGCGGTCATCGGGCCGGATGAGCTCGATCTCGGGTTCGACGTCGTCGGCTCGGTCGCGGACACCGACGCAGAACTGGTCCTGGCGCCGGTCGTCGGCGGCGAGGATGTGCCGGCAAGCGTGCATTCCACGACGGCGCGAGCGTTGCGGCTGGTGCAGGAGTGGATCAGCGGCGGGAAGGCTGGGCGGCTCACGTTCGTCACGCGTGGCGCGACGACGGGGGAGGATCTCGGTGCCGCGGCGGTGTGGGGGTTGGTGCGGTCGGCGCAGTCCGAGCATCCCGGCCGGTTCGGGTTGATCGACCTGTGCGGCAACAACCTCTCCGCCGCGATGGTGTCGGTGGCGTTCGGTGTCGACGAACCGCAGCTGGTGGTGCGCGATGGCCAGGTGCTGGCGGCGCGGCTGGCCCGTGTCGCCAGTGAGCAGAACGAAGTGCGATGGGAGGGCAAGGTTCTTGTCACCGGTGGCACCGGTGGGCTTGGTGCGGTCATCGCGAAGCACCTCGTCGAGACGCACGGTGTGCGGGAGCTGCTGCTCGTCAGTCGTGGCGGTCAGGCCGACACGGTGGAGTTGGAAGCGTTGGGAGCGCAGGTCACTGTCGCGGCGTGCGACGTGACCGATCGGAAGGCGGTTGCGGAGCTCCTTGCGCAGCACGAAATTCGTGGTGTCGTGCACGCCGCCGGTGTACTCGACGACGGTGTGGTCGAGTCGATGACGCCGGCGCGGCTGGCGAACGTGCTCAAGCCCAAGGCCGATGCCGCGTGGCACCTCCACGAGCTGGCCGGTGACCTGACGGCGTTCGTTGTGCTCTCGTCGGCGGCCGGCGTGTTCGGCAACGCCGGCCAGTCGAACTACGCGGCCGGTAACGCGTTCCTCGACGCGCTTGCCATGCACCGCAAGGCGCGCGGCTTGCCCGCGACCTCGATGGCGTGGGGCGTGTGGTCCGAGGTCACCGGTATGACCGGAGAACTGACCGAGGCCGAAGCCGCGAGGATGACGGCCGCGGGGATGCCGCCGATCACGCTGTCGCAGGGTTTGGAGTTGTTCGACACGGCGGTGGCGAGCGGGCAGGCGGCGACGGTTCCGGTGCGGCTCGACCTCGCGACGCTGCGGGCTCGTGGCGCGGTGGCTCCGTTGCTGCAGGGACTGATCCGGGTCAGGGCGCGGCGTGCGGCCGCCGGTTCCGCCACCGCCTCCGGGCTGGTGCGGAAGCTCGGCGCGATGGATGTCGCGGAGCGTCGCGCGGCGCTCGTGGATCTGGTCCGCGCGCAGGTCTCCTCGGTGCTCGGCCACGCGTCGATCGACGCGGTGGACGCGACGCGGGCGTTCCAGGACCTCGGGTTCGACTCGCTGACCGCTGTGGAGCTGCGCAACCAGCTGACCGAGACGATCGGGCTGCGGCTGCCGGCGACGCTGGTGTTCGACTACCCGACCGCGATCGCGCTCGCTGATCACCTGCACGCCGAACTGTTCGGGGCCGCGGCTCCGGATGCCTTGTTGCCCGCGCCGGTGTCCACTTCGGATGATCCGATCGTGATCGTCGGTATGGCCTGCCGCTTCCCCGGTGGCGTCACGTCGCCGGAGACGTTGTGGGACCTGGTCGCTTCGGGAACCGATGCGATCACGCCGTTCCCGGCGAATCGTGGCTGGGACCTCGACTCGCTGTTCCACCCGGACCCCGACCACCTGGGCACCTCCTACGCCCGCGCTGGTGGCTTCCTGCACGACGCGGACCAGTTCGACCCGGCGTTCTTCGGGATGTCACCGCGCGAGGCGCTCGGCACGGACGGCCAGCAGCGCATCCTGCTGGAGACGACCTGGGAGGCGCTGGAGCGGGCCGGGATCGACCCGACCTCGTTGCGGGGCAGTCGAACCGGCGTGTTCGCGGGTGTCATGTACTCGGACTACGCGCAGATCCTCGAAGCCGACTCGGAGGGACACCAGGGCGCGGGAACGTCGCCTTCGGTGGTGTCCGGCCGCGTCTCCTACACCTTCGGGTTCGAGGGGCCGTCGGTGTCGATCGACACCGCGTGCTCCTCGTCGCTGGTCGCTATGCATCTGGCGGCACAGTCGCTGCGGGCCGGTGAGTGCTCGCTGGCGCTGGCCGGTGGTGTGACCGTGATGTCGACGCCGGGCGCGTTCGTCGGGTTCTCCCGGCAGCGTGGTTTGTCGGAGGACGGGCGCTGCAAGGCGTTCTCCGACTCGGCTGATGGTGTCGGTTGGTCTGAGGGTGTTGGTCTGCTGGTGTTGGAACGGCAGTCGGACGCCCTTCGCAATGGCCACACGGTGTTGGCTGTCATGCGTGGTTCGGCGATCAACCAGGACGGTGCTTCGAACGGTCTGACCGCACCTAACGGTCCCTCGCAGCAGCGGGTGATCCGTCAGGCACTGGCTTCCGCTGGATTGTCCACTCAGGACGTCGACGCGGTCGAGGCGCACGGCACCGGTACCACTTTGGGCGACCCGATCGAGGCGCAGGCACTGCTCGCGACGTACGGGCAGGATCGCTCGGTGCCGCTGCTGCTGGGTGGCATCAAGTCGAACATCGGCCACTCGCAGGCCGCCGCCGGTGTCGCGGGCGTGATCAAGATGGTGCAGGCGATGCGGCACGGTGTCGTGCCGCCGACCTTGCATGTCACGTCGCCTTCGACGCACGTCGACTGGACGGAGGGCGCCGTCGAACTCGTTACCGAGGCGACCGAGTGGCCTGCCGTCTCACGGCCGCGGCGGGCGGCGGTGTCGTCGTTCGGCCTCTCCGGCACGAACGCGCACGTGATCTTGGAAGCGCCGACGGCTCCGGAATTGTCAGACCCCTCTGAGATGATTGGGATGGGGGCCTCGGTCTCCCCCGGAGGGGGCCAGTCGGGATCGATTCCGCAGGTGGTGGCGGCGCGGGTGCCGTTCGTGGTGTCGGCGAAGACGGCGGAGGCGTTGCCGGGGCAGGTTGAGCGGGCCAAGGCCGCGGAGGGTGCGCCAGAGGACGTCGCGTACTCGTTGTTGGCTACTCGCGCGCAGTTTGAGCACCGGGCTGTGGTGCTTGGCGAAGAGGTGGTGGCGCAAGGGGTCGCGCAGTCGCAGCGGTCGTTGGCGGTGCTGTTCTCGGGGCAGGGATCGCAGCGGGTCGGGATGGGACGCGAGCTGTACGAGGCGTTCCCGGTGTTCGCTGAGGCGCTCGACGCGGTGCTCATGTACCTCGACCCGGCTGTTCGGGATGTCATGTGGGGTGATGATCAGGAGGCGCTGAACCGGACCGGGTACACGCAGCCTGCGTTGTTCGCGGTCGAGGTGGCGCTCTTCCGGCTGCTTGAGTCGTGGGGTGTGAAGCCGGAGCAGCTGGCCGGACACTCGATCGGTGAGATCGCGGCGGCGCACGTCGCGGGTGTGTTGAGTGTCGAGGACGCGTGCTTGCTGGTGACGGCACGGTCTGCGCTGATGCAGGCGTTGCCTGAGGGTGGCGCGATGGTGGCGGTGCAGGCGTCCGAGGACGAGGTGCGGCCGCACCTTAGCGCTAAGGTATCTGTTGCTGCGGTGAACGGGCCCCGGTCCGTTGTGATCGCGGGTGTCGAAGAAGAAGTGCTGGCGATTGCGGAGCGGTGGAAGAACAAGCGGCTCAAGGTGAGTCACGCGTTCCACTCGCCGTTGATGGAACCGATGCTGGACGACTTCCGTGAGGCTCTCGGCGAGATCCAGTTCCACCAGCCGCGCATTCCGATCATCGCGAGCGGGGACGTGGCGACGGTCGAGTACTGGGTCGGCCATGTCCGGGATGCGGTGCGGTTCAACGACAACGTTCAGAAGCTGCGGGACAACGGCGCGACGACGTTCGTCGAGGTCGGGCCGGACGGGGTGCTCTCGGCGCTGGTCGAGGACGCGATTCCGGTGCTGCGCACGGCCAAGGGCGAGGTCACGGCGGCACTGACCGCGTTGGCCCGCCTGCACGTGGACGGCGTCAAGGTCGACTGGAGCGGCTTCCACGCGGGTGGCAAGAAGATCGACCTGCCCACCTACGCGTTCGACCACCAGCGGTACTGGCCGGCGGTGCGGATCGGTGGTGACGACGCGTCCGGCATCGGCATGGTCGCGGTCGGGCATCCGCTGCTCATCGCGTCGGCGGAACTCGCTGACGGGAAGGGTTCCTGTTCACCAGCAGGCTCGCGCTGCGCACGCACCCGTGGATCCGTAACCACACGATCATGGGCCGGGTGATGCTGCCCGGCGCGGCGTTGGTCGAGCTCGCGATGCGGGCAGGCGACGAGGTCGGCTGTGATCGGCTGGAGGAGTTGACGCTGTCCGCGCCGGTGATCCTGCCGGAGCAGGGCGGGCTCGCGCTGCAGACGAAGGTGTCCGGGGAGAACGGTGATCGCAGGACGTTCACCATCCACGCACGGCCTGACGAGGTGACGGACGCGCCGTGGACGCAGGTGGTGTCCGGCGTGCTGGGCAGAGGAGAGCAGCGAGTCGAGTTCGATGCCGCGGTGTGGCCGCCGCGAGCGGAAGCGATCGATGTCGAGGGCTGCTACGAGAGGTTCGCTGAGGCGGGGTTCGCCTACGACGGCATGTTCCGGGGTCTGCGGGCCGCGTGGCGTGACGGCGACACCACCTATGCCGAGGTGGCTCTGCCCGATGACATCAACGTCAAGCCGTTCGGGTTGCACCCGGCGTTGCTCGACGCCGCGCTGCACGCCTCGTTGCTCGACGAGAACGGGTCGGCCGGGTTGCCGTTCGCGTGGGAGAACGTGTCGCTGCACGCGACCGGCGCCACGGCGCTGAGGGTCAAGATGACGCGTGACGGCAACGGGTTGCGCATCGCGCTCGCCGACCCGGCGGGCAACGCGGTGGCTTCGGTGCAGTCGCTGGTCATGCGGGCGGTCGCCGCGGAACAGCCGGCTGAGCTGGACGCGTTGTTCGCGGTGGGATGGACGCCGATCGCGGTGCCGCCCGCCGAGGCGGGCAGGACGGTCAGCGTGCTCGGGCCGGATGTTCTCGGGTTGTCCGTCGGACGGGTCGAGGGTCTGCTTTCGTTGACTGACACGGATGTCGTGCTGGTGCCGGTGGTGGGCGAGCAGAACGCCGAGTCGGTTCGCGCGGTCACGCATCGCGCGCTGGAGTTGGTGCAGGAGTGGGTTCGTGAGGACCGCGACGGGCGGCTTGTGTTCGTCACACGAGGTGCTGTCGAGGGTGACGACCTGGCCGGTGCGGCAGTGTGGGGTCTGCTGCGGACCGCGCAGACCGAGCACCCGGACCGGTTCGGGTTGATCGACCTGGACGCCGAGGAGTCGTCGCTCGCGACCTTGTTCGGGGTGCTCGATCTCGATGAGCCGCAGCTCGTGATCCGCGACGGTGAGCCGCGTGCGGCGCGGCTCGGCCGGGTTCGTGGCGGAGAGGAACCGGCCGGGTGGGAGAGCCCGGTGCTCATCACCGGTGGCACCGGCGGGCTGGGCAAGATCGTGGCGCGGCACCTGGTGGAGACGCACGGTGTCACCGAGCTGGTGCTGGTCAGCCGCAGCGGTCAGGGTGATGTGAGCGAGTTGGAGGCCTTGGGTGCCAAGGTTTCCGTCGTGGCCTGCGATGTCGCGGACCGGACCGCGCTGTGGGAGTTGTTGAAGCAACGCAAGGTTCGAGGTGTCGTGCACGCGGCCGGTGTGCTCGATGACGGTGTGATCGAGTCGCTCACCGCGGATCGGGTCGACGCGGTGCTGCGGGCCAAGGTTGATGCGGCATTGAACCTGCACGACCTCGCCGGGGACGTTCACGGTTCGTGCTGTTCTCGTCGGCGGCCGGGGTGTTCGGCAATGCCGGTCAGGGCAACTACGCCGCCGGTAACGCGTTCCTCGACGCGGTGGCCGCGCATCGGCAGCTCAACGGGCTGCCCGGTGTCTCGCTCGCGTGGGGTGCTTGGGATACCGGCATGTTGTCGGGCGAGGATGCGGAACGCATGCGGCGCTCAGGCATGCCCGCCATTGATGCGGAGCTGGGGCTGCGGTTGTTCGACGCGGCGGTCTCCGGGCCGAGGCGGCGGTGGTGCCGGTGCGGCTCGACTTGGGTGTGCTGAAGCAGAACGGTGCGGTGAAGCCGTTGCTGCGCGGGCTGATCCGAGTTCGCGCCGGTCGGAAGGTCGCTGGGTCTGAGACGGCTTCCGGGCTGGTGCAGCGACTGTCCGTTCTGGGCGAAGTTGGTCGGGTCGACGCGCTGGTGGATCTGGTGCGCGGCGAGGTCGCGGCGGTGCTCGGCTACGACACGATCGCGGCGGTCGATCCGGCGCGGGCGTTCCAGGAGATCGGGTTCGACTCGCTCACGGCGGTCGAACTACGCAACCGGCTCACGGCGGTCACCGGGCTGAAGCTGCCCGCGACCGTGGTGTTCGACTACCCGTCGTCCCTGCAACTGGCGGGATATCTGAAGGACGAGTTGCTCGGGGCGGTCCTGCCGACGGGATCGATGCCCGCGTTGGTGTCCACTTCGGATGATCCGATCGTCATCGTCGGAATGGCTTGCCGTTATCCCGGTGGTGTTTCCTCGCCGGAGGACCTGTGGCAGCTGGTGGCGGACGGCGTTGACGCGATCACGCCGTTCCCGACGAACCGGGGCTGGGATCTGGACACGTTGTTCCACCCGGACCCGGACCACCCCGGCACGTCATATGTGCGGGCCGGTGGCTTCCTGCACGATGCCGATCTGTTCGACCCGGAGTTCTTCGGGATGTCGCCGCGGGAGGCGGTCGCGACGGACTCGCAGCAGCGGCTCATGCTGGAAACCGCGTGGGAGGCGTTGGAGCGGTCCGGGATCGCTCCGTCGTCGTTGCGTGGCAGCTCGACGGGTGTGTTCGCCGGTGTGATGTACAACGACTACACGCAGCTCATCGGCGGTGCGGACACCGAGGGCTTCGGTAGCACCGGTGCGTCGCCTTCGGTGATTTCCGGCCGTGTGTCTTACGCGCTTGGGTTGGAAGGGCCGTCGGTGTCGATCGACACTGCGTGCTCGTCCTCTCTCGTTGCTCTGCACTGGGCGATGCAGGCTCTTCGGGCCGGTGAGTGTTCTCTCGCGTTGGCCGGTGGTGTGACTGTCATGTCGACGCCGGGCTCGTTTGTCGGGTTCTCTCGGCAGAGGGGGCTGTCGGAGGACGGACGGTGTAAGGCGTTCTCTGACTCGGCTGATGGTGTTGGTTGGTCTGAGGGTGTTGGTCTGCTTGTGCTGGAGCGTCTGTCTGATGCTGAACGCAACGGGCACACGGTGCTGGCTGTGGTGCGTGGGTCGGCCATCAACCAGGACGGCGCTTCCAACGGTCTGACCGCGCCGAACGGGCCGTCGCAGCAGCGGGTGATTCGTCAGGCGTTGGCGTCTGCCGGGTTGAGTGCTGTTGATGTGGATGCGGTTGAGGCGCATGGCACGGGTACTTCTTTGGGCGATCCCATCGAGGCGCAGGCGTTGATGGCGACGTACGGGCAGGATCGCTCAGTGCCGCTGCTGCTGGGTGGCATCAAGTCGAACATCGGTCATACGCAGGCGGCTGCTGGTGTCGCGGGCATCATCAAGATGGTGCAGGCGATGCGGCACGGTGTGTTGCCGCGGACGCTGCACGCTGCGGAGCCTTCTTCGCACGTCGACTGGACCGAGGGTGCGGTCGAACTGCTGCAGGACAACACCGCGTGGCCTGAGGTCTCGCGGCCGCGGAGGGCGGCGGTGTCCTCGTTCGGCATCTCCGGCACGAACGCGCACATCATCCTTGAGGCGCCCGCTTCTCTTGAGGCTGCGACGTCGTCGTCGGAGCTGGGCGCGGGGATCCCCCCAATTTCCAGCGTACTTGGTGAAAACGCTGGTCAGGGTGGGGTGGCGGGATCTGTGGACAACTCGGCGCATGTGGACAACTCGGGGGTTGTTGATCTTCACGGTGCGGAGTTGGCTGGGTCGGATGGGATGATTGGAGTGGGGGCCTCAGTCTCCCCCTGGGGGGCCCAAGCGGGATCGATTCCGTGGGTGGTGTCGGCGAGGTCCGAGGGGGCGCTGGCCGGGCAGGTGGAGCGGATCAGGCGGGCTGTGGGGGATGCGGCGGATGTCGCGTACTCGTTGCTGACGAGCAGGACGTTGTTCGATCACCGGGCTGTCCTGCTTGGTGGCGAGGTGGTGGCGCAGGGGGCGGTGAAGAGGCGGCCGGTGGCGTTCCTGTTCAGCGGGCAGGGGGCGCAACGGGTCGGTATGGGGCGTGAGCTGTACGAGGCGTATCCGGTGTTCGCGGAGGCGTTCGACGAAACGTTGCGGTACCTCGATCCGGCGTTGCGGGAGGTCATGTGGGGTGCGGATCAGGAGGCGCTGAACCAGACCGGGGTGGCGCAGCCGGCGTTGTTCGCGGTCGAGGTGGCGCTGTACCGGCTGGTCGAGTGGTTCGGGGTCAAGGCGGAGAAGCTCGCGGGGCACTCGATCGGTGAGGTTGCGGCGGCGCACGTTGCCGGGGTGCTGAGCCTCCAGGATGCGTGTCAGCTCATCACGGCGAGGGCGGCGCTCATGCAGAACCTCCCGGAAGGCGGCGCGATGGTGTCGGTGATTGCCTCGGAGGAGGAGGTGGCGCCGTATCTGAGCGGAAACGTGTCTGTTGCGGCGGTCAACGGGCCGCGGGCGGTGGTGCTGGCCGGCGAGGAGGACGAGGTTCTCAAGATCGCGGCGCAGTGGAAGTTCAAGCAGCTCAAGGTGAGTCACGCGTTTCACTCGCCGTTGATGGAGCCGATGCTGGAGGACTTCAGGGAGGCGATCGGCGAGATCACGTTCAACGAGCCGAAAACGAACCTCCAGGCGAGTGGTGATGTCACGAGTGTCGAGTACTGGGTGAGCCATGTCCGGGATGCGGTGCGGTTCCACGACAACGTGACGGCGCTGGGCGAGTGCACGTTCCTGGAGATCGGGCCCGATGCGGCATTGACGCCGTTGGTGGACGGGGCCACGCCGAGCCAGAAACGAGGCACGAACGAGGTCACGTCGCTGCTCACTGCGCTTGGGCAACTCCACGTGGAAGGTGCGAGCGTGGACTGGATGCGGTTGTGCGGGCACGGCAGGAAGATCGACCTGCCGACGTACGCGTTCCGCAGGCAGTCGTTCTGGCCCAAGGTGGTGGAGGGTGCGAGCGACGTCAAGGCGGCGGGGCTCGGCAGTGTCGGGCATCCGTTGCTCGGGGCGGCCGTCGAGCTGGCCGGGGGAGCGGGGCACCTGTTCACCAGCCGGGTCGCGCTCAGGACGCACGGGTGGCTCGCCGATCACGTGATCATGGGGCGGGCGTTGGTGCCGGGTGCGGCGCTGGTGGAGGTCGTGCTCAAGGCGGGCGAGGAGCTCGGGCTCGACACGTTGGAAGAGCTGACGATCGCGGCGCCGCTGACGTTGCCGGACCAGGGTGGTGTCCAGCTCCAGATCGCGGTCGGCGCGGAAGAGGACGAACGCCGCACGGTCACCATCTACAGCAGGCCCGAGGACGGCGACCTGCCGTGGACGGAGAACGCCGGCGGCACGTTGAGCAGCAGCGGGAACGAAGGAGAACGGCTCGACAGCTGGCCGCAAGGGACCCAGATCGAGCTCGAAGGCGTCTACGAGAAGTTCGCCGAGAACGGGTTCGCGTATGGCGAGACGTTCCAGGGCCTCCAAAAGGCTTGGCGGCACGAAGGGGCGGTGTACGCGGAGGTCGCTCTGCCGGAAGGCGTTGAGCCGGGAGGGTTCGGTATTCACCCGGCACTGCTCGACGCCGCACTGCACACCGCGCTACTGGCGGAGGGTGACGGCGGGGCGGGGCTGCCGTTCAGCTGGGAGGGCGTCAAGATCCACGCCACCGGCGCGGCGAGCGTCAGGGTGAGGATGACGAGGGACGAGAGCGGGGCGATGCGCATCGTCATCGCCGACCCGCAGGGCAATCCGGTCGCCGAGGTCGAGTCGCTCACCGTCAGGGCGGTCAACGCGGGTCAGCTCGCGGACAACAGCACGCGGGACGCGCTGTTCACGCTGAACTGGACGCCGATCAACGCCACGGCACCGATCGAGGCCACCACGGCGATCGCGGGCGAGGACCACTTCGGGCTCGTCGACCACCTCGTCGCGGGACGCGTGTACGACAACGTCGAGCTGGCGGGCGCCGAGGTCGTGCTCACGGAGGTTCTGGCCTACTCCGACGACGTCGTGGACTCCACGCACGCCGCGGTGTCCGACGCGCTGATCAACGTCCAGGAGTGGATCACCAGCAGGCGCGGCGGAAGGCTCTGGTTCGTCACGAGGAACGCCGTCGCGGCAACGGAGACCGACACGCCGGACCCGGTGGCGGCCGCGATCTGGGGCCTGGTCAGGGTCGCGCAGTCCGAGCATCCCGGCAGTTTCGGGTTGCTCGACCTGGACGACCGGCGTGCCAGCCTCGCGATCCTGCGGCAGGCACTCAACACCGGCGAACCGCAGATCGTGCTGCGCGACGGCGAGATCCTCGGTGGTCGCCTGATGAGGGCGGAACGAAAGGACGCCGTGCTCGACTGGGATGGGCCGGTGCTCATCACCGGTGGCACGGGCGGTCTCGGCCGGATCGTGGCGAAGCACCTCGTCGAGAACCACGGGGTGCGGGAGCTGCTGCTGGCGAGCCGCACGGGTCAGGCGGACGTCTCCGACCTGGAAGCGGGAGGTGCGACCGTGACGGTCATCGCATGCGATGTGAGCGACCGTGACGCGCTCGCCGAACTCCTCGAGAACCGCAGGCCGAAGACCATCATCCACGCGGCCGGAATCCTGGACGACGCGACGATCGAGGCGCTGACGCTCGACCGCGTCGACCCGGTGCTGCAGCCGAAGGTCGACGCCGCCTGGTATCTGCACGAGCTGGCGCCGCAAGCGCAGCTGATCCTCTTCAGCAGTGTCGCGGGCACGTTCGGCAACGCGGGCCAGGCGAACTACGCGGCGGGCAACGCGTTCCTCGACGCGCTCGCCGCGCTGCGTAAGGCGAAGAACCAGAAGGCGCAGGCAATGGCCTGGGGCGCCTGGGACACCGGCATGCTCAGCGCGCAGGACGCCGAACGGATGGCGCGCTCCGGCATGCCCGCCATCACCCAGGACCTGGGCGTCACGCTGTTCGACGAGGCCGTCGCGACCGGGGCAGCGGCGATCATCCCGGCCAGGCTGGACTTCGGCGTGCTGCGCAACCACGAGGTGGCGCCGCTGCTGCGTGGACTTGTGCGCAGCAAGGCGAAGAAAGCCGTGGCAGGACAGGAAACGGCCGACTCACTGGTCAAGCGCCTCACCGCGCTCACCGAGGAGGGACGGACCGCGGCACTGCTCGACCTCGTCCGCGGCCAGGTCTCCGAGGTACTCGGCCACGGCGAGGGCGAGGAGATCGAACCGGACCGCCAGTTCCAGGAGCTCGGCTTCGACTCGCTCACCGCGGTCGAACTGCGCAACCGGCTCGGCGGAGCGACCGGGCTGCGGCTGCCCGCGACGCTGGTGTTCGACTACCCGACGCCGAACGACCTGGTGGCACACCTGAAGGAGGAACTGCTCGCCGGCGCACCCCGGTCCGGCGTGCTGGCCGACCTCGACGCGTTCGAGAAGGCACTGGCGGAGGCGAGCGTGGACGACGCGCTGCACCGGCAGATCGCCGGCCGGCTCGAAGTGCTGCGCACGCGGTGGGCATCGACCAAGAGCACCAAGGAAGAGACGGACTTCGAGTCGGCGTCCGACGACGAGATGTTCGCGTTGCTCGACGAAGAGCTCGGTCTCTAGAACCAGACAGTCCCTGGACCAGACAGAGGAGGGCGGTCACATGACTCTCGTGATCGGCGTGGTGGGGCTCGGCGGACTGGGCGAAGGCCTGGCCAAGGTGCTGCTCGCGAACGGGGCCGAGGTGATCGGCGTCGACCGTGACCTGGACGTGCTGTCCAGGGTCAACCGCAGGCTGAGCGGCCCCCAGCTCACCCTCGCGACCGAACTGGTCGATCTCAAACGCGCCGACCTCGTGATCGAGGCGCTGCCGGAGAGCTTCGAGGTCAAGGAAACCGTGCTGCGGCAGCTCGTCGAACAGTGCGCGCCAGGCACGGTCTTCCTCACCACCACACCCACGTTGTCGGTGCCGCAGCTCGCGATCGCCTCCGGTGCGCCGGATCGAGTCGTCGGGCTGCGGTACTTCATCCCACCGCCCTACGGCCGTCACGCGAGCCTCATCGGCACGTCGATGGCCGCGCCGGAAGCGTTTCACCTGGCGCGCAAGGCGATCCGGCTCGCGGGCACCGAGATCGTCTCACTCGGCGGCCGGCCCGCGGAAGCGGCGACCGCGTTGCTCTACGCGTGCATGAACCGCACGATGAACCTGGCCGACAACGGTTTCGCGACTGTCGAAGACCTCGATGTGGCGGTGAAACTGGGCTGTGGCCTCAAGTTCGGGCCGTTGCACCTGCTCGACCTCATCGGACTCGACACCGTGCGGTCAGCGCTCCACCGACTGCACGAGCTCACCGGATCCGACTCCTACATCCCCTCGCCGCTGCTGGACCGCATGGTGGGCCAGGGACTTCTCGGCCGCAAGGTCGGCAGGGGCTTTCACCGCTACGACGACCGCGGCGAGATCATGCCGCCGCCGCGCAACAACGTCGGCAACGGCTCGCCCCGCGAGATCCGGGCGGCGGGCGTCGTAGGCTCCGGCACGATGGGCCGCGGCATCGCCGAGATCTTCATCGTCGCCGGCATTCCCACCACGCTCATCGCCCGCACAGCTGACAAGGCGAACGAGGCCGCCGACCGTATCTGCATGTCACTGACCCGCCTTGTCCAGAAAGGCCGGATGTCCGATCAGGACCGCCAGGACGTGCTCGCCCGGCTCACCGTCGGCACCAGCTACGAAGCGCTCGCGAACGCGGACATCGTGGTCGAGGCCGTCGCCGAGGACATGCCCGTCAAACGCGGTGTCCTGCAAGGAATCGACGCGGTCCTCAAATCCGGTGCGATCATCGCGACCACCACGTCCAGCCTTTCGGTCACCGACTGCGCGAACGTCACGAGCCGCCCTGCCGACGTGATCGGGTTGCATTTCTTCAACCCCGCGCCGGTCATGAAACTCGTCGAGATCGTGCGCACCGAACACACCGCCGACGACGTCCACGCCACCGCGCACGCGCTCGTGAAGTGGCTGCGCAAGACCGCCGTCGACTGCGTGGACCGGGTCGGGTTCATAGTCAACTACGTGCTGCTCCCGTATCTGAACGACGCCATTCGCATGCTCGCCCGCACCGACGTCTCGGTCGACGAGATCGACACCGCGATCGTCACGGCGTTCCACCACCCGATGGGTCCCTTCACGCTACTGGACACCATTGGGCTCGACGTGTCGCTCGCCATTCTGGAAACGCTCAGCGCGGCATCTCCCACCGGTGAGCCCGCTCCGGCCGAGGAACTGCGGCAGCTGGTGGCCGCCGGGCACCTCGGGACCAAAACGGGAAGCGGATTCCGGCTCGTCAACAAAGGAAAGTGAGGGATTCCCGAAGGTCCGATGCCGTAGAACGGCAGGAGAAGGTCCGTCGTGCGCAGAGAGGTGGTCATCCCCGATGGCCGAGAAGCTCGGGTCCCGACGGCGGCACGTCGCGATCTTCGCCAATCCCTGCCAAGGACAGGCCCTGCCCGCGCTGGCGGTGATCGAGGAACTGGTGCGGCGCGGCTACCGCGTCACCTACGCCACGTCCTCCGAGGTCGCCGCCCGCCTCGCGCTGAGCGGCGCCACCGACGGCTGGGACGTCGTGGGGTTCCTCGACGACAGCACGTCGCCGATCTCGCTGGCCCGCGGCTACTTCGCCGACGACCTGCCCGACCTCGTCGTCTACGACTCGACGGCGGTCGAGGTGGCCAGGGCCGCGGCCGACACCTGGGACGGGCGGGGCGACGAGGAGTTCGTCGACGGGCCGTTCGGTGAGTTCCTCACGAGGTTCGGGCTCGCGTTCCTGCCGGAGAAACCCGGCCTCTACCGGGTGGTGCCGAACCGCGTCGTGGCCTATTAGAGCGTTCACGTGCGGGAACGGCGGTCCATTCACGGCCGCACATTGCGGAAACGTCCGGTCAGACTTTGACACTTGCCTCGCAGAGTTTGCAGACCGGTCACCTGGGGCATTTATTCTCAGCGCGCAAGTCACTTCTAGCCCTGAGGTGGTAGGTGGTGGACAACCACGTGACGGAGCTGTTCGGCCGAGAGAGCGCGCTCACGACCGTGGCGCACTACACGGCCGCGGCCCGCCGTGGGGCGGGTGCGCAGGCCGTAATCGTGCGTGGCACCCGTGGCTCGGGCAAGTCGTCGGTGCTGCGCAACGCCGCTGCCGCCGAGTCCCGTGCGGGTGCCACGCTGCTGTCCGCGGTCGGCCGCGGCGAACAGCGCACCCTCGCCGTCGCGCGCAGACTGCTCGTACAGGCAGGAGTCGTCGTTCCCGGACTGACCGACCCCGGCGCGGCTGAGCTCTACCGCGTCTACCGGCGGATGTGGCGTGACATCAGCGTATTGGCCCAGCGCACGCCGGTGTGCATCGTGCTCGACGACCTCGACGCGTGTGACGACGCCACGGTGCGCTGGCTGGACTTCGTGCTGCGCAGGCTCGCCGACGAACCGATCAGCCTGGTCCTGTCGCAGAGCACGACCCTCGGCGTCGACCTCGCCCGCGCGGCTGTGGTGGACCTGCCGCCGCTGACCGCGCCCCAGGTCGCCGACATGATCTCCACGACCCTGCGGTTCTCGCCCGACGCGGTGTTCACCAGCCTCTGCCTGCGGTTGTCCGGCGGCAATCCCCGCCATCTCACCACGGTGCTCGCCGACATCCGGGCGGCTCGCGCGCTGCGGCAGGAGTCCGTGGAACTCGTGGCCGCCCGCCGGTTGCGTGACCAGCCCGAACACCTGCGCGCCATCGCGACGGCGCTGGTCGTGGTGGACCGGGAAGAACTCGTGGCACCGCTCGCGGGAGTGTCCACACGGGTCGCCGAATCCGGTATCGCGTTGCTGCGCAAGGAACATCTGGTCGGCGACGGACTTCCCGACCATGTGCGCGAGTGGTACCGCGCCGGAGTGCTCGACGTGCTCGACCCCATCGAGGTGGCCGAGCTGCGCCACCGCGCGGCCGTCGTGCTCGACGAGTTCGGCCACGACGTGCGTGCGGTCGCCGACCAGCTCGTGCACCTGCCAGCCGTGGACATGCCGTGGATGTCGCAGGTGCTGCACGAGGCCGCGGCGGGCGGATCGCCCCAGGACGCGTCCCGCTACCTGCGGCGGCTGGCCGAGCTCAACCCCGACGACGTCGAACTCCGGGTCGCGCTCGCCACCGAATTGTCGCGCCACGACCCCGCCCAAGCCTGCGAACATCTGGCCGCCGCGTTCCACCGCACCACCGATCCGGAGCTGCGCGCCGCGCTGGCGGTCAAACACGCGCTGACCGGACGCACCCGGACGTTCCTGCGCATCGCCCGCGACCCCGCGTTGTCCGGTGACCTGGTCACGTTGCTCGACGCGGTCCAGCTGTCGCTCGACCTCGAGGACGCCACCGTGGTCGCCGAGGCGGTGG
The DNA here is from genome assembly GCA_963766275.1 of uncultured Actinomycetota bacterium. GTDB lineage: Bacteria > Actinomycetota > Actinomycetes > Mycobacteriales > Pseudonocardiaceae > Lentzea. Next base: position 128,218 of record CAVYAD010000057.1, read on the forward strand.
CGAAAGCGACGCCCCCGGTCGCCGGAGACACGACGGCACAACGGTGTCTGCTCGGCGTGGTCGCGGAGGCCACCATGCGCGGCGGTGGGACGATGGAGGCCGCCGTCGGGTACGCGCGGGCGGCGCTCGCGGACACCGACGCGCTGACCGACTGGTCGATGCTGTCGGCGGCGACCGTGCTGCGCGTCGCCGGGCACACGGCCGAAGCACTGGCCGTGCTGGACCGGGCCGTCAACGCCTTCTCCCACAACGGAGACTCGCTCGCCCAATGCCGATCGCTGGTGCAACGGTCGTTGGTGCACATGTCACTCGGCGACCTGCAACGGGCCACTCGGGACGCGTCGATCGCGGTCCAGGCCATCAGGGACGGCGGCTGGCGGCTGCCCCGCGCGCTGGTGCTGCTGGCCTGGCTGTCCATGCAGACGGGCAACGTGTCGATGGCGGCGCAACTGCTCGACGAGGTCGACGTCGACGACATCCGGCATCAGACGCTGACCTATCGCGAGTACCTGCGCGCGAACGCGTGGCTCGCCTACCAGCAGGACGACATCGGGCTGGCGGCGGACCGGATCTCGGCCTGCGCCAAGGCGATCGTCGCCGTCGGGCTCAACGACCCGAGCGCGTTGCCGACGTGGACGGACGTCATCGCGCTGACCACGCACGCCGGTCGTGACGCGACCTTCGCCATGCGGGAGGTCGACCGGCTCGCCAAGGCGTGGCCGTCACGCGAGGCGGTCGCGTTCTCCTTGCTGGCACGAGGATTCTCGACCTCCGGTCTGGCCGCACTGGACATGGTCGGCGCCGCCGCGGAGGGATTCGCCACGGTGCCGTCGGTGATCCAGCAGGCACGGGCGGAGCTGTTGCTGGGGCAACGGTGGCTCGGCGTCGGTGAGACCCGCACGGCACGAGCGCACCTGAGGACCGCGGCCGGCCTGGCCATCCGCGCGGGCAGCCGGACGCTGGCGGACGAGGCCCGCGCGCTGCTCGTCGGCGCCGGCGGGCGGATGCCGTTGCCCACCAACACCAACGGTCTCGCGGTGCTGACGGCGAGCGAACGCAAGGTCGTCGAGCTGGCGGCGTCCGGAGTGACCAACCGGGCGATCGCCGACCACCTGTTCGTGACGCTGCGGACCGTCGAGGTGCACCTGACGCGGGCCTACCGGAAGCTCGGCATCTCGAGCCGCACAGAACTACCGGACGTCCTGGCTTCGTGATGATCCTGCTCGAACGCGCCGACGACCTGCGGCAGCTCGCCCGCGCACTGCACCACGCGCGAGACGGTCACGGCGACCAGCTCGTCATCACCGGACCGCTGGGGTGCGGGAAATCGGCGCTGCTCGGAGCACTCGCCGCGCGCGCGACCGGCGTCCGCGTCCTCACCGCCACCTGTGCCGTGCTGGAACGTGACTTCGCGTTCGGGGTCGCCCGCCAGCTGCTCGACCCCGTGCTGTCCCGCGCGCCGCGCGCCACCAGGGAACGCTGGCTCGGCGGAGCGGCAGGTCTCGCCCGGCTCGTGTTCGCCGACGACGAACCCGCCGAGTCCGCGTTCGCCGTGCAGGAAGCCGCGGTGCAGGGCCTGACCGCGCTCACCCACGCCATCAGCGCCGATCAGCCGACGTTGCTGCTGATCGACGACCTGCAGTGGGCCGACGATCCCTCGTTGCGGTGGCTCGCGAAACTCTCCCGCACGCTCGAAAAGCAGCCCATTCTGATCGTCGCGGCCACCAGGGACGGTGAGCGCGACCCGTTGCTGGACGACTTCCGGCGCCACGAGATCCGGCCGAAACCGTTGTCGCACCAGGCCGTCGCCGAACTCGTCGAACGACGCACCGGCCGCCAGCCCGACGACGGGTTCGTCACTGCCTGTCTTGAGGTGACCTGCGGCAACCCGCTGTTCCTCGCGGCGGTGCTGCGGCATGTCACCAGCCCGACCGCCGACCAGGTGCCGCACGTGCGCGAACTGCGGCCCGCCCACCTCAAGGAACGGCTCGTGCGCGGCCTGGCCACCCAGCCCCGGCACGTCCAGGACTTCGCCAAAGCCTCGGTGACGCTCGGGGACGACGAACTCGCCGGCGAGCTCGCCGGACTGGACCAGGAGCAGGCCCGCGACGCCAAGAACATCCTCGACCAGGCCGGGTTCGGCACCGGCAAACCCGCCGTGCGCGACGCCATCGAGGAGTCGATGCCGGTCGGCGAACGTGAGCGCTGGCAGGCCAAAGCCGTGAAGCTGTTGCACGACAACGGAAGGCCCGCCGAGCAGGTCGCCGCGCGGCTGCTCGCCGTCACCACCACCCAGGACCGCTGGGCCGCCGAGACGCTGCGGGAGGCCGCGGTCACGGCGATGCGGCGCGGCGCACCCGAGGTCGCCGCACGCTACCTGCGCCGGGCGCTGCGTGACGTCACGGGTGACTCCGAGGAACGCGCCCGCCTGCTCGTCGACCTCGCCACCGCCGAACGGTTCTTCGACCCCGCCGCGTCCGTCCGGCACACCTCCTACGCCGTGCCGTTGTTCCGTGACGTCTGGGAACGGGCGGCGGCGCTGGTGCGGCTCGCCCCGACCGCGCTCGGATCCGCGCCACGACCCGTGCGCGACCTCATCGACCAGGTCGCCGCCGACCTCGGCCACCACGGAGAGCTCGCGTACCGGCTCGAAGCGCGGCAACGGTACGTATGGCACTCCGAACCCGCGCTGCTCGCCGACTCCACGCAACGCCTCAGGCAGATCGAGGGCGTGACACCGGGCGAACGGGAACTGCAGATCATCCTCATCGACGCGGCCGTGCTCACCGCGAAGATCCCCGCGCACGAGATCGCGCGCATCGCCGGCGACGTCCTCGCGCAGGAACCCCCGCACCCACGGCACGTCCACACCGCGATGCCGTTGCTCATCAAGGCACTCGCCGTCGCCGATGCCGCACACGTCGCCGTGCCGTGGCTCGACCAGGCGCGCTCGGCCGCGAAGGCCGCCGAGAACGCTGTCGAGCTGGCGCTGATCCGCGCGCAGCAGTCGTTCGTGCTGATGCACCTCGGCAAACCGGGCGAGGCCCACGAGGCGGCGGAGGACGCGGTCGACCTCGGGGTGCTGGACTGGCGCGGCGACATGACGACCGGGCCGGTGGCGTTGTCCGCGGTCGCCATCGACCTGCGTGATCCGGGGCTGATCCGCAAGCTGCTCGCGTCCAGGCCCGACCGGGAGGAACTGCCGGGCGTCGATGCGTCGTACCGGATGGTCCACGCCGTGGGCGCGGCACTGGCGGGGGAACACATCAAGGCTCTCGCGGAACTCCAGGACAGCGGGCGCGTGTTCGACGCCGTCGGCTGGCGCAATCCCGTGCTGCTGCCGTGGTGCCTCACCGCCGCACGGCTGCACGCGCAGCTCGGCGACCCCCACGCCGCACGGGAGTCCGCCGCCCAAGCCTGGGATCGCGCGGTCGAGTGGGGCGCGCCGATCGGCATCGGTCGGGCGTTGTGCGTGCTCGGCCGCTACACGCCCGGCCGCAAGGGGCTCGGCCTGCTGCACGAGGCCGTCCAGACCCTGCACGCCAACCCGTTCGAACGGGCGAAGGCGTTGCTTCAGCTCGGTGCCCGCGAACGCGCCGATGGCGACCCCACGCGCAGGGCCATCTCGAAGAAGCGCACCGGCTGGCGACCCAAAGCGGCGCGCACCGACTGGGCGTGCGAGAATCGAGAAGGAACTCGACGGTAATTCGCCGGGACCTCTT
>CAVYAD010000058.1:0-8951 GCA_963766275.1 uncultured Actinomycetota bacterium
GACACAAAAAAGGCGCACCCGACGTGGGTGCGCCTTCCCTGTTCGGAAGTCCTACCAGCCGCGCTCAGCCAGGCGGTGCGGCTCCGGGATGTCGTCGACGTTGATGCCGACCATGGCCTCGCCCAGGCCACGCGAGACCTTGGCGATGACGCCCGCGTCGTCGTAGAAGGTGGTTGCCTTCACAATGATCTCGGCGCGCTGGGTGCGGCTACTGACTTTCGGCGTAGTGAGTGGCGCCCCACCAGTCCACGACGACGACGTCCTCGTCGCCGACCACCCATGCGTCGTGTCCCGAGGGCAGGCTCGTGACCTGGCCAGGGGTGGCGTCGAACTCGGTGCCGTCGGCCATCCGCACCCTCAGCGTGCCGGACACGTGGTACTGGAAGTGCGGCGCTTCGCAGAGGTCGGTGCCCGCGATCGGCTTGACGTGGGTGGACCAACGCCAGCCCGGCTTGAGTGTCAGCCGGCCGACCTCGCGGGTGTCGTCGAAGCGGAGCAGTTCCACGTGCCCGTAGTCGAAGTCGCGGACCTCGTCGGGCTTCTCGAAGTCGCGGTGGTCGAACGTGGTCATCGCGCACCGTCCCATGCCTGCACACCGAGTTGGTGGCTGATTCGTCCGCCTGCCAGGTCGAGCACCGCGGCGCACAGCACCTGGGTGCCGTCGGGATAACGGCAGGACTCCAGGTAGGCGACGTGGTCGCCGGTGACCACCACGCGGTCGAGGGAGTGGGTCATGTCGCGGGCGGCGATGTCGTCCAGGTAGGCGCCGATCGCTCTGCCTCGCAGGATCCTCGGGTCACTCGGGGAGTTGACGCTGTCCACGATGCGCAGTTCCGCGTCGTCGGTGTAGAGCGCGGACAGGGTGGCCGCGTCGCGCTCCTCGATGCCGCGGCGCAGTGCCTCGACATCGAATGTCGTTTGCTCGGTGGTACTCACAGTTCCGCTCCTTCCTGAGGTGTGGGAGGAGCGTGCGCTGCAACCGTCAACGCACCGTCAACACCGGACGCGCACGTTGCCCGAGCGGCATCGCGGATTGACACTGACGAGGTGAGCACTTCGCTGGTGGTGCGCCTGTTCGGCGCGTTCGAGGTCGTGGCCGACGGCACGCCCGTCGTGCTGCCGCGCCAGCGCAAAGCCTGCGAGCTGCTGGCCTGGCTGGCGGTGCATCCGGGCCAGCACTCACGGTCACGGCTGGCTGCCCGGTTCTGGCCGGACGTGCTCGACGCCAGTGCCCGCGCGAGCCTGCGCAGCGCGATCTGGACGTTGCGCGGCGCACTCGGGCCCGCGCGGGCGTGGTTGCTGGCCGACCGCGAACGCGTCGAGCTGAGGGCTGACGGGCTGACCACGGACCTGCGCGTGTTCGACGAACTGGTTGCGGCGGGCAAGCTCGCCGAGGCCGAGCGGGTGCGCGGTGGAGACGTGTTGCACCTCTTCGACAGCGACTGGGTGTTCGAACTGCGCGCCGAGTACGACGACAAGTTCGCGGCGCTGCTCGACAAGCTGGCGCAGAACGGCGACCCGGACTACGCCCGCCGCGCGCGGCACCTGCGCGGCCGTTTCGACATGCCGGCCGATACCGCGCCGACGGCACCGGAGCACGATCTTGTGGGCCGTCGAACCGAGATGGCAGCGGTGCGACGGTGCTGGGACGCGGCGCGCGCGGGGTCGGGCACGGTCGTGGCGATCACGGGCGACGGCGGGATCGGCAAAACCCGCCTGGCCGAGGAGGTGCTGGCGATCGCGGGTGCGGACGGGGCGCACGCCGCGGGTGGCGCGGGGCCGTCAGTCCCGTTCGGAGTGTGGCTGGAGGCGCTGCGAACGCTGGCCGATGACTCACTGCCGGACGCGTGGTGGCCGCAGGCTCTGTCCGGCTTGATTCCCGCTGCCGCGCCCGGCCGGTCGGTGCCGCCGAGCCACGATCTCGACCGGGTCCGCGTGTTCGAAGCCGTGGTCTCGCTGCTGACCTGGGCGTGCCGATCGGGTCCGGTGGCGATCGTGTTGGAGGACCTGCACCTGGCCGACCCGTCCAGCCTCGAGCTGCTCGCTTACGCGGGCAGGCGGGTGACCAAGCTGCCGACGCTGCTCGTGGTGACCCGCCGCCGCCTGCCACCGCGCCCGGACGTCGACCGGGTGTGCGCCGCGCTGCGGGCCAGCGGGGCGCTGGGGGTGGAGGTCGATCTCGCGCCGCTGCCCCGTGAGTCGGTGCGATCGCTGGCACGCGCGACCGCACCGTTGTCCGCCGGGCAGGCCGAGCAAGTCGTGGCGGTGGCGTCGGGCAGTCCGCTGCTGACCGTGGAGCTGGCCCGCGCGCTGGCCGGGGGCGCGGACGCCGCCGAGGGCCTGCGCTCCGCGACCCGCTGGGCCACTGGCCGGTTGCACGGCCCCGCGCGGGTGTTCGTCGAGCTCGCCGCCATAGCGGGCCGGGACCTGCAACGCGCCGAGATCGCCGCGCTGCCTGGGCTGGCCGACCCCGCACAGGCGGCCGCCGAAGCGCTGGGCTCCGGGCTGTTGCGCGAGCGCGACGGCACGATCGGGTTCCGGCATGCCCTGCTCGCCGACGCGGTCGCCGCCGACCTGTCGGACCCGGTGCGTTCCCGCAGGCACGACGCCGTCGCCGGGGCTTTGCGCGGCGCGCGGCTGAACACACCGCGCCGCGCGGCGGAGATCGCCCGGCACCTGCGGCTGGCCGGGCACGACGAGCAAGCCGTCACGCACCTGGTGAAGGCCGCCGCCGCGGCACGCTCGGTGTGCGCGTTGGCCGAAGCCGCCACCCTGCTCACCGAGGTCACCGAGATCGACCCGCACGACCCGGACACGTTCGTCGAGCTTGCCGAGGTCGAGGCCTGGCGCGGGCTGCTCGGCGAGTCGGACGCCGCGTTCGACCGGGCGCTGGAGCTGATCGCCCCGCTTGACCGGGGCGCGCTGATCAGCGCCTGGCTACGCCGGGGAAGGTGGCTGCGCGGCGGGCTGTGCATCCCTCGCGAGTGCCGCCGCTCCTACGCCGCCGCGCTGGACGTGCTCGACCGCGACCCGGACGCCGACCCGGACGCGCGGATCGAAGCACTCGCGGGCATGGCCTGGGCGGAGGCCGTGACCGGCGGCGTAGCCGCGGCGGAGGAACTGCTGGTCGCGGTCGACGCGCTCACCCACCGCTGGCCGGTCGGGGACCTGCTGGCGCACGACGTCAGCGTCGCCCGCGCGCACATCCTGCTGCGGACGGGCCGGTTCGCCGACAGCTATGCGCCACTGATCGCCGCCGCCGCGGCGGCCAACCGCGCTGGGCGTCCCGACCTGGCCTTCCCGAGCCTGCTCAACGCCGCGTCGGCCGCCGCCTGCCTCGGCGCGTTCGACCGTGCCCTGGACTTCATCGACCGCAGCGTGCCACTCGTGGCACCCAACGGACTGCTTCGCCTGGGTGTCTACGCGCACTCGGCCCAGGTGTCCGTGTTGTGCCGGCTGGGCCGGGTCGGTGAGGCTGCGGCACGCTGCGACCAGGGCGCCGTGCTGGCGGAGCGGCTGAATCTGTCCGAACTGGTAGGTCTCGTCCACCACGACCGAGCCACCATCGCCCGCACCACCGGCGACTGGGACCGCGCGGCCCACGAACTCTCCGCCGCGATCGACCTGAACGCCCCAGTCGGCCGCGCACTGGCCCGCCTGCACCGCGCCGACGCACTGGCCCGCGCGGGCAAGCCGGCCGAGGCGGAGGCGGAACTACGCGCGGTCACCCAGGAGCCGGTGTCGCCCGCCGACTTCCCGGACACGCTCGTCGCCCGCATGTCGGCGGTTCAAGGCCTGATCGCGGCGCGCCGGCACGATCCCGAGCTGGCCAGGCATCGGCTGAGCGAGGCAGTCCGCGGGTGGCAGCGACGCGCCGGCGACACCGGACTGGGCTATGTCGCCGCGCTGATCGACCTGGGCCGCCCACCGTTGACCGCGCTGGTGGAGCCCGACCGCGAGCTGGCCGCGGTCACCGCCGACCTGAGAGGCATCGATGCCGACGTTCGCTGAGACAGCACACAGCGCCGCCCCACCGGAAGAGGTGTGGAAGCTGCTGTACGACCCGAGCCGCTTCCCGGAGTGGTGGGCCGGGGTCGGCACGGTTGAACCGTCCGCCCAGGACGGTGAGCCCTACACCATGTACCCGGACGGCTACCCGGACTTTCCGATGCCACAACTGCTGTGCGGCGACCAGCGACGAGGCAACGTCACGATCTCCTGCCTGGTATCGGATCTCGTGTTCGCGTGGCGGCTGCGCGAGGTGGACGGCGGCACGCAGGTCGACGTGCGCGTCGAGATCCCCGACGCCGAAACTCACCGTCTGGACACCCAGCGCGATGTGATCCACCGATCGGTGCGCGCCCTCGCCGAGCTCGCCGCCCGGGAATGCGGGTGAGTTCGACGTCTCATCGGGATGGCCCTCCGGCCCTGTCTGGCCGTGGAACGAGATCACCAAAGTGACCTTCTGAGCACCAGCTGAACGCGGAAGGCACGAACTCATCAACGAGCGTTCCAACCCGACCGCCAGGGTCCCCGAGCTCCGACCGCAACCCGGCAATCGACGGGCGCCGGCTCACCCTGCCTGCCTGCCTGAACATCTCCGTGGTGAACGCGGCCCTGAACGTGTGATGTTGGGGGTGACCGCGGGTGATGTGAGCATGCGAACTGGACAAATGACTGCGGGGAGTGGCAGGAAATTCACTCTTTCAGTACTGCGAAGGGCTGGTACCGGCGCCTTGTCGAAGAAACGTTGACAGTGGGTGAAAATGCGGCCGATGGTGCGTGTGGCGCGAATTCTATTCAGTAGTCACGATGACACATCAGAGGGGGCACATCCGACAGGAGTGCAAACATGTTCACAGGATTCACGAGGGCCGTCGCGGCGATTGTCGCCGGTAGCATGCTCATGCTGTCGGGGGCGACCATGGCGACTGCGGACACCGCGTCGCAAGCGCGACATGCCGCCGCGAAAGTGCAGATGAAGCATGATCAGCTGCAGAGGGCCTTCGAGGCTGAGAACTTCGGCGACATCTCTGCTCGCCTCGACCAGCTGCGCCCGGTGCTGGACAGCATTGCAGGTCAGGCTGGGTTCGACAGCTCCATGAACGAGCTGCAGGAAGCGAGGCTGGCCTCCGCCGAGCTGGACGCGAAGATCGAACAGGCGGAGCTGGCGATGCTGTCCAATCCGATCGAGATGATCATGGGCCTGGTGCAGGGCCTGCTGAAGACCCTGCTCGGGCTGGTGACCAGCCTGCTCGGTGGCGGACTGCCGCTGCCAGTGGGCGTTTCGCGCACCTGAGAGTTATTTGACACGGAATATCTCGCTATTCCGCATTTCGCGGTGCTTTTCACGGGTCGGCCTGCCGACAAGGCGGGTGTGTGCGCAGGCGGTGAGACCGGAGTTCCGGGATCTCGCCGTCTGCGCCGACTTCTCAGGTTCCGGCAGCCCGATCAACCTGGGGTCCGCGGAGGAATATGAGTTGTCGACTATTCGATCCAACCGAGTACGAACGAACCCTCGACCCCGCCACCGATCGCGCCATAACCCGGTGTACACGCCCTGGGGGAAGCCCACTAGATCATTCGGCGCCGTACCCGCCACACCACCACACCGATCAGGACCGCCGCGACGACGACGAACAGGGCCGTCTCGATGAGCTGGAACGTCCAGAACCGGTCGGCCGGGTGGTAGACCCCGAGCTGCTGGATGCCCCGCGCGTGCAGGAACTGGTTGAGGTTGGTGCCTGCCCGGTCGGCGGCGGCCTCGAGCTCGTAGTACTCGGTCGAGCTCAGCCTGCGCCCGGTGGCGTCCGCGTGGCCGCGTTCGATCGTCCAGTCGGCGAAGCTGGGCGCGGGCCGGTTCCCCGCCTGGTCCTTCGAGCCGCCGACGGGGACCGGCTGCGTGGCGGTGAGGGGCGTGGCGTACGCGGGACGGGCCAGCAGCGCCACCGGCATCCGGGCGGCGAGGAACACCCCGAACGCGACGCCGAACGCGGGCAGGCTGCGCCGCAGGATCGCCCCCGCGGCGGTGGCGACGCCGAACGCGAACAGCGCGTACGCCACCGGAACAAGTCCCTCCAGGTCGAAGGCGTCGTACTGGAACCGCCCTTCCCACGAGTCGAATGGCTGACGGAACCAGGTGAGCACCGCGGTGAACATCCCGGTCAGCGCGACGGTGACGCCGGCCAGTGCCGCGAGCTTGGCCGCCAGCCAGCGCATCCGCGGCACGGCCTGCGTCCAGGCGAGCTGCCAGGTGCCGTCCTCCAGTTCGCGCGCGAGCAGCGGCGCGCCGAGGAACGCGCCGATGACGACGGGGACCAGGTAGAAGGCCGCCAGGAGGTTCTCGACGTACCCGTACTCCTCGTCGAGCCGGCGGAAAGAGGCCGTGCAGGCCTCGTTGACACCGGCCTCCCCCGCACACCGGGCGGGACCGCCGGGGAACAGGTCGTGGGCCTGCGTCCCGAGCACGAGCAGGGCGATGCCGAACAGGCCGACGAGCAGACCCAGGACGCAGACCTCGGTCCGGTGCTGGCGCCAGATCAACCACGCCATGCCGCCACCCCCGACGTGACCGCGGTGCTCGGCTCGGACGGGCGGCGCAGGTACGCCAGCACCAGGTCCTCCAGCGAGACCGGCTGGGCCTGCCACCCTGGCGCGGCCGGGATCCCGCCGTCGCGTACCAGCAGGGTCGTGTGCCGGTCGCTGTGGACGGCCTCCACGACGGCGCCGGCCCGGTCGAGGTCGGTGGCCGTGCGCGGGCCGACGAGCAGCCGGTGCTCGGCGAGGAGGGTGTCGATGTCACCGGTGAGCGTGACCCGGCCCTGGTTGAGCACGACCAGGTGGTCGCAGACGCGCTCCAGCTCGTGCACGACGTGGGAGGAGAACAGGACGGTCACCCCGCCTTCGGCCACCGCGCCCATGAGGACCTGGAGGAACTCGTGCCTGGCCAGCGGGTCGAGGCTGGCCACCGGCTCGTCGAGGACGAGCAGGTCCGGCCGCTTCGCCAGGGCCAGAGCCAACGCGACCTGGGCCTGCTGCCCGCCGGAGAGCGTGCCTGCCCTGCGGTCGAGCGGGATGCCCAGCTTCGCCAGCCGGCGCTCGGCCAGCCCCTGGTCGAACCGCAGGTTGCAGGCCCGGCCGAAGCGGAGCATCTCGGCGACGGTGAAGCGCTTGTACAGCGGGTGGTCCTGGGCCAGGAACCCGACCCGGGACAGAGTGTGCGGGGTGCTGGCGGTGACGTCCTGGCCGAGGACCTCAACCGTGCCGGTGCTCGGTGCCAGCAACCCGACGGCCAGGCGCAGCAGCGTGGTCTTGCCCGCGCCGTTCGGCCCGACCAGGGCGATCACGCCGCCCGCAGGCAGAGCCAGGGTGCAGTCGCGCAGCGCCCAGCCCTTCCGGTACCGCTTGCCCACACCGTCGGTGCGCAGCGCGAACTCGGTCGCTGTCACGCCACGTCCTCATTCCTCGTCTGCTGGTGGACGGAAGCAAAGAGCGCGTTGACCGCCTGCTCGTCGAGACCGGCCGCGTAGGCGCGGCGCAACCAGGTCGCCAGGCCGCGGTGCAGCGACGTGTACGTCGATGCCGACATCGCGGCCGACTGCTGTTCATCGACGAACGTGCCCTGGCCGGGGCGGCCGGTGACCAGGTTCTCCTGCTCCATCTGCCGGTACGCCTTGGCGACGGTGTTCGGATTGATCGCCAGGTCCTCGACCACCTCGCGGATGAGCGGGAGGCGGTCACCGGGTTGGAGAAAGCCCAGCAGCACCGCTTGGCGAACCTGCTGGACGAGTTGCAGGTACGGCGGCACGCCGGAGTGGGTGTCGAGCCGGAAGACGAACACGGTAGCCCCTTTGCTGCTTTACTAGTTCCATAGTAAAGCAGGATCGCGGCCAACGACTATGTCCGGACAGCCGCCATAGACCTCGTCTGTGGGCCGGGGGAAGGTCTCCGGGCGGACCCGGTGACCTTCCCCGAGCATCCTCAAGTCCGTGGTCGACGTACCTCGTTCAACTCGGCACCCGGACCAGCGACCACTGCTGCTCGACCAGGTTCTGGCCGGGCCACTGGATGACCTGGGCGTCATCGGCGGTGGATCCACTCGCGACGGTCAGCAGCTTGCCGCTGTGACGGATGCGGATCTCGTAGCAGGCGCCGACCGGTTCCAGCCTGAGTGCCTGGTCGTGTCCGGCGTTGTGCACCCACTGCAGGGCTCGCGCGGCGTCGGCGGTGCTCCTGCCGTCGATGGACACGGCCCGGCCGCTGTTGCGGTTGAGCAGCGTCCGGTAGCCGTCACCGGTGTCCGTGACGTGCCAGTGCTGGTTGAACCCGCCGTTGTCGGCCCACTGCACGAGGTTCGCTCCGTCGGCCAGGTCCGCGCCGTACACGTCCAGCGCCTTGCCGCTCTGTCGATTGACCAACTTGTAGTACGCACCGACGGAACGGCCGAAGTCGATGTCGGCGTGCCGGACGGTGCCGGCTCCGGAGACGATCAGCACCCGGCCGGTGCGTGGCACGTACGTCAGGTTGCGGCTGTATCCCGCCTCGATGGTGGTGTACTGCCGCGTCCAGGTGCCGGTGCTGCTGCCGCTCGGACTGATCCAGACGTCGCCGCTGCCGGCCGCGTTGTACATCAAGGGATAACGGGCGGCGATGCGCACCGCCCCGCACGCACGGACGCGCCTTGACCACTGGAGTGTCAGGCCAGTTCGTTGACCGTTTTGCCGTCCCCGTCCAGGATCTTGATGGTCGGCCGGTCGTTCTCGTCGACCTGGAGCACGATTCGCGGACGCCCTTGGGAATCGCACAACGCCAGCTGCGCGCCGAAGGCGGTGTGGCAGCCCAGGACCGCGCGCGGCGTGGCACGGACGCCGGGCCCGGCGTCGGGATCCGGAATGTTGTTGATGGTCAGGCCCGCGCCACCCACGCCGTCCTTCGCGGACAGGCTGAGGTTG
>CAVYAD010000059.1:0-6908 GCA_963766275.1 uncultured Actinomycetota bacterium
TCCGAGCCCATGCCCATGCCCATGCCCATGCCCATGACCGTGTCCGTGGCCATGACCGTGCCCATGTCCGTGGCCGTGCCCAGCGCCGACGAGCGCCGGTTGGCGGGTGGCGGCGGACCGCAGCAGCACCACGCCGATCGCCGTGATCAGCAGGCCGCTGCCAAGGCCGAGCCAGCGCATCGCCTGTTCGCCGGCGAACGCGCTGGAAGCACTGATGACCAGCCCGAGTACCAGCACGCCGCCGGTGTGCGTCGCGGTGACCGAGGCGCCGACGATGAAGGCGTCCTTCGGCGTGCCCTGACGACCGGCCAGATAGGCGGCGATCAGCGTCTTGCCGTGACCGGGCAGCGCCGCGTGCGACGCGCCGAGCAGGAGAGACAGCAGCAGGGCGAGGAACCCGAGCCACGGCGTGAGCTCGTCGCTGCCCAGGATGTCGTTGAGAGCGGCCGCGGTGGCGCTGAACGACTGGACGGGGGAGCCGGACGCCTGCTTGGGCTCGGATCCGGTGCCGGGCTGCGCGGTGAACGTGACGGACCGGACGTCGAGCGGGTTGCTGAGCAGGTCCTCCGGGTAGGTCCGGAGCTCGTTGCTGATGCTCTCGGTCGGCACGGACGTGTCCGAGAGCTTGATCCCGCTGCCGGCGGCGGTGATCTCACGCCAGCCGACCCGGTCGGTGTTCGACTCGTCGCGGAACTCGAGCTGGGCCGGCCGGTCCAGGTCCACCTTCGCGGTGAACTCGCAGACCAGCCTGGTGGTGATGAGATCGGCCTGGCCGACCGGGTGGTCCTTGGTGGCGCTGGAGACCGACCAGGTGATCCGGCGGCCGTCCACGGTGGACCGATCCGTGCGGGACACCTCGTCGCACCACTGCCGTGCGTCGCGGGTGCGCAGGCTCTCCTGCAGCGTCGGGATCTCCGCGACGTCGACCACGGATCTCAGGTCGATGCGGTCCGGATGCAGATGCAGGCCGTGGTAATGGTTGACGCTGAAGTTGCCCAGCGGGTGGGCGGACGCCTCGCCGTTGATGAAGAAGATCCCCGCCACCAGCAGAGCGACGACCAGGACGGGGCGCACGACCCAACTGGACAGACTCACCGACCGCCTCGCAGCTCGGCGAGCTTGCGGCCCGCCTTCAGCGCGTGCAGCGGCGAGAAGTTGGCGTTGAGCCGCAACGCCTGCACGAGCGCCTCCTGTGCCTCGGCGACCCGGCCGAGCGCGGCGAGGATCATGCCGCGGTGGTAGGAGAACGTGGCGTTCTGCCAGCCGAGCGCGGCGGCCTGGTCGGCGTAGGCGAGCGCTTCGGCGTCCCGGCCGTTCATGTGCAGCGCCCACGCCATCGCGTCGGCGACGAACACGCTCTGCCGCTTGCTCCACTCGGCCTCGGCCCGGCGCAGCGACTGCATGCCGTCACCGCGGTCGGCGGCCATCAGCGCGGCGGCCAGGTCGTCGGAGGCGCCCTGCGACTCCATCAGCCGCTGCTGCTCGGACAGCACCGCGTACTGCTGGTCGGCCTCGGCCCTGCGACCGTTGGCTTCCAACAGCTCCGCGTACTCCTGCAGGTACTGGGGCAGCGGTGCGCGCGCCACCAGCCTGCGGTAGTCCTCCAGCGCCACCGGGATGTCACCCCGTGCCGCCGCGACCTTCGCCTTGCCCTGAGTGAGAGTCATGTCGTCTCCTCTCGCCGCCAGACCCTGCTCGTAGTGCTGCGCGGCTTCATCGAGCCGGTTGTGGTCGAACGCGAGTTCACCCAACCGGTAGCGGCAGAACGCGATCTCCTCCGGCGTCGCGGCAGCGGCCAGCGCGCGCGTCATCGCGTCGCGGGCGCCGTCGGCGTCGCCGTGCAGTTCGAGGTGGAAGGACGCGCGCGCGAACGATGCCGTGTTCGGCTTGAGATCGAGCATCTTCTGCACGGCGTTCTCAGCGCCCGCGTCGTCACCGAGCTGCGTCGACGCGTCGGCGAGAACGCCGTACGCCGCCGCGGAGCTCGGCTGGGTCTCCAACGCCTTCAGTGCCCACGTGCGGGCGGCGTGGAAGTCGTGGCGGGCGTTGGCCAGCGTGCCCATGCCGATCGCGGCAAGGCCCGTGTCGCCCGCGTTCTTCAGTGCGCCTTCGGCCTTCGCGTAATACGCCGGATCGGCCGTCACGCGTGCCAGTTCCACATAGGACCCGCCGAGCTGCGCCCACGACGAGGCGTCGCCGGGCACCCGGTGCAGGCGCTGCTGAAGCTGATGCACCACGCGGTGCATCTCGTTCTGCTGCGCCACGACGGGAACAGGGGCGCGCCCCCGGCCCTGCTGTCGGCAGGACCGGAGGCGGCGAGGTAGGCAAGCGCCGCGGTGGCCAGGAGACCCACCGCGACCGCCTGCCGCTGTTGGTACTTCACTTCGAGTGCGACCCGTACTTGCGCATCTGCTGCTGGCGCTTGCGGAACAACCAGAAACCGGCGCCGAACACGAACGCCGAGCCGACCGCCGTGGTCATCGCCATCGGGTCGAGGTTGCCGATCTTGCCGACCGGGTTCACCGCGACCTCGGCGGTGTTGCCGGACGCGTTGACCGCCGTGCCGTTGCGCGGCAGGCCCACGTACGGGAAGTTCGCCTCGAACGGCTGGTCGTTCGCGTCGACCTTGTCACCGGTCGCGAGCGCCTCGACGATCTTGCCGGACGCCGCTGCACCCTCGAACGCCTGGACGCCGATGTCGATCACGTCGTCGGTGAGCCTGCGGCCGTTGGGGAAGCCCTGCGTGTCACCGGCGAGCAGCCCGAGCCGGTTGGGGTTCGGGTTCGGGTCGATCGACATGTTCAGCCGCAGCATCTCCGACGGACGGAACCTGTTCTTGTCGACGTCGGCGTTGTTCACCTGCGAGTTCAGGTCGGCGTCGATCTGCGCGCCGAGCTTCTTGGTGATGCCCGTCAGGAAGATCTCGGCCAGGTCGTCACGCGGACCCTTCGGCGCCGGGATCTTGTAGATGCCCTCGATCAGCTTCGGCAGCTCGGGGTTGACCACCCGGTCCACCAGCTCCTTGACGCCGGCGTCCTGGTCGGGGCGCAGGCCGTTGAACGCGTCCTTGAGGCCCGCGGGGGCCACGACCTCGTTCACCAGCGGGTTGCCCAGGCGGGAGACCTGCACGAAGTCGCCCTGTGCCTCCGCCTTGCCCGGCGAGAGCTTCAGCGAACGCTTCTGCGTGGTGCTCCAGATACCGATGTTCGGGTTGCGGTTCGCGTCGTTCTTCAACGCCAGCGCCTGCTTGGGCAGCTGGATCGCGATGGTGTTGACGTTGTAGCCGCGCAGCGTGTCCTGGCCGACCTCGCTCAGGTTGCCGCCGTAGAGCAGGTCGAACACGCGCAGGTCGGCGAAGAACGCGTCCTCGGACGGTCCGACGTAGACCTTGCCGCCGCCGGGGATCTGCACGGCCGCCTGGTCACGCAGCTTCTTGAAGTCCGGCATGGACGCCGGGCCGTTCGGTGACGGCGCGACCGGCGCGTTGTTGACGAGCTTGACCTTCTGGCCGTTCTCGTAGATGGCCTCCAGGTCGTAGCGCTGGCGGAACAGCAGGTTCTCGTCGTCGAGCGAGTCCACGACGCCGTTGGCGTACAGGAACGTCGTGTTCTTGCGCCGGTCGTCGTTGTGGAACTGCCAGCGCAGCACGACGTCCGCCTTGGCGTCGCCGTCGTTGTCGATGTTGAAGTCGTACTGCGCGTCCTGGGCCCACGGGAAGAAGTTGGGGCCGCCGTTGGGTTCCTGGAACGGGAACCAGTTGCCGACGAGCGTGACCGTGTCCTTGTGGTCCGGGCTGACGAACGCGTACAGGTCCGTGTTGTCCACGGCCGGGTCACCGGCGATGAGCGGAGCTTCGCGGTGCGACGACGCGGTGGCGTTGGTGCCGCCGAACAACGCCGCGTTGACGAGTGTGGCGGCCACCAGCGCGGCCGCAGCCACCTGGCCGCGCCGACCGCTGAGGACGTGCGGTGATGACATCTCTGGGCAACCTTTCGGAGAAATGAATTCAGTGCGCGGAAGGGTCAGGCACTGTGCATCAGCAGCGACGGTTCGCTGGAATGGCTTGAGTGGCTTGTGGTGCGCTCTGTCCACCTCGCTTGGGTGAAGTCGCGGATGCCTTCGACGAGCCGTTCCACGTCCTTCTCGGGCCTGACGACCAACCGGGCGAACTTGCTGGTCATGCCGAGCTTGTTGCCGCACTCACGGATGAAGACCTGGTGCCGGGACAACAGGTGGTCGCGCAGCTCGCGGCCGTCCATGCCGCCGCCGAGCTTCACGAACAGGAAGTTGGCCTGCGAGGAGTAGACGGTCAGGTCCGGGATGCGGGCGAGCTCCATGCCCATCCGGTACCTGTCACGTGACAGCAGACGCAGGCTTTCGGCGTATTCCGCCTCGTGTTCGGCCAGCATGAACACGACGGTTTCCGCGAGGGAGTTGAGATTCCACTTCGGCAGCGTCTTGCGCATCTTGCCGGCCAGGCCGGGGTTCGCGACCAGGTAGCCGAACCGGATGCCGTGCAGGCCGAAGTTCTTGCCGAGGCTCTTCAACACGACCACGTTGGGCCGGATGGACGCCTCGGCCGCGACCGACGGGTTGCGCTCCACCTCGACGAAGTCGATGAACGACTCGTCGATCACGATCAGGTCGAGGTCGGCGAGCTCGTCCATGAACCGGATGATCTCCCGGCGCGGCAGGTAGCCGCCGTCGGGATTGTTCGGGTTGCAGATGACCGCGACCCGGCTGCCGCGCGTGCGGATGAACTTGATGTACTCGTCGATGTCGAGCTCGAAGTTGTCGCTCTCCTGGAGCAGGAACATGTCGACGCGCTTGTTGGTCTCCATCGGCTGGTCGGTCCACCGGCCGAACGTCGGGATCGGGATCGCGACGCTGTCGTGGATCCACAGGTGGTCCATCCACGTGATGAGCTCGGTGCTCCCGTTCGACATGGCGAGTGTGGCCGGGTTCAGGCCCAGCACCTTGGACAGCTGGTCCGCGATCTGGCTGGAGTCGCTCGGGTAGAACTTCAGCACCGACTCCAGGTTCTTCGACAGCTCGTCGAACATCTCCGGCGTCGGGAAGTACGGGTTGCACGGGATGCAGAAGTCGACGAGCTCACCAGCGCCTTTGCGCGTGAGTTCGAAGTAGGACGGGCTGTGCGCGGTCTGCTGGAACAGACCCGAGTCCACACCATGCCGCACGCGATCACTCCGTCCCTCGGTCAGTTCCTTGACACCGGGGCATACGTGCCGGTGTTCCTCCCGGTTCACGGGTCAGTTTCGGGAAGGTCTCGGGTTGGTCTCGTACGCAACCTCGCGTAGTCCGAATCCACGGCTCGACGGACGCGCCGTTCCCCGGTGATCGAGAGGCTGTGCTCGACACACATCGAGGGGAGATCATCGTGCTCGGGAAGTTGATGCTCGCGGTATCGCTGTTGATGCCGGTCGCACCCGATTCGCCGACTGTCCACACCGGACAGATCGACGGTGCCGAATATCGGGTCGAGGTGCCATCCCGTTGGAACGGCACGCTTCTGCTCTACAGCCACGGCACCTACCCGGCCGGCTACACCCCGCCGATCGAGATGGCCTCGCGGCCGGCGGCGCGGGACGAACTGCTCGCCCGTGGATACGCTCTCGCGGCCTCTCGCTACCGGGTTCCGCACGGGCACGCGATCCCGGACGCGCTGCGCGACCAGCCCGCTCTGGTGTCGTGGTTCTCGCGGGAAGTGGCCCGGCCGCGGCGGGTGATCGCGTGGGGATCCTCGCTGGGCGGGCTCACCTCGGTGATGCTGGGCGAGCGGTCGTCCTTCGACGGGGTGCTGGCGATGTGCGGTGCTCTGGGAGGGGCGGTCCTGCGGTCCAACCAGCTGCTTGACCTGGGATTCGTGTTCCGGACGCTGCTGGACCCGGCGTTGGAGGTCGCCCGGATTTCCGACGCGCCCTCGAACGAGAAGCGGGCCGTCGCGGCCGTGGACGGGGCGTTGGGGACGGGCGCCGGGCGGGCGCGGCTGGCCCTGGCGAACGCCGTCGCGGGCATTCCGGCCTGGTCACGGGTGCACGAGCCGCGACCCACGTCCGTCGTGGAGGCCGTTACCCAGGCGGCCGTGCACGACCGGACACTGGCGCGCTCGCTGGCGTGGGGGAGCGGCCGGGTCGACATCGAGACCCGTTCCGGTGGCAACCCGAGCTGGAACACGGGTGTGGACTACCGGGAACTGTTGTCGCGGTCGGCACAGAAGGAGCTGGTGTTCGCGGCCTATCGGGAGGCCGGGATGTCTCCGGAAACCGACCTGGCGGCGCTGGCCGCGGCTCCTCGGGTGTCGGCTGACGCTTCCGCTGTCCGGTGGCTGTCTTCCTACGGCGATCCGAGCGGTCGGCCTAAAGCACCGGTCGTGACGCTGCACGCGATTGGAGACCCGACCTCGGTGGAACACGCGGGCGCCTACCGAGGACGTGACGTTCGCCAACTTTTCGTCGACCGGGCGGGGCACTGCATGCACACGGCAGCGGAGGAACTTGTGGCCCTCCGTGTCCTGGAAGACAGGATTTCGTTCGGGAGGTGGCCTGTGGTGGCACCTTCCGTCTTGAATGACTCAGCCGGTCATTACGGCCCTGAGATGCGGGTACTCCAGGACTGGACCACGACTCCACCTCGTGAGGAGACCGTGGCGCCGGGCTTCGTGACGCACCACCCAGGGCGGTTCCCACGCCCGTGACGGACGTCCTGCGAAAAATTGTCGGTCCGTGCGGATACCCTGCTGGCAGTCCGCACACAACCTGGGAGCAATACCCGTGACCGCAGAGACCCTGTACGGGGCCGACGACCTGACGCACCTCGAAGGTCTGGAGGCCGTCCGCAAGCGGCCCGGCATGTACATCGGGTCGACCGACAGCCGGGGCATCAACCAC
>CAVYAD010000060.1:0-55637 GCA_963766275.1 uncultured Actinomycetota bacterium
CAGGCCCGTCCAAATCCCGGCGAGACCCCACTCGAACACGTACGCGGCCCACACCAGCGGCAGGAACCCGACCGCGGCGGGCAGCAGGGTCGCGGTCCGCATGAACTTCACGTCGCCCGCGCCGAGCAGCACGCCGTCCAACGCGAACACCACGCCCGCGATCGGCTGCAGCGCGACGAAGAACCACCACGCGTGCGGAATCTCCGCGAGCACACCCGCGTCGGACGTGAACGCTCGTGGCAGCACCGTCGCGAGCGACGCGAACAACACGCCCAGGCCGATGCCGAACACCAGCCCGTACCGCGTGACCTGCCAGGCGAGCTTCTCCGCCTGCTTGCGCCTGGAGGCGCCCAGAGCCGCACCGACGAGCGACTGCGCCGCGATCGCCAGAGAATCGAGCACCAGCGCGAGGAACGTCCACAGCTGCAACACGATCTGATGCGCACCCACGGCCGCGATGGAGGTCCGTGCCGCGACCGACGCCGCGCTGATGAAGCACGCCTGGAACGCCAGGCTCCGCAACACCAGGTCACGCCCCATGCCGAGCTGCTCGCGCATGGCCGTCCAATGCGGCCGCAGCGACACCCGTTCGGCGAACAGCGCCTTGATGAAGAGCCCGGCCGAGAGCACCTGCGCGACCACGTTGGCCACCGCGGAGCCCTCCAGCCCCCAGCCGGCGCCGTACACGAGCGCGGGGCAGAGCACGGCGCTGATGCCGTTGCCGATCAGGATGTACTTCAGGGGCCGCCCGGTCTCCTGGACGCCGCGCATCCACCCGTTGCCCGCCATCGTGACGAGGATGAACGGCGCGCCGAACAACGCGATGCGCACCCACCGCACCGCCGCGTCCGCCACCGCACCTTCACCCGCGAGCACCTCCGCGAGCGGCCGGGCGAACAGCTGCCCGAGCAGCACCACGAGCACGCCGGCCGCGAGTGCCAGCCACGTGGCCTGCACGCCCTCCGCGACCGCGTCTCCGCGCCGCCCAGCCCCGTGCAAACGGGCCGTGCGCGCCGTCGTGCCGTACGAGAGGAACGTGAGCTGCGTCGACACCTGCGTGAGCAGCACGCCACCCAGCGCCAGCCCGGCCAGCGGCAACGCGCCCAGGTGCCCGACCACGGCGGTGTCGACGAGCACGTACAACGGCTCAGCCGCCAGCACACCCAGCGCGGGTACGGCCAGCCCGATGACCCGCCGAGCGGGAACCCGATCCTCCACGCACCGAACCTAGGCGCTCCGGATCGGCACGCCATCCATTTAGCGATGCAAAGCACTCACCGGCACAGCACTCACCGGCAGCTCCGGCTACCCGGCAAGCCGTCGGCAGTCCCGGCTCACCCCACACCGCTGTTCGCTGCCCCCGCGTTCCTCGTATGCGAGGGAACGGTAACAACGTTTCAGGACACTTTTCGGCCCACATCCACCCGTTCGAGTGACCCCTAGGACCGCTGCGGCAGCCCGAACACCTGCTCACGCGCGACCGCCAGCGCCGAATGCAGCGCGCCCGACCGCACCGGGTTCGCGGTGATCTGCGCGAGCTGCACCGGCGTCCTCGGCACCACCAGCTTCAGCAGCTCCACCGACACCAGCTCGCACAACGTCTCGCCGCCCGCCTGGGCCACACCGCCGGAGAGCAGCACCAGTTCGGGGTCGAGCACGCACACGACGTTCGCCAGGCCCAAAGCGATCCTACGAGCGAGGTCCGACAAGAACTCGCGACCTTCGGCGCCGGCCTCCAGCGCGTGCGCCACCGCTTCCAGCCCGGTCGGCGCCACGATGCCGTGCGACGCCGCCAGCACCACGATCGCGTCGCTGTCCACCTGGTCGCCGTAGCGTCCGCCGGGCACCTGCATCGAGTCGACCTCGCCGGCGCCCCCGGTGACACCGCGCAGCAGCACGCCGTTGACGACCACCGCGCTGCCGATCTCGTCCGCGGGCCAGAACAGCACGAAGTTCTTCACGCCCACCGCCTTGCCGGAGCTCATCTCCTCCAGCGCGGCGAGGTTGATGTCGTTCTCGATCGACACCGACGTGCCGATGATCTCCCGCAGCGTCGAAGGCAGGTCCACGTCCACGAGTCCCGGCAGGTGCGGCGCGAACCCGAGGTGCCCGGTCGACGGATCCACCGCACCGGGCGTCCCGACCACGACGTGGCTGAGCGCCTCCAGCGTCAGCCCGGCGAGCGCCGCCGCCTTCTGCACGGCCTCGCGGAACGCCTGGACCGTGTGCTCGGCGGGCATCGGCGCACTGTGCTCGGACATGAGCGAGCCGGTGATGTCCGCGATGACGACGTCGATCAGCTCCGGCGTCAACGCGACCGCGGCCACGTACCCGACACCACCGTTGACGGCCCACATCTGCGCGCGCGGCCCACGCCCACCGCCACGCAGGCCCGTGCGGACGACCATGCCGTCCTCTTCAAGCCGCGCCAGCAACTGCGCCGTCGCGGGCTTGGAGAGGCCGATGACTTCTTCCAGCTCCGCACGCGTCATCGCCCCGCCGCGCAGCAATGTCTCGATCGCCGCCCGGTCGTTGATCTCCCGCAGCAGTCGCGGGCTCCCTGTCCGTGTCATGACCCCACCCGCTCCAACGCGCCCTTGAGCGCGCCAACGACCTGCTCCGCGGCCCCCTCGAAGGTGAACCCGGCCGCCAGCCGATGCCCGCCGCCCCCGAGCACCTGCGCCACCTCACGCACGTCCACCCGGCTCACCGCCCGCAACGACACCGACCAGAACCCCGGCCGCAACTCCTTCAACACCGCGGCCACCTCGGCCTCGGAGGCAGAGCGCACCACGTCGATCACGCTCTCCACCTCCTCACTCCGCACGCCCTGGGTGTCTTCGAAGCTGACCACCGCGTGCACCAGCCCCAGCCCGTGCGCCGCCTGCCGGTCCAACTCTGCCTTGGCGAGCACGCGAGACAGCATGCCCAGGTACGCGAACGGATGCGCGTCCATCAACGGTCTGGTGACGCTGTACGCGTCCACGCCTGTCTCCAGCAGCCGCGCGGCCGTCTGGTGCGCGGCAGGCCCGGCCTTGCGGAACCCACCGGTGTCCGTGACAAGCCCCGCGTAGAGGCACCGCGCGATCGGCTCGTCGATCTCGACATCCATCTCGTCGAGCAGCTTCAACGCGATCAACGCCGTCGCTTCCGCATGCTCGTCGATGCAGTGCACAGTCCCGTACCGCGTGTTCGACACGTGGTGGTCGACGACGATGACCGGCCCACGCGCGTTCGCCACCCGGTCCTGCAGTGGTCCGAGCCGCTGCAAACTGCCAGTGTCCATGACTACGAGCAACTCAGGCTCCAGCGGCACCTCGTCGCGGTGCACCAGCAGCCCGGCCGTGTCCAACGCCTTGAGCGACTCCGGCACCGCCTCGGGCTCGCCGAACGCCACCTGAACCCGCACGCCCCGCCGATGCAGCGCGAGCCCCACCGCCAACGCACTTCCAAGCGTGTCCGCGTCGGGGTTGATGTGACTCAACAGGGTCACGTCACGGGCGTCGGCCAGCAACCGCGCGGCCTCGGCAATGGTGGTGCTCAGGTCGTCTGCCACAGGGAGACGTTAGCCGCTCACTGTCTCAATGTGCTGTAGGGCACCCACAGACGAGACGGTTTCACCCCACCGCACGAAGCAGGGACCGTCCCCAGCAGTGCTGTGTGGACGGTCCCTGCTTGTTCAGTCTTCGTCAGAATCCTCGCGCGGAGCCTTGTAGGGATCCGCTTCCCCGGCCGGAGCCTTCCCGGCCGCGAGCCGAGCCACCTCGGCGTCGGCATCCCGAGCCTGGGCCAGCAGCTCGTCCATCTTCCGCGCGACATCCGGCACCGTGTCGGTGACGAAAGTCAGCGTGGGCGTGAACCGGACCCCGGTCTGCGCGCCCACCATGGACCGCAGCACACCCTTGGCCTTCTCCAGGGCCGCGGCGGCCCCGGCGAGGTCAGGTTCGGAGTCGAGCCGCTCACCCAGCACCGTGTAGTACACGGTCGCGTCGTGCAGGTCTCCGGTCACCTTCGTGTCGGTGATCGTGACCCGAGCGAGACGAGGGTCCTTCACCTCGTGCTCCAGCGCGGAAGCGACGATCTGTGAGATCCGCTTGGCGAGCTTGCGGGCACGTGCCGTGTCGGCCACGAGCCTCCCCTTCCTAGTCGTCCTCCGGCCCGACCAGACGGGTCCGGGCGGAGAGCAGTTCCAGTTCAGGTCGTCCGGCGACCAGCCTTTCACAGCCGGCCAGAACGTCCCTGACGTGCGCGGAGTCGGCGGCGACGACCGCGACCCCGATCAATGAGCGCCGGTGCAGGTCCTGGTGCCCGGCCTCGGCGGCCGACACCTCGAACTTGCGCTTGAGCTCGGCCACGACGGGCCGGATCACCGAACGCTTTTCCTTCAACGAATGGACGTCGCCCAGCAGCAAGTCCAGTTCCAGAGACCCCACGTACATGGGCATGATCCTCCAGCGCGAAGGGGGTGCGAGGCCACTGAGTAAATGGCCCCGCACCCCCGTCCGGCTATCAGCTACGCGGCTTCTCGCGCATCTCGAACGTCTCGATGACGTCCTCGACCTTGAGGTCGCTGTAGTTGCCGAGCGTCAGACCACACTCGAAGCCCTCGCGGACCTCGGTGGCGTCGTCCTTGAACCGCTTGAGCGAGCTGATCGGGAGGTTCTCCGCGATCACCTTGCCGTCACGGATCAGGCGAGCGCGCGCGTTGCGGCGGATCTCACCCGACAGGACCATACAACCGGCGATGGTGCCGACCTTGGAGGACTTGAAGACGTCGCGGATCTCGGCGCGGCCGAGCTGGACCTCCTCGAACTCCGGCTTGAGCAGACCCTTGAGAGCGGCCTCGATCTCGTCGATGGCCTGGTAGATGACCGTGTAGTACCGGACATCCACACCCTCGCGGTTCGCGAGCTCGGTCGCCTTGCCCTCGGCCCGGACGTTGAAGCCCAGGACGATGGCGGAACCGGCGACGGCGAGGTTGATGTCGCCTTCGGTGATGCCACCGACGCCGCGGTGGATCACGCGCAGCTCGACGTCGTCGCCGACCTCGATCTTCATGAGCGCGTCCTCGAGTGCCTCGACGGTACCCGAGTTGTCGCCCTTGATGATCAAGGTGAGAGCGCTGGTTTCCTTCAGCGCCGCATCGAGGTCTTCCAGGCTGACGCGCTTGCGCTTCGCGGCGTTGGCAGCGTTGCGGGTGCGGGCCTGACGACGCTCGGCGATCTGGCGGGCGACTCGGTCCTCGTCGACGACGAGGAACGAGTCACCGGCGCGCGGCACCGAGGTCAGACCGATGACCTGCACCGGACGCGACGGGGTCGCGAGGGTGACGTCATCGCCGTGCTCGTCGACCATGCGGCGGACACGACCGTACGCGTCACCCGCGACGATCGAGTCGCCGACGCGCAGTGATCCCCGCTGGACGAGCACCGTGGCGACCGGACCGCGACCGCGGTCGAGGTGAGCCTCGATCGCGACACCCTGGGCCTCCATGTCCGGGTTGGCCCGGAGGTCCAGCGAGGCGTCGGCCGTCAACAGGATGGCGTCGAGCAGGCTGTCGATGTTGATGCCCTGCTTCGCCGAGATGTCGACGAACATCGTGTCGCCGCCATACTCCTCGGCGACCAGGCCGTACTCGGTCAGCTGCTGACGGATCTTGGAGGGGTTCGCACCCTCCTTGTCGATCTTGTTCACCGCGACCACGATCGGCGCGGAGGCCGCCTGGGCGTGGTTGATCGCTTCCACCGTCTGCGGCATCACGCCGTCGTCAGCGGCGACGACGATGACCGCGATGTCGGTCGCGTTCGCACCACGCGCACGCATGGCGGTGAACGCCTCGTGACCTGGGGTGTCGATGAAGGTGATGAGCCGCGGGTTGCCCTCGAGCTCGGTCTGCACCTGGTAGGCACCGATGTGCTGGGTGATGCCACCGGCCTCGCCCTCGGCGACCTTCGCCTTGCGGATGGTGTCGAGGAGCCGGGTCTTACCGTGGTCGACGTGACCCATGACGGTCACGACCGGCGGACGGATCTGCAGCTCGTCCTCACCGCCGGCGTCCTCGCCGTAGGTGATGTCGAACGTCTCGAGCAGCTCGCGGTCCTCCTCCTCGGGGGACACGACCTGCACGACGTAGTTCATCTCGGAGCCGAGCAGCTCCAGGATCTCGTCGGACACCGACTGGGTCGCCGTGACCATCTCGCCCAGGTGGAACAGCACCTGCACGAGCGACGCCGGGTTGGCGTTGATCTTGTCGGCGAAGTCGGTCAGCGAGGCGCCACGCGGCAGGCGGATCGACTCGCCCTGGCCCTTGGGCAGGCGGACGCCACCGACCGAAGGCGCCTGCATGTTGTCCATGTACTCCTGGCGCTTCTGGCGCTTGGACTTACGTCCACGACGCGCAGGACCACCCGGACGACCGAAGGCACCAGCGGTACCGCCACGACCGGCGCCACCACCGCCACCGGGACGACCGCGGAAACCGCCGCCACCGGCCGGAGCGCCGCCACCAGCGCCGCCACCGCCACCGGGACGGAAGCCACCGCCACCGCCACCGCCGCCACCGGGACGGAAGCCACCGCCACCGCCACCGCCGCCACCGGGACGGAAGCCGCCACCGGCGCCACCGCCACCGCCGCCACCAGGACCGCCACGGAAGCCGCCGCCACCGCCGCCGCCCCCACCGGGACGACCGCCGCCACCGCCACCGCCGCCGGGACGGCCACCGCCGCCACCACCACCGGGGCCAGGACGGTTACCGGCCGGACGACCCGGCATCATGCCGGGGTTCGGGCGCGGAGGCATGTTGCCGGGGTTCGGGCGAGGACCGCCCTGACCGGGACCGCTCGGACGCGGGCCACCCTGACGGTCGCCACTGGGACGGGGACCGCCCTGACGATCGCCACCGGGACGCGGGTTCGCCGGACGCGGGTCGCCGGGCTTCGGGCCGGACGGCCGCTCGCGGTCGCCACCACCCTGCTCGGGACGCGGGCCGGGACGGGGACCCGGACGCGGTGATCCAGCGTTGCCGCCACCCACACCGAAGGGGTTGTTGCCCGGACGCGGGGCACGCGGGCCTGCAGGCTTGGGAGACTGCGGGCGCGGCGGCACCACGGACGGGGAGGACGCAGCGGCAGCGGGCGCGACCGGAGCCTGCGGCTGCTGCTGCGGAGCCGGTGCCGGAGCCGGAGCGGCCGGAGCCGGGCGCGGGCCCGGACGCGGGCCACTGCCCGGCTTTGAACCGGCGGCCGGTGGCTTCTGCTGCGCGGCGGGTGCCGACGCGGCCGGAGCCTGGGGCTGCTGAACCGGAGCGGGCGCGGCCGGGGCCGGTTCCGCCGCGGCGGGCTTGGGAGCCGGAGCTGCCGGACGCGGTGCGGGCTTCGGGCCGGGAGCGGCCTTCGGAGCCGAGGACTGGGTGTCTGACTGCGCCGGCTTCTGCTCCGCCGGTGCGGCGGGGGCAGGTGCGGGGGCAGCGGGTGCCGGGGCCTTCGGCTTCGGCGCTGACGGCTTGGGAGCCGACGGCTTTGCCTTGGCTTCGTACGCATCACGAAGCCGCCGGGCCACGGGGGCCTCGACGGTCGATGACGCGGACTTCACGTATTCGCCTTGTTCGGCGAGCTTGTTCAGAACTTCTTTACTCGTGACGCCGAGCTCTTTCGCGAGCTCGTGCACGCGGGCCTTGCCTGCCACTGCTCTCCTCTGTTGTGAGGCCGGCGGGCAAGTCCCATCGACCTCGTCTTAACGTCGCGCGTTCATGTCTTCAGCTTCACGGCTGACTCATGACGGGTCGACCTGCTTCCTTGATTCCTGTTACCTGTCGGCCGCGGGGCTGTCCCGAAGCCAGGTGCTGCTCGATGTGCTCGCGCAACGAAGCGACGTCGAGTGAACCTTGGACCCGCAGGGCCCGTGGGAACGCCCGTCGCCGCTCGGCGTTGCGCAGACATTCGAGATCGAAATGCAACCAAGCACCTCGACCTGGAAGCCGCCGACGGACGTCCGGAAGGACCGAACCGTCCACCGCGACCACACGCAGCAGCTCAGAGGGCAACGTCCGGGCGCGGCATCCAATACACGTGCGAACAGGGCCGATGTGCTGGGAAACCGATCCCGACGTTGAACCGTTGATAATTCTATCCCCTGGAGCTCATTCGGCCGAACTGGATGTGACCGCTCCGGCGGCCGGAGCCTCCGCGTCACTGCGGATGTCGATGCGCCAGCCGGTCAGACGGGCGGCCAGACGGGCGTTCTGCCCCTCCTTGCCGATCGCCAGCGACAGCTGGAAGTCGGGCACCACGACGCGCGCCGTCTTGGCGCGTTCGTCGAGCACCCGCACAGACACAACCTTGGCCGGGGACAAGGCATTCCCGACGAACGTGCCGGCGTCGTCCGAGTGGTCGATGATGTCGATCTTCTCACCACCGAGCTCGTGCATGACGTTGCGCACACGGGCCCCCATCGGGCCGATGCAGGCGCCCTTGGCGTTCACGCCGGAGACCGTGGACTTGACCGCGATCTTCGAACGGTGACCTGCCTCACGTGCCACCGCGGCGATCTCCACGGTGCCGTCGGCGATCTCCGGAACCTCGAGCGCGAAAAGCCTGCGAACGAGATTCGGGTGCGTGCGCGAGAGAGCGATCTGCGGACCGCGGGAACCGCGGGAGACGCTCACGACGTAGCACTTGATGCGCTCGCCGTGGTTGTACTGCTCGCCCGGCACCTGCTCGGCCGGGGGAAGCACGCCTTCGGTGTCGCCGACCTGCACGACGACCATGCCGCGGGCGTTCGCGCGGGCGTCGCGCTGCACGACCCCGGCGATGATCTCGCCTTCCTTGGCGGCGAACTCGCCGAACGTGCGCTCGTGCTCGGCGTCACGCAGGCGCTGCAGGATGACCTGGCGCGCGGTGGTGGCAGCGATGCGGCCGAAGCCCTCCGGAGTGTCGTCCCACTCCTCCTGCACCGCGCCGTCCGGTCCCAGGTCCTGCGCGATCACGCGCACGACGCCGGTCTTGCGGTCGATCTCCACGCGCGAGTGCGCGTGATGCCCTTCGGTGTGCTTGTAGGCGGTCAGCAGTGCTGACTCGATCGCCTCGAGAACCGTTTCGAAGGGGATGTCCTTTTCACGTTCGATCGCCCTGAGGGCGGCGATGTCAACGTTCACCTCGGCTCCTCCTTCGGTGCTTTCCGAGTGAGCCGAGCCAGTTCCTCGACCGGCGGCTGCTTGAACTCGATCTCCATGACCGCGCGTTCGATGTGCCGGTACTCCACGCGCCGCAGCTCGCCCTGGTGCAGCAGCTCGACCCCGGTCTCGTCGCACTGCCCGACCCGGCCGAACCACTCGGCCTGCTCGGGCTGCTTGATCTTCACGAGACGCAGGTGCGCGCGCTTCCAGTGGCGCTGGTGGGTCAGCGGCCGGTCGACACCCGGCGAGGTGACCTCGAGGGTGTACGGCCCGTTGATGATGTGGTCGTGCTCGTCGAGCGCGGCGGAGACCACCCGGCTCGCCGTGGCGACCTCGTCGAGTCCGATGCCGTCCTCGCCGTCGACGACGACCTTGACCAGACGGCGGCGCCCAGCCTGATTCACGTCGAGCGCGTCGAGGTCGAAGCCGGCGGCTTCGAGCGCCTCTCGCACAACGGGTGCTAGCTGCGCGGCAAGCTCTCCGCGCGGCGGGCTGGACACGTGGTGACTCCTTCTGATCGAACGCACTAAAACCTCGGCCGACGGTGTTTCGGCGGCCGTGGTCGCCAAGACTATCTCTTTTGCCCGCCTCCCACTTCCTCGCGGCCCGCTGGCAAGATGGGTTCGTGTGATCTCCGATTCGGTCAGCCGCCGGCGTGTGCTGCTGGCGGTCGCCGCCGCACCTCTCGCCGTCGCGTGCACCGCAGAGCCTCCAGCGCCACCACCACCGGATCCGTTGTCGGCGCTGGCCGCTCAGGCCCGAGCGGACGCCGCGCTCGCCACGACGCTGACGTCGGTGCCCGCCGCCGCGGAGATCCTCAAGGCCCGCGAGACGCACGCCCGGTTGCTCCAGGCCGAGGTGGACCGTGAGCGCCCGCCGCTGTCCTCCACCGCACCGCCCGCCCCCACCGCGCCGCCCACGCCGCCCAACCCGCTGGCGGCGCTCCGCACGGCGCTGGACGAGTCCGTGCGCGCCGCGTCGGAGCTCATCGGCTCGGTGCCGTCGTACCGCGCGGGCCTGGTCGGTTCGGTGGCCGCCGGCTGCGCATCGCTGCGGGAGGTGCTCGGATGAGCGTCGAAGCCGTGCAGACCGCGCTGGGCACCGAACACGCGGCGTTGTGGACGTACGGGCTGGTGTCGGCGTTCCTCGGCAACCAGGCCGCCGCCGTGGCGGAGGGTGCGAACGCGCACCGGGCCCGCCGCGACACGACCGAGCGGTGGCTGAAGGACAAGGGGGCGACGGCGAACCCGCCCGCGGCCGCCTATCTACCGCCCGCGCCGGTCTCGGACGGGCCGTCTGCGCTCGCCGCCCTGATCGCCGTCGAGCAGGACACCTGCGCCGCCTGGCGTGGCGTGCTGGAACGTACCGACGACTCCGCGCTGCGCACCACCGCCCTCGAAGCCCTCACAACGGCCGCCGTCCGCGCTACCCGCTGGCGCAAGGTCGCAGGCACCACCCCCGCCTCCATCGCCCTCCCCGGCGTCGCCTCCGGCTGAGCGCACGCGGGGACGCCACGTGCGCTCCAAGCGAACGAAAGCTCCCCGCGTGCGCTCAGCCGTTTCCGCATCGCGGAAGCCACGCGGGAGCCCCGCGTTACCTTGCGGGAAACGCGAGGCCCCCGCGTGGCATCAGCAAACGTGCGTGGGGTCCCCGCGTGGACTAGGCGAAGGAGGAGGCGAGGCGGAGGGCGTCCGCGGAGACCTTCTTCATCTCCTTGTTGTGCGCGAGCGCGTCCGTTCCACGAGACGGGGAATCGGACTCGACGATCACGACCTCCTGGTCACGCTGCTCGGCGGCGAACCCGCCGTTGGCCAGCGTGGTCAGCGGCGGCACGCTGATCGCCTTGTCCAGCACGAGGTCCTTGATGTTGCCGGTGCCGTCCTTCGCGGTCAGCTCCCGCAGCTGCCGAGCCTCGTCCGCGGTCCGCATCCTCACCACGGACACCGACGAGTACACGGTCCGGCCGTCAGGCAGCTTCGCCGTGTAGAACGCCCGCGTCAGCTGCAGGCACGGCGTCGTCTTGAGGAACGCCGCCGTCTGGCTGGTGGCATGCGCCGCGCAGTCGCTGTCCTTCACCGGTTCCGGAAGCTGCGGCACGGTGGCGAACTCGTACGCGCCCGCGGACTTCTGCGGTGTCGCCACCTGCTGGTCGATCGGGTCCGACGGCTGCAGCACCCACCACACAAACCCGGAAGCCACGGCCACTCCGAGAAGCACCAGCGCCCTGCCGACCCACGTCCGCTTCGAGGACGGGGCGGGCTGAACCGGCAGCTGACCTCGGCGGTTGTCCATGATCGACTGGAGTTTCACCAGCTCGTCGGCCGGATAGAGCGGCGCGGTGTCGGTGGGTCTCGGTGGAAAGCGCGGCAGGTTCTGGGTCACCTCTTCGGGTGATTCGCGTGGTTCCGACACAAGTGCCCACGGTAACGGACGGCGCTCACCTCAGCGCTGCGAGCACCCGATCGACGTCATCCGCCGTGTTGTAAAGGTGACACGCAAACCGGGTCCGACCTGCACGAACTGACGAAATGACGCCGGGAACAGCCGGTACGTCCAACGACACGATGGCCGAACCACGCGCGGGCAACCCCAAACCGGCCAACAACCGGTCCGCCAGACCAACGCAGTGCGCGCGCACTGCGTCCATGTCGAGCGAAGCCACCCACGGCAGCGCCACCGCGGCACCGACATGCGCCATCCACGTCGGCGAGAGGTCGAACCGCCGCGCGTCCGGGCGGATCACCAGCTCGGTGCCGTACGAGTGCGGTGTGCTGTACCAGTTCGCGGCCAACGGCGTCAGGAAGTCGAACCGGTCCGGCCGCACCGCCATCCACGACGCACCGCGCGGTGACATCAGCCACTTGTAGGAGACACCGACCACGAAATCGGCCCACGCCAACGACAACGGCATCCATCCGGCGGCCTGCGACACATCGAGCAACACCGGCTTCCCACAGGAACGCAGCCGGTCCAGGTCCGCGATCACGCCGTCCGCCGACTGAACCAAGCTCACCGCAACGAGATCACACTCGTCCACTGTGGACACGATGGAGTGTCCGGCCGCGACGAACGGCAACGTGACGCTCGTGAACTCGCCGTCCACGACGTGGACCTTCGAGCCGGGAGGCAGACCGGCGGCGACCAGCGAGACGAACTGGGAGACCGTTGCGCCACAAGACACCGAGGAAACCGGCACGTCGATCAGACGCGCGAACGCCGCACGTGACGTCTCGACCGCGTCCCCGAAGGACGACGACGTGTCCTGCCCGCGCCGCCACCGTTCATGAGCGGCCGAGACCGCGTCGGCGACGTGCCGGGGAGGCACCCCGATCGACGCCGTGTTCAGGTAACCCGGTTCGAGGTCGAAGACGCCCCCGAGCGCCTCACGCATGCGCGAGCTGCTTCTCACGCTTGCGCCGCGCGTAGACCTGCTTGCGTACCCGAGCGATCACGGCCCCATCCTGCCCGACGACGTCCGTGGAGAACCAGACCAGCGCCTTCTCGCCGCCCGCGGTCTGCTCCAGGACCTGCTCGACATGCTCGTCGGTCAGCCGGAACTCGGCGTAGACGGATCCCCGGCCGGGGGAGACGAACTCGATCTCCCCGGCCTGGTCCCACACCACATGGTCGCCGCCGAGCTGGTTGAACAGCAGCAGCACCCAGAACGGGTCGGTCATCGCGAACAGCGAGCCACCGAAGTGGGTGCCGAAGAAGTTGCGATTCCATGGGCGCAGACGCATCCGCACCCGTGCGTACCGGTAGTCCGGCGAGATCTCCAGCACGCGGATCCCGGCGAACAGGAACGGCGGCCACAGGTTCATCCCGAAGCGCAGGCGGCTTGCCTTCATAAAAAACAGTGTTACACAACCCCGGCCAGACTGTCCGCAACTTCTTCCGGCGAAGGCATGTGACGTATCTCCCGAGCCACCTGAGCTGCGGCTTCCCGGTATGAGGAGTCCACCAGCGCCAGCCGGGCGCTCTCCGCGATCGCCTCGGCACTGACAGCTTCCGGGCGCACCGCCAGCCCCGCCTCCGTCAACGCCGTGGCGTTGCCGAACTGGTCCGCGCCCTGCGGCAGCACGACCTGGGGCACCCCGGCCACCAGCGCGCCGAGCATCGTGCCGCTGCCGCCGTGATGCACGACGACGTCGGCCTGCCGGATCACCTCGGCCTGCGGCAACCACGGGTGCAGCGACACGTTGGACGGCAGACCGTCGAGCCGGACGTGCGGCGCCGCGACCACCACCTGCGCGTCCAGCCGCCCGAGCCCCTCCACGGCCTCCGCGAGCAGGTCCTGTGCCCCGAACGCGGTGCCGAGCGTCAGGTAGATCAACGTGGGCCGGTCGCGGTCCGGCATCAGTCCCGGCAACGAGAACGGCACCGGCCGCAGCGCGATCCGGTCCGCGCCGAGGAACTCCCGGTCCTGCAGGGAGGGTGGGCAGATGTCGATATGCCGTCCGCCCGACGGCTTCACGAGCCCGATGCCGTCGGCGAACATGCGCCCGAACCCGTGCCACAGCATCGGAAACCCGCGTCTGCGAGCCTCGGACGCCACCTCGGGCACGGCCCATCCGCTGATCACGAGGTCGGGCAGGAGGCGTTCGAGCTCGGGCGAGATGTCCTCGGCGTAGATCTCGCCGAACACCTGACCGGGCCGGAAGGGACGGAGCCCGTACGCCTCCAGCGTCTCGTGCATCTCCTCGCCGACGGCGAAGTGGACGTCGTGGCCTGCTTCGCGCGCGGCGATCGCCAACGGGAGCAACGGGTAGGTGTGCCCGACCGTGGACAGGCTGGCGAAAAGCACGCGCATGCCGCGAATCTACGCGGGAATACTCCAGGTCCATGGGAAGCAACCGCGAGAAGATGATCAAGGGTGAGCCCTACCTGGCGATGGACCCAGAGCTGGAGCTGGACCGGCAGCGGGCGTGGCACGTGATGAACCGCTACAACGCTTTGGAACCCGGTGACTACGAGGGCATGCGCACGATCCTGAAGGACTTCGTCGCGGAGATCGGCAAGAACACGGTTCTCCTGCCGCGCCTGCAGATCGAGTACGGCTACAACACCCGCTTCGGCTCGAACAGCTTCATGAACTACGACGGCATCATCCTCGACTGCGGCCCGGTCACCATCGGCGACAACGTGATGATGGGCCCGCGCGTGCAGCTGCTGACCGCGTTGCATCCGATCGAGGACCACGAGGCGCGCATCGCGGGCTGGGAGACCACCGCGCCGATCGTCATCGGCGACCGGGTGTGGTTCGGCGGCGGCGTGATCGTCTGCCCCGGCGTCACGATCGGGAACAACACGGTCGTCGGCGCGGGCAGTGTGGTGACACGCGATCTGCCTGATCACGTGCTCGCGGTCGGCAACCCGGCACGGGTCGTTCGTAAGATCTGACCCCATGCGCAGCGAGGAGATCCAGATCCGCACCGGTGCCGAGGAGGTCGTGCACGACCTCACCCGCGAGTGCGAGCGGTTCCTCCAGGACGAGAACGGCGACGGCCTGCTGCACGTGTGGGTCCCCCACGCGACCGCGGGCGTCGCCATCATCGAGACGGGGGCGGGCAGCGACGACGACCTGCTGACCGCGCTGGAACGCATCCTGCCCCGCGACGTGAGGTGGCGGCACCGGCACGGCACCCCTGGTCACGGCCGTGACCACGTGATGCCCGCGCTGGTGCCGCCGTACGCGACGATCCCGGTGCTAGGCGGTGTGCTGACGCTCGGCACCTGGCAGTCGATCTGCCTGGTCGACACCAACGTCGACAACCCCGTCCGGACGGTCCGCCTGAGCTTCCTTGCCGGCTAGTTCAGCTTTGTTCTTGGCAAGCAGCACGAGCCCGGCAAGCGCGATCCCGCCGAACACCCACCACTCGGTGCTGATGGAACCGTCGTACAGCAGGCTGCGCAGCCCTTCCGTGGAGAACCGGAACGGCGTCCACGACCAGAGCAGCGTGCGGTAGGCGGGGTTGAGCAGCTCCGGCACCTGACCCGCCACGGCGGGCGCCATCAGGTAGAGCAGGCCGAGAATGCCCATCGCGCGGATGCCGAGGTGCTTGAACAACCCGGCTTGCAGCAGCGCGAACGACACCGCGACGACGAGCAGGAACCCGACCGCGGTGGCGGTGAACGTGACGCCCCACCAGGAGAGCAGCCCCACCACTGACCCCACCGTCAGCACCGCGGCGGTCACCGACGACAGCAGCCGCAGCCTGCGGCCCTTCAGCACCACGAACAGCACTCCGGCGATCATGCCGCCGATCCACAGCAGTGCCGACGCGGCGAGCGGCGCCGTGCGTTCGGCGGCGGAGACGGCCGGGGCCTCGACCTTGACCGGCAGACCAGCGCCCTGGGCGACACCGGTCAGCACCTGCTGCGCGACCTGCGTGCCGGACGGGTTGACCGCGGGGTTCAGCCTGATCGTGGCCTGGCCCGGCGCGATCTCCAGCACGCCGTAGACCTCCTTGTCGGACAACAGGGTTCTCGCCTGGTCGGCGCTCACGACCCTGATGTCCACCTCGGCCGAGTCGGCGGCCGCGAGCCGTTCCGCGATCTGCGGCGGCGCCACGACAGCGAGCGGCACGTCGTGCGGATGGACGGTCGCCTGCACGCCGAACGTCAGCAGTCCCAGGAGAAACGCCACCACCGCGCCTGCGACGGCGGTGACCAGCGCGGTGCGCATCACGGGCCTCCACGTAAGTTCATCAAGCGTTGAATTTGATGGCTGCACCGTACGCCCGACCCGAGATCGAAGTCAACGGTTGATGAATTTAAGACTGCCGGGGTCACCAGGTACCGTTTGGCGCGTGACTTACCCAGGTGGCGGCGGACAGGGCGGCTGGAACGACCAGTCGGGTTGGGGCCAGCAGCAGGGTGGCCAGCAGCAGGGCGACTACCAAAGTGGTGGTTATCCGACTGGCGACTACCCGACCAACGCGTACCCCACGACCGGTGGTTTCCCGCAGCAGGGCTACGGCGGCGGGTACGGCGGCCTGGGTGTCTACGGCGGCGGGGGCTTCGATCAGGAGCCGCCGAAGAAGAGCAAGAAGACGCTGTGGCTGGTGCTCGGCGCGGTCGTGCTCGTGCTGCTGGTCGGTGGCGGGGTGACGGCGTTCCTGCTGTCGCAGAAGTCCGGGACGGATCCGAACGCGCAGAACAGCACGTCGAACCCACCGAGCAGCGCGCAGGCGACCGACGGCCCGTGCAAGAACGACAACATGCAGTGCGTGCAGACGTCGCTCGGCTTCAGCTACGAGGTGCCGAAGAACTGGGTCCAGGTCAGCGACCGGATCCCGATCACCAAGTTCCCCGGAATCGCGCTGTCCGGCGTGACCTCGTACGGCGACTACACCTGCGAGGAGAAGTCGTACACGAAGGGCACCAACGGCGGCGCGCTGCTGGAGAAGGGCGACGTCAACCAGGTCGCGACCGACTTCGCCAAGGCCGTGGCGACGCAGTTCTACTCGTCGGGCGGCGAACCGCAGGTGACGCTGACGCAGCCGAAGCCGGTGAAGATCCAGCACACCCAGAAGGACGGCAAGAAGGTCGTCGTCGAGGGCGTGCAGGTCGACGCCTCGGTCACGCAGAGCGCGAACAAGTGCCTGGCAGGCAAGGGCGTGGTCAAGGTCGTCGTGCTCAACGGCAGCAGCAAGCTGCACGCACTGGTGGTCAACGGCGACCTGGAGGGTGGCGGAGGTGGCGACAAGCCGCCGCTGCCCAAGGAGGCCGACCTGCAGAAGATGATCGACTCCCTGCTGCCGACTACCTAGCTCCGCCGTTCGAGACGACCGCGGCGGGCAACGGGTTCTCGGCCGTGATCTTCTCCAGTACGGCCAGCGCCTTGCTCTCCCACAGTGCGAGCCGCAGCTCCTGGAACGTCATCATCGCCTGCTCCACGATGGCGATCGCGTGGAACGTCTCGCCCCGCTGCGACACGAGCTGGGCGAGGTCGAGCCGGATCCTGGCCGCGCCGACCCGGTCGAGGTTCTCCTCGCACAACCGGATCGCGCGCCGCAGCAACCGCCCGGCCTCGGCGAACATCCGCATCCGGCCGTGGATCAGCCCCAGCGAGTGCAACGCGTAGCTCTCGCCGACGGTGTCGCCGGAGCGCTGCACCATGCCGAGCACCGACGTGATCAGCTGCTGCGCCTGCTCGTAGCGGCCCTGCACGAGCATCGCGCCGCCGAGCCGGTAGAGCACCTGGGCCTCGACGCGCGGGCTGGAGATCTCCCGGCACATGCCGAGCGCACCGCGGAGCTGCCCGACCGCGAGCTCGTGCTCACCGCGGTCGAGTGACAGCTGGGCGAGCTGCGACACCACGTACGCCTGACCGACTACGTCGCCGACCCGTTTGAAACCGGCCAGCGACTGCTCGAAGATCCGCGAGGCGAGCTCCGGACGGCCCTCGTAGTACTCGAGCATGCCGAGCGTGCGGCGGACCAGCGCGAGGCCGTGCTGGTCGTCCACCTCAAGGAACAGCTCCAGAGCGGGTTCCAGCGACCCTCTGGTCGACTCCATCCGCTTCTGGCTCAGGTGCAGCGATCCCAGCGAGCACAGCAACGCCGCGGTGCCGCGCTTGTTGCCTGCCTTGCGCGTCGCCTCCAGCGCGCGTTCGTGCGTCGTCTGCCACTCGTCGAGGTAGCTGCGGGTCTCGAACAACGTCACCAGCGTCATCGCGAGGTCCCAGCACAGCTCGTCCAGACCCGCGTCCGCCGCCTGCAGCACGGCCGCGCAGATGTTCGGCCGCTCGCTCTCCAGCCAGCCGAGCGGGTCGTGCAGCACCTGCTCCAGGTACGGGGCGTGCGGCTGCCAGCGCCTGCCGTTGCCGTGCAGGACCGTGAAGTCGCCGCCGTAGAGCTGTTGGTGTGCCTGCTCGGCGATCGCGAGCCAGCCACCGGCGACCCGTTCCACCGACGCCAGCTGGGTGGCCGGGGACTCGTGCA
Source organism: uncultured Actinomycetota bacterium (assembly GCA_963766275.1). GTDB lineage: Bacteria > Actinomycetota > Actinomycetes > Mycobacteriales > Pseudonocardiaceae > Lentzea. Next base: position 18,121 of record CAVYAD010000060.1, read on the forward strand.
CGGCGAGCTGTTCCTTGGCGAACAGACGGATCAGGTCGTGGAAGCGGTAGCGCGGCAGGCCGGTCACGTCGCTGCCGACCACGTCGAGCAGCTGGGCGTCGACCAGCCTTTCCAGCAGGTCGAAGCCGCGGTGGCGTTCGTCGTCGGTCAACGCGGACGCCGTCCACGCCGGCAGGCTTTCCGCTTCCAGCAACGACATCAGCCGCATCACCCGGCAGGTGTCAGGCTCCAGGCCGTCGTAGGTCAGCGACAGGCTGGCGCGCACGACCATGTCGCCGTGCACCAGCTCGTCGAGGCGGTGGCGTTCGTCGGCGAGGCGGCCGACCATCGACGCCAGCGTCCAGTGCGGGCGGGCCGCGAGGCGTGCGCCGATGATGCGCAACGCCAGCGGCAGACCGCCGACGACGTCCACCAACGCCGATGCCGCAACGGGTTCGCTCTGCAGGCGTTGCGTGCCGATGATGCGGCCGAGCAGCTCCAGCGCGTCGTCGGAGTCCATGAAGTCGACGTCGACCAAATGAGATCCGGCGAGGCCCGTCAGCCGGGTGCGGCTCGTGACGATGACGCCGCACGTCGGCGAGCCCGGCAGCAGCTGGTGAACCTGCGACTCGCTGCCCGCGTCGTCGAGCACGACGAGGACCCGGCGGTTGGCGAGCATGCTGCGGTACATGTCCGCCCGCTCGTCCACGCCGTCGGGCAACGTCGAGCCGACCGCGCCCAGTGCGGACAGGAACCTGCCGAGCACCTCGGCCGGTGTGGCCGGCAGGGCCTGGGTGCCGCGCAGGTCGCAGTAGAGCTGGCCGTCTGGGTAGGTCTCGGCCGCGATCCGGTGTGCGACGTGGACCGCGAGAGCGCTCTTACCGATGCCCGCCTTACCCGAGATGTTCACCACGGGCATGGTCATGTGGTCGCCGGTGAGCAGGGCGACCGCGCGCGCCACCACGTCCTGGCGGCCGATGAAGTCCGCGATCGTAGCCGGAAGCTGGTGCGGTGACACGACGTTCTGCACGGTGACCGGGACGGACTTCTCCTGGTCGAGCCGCAGCACCTCGTCGTCGGTGAGGATCGCGGTCTCCAGCTTGCGCAGCTGGTCGCTCGGTTCGAGGCCGAGGTGCTCGATGAAGAGATCGCGACCGGTGCGATAGACGTCGAGCGCTTCGGACTGCCTGCCGGAGCGGTAGAGCGCGAGCATCAGCTGACCGCGCGGGCGTTCCCGCAACGGGTGCTCGGTGACCATGCTCTGCAATTCGCCGATGAGCGCGTGGTGGCGGCCCAGCAACAGCTCGATGTCGACGCAGTTCTCCAGCACCGACAAGCGTTTCTCGTCCAGACGTAATGCTTTGTTCTGCAACGTCGTGCCGGCGCCGCCGAGTGCGGGCCCGCGCCACAAAGCCATCGCGGAACGCAGGGTCGCCGACGCTTCTTCCATGCGGCCCTGCCGGACGGCGGCGTCGGAGTCGGCCACGCGGCGTTCGAAGAGGAAGGTGTCGATCCGGTCGGCGGCGACGCGCAGCAGGTAGCCGGGCTGGCGGGTCTCGATCTGGGCCTCGACGTCGACGCGTGCGAACTCCCGCCGGAGCGCGGACACGCAGATCTGGATCTGCGCCCGTGCGGTCGACGGCGGGGTGTGCTCCCAGACGAGGTCGATGAGCTGGTCCATGCTCACCACTCGGTTGGCTTCGAGCAGCAAAGCGCCCAGGATCGTCTGCTGACGTCCCGGGGGTACTTGAACCTGCTCCTCGGCGCCGATGACCTCGATCGGGCCGAGCAGCTTGAAAATCAGCTTCTCATCAGGGGCGGAGCTCATGACGGACGACCCCTCGCGCCTTCATCTCTCGCAAAGCCCCAACACCTCACGCTCCGGACGATTTCCGTGACGGGATTTCCGTGACGGAATTGCATTTACGGATATGACGTACTCACGTTCGTGCAATCCGGCCGAAGACGCTGAAAAGGTACACCCAGGGCGTCACCTCAAGATCGGGTTTTAATGTGAAAACTTTTCACTTCGAGTGTTTGACCTCCCGTTAGCATCAACTACAGGCGGTTGCCCAGATGGGCGATGATCTCCGAAGTTAGTCCCGACAGGGAAAACTGTCAAGATCCTTCTTGTGCATCGGGTAATGATCCACCATAATGCGCCTGATCTCAATAGGCATCTCATTTGGGGCGAAGTTGATCCGCAAGAACAGTGCAGATCAACCAGTACGCGCGCACCAGAATTGGCGCTCCCGGGGCGACTTCACGTTGATCGTACGACATGCGGGCAAGCAGCCTGAACGCCTCATCGAGGTTACTCCGAGCGGCACAGGCCGTTCGTTCGGACTGCTAACCGCACCCAACCATTGCGGTACACCGCACCTAATTCCGCGGTATAGCCACCACCCTGTGTAGTAACACCTGTTTGCTGACTGGCCGATCAGCTGTTCATGCGTCTCAATTGGCCGCTTCCGGCTCACCATCACGGCCGATTGATACGCGGTGGGTGCGCGATAGTGCGGCGATGGGCGGCACTCCTAACTTTGTTCTCAGGCACCGATCGAGGGTGTCTTCACCAGAACTCAAGCCGAGGCTCGACCAACTAAGAGGAGGCCGACATGATCCGCAAGACGACCGCAGCCGCTCTGGTTCTCTCCGCCGTCCCGGCGGCCCTGGCTCTCTCCCTGTTCTCCGGCACCGCGACCGCCGACGACACCCCCTGGGGCCGCACGATCGCCGTCGCCGCCGACGACACCCCGTGGCCACCCAAGCGGATGGTCCGACGACGACACCCCGTGGGGCCGCACGATCACGCTCCCCGCGGTGCCGGTCGACGACACACCGTGGGACGACGACACCCCCTGGGGCTGATCTCCCTCCATCCGGATTCCATCTGTAGGAGGCCAGGACCATGCGATTCCACCTGCTGGGCTCACTGGAAGTCCTCGACGACGACATGCCTGTGCCACTGGGCGGCGTCAAGCAGCGCGCGGCTCTGGGTTTCCTCCTGCTGCACGCCAACCGCGTGGTGGCGACCAGCAAGTTGCTCCAGGCGCTGTGGTCGCGGGACGTCCCGCCGACCGCGCGCAAAATGCTCCAGAACGCGGTCTCCGGACTGCGTGGCGTTCTCACCCCGCACGGCAGTGGCTCCGAGGGATCGGCGCTGCTGCTCACCCACGCGCCGGGATACCTGCTGCGCGTGGACCCGAACTCACTCGACCTGTCGCGCTTTCAGCAGCTGACCGAACAGGGACGAGGCGAACTGTCCTCGGGCAACTGGCCCGCCGCCGCGAAGGTGCTCCGCAAGGCACTGAGCTTGTGGCGCGGACCGGTGCTCGCGGATCTTGCGGAGACCGGCATCAACTGGCCGGAGCTGACCGCCATCAAGGACTGGCGGCTGGCGACGCAGGAGGACTGCTTCGAGGCAGATCTGGCCTGCGGGAGGCACTACGAGATCATCGGCGAACTCGAGTCGCTCATCGAGGTGGAGCCGTATCGAGAACGGCTCAACGGGCAGCTCATGCTCGCTCTGTACCGGTGTGGCAGGCAGGTGGACGCGTTGAGCGTCTATCGCCGCACGAGGGCGGCGCTGGTGGAGGAACTCGGCCTCGAGCCGGGACGCGAGCTCCAGGAGCTGGAGCGCGCGATCCTCGACCATGCCCCCGCACTGGACCTACCGCCGTCGGTGCAACGCAGGCACCTGCTCGCCGTCGGCCACTCTTCTCCCCCGCTGGTGATCCCACCCGCGCCGCGTGCCCCCGAGCCCGCCGCCGCGGTGGTCGTGCCCGCCGCGGACGTGACGACCGTGGAACGCAAGCTCGTCAGCGTCGTGATGGTGTCCGCGCAGCTCGGCCTCGCGGCGGGCGACGGTGACCCCGAGGACGTCGACGAGGTCCACCAGGAAGTCTCTTCGGCTGTGCGCGCCGAGGTTTCACGCCTCGGTGGCGTCGTCGGAGGCAATGTCGGCTCTGTGTTCCTGGCCTTGTTCGGTGTGCCGCTGACCGCCGAGGACGATGCGGATCGGGCGGTTCGGGCAGCGTTGGCCATCCGCGACCGGCTGAGCACGGTGGCGGACGTGCAGATCGGTGTCGCCACCGGTGATGCGTTGGTGCGACTGCCTGGGGTTGGTGCACCCACCGCGACGGGAGTGCTGCTCGACCAGTGCCGTCAGCTGATGGCGTTGGCACCGCTGGGTGCGGTGCGGGCGTGCACTGCTTCCCGTGACGCGAGCACTTCCGTGACCTGGGAGGCCGACGCGGCGCCCACGGGCGGTTGGGAGGCTGCTTCGGCGGTGTCCCCGCGTGGCGCGACGCGTCGTGACCAGGCGGCCGTGCCGTTCGTCGAGCGCGAACGTGAACTCTCGGTGCTGCAAGGACTTCTGGACGAGGTGCAGGTCCGCCGCCGGCCACACTTCGTGACCGTGCTCGGCGAGTCGGGTGTGGGCAAGACACGACTGGTGTGTGAGTTGGCGCGTGGTTGTTCACCGGTGGTCGCGTTGCGCGGCACCTCGACCGCTTTCGGCGACGACTACGGCTACGGACCGCTTTCCGACGTCGTGCGTGGCTTCGCGTCGACTCCAGAGGACCTACGGACTTCACTTGAGTCGCTGGTCGGCGCGGGCGAGCTGGCCGATCGGTTGCACGGCAGCCTGGTCGGGCTGCTGGAGCCGCGCCCTGACCTACCAGCCGACTTCGCCTCGTGGCGGCGGTTCCTGGAGGAGATCGCGGACCAGCGCACGCTCGTTGTACTGCTTGAGGACGTGCATTGGGCCAACGACGTGGTGCTCGACTTCGTGGAGGAACTGAGCGAGCAGGCAGGTTCCGTGCCGCTGCTGGTGATCGCCACCTCCCGGCCCGAGCTGTTGCAGCGCCGTCCATCGTGGTTCGGCGGCAAGCGCAACGCCACCACCATCAGCCTGGAACCGTTGTCGCACAACGGAACGCGTAGCCTGTTGAACTCCCTGCTGGAAACCAGCGAACTGCCGGCCGAGCTGTGGCAGGCGCTCGTCTCCTGTGTCGGCGGCAACCCGCTGTTCGCCACCGAGTACGCCCGGATGGTCGCCGATCCGCGGATGCCGTGTCTGCACAACGACATGTCGTTGCCGGTTCCGCCTTCTGTGCGTGGCGTGATCACGGCTCAGCTGGACTCGCTGCCGTTCGAGGTGAAGGCCGTCCTGCAGGACGCGGCTGTCGTGGGCGACCTGGTCTCCCCCGGTGTCGTGGCCGCCACCGGTCTCGCCGAGCTGCGTGAGGTCGCCAAAGCGCTGGAACTGTTGGAGCAGCGCGACTTCCTGCGCCGTCAGGGCCGCAACAGCGAGACGGGCGAGATCGAGTACGGCTTCCGCCACTCGCTTGTGCGCGACGTCGTGGCTTCGCAGTTGCCACGCGCCGTGCGTGCTCTCAAGCAGGAGCGCGCGCTCTCGTGGTTCGAGGAACCCCTCGTGCTCACCGACCGCCGGGCGGGCTGATCCCGCTCCCGGAAATGCCGAACGCCGGGCCGCGCGCCCCACCCTCAGCGCGCGTGCCCGGCGTTCGTGCCTGCTCTTAGCTGTTGACCAGCGCGACCAGGTGGTCGACGGCCTCGGCCACCGGCACCTCGACCCGCTCGCCCGTCCTACGGTCCTTGACCTCGACCACACCGTCCTTCAGGCCGCGGCCGATGACGAGGATCGTCGGGATGCCGACCAGCTCGGCGTCCGCGAACTTCACGCCGGGGCTCGCCTTGCGGTCGTCCAGCAGCACCTGCACGCCCTTGGCGTCGAGCTGCTTCGCGAAGTCCTCGCCCGCCTGGGTGAGGGTCTCGTCCTTGCCGGCGATGACCACGTGGACGTCGGCGGGCGCGACGTTGCGGGGCCAGATCAGGCCGCGCTCGTCGTGGGACTGCTCGGCGATCACCGCGACCAGACGCGAGACGCCGACGCCGTAGGAGCCCATCGTGATGCGGACCGGCTTGGAGTCGGGGCCGAGCGCGTCCAGCGAGAACGCGTCCGCGTACTTGCGGCCGAGCTGGAAGATGTGGCCGATCTCGATGCCGCGCGCGGCGACCAGCACACCCAAGCCGTCGGGCGAGGGGTCGCCCTCCCGCACCTCGGCGACGTCGATGACGCCGTCGGGGGTGAAGTCGCGGCCCGCGACCAGGTCGACGACGTGGTGGTCGGCCTTGTCCGCGCCGGTGACCCACGCCGTGCCCGTGACGACGCGGGGGTCGGCGAGGTAGCGGATGCCGTTCGCCTGGATCGCCGCCGGGCCGATGTAACCCTTGACCAGGAACGAGTTCTTGGCGAAGTCCGCCGCCTCGACGATCGCGACCTCGGCGGGCGCGAGCGCCGCCTCGAGCCGCTTGAAGTCGACCTCGCGGTCGCCGGGGACGGCGACGGCGAGCAGCTCCAGTCCTTCTGACCGGGCAGCTGGGTCTTGACCAGCACGTTCTTCAGCGTGTCCGCCGCGGTGAACTTGCGGTCGGTGTTCGCGTTCAGGAAGTCGACGAGGGTCTCGATGGTGGGCGTGTTCGGCGTGTGGTGCACCTGCGCCGCGGGCTTGTCGTCGATCGGCTGCTCGGCGGGCGCGGGCGTGGCCACGGCCTCGACGTTGGCGGCGTAACCCGACTCGGTTGACCTTACGAACGTGTCTTCACCGGTCTCGGCGACGGCGAGGAACTCCTCGGACGCCGACCCGCCCATCGCGCCGGACGTGGCGGAGACGATCACGTACTCCAGGCCGAGCCGGTCGAAGATGCGGATGTAGGCGTCGCGGTGGTCCTGGTAGGACTTGCTCAGGCCGTCGTCGGTGAGGTCGAACGAGTACGAGTCCTTCATCAGGAACTCGCGGCCGCGCAGGATGCCCGCACGGGGACGCGCCTCGTCGCGGTACTTCGTCTGGATCTGGTACAGCGTGACCGGGTAGTCCTTGTACGAGCTGTACTCGCCCTTCACGGTGAGGGCGAACATCTCCTCGTGCGTGGGCCCGAGCAGATAGTCCGCGCCCTTGCGGTCCTTCAACCGGAAGAGGTTGGGGCCGTACTCCGTCCACCGGTTGGTGGCCTCGTAGGGCTCCCTGGGCAGCAGCGCGGGGAACTGGATCTCCTGCGCGCCGAAGGCGTCCATCTCCTCGCGGACGATTGCCTCGATGTTGCGCAGGACCCTGAGCCCGAGCGGCAGCCAGGAGTACCCGCCCGGCGCGACGCGGCGGACGTAGCCTGCGCGCACCAGCAGCTTGTGGCTGGGCACTTCGGCGTCCGCCGGGTCCTCGCGAAGGGTGCGGAGGAACAGCGACGACATCCTGGTGATCACGGTGGGTACTCCTCGTTCACGGGCTGTTGGGGCAGCGTACTGGTCGCGCCGCCGGGAAATCGCGGGCGGTCCCGCTGGCATCTGTTCGTTCGGCATAGGCCCTGGCCAGCGCACTTTCAAAAATTGTCAGACCCTCTGAGTAGCGTCGCCGCCATGTCCCTCACCATCGGAATGATCACGATCGACACGAGCGACGCGCAGAAGCTCGCTTAGTTCTGGACGGCCGCTCTCGGCACGACGATCCAGCACGACTGGGGCGAGTTCATCATCCTCGCGCCGACCACCGAACGCGGTGTCCAGCTCGGGATCCAGCAGGTGCCGGACCCCATGCCGGGCAAGAACCGGGTGCACTTCGACTCACACGTCCCGGACCGCCTCGCCGAGGTGGCCAGACTTGTGTCGCTCGGCGCCACCGAGGTCGGTGTGCACAACGTTCCCGGCCTCACGTGGACGGTGCTGGCCGATCCGGACGGCAACCAGTTCTGCGTCGGTCAGCCCGACGACCTCTCGGCTCTCTAGTCGCACCGCACCCGCCGCAACCCTGACACGGCAGCCCACGTACCCGAGCAACCCGGCCGAGAGTGAGGTCAGGGGGTTCGAACCCCCACTGGCTGGGACCTAAACCCAGAGCCAGGCAACAGCGACCCGACAACCCGCCACGCCGACTCAGCCACAAGGCCGGCTCAACCCAGCTCGACCGGCAACCCGTAGTCGATCCAGGTCCGAGCCACCCCGAACCCCGCCCGCTCGTAGACGCCGAGCGCACTGGTCGAGTTGGCCGAGTCCACGGACAGCCCGGCGCGGCCGTAGCCCTGTGTCTGCCCCTGAGCCAGCGTCCAGCTCAGCAACGCCGAAGCCACCCCACGCCCGCGGTGTTCCGCGAGCGTGCCGACATCGCCGATCCAGAGTTCGCGCACACCGGTCAGCTCCTCGACGGCCGGGTAGTGCCGCGACAGCACGAAACCGATCACGGCGCCGGACGCGCGGTCCAGCGCCAGAAAGGAGGTCTCCGGGACGAACCGCTTGCTGTTCGTGAAGGAAGCCGCCCATTCCTCCGGGCTGCGCGCGGTCGAACCCCAGTGGTGGGCGAACGCCGCGTTGACCACCTCGCGGACCTCGTCGGAGCGGGCGAGGGAGAAGGGCACGATCTCGTAGCCGGACGGGATCGGGACCTGGGCGAGTGACTCGCCCAGTGCCACCTCCAGCTCGTAGAAGTAGCGGTTCGCGGTGAAACCGAGCGAGGAGGCCAGCGCGACGTGGCCCGCCGAGCGGCTCTCGATCAGGGTGGTCGCCACCAGCGGCATGGTCGGGTGCAGCGCGGTGTGCAGGGTGCGCGCCATGGTCACCATGCGCGGCAACAGCGAACGGCCGATGCCCTGCCGTCGGAACGATGGATGCACCACGCCGTCGAGGCGGACGCGGTGTGTTTCGGTGGGGTCGTCGCGCAGCTCGACCAGTCCGTAGGCCGCGAGCGAGTCGCCTGCCAGCACGGCCAGTGAACCCTCGGCGAGGTTCGCCTTCTCGAACGACTCGGCGAAGTCCTCTTCGGACAGAAGCTCGCCGGTGTCGTCGACAGCCTCGGCCGCGGTGTACAGCGCCGTGACCGCGGGAATGTCCGCTGTAGTCAGCGGGCGCCACACGAGTTCCACAACGACCGAAGCTACGCGGAGGTGATGCACCCGACAACCGAATAAGGCGTTGTCCGGAGCTGAGGCGTGCAGCCATCCTGTGCGCGATGACGACACCAGAGATCGCACCGCTGTACGAGGACCTCACGTTCCACGGGCCGCTGTCCGAGGAACGGGCCGCCAGCCTGATCCGCACGCTCGAGCCGCTCGACGGCGCGCACGTGCTCGACCTCGGCTGCGGGTGGGCGGAGTTCCTTCTCCGCACACTCGAAGTGGTGCCGACCGCCACCGGCACAGGTGTCGACCTGAGCGCGGAGGACATCGCGCACGGGCAGGCCAACGCCGAGGCACGCGGGCTGGCCGGACGTGTCGAGCTCGTCGTCGCGGACGTCGGGCAGTGGCAACCGTCGCAGCCGGCGGACGTCGTGATCGTCAACGGCGCCAGCCAGGTGTGGGGCGGGGACCCGTTGGAGCACACCGCGAACGCGCTCACGGCTGCCAGGGAGCTGGTGAAGCCCGGCGGAAGGTTGTTGCTGGGCGAGGGTTTCTGGCAGCAGGAGCCGTCCGAGGAGCAGCTCGCGGCGATGCCGGTGCCGCGCGACCAGTACCGCACGTTCGCGGGGTTGGTGGATCTCGCGACCGGGCACGGGTACCGGTTGCTCGGGGCGGAGCAGGCGAGCCTCGACGAGTGGGACGTGTTCGAGAACGCGCACGGCATCGCGTGGGAGCGCTGGCTGCGCGCCAACCCGGACTCGCCACACGCCGACGAGATCCGGGCCAAGGCGGACGCGTACGTCCGGTACCGCTTCCACGGGTGGCGCGGCACGATGGGCCTCGCCTATCTGACGCTGCAGGCGCCGTAAGGAGCAACGCCGCTACGCTTCCCAACCGTGCTGGTGCTGCTTCCCCCGTCGGAGACCAAGGCGATCGGCGGCGAGGACGCGCCGCTCGACCTCGACGCGCTGTCGTTCCCCGAGCTCAACCCGGTGCGCGACAAGCTGGTGTCGGCGCTGACCGACCTGGCTCGCGACGTCCCTGCCAGTCTCAAGGCGCTCGACATCTCCGAACGCCAGGTCGACGAGGTCCACCGCAACGCGCAGCTGCGCACGTCGGAGACGCTGCCCGCGCTCGCCCGCTACACGGGCGTGCTCTACGACTCGCTGGACTTCACGACGCTCAGGAAGGCCGACCGCGAGCGGGCCTACCAGCGGCTCGCCGTCGCCTCGGCGCTGTTCGGCGTGATCCGCGGCGGTGATCCGGTGCCCGCGTACCGGCTGTCGGGCGGCAGCACGCTGCCCGCGCACGGCAGCCTGCGCACGCTGTGGAAGCCGGTGCTGGAACCGGTGTTCAAGGAGGCCGACGAGTTCGTCGTCGACCTGAGGTCGGGCGCGTACTCCAGCCTGGCGAGGATCCCGCACGCCGTGGTCGTGCGGGTGATCACGAGCGAGGGCAAGGTCGTGAGCCACTTCAACAAGGCCCACAAGGGGTTGCTCGCCCGCGCCATCTCGACCAGCAGGGCCGAGCCGACCGACCTGAAAGGACTGGTCAAGCTCGCGGGCAACGCCGGAATGCGGCTCGTGCCGACCGGTGCGAAGACCGCGGACCTGATCACCGATTAATTCGGTTGCGACCCTGAGACCGGCACGGCAAGCTCTCCCCCGAAGCGTGAAACACGGAGATGGACCGAGGAGGTGCCACAACATGTACGAGCCTGTCGCGGACGTGGCACTGACCCGTCCACCCGCCCTTCGCGCCTGATCAGCATCGTTTGATCGCAGAGCGCCAGCGGGGCGGTCACCTCCATCCTTTTGGGAGACCCCACCGTGCGCGAGCACGATCTTTACGAACGCTACGAGTCTGCTTTCGATGGCGCCGACGAAACCATGCGGCGCAAGGGAAAGCGCACCAAATCCACTGCCGCCGACGCGGAACCCACGCGTCGCGGCCGCATGACCGAAGCAGAGAAGCTGCGGGTCGCACGACTGCGCGAGGACCAGCTCAGCGCGGCGGACACCCCCGAGGACGGCGACCGCTGGTCCACGTGGGGCGACGCCGAGCAGGGCCCCAAGCCGCGCCCGAGCTGGGTCATCACCGAACTGGCCGCGGTGGACCGCGAGCTGGGCATCGTGAAGACCGGCAAGGAGGCGGACGTCTTCCTGCTGGAACGCGCGATCGGCGAGAAGTCGTGTCTGCTCGCCGCCAAGCGCTACCGCAGCAACGACCACCGGATGTTCCACCGCGACGCCGGATACCTCGAAGGCCGTCGTATGAAGGAGTCCCGCATGACGCGGGCGATCGCGAACCGGTCCGCGTTCGGGCGCAACCTGATCGCGGAACAGTGGACGGTCGCGGAGTTCGCCGCGCTCTCCCGGCTGTGGCAGATCGGCGCACCCGTGCCGTACCCGGTGCAGCGCAGCGGCAGCGAGCTGCTGCTGGAGTTCATCGGGGACGATGAGGGAACGGCGGCGCCACGGCTCGCGCAGACCCGTCCCGGCGAGGACGGGCTGCTCGACCTGTGGCGTCAGCTGGTCGACACGTTGTCGCTGCTCGCGGAGGTGGGTCTCACTCATGGCGACCTGTCCGCGTACAACCTGATGGTCCACGACGGCAGGCTGGTCATGATCGACCTGCCGCAGGTGGTCGACCTCGTCGCGAATCCGCGTGGCGCGGAGTTCCTCGACCGCGACGTCCGAAACATCACCGGCTGGTTCGCCTCACGCGGCCTGCCACCGGAGATCGCCGACCCGTCCGTGCTGGTAGCAACGCTGCTGGACGCGGCCGGTATGACGTGAGCCACGTTGCGCGCCCGGCCGTGTCCAACGACACTGCCGGGCGCGCGGCGCACGGTCAATGATCAGCTAGACTGTGCTGTACACCGAGGAAGGCCTGACGGCCGTTGACCGGTGTTTCCACCCACTCATCAGCGGCGTGACCATCACGCCGGGCCCGTCCTTGTGATCGGCACCGTGGTAGCGCACGGGGCAGCCTCGAGACGTGCCATGTCCCGGAGGTTTGCTTTGCCATCCATGTCCGAAGGTCGTTCCGAGCGTTCTTTCAGCCGCGGCAAGCCGCGTCGTCGCTCGGGCCGCCAGGGCAGCTCCCGTCCGCAGTCGCGGGTCGAGGAGCCGATTGTCGCCGAGGTCTTCGAGAGCACGCTGCCGGAAGGCCCGCTGCCCTCGTTCGCCGAGCTCGGCCTGGCTGACGCGCTGATCAAGTCGCTCGCCGCCAACGAGATCAACGAACCGTTCCCGATCCAGGCCGCGACCCTGCCCGACGCCATGGGCGGCCGCGACATCCTGGGCCGTGGCCAGACGGGCTCCGGCAAGACGCTGGCGTTCGGTCTCGCCATGCTGACCCGCCTCGCGACCGGCCGTTCCGTGCCGCACAAGCCGCGTGGCCTGATCCTGGTCCCGACCCGCGAGCTCGCGATGCAGGTGGAGACGGCTCTCATGCCGCACGCCCGCTCGCTGAACCTGTGGTGCCGCGTCGTCGTCGGCGGCACGTCGTTCCCGCGCCAGATCGAACACCTGCGCCGCGGCGTCGACCTGCTGATCGCCACGCCGGGCCGCCTGTCCGACCACGTCCGCCAGGGCACCTGCGACCTGTCCCAGGTCGAGATCACCGCGCTGGACGAGGCCGACCAGATGGCCGACATGGGCTTCATGCCCCAGGTCCGCGCGATCCTCGACCTGACCCCGCAGGACGGCCAGCGCCTGCTGTTCTCCGCGACGCTCGACGGCGACGTGGACAAGCTGGTCCGCCAGTACCTGCACAACCCGGTGACGCACTCGGTGGCCCCGGCCACCGCCAGCGTCACGACGATGGAGCACCACCTGCTGTTCGTGTCCGCCGAGGACAAGCAGAACGTGGTGAACGAGGTGGCCGCACGCGAGGGCCGCACGATCATGTTCGTGCGCACCAAGCACCACGTGGACCGCCTGGCCAAGAAGCTGCGTTCGATGGGCGTGCACGCCGGCGCCCTGCACGGCGGCAAGGCCCAGAGTGCCCGCACCCGCGTGCTCAGCGAGTTCCGCGAGGGCACCACTCCGGTCCTGATCGCCACGGACGTCGCCGCCCGCGGCATCCACGTCGACGACGTCTCGCTCGTCGTCCACGTCGACCCGCCGGCCGACCCCAAGGACTACCTGCACCGCGCCGGCCGCACGGCCCGCGCAGGCCAGTCCGGCACGGTCGTCACCCTCGTGACGCACGACCAGCGCCGCGCCGTCCAGGGCATGGCCACCCGCGCGGGCATCCGCCCGGAGAGCACGAAGGTGCGCCCCGGCGACGAGGACCTGATCCGCATCACGGGCGCCCGCATCCCGAGCGGCGAGCCGATCATCGAACGCGAGAAGCCTGCCCGCCGCAGTGGCGGCGGCGGTGCGCGTCGTTTCGGCGCCCCCGCGACCGGCGGTTCCGGCGGATACCGCGGCGGTTCGGCCAGGCGCACCGAGGGCGGCAGCGGCGAGTTCCGCAGCGGCCCGCGCCGCGCGTCGGAAGGCGGCAGTGGTCGCGGGTTCGCCCGCACCGACCGTCCCGGCCGTCCGCGTCGGGCACCGCAGCACTGATCTACCGCAGCACTGATCTGAAGTAACGCGAAGGCCGCTTCCCCTCACGGGGAGGCGGCCTTTGTCGTACGCGGGGTCGGCCTGGTGGCGTGTCGCGCGCCCCCGCGAAGGCCACGGGCGGCACCGTCGCGCTCTCCAGGAGTCCGATCTTGATGGTTGCGCTCTCACGGCTTGGACAGCGGTGTTGGCAGTAGTTGGAGTGATCTGACAACGTTGTCATCAGCATTTTTCTACTACCAACTCGCCGCTGGACCAGGCGTCTGAGGCGCGCGGCAGTCCATACGCGCCCGAGTTGTCCACAGATCGCCGAGCGGTGGGTTGACAGGCGCGCTTCGTCGCTATGTTGGGTGGAGGTGGGCGGTCTGCCCCCAGGGAGGGCGGGGCCTTGCCCGCGGCCAGTTCAAACGCGACCCGCCTCGCCCGCGACCCGCCTCCCTGCCCGCGCTCGGCCTTGCCCCAGGCCCGTCTACGGCGAATCTACGGATCTCCCGCCGAGCGTGTCGCGGCGTTCCAGCAGGAAATGCTCGAGCCGCGGAATATAGGATGTGTCCATCCCGGACGTCGTCGCCATCGTCGGCCTGGAACGCGCTCGGGCGATCCTGGCCGGCGTGGCCTCGAGTCCGGCGTTGGTCGTGGTCGAGGGCGGACGGGAAACCCGGGAGCTCGTGCGGGGCATCGCGATGGCGAACATCGGAAGCATGCGGATTCCGCAATGGAAGCTCGTCGACGACATCGAAGCGGCCCCCCTGTTCGAGCTCATCGCGAAGCGGTTTCCGCGAGCCAAGGCATCCGGCGAGGATGAAGAATTCTCGCGACTGATGAGTGAATGGGCGTATCGCGAAGCGGCGCTCTACCATTTCCTCGCGATGGTGAAGGACGGACGCCACGCCGATGCCGAACGCACGCTGCTGACGCTCGGCGATGACGACGAGATCCAGGTCCCGCGAGAAGCGACGGATACGCTGCGGCGCGCCGGTCTGAGCGAGCCGCTGTACCGATTCCTGCACGCGCAACTCGAGAAGCGGCCGACGCTACGCGCGTGGTCCGTCTATATCGAGCAGGCCGCGTTCACGGGACACAGCGCCGACGCGCTCGCGCTCATCGACAGACTGCTCCTTCGCAAGGATCTGACGGCGACGTTGCGAGCCAATCTTGGAGCCCGGCGCATCGCGGCGCTGCTGGCCGCCGGGCGGATCGACCAGGCGTCGGCTGCCTACAAATCTCTGCTCGCGACCGCGCCGGACGAGGATCAGGCGGATGCCGACTCTCGCATGAATGCCGCGATCGATGCTGCCGCCATCGGCCGGCTGACGGACCGGCAGGATCTCAGGTCGCTCGGCCTCGATTTCGCCCGGCGATCGTTCCGCGTCCTGAACGGAAAAAAGCGACGGCAGGATGCGCGCAACTCGAAAAGCTGGCCGGGGAGCTGCGTCGGCAAAAGCTTTCGGCCGAAGCGCTGACGTTCGCGAGCGAATGCGTGGAGCGCGCGCCGCCGGCGGCGAAGGGCTACGACGCGATGATGATGGGGCCCGGCGGGAATAGTGGACGTGGGGCCTTGATCGAGCTCTTCTCTATCTACCTCGAAGCGGGCCGGGTGACCGAAGCGATCGCGCTGCTCGAGACGTCCAGCCTTTGGGGTGCCGGCGATCTCGCCGGGCTTCTTGCCTCGAAGGATTCTCTCGGGCAACCGCTGGGCGCCTCTGTCGCCCGCGCGCTCGCGACGCAGGGGCGAAAAGATGACGCGCTCCGGGTTGCCCGCGCGACGGTCGCGATGCTTCCCGCCAGCGATCCCGCGTACGAAGTGATCGCCGCCCTCGATCCACGGGCGGCGGAAAACTTCGAGGCTATGTACGCTCTCGATCCCTACGAGGAACGGCCGCTGATCTGGAAGGCGGCGGCGCAACTCGCGGCTGGCGGCTTCGAGGATGCCGAGGCGACTGCGAGGCGAGCCATCGCGGTCGATCCGTCGGACGGAGAGGAAGGTCCGAATGACCGGATGCGCGCGTACTCGGTTCTTTCGGAGGCTCTCGCGCGACAGGGCTCGGCGAAGGAAGCAGCGCTGTTCGCGAATGCCGTCGCCGCCATCCGGATTTCCGAGCGCGCCGATCAGCTTTATTACGCTGGACTCTACGAACAAGCCTTTGCGGGATACCGCACGGCGCTCGAAAGATTCTCCGACGCCTACTGCATCCAGTCCCGACTGGCCGTTCAGCTCAGCAAGCAAGGCCGGCGCGACGAGGCGCTCGTGCACTACCGCCGGGCCTACGAGCTGATGCCGACGAGCTTCGGCCGCGTCGAGAGCCATTGCTTCGGCTGCGAGAACGTGTTTCAGGGCGAGGAAGCGCAATCGATCGCCGAGCAGGTGTTCTCGGACATCATCCGCCGCTCGCCGGATCAGGCGCAGGCCCACTATCTGCTCGCCTACCTGCGAGAACAGCAGGGCAATCCGGCGGGCGCGTTGCGGCCGTTGCGCGCCGCGGTCGGCGCCGATGGTCTCTACCTCAACGCGTGGAAGCGGCTTCACGATCTCGGCGGCAAGATCTACATCGAGGCGGACGAGCGCGATATCGCGCGCCTCAAGCTGCTCGAGCTCGATCCGATGAAGCGCCATTCCCACTACGACGTGAGCGAAGTCGGCCAGTTGGCGGCGTTGTGGAATGGCGCCGCCCGTGCGCACGAAACCTTCGCGAAGGCCGCGCCGCCGAAGGTTGTGTTCGCGTTGCCAAAGAGCGCGAGCGGCGGGGACGGCGAATTCGACTCGATGCCCGAAGAGATCCGGGAGCAGATGCGAGAACTTTACGAGAGCTACGAAACCGGACGGAGGTCGGCAAGCGCGCCCGCACCGAATGCCGTGATGTACGAGCACGCACTCACGGCCGGCGCCCTGGGTCTCATGCGCACCCCGCCGCGCGACGAGGTCGACTGAACACTCGATCGATCTACGATCGGTAGATATCCGGCCGCACGACCTCCATGAGAATCGCTGCGCGCCCGGCTCGACGAATCCGGACTGCCCGTACAGACCGTGCGCATCGCGCGTCGCGAGCATCACGCGGCGCGCGCCGGTGAGGGCGGGATGCGCCATGCACTCGCGCATCATCCGCTTGGCCAGCCGCGGCCGCGGTGCTCCTCGAGCACGTAGACGTCGCATAGATAGGCGAACGTGGCGTAGTCCGTGACCACGCGCGCGAAACCCACCTGCGCGCCGCTCGGCACTCATAGACGCCGAAGCACAACGAATTGCGCATCGCGCGCTCGACGATGTCGAGCGGAATGCCGGGCGACCAGTACGAACGCGTGAGGTAGGCGTGGATCGCCGTCGACGTCGAGTCGCGCGGGATCGGTCGAGATTTCGTACGCCGGCGGACCATCAGTCGACGACATAGAGTCTTCGCGCCAACCTGCGAGTGGAGGAACGATGCGGCCTCGGCGCCGTCGGCCACGTGATAACTCATGCCCGGACGCAGACGTGAACATGCGGCCGTCGGCGAGCTCGGTGTCGAGCTCGCCTTCCAGGCACAACATGAAGTGGCCCTTGGAGCACCAATGGTCGGCGACGATAGCCGGCGGAATAGTCGAGCATGCGCACGCCGCACGTCGCCGAACTGGCGCGTGCGCCAGAGCGCCTCGCCCGGTCGTGCCCGCGTGTGTGGTCGACCTCGACGGCGTGCCAGTCGACAGTGCCGAACGGCAGATCGGCGATCTTCATGCGGCTCAGTACTTGCCGGCGAGCACGTCGGCGAACACATTCGTGTCGACGTTGCCGCCGCTGACCGATGAGGCCGACGCGCTAGCCCGCGAGCGAATCGCGCTCGCGCCACGCGGCCGCGAACGCCGCGGCGCCGGCGCCTTCGGCCACGTTGTGCGTCAGGCGAAACATGCGCGCGCATGGCGCCGGCGAGCTCCGCATCGGTGACTTCGACGATGCGGCTCGACGTTCGCGAGGATGATGGCGAGCGCTTCGGCGTCGGGCTTGCGGCAGGCCATGCCGTCGCCGAGCTTCGTCTCCACCGGCGATTCGACGACCGCGCGCGCGGCGAACGAGAGTGCGAAACGCGCGCGCGTGCGCCGACACCACGCCCACGATCTTCGTGCGCGGCGAAAAGGCGTTGCGCGCGGCGGCGGCGGCGCAGATGCCCGAGCCCTGGCCGATCGGCACGTACACCACGTCGAGGTCCGGCGCCGCGCGAAACAGCTCGGCCCAGTAGCTGGTGACGCCGAGCACGATGTCGGGTGGAACGCCGGCACCATGTGCAGGCCTCGCGCGCGCCGACGCGCGCGCGCTTCCTCGCGCGATTCCTGGAAGTCGTGGCCGTGTTCGATCAGCTGTCACGCCGAGCGCGCGCATCGCGTTGTTCTTCTCCACGCTGTTGCCGTGCGGCACGTACACCGTGGCGGGTAGTTTGAAGCGGCGGGCGGCGAGGCCCACCGCCTGGCCGTGATTGCCGCGCGTGGCGGTGATGACGCCGCGGCAGTCGGGCTCGCGCTGCAGCAGCTTCTGGAAATACATCGCCGCGCTGCGCGCCTTGAATGCGCCGATGGGCGTGTGGTTCTCGTGCTTGAGCCAGACCTCGGCGCCGAATGCCGCGGCGACCTGCGGCCAGACGTATTGCGGCGTCGGTGGCACGAGCGTCGCGCAGGAATGCGCCGCGGCTTCGATGGCGGCGCGATCGGGCAGGGTGGCGGCGCGGACGCGGCGGAGCTTGAGTAGGTTGCGGCATTCATGGGGATGGAAATATACCGCGACGGCCCAGTACAGTTACAGTACAGTTAGCATCTCCAAACCACCCGACTGGCCCGCTCTTATATATGGCGCTTGAGACCAAACAGGATCATCGCCTTCCCGCGCAGCTCGCCGCGCGTCTCGCGCAGCGCATCGAGACTCACGCGCTGCGTCCGGGCACGCGGCTGCCCTCGATCCGCAACTGCGCCGAGGAATCGCGCGTCAGCCGCTCGACCGTGGTCGAGGCCTACGACCAGCTCATCGCCGCCGGGTCTGATCGAGTCGCGCCGCGGCTCCGGTTTCTACGTGCGGCTGCGCGCCAGCAAGCACGCGCACCGGCGCGCGTCCGCGCAGCCGTTGCCCGGCACGGTGCTCGACGTGAGCTGGCTGCTGCGCGCGCAGCGGCGGCAGTCGCCGGGCAGCGAGCAGCCCGGCGCCGGCCTGCTTCCCGAGAACTGGCTCGATCACGAGATGGTGGCGGCCGCGGTGCGCGGCGTGGGCCGCAGCCGCGGCTCGTGGCTGCTCAAGTACGGCGCCGTCGAGGGCTATCTACCGCTGCGCGAGGCGCTGAGCACGCGCCTCGCGCACGCCGGCATCGACGTCGCGCCCGAGCAGATCGTCACCACCGCCGGCGCCACGCAGGCCATCGACCTCGTCGCGCGGCGCTTCCTCGCGCCCGGCGACGTGGTGTTCGTCGAAGATCCGGCGTGGTTCGTGATGTTCGCGCGCTTCGCCGCGTTCGGCGCGCGCATCGTCGGCGTGCCGCGCGGCGTGGATGGGCCGGACATCGCCGCGCTCGAAAGCCTGCTGGCGCGCGAACGGCCAAAGCTGTTCATCCTCAATTCGGTGGCGCACAACCCGACGGGCTCGTGCATGAGCGCGGCCGTCGCCGCCCGCGTGCTCGAGCTCGCCGCGCGCCACGATTTCATGATTCTCGAAGACGACATCTACGGCGACCTGCAGGGCCGGCACGCGGTGCGGCTCGCGAGCCTCGACGACGGGCGGCGCGTGATCTACGTCGGCGGCTTCGCCAAGACGCTCGCGGCGAACCTGCGCGTGGGTTTCGTGGCGGCGCATCCGGCGCTCGCGCGCGAGCTGCGCGACATCAAGGCGCTCACCGGGCTGTCATCGAGCGAGCTCGGCGAACGCGTCGTGGCGCGCATCATCATCGAGCGCAGCTACGAACGCATGCTCGAACGGCCTGCGCATCAAGCTCGATGAATGCCGCGCGCGCACGGCCGATGCGCTGCACCGCATGGGCGCGAAGATCGCGGGTCCGCCGCCGGGCGGCATGTACCTGTGGGCGGATTTCGGGCGCGACACCAACGAGCTCGCGACCGCGGGCAGCCGCGAGGGAGTGTTGTGCGCTCCGGGCAGCCTGTTCTCGCCGACTCAATTGCCGAGCACGTGGATGCGCGTCGCGGCGGCCACTTGCCTCAACGCCACCGCGATGGCGTTTCTGCAGCGCGCGATGCGACGCTGAGCTGATCGACGCGCGATCGCCCGACTGCATTGCCGCAGGGCCTTGCGCCTAGAATAGCCGCAAAGCCGCCGGGTACCCGTACCCGGCGCATACAAGAAGGGGCTCGCCATGTTCTCCGCATCCGCGAAACGTCTTTGCTGGTCGTGGCTTGCAGCGCCACCCTGACGCTCGCAGCCTGCTCGAAGAAAGAGGAAGCGCCGCCAGCCGCCGACATGATGGCGTCGACCGCGCTCGAAGGCGCGCTCGACATCGTCGCGTGGCCTGGCTACATCGAGCGCGGCGAAACCGACAAGGCCTACGACTGGGTCTCGAAGTTCGAAGCCGACACCGGTTGCAAGGTCACGGTGAAGACCGCGGCCACATCCGATGAAATGGTATCGCTCATGGCGAGCGGCGGCCCGCAGCCGAGCCCTCCGGGCGATGCATCCTGGCCGCCGCCGGGCAACGCGCCCTACGACCTCGTCACCGCGTCGGGTGACGCGTCGATGCGCCTGATTCGCGGCGGCACGGTGCAGCCGATCGTCGCTCGAGCGCATGCCGAGCTACGCGCACGATCGACGCGCGACTGCAGGAAGCCGGCCTGGCACTACGTCGACGGCAAACACTACGGCGTGCCCTACCAGTGGGGCCCGAACGTGCTGATGTACAACACCGAGACCTTCAAGACGCCGCCGACGTCCTGGTCGGTGGTGTTCGAGCCGCAGAAGCTGCCGGACGGCAAACCCAACAAGGGCCGCGTGCAGGCCTACGACGGGCCTATCTACATCGCCGACGCCGCGCTGTATCTCAAGGCCAAGAAGCCCGAGCTCGGCATCAAGGATCCGTACGAGCTCAACGAGACGCAGTACGCCGCCGTGCTCGAGCTGCTGCGTGGCCAGCGTCCGCTGATCCAGCGCTACTGGCATGACGCCAACGTCCAGGTGCAGGACTTCCAGAACGAAGGCATCGTGGCCTCGGGCTCGTGGCCGTTCCAGGCGAACACGCTGCTCGCGAACAAGGCGAAGGTCGCCAGCACCGTGCCCGCCGAAGGCGCCACCGGCTGGGCGGACACCACCATGCTCGCCACCGGCGCCCGGCATCCGAACTGCGCCTACAAATGGCTCGAGTGGTCGATCTCGCCGAAGGTGCAGGGTGACGTCGCCGCGTGGTTCGGTTCGAACCCCGTCGTGCCGAAGGCCTGCGAAGGCAACGAGTTGTTAGGCCCCGAAGGCTGCAAGACCAACGGCATCGAGAACTTCGACAAGATCGCGTTCTGGCGCACGCCGGAAGCGAAGTGTGCGTCGCACGCGGAGGCTGCGTTCCATACAGCCGCTGGGTCACGGACTACGTCGCCATCATCGGCGGCAAATAAGCCCGACGATGAACACGAAACTACTCATCGATGGAAAGCCGCGCACCGGCCAGGGTGAGGATCTGGGCGTGTTCGGTCCGGTGGTCAGCGTCACGCGCTTCAAGGACGCGGACCAGGCCATCGAGTGGGCGAACGATTCGGACTAGGTCTGCGTCGTCGGTCTGGACGAAGGATGTGGGCAAGGCGATGAAGGTCGCATCGCGGCTGCAGTACGGCTGCACATGGATCAACACGCATTTCATGCTGGTCAGCGAGATGCCGCATGGCGGGATGGAGCGCTCGGGGTACGGCAAGGACCTGTCCAGCGACGCGCTCGAGGATTACACGGCGGTACGGCACGTGATGGTGAAGGCTAGATGGGGGCCAGGCCCTGATTCCGCTCGAGACGCGCATGATCACGCGCACCGTGGTCTCGAGGTAATTCCGAAACCCCATCTTCTCGTACAAGCGCACGCGCGCCGCGTTATGCTCATGACGTGCAGGAATGTGGAGTTCCGCGCTGCATCTGCCGGCGGATCAGCTTCAGCGTGAGCTTGCGCGCGAGACCGCGGCCCTGAAAATCCGGATGCGTGCAGATGCCGCTGACCTCGTGAAGTCGCCCGCACACATGCGTTCGCCCGCCATCGCGACGAGCCGGCCATTCTCGAAGTACCCGAAGTATTCGCCCAGCTCCGGCGTGCGCAGCCCAAAAGGCCCGGGGTTCGTGAGCCTGGCGAGCTCGAGTGCCTGCGAAAAATGTTCCGGCTGCAGCAATACCGCATCTGGCGCGGCGTCTTCGGCTGGCGCCGGACGCGTCCCAGACCATCTTGAACATCCGCGCATCCTTCTCGATCGCCAGCCTTCGGGCGCCGGGCCCGACCAGATGTCTAGATAGAAGCTTCGCCCGGTTCGCAGATACGCGAGGGCGGCGAAGTCAGGTTGTGCGGGTCGAGCGCATCCGACGATGGCGAGAAGCCGGGCGCATAACGCCGCACGGCGCCCGCGCCCGTGGCGAACTTCGCGTGCGGGCCCGACAGGCAATTCCAGATGATGTTGTCGAGCAGCGATGTCATGAGGACATTCTGCACCAGCGCCCGTTTGTGCGCCAACCCGAATCCTGCGCATTTGCGCACGGGTCAGTTCCAACGGGGCCGTCGGGTGATAACCCTTCGAACCGACGGCCATCGCGAGCTGGCTGCGGGATCGCATGCCCGCGGCCACGTCCGCAACCCGCGCTGGAAATCGAAGCGCGGCTGCCAGCCAAGCGAGTCCGCGCGCGTCTCATTCACGTACACGCGATCGAGCGTCGGCAGCATCTTCCAGCCCTTGGCGGCGTAGACGGGTTCGAATGTCGGGAAGTCCGCGCCTCATCACCGCCGCCGCATCGACGCCGAATTCCGCCGCGTCGTCGCGCGCAAACGGCGCGGTGGCGGTGATGATGAACTTGCCGAAACCGAGCGCGGGCGCTTTCTCCATCGCGAGCAGGTGGGCGCTCACGACGTCTTCGATGTCGACGCGCCGGTACAGGAACTCGTTCGCCTTGAGGTTCGCGTCCTCGAACGCGATCGCGGCGCTCGCGACGTCGTCCTCTTCGGGGAAAAAGCGCGACGTGCGCAGCACGAGGCAGGGCAGTTCCGTCGTTGCGGTGGAAGAGCTTGCACAGATCTTCCGCCGCCGTCTTCGTCGCGCCATAGATGTTTTTCGGGGTCGGCACGACGTCTTCGGTGATCCACGCCGCCGGCGCGCCGCGCGGCGGCGTCAGCGCGTCGCCGAAGGTGCTGGTCGTGCTCGTGAAGACGAACGATCGGACATTGTTAGCCGACGGCCGCTTCGAGCAGATTCAGCGTTCCGGTGACGTTCGTGTCGACGAAAGCCTGGCGGCTGTGCGTCGCCACGTGGGGTTTGTGCAAGTGTGGCCGCGTGCAACACGCACATCCACGCCGCGCATGCACGCGTCGACCATGGCGCGATCCGCGATCGAGCCGACGAGTGTCGTGAACGGGGAGGGCACGATGTCGATGCCGATGGCCTCGTGCGGCCCAGCCGGCGAGCGCGCGCATCAACGCCTCGCCGAGATGGCCCGAGCTTCCGGTGACCAGAATCCTCACGGCGCGCTACCCGACACGTTCATCGAGAAGTAGTGAGCCCCGAGCGAGGTTTCCGCGACGGCAATTCGAATCATCGTCAGCCCACCACCTCGTAGTGCCGTACCCGTCCGTCGAAGTCGACCATCATCGCCTGCACGACCGATGGCACGACGGCGATCTCCGGATCGATGCCGGCGAATTTCCGGATCGCCTCCATCGAGTCCCAGTTCGTGATGATGATGAGCTCGACGCCCCGCGCGCCGTCGCGACGCTGGATCGATGCCGAGACGAAACCCGGGATCTTGCCGATTGCGGGAAACGTCTCGTTCTGGAGATGCCGGACGTAGTCCGCGGCGCGATCCCGTTTTGCGATGGCGTGCCAATGGCGTGAAATCATGTCGAGCTCGCACCGCGGGGATGGCCGGCGACTAGATCACGGTCACAAAGCCGGCGTCAATTCGCGACGCAGCCGGGTGCGCGGCGTATCGTCGCGGGTGGGAGCAGTCATGAAAAAACCGGGTTTCCTCTCTGTCCTGTTTGCCGTCATCGGCCTTGGGATGCTGGCCGGCGCCGTCGCGCTCGCCATGAATACACGCGCTTTCATCGCGACGGCGAAACACGCGTCCGGCACGGTGACCGAGCTCGTCCCCAAGCGCGACAGCGACGACGGCTCGACCACCTACACGCCAGTCGTGATGTTCGAGGCCGACAGCGGCGCGAGCGTCTCGTTCACGTCGTCGTTCAGCAGCAATCCGCCGTCGTACGCCGTCGGCGAAACCGTCGAAGTGCTGTACGAGCCCGGCAATCCCAACGATGCGCGCATCAAGGGTTTCGGATCCCTGTGGCTCGCGCCCGTCATCCTCGGCGGCATCGGCACCGTCTTCTCCGCGATCGGCTTCGGCATCCTCATCGCATCGCGCCTGGGAAAGCGAAAGCGCGACTGGCTGATGGCCTACGGAACGGAAATCCAGGCCGAGTTCCAGAGCGTCGTACGCAACACGTCATTGAAGGTGAACGGCCGCAGTCCGTGGCGCATCGTCGCGCAGTGGCAGAACCCGCAGAGCGGTCAGCTGCACATCTTCAACAGCGAGAACCTGTGGTTCGATCCGACGAAGTTCGTGACGACCCAGCGGCTCAAAGTGCTGCTCGACCCGAAGAATTCGCAGCGCTATCACCTCGACACCTCGTTCTTGCCGCAGCTCGCGCCAGGATCGTGAGACTATGGGATTCACGATCCCACGGAGCGGCGCATGAGCAAACTCGAATACAAGACCATCCTGCTGCCGTACAAGACGAGCCTGTTCCAGTCAGACAACCACGAGCTCGCCGAAGGGCTCAACGTCGTCGCGGCGGAAGGCTGGCGGCTGTCGCAGATCGTGTTGCCGTCGACCGTGTGGGGTCGCGCCAACACGATGATCGCGATCCTGGAGCGCCCGAAGGCCGGTTGAAATCGGCGAGGGAAATCCCCGGGTACGACCGAGGGCGCGGTCATTTGTGTGGAGAATTCCCCCGCCGACCAACGTCTGACAAAGGGGCCAAAGCTTCAGCCCGGCCCCTTCCGCTCACTCGAGTCCGAGACAGCTCGCGTAGTAGCTCACCGTCGCCGGCCAGTCGGAGAACACGCCCATGACGCCGACGTCCTGCGCCAGCGCGTCCAGCGCCAGGTACATGTCGCTGTCCTTCTTCACGACAGCCCTCGGGATCGTATGCCGCGTAGAAGCCGCCGAAGGCGGCGCCCCGGCGCAGGTCGGCGCGCTCGAAGCTCCAGGTGATGATGTCCGAGACCCGCGGCCTTGATGTCATTCGCGTACTGCGACGGCACCAGCTTGTTGTTGCTCGCGTCCACCGCCAGCAACGCGGGAATCGGCGGCGCGAAGATGCGCACGCCCTTGCGCGCGAATGGCCTGCAAGCTCGGCGGCCGTCAGCCGCGGAACGCCGGCGCCCGGATCGACGTCGTCGAGATACACGGCTTGTTTGCCGAAGCGCGGCTCGTTGCGCGATCCAGTGGAGCGACGTCCGCGAGATTGAACGACTGCGGCCACACGTCGCGCGGATCCGACGCCCGCGCGCTTGAACTCGTCGATCATCGCCTGCGCATACGTCAGCCTGGCTGCCGAACACCTGCGCGACGCGTGCCGGGTTGCCGGCCTTGAGCTCCGGCGTGTGTTTGACGCCG
Organism: uncultured Actinomycetota bacterium; assembly: GCA_963766275.1. GTDB lineage: Bacteria > Actinomycetota > Actinomycetes > Mycobacteriales > Pseudonocardiaceae > Lentzea. Next base: position 43,384 of record CAVYAD010000060.1, read on the forward strand.
AGGCTGCTGATTGAGCGCGATGCTCTCCTTGAGCGTGAGCAACGTGCCGCGGCCCGTTGTAGAGATCCGTGCGCCAGGCCGCCGTGCCGCCGAGATAGCCGCCGCCGTGGTCGCGGCCGGATTCGACGCATCCATCTTTCCCTTGAGCGTCTTGAATTGCGCGAGCGTGATGTCGCTGGCGCAGCAGCGCGGGCTCGAGCCCGCGCCGGACCACGGCACGGTGCAGCTCGCGTTGAGCGCGGTGTTCACGATGTTGGTCGTGGTGTGCAGGTCGCACTCGTCGTGCCGGCAGACGAGCTGGCCGTCCTTCGTGAACGTGACGTCGCACTCGACGATGCCCGCGCCCATGCGCGCGCCGGCTTCGTAGGACTCTTGCGTGTGCTCGGGGAACTGCAGCGGCGCGCCGCGATGCGCGATCGAAAAATTCGTGCGGCGGAACGGGCCGTTCTGGCACTTCTGGAGGCGGCGACTTGAGCTCGCTGGCGTCCATGCCCTGCACGAGGTAGTACGGGCGCGCACCGACCTGGACCGACGGGTCCGCGCGTTCGCGGCGGTTGCCGTCGTAGTCGTCGCCGGCGCGCAGCCGCTTGGCCGAGGAATGTGAGACCTATGCACGCCGCGAATGCGGCGACGATGGCGTAGCGCATGGTTTTTCCCTGCAGGGTTATAAGAGGAGCGCCATGATTTCGCGCGTCGATGTCACAGTCGTGACCAACGCTTTACAGTTTGTCGTACAGGGCAGCCGCGCGCGTGCGAGGATCGTCCGACTCCCGGAGAACCGCATGACCAAGATCGAATACAAGACCATCCTGCTGCCTTACAAGACGGGAATTTTTCAGGATGACTCGACGGATGTTGCCGACATGCTCAACAAGGTGGGCGTCGAAGGCTGGAAACTCTCGCAGATCGTGTTGCCATCGACCGTCTGGGGCCGCGCGAACACGATGGTCGCGATACTCGAACGTCCCGCAGCCTGACGACCCGCTTCTAGGATCTGAAGCCAACGCGCGCGTGGCTGCCGTCGCAGAACGGCTTGGTGTTGCTGGCGCCGCAGCGGCACAGCCGGGCGGACTCCACGCGCGCGACCACGCGGCCGGTGCCGCTGATGATCTCCAGGTTGCCGCGCACCTGCAGCGGGCCGTCGGTCAGCGGATCGATCGCCAGCGGACCATCGCGCACCGGCAGCATGTCGGCCTTGCCGGTCGGCGGCTCGCCGCTCGCGGCGAAGTTGACCTCGTGATGCGAGCCGTCGCAGAACGGCTTGTTCTTCGACGCGCCGCAGCGGCACAGCGTGTAGCGGTAGTTGCCGGCCGGCGCGCCGTCGAGCCGGATGTCGGCGCGAATGGCATACGGCCCGCCTTCGCGCACGGAGACCAGATTCACCGGCGGCGGGCCTTCGTCGGGTTGGCCGTCCTTGCGTTTGTAGCGGATGGCGCCCGACACGCAGACGTGCGCGATCTCGGTGAGCGCATCGGTCGGCATGGCATCGGGATTGATCCACGGGCCCTTCACGTTGGCGATGAACACCTTCGGGCCCCAGGTGACGCAGAAGCGCGAGTGAATGCACTTCTTGCCTTCGTAGATCAGCGTGAGGTCGCGGCCTTCGATGTAGTCGACGCCGTCGACGGTGCGCGGCGTCGGCGCGACGTTGCCGGGCTCGATCACGGCGGCGCCGCTCGCGGCGGCGCATGCCGGCGACGCGAGCGCGGGCTGCGCGGCGCGGCGCAGGCGCCGGCGCGGCCGTCCCGGCAGCGACGGCGAATCCTTCTCGATGTTCGCGAAGTTGCGTTCCGCGCGCCGCAGCAGCTCGGCAAGGATCTTCGCCGCCTGCACCACGCGTGCATCGCCGTTCGCCGCGAGCTGCGCTGCGACGCCGGCCACGAGCTCGCGCAGGCGCTCGAGAAAGAACTTTCCGGCGCTCACGCCCGGCGGCAGCGGCGCGGCATCGCGCAGCGCCGTGAACGACATGCCGCCGTTGCAATCCGGATTCGAGGGGCCCGCGGGCAGCCGCGCCGCGCGCTCGGCGAGCGGCGTCATCGCGCGCATCAGCCCGAGCGCGAGATCCACGCACAGCGCCTTCGCCGGATGCGGCCGCGGCAACAGGTAGGAGTGCGAGATCAGCCGCAGCATCAGCATGTAGGCGGTGTTCGCGAGTCCACCGTGGCCGCGGTTTCCTCGTTCTCGAGCCACACGCGCGCGCCCTGCGCGCACCGGCTTGCGCAGCACCGGATTCACGGCCGCGGGAAACGCCGGCTCGAAAGTCCGGATTCGCCGCGCGCAGCGCCTTGCAGCTCCTCGCGGATCGCGAGGAAGCGGCAGTAGTGCGAATCCTGCGTTCTCCGTCGGCCGCGCCTTCGCCCTGGCTCACGATGGCATCGAACGCCTTGAGCGCCGTGATCGAGCAGATCACCGGGTCGCAACCCTGGAAGTCGATCTCCTTGCGCGAGAGCTGCAGGTTGCGGTCGCCGCAGAACGCTTCCTTCTCGCCCACGCGCGCGACGAAGGCGCGCAGGTTCTTCGACAGACGTCTCGTAGAACGCGCCCACGGTTTCGTAGTCGATCGGCATCGGCGTGACGCGCGGCGCGCGCGTCGCCGCGCGTGAAACTGAAGTCGGGCTCGAAGCCCTCGCCGTCGGGCTCGGCCGAGCAGCTGGGCCGCTCGAGGTAGATGAAGTGCTGCAGCACCGCTTCGCTGAACGGCGCGAGCCTCACGACCACGTTGGCCGGCAGCGCGCCGGGATCGAGCGGGAAGTTCATGCGGCCGAAACGCGGGCTGCCGCCGAGCGCCGCGGTGATGTTCCACACCGCGGTGAGGTGGCCCATCTCCTCGACCGCCACCTTGAGGATCGCGCGGCGCCAGCGCGCGGTCGCGTCCGCTTCCGCGGCGCTCAGTCCTTCCTCGGTGCCGCTACGCAGGCTGAACGCCGCGTAGAGATAGGTGCACATGAGGTTGTGCTCGAGCTCGGCGGCTTCGTAGAGCTGGTGGACGAGCGCTTCGCGCGAGATATGAGGTCGCTGATTCGTGAGCGTACTCACGCAATGCGACAGGGAAGTCAGCAGCGGTGACGTCATAAGAGGGCTTCGCGCCTTCTCGAGTGATCGCTCAGGCGGGCGGGCGCCCCACAGAATCGCGACGCCGATCATCGCCGAAAGCACCGACGCCGCGAAGACCGCGATCTTCGCCGCCGCAAAATCGCTCGAGCACCGGAAATGCCTGTCCGGCGATGAACAGCGACATCGTGAAGCCGATGCCGGCGAGCGCGCCGGCGCCGGCCAGCTGGCGCCAGGAATACGCCGCGGGTTTTTCCGCGACACCGATCTTCACCGCGAGCCACGACGCCAGCAGGAATCCCACCGGCTTGCCGACGGTGAGCCCGCACGACGATCGCCGCCATCAGCATGCCGTGTCCGCCGAGCACTTCGGCCGCGATCACGACGCCGGCATTCGCGAGCGCGAAGATGGGCAGCACGAGGTAACTCGAGCGCGGCGCCACGTTGCGCAGCAGGCGGTCGGCGGGCGATTCGAGACGATCGTGAATGGCGTCGAGCTCGCGCAAGCGCCGGCGCGGAAGGGCCCTGGCGGAACTGCTCGCCGCCGTGGCTGGCCTCGGCGGTCGAGGATGGCTTCGGCCTGCAGCGACCAGCGCGCGGTAGTCGGGCGGTTTGCGCGTCGGGATGAACGCGGCTAGCAACACGCCGGCAAGCGTCGCGTGCAGGCCGCCCGCATGCACGCAGGTCCAGAGCACGCACGCCCGTCAGGACGTAGGGCGTCGCGCGATACACGCCCGAGCGGTTGAGCAACACGAGGAAACCCACCGCGGCCAGCGCGCCTAGCAACGGCGGCGAGGTTGAGCGCGTCGGAGTAGAAGATGGCGACCACGATGATGGCCCCGATGTCATCGACGATGGCCGCCGCGGTCAGGAAGATGCGCAGCTCCACCGGCACGCGCGCGCCCATGACGGCGATCAGCGCCACGGCGAACGCGGTGTCCGTGGCCATCGGCACGCCCCAGCCGTGCGCCCAGGGTCCCGCCGGCACCAGCGACACATATATAAGAGCGGGCACCACCATGCCGCCGATGGCCGCGGCGATGGGCAGCGCGGCGCTGCGCCGCGTGGCGAGGTGCCCGACGGTGAATTCGCGTTTTATCTCGAGGCCCACGACCAGGAAGAAGACCGTCAGCAGCGCGTCGTTGACCCAGTGCAGCAGCGACATGCGGAATGCGGCGTCGCCAAACGACAGGCCGACGTCGGTTTCCCAGAAGCGCGTCGAACGCCGGGACCCGCGTCCGTGTTCGTGAGGACGATCGCGAGCAGCGTGGCGAGCAGCAGCATCACGCCGGTCGACGGCGCCCAGCTCGCGAAACCCAGCGCGGCGGTGCGCACGCGATGGCCGAGCGAGCCCGAGCATGGCGTCGGTGAACGAGGCTTCGTCCCAGGGGCCGTCGTAGCGGCGGCCGTTGATGAAGAAGGTGGGCGTGAAGCGCACGCCGCTCGCGTGTGAGCTCGCGACGTCCGCATCGACGCGCGCGCGTGGCCTCGCGGCTTCGACCGCGGCCACGATCGGCGCGCGCGTTCGCCGAGCCGCAGGTCCTGCCGCGACCGCGACCAGGTCTTCTTCGGTCAGCGTGCGCGAGCGCGTCATCAGCGAGACGTGCGCGCTCCAGAATTCGTCGGGCGTTGCCGCCTGCTCGACCAGCTCCGCCGCGCGGCGCGCGAGCTCGCTGCCCGTGATCGGGCGGTGGCGGAATACATAGCGCACGCGCTCGCCCAGCTGATCGCGCACCTCGGTGATGCGTTCGTTGGCCGCGCGGCAATGCGGGCAGTCGTAGCTGCCATATTCCACGAGCGTGATCTCGCGCGCGCGGCGGCGCCGAGCGACGTGGTCGCGGGAGGCATCGACGGGCCGGTCGAGGCGGGTGTTCATGGCTTCGCATTAGACGCACGCTGATCAACCCAGGTAGTATTCCTTCGGTGCTTTGGTATCTCGTGGCACGGGAGGTGATGAACGTCAGCGAGCGCTGAATCCCGGCCGCGAATGTTTGCGGTGATCAGTCCTTGTTGCTGCTGGGCAATGGCGGCGGTGCTGTTGTCGCGTCGGTCACGACTTTCCGGCGCTGCATTCGATTCTCGACACCGCGGTATTCCTGTTGAGCGCGTTGCTCGCCTTCCTGCTCTGGGACATGGGTCGGCGAACGGGCCAGCGCGCTGGCGCGCTCAAGGCCGCGTGCTACGCGGTCGTCGCCGTGCTCGAGCTGCTGCACGTGCATCACCGGCGCTCGACTTCGCCGCGGCAACGAGCCTGTTCGACGGCTGCTGCGTCGTACCGCTCGGCACCTGGTCGCCGCGCTGCCTATCTACTGCCGCTCGGCCTCGCGCATCGCGCTGCCCGCTCGCGGCGCGAGATCAGCGTCTCGTTGTTCGCGGCGCGGACTGCGTCGTCGCGGCCGCCGCGCTGATGGGGTTGTTCGCGCTGGTGCCGCGATACAGCGCGCCCGGCTTTCTCGGCATCACGCGGCCCGACGCTCGTGCTCGCGCCGCTGCTGTGGATCCCGGTCATCATCGGCTACGCGCGCGACCGCGCGGTCAGGACCGCCTCGCGGCGTGTTCTGCCGCTGTTCGCGGCCATGACGCTCTTCGTGCCGCTGCATCATGCTGTTCTCGAAGACGGCCGCCGGACAAGATCGCGATCATCGCGCACTTCGTGCGCGTCGCGGGCGAGCTCTATCTGTTGTTCAGCCTCACGCAGATGGGCACGCGCGGACACGGCGCGGCGCATGCGCGCCGAGCGCGAGCTCAGGCCGGCAACGAAGCGCTCGAGGCGCGGGTCGCCGAGCGGACCGCCGAGCTCCAGGCGCGCTCAACGCCGACCTGCGCGTCGAAGTCGCAACGCGCGAGGCTGGCAGAGCAGCGGGCGCTGACGCCAGCTCGAGCGGCTGAACCTGCTGCAGCGGATCACGCACGCCATCGCCGAGCGGCAGGATCTCGACAGCATCTTCCAGGTCGTCGTGCGCAGCGTCGAAGAGCACATGCCGGCCGATTTCGCCGCGCTGTGCAACTACGAGCCGCGACGCCGGCATGCTCACGGTGAGCCGCGTCGGGTCGCGCAGCGCGGCGCTGGCGCTCGAGCTCGGCGATGACCGGAGCAGGTCGCGCATCGAGATCGACGGAACGGACTGCATCGCGCTGCGTCGCCGGCTCAGCTGGTATACGAGCCGGACCTCGAGGCGATCCATTTCCGTTTCCGCAGCGGCTGGCGCGCGGCGGGCTCGGCTCGATGGTGGTCGCGCCGCTCATGGTCGAAGCAGCGCAGCGGGGTCTTCGGCGTGCTCGTCGTGGCGCGCACGCGCCGCGCAGCGCCTTCAGCAGCGGCGAGTGCGAGTTCCTGCGGCAGCTCTGCGATCACGTGTCGCTCGCCGCGAACCAGGCGCAGCTGCATGAATCGTTGCAGCAGGCGTACGACGATCTGCAGCGCACGCAGAACGCGGTCATGCAGCAGGAGCGGCTGCGGGCGCTCGGGCAGATGGCGAGCGGCATCGCGCACGACATCAACAATGCCATCTCGCCGGTCGCGCTGTACGTCGACGCGATGCTCACGCACGAAACCGGCTTCAGCGAGCGCGCGCGCAAGCAGCTCGAGATCATCCAGCGCGCGGTCGACGACGTCGCGCACACCGTGGCGCGCATGGGCGAGTTCTACCGGCAGCGGCGAGACGCAGCTCGAGCTCGCGCAGGTCGAGGTCAAACAGCGTGCTGCGCGAGGTGCTCGAGCTCACGCGCGCGCGCTGGAGCGACATGGCGCAGCAGCGCGGCGCGGTCATCGAGACGAAGATCGAAACGACGGCGTGAGAACCCGATCGTCATGGCGCATCGAGAGCGAGATGCGCGAGGCGCTGGTCAATCTCGTGCTGAACGCGACCGATGCGATGCCCGAAGGCGGCACGCTCACGCTGCGAACCGGCCACGCCTCGAAGCCGGCAAGGGCGTCGCGCGCCGGCGTGTTCATCGAGGTCGTCGACACCGGCATCGGCATGGACGAGGCCACGCGCCGCCGTTGCCTCGAGCCGTTCTTCACCACCAAGGGCGAACGCGGATCGGGTCTCGGTCTCGCGATGGTGTACGGCATCGCCCAGCGGCACGGCGTCGACATCGACATCCAGAGCGCGCCGGGCGAAGGCACCACCTTCCGCCTCACCTTCCCGCAGAGCGCGCCCGGCGCCGCAGCCGACCGCGAGCCTCCGCATCCAGAAGATTCCGAGTCACACGCAGATCCTGCTGATCGACGACGACCCGGTGTTGCTCACGTCGCTGCGCGAGGTGCTGGTGCACGACGGACACGAGGTGCAAGACCGCCAACGGCGGCCAGGCGGGAATCGAGGCATTCCTGCGACGCACTGAACGCCGGCAAGCCGTTTCCAGTGGTCATAACCGACCTCGGCATGCCGCACGTCGACGGCCGGGCGGTGGCGGCGGCGATCAAGGCGGCGGCGCCCGCCGACCGTCGATCATCATGCTGACCGGCTGGGGACAGCGGCTGGTGGCCACGGGAGACATTCCGACCGAAGTCGTCGCGGTCCTGAGCAAGCCGCCGCGAATGACCGAGCTGCGCCAGTGTCTTGCCGAATGCATCGGCGACTAGCGGAAAAAGTTTCCGCGCGAGTCGGCGGCTCCGGCTGCTTGACGACTCACGGGGTGATGGCTTGTACTCCCGCGTCCAGAACACTCGAGGGGTACAAGATGTTGAGCCGTCGTTCATTTCTCGTGTCCGCGGGAGCCGGTATGGCCGCGGGATCGCTGCATGCCGCACATCGCGTTCGCCAACCAGCACGTCAAGATCTCCGCTCGGCATCCAGCTCTGGACCGTGAAGTCCGAGGCCGAGAAAGACCTCGAAGGCACGTTGCAGCAAGGTGTATCGCCGCCGGCTTCCGCGAAATCGAATTCGCCGGCTATTACGGCAAGATCCCGCCGATCTCGGCAAGCTCATGAAGCGACATCGGATTCATCGCTCGTCGAGCACGCACTGCGGGCGCCGGTGACATCGCCAAGAACGGCGCCAAGATCATCGCCGACGCGAAGGCGCTCGGCCTCAAGTACGTCGTCTGCTCCTCGCCCGGCGTCACTCCCGAAAAGGACAAGCTGCCCTGGGAAGAGCGCATGAAGGCGGTCGACCTCAACGACTGGAAGTGGAACGCGGAGCTCTTCAACAAGTTCGGCAAGCAGGTGGCCGACGCCGGCATGGAGTTCGGTTATCACAACCACAGCGCCGAATTCAAAAAGTGATCGACGGCAAGACCGCGCTTCGACTAGCTGCTTCGATCTCACCGACGCGAAGCACGTGAAGATCGAGCTCGACGTGGGCTGGGTGGCGGTGGCGCGGCGCGGATCCCGATCGCGCATGCTCAACAAGTACAAGGAGCCGCGTCATCGCGTTGCACGTCAAGGACGTCGGCAAGCGCGACGTCGCCCGACAAGGATCCGCCGTCCGTCGCGCTCGGCGAAGGCACGATCGACTGGAAGAAGGTGCTCGGCACCGCCCACGCCAACGGCATGAAGCACTACTTCTACGAGCAGGAGGAGCCGTTCACCCGGCCGATCCTCGAGTCGGTGAAGATCAGCGGCGACTACCTCAACAAGCTCGCTATCTGAGTCGACGACGCCGAAGGGGCAACGTGAAGACGATCAAGGGACCTGCGATATTCCTGGCGCAGTTCGCGGGCGGTGGCCCGCACCTGCAGAATCTCAACGACATGTGCCAAGTGGGCCAAGGAGTGCGGCTTCATCGGCGTGCAGCTGCCGAGCTGGGATGGCCGCGTCATGGATCTCGCGAAGGCGGCCGAGAGCAAGACCTATTGCGATGAGCTCAAGGGCGCGATGGCCAAGCACGGCATCGAGCTCACCGAGCTCGTCGGCGCACCTGCAGGGCCAGCTCGTGGCCGTGCATCCCGCGTACGACCTGCAGTTCGACAACTTCGCGCCGGCGGAAGTGCACGGCAATCCCGCGAAGCCGCCAGGCCTGGGCCGTGCGAGCAGATGGAAGTCGTGGCGAAGGCCAGCACGAACCTCGGGTCTCAAGAACGTCGCCGCGTTTCCCGGGCGCGCTCGCGTGGCCCTATCTATATCCGTGGCCGCAGCGTCCGCCGGGCCTGATCGAAGCCGCGTTCGACGAGCTGGCGAAGCGCTGGAAGCCGATTGCTCGACATCTTCGAGGAGAACGGCCAGAACTGCTGCTTCGAAGTGCATCCCGGCGAGGACATCTTCGACGGCGAGACCTTCGAGATGTTTCTCGATCGCGTGAAGGGCCACAAGGCCTGCAACATCCTCTTCGATCCCTCGCACTTCGTGCTCCAGCAGCTCGACTATCTCGCGTACATCGACATCTACAAAGACCGCATCAAGATGTTCCATGTGAAGGACGCGGAATTCCGTCCCACGGGCAAGCAGGGCGTGTATTCGGGTTATGCGTCGTGGGTGAATCGCGCCGGCCGCTTCCGTTCGCTCGGCGACGGCCAGGTCGACTTCAACGGCATCTTCTCGAAGATGGCCGCCAACAATTTCGAAGGCTGGGCCGTGCTCGAATGGGAGTGCGCGCTCAAACATCCCGAGGACGGCGCGCGCGAAGGCGCGCCTTCATCAAGAAACACATCATCCGCGTGACCGAGAAAGCGTTCGACGACTTCGCGGCGGGTGGCGACAACTCCGTGGCGATGCAAACGCTGGGGCTCGGAAATGAGTCGCCCGCTTCGCTGGGGAATGATCGGCGGCGGCGAAGGCGCGTTCATCGGCGCCGTGCATCGCATGGCCGCGCGCCTGGATGGCCGCTATCAGCTCGTCGCCGGCGTGTTCTCGTCGGATGCGGAGAAGACGAAACGGTCGGCCACGGCGCTCGGCGTGGACCCGGCGCGCGCCTATCCGACGCGTCGAAGCGATGCTCGCCGCCGAGGCCAAGCGGCCGGACGGCATCGAAGTCGTGTCGATCGTCACGCCCAACCACGTGCACTACGCGCAGTCGGCGGCCTGCCTCGAAGCCGGGCCTCGACGTGATCTGCGACAAGCCGCTGACGACCACGATCTCGCCGATGCCGAAAAACTCGTGACGCTCGCCGCGGAGAAGAAGCGGTTGCTGGGCGTCACGTTCAACTACACCGGCTACCCGATGATCCGGCACGCCAAGCAGCTCATCGCCGACGGGCTGATCGGCACGCTGCGCGTGGTGCAGGTGGAATATCCGCAGGGCTGGCTCGCCACCGCGCTCGAGAAGACCGGGCAGAAGCAGGCGAGCTGGCGCACCGATCCCAAGCTGGCCGGCGCGGGCGCGCTCGGCGACATCGGCTCGCATGCCTTCCAGCTCGCGGAATTCGTCACGGGCGCGAAAGTTTCCGAAGTCGCGGCCGACGTCTCGGCCATCGTTCCGGGCCGCGCCATCGACGACAACGTCAACGTGCTGCTGCGTTTCGACGGACGGCGCGCGCGGTAGTTTGTGGGCGAGCCAGGTGGCCATCGGCCATCTCAACTGCCATCGCCTGCGCGTGTATGGCGAGACCGGCTCGATCCAGTGGTTCCAGGAGCGGCCCGAAGAGTTGCTGGTCGTCGAGGCGGGCCAGGCGCCGCAGCTCGTGCGCCGCGGCGATCCGGGCACGCCGACCAGCTCGGTCGGCGCTGCCGGGCGGACATCCGGAAGGTTTCATCGAAGCCTTCTCGCAGCTCTACACCGATTTCGCCGAGCGCGTGACCGCGCGGCTCGAATCGCGCTCGCCGAAGGCGGCGTCGTTGTTCGCGCCGGATGCGGTCACGGGCACGCGCGTGATGGCGTTCATCGAAGCGGTGTTGAAGTCCGGCAAGGCGAACAGCGCCTGGACCCGTTTGAAGGATTTGATTTGAACGAATCTCTAACTAATGTTTGAGGGGGTTGGGAGAATGAGTACAGAAGCCACTATGGCCGGCGCATTGCCGGCTTCAGCCGAGGCCAAGAAGACTTTCGCGGTGTGTTTCGCCGCGCTGGTTGCGACGTCCTTTTGCTTCATCCTCCGCGCGTTTTCGATAGACGCGTGGGGGGTGGAGTTTGGATTGTCGGAGACGCAGATGCCGGTGCCAGGCACGGGCGGCCTGCCGTCCGCGACCGGCTGCGAGGGCGGCTTCCACTCTCTCGCGGGCGCCGCCGCGGTCACCGAACTGGCGGAGCGGTACGGGCTGCTGGTGCCCGCAGTGCCCCATGAGCCGCATGCGGCGACGCTGGTGCGGGAGGCGGTGGCGCGGGCCGCCACCGGGACAGGGGGAGCCATCCGGGGCGAGGAGTCCTCCGTGGCCGGGAACCCCTTCGAGGTCGGGGAGTCCTCCACGGCGCGGGGGTCCTCCGAGGTCCGGCGGTCCTCGGCTTCCGGCTTCCTCGACGCCCTCGCCGACCGGGTCACCCTCGGCGCCGCGTCCGTGACGGCCGTGCTCGATCCGGGCTGTGTGGTGCTCGCGGGCGAGACCGGCCGGGCGGGCGGTGAGGCGCTGGCCTCCCGGGTGCGGGAGCGGCTCGGACGGATGTCCCCGCTGCCCACCGAGGTGCGGGCCGGCGTCCTGGGCGGTGGGTGCCGTGCTCCGGGGTGCGCTGCTGATGGCGCGGAACGGGGCTCAGGACGAGCTGTTCGCGCCTCCCGGGAGGTGAGACCCGGCGGCGGGGCAAGGGCCGTCCGTCACCGCCGCCGGGTCGCTCTTGGGGGCGGGCCGGTGCACCCGGGCCCCGAAGGCGTCGGTGCACGCAGACCCTAAGAGGACTAGACCATGGCGTCAACAGGTATGGACCAATTGTGAACCTCGTGGTAAGGCACCCTTTCCTCGCGGGGGTTGGTGCCGTCACGAGTGTCCCGTGAAGTCCATCCGCACACCCTGTGAGCCAGCCCACAGCGTTCGCCCGCATGGGCGTCGATCAGGCGTGGCACACTGGCCTGTACCAGAAGCAGCGCACTCCGGGGTCGGTGAAAGTCCGAACCGGCGGTTACAGTCCGCGACCCGGTCCGCTTCCAGCGGCCGGTTGACCAGGTGAAATTCCTGGACCGACGGTTAAAGTCCGGATGGGAGGCAGTGCGCGGCGGGCGGGCATTCGTGCACGCCGCCGTCGGTTCGGACGTGTCCTGGACGGGACTCGTCGCACCGGCGTCGCCCCCGGTGTTCCCGCTCGCTCATATCTGTCGTCATCGACAGGCCCCGGAGTCCGTGCCCGAAGAGGCAGGGAGGACCCGGGAAGTGTTCACCGGAATCGTGGAAGAGC
>CAVYAD010000061.1:0-88789 GCA_963766275.1 uncultured Actinomycetota bacterium
TCTTCCTGAACACACGCCAGCGGATCATCGGGCAGGCGGTACACCGGACGACCGCAGTCGCCTCGATCGCGTTCCTGCTGTTGCACATCACCACCAAGATCGCGCTCGACCACACCACCCTGCTCGGGGCGCTGATCCCCTTCTCGCTCGGCGTCACCGGGGCCGAGGGCCTGATCGGTCTCGGCTCGCTGGCCGGCCTGCTCATGATCTTCGTGGGCATCACCGGCGCCCTGCGCAGCAAGTTCGCCTCCCCCGCCCCGGTGGCGGCCCGCTGGCGCGCCATGCACATGCTGGCCTACCCGGCCTGGTGCGCGGCACTCGTCCACGGCCTGTACGCGGGCCGCACGGCCAAGCCGATCTTCGTGATCCTGTACGGCCTGTCCCTGCTCTGCGTCACCGCCGCCCTCGCCCTGCGCGCGGCCCCGCGCCCGGTCAAGCGCAGGGTCGCCGACCAGATCGCCTCGGTCCTGGGCAGCCCCCAGGAGGACCGTCCGGGCCGCGAAGGGCTCGACGCGAGCCGGGCCAGGATGGCGGAGGGCGGCGCGCTGCCGGGCTACGAGAACCAGCGCGGCCGGCGCTCCCAGCCCGGCACGACACCGCCGTACGGCGCCCCCGCGGCCCCGCCCGTGGCACCGGAGCCCGCGAACGGCTTCGCGGCCGCCTACCGCGCGGTCTCCACACCACGCCAGCAACAGCAGCCCTACGCGGACCAGACCGCGCGTATGGACATGCCCATGGACATGCAGCCCACGGAGGCCATCCCGCGGGTCGACAACGGCGGCAGCACCTCGGGCAGCTGGCCGATCCCCTCGCCGCCGCCGGTCGGCGAGGCGCCCCGCTCCGCCTACGACCCGCTCCAGGACACCGGATACAACATCCCCGCATACGGCAGTCAGGGCGCGGGCCAGTACGGCACGAGTGATGTGTACGACACCGGTGAGTCGAACGCGGCCTACGGCACGTACAACCCGAACGACACGTACAACAGCGGTCCCGCCACTGAAACACTGCCCGGTGCTTCCTACGACTTCGACGCACCGGGTTCGGGCGAACCTTGGAACACGCCTTCCGGAGGCTTTAAGTGAACGAGGCCCTGCCCGACGTCCCAGAAGTCCGCGTGGTCGGCCTTCCCCAGCTCACGTCGGGCTTCGACCTTGTCGAGAGACTCGATCTGCCCATGCACCTCAAGGTGCACGGGCCGCTCGAACCCATGGGCGGAGAGCAGCTCGCGAAGCTCTCGGAGAACATCAACCTGAAGGGCCGCGGCGGCGCGGGCTTCCCCTTCCACAAGAAGCTGCGCTCCGTCGCCGAGTCGGCGATCAAGCGCGGTGTACGGCCGGTCGTCGTCGTCAACGGCAGCGAGGACGAGCCGGCCTGCCGCAAGGACACGGTGCTCATCAACCGTGCCCCGCACCTCATCCTGGACGGTGCTCTGCTGGTCGCGGAGGCGCTGGGTGCCCGCACGCTCGTGGTGGGGGTCACCCGTGAGTCCACGCAACGCTCCATGGAGGCCGCGCTCGCCGAACGCGGCCTCAGCAACGGCCGTCGTTCCGCGCTCCGCGCGCGCGTGCAGCGCAATCCCATCCGCATGGTCACCGGAGCGGCGGCGTCCCTGATCCGCTCCATCGACGGCGGCCCGGCGATCCCGCCGGGCCGCAAGGTCAGCGCCTCGCAGACCGGCGTGGGCGGAGCGCCCACCCTGCTGTCGAACGCCGAGACCTTCGCCCAACTCGCCATCGCCGCCCGCATCGGCCCGGAGCGCTACGGCAACACCGGCCTCTACGACGAGCCGGGCACGGTGCTGCTCACGGTCTCCGGCGCGGTCGCGCGCCCCATGGTCATCGAGGTCCCCACGGGCGTGCCGCTGCGCTACGTCCTTCAGCTGGCCGGCGCCCCGCCGGTCCCGCAGGGCGTGCTGACCGGCGGCTACCACGGCAAGTGGATCGACGCGGCGACGGTCAACGAGGCGGTCGTCTCCCGCAACTCGCTGGACGCGGTGGGCGGTGCGCTCGGCGCCGGCGCGATCCTGCCGATCAGTCAGGAGACCTGTCCGCTGGGCGAGTCGCTGCGCGTGGCGCAGTGGCTGGCCGAGGAGAGCGCGGGACAGTGCGGTCCCTGCTACCTCGGTCTGCCGGCCGCCGCGCGCGGCATGGAGGACATCATCAACGGCGGCGGCCCGGCCGCCCTCGAAGCGCTGAAGCAGGTCGCCAAGAACGTGAAGCGGCGCGGCGCTTGCTCCCATCCCGACGGCTCCGCGATGTTCCTGGAGTCGACGATCAAGGCGTTCACGGACGACCTGGCCGCGCACGTCCTCGGGAACGGCTGCGGAAGGCCCGTGGAGGGCGTTCTGCCGCTCTTCGAGGGCGGCCAGATGCCCACGGGCATCCCGGGCGGCGGCGAGTCCGAGGAGAACGGCCCCAGCCGCCAGAAGATCTATGTCGACTGGACGTTGTGCCGGGGGCACGGCCTGTGCGCCGACATCCTCCCGGAGGTCTTCGAACTGGGCGCCGACGGCTTCCCGACCGTCGCGCAGGCCCAGGTGCCGCGCTACGCGGAGGCGAAGGCACTGCGCGCGGTGCGACGCTGCCCCGCGCTGGCCCTGCGCCTTGAGGAGGACACCCGCTCGCAGGGTGCGACCCGCAACAACCTCCCGGTCCTCTCCCAGGGCCGCGGCCGCCGCGCGCTCGGGCGCTGACCACACGTCGAAGGCGGGTCATCCTCTGGGATGACCCGCCTTCGACGTGTGTCTTCAACTTCTGTGGAGCTAAGGAGAATTGAACTCCTGACCTCCTGCATGCCATGCAGGCGCTCTACCAACTGAGCTATAGCCCCTCACGGTGGTCCGCCCGGTTTCCCTCGGCGGCGACGCCAACATTACCGGGCCACCACGTGGAGCACCAAATCGTTTCCGTTCTGTCCGGATACGTCAGCCGATGTCGCGTTAAGCAGTGACGAACGAATAGAACCGTTTGAGCGTGCAGTGCTCTTCGAGGAGCCGGCCGTAGATCGGCTCGCCCTCCAGTTCCCGGTACGTCTCGATCGGGTCGCCTTTTATGATCAGCGCCCGCGCGCATTCCTCGCACCAGTACTGGTACTCCGGGTTGACCGGCTCCATGTCGCGGACGATGGGCGTACCACTGCCGCACCAGTCGCACTTTCGCCTGTGTGCACCCATCGATCAGCTCCAGCTGTGGCCGCAGGCCGTGCACACGTAGGAGATCCCGCCGTTGTCGCCGAGAACCTGGGCAACATGGACAGAACCGCAGGAAGGGCAGCTGAGGCGGGTGACCGTGTCCCGTGTCGACGCTGCTTCGCGGAGGTGGCCGACCTCCACGATGATGCTCGCAGGCATCACTGCTCCCTCCCGTCGGGCCGCGCCCCCTTCCGGCCGTTTGATTCTGCCACGGCCGGACCAATACGGTCAGCGACGCCTTAGTACCAGTCCGGACACGGCACCCACCGCGACCCGTCCCCGTCAGCGCGAACCTGCACGCCAAAGGCCTCCGCAGAGGTATACGCCTCCGAGGCCCAACTGACTCAAGCCTTCTCAGGAGGGCATGAAAAAATCCCGCCCCAGTGGGACGGGATCTTCATCCAGATCATCGATCTGATCTGTGGAGCGTGTGGAGCTAAGGAGAATTGAACTCCTGACCTCCTGCATGCCATGCAGGCGCTCTACCAACTGAGCTATAGCCCCTTGTGTTCTTCCCGCTCCGCGGTGCGAACAAGAAGAACTTTAGCCTGCGACCTGCCGGAAAGTGAAATCCGGTCGCGGGCCCGCTGCCACGCTCAGTCGTCGTCGCCGAGCACCGGCTCCGGCAGGGTGCCGGCGTTGTGCTCCAGCAGACGCCAGCCGCGGGCCCCCTCGCCGAGGACCGACCAGCAGCAGTTGGAGAGTCCGCCGAGGCTCTCCCAGTGCTGGGCCTCCAGGCCGAGCAGACGCCCGATGGTCGTGCGGATCGTGCCGCCGTGGCTGACCACGACGAGCGTGCCGTCGTCGGGGAGCTTCTCGGCATGCCGCAGCACCACGGGAGCGGCGCGGTCGGCGACCTCGCTCTCCAGTTCGCCGCCGCCGCGGCGCACCGGCTCACCGCGCTTCCACGCCGTGTACTCCTCGCCGTGCCGGGCGATGATCTCCTCGTGCGTGAGCCCCTGCCAGACGCCCGCGTAGGTCTCGCGCAGGCCCTCGTCGTGGGTCACCTCAAGGCTGGTGAGCGCGACGAGCTCGGCGGCCGTGTCGGCGGCCCGCTGAAGGTCCGAGGCGACGATCGCGTCGGGCTCCAGGGAGGCCAGCAGCCGGGCGGCGCGCCGGGCCTGGGAGACGCCGATCCCGGTGAGGGGGACGTCCGTGGTGCCCTGGAAGCGGCGCTCCACGTTCCACGCGGTCTGGCCGTGCCGCCAGAGGATGATGCGTCGGCCGCGGCCGGCCTGCCGGCCGGCTCCCGCGGGGGCGCTCACCGCTGGTCCCCGAAGTCGGCGTCGTCCTCCTCGGCACGCAGCTTGGCGTGCTCCTCGCCCTTGCCGCGGGTCGCCTTGGCGTCGGCGGGCAGGTCGAGTTCCGGGCAGTCCTTCCACAGCCGCTCCAGGGCGTAGAAGACCCGCTCCTCGCTGTGCTGGACGTGCACGACGATGTCCACGTAGTCGAGCAGGACCCAGCGGGCCTCGCGGTCGCCCTCGCGGCGCACCGGCTTGACGCCGAGCTCCTTCTGGAGCCGCTCCTCGATCTCGTCGACGATGGACTTGACCTGGCGGTCGTTGGGCGCGGAGGCCAGCAGGAAGGCGTCGGTGATCGACAGGACGTCGCTGACGTCGTAGGCGATGACGTCATGTGCCAGCTTGTCGGCGGCCGCCTGAGCGGCGGCGGTGATGAGTTCGAGAGAGCGGTCAGTCGCGGTCACTACAAGGCTTTCGGTCGGCGGACACTTGACACCAAGGGTCTCACGGACCGCCGGGGCCGCCCCACGCGATCAACGGATCACGTGGGGTGGCCCGGGCCGGGTCGGCTAGGAGGAGGCCGGCTCGTAGTCCTGGCCGAGGACGACTGCCACGTTCGCGCTCCCCGAGACCGTGCCCTTGGTGACCGCGCTGGTGGCCAGGCCCAGGGTCTTGGCGACCTCGGTGGCGTTCGCCTTGTCGGCGGCGTCGGCGTAGACGACCTTGGAGGTGGCCTGGGCGGCGGAGGCCGTGCCGCCTTCCAGGAAGGTGAAGCCGCCGTTGAGGAGGACCACGCGGGCCTTCTCGGTGTCGTCCTTGACGCCGGTGGCGTTCTGCACGGAGACGCTGACGGCCGCGTCCTTGTCGGGGCTCTTCGCGGTGCCGCCGAGCACGTCCTTGACGACGCTGTCGCTCGCCTCGGCGCTCAGCGTGCCGTCGCCCTGCACGGGCAGCAGCGCGGTCTTGTAGTCACCGCCCTTGGCGCGGTCGGCGAGCTTGGCGAGGAAGGTGCCGAGGTCCTTGTCGGTGAGCGACGGGTCGAGGATCTGCGCCAGTGTCTGCACGGTGGTCGTCGCCCCCGTGGGGTCGGAGGACACCTTGCGCAGCACGCCCTGCATGACCTGGCCGAACCGCTCCAGCTGGGCGTTCTGGGCCTCGCCGGAGGCACGGTAGGTGGCGTAGGCGATGGCCGCCTTGCCGCTGAGGGTCTGCCCTTCCCCTTGGCGACCAGGGGCGCGGTGCCCTTCTTCTTGGCGCCCGGGTCGGCCACCGCGGTGTTGGTGTCGACCTCGATGTTGCCGACCAGGTCGACCAGGTTCTGCAGGTAGGGGGTGTCGAGGCGCCAGGTGCCCTCGATGTCGGTGCCGAGGACTCTGTCGAGGGAGTCGCGGGTGCCGGTGGAGCCGTCGTCCTCGACCGACTTGGCGAGCGTGGTCGTACTGCCGTCGTCGTCGGTCAGGACGAGGGAGTTGGGCAGCAGGACCGTGGTGCCCTGCTTGGTGGTGGTGTTGTCGACGAGCAGCGCCGTGGAGGTGCCCTCCCCCGAGGTGTTGTGGAGGTGGACGACGATCACGTCGCGGTTCTGGGCGCTGACGGCCGTCGCGGTGCCCGTCTTCTGGTCGGACGACGACAGACCGGGCAGCTTCCCGGCGTACCAGAGGTAGCCGACACCGCCGACCGCGACCAGCGCCAGGACGACCACGAGGGCGACCAGACGGCCGCGGGCGCGGCGCTTGGCCTCCTCGCGGCGCTCGGTGCGGTTCTCGGTGAAGTTCAGCCAGTCGATGACGTCCTCGGAGTCGCCGTCGGGCTCCTCCACGAACGCGAACTGCTCGGTGTGGTACTGCTCTTCGCCCCCGGCGCCCTGGTCGTCGTCCGGCCCTGGGCCGGCGCTCCCGTCCGGTGAGGTCCGTCTCCTCGGCCGGGCCGGCCTGCTGCGGGATGTAGGCGGTCTGCTCGGCGACCCGGGGCTGCCGGCCGCTGGTGGCGGCCTGGCCGTAGGGGTCGTACGACGGTGCCGGGCCGCCGCCCTGCTGGGCGCCGGTGCCGTAGGGGTCGTAGGGCGGCACGGGGGCCTGCTGCCGGTGTCGCCGGTGCCGTAGGGGTCGTACGGCGGGAGCGGGCGTGCTGCTGCCCGCCCGTGGCGTACGGGTCGTAGCCGTAACCCTGCTGCTGCCCGTAGGGGTCGTAGGGCTGCTGAGGGGCCTGCTGTTGCTGTGGCTGCTGCTGTGATGTTGGGGCGGCTGCTGCGGGGCCGGCTGGTACACCGGCCGGCCGTACTCGTCGTAGCCGACGAGCTCGTACTGGTTCTCCTGTCGTCGCCGTACCCCGCGTCGTATCGGTCGTTCACCGGTGCCCCTCTCGGCTCACTCGCCGCGGTACAGCTCGCGCTTGTCGATGTAGCGCACAACACCGTCCGGCACCAGGTACCAGACGGGGTCGCCCTTGGCGACTCTCGCTCGGCAGTCGGTGGAGGAGATGGCCAGGGCGGGGACCTCGACGAGCGAGACGCCGCCCTCCGGGAGGCCGGCGTCGGCCAGCACGTGGCCCGGCCGGGTGACCCCGATGAAGTGCGCGAGGGAGAACAGCTCTTCCGCGTCCCGCCAGGTCAGGATCTGGCCGAGGGCGTCGGCACCGGTGATGAAGAAGAGGTCGGTGTCGGGGTTGAGCGCGCGCAGGTCGCGCAGGGTGTCCGCGGTGTAGGTGGCGCCGCCGCGGTCGATGTCGATACGGCTGACCGAGAACTGGGGGTTCTCGGCGGTCGCGATGACCGTCATCAGGTAGCGGTCCTCGGCCGGGGAGACCTTGCGGTGGGTCTTCTGCCACGGTTGACCGGTCGGGACGAACACCACCTCGTCCAGATGGAACTGCGCGGCGACCTCACTGGCCGCCACGAGGTGCCCGTGGTGGATCGGGTCGAACGTTCCGCCCATGACGCCGAGACGGCGCTTGCCGGGGTTCGACGGGCCGTTGCCCGGGCCGGTAGGCATGTCCTGCTCTCCCATGCGTGCAGACCCTACCGGCCCGGCCTGAGGGCGTCGGCCGGAGGAGGCCCGGAGTGCCCCGCTATGGGCACCGGGTGCCTCAGCGGTCGCGGTTGAAACGAGTGGTGATCCACAGCAGAAGCAGCAGGATGACGAAGGCGCCGCCGCCGGTCACCAGCGGGTCGAGGCTCTCGTGGTTGCCGCCGTGCTCTTCGCCCTCGGCGGCGAGCGTGACCAACTGGGCAGCGGTGCTGTGGAAGCTCATCTTCGGCAGGACCTATCCGGTGTGTGCGGGACAGAGATGTCGGCCCATCGTAAGCGGGCGGCCCGGCACGCGATCACGCCGACTCCGCCATTGGGAGGCGGGGACCTTCGCCCCGCGTCACTCGTCTTTCCGCCTGTACCCCCGGAGCAGGAACCACGCGGTCAGCACACAGCCCAGCACCATGACGACCAGTACGACGCGGAGCAGATTTCCCGCCCCCTGTTGCTCGGCGGCGCGCGCGGCCTCGGCGAGCCAGGCGGCCCGGGGGTTGTGCTCCATGGCGCGGAACTCCATTCGCTGTAGTGCCCGTCCACGGTAACTCCGCCTAGGCTGGGCTCTGCTTCGGGGGCGCAAAGGACCGCACAAGGGTCCGCAAAGGGCCACCTACAACGCACATGGGGGAAGACATGTCCGACGGCCACCAGCAGAACGGGCACGAGAACGTGCCGAGCAGGCAACGCAGGCGTTTCCCGGGGATCTCCTCCCGTGCGTACGAGCACCCGGCCGACCGCTCCGCCCTGGTGGCGCTGCGCAAGCTGAGCGGCTTCGACACGGTCTTCAAGGCGCTGAGCGGTCTGCTTCCCGAGCGCAGCCTCAGGCTGCTGTTCCTCTCCGACTCGGTGCGCGTCTCCGACGAGCAGTTCGCGCACCTCAACGACATGCTGCGGGACGCCTGTTACATCCTGGACCTGGAGAAGGTCCCGCCGATGTACGTCAGCCAGGACCCGCAGCCCAACGCGATGTGCATCGGCCTGGACGAGCCGATCATCGTCGTCACCACCGGTCTGGTCGAGCTGCTCGACGAGGAGGAGATGCGGGCGGTGATCGGGCACGAGGTGGGCCACGCCCTGTCCGGCCACTCGGTGTACCGCACCATCCTGCTGTTCCTGACCAGCCTCGCCCTCAAGGTGGCGTGGATCCCGCTGGGCAACCTCGCGATCATGGCGATCGTGACCGCGCTGCGCGAGTGGTTCCGCAAGTCGGAGCTGTCCGCGGACCGCGCGGGTCTGCTGGTCGGCCAGGACCTCACGGCCTCGATGCGCGGCCTGATGAAGCTCGCCGGCGGCAACCATCTGCACGAGATGAACGTGGACGCGTTCCTGAAGCAGGCGGAGGAGTACGAGGCCGGGCGGCGACCTGCGCGACTCCGTGCTGAAGATCCTGAACGTGCTGCCGCGCTCCCACCCCTTCACCACCATCCGGGCCGCCGAGCTGAAGAAGTGGGCCGAGTCCCGCGACTACCAGCGGCTCATGGACGGCCACTACCCGCGGCGCAGCGAGGACAAGGACACCTCGGTCACCGACTCCTTCCGCGAGTCGGCCGCGCACTACACCACGCACGTCAAGACGTCCAAGGACCCGCTGATGAAGCTGGTCAGCGACATCGCCGGCGGGGCCGGGGACCTGGGCGGCCGGGTGCGGCGCGGCTTCGGCGGCTTCACCGGCTCGGCGCCGACGGACCAGCCGCCGGGTGACGGGCCGGACGGTCCGGGCCCGGCGAACGGGAGCGGACGCTCCCCCGCGGGACGGCGACTGACCCGCGGGCCGGCGACTGACCCACGGGCGGCGCCCGGGGCGGCGAAGGGGCGGTTACACCTTCGGCTGCGCGCTCGGCGCCAGCGACCCGCACAGCGCCGTAGCGCCGCCCGTCGCGTACGGGTCGGTGCCGGCCGGGCCGCCCGCCTTGGCGGTCTGGCCGGCCAGCAGCGGGTGCAGGCGGTTGGTGGAGTCCTCGGCGCAGGACAGCGGCCCGGCCTGGACGTAGGAGACGACCAGCTGGGCCGTGTGCAGCCGCAGGTCGTCGCGGTCGAAGCGGAAGTGCAGCTCGCGCCGGACGGTGAACAGCGAACCTCGGCCGTCTCGCCGGCATCGGTCGATCGCAGCGCGTACACGAAGGTGTGGTCGGCGGTGACCTCCAGCGTGGCCGAGTCGGTCTCGGCGGCCTGGAGGCGTGCCCTGCACCCGGATCCTGGCGTCGGCCAGTTCGGCGCTCGGCAGGGTCGAAGCGAACCAGCCACCCGGTCGGCGCGTGCCGCCCGTCCGCGGCCGGGTGGGCGAAACTCTGGTCGAACTGGTCGAGTTGGTCGGTGTCGAGAAGCACCCGCACGGCACGGACCTGGTCGCCGGCGAGGACCTCCGGGTAGAGCGAGGACCGCACGAGGTAGTCCTTGGCGGTGGTCAGCGCGGTCGACGACCTGGCTGTCGGAGAAGTGCGCGGTGCGGCGGGAGGCGGGCAGCGGGATGCCCTCGGCGCCGATCCGGTACTGCGCGGCGGGGCTGTGCGCGTACAGGTACTCGGCGTCGGCGTGGCCCGGGACCTTGCCCTGCGGGGGCGAGCGGGATGACGGTCATCCGCAGGGGCTCGACGGGCTGCCGGGCCGCGGGGGTCTGGTAGGGGTGCCGTACACCCATGTAGATCGCGGTGCCGAAGGCCACGGCGATCAGCAGGACCAGGATCAGCGCCTGCCGGGACAGGCCCCGGCGCAGCGGCGGGCGACGGCGCACGGCGGGCGCGTGGTCGGCGATGCGCTCCTGCGCGGAGAACTCCTGGAGGCGGGCAGCGCGGACGAACGACTCGTCGAAGACGACGGATCGGTACTCGTCCTCTCCACCTCCGGGGCCGCCCTCGGGTGTCCCCTCAGGTGGGTCTCCTGGCCCGCCCATATCTTCAGAGTAGGTCGCGGGGACTCAGGTAAACGCCCTGCTACGCGACAAGTTCTGACAGGTTCTCACCAGGACCGAGCCAAGAGCGTCCGGGAGCGCTCAGGGCGTGCGCGGTACCGCGGAGACGGCTGGCTGGGAGTAGTCGGCGGACGCCGAGGGGGTCGCCGCGCTGCCCTGTTCCAGGCCGGTGGAGGCGGGCGGCGGAACCGGGTCCGGCTGCCGGAGGAGGCGCCGCGGTAGACCGCGGTGAAGGCCAGCGCGACCATGCCGATGCCCATGACGAGGGCGAGCATCCAGGCGACGGGACGGTGCCAGCGGACCTGTTTGCCGTACGTCCCGGGGGCGCCGTAGCGGCCTTCGAGGATGTCGGTGTCGTCCAGGTCGTCGAGTTCCGGATCATGGCCGAAACCGGCCGGGGTCCGTAGCCGTCCTCGTAGCGCTCGCCCCTGCCGGGGGCCGCGCGGCGGGCCTCGGCCTCGGATGCCTCCGCTCTGGCCTGGGCGGCGGCAAGGAGGCGCTCGACGGCGGTCGGCTCGTGCACCACGGCCGCCTGGACGAAGGCCTCGTCGAAGACCACGGAGGCGAACTCTTCGTCCGACACCCCGCGGTCGTGGTCGTCGTCGGGCTCCCAGCCGTCAGGGAACGGCGTGCCCCCCACGTCCTCCGGCACGGATCCAGAGTAGACCTGGGTGGGTCAATTTGGGCAGACGGTATGGAAATTCATCCGCGTGGATGAGACACCTGTCGACGCCCCCCGCGCGGCACGCGCCCGGGTCGTGCGCCTCAGCGCCGTACGTGTCCGTCCCCGGTGACGATGTACTTCGTGCTGGTCAGCTCCGGCAGCCCCATCGGGCCGCGGGCGTGCAGCTTCTGGGTGGAGATGCCGATCTCCGCGCCGAAGCCGAACTGGCCGCCGTCGGTGAAGCGGGTGGAGGCGTTGACCGCGACCGTCGTGGAGTCGACCAGCTGGGTGAAGCGGCGGGCGGCCTGCTGGGAGGTGGTGACGATGGCCTCGGTGTGGCCGGAGGTCCACAGCCGGATGTGCTCGACGGCCTTGTCCAGCGAGTCGACGACGGCGGCGGCGATGTCGTAGGAGAGGTACTCGGTCTCCCAGTCCTCCGGGGTGGCCTCGACGACGGTCGCCTTGGAGTCCTTCGCGTAGGCCAGTACCCGCTCGTCGGCGTGCACGGTCACCCCGGCCTCCGCGAGGGCGTCCAGGGCGCGCGGCAGGAACTCGGGGGCGATGTCCTGGTGGACGAGGAGGGTCTCGGCGGCGTTGCAGACGCTGACCCGGTGGGCCTTGGAGTTGATCAGGATGTCGATCGCCATGTCGAGGTCGGCGTGGGCGTCGACGTAGACGTGGCAGTTGCCGGTGCCGGTCTCGATGACGGGGACGATCGACTCGGTCGACGACGGTCTGGATCAGGGAGGCGCCGCCGCGCGGGATCAGCACGTCGACCAGGCCGCGGGCCCGCATCAGCTCGCGCACGCTCTCGCGGCTCTCGCCGGGCACCAGCTGCACGGCGTCGGCGGGCAGTCCGGCCCCGCCCACGGCGTCGCGCAGCACCCGCACGAGGGCGGTGTTCGACTCGTACGCGGAGGCCGAGCCGCGCAGCAGCACGGCGTTGCCGGACTTCAGGCAGAGGGCGGCGGCGTCGACGGTGACGTTCGGGCGGGCCTCGTAGATGATCCCGACGACGCCGAGCGGGACGCGGACCTGGCGCAGGTCGATGCCGTTGGGCAGCGTCGAGCCGCGGACGACCTCGCCGACCGGGTCGGGCAGGGCCACGACGTCCCGTACGTCGGAGGCGATGGCCCGCACCCGCTCCGGCGTCAGGGTGAGCCGGTCGATGATCGCCTCGCTGGTGCCGGCCTCGCGGGCCTTGGCGATGTCCTTGGCGTTGGCCTCGACGATCTCGCTCGTACGGACTTCCAGCGCGTCCGCGATGGCGAGCAGCGCGTCGTCCTTCTCGGCCCGCGGCAGCGGCGCGAGGTCGGCGGCGGCGGCCTTGGCGCGGTAGGCGGCCCGGTTGACCGGGGACATGGAGTCGTACGGCGAGAGCGTGGTCATACCGGAAGGGTAGTGCGCCGACGCGGGCGCGTCCACCGGTCATTCCACAGCCCGAGACGGGGTCAAAGGGACACGGGGTGAGCCCCGATCAGTACGGGTGGACTCCGACCGGCGTCGCCGGCGGCGGACCGTACCCCTCGGCGATGCGCTGGTGGTAGGTCTCGCGGTCGATGACCTCCAGGCCGACGATCTCCCAGGGCGGCAGCCCCGCGGTCTGGCGGTGCTCGCCCCACAGGCGCAGGGCGACGGCGGCCGCGTCGTGCAGGTCGCGGGCCTCTTCCCAGTAGCGGATCTCGGCGTGGTCGTTGGCGTATCTGCTGGTCAGCAGGAAGGGGTGGTCGTGGGCGAGCTGTTCGAGTGCGCGCCGTACCTCCTTCAGCGGGGCCTCCTCGCCGGAGACGCTGAGGGTGACGTGCCACAGGCGGGGCAGGTCCGCGGGCTCCTCGCTACCGGTCGCCGGCCGCGACGCTCGTCAGGGCCCGCTCCTCGCCGGCCGCCCGCGCGAGGCGGCACCTCGCGGCTGCCGCCTCGCGGGACGCCGCCGCCCCAGGGCGCACTCGTCTCACGACGGCCTCCTTCACGATGACAGCAGGTCGACCCCACGTGGTCCGCTGCGGAACGTGTCCCTGAGACAAAGTTGAGCAGGCCGAAGGGCTCGTGGGGCGGTTTTGCGGAACGTCCACCTCAGGGCGACGCCTTGGCAGGGCGTTCACCCCGTTTTCGGGGGCACGCCCGGGGCACATCCGGGGCGTCCTGGGCGGCGTGGTCAGGTACAGGCTGGTCCGGCGGGGTCAGCGATCAGGGATGCAGGATCACCAGGTCGTCCCGGTGCACGACCTCACGCTCGTACGCCGGGCCCAGCTCGCGGGCCAGCTCCCGGGTCGAGCGGCCGATCAGCCGCGGGAATCTCCTTGGCGTCGAAGTTGACGAGTCCGCGGGCCACCGCGCGCCCCGTCGCCGTCCCGCAGCTCGACGGGGTCGCCCGCGGTGAACTCGCCCTCGACGGAGGCGATTCCGGCCGGCAGCAGCGACTTGCGGCGGTCCACGACCGCCCGGACCGCCCCGTCGTCCAGGGTCAGCGAGCCCTGCGGGGTGGAGGCGTGCTGGAGCCACAGCAGCCGGTCGCGCGGAGCGCTTGCCGGCGGGGTGGAAGTAGGTGCCGGTGTCGCGGCCGGCGAGCGCGTCGGCCGCGTGGATCGCGCTGGTCAGCACCACGGGGATGCCGGCGGCGGCCGCGATCCGGGCCGCCTCGACCTTGGTGACCATGCCGCCGGTGCCGACGCCGGCCTTGCCGGTGCTGCCGATGTCGACGCCGGCGAGGTCGGCCGGCCCGCCGCACCTCGACTATCCGCGAGGTGCCGGGCTTGCCGGGGTCGCCGTCGTAGACGCCGTCGACGTCGGAGAGCAGCACCAGCAGGTCGGCGTGGACGAGGTGGGCGACGAGGGCGGCGAGCCGGTCGTTGTCGCCGAAGCGGATCTCGTCGGTGGCGACGGTGTCGTTCTCGTTGACGATCGGGAAGGCGCCCATCGCGAGGAGCTTGTCGAGGGTGCGGGAGGCGTTGCGGTGGTGGGCGCGCCGGCTCATGTCGTCGGAGGTCAGCAGCACCTGGCCGACGCGGACGCCGTAGCGGGCGAAGGAGGCGGTGTAGCGGGCGACGAGCAGGCCCTGGCCGACGCTGGCGGCGGCCTGCTGGCGGGCCAGGTCCCGGGGCCGGCGGCGCAGCCCCAGCGGGGCGAGTCCGGCGGCGATGGCGCCGGAGGAGACGAGGACGACCTCCTTCTCCCCGCCGCTGCGGCTCTTGGCGAGGACGTCGACGAGCGCGTCGACCCGGTCGGCGTCCAGACCGCCCGAGGCGGTGGTCAGCGACGAGGAACCCACTTTGACGACGATCCTGCGGGCCTCGCCCACGGCCTGCCTTGCCCCTGCCACCTTGCGTCCGTCCCCTCGCACCTCGGCTGCTGCGAAATCTACGCGAAGGGGGTCGGGCGGCGCGCGCCGGTCCAGCCCCCGGACACGCACCCCGTCACCGTTTGCTCACGCTTCGCATATGGCAAAAAGGTTGTACGCGTTGCTTATAGAAATCAAAGACGATCCAAACTTAAGTTGAAGTCTGTGTCATCTAAAGTTCGCGGCGTGAACCGCATACTCCTCCGCTCGGGGAAGAGCCCCTACGACGCCGTCCCCGTCGAGGAAGCCCTCCACCGCGACGTCATCGCCACCAACTCGGGCAACCTGATCTTCAGTGACGCCACCCACAAGATCCTCGAAGTGCCGGGGACCGAGGTCGTCTCCAACGGGATCAGGACCGACGTGAACGCGGCCGGACGGATCAACGAGGAGTACGACGCCTTCGTCGTCCCGCTGGCGAACGCGTTCCGGCCGTCGTTCGAGCCGCAGTTGCAGCGGCTGACCCGGCTGATCAGCAAGCTGCGCATCCCGGTCGTCGTGGTCGGCGTCGGCGGACAGGCCGGGCTCGACTACAACCCGGCACGGCTGAAGCCCATGGAGCCGTCGGTCCGCGCGTTCGTCTCCGCGGTGCTCGACCGCAGCGCATCGATCGGCGTGCGGGGCGAGTTCACCGAGAAGTACCTGAAGGACATGGGCTTCAGGGACGTCGAGGTGATCGGCTGCCCGTCCCTGTTCATGTACGGCAAGGAACTCGCCGTACAGAAGCGGGCCGCGGCGCTCACCAGTGACTCCCGTATCGCGATCAACGGTTCGCACAACGCGGTGCAGAAGCAGGGCCTGGACCGGATCATCCGGCGCGCCCACGAGCGCTACCCGCACCTGCGGTTCGTCGGCCAGAACCTCAGCGACGCACGGCAGTTGCACTGGCGGGACCCGGCTGGTCGGCGTACAAGCCCCAGCGCATCCAGTCCACGTAGGTGTTGCGGGCGCGGGAGTCGCTCCAGTAGCTGCCGTGATCCCCGCCCCGGAAGGTGAGGAACGCCTTGGGTCGCGGCAGTTCGTTGAACGCCTGGCGCGCGGAGGAGTAGGGACAGACGGGGTCCCGGTCCCCGTGGATGAACAGGACCTTGGCCTTGACCGAGGGCGCCGGGTTGCCCATGTCCACACAGGCGATGGGGATCGCGGCGATGATCCGCGGGTCGGGCACGATGGTGAGCAGGCTGTGCGTGGTCATGCCGCCCATCGAATAGCCGTACACGCCTACGCCCACCGTGGTGTTGATGTGGCCACGCAACGGGTCGTTGGCCGTGTTGAGTGCCAAGGTCCGCGTGATGACCTCGGAGACGTCCCGGCCCAGGTTGCCGTTGTAGGTGTCGCCGATACTCGCGCTGCCGAAGTGCGGTGCCGGCACGATGAAGCCCGCCGCGGCCATGGGCCGGATCTGCGCCAGTGCGCGCTGCGGGCTGGCACCGCTGCCGTGGGTGTACTCGGCGACGGGGAACACGCCGTCGGCGACCGGCGCGTTGGTGACAGGGCCGCTGCCGGGCGTTCCCTTGGCCGGGTAGTACACGGAGGCGGTGATGCGGCGGTTGCCGCGCATCCAGTTGTACTGGCGGACGCCCACGGCGAACGTGGTGGTCGGCGCGCCCAGTGGGGTGACGGTGGCGAGTGCCTGTCCCGCGCCGAGCAGGCCGAGGCCGAGTCCTGCCGCTCCGGCTGAGCCGACCCGCAGGAAAGTACGTCGTTGCATGGTCATCGTTGACTCCGTGTGTGCGGGGAAACCTTGAGGTGGCCGGGTGGAGTTCCCCGCTAGAACTGGGCTTCCCACGTGGTGGTGCTGGAGGAGGCGTCGGAACGGAGGCGATCGCGGGCGACCGTGTCGGCGTACAGGCCCCAGCGCATCCAGTCCACAACGGTGTTGCGGGTGCGGGAGTCGCCGAAGTAGTTGCCGTGATCCCCGCCGCGGAAGGTGAGGAACGCCTTGGGGCGCGGCAGTTCGCTGAACGCCTGGCGGGCGGAGGAGTAGGGACAGAGGTTGTCCCGGTCCCCGTGGATGAACAGGACCTTGGCCCTGACCGAGGCGGCCGGGTTGCCCATGTCCACACAGGCAAGGGGGATCGCGGCGGTGATCCGCGGGTCCGCCGCGTTGGTCAGCAGGGAGTGCGTGGTCATGCCGCCCATCGAGTGGCCGTACGCGCCGATGCCCGCGGTGGTGTTGATGTGACCCCGCAACGGGTCGTTGGCGGAGTTGAGTGCCAAGGTCCGCGTGATGACCTCGGAGACGTCCCGGCCCAGGTTGCCGTTGTAGGCGTCGCCGATGCCGGCACTGCCGAAGTGCGGTGCCGGCACGATGAAGCCCGCCGCGGCCAGGGGCCGGATGAGCGCCAGTGCACCCTGCGGGCTGCCTCCTAGACCGTGCGTGTACTCCGCGATGGGGAACACGCCGTCGGCCAGGGCGCGTTGCTGACAGGTCCGCCGCCGGGCGTTCCCTTGGCCGGGTAGTACACGGAGGTGGTGATGCGGCGGTTGCCGCGCATCCAGTTGTACTGCCGGACGCCCACGGCGAACGTCACCGTCGGCGCGCCCAGCGGGGTGACGGTGGCGAGCGACTGTCCCGTGCCGAGCAGGCCCAGTCCCAGGCCTGCCGCTCCGGCCGCGCCGACCCGCAGGAAAGAACGTCGTTGCATGGTCATGGATGACTCCGTGTGTGCAGGGATTCTGTGAAGTGCTTGGCGGCGGTCACGGGGTGAGGAAGCTCGCGTGGGGTGGCTGGTTGTACGCGGTGTTCTGCCACGCCACCGCGACGCGGTACTGGCGGTCCTGCATCAGTGAGGCGCGCCGGATGTTCGTCGGATCGGTGGTGGAGTAGATCCGCAACGCCCGGTTGTCGGTGGTGCGCCAGATGACTTCTTCGCGCCAGTCGCCGAGGATGTCGGCCTGCAGCACCGGGGTCGACTTCGTGCCGTTGTTCGACGCCACACCGGATCCGGTGAGCAGGCGGGTGTCACCGCCCGTGCCGTAATTGTCGATGTGCGTGCCGTCCAGCAGCTCGCGCTGGGCGTCGCCGTCCCACCAGATCACGAAGTTCTGCGAGCCGGGCTTGCGAGAGGCGACCTGGTTGCCGTTCGTGGCGCTGCGCAACCCTCCGACAGCAGCGGACCAGATCTCCGCACCGGGGCTGCCGGCCCACACGTCCGCGGCGACCCCTCGGCCGTTGTCGCAGCCGCACGACGGCGCCCGGTAGAGGAACTGGCCGGTGCGGGCGTCGTGCACGTCCATCGGGACGCTGCCCGACTCGTGCACGGTGAACACTTCCAGGCCGGGCCTGCTCGGTGCGAGGTCGCTGACGTGCATCGCGTCGCCGTGCCCGAGTCCGGTGCTGTACATGAGCGTGCCGTTGTCGTTGATCGTCGCCGAGCCGTAGATGATCTCGTCACGGCCGTCTGCGTCCACGTCGGCGATGGACAGGTTGTGGTTGCCCTGCCCGTACGCGCCGCCGCGGCCGGAGTCGTAGGTCCAGCGCCGGGTGAGTTGGCCGCCGCGGAAGTCCCAGGCGGCGATCACCGCGCGGGTGTAGTAACCGCGGGCCATGACGACGCTCGGCAGCGCACCGTCCAGATAGGCCGTGCCGGCCAGGAACCGGTCGACCCGGTTGCCGTAGTTGTCGCCCCAGTCGGCGACGTTGCCGCGCGGCGGCACGTAGTTCTCGGTGTCCAGGATCGCGCCGTCGGTGCCGCGGAACACCGAGAGGAACTCCGGCCCGGACAGAATGTAGCCGCTGGAGTTGCGGTAGTCGGCGTTCGCGTTGCCGATCACCTGACCGGTTCCCGACCGCGTGCCGTCCGCGGTCTTCATGACGACCTCGGCCTTGCCGTCACCGTCGTAGTCGAACACCTGGAACTGCGTGTAGTGCGCGCCAGAGCGGATGTTGCGCCCCAGGTCGATCCGCCACAACCGCCTGCCGTCCAGCTTGTACGCGTCGATGATCGTGTTGCCGGTGTAGCCGGAGTGCGCGTTGTCCTTCGCGTTGGTGGGGTTCCACTTCAGCACGATTTCGTACTGGCCGTCGCCGTCCAGGTCACCGACACTCGCGTCGTTGGCCTCGTAGCTGTAGCTGCCCTGCGGCGTCGACCCACCCGGAGGTATCTGCAGCGGTACATCCCTCGTGCTCGCGGTGACACCGAGTTCGCCGTCGGTGTGGGCGGACATCGGCAGTGAACGGTCGGCCGACGCGGTGCCGGGCTGCTCCACCCCGTTCACCACCTGGCGAACCGTGTAGACGGCGTTCGCCGGCGCACCGCGATCCTGGAAGTTCGTGAGGGAGATCGGGATTCGCGGTCACCCTCACACCGTCGCGATAGACGTTGAAGGCAGTGCCCGGCGCGTCGTCGGCCAGCAGCCTCCAGCTGAGGAAGTTGCCTTGTCCTGTGTGGACGCTGAGCAGCCCGCGATCGAGCTTGTCGGCTTGAGAGACGCGAGGCGTGTCAGCTGTCGACGAGGGCGCGGTGGCCCCCGCCATCAGGGCGGCCGACGTTGCGACGGCCATCAGTGCACGCATCGCCTTTGATTTGTGCATCACCAATTCCGTTCATCAGGGTTGATCTCCAAAGCGGCGGAACCGGCACACCGGACGACGGGAGTTCGGGCGTCGTCCGGCCGGTGGCTGGTGAAGGCCCAGGTCGTCACGCAGGATGTGACGATCGGCCCTGTTCGCGGAATGCTGCGGGAACCAGAAGCCCTCTTATATAACAGAAATTGTCCCGGTCGAGCTTGTATCTGTCAATGAACGAGTTGCACCTGTCCGTCATCGAAGAGTCGAATTTCGTCGAACGTCATGGCTCTTCTTGGTAAGGCACCGGAAAGATTCGCCAACTTGTGCACATAGGGCATTGCCGTCCGTTTGGTTCTTTACGGCGCGCCGACGCCCGCCTTCGAGAGGCCTGTACGGGGGTCGCTCCTCCGAGCTCCGGTGCCGTCCGCGGCGAGCAGCCAGGCGAGCCGTGGTGCCGGGACATCGGTGCCCAGCAACGATTCCGCGTACTCCACCGTCATGCGCACTACGCGCAACTCTCTCGCCTGCGCGGCCGACTCGGCTCGTGCCACGCCTACGGGCAAGGTCGTCGCAGACAGCCCGACCGCCGATGCTCTCAAGAACTCCCGTCTGCGCACGCCATCGCCACCTTCGTCGTGGATGAAACGTTTCAATGCGGAGAGGTGAAGCCAGCATGGCGAGGCTCGGCCGAGCGTGTCAAGGCGAAAGGTCATGCCACGTCGCGACATCGTCGATGAAAGCGTCGCCGTTCGACACAGGCGGCCCCTGAACTGATCTTCGATGCGCGTTTCCCTCGGCGTGAATCGGGTAAGCGCTTTCCCGCTTGTGTACCGCGGCCTCGCGCCGCGGCGGCCATGCGTCAGGGTGAGACGAGCACGGGGTTGGTGATCGCGGCCATCGATCCGTCGCTGTACCGCACCTGCACTCGCACGAAACCGGTGCGCGCGCCCGGGAGCTGCCACTCGATCGTCCCAGAACCGTTTTCGGGCAACGGTTGCTGCTGCGCGACACCTTGTTCGGTATGGAAGCTCACCGAACCGGACGGCACGCCGTGGACCTCGAGCCGTGCTGTGACCGGCTCGCCATGTGCGTGCACACGGTCGCCGATACCCGCACCGCGATCACCGGACACGACCTCGAACGAAAGCTCGACGGCCGTCGAGTCCGCGAGCCAGCTGCGGCCGGCGCGCAGACCGGCCAGCACCGCGTCGGTGCTCAGCTCGTCGGCAAGCACCATGGTGTGCGGGCGGCCGAGCTGACCGGCCAGGTGCGCGTCGCTGTTGCCGATCGCAGGCTGCCACCCGCCGCGATGAAGGCCCGCGGCGAGGCCACGGCCCCACTCGGCCAGCGCGGCTTCGTTGTCGGCGTTCCACGGCAGGTCCGAGCGCCAGTCAGTGCCCGGTTCGAGTGGTCGTCTCCTGCCCCAGGATCACCAGCAGGTCGGTGTCGGCGACCGCTGTCCACGTTTGGTGCGTGGCCGCGGTGTTGTGCTCGGTCACCGCGATGAAGTCGAGCCCGAGGGCGTGCGCCTCGGCCGCCAGCTGCTTCGGTGTCTGGTCCGCGCCATGCGATCGCGCGGAGTGCACATAACAGTCGCCCCGATACCAGACGCTGATTCGATCAGCACAGCTGCTCATGGTATAGCCCCGTGACCCCGTTCTCCTGAAGTGCGCGCCGCAGCGCGCGTAAACCGTGGTGCAACCGCGATTTCACCGTGCCCGGCGGCACGTCCAGCGCGGCGGCGAGCTCTGCGACGGACTCCCCGCGGTAGTAGGCCCGCACGATCACCAGCCGATGCTCGGGTTTGAGATGGGACAGCGCGGCCGACGTACTCGGCGGCGTCCACGGCGGCTCTCCCTCCGTACGCCGGGTCGTCGGAGATCGCCCGGCAGCCCATCACGCGTCCGCCGTGCGGGTCCCAGGTCCTGCGCAGGCCGGTCATCTGGGACATGTGGGCGGCGGTGATCCAGTTGTTGCCCGCCTCCCAGAACAGGATGCTCGGACTATTGCGGAAGTAGATGATCACGTCCCGCATGAGCTCGATCCGCTGGTCCCACTGCCTGCCTGTCTTGTCGGACTCCTTGTCCCCTGCGGGCTGCATCGACACGATGCCGTACCGGTCGGTCATCCGGATGTTGGCCGGGGTGGCGGCGACGTGCATCCAGCGGGTCAGGTTCGCCTTGCTGTCCCTTGCGGGAGCGGGAAGGTGGCGTTCGAGTCCGACGTGCCGGAGGCCGACCAGTAGGGCAGGTCGATCGCGGCGACCGGGTTGAACGCGGCCTGCACCCGCTGTACCACCGAGTTGCTCCACGGGTCGCGCAGGACGAGGTCGCGGGCGTGGTTCACGTTGTACTGGCGGCCGGCGGCCAAATCCTGCGCCCAGCCCCGGATCGCGGTCTCGTCGATGATCATCAGGCCACGCTCGTCGGCGACGTCCAGCATGTACGGGCTGGCCGGCTCCTGGTGGATCCGCACCACGTTGAAGTTGAGCCGCTGGTAGTTGTCGACCGCCTGCGGCCAGCCGCCGTTGGTGCCGGACGGCGGGAGGAAGCCGGGCAGCGTGTCGTACGCGTCGCCCTTGCCGCCGTTGTTGATCCGGTCGTAGTTGGCGCCCTGCAGGCTGTCGCCGCGATAGTTCACTCGCACGCCGTTGAGGTGGTAGTGCTCGCCGTTCTGGGTGCTCTCCCGGAACCCGAACCGGTAGCGGGCGTCGCTGGTGCGGCCGTCGTCCGTCGCCGCGTGCACCGACAGGGCGTGCAGCTGGGCGCGGTAGCCCGGCCGGTAGGGCACGTTGGGCCACCAGTACGAGGCCGAGCCGAGGTTCCACGCCACCGGCCCGACCGTCACCTTGGCGGTCGAGCGGGCGGCCACGGTGACCGTGCGGCTGGGCAGCGCCGGATAGTTGAACGACGTGCCGGTGTCCGAGGCGAGCGATCCGGTCAGGGTCACGGTCCGGCTGGCGGCCGAGGTGTTCGTGACGGTCACGTCGTAGGTGAGTGCCTGGTTCGCGACGGAGGTGCGGACGAACGCGTCGCTGACGTGCACGGCTGGATACACCCGCAGGAACGCCGAGCGGAAAATGCCCTGCGGAATCGCCTCCGACCACTCGGCGGCCTGGGGGACGAGGTACTTGCCCGCCGGCGTCTTCAGCGCGCCCCGGCCCTTGACGGCCACGCTGATCGTATGGGTCGTGCCGGGGGCGGCATAGGCGCTGATGTCGAAGTTGGAGGGCGTGAACGAGGTGGTCTGGGTGGCGACCACCCGTCCGTCCACCGACAGGGTCGCCTGGTGGTTCACGGCCCCGAACTCGATCCAGGCGGACTGGGGTTGCCCTGAGTCCGGCACGGTGATGGTGCGGGAGTACACCGCCTCGTTCACGTCGGTGAAGCCCTGCTTGTACCAGCCACCACCGGGCACCGTGATCGAGGTCGGCGCGCGGCCCGCCGGGGTGAAGCTCCACCTTCCGGCCAGGTCGACCGATGTGATCGCCGCGTTGCCCGCGGTGAAACCGTTGACGTCGGCTGTCGCGGCGGGGGCCGCCGGAGCCTGTGGGGCTCCATTCGTCACGCCGAGTACGACCGTGAGCAGTGACACGAGCGCAATACTCGGAAACCGGGCCGGCGCGCCGTTCTCCTTGACCAAGAACGATTGCATCTTTTCCTCCATGGCAGGGTGGAGTCCAGTCACCTGAGGTTGGGCACCTCGTCGCGGGTGACGACATAGGGGCTGTCGAAGGTGGTCCTGAGGTAACCGGGGTCCTGTCCGGTGATCCAGTTGCCGTTCCAGGTGCAGAACGTGACCCAGCGGGTGGCGGTGGACTGGAGCCGGGCCGGGTCGGGGATGGCGCCGTTCTCGTGCAGCGCGATCGGGATCGTGGGGCCGACGATGCTGCGAGTGGAGTTGAACAGCGACGTCAGTGGACCGCGGTCGTTGACGTAGGTGTCGGCGCCGCCGATGTCCACATAGGACTTACCTGGGTAGAACGAGGAGTTCGGGGAACCGTTGGCCGGCCACAGCCACACCAGGTTGTGCAGGCCCTTGACGTTGACGAAGTAGTTGAACTGGAACTTCCACAGCCGCTGGTACTGCGCGCCGCCCTCCTTGCTCCACCAGAACCACGTGCCGCCGGCCTCGTGGTACGGCCGCCACAGCACGGCGACCCCCTGGGACTGCAGGCGCAGCAGCTGACTCGCCGCGGCGTCCAGTTCGGCGATGTAGGAGGCGTACTCGCGGGTGCCGGGGGTGAGGGTGTTGTTGATCGACGCGGTGCCGCCGTAGTTGCAGTAGCTGGTGCCCGGTGCGCCGACGTGCCACCCGATCATCGGGATGCCCCCGGCGTTCCACCAGGCGGCGGCGCGGTCGACGGCGCCGGGACGGTCGCACATGTCCAGCCCGCGGATCGCCGGCCTTTTGCCGGTGTTGTTGTAGATGAAGTTGAACTCGTTCTCGCTGCCGTTGGTTTCCTGCTGGCCCGAGAGGATGTGGTTGCCGTACTGGCTGTAGACGTAACACAGCAGGCGGCGGGCCTGTGCCGTTGCGTTCGGATCCACGGTTGCGACGTTGCAGTCACCGCCACCGCCGCCTCCGTCGTTGAACGCCCACTTCTGGTTGCTCTGCCCGTTGCAGGTCCACAGCACCACGGGCGCGCCGTTCGCCGTGGCGGCACCCGACACGTCAAGGCACAGCCCGGACTGCAGGCCGGTGATCGAGCCGCTGTCGTCGAGGCGCCACTTCTGGTTCTGTCCGCCGGTGCAGTTCCCGATCTGTGCCTTCGTGCCGGGCGCCGTCTGGCTTCCTTGCGCTTCAAGGCACGTCGTGTCGTTGTAGACGCGCAGCTCGCCGGCCGCCGTGGTGGCCCACTTCTGGTTGGCGCCGCTGTTGCAGTCCCAGATCTGCAGCGCGGTTCCGGCGCTCTGGCTCGCTCCGGTCACATCCAGGCACCGGCCGGAACCGGCGCCGACGAGCGTGCCGCTGGTCGCCGCCGACGCGGCGGGGGCGACCAGCAGGGTCGCGCCCACCAGAGCGGTGGCCGACAGCGTGCCGAGCCACCGGCTTCGACGTCCTGATTGGACGGTGGGAAGGAGATTCATCCGTTCCTCCAAGCACTGTGTTGTTGTGCGGAGTACTGCGTGGTCAGCAGGTGATGGTGGCCGCGGCCCAGTCCGCGTGGTCGGAGCCGTTGCCGTCCCCGCCGTCGGTGACCTGGAGGTCGAGCATGCGTATACCGGTCACGTCGGCCTGGACCGGCACGGCCATCGCACCGCCGCGCAGCACGGGGGTGACGGCGAGCTCACGACCGTCGCCCAGCACCCGGAACAGCACGCTGCCCAGGCCGTTCGTCTCGTCGTCCACGCCGACCTGTGCGGAGAACGCCGAGCAGCCGGTGCCGAGGTAGATCCGCACGGACGACGAGGCATGCACGCCCAGGCCGGTCTGGTACCGGACACCGCCGATGCTGATCGGCCGGCCGTCGGTGGGGGACTGCTCGCCGTTGCTGCGATCGCGTTCCACCGGGCCCCAGCTGTTGACCTCCGAGACGAACGGCAGGCCGGAAACGCTGTTGGCCCCCTTGGGTGGTGCGCTCACCACGGGCGGCGCGATCTCGCTCCACCGCGACTGCGCGCCCGCCGTCGTGTGATAGCCCGCAGTCGCGCTCAGCTTCACGGTCGCGGCTGTCCTGATGGGTCTGGCCGTCACCGTCCAGGTGGCGGTGAAACCGCGCCCTGGCAACACGAGCGGCGTCTCGCGCAAAGACGGGCCGTTGAGTATCCAGCCGTCCGGCACCTGGAGCTGCACCCTGGCGCCGATCAACGGGGACGTGCCGTCGTTGACCAGGCCGGCGGTCACCGTGAACGGCCGGGTGCCCTCGACCAGCTCCGGTCCGGCGAGGGTGAACGACGTCAGCGGGGCGAGTTTCGCCGTGCCTCCCGGCCACACCCGGTACGTCGCCGCGCCGTGTGCCGGGACGCCGCCGCGGATCATTCCTGAGCTGGCGTGCTGTTCCTTGCTCCACAGATCCTTGACGCGGTACGACCTCCCCGGCGGCAGGCCGAGTTCGGCGGCGGTCGCGCCGATGGCGGCGTTGGCCGTGCCGCGGTTGAGCAGGACGACGGCGACCGAGCCGTCCGACATGGGTTTGGCCCACACCTCGTGGTCGCCGTCGTCACGCACCTTGCGACCCTGGGTGCCCGACCAGTCCTGGTTGACCGCCAACAGGTCGCGGTTGAGCAGGATGCGCCGCGTCGCGTCGTCCATCGAGCGGACGTCGTTGCCCGCGATGAGTGGCGCGTTGAGTACGGACCACAAAGCGAAGTGCGTGCGGTACTCGGCGTCGGTCATGCCGCCGTTGCCGACCTCCAGCATGTCCGGGTCGTTCCAGCCGTCCGGGCCCGCGTACCGCTCCAGACCGACCTGCTGGTCGAGGATGCCCATCACCGACGTCCAGTTGTCGGAGATGTCGCCGGTGGTCCGCCACAGGTGTCCGCCGACCTCCCGGCCGAGCCCTTCCCACGGCCGGTTCTGACCCCACTCGCACAGGCTGTAGACGATGTTGCGGCCCGTCTTGCGCAACGCCTCGCCCATCGCGCGGTACCGGTCGAGCGCCGGGCGGTTCTCGTTGTAACAGTTGTCGTACTTCAGATAGTCGACGCCCCAGTCCGCCCACGTCCGGGCGTCGACCTCCTCGTGGTCGAGGCTGGCCGGGAAGCCCGCGCACGTGCGCGTTCCCGCCGACGAGTAGATGCCCAGTTTCAGGCCCTTGCCGTGGACGTAGTCCGCCAATGCCTTGATGCCGCTGGGAAAGCGGGTCGGGTCCGCCTGCAGTCTGCCCGCGGCGTCACGTTCGCGGGCCATCCAGCAGTCGTCGATGTTGACGTAGGTGTACCCGGCGTCACGCATTCCGGACGACACGATGGCGTCCGCGGTCTGCCGGATGAGGGTCTCGTCGATGTCGCACCCGAACTCGTTCCACGAGTTCCACCCCAGCGGGGGAGTGGACAACACGGGAGCCGTCGTCCCGGAAGGCTTGCCGCCCGCCGCGGTCGAGGCGATGAAGGGGACGGAAAGGGGAAGCAATGCCGAGACGATCAGCGCGACCGTACGACGCATGAACGCACTCCTTGGTGTGGCTACGAGGTGACGTAGGGGTCCTGGCCGAGCAGATGGGCCTTGAAGCCCTCGCCGACACCGGGCTCGGGTGTGCCGTTCCAGTCCTTGATGAGCACGGCACCGGTGCTGCAGCCCCACGGGTTCCAGGTCCACGCGAGGTAGCCCATGTCGTGCGCGTCGGCCCAGTTCACCAACCGCCGCATGTAGTCGAAGGCGCAGTTGTCCTGGCCGAACTCGCCGAGCACGATCGGTACCTGTTGTGCCAGCGGGGCGATCTGACTGTCCCAACAGGATTCGGTGGCGCAGGCGTTGAAGCTGTAGGCGTGCCAGGACGCCGCGATGTTGTTCAACGGGTCGATCGGCTTGTGAGCCAGCCACTCCCGCATGTCGTTCGCCCACTCCAGGCCGCCCAGCATGAGCATGTTGGTCGCGCCGGTGGCCCGCACCGCGTCGACCAGGTCCTGCATGCCGGCGGTTTCGTAGGGAAGGCCGGTGCAGGTGCCCCCGTCACGCCAGCACTTCCAGCCCAGGGTCTTGTTCCAGTCGCTGCCGATCTCCGGGTACGGCTCGTTGAACAGGTCGAAGACGACGGCGTTGTTGCCCTTGAACGCGGTGGCGACGCCGGTCCAGAACTGCGGGGAGTACCGCGCGTCCGGCATCGGTTTCTGGCACACCGCGTGCTCGTCCTTGCAGTGCCACTCCGGCCCGTTCGCGTAGGCGCCCCAGGTCCAGTGCAGGTCGAGGATCACGTTGATGCCGTTCTTCACCAGCAGGTTCACGTAGTCCTTGACGGCCTGCTGGTAGGTGGCGCCGCCAGGTGAGCCGTTGACGCCCAGCCAGCACTCCTCGTTCAACGGGATGCGCACCGCGTGGATGTTCCAGGTCTTCATCGCGTTCACCGACGCCTGGTCCACCGGACCGCCGTCCCACATGCCCTTGCCCTGCACGCAGGCGAACTCGCCGCCGGAACGGCTCACCCCCAGCAGCCGGTACGGCTTGCCCTGCGCGGTGACGATCTTGTTGCCCGAGACGCGCAGCGCCGGTGCGGGACCGTCGACCGGCGGAGTGGTCGTGGTGGTGGTGGTCGTGGTCGGGGGAGCGCCGGTGCACGCGGCGCCGTTGACGGCGAAGTCCGTCGGCTTGGCATTGGTGCCACTGTAGGAGAAGTTCGCCCCTGTGCTGACACTGCCACCCGTCGGGACGGTGCCGTTCCAGCTCACGTTGGTGACGGTGACCTTCTTGCCCGACTGGGCCCAGTTGCCGCTCCAGCCGTGTTGCAGCGTCTGGTTTCCGGCGTAGGAGTAGGTCAGCGTCCAGCCGTTGACCGGCGATGAACCGAGGTTGGCGATGGTCACGTTGGCGCCGAACCCACGGCCCCAGTCGTTGGCTGTGTAGTCGACGCGGCACGCGAACGCGGCCGTCGTGCTCGCGTCACTCGCCAACGACCCGCCTGCCACCGCCAGCACGGCCGTGCACGCGATGGACGCCGCGGCAGCCAACGCGGCGAACGCGGGGCGGCGGCTTTTGACTCTTTCTGACATCAGCACTCCTTTGTGCAGGTGATGTACAGCTCGGACAAGTGCTCCATGTGTCTGGGAGCGCTCCCAGAGCAACCATGGCGAAGATGCTGTGAAATGTGGTCGAGAGCGTTTATGCGAATGTGTTGGCGCAGCGAAGAACGCGCGGGTGCAGCAGGGCGGCTGGTTCGTCCAGCTGCTCCGACGTGTGCACGATGAACTGGTGCGTCTCGCCCGCCGTCAGCGAGATGAGCATGTCGTCGACGACCGCGTCGCCGGCCACCTTGTCGGCCAGCACGCTGAGGTCCCGGACGTACGAGGTGGCCCGCACGTCGACGCGGTACCCGCCGGCGACGGGTGTGACGTCGGCGGTGAACGGCGCCAGGTCGTAGCGGAGGTCCAGGTCTTCGCGGAACAGGTGGTGGATGCGGACGTCGCCTGCCGTCGCGACCAGCACTTCGCTCGTCGGATCGGTGGGTTCGAGGAGGTCGTCCGCCAGGGCCAGCGTCGCGGTGGATCGAGGCGGCACGTGCAGCGACAGCTCGGCGGTGGCCAGCACGTCGCCCGCGAAGTCCTGCCGGGTCACCCGCACCGCGCCCGTCCACGGCTCGTCGTGGTCGTTGATCGCGACCAGTGTGGGCCGTTCCTCACGCGGCTGGACGGTCAGCAACCGTGGCGCGAACGCGTGCTTGAGGGCGTAGTAGAGGGGTTTGAGCCGTTCGTCGCTGTCGATGGCCGACCACGAGGTGACCGGCCAGCAGTCGTTGAGCTGCCAGACCAGGGCTCCCGCCGTCCGCGGCCACCAGGAGCGGTAGTGCTCGACGCCGAAAGCGACCGCGCGGGCCTGGTTGAGCTGGGTCGCCCAGTGCCACTGCTCGAAGTCGTCCGGTACCGGCAGGTGGGGCGCGAGGCCACGGTTCAGGTTCTCGTTGCCGTTGTGGCCCTTCTGATGGAGCAGGAACGCGGGCGAGGTGGGCGTCAACGGCTCGTCGTGGATCCACCGGGTGAGGGTGGCCCAGGTCGGTGGCCCCTGAAAGCCGAACTCGGCGCAGAACCGCGGGATGTGGTCGCGGTAGTGCGTGTAGTCCAGGAAGTTCCAGACGTCCCAGTCGTGGCGGGTGCCGTGGTGGGCGTCGTTGGGAGGCAGCTCGCCGGGGCTGTACGGGCTGCCCGGCGCGTACGGGCGGGTGGGGTCGAGCTCATCGACGATCTTGGGCAGCAGTTCGTGGTAGTAGCCGCCGCCCCAGCTTCGTCCCTGCAGACCGTCCTGCCAGCCCCAGTCCGTGTAGGCGGGGAGGTTCTCGTTGTTGCCGTTCCACAGCACCAGGGACGGGTGGGGGACGAGACGGGTGACGTTCTCCTCGGCCTCGGCCTCGACCTCCCCGCGCAGTGGCTCCTCTTCGGCGTAGTAGGCGCACGAGAAGGGGAAGTCCTGCCACACCATGACGCCGCGTTCGTCGCAGGCGTCGTAGAAGTCGTCGGACTCGTAGATGCCGCCGCCCCACACCCGCAGCATGTTCATGTTCGCGCCGACGGCCTGGTCGATCCGGCGGGCGAGCCGCTCGCGGGTGACCCTGGTGAGGAAGTGGTCGTCGGGGATCCAGTTGGCACCTTTGGCGAAGACGCGCTTGCCGTTGACGACGAAGACGAACGGCGTGCCGAACTCGTCCGGTTCGGTGTCCACCGTGACGGTGCGGAACCCGATCCGGTGCCGGACGGTGTCCACCTCCCGGCCGTCGGCCAGCAGCGCGATGGTCAGGTCGTAGAGCGGCTGGTCGCCGTAGCCCGCCGGCCACCACAACCGGGCGTCCGGCACGAGAACGGTCACGTGCGCGACGTCGCCGGTGATCGCCCTTCGTTCCGCGTGGTCGCCGACCGTGACCAGCACGGTGTAGTCGCGATCCGCTGCGCGGTCCAGTTCCAGGTGCACGTCGACGCGACCCGTGCCGTCGGCGTAGACGGTGACGAGCGGGCGCACCTGAGTCATCCGCGCGGTGTCCCAGCGTTCCAGCTGTACGGGTTTCCACAGGCCGGCCGTCTGGAGGTCGGGCCCCCAGTCCCAGCCGAAGGAGCAGGCCATCTTGCGGATCGCGTTGTACGGGTGCGGATAGGCCCGCCGGCGCCAGCCGAGCTCGGCCTCCGCCTGCTCGGCGTGGGTGAGCGCGGACCGCAGCGTCACGGTCAGGACGTTGCCGCCGTCGCACAGCGATCGGCCGACATCGAAGCGATAGCCGCGGTGCATGTTGACGGTGTGGCCGAGCACATCGCCGTTCAACTCGACGGTGGCGACGGTGTCGATGCCCTCGAAGACCAGGTCCACTCGCTCACCGGCCTGCGGGGCCTTCGCCTGGAACGTCGTCGAGTACTGCCAGTCGACGCGGTGCAACCAGGTCGACGCCGCCTCGTTGCTGTCCAGGTACGGATCAGGGATGAGGCCCGCGGCCATCAGGTCGAGGTGGGTGCTGCCGGGTACCTGGGCGGGCACGTCCCGGTCGGCGAGGAACGCCGGCACCGGGCCTCCCGCAGCGCGCAGATGCCAGCCGTCGTGCAGGTTCGAGCGCGTCACGGCAGCTCTCTTCCTAGTTGGTCGACGCAGGGTTGAAGACCAACCCAATGCTTACTCAGGTAGCCGAAGTAAGTCAACAGCCTGGACTGATGCGCCTCAGGCCGGCGACGCTGTCGCTGACTGACCGGCGGTCGCCCGCATTGACGGCGTACTTAGGAAGCTGAACGATCGCCCCTGGCGCGGTCGATCACCAGCCCGACGGCGAGCTGCTCCAGTACGTCCCGCAGGCCGTCGAGCTCACCAGCGGTGACACGCCGCTCGCCGACGCGGTGGACCGGCTCATCGGCCGCCCGTCCTGAACCGCGGTCCACTCCCGACAGTCCACAGGGGAGCGCCGGGAAGCCGCACGCCGGACTGCTCGCGAACGATCAGATGGGCTCGCCCGCACCGGCCGGCACCGGCCGTGACCCGTTCTCGGAGCGGCCGAGTGTCAGCTCGCTCTGCAGGACGAGAATCGCTCCGCCGATCGCCGCCGCGTCCGACCCGTTGACCGACGGCACCACCCGCACCGGGTGCGCCCGCCGGGCGAACAACCGGCGGTCCACCTCCTGCTGGATCACGGCCTGATAGATCGAACCAGCCACCGCGAAGCTCGGCCCGGCCAGGACGATGGCGTCCAGGTCGAACAGGACAGCCAAGGTGACCGCGGCATGACCGAGGTAACGGGCCGACCGTTCGACGAGCTCACGGGCCTCGGGATCGCCGGCGTTCGCGGCCACCGCGATCCGCGCGAACTCGGTCAGCAGGTCGTCGCCTGCGGGATCGAGGGCCAGCCGCCGGGCGAGTGCCGGTGTCGCCAGCGCCTGCCGGACCAGAGCGGACGGGCCCGCGTAGTTCTCCAGGCATCCGACGTTGCCGCACGAGCACTCGTCGCCGTGGACATCGATCGAGATGTGGCCGATCTCCGCGGTGTTCGACGAGCTACCCCGATACACCTCACCGGCGACCACCACGCCGCCGCCGATCCCGGTGGCCATGTAGATGCAGCCATAGGTGCTGTGCGGTTCCACCGCACCCATCCAGTACTCGCCGATGGCGGCCGCCGCGGCGTCGTTGTCGAGCAGCACGGGCAGGCCGAGACTTTCCTCGAGCCGCCGCGCGACGGGGTAGTCGTACCACTCCTCGGTGGGCTGCGGCGTCAGCAGCACACCCGCGCGCCGGTCCTGCGGACCGTAGCTGACCAGGCCGACCCCGAGCACCGTCGCGCGGTCGACGGCCGCCGTCGTCAGCAGGGCGTCCACCTGTGACGCCACCAGCGGCAGCGCCCGCTCCGGTGACATCGACGCCACGCCCTGGAACGAAGTCCGGGCCACCGGCCTGCCTGCCAGGTCGACGACCACGATGACGCACGTGTTGCGCTCCAGCAGGACTCCCACGCCGTAGCGGGCCGACGGGTTGAGCTGAACCAGCGTGCGCGGCTTGCCACCGGTCGGCGCACCACGGCCGACCTCGACGACCAGGCCGTCGCCCAGTAGCTCGCGCACGACCTCGGAGATCGTCGCACCGGTGAGACCGGTCGCCGCCGCGAGCTCTACCCGGCTGATCGTGCGCGCCGCCCTGATCGCGTCCAGGACCAGGCCGCGCGTCTTCGGCCGGCTCGCCCAGATCGGGCTCCTTGCCACGGTTCCACCCTCCACCCGGTTGCTTTGCCAGGCTAGTTTACTTACGCCTGCTCCTGGCTCATTCGTGCCGTCTCTACCGGGTAAATCTCAGCTCGACTATTCCGAGGGCTGGTTTTGCAGGCACCTTCAGAACGCTGATGGGTGATCGGCGGATTGTGCAGATACAAGATGAAAAAGGCTCAATACTGTCGTATTTCCCTGACGGCGATCGTCGCAAGGCGGGTGTCGAGAGAATCTCAATGTCGAAATGAAAGACAAGCGCTTCAGTTTGGCGGCGTGCAAGGCTCGGTGACGTCCTCGGGCCGGCACGTCCCTGAGCCGCATGGACGACTGGGTCGCCCGCCTGCGCTGACCGTGTGACGCCACGATGTCCAGGTCCGGCAACGAATGAGACGGTCCCGCACTCAGGGGTTGAACTGTTCGTCGAACGTCGTCAGCTGTGGCTGATACCGGCGCTCATCGCCGCGATCGTGTGAGCCGAGATGTCGAGCCGTGGCTCGTCGTCGTACCGGGCGACCACGGCGCGAACGTGTTCCTGCGCCGCCTGGGCCAACCCGTCGTAGACCGCGACGCACACTTCCCTGGCCCGTGCCCGCGGCCACCCCGACGGCAACAGGTCGATGGGCAGCAACGGGTCCAGCACGGGGAAGCAGCGGTAGGAGTTCATCACCTCGGAGCGGGCCAGCACCGCCGCGGCGCCGGTCACGCGACCGGCCGC
The DNA here is from genome assembly GCA_963766275.1 of uncultured Actinomycetota bacterium. Classification (GTDB taxonomy): domain Bacteria; phylum Actinomycetota; class Actinomycetes; order Mycobacteriales; family Pseudonocardiaceae; genus Lentzea. The sequence continues at coordinate 32,410 of CAVYAD010000061.1, forward strand.
GATGCGAGGTAGCAATCCCTTCCACCGCCGGATGAAAGTCTGGTACTGGCCGGTGATGGCGCGAAGGTCCCACGCCTGCACCGGGTCGCGGCCGGTCTCGCCCTCCACCTCCAGGTGCTGGGCGCGGAACACGCTGATCTTGCCTGGAACCAGGGTGGCCAGCTCGGCCCGTCCTCCCGGTACGAGCGGATGCGGCGACACCCACACCGCGTCGTAAAGCGGCGCGCATCCATGCCACCGCAACGCGGTGCGGAGCGCTCGTCGACGCGTGCTGTGTTCTTCCGGGACGGAGAAGGCGATGAGCGTCCAGTACCCGTCCCACGAGTCGGAGTGCGTGGTGAACTCGGCGATCGAGCTGCCGCCGTTCCACAGGTCGGTGGCGGCCTCTTCGGTGAGCCGGTACGAGCTGTGCCGCCCGTGCCGGCGACCCTCGAGCACTCCGCGTCGTGCCAGCCTGCTGATGGTCGTGCGGGCGGCGCCCTCGGCCACGTCGAACTCGCCCAGCAGTGTCACGATCGCGGCCGACGGCAGCCAGGCCCTCGAGGGGAACGTGTAGTCGGCTATCAGGACCGACGCCAGCTCCTGGGGGGCGTTGCCGGACTGCTTGCGCGGCAACCGGCCCGAGCCCACGCCGTCTCCGGGGAGGATCTCCTCGATGTCGAAGAGTCTCACCAAGGTCGGCTCCAGCGCGGTCGAGTACGGCGGCGCTCACTGTAACCCCTGCGTGGGCGAGCTGTTCGTGGCGGGCTCGGCGTGGCGGCGTTCGACCGCGACCGCCGCCATCACCACGCAGCCGGTCATCGGCACCAGCAGCGGCAGCAGCTGCCACGTGACGAGCACCAGCAAGCCCAGTGCCATGACGAGCAGGAGCGATCCGCGGAGGTCGGCGACGCCTCGCCGTGCGGCCTCGCGTGCCAATGAGGACCATCGCGCGCCTGGGGACCAGGCTGCCGCGGTCCGCAGCACGACCACCGCCAGGCCGGTCGCCACGACCGCGCAGGCGACTGCCACGAACTGACCGCCGTGAATGCCCTGCCGCAGGACGACCGCATCGAGTGCGAGCACCGCGAAAACCGTGGCCACACCGCACGACAGCGGCCAGCCGCCGTGCCAGGCATCCTTGAAGCGCGTGAAGAACGTGCGCAGGGCGGTCGTCTCCCCGTCCACGTGTGCCTTGATGTGCGCGCAGCCCGCGGCGAGCGCGGGCAGCAGGGTCACGAGCGGCAGCGCGGTGAGCACGACCAGCAGCCCGGCCGTCAGGCACTCCGCGAACAGCTCGAACCGCCTCACCCCTTGATCCCGGAGGTCGCGACGCCCTCGACGAGGAACCGTTGGAAGAAGAGGAAGAACAGGATCACCGGAACGAGCGCCATCATCGACATCGCCATCAGCGCACCGAAGTTCGAACCGCCCGTCTCGTCGATGAAGAGCTGCAACGCAAGCGGTAGTGGGTACTGGTCCGGCGTGCTGAGGTAGATGAGCGGGCCGAGGAAGTCGTTCCAGCTCCAGATGAACGTGAAGATCGACGTCGTGATGAGGGCGGGCCGGGCCAGCGGCAGGATGATGCTCCAGAACACCCGCCACTGGTTCGCGCCGTCGATCTTCGCGGACTCGTCGAGCTCGTGCGGGATGGTGCGGATGAACTGGACGATCAGGAAGACGAAGAACGCCTCCGCGGCAAGGAACTTGCCGACCAGCAACGGCGCGTAGGTGTCGACGAGACCGAGCCGCTGGAACACCACGTACTGCGGGATGATCAGCACGTGGAACGGCAGCAGCAGCGTCGAGATCATGATCGCGAACATCGTCGTGCGCCCGCGGAAGCGCAGCCGCGCGAACGCGTAGGCGGCGAGCGCGGACGAGGCGACGGTGCCGACGACCGATCCGATCGCGAGCACCGAGGAGTTGAGGAAGTACCGCCCGATGCCGACGCCTCCGACACCGTCGACCGCCTGCCGGTAGTTGTCGGTGGTGAACTCGGTCGGCAGCAGCCTCAGGTCGCCGACGATGTCGGCGGACGGCTTGAAGGTGGAGAGGGCGACCCACACGATCGGGTACAGCACCACCGCCAGCAGGGCCAGAACGGCCGCGTGCCAGACGAAACCGGGAACCCGCTGCTTCATCGCCTGTCTCCCGAATAGTGAACCCATCCGCGTGCCGGTGCGGAACAGGAACGCGGTCACCAGCCCGACGCCGAGCATCAGCATCCACGCCATGGCGGAGGCGTAACCCATGCGGTAGTCGCCGAAGCCCCGGTCGAAGAGGTAGATCGTGTAGAAGAGCGTGGTGCCCGCCGGCCGGCCGTTGGGGCCGCCGACGACGTACGCGGAGGTGAAGACCTGGAAGGAGTTGATCGTCTCCAGCAGCAGGTTGAAGAAGAGCACCGGCGAGATCATCGGCAGGGTGATCGACCGGAACCGCCGCCACGGCCCGGCGCCGTCGACCTCCGCCGCCTCGTAGAGCTCCGCCGGCACCTGCTTGAGCCCGGCCAGGAAGATCACCATCGGTGCGCCGAACTGCCAGACCGCGAGCAGCACCAGCATCATCAGCGAGAAGTCCGGGTTGCCGGACCATCCACCGGTGTGGATCCCGAAGGCGCGCAGGACCTGGTCGACGACCGAGTCGTCGCTGAACATCGATCTTCCAGACGATCGCGACGCTCACACTGCCACCGATGAGCGACGGCCCGTAGAAGGCCGCCCGGTAGAAGCCCTGCCCGCGGCGTTGCTGTTGAGCAGCAGGGCGACCCGAGCGCGGCCGCCAGTTTCACCGGCACGGAGACGACCACGTAGACGGTGGTGACCCACGCCGAGTTCGCCCAGCGGGCGTCGGAGAACAACTTCTCGTAGTTCTCCAGCCCGATCCACTGTGGTGTGTTGAACAGGTCGTAGTCGGTGAACGACAGGTACAGCGAGGTGATCATCGGGCCGAGGGTCAGCAGCAGGATGCCGATGAGCCAGGGGGACAGGAACAGGTAGCCCGCCAGGCCCTCACCCGTCCGCCGCCGGACCGGCGGGCCCGGCGGCGCCGGTGTGCCTGCGGATCGGCGGCGGACAGGGGTGATCGTCGCCATCGTCACGACCCGAGCGTCTCGTCGGTCTCGGTGAAGAACTGGTCGACGGCGGCGTCGACCGAGATCCGTTCGTACAGCAGCTCTTCGGCGATCCGGGTGAACGCCTGCTCCAGCGCGCCCGCGCCCTTCGGCGGTGCGGGAGGCGTCTTGGCGAACTTGCCCTTGAGGCCGTCCTCGTACGCCGCGACGGTCGCGATCGGCCCCTCGAGCGTGACGGCGGCTCGCTGGGCGTTGGTGGGCGGGAGACCCCGGTTGGCACCGAAGATCTTGCCTGCCTCCGGGTCGTTGATCATGAACGACACCAGCTTCGCGGCGGACGCGGCGTGCGTCGACTTCTGCGACACGCTGAGCAGCATCGCCGGCTTGACGTACTGGCCGAGCACCTGGGGGTTGTCGCTCGGCACGGGGCCCAGCCTGATCTCCGCCTTGGTGCTCTTGGCGTAACGGGCCATGAAGTTGTCCCAGCCGAGCGCGCCCGCGATGAGGTCGGCCTCGAGCGCGTGCTTCGGCTTGAGCTGCACACCCTTCTCCACCGGGAGGACGGTCTTGGTGTCGGCCAGTGCCTTGCCCGCCTCGAAGAACTTCTTCAGACGCGCCTTGTCGAAGCCGAGCTTGCCGTCCTCGGTGAACAGCGACTTGCCCTCCTGCAGCAGTTGCAGTTCGAGGTTGTAGAAAGTGCCGACCCCGCTGTCACCGCCGTACACACCGGTCTGCTTGTGGATCTGCTGGATCGCCTGCCGGTAGTCGCTCCAGGTCCAGCCGACCTTCGGTTCCGCGACCCCCGCCTTCTGGAACAGCGCGGGGTTGTACATGTAGCCCCACGTGTTGCCGCCGACCGGCACGCCGAAGAGCTTGCCCTTGATCTCGCCCGCACCCTTCAGCCCGTCGACGAGGTCGCCGAGCTGGAGGTTCTGGCCCTCCTGCTTCTTGAGGTCGAGCAGGACGTTGCGGTCCGCGTACTCCCGCAGGTACGCGAAGTCCATCTGGAACACGTCGGGCGCGTTGCCTCCCGCGGTCTCCGTGGCGAGCTTCTGCCAGTACGCCTCGAACTCCTGGAAGCTCGGCGTCACCTTGATGTTCGTGTGCTTGCTCTGGAACTTCTCGATCGCCTGCTGCATCAGGGCGGCGCGCTCCGCGTTGCCCCACCAGGAGAACCGCAGCTCCACCGGTCCCGTCTCGTCCGCCTGCTCCTGGCCGCCGCCACAGGCGCTCGCCAGGACGGCGGTGAGCACGGCCATCACCACGGCAGATCTCTTGAATCGTTTCAAATGCCGCACGTGAGGCACCTCCGGTCTTGGCCTACAAAGGACTTCTTGACAGAACGGGCGACGAGAACGCACCTTGCCGGGAGGCTACGAGGGCGTTACGGCGAGGTCAATGCCACTTGTGGAGCAACAATGTCGAACAGTCGTCGAATAGGTCGAATCTTCCGTCGAATGTCACGAGTTTCTTTGCGGGACAACGGAAACGTCTCGCATGAGTCCATATCGGACGTTGGCCTTGACGCGTGCCGAAGCGCACGCCGAGGGGTACTCGACGTGCGCTCCCGAACTATCGAGCCGTCAGCGTCGGGCAGGCAGTGGAACCCGCTTCCAGTCCACATCGGACGCGAAGTAGAAGCTCGGGTACGACGGCTGGTTGTAGCCGGTTTGCTGGCGCGCGACATCCGCGCGGTACTGCTTGTCGTGCATGAGCGTGTACATCTTGTGGGTCGTCGGCTCGGCGCTCGTGAAGATCCGCAGCGCGGAGCTGTCCGTGGTGCGCACCAGCATCTCCTCGCGCCAGTCGCCGAAGACGTCGGCGACCAGCGAGGGGTTGCCCTTGGTGTGGTTGTTGGTCAGTGTCCCTTCGGCCGTGAGCAGCCTGCCGCGCTGCCAGTCGTCGATGGTCGGCGTCTCGTCGATCGCTCCGTTGACGAGCTGCGTGGTCATGTCACCGGACCAGCGAATGCTCATGTTGGTGCCGGGAGAGCGGTTCTCGACCAGCCGGCCGTCCGCGCTCCAGATGCCGACCGCCTCGGAACCGCCGGGCATCGACGCCCACGTCTCGATGCCCGGCACGTCCGGCCGGACGTCGCCGATCATGCCGCGGCCGGTGTCACGGCCCGAGTAGGCGCCGTACACGATCTCGCCGGTGGCGGCGTCGCGCAGCGCGTAGCCGTACGGCGCGTACCTGCCGCCTTCGTGCACCATGTGGATTTCCAGCCCGGGCCGGTTCGGGTCGATGTCCGTCACGTGCAGGGCGTCACCGTGCCCGACGCTCGCCCGTGCGCCGGGATTGGCGCTGCCTGGTGGCAGGATGCCGGTCGAGACGTACTTGAGGCTGCCGTCGTCGTCGAGGGTCGCGCCGCCGTAGACGATCTCCTGTCTGTCGTCGCCGTCCACGTCGGCGACGCTCAGCGAATGCGCTCCCTGGGTGGTCATCGTGGCGTGGCTCGGATTCTCGCCGTCCCGGCCGTGCGGTCCGTCGTTGAACGGGTTGCTCATCGGCACCCAGCCGCTGTCGGCGAGCCAGCGCTTCTTCAACCGCCTGCCGTCCCAGTCGTAGGTGGCGACGGTCGAACGGGTGTAGTACCCGCGAGCGAAGATCGCCGAAGGACGCTTGCCGTCGAGATAGGCGACACCGGAGAGGAAGCGGTCGACGCGGTTGCCGGGCTCGATCCTGGCCATCGCGTAGTCGCCCCACCGGAGCCCGTCGTCGGTCCGGCCCGGTTCGTAGCGCACCGTCTGCAGTTCGCGGCCGGTCGCTCCGTCGAACACCGTGAGGTACTCGGGCCCGTCGACGATGAACCCGGCGAAGTTGCGGAGCTTGTTGTTGGCGCTGCGCCCCGGCGCGTAGACGTCGACGAAGTGGTCCGCGAGCGCTCGGGCATCCTGTTCGGACAACGGGTAGGTGTAGCGGGGCTCGATGCCGAACGCCTGTTCCAGCGTCTTCGGCCAGCGCCCCGCCACCACCTCGGGATGCCGGTCCCAGCCCTGGAACATCTTCACCACGTGCCGGTAGTAGCCCTCGGCGCTCAGCCGGTAGTCGTCGGTGTGCCGGTACCCGGCCCGCACGTCCTCGCGCGGCATCGTGATGTACCGCTCGCGGCCGTCGGCGTCCGATCGTCTTGGTGCCTGGAGCCGTCTTGAGCATCAGCTCCGACCGGCCGTCACCGTCGAAGTCGTAGACGAGGAACTGGGTGTAGTGCGCGCCCGCCCGGATGTTGACGCCGAGGCTGATGCGGTTGAGCAGGGTGCCGTCGAGACGGTAGGTGTCGAGGTACACCGGCCCGGTGTAGCCGACCTGGGAGACGTCCTTGGCGTTGCTCGGGTCCCACTTCACCACGTACTCGTACTGGCCGTCGCCGTCCACGTCACCGACGCTCACGTCGTTGGCGCGGTAGGTGTAGCTCTCACCCGCCGGCGTCACGCCGTCCGCCGGCTTGCGCAGCGGCAGGTCGTGGAAGGGCGTCGCCCACGCGGACACCGGTTTCGACCGCTTGACGGGCACGCCCCGCACGAGCGGCGAGACCTGGTAGCGCGCACCGGGTTCCGCGGTGGTGTCGAGGTAGGTCGTGCTCGCGGAGATGGTGGCGATCCGCCTGCCATCGCGGTACACGGCGAACTCCGGCCCCGCCATGCCGGTGGTGTGGCGCCGGTGACCTCGCTGCCGAGGAGTCGCCAGCTCAGGTGCACACCGCGATCCGTCGTGGCCGCGACCAGTCCGCGGTCGAGACGCTCCAGCCGGGTGCCACGCGAATCCGGGTCGATGCCTGCCGCCGCGGGCGACGGTAGTACCAGCGCGATCGCCATCACCGCGGCCGGTAGAGCTCTTCGTCGCGAACCCACGTTGGTTCCTCCTCGCTCCGGCACAGTCGTGGCGGTAAGAATGAACCGTTTCAACTGCCGACGCAAGAGGCAACTTCCTTGATCTACCACAAGGAAAGCGGTTTCCGCGACACTCGAACGTCACCGCGCAGCCGGTCCGAACGGCATTCGATTGAATCGATTCAACCGCTCCAGAGCGTCCTCGACCTGGCCTCGGTCCGGCGGCTGGCGGTCGCCCGGCTGCTCGCCGAAGGGTACGAGCGCCTCGTTATGGTGAACGGCCCTGCACACGTGTATCAGGCGCGAGAGCGTTTGGGGGTGCGATGGCCGCCGTGTCGTGCTCGGTCACTGCGATGAAGTCGAGCCCGAAGGCGCGCGCGCCTCGGCCGCGGGAAGTACCTTTGCCGCGCATGCTGTCGCTTCAGTGCGTGGCCGCGCATGCGACGTAGCCCTTTAGATGGTGCGCACCGCCTCGACCGCGGAGGCCGCGACGAGACCGCCGAAGCGTCGTGACGGTCCTCCCGTCGATCTGGAGGTCGTAGTGGGCCGCCGGGTCGTCGAGGACGACACCCACACCGGTACCGCGGAAACGGCCTTCGAAGTAGACGCCGGGCCAGCTGAACCCCACGGTGCTCCCGCCGTTCTGCATCCGGCCGGCGGTGCTGACCTGGTCCAGGACGGCCGTGCCGTCGATGCCGTGGCGCAGGCGACGTCGTCGACGCGGCAGCCCGGTGACGCGAATGCCTGCGGTGCCGCGGTGCCGGCCAGCGTGAAGACGGCCGCGCCGATGGTGAGCAACGCGATGGGGCGCTTCATCGAGCCTCCCGGATTCCGTTCTCCTGAAGTGCTATGACGAACGAGGTGCCGGGCACGTCGAGTGCGAGGTTCTGACAGTCCACAGTGGTCTCATCGTGAGTCCCGGATCGCGTCAGGTCGGGCACAACAGATAGCAGATAGCGTGCCGAAAGGCCGCTGACCTGTCAACCAACGTGGTCGAATGCGGGTTCTCGCGAGCCAGCGAGGCGTGACAGTCGAGTCGTTCCGCTCCGCCGGTGGTGGCCCGCATTCCTTTCGTCGAGTAGAGAAGTCAAGGGCGGCAAGGGTTTCCTGCCGGTTTGAGGCTGGCGGCACGCTGGCTCCGCCTCGCCGGACCTGCCCAGTCGAAGGGCGACCGCCGTCGATTCGATTCCGTTCGCGCTCGAATGTGAGGAAGTGGTTGACCCGGGCCAATCGACCGAGGAGCATCCAGGTGGATTGGAAAGCGCTTTCCATCGATGTCATCGGCAACTCTCCTCGACCGGAACGGGCACCTGCTGCCCGGTGTCCGCAGGAGGCCGTGACGACCTCGCCCAGCCTTCCAGCTGACCTCTCTTCGTCAACGTTGTCCAGGAAGAGGTAAGTGCTTCATGTCCCAAATCCAGGTATCCCAAGGGAATACGCCTGCCACTGGCTCTTCTCGCGGTGTGGTGCGAAGGGCAGCCCTAGCGTTCACGGCCGCTCTCGGCATCATCGCGTCCACTGTGACCCCGGGATCGGCGTCCGCCGCCGACAACCCCTACGAGCGTGGGCCGAGCCCCACGCAGTCGAGCGTGGCCGCGAACCGCGGCACCTTCGCCACGGCGGAGACGAGTGTGGGTGGCGGGAACGGTTTCGGTGGTGGGAGGATCTATTACCCGACCGATACCAGTCAGGGCACGTTCGGTGCGATCGCGGTCGTGCCTGGCTACACCGCGACCTGGGCGGCCGAGGGCGCGTGGATGGGGCACTGGCTGGCGTCGTTCGGGTTCGTCGTGATCGGCATCGACACCAACAGCCGTAACGACTTCGACGTCGCGCGTGGCACGCAGCTGCTGGCGGCGCTGGACTACCTGACCCAGCGCAGCTCGGTGCGCACCAGGGTCGACCCGAGCCGTCTGGCGGTGATGGGCCACTCGATGGGTGGTGGTGGCGCTATCTCGGCTGCCCTGCGCCGGCCGACGTTGAAGGCGGCGATCGGGAACGCGCCGTACAGCGCGTCGCAGAACCTGACCGGTATGCGGGTGCCTACCGCGTTGCTGGCCGGGCAGCGGGACGGAACGGTCACCCCGTCGTTGGTCTCTGGTTACTACAACCAGATTCCGGCCGGGACGGAGAAGATGTATCTGGAGCTGACCGGTGCCGGGCACGGCTTTCCCGACGTCGAACAACTCGGTGGCGACGCGCAAGTGGATCCCCTGGATGAAGATCTTCATCGACCAGGACACGCGTTATCAGCAGTTCCTGTGCCCGTTGATGGACAACACCGGCATCTCGGCCTACCGCAGCAGCTGCCCGCTCCTGCCTGGTGACCCGACGCCCGGCACGACATTCAGCCTGGCCGGGTCGGCCTCCGGTAAGTGCGTCGACGTGCCGGGCCGGGCACAGACCGACGGCACGGGGCTCATCCTCTGGCCGTGTCACGGTGCGACCAACCAGCTGTGGACTCAGACGGCGGCGGGTGAGCTGCGGATCTACGACAACACGAAGTGTATGGACGCCAACGCTTCCGCGCAGGGTGCACGGGTGACGATCAACTCGTGCAATGGCGGCGCGAGTCAGAAGTGGACGGTCAACACCAGCGGAACGGTGACGAACGCGTCGTCCGGGCGCTGCCTCGAAGCCGTTGGCACCGCTGACAACGCACCGGTCGTCGTGAACACCTGCACCGGCGGCTCCGGCCAGACCTGGACCAAGCGATCCTGAAACAGGAGTATCAGTGCCTCTCAAGCGCCTCGCGCTCCTCACGGCCGCGGTGAACGTGGCCGTGCTGGTCCCCGTTCCCGCTGTGGCGGCAACAGCGGCGTTGCCGCCACAGTGCTCGGGCACCGCGCCGATCAAGTGCAGTTTCTCCGTCGCGCCAGGCAACTACGACGTCACCGTCGAACTGGGCAGTACCACCAAGGCCGCCAACACCTCGGTGTCGGTGGAGGCACGCAGGCAGATCCTCGACCCGGTCTCCACCACTGCCGGCCAGATCGTGCGCACGACTGCGACGGTCAACGTCCGTAGTCCCGAGGGCCAGCCCACCGGCCAGGGCGGCAACGGAACGCCGGGCCTGCAGATCACCTTCAGCGGCACCGCACCCGCGATCGGCGCACTCGCCGTCACACCGGCGACTGCGCCGCTGGTGGCCTACCTCGCCGGGGACTCGACCGTGTGCGACCAGCCCACCGCGCCCTACACCGGCTGGGGCCAGTACCTGCCCACCCGTCTGCGCAACGGCGCTGTGGTGGCGAACTACGGCGACTCCGGCGAGAGCTCCGGCAGCTTCCTGTCCAACAGCGCCCTCTTCCCGCGGATGAAGCCGCTGATCAGGAGCAGGGACCTGGTGTTCATCCAGCTCGGGCACAACGACAAGGAGACCACCGCGACCGCCTTCCGCGACAACCTGACCCGGCTGGTCAACGGCGTCCGCGAACGCGGTGGCGTTCCAGTGCTGATGACCCCACCGGTGCGCAGGCTGTTCAGCGGCACCAAGCTCACCGGAACCGCGTTGCACGTCAACAACAGGGGTGTCGACCTGCCCGCCGTGATCCGCGCGCTCGGCCGCAGCGCGAGCGTTCCGGTGATCGACCTGACCGCCAAGAGCAGGACTCTGGTCGAGACGATGGGCCCGTCGGCGTCCCAGGCGCTGTTCCTCACCAGGGAAGCGGGCGACAACACCCACTTCTCCGCGCGGGGCGGTTCGGAGATGGCGAACCTCGTCGTGCAGGGCGTTCGGGAGCTGAACCTGCCGCTCGCCGGCTACCTGCGCTGAACCCGACTCGTCGAACCGTCCACAACAGACAAACCGCGTCCTTGCCCGAAGGGGATCCACGTGCACTCCGGCCACCGGCGGGCCCGCCGCTTCTTCCGGTCCACGGCCGTTGCCGCCTTGGTGGCGGTGACAGCCGCTCTCGCCGCCCCCACGGCGGAGGCCGCGGCCGGAGTCCTGATCGACGAGACGTTCAGCGCCCAGACGGTCCCGGCGAACTTCGGGTTTCCCGCCGGAGCGGCGGTGACCGACGGGGTACTGAACGTCACCAGGGGGATGGGCGACTACACCACCTCGGTCAAGGCCTTCGGTGCGTCGGTCGTGGGGGAGCGAATCCTCGACCTGACGTTCGACTGGAAGACAGCGGTCGCGGGCAACGGGCACAAGACCGGCGTCGAGCTGCGTGACGGCTCAGGGCAATCTCGTGTTCGCGATCGCGGCCACCGGCGCCGAGCTCCGGTACGGCCTGACCGGTCCCGTGTCCGACTCGATGGCCGCCCCGGACTCGCTCAACCCGACCTGGACCAGGATCGCCTTCGACCGCACCAAGTGGTACACGGTGACCTGCACCTCGACTTCACGCTGCAGACGAGTGCAGTACATGATCGCCACCAAGGAGACCGCGGCGAAGGTCATGGCCTCCGGTACGGCGAGCGTGACCGGGAAGAACCTCGCGAAGCTCGTCGCCTGCAATTACTACGGAACCGGCGTGCAGTCCATCGACAACTTCCGCCTCACCGCGCCGGCGAACCCGGCGAACGGACGGTTGAAGGGCAAGACGATGTACGCGTTCGGCGACAGCATCGTCTACGGCCACGCGTACCCCCGCGGCTTCGTGAACTTCGCGGCCGAACGCGAACAGATGAACCTGACCAAGTACGCCGTCAACGGCGCGACGGTCGGCCCCGGCGACTACCGGGTGGCCAGATCATCACGCAGGTGCAGAGCGCTGCCTCGCGGGCGCCGGACCACGTGGTGTTCGACGGCGGCACCAACGACGCCGAAGCGATCCACGACAACACTGTACCGGGTCGGCACGATGGCCGGCGGCTTCGATCCCGCCACGTTCGACAGGTCCACCTACGCGGGCTCGTTCGAGACCACGTCTCACACCATGCGGACCAAAGTGGCCGGCCGCGCGGATCGTCTACGTCGCCGTCCACAAGCTCGGCTCCCGCGACTGGAACACCCAACTCGCGACTCCGCGTCGGTCACGCTGCAGATCTGCGCCAAGTGGGGCGTCACGGTCGCCGACGTCTTCAACGACACCACCCTGGACACCCGCATCGACAGTCACCGGGTGGCGTACACCTTCAACGGCCTCGTCAACGGCTACCCCGGAACCGGCGGCACCGGCACACACCCGAACATCGCCGCGATCACCGCCTTCTACGTCCCGGTGCTCACCGCCGCACTGACCTGACGAGGTAGATCATGCGACTCGGCATCAAGTTCATGGCCGTCGCGCTCGTCGCGGCGCTGGCGACGGCGGCGCTACCGGCATCGGCCGCCACCGGTGACGGTTCGCCGACCGACTCCAACATCAGGTACTTCGGCCGGTGGGACACTCGGTCGTCGAGTGCGTACGTGCCGGGGTGGGCCGGCGCCTACGCGGTGGTCGGGTTCACCGGTACCACGGTGAAACTGCGGCAGCGCAACAGTGTCGACCTGTACACCAGCATCGACGGCGGTGCGTGGGTGTCGCACCGGAACGTCAGGGGCACGGTGAACCTGACGCCGAACCGGTTGCCGTCAGGCAATCACACGCTCAGGCTGTCCTACCGCCAGGTGTCCGGCTCGTACCGCGGTGATCCGGTGTTCCAGGGCGTGATCCTGGACTCCGGCGCGCGCACCGTGGTGCCGAGCGTGCCGTCCCGGATCATCGAGTTCGTCGGTGACTCGATCACGGCAGGCGAGAAGGCGTCCAAGATGGCCATCACCGCATACGGCTGGCTGACCGGGGAGAAACTGGGCGCGGCCCACACCCAGATCGCCCGCGCCGGTGCCTGCCTCTACCCGGCCTCCGACGGGTGCGTCGGCATGCGGGAGCGGTACCTCAAGACCGGTCTGGGCACCACCACACCGGATTGGGACTTCTCCCGCTACCAGGCCAGTGACGTGGTGATCAACCTCGGCACCAACGACCTGGGGCACAACGTGTCCGGCTCGCAGTTCCAGACCGCGTACATCGCGCTGCTGCAACGGATCCGGGCCAAGTACCCGAACGCCCGCATCCACGCGATGGAGACGTTCAAGAAGTGGTACGTCAACGAGACGAAGGCGGCCGTCACCGCCCGGAGCAACGCGGGTGACAGCTTGGTCAGGTACATCGACACCGAGGGGTGGATCAACCCGGCCACCGACACCGCGGACGGCACCCATCCGAACGACGGCGGTCATCAGAAGATCGCCGCCCGGCTCGCCGTGATTCTCAAATGAGCCCTGAGTTCCGGGGGCACGTCGCGCTCACCTTCGACGACGGCCCGACCGGCAACACCCCGGACCTGCTCAAGGCGCTCGAACAGACGGGCTGCGGGCCACGATGTTCAACGAGGGCCAGAACGCCGCCGCTACCCCGCCCTGGTCAAGGCCGAGGTCACCGCCGGAATGTGGATCGGCAACCACAGCTACGCACACCCGCACATGAACGAGTCAGCAAGGCGCAGATCGACTCGGAGATCTCCCGGACCCAGCAGGCCATCGCCGCAGCCGGCGGCGGTACTCCGAAGCTGTTCCGCCGCCGTACGGCGAGACCAACGCGACGATCAGGTCCGTCGCGGCCGAGTACGGCCTGACGGAGATCATCTGGGACGTCGACCGAGGACTGGAGCGGCGTCAGCGTCGACAGGATCGTGCAGGCCCACGGCCCGAACTCACCAACGGCCAGATCATCCTGATGCACGACGGGCCGGCCAACACCGTCGCCGCCATCCCCTGCATCGCGCAGATCCTGGCCGGCCGCGGCCTGTGCGCCGGGATGATCTCCCCGGCGACCGGCCGCGCCGTCGCACCGAGCTGACCGCGAAACCCTGCAGGAAGGCCGAGTTCTGTGTCGAAGATCGAATCGAACGGATGGACGCGCAGGTCGTTGTTGCGCGGTATGGCGATCGCCGGGGTCACCCCGCTGCTGCCGGGAGTCGCGGTGGCGGCGCCCGATCAGGACGGGGTTGCCGAGGACGGGTTCACGCTCGTCCAGGACGGTGTCGCGGTGGACCTGTTCGTCGACCAGGCGGACGATCCCGCCGTCGCCCGTGCCGCGGGCGACCTGGCCGCCGATCTGGAACGGGTCAGCGGTGTGCGGCCACGCCTGCGCCGCACGCCGTCCGGGATGTCCGGGACCGCGGTGCTGGTCGGCACCATCGGCGCCAGCCCGGTCATCGACCGGCTGATCGCGGAGGGCCGGCTGGACGTCGCGGAGGTGGCGGGCCGGTGGGAGGCGTCGGTGACGCAGGTGGTGGCGAGTCCGCTGCCCGGCGTGGCCCAGGCGCTGGTGATCGCGGGCAGCGATCGGCGTGGCGACGGTGTACGGCGTCTACGACACTCTCGGAGCGAATCGGCGTGTCGCCGTGGTACTGGTGGGCCGACGTGCCGGTGAACGCCGCGACGCACGATGCCGGTCCAGGCGAGGCCGGTCAAGCGGCGGCGAGCCCGTCGGTGCAAGTACCGCGGCATCTTCATCAACGACGAGGAGAACCTGACCACGTGGTCGAACCGGACACAGGAACGGGACAAGAAGATCGGGCCCGGAGACCTACAAGAAGATCTTCGAGCTGTTGCTGCGGTTGAAGGCGAACTACCTGTGGCCCGCGATGCACCCGGTACTCCGACCACTTCAACAAGTACCCGGAGAATGCCCGGCTCGCCGACGAGTACGGCATCGTGGTCGGTTCGAGCCACCCGGAAGCGTTGCTGCGCAACAGTGTCCACGAGTGGCAACCGTGGGCCGAGGCGCACCGCAACCCCAACGGCACCCTGCCGGAGTACGACTACACGGTCAACCCCGGCGTGATCGCCGAGTACTGGCGGGCGCGGGCGCGGCAAACGCCGCCTACGAGAGCTGCTGGACGATCGGCATGCGCGGGCCTGCACGACTCCGGCCTGGTCCAGACCCGCTACGCCAGACGACGGTGCCGGAGAAGGTGGCGGTGATGAACCGGATCATCACCGACCAGCGCAAGATCCTGGCCGAGGAGGTCAGCGCCAAGCCACCGGCGCCGCAGATCTTCATGCCGTACAAGGAGGTGCTGGACCTCTACAACGCGGGCGTGCGGGTCCCCGAGGACATGACCCTGGTCTGGCCGGACGACAACCACGGCAACATGCGGCAGATGCCCACCGCGTGCGGAGCAGCGCCCGCCGCGGCGGCAACGGGCTCTACTACCACATCTCCTACTGGGGCGGCCCGAAGAGCTACCTGTGGCTGGACACCACCCAGATCGGCACGATCTGGCAGGAGCTGCGCCGCGCCTACGAACACCGCGTCGACCGCCTGTGGGTGATCAACGTCGGCGACATCAAGTCGCAGGAGGCCGGACTTTCCTTCTGCATGGACCTGCGCCTGGAACATCCACCGGTGGGGCCCCGGCAACATCGAGGACTTCCTGGTCGAGTGGACGGGCCGGCAGTTCGGGCAGGCGGCACGGCAGGGAGATCGCCGCCATCCGCACGAGAGTTCTACCGCCTCGCCGCCGAACGGCGCCCGGAGTTCGTCGACCGCGGCTCGATCTCCCTGGTCCACCACGGCGACGAGGCCGGCGTCCGGATGACCGCCTACCAGAACCTGCTGGAGCGGACGCGGGCGCTGGGCCGCGTGCTGCCCCCGGCCTACCAGAACGCCTTCTACGAGCTGGTCGAGTATCCGGTGCACGGCGCCTACCTGATGAACCTCAAGTACTACTGGGCGGACTGCAACGCGCTTGGCGTCCAAACAGGGCCGGGGAGCGGGGGTGAACCGGTACGCGGACCTGTGCGAGGCCGCGCACGCGGAGGAGGAGGCGCTCACCCGGCGCTACAACACCGAGATCGCGGGCGGCAAGTGGAACGGTGCCGTCAATCCCTATCCCTCCCAGATTCCCAAGGCGCCGGGCCGTCCGGCCGTGGTCCGGGTGACACCGCAGAGCACCTCGGGTCTGGGCGTGGCCGCCGAGGGCAACGAGACCGGGACCGCGCGGCAGCTGTCCTTCTCCTCCTATCCGCGCGACCGCCGTTTCGTGGACGTCTTCAACACCGGATTCCGCTCCTTCACCTGGCGTGCCACGACAAGCCACCCGTGGGTGCTGGTGAGCTCGACCTCCGGCACCGTCACCGACCAGGTTCGGGTGTGGGTCTCCATCGACTGGGGGCGGGCGCCGCAGGGCAGGTACGACGCGACGGTGACGTTCACCGGCGCCGGGAAAAGCATGTCCGTGCCGTTGCGCGTCAGCAATGACGGTGCGCAGGCACGTGCGCGTGCCACGGGGTTCGTCGACGCCCACGGCTACGTCTCGATCGACGCGGCGCACTTCCACGGCCGCGTGCCGCGTGGCGGCGCCGACTGGCGGGTGGTGCGCGGACTCGGCAGGCGGCAGGCCGCGGTCGAGGCCGTGCCCTCGACCGCCGTGCCGATCACCGAGAACGTGACGACCCGGTCGCCGGAACTGTCCTACCGGATCCAGTTCGCCGGCACCGGCACGTTCCCGGTGACGGTGTACCGGCTGCCGTCGCTGGACGCGCGCGGGAAACGACGGCTCGCCATCGCTCTCGACGGCGGACCCGCCGTGGTGCTGTCGGGTCAGGCCGTCGCCACGGGCAGGACTGACGACGCCTGGGCGCGCAACGTCACTCAGGGCGTGGAGAAGCTCACCGGCTCGCTGGCCGTCACCACGCCCGGCGAGCACGTGCTGCGCCTGCTGATGGTGGACCCCGCCATGGTCGTGACCCAGATCGTGGTGAACACGGGAGGTCTGCCGGCCACCTACCTCGCCCCGCCGGAGAGCTACCACCCACTACAGGGAGAGTGACGCCACGTGGTCAGTGGGGACCCGACGGCGCGAACTCCGTGCCGCAGGGACCGGAGCCTTCGCTCTCCGCCAGCCTGACGCGGTCGCCGGTCATGGACAGGGTGGGATACCAGCGCCCGATCCGTTGCGCCGAGCGGCCGATGTAGTGGCAGATCAACGAGCGCCGGAAGCGGTCGGCAGTGCGGTTGGGCTGGGAACCGTGCACCAGGCTGCCGTTGAAGAACAGCACGTCTCCGGGATCCATGTCGACGGGCACGACGGCGAGGCCGGGAGGCGGGGGAACGTACTCCCTGACGAAGGACAGTTCCGGATCCGCGACTTCCGGGCATAACAGGTCCATCCGGTGCGTGCCGGGGACGACCTCGAGGCCGCCGTTCTCGCGATCGATCACGTCGCAGGCGATCCACGCGGCGACGCAGGTGCCCGGCTCGACCCGGAGGTAGAAGTTGTCCTGATGCAACGCCTGGCCGCGGGCGCCGGGAGGCTTGAAGTAGAACATGCTCTGGGCGGCAAGCACTTCCTCGCCGAGCAGCGTCTCCAGCACGGTGCGCAGCCGAGGTTCCAGCAAGTACCGCAGCGCCAGTTCGCTGATCAGGTGCGGGTGCATCACGCGCGGATAGGCGTTCAGCGGGTCGTCGTGGCCGGCCGTCTCGGGCTCTCGCGGTTCGAAGTGTCCCGGGACCGGCCCGGCGGCGTGCAGCGCCGTGAACTCCTCGCGCAGCCGCTGGATCTCCGTCGGGCTGAACAGCCCGCGCATCACCGTGAAGCCGTGTTCCTCGAACTCCAGGCGAGGAGCTTCCTTGTCCATGGTCGTCATGCGCACGCCCTTTCCGGCGGTAGCGGTCGGGTGACGGGCAGGGATTGAAACGTTCTTACCGGCGATCCTGCTGTTGACGTACATCGGCGCTCATGGTCGTCTGCTAACGATGATAAACGTTTCAAAGCAACGTTCCCTGAGGATCGCCCATGCGTGAGATCGACGCGACCGTGGTGCCGCCGGAGCCGACCAGTGCACACCTGCGGATGGGGGAGGACCCGGATCGCGCGGACGCCATCCGCGTGAACTCCCGCCACCTCAGCCGAGGAGGCAGGCCGTGGCTGCCGGTCAGCGGTGAGTTCCACTTCAGCCGCTACCCGGCCGCGCACTGGCGGGAAGAGCTGCTCAAGATGCGGGCGGGCGGC
Source organism: uncultured Actinomycetota bacterium (assembly GCA_963766275.1). GTDB lineage: Bacteria > Actinomycetota > Actinomycetes > Mycobacteriales > Pseudonocardiaceae > Lentzea. The sequence goes on from CAVYAD010000061.1 coordinate 50,245, forward strand.
GTCACGGTCGTGTCGGCCTACGTGTTCTGGATCATGCACGAGGAGCGGCGTGGCCGGTTCCGCTGGGACGGCGACCTGGATCTGCGTCGCTTCGTGCTGCTCTGCGGTGAGCTCGGCCTCGACGTGGTGGCGCGGATCGGACCGTGGGCGCACGGCGAGGTCCGCAACGGTGGCTTTCCGGACTGGCTGCTGGCAACCGGCTGCGTGCCACGCACCGACGACCCGCGTTACCTGAGCCTCGTCCGTGCGTTCTACCACGAGACAGGCGCCCAGCTCGCGGGCCTCGACCACGGTGGCGGCGGACCCGTCGTGGCCGTGCAGCTCGACAACGAGCTCCACGACCAGCCAGGCCACCTGGTGACACTGCGCCGGATGGCACAGGAGTCAGGCATCGACGCACCACTGTGGACGGCCACCGGCTGGGGTGGGGCTCGACTGCCCGAAGGCGAGGTCCTGCCGGTGTACGGCGGCTACCCGGAGGCGTCCTGGGACACCGCCCACGACGGCTGGCCCGCACAGAGCCGAGCGCATTACTTCTTCCGGCACGAGCGCGACGACGAGTCCATCGGCGCGGACCTGCGCACCACCTCGCCGGGCGCCGTGGCCGACCTGGGTGGCTATCCGTTCGCCACCTGCGAACTGGGCGGCGGGATGTACACCTCGTACCACCGCCGCCCGGTGGTGACCGCATCCGACGTGGCCGCGCTCGCGCTGGTCAAGCTGGGCAGCGGGTCGGTGTGGCAGGGGTACTACCTCTACCATGGCGGGTCGACGCCGATCGGCGAGCTGTCGACGTTGCAGGAGTCGCACGCCACCGGCTACCCCAACGACTGCCCGGTCATCAACTACGACTTCCAGGCGCCTTTGGGGGAGTACGGCCAGTTCCGGGCGTCGTTCGCCGAGCTGCGCAGGCAGCACCTGCTGATCGCCGACCACGGTGCCGACCTGGCGACGATGGCGCTCCGGCTGCCCGCCGACGCGCCGCCGGACACCGCTGACCGTGACTCGCTGCGGTGGGCGGTCCGGTCCGACGGCGAGCGCGGATACCTGTTCGTCAACAACCACCAGCCGGCGGAGCCGTTGCCCGAACACGGTGACGTGCAGTTCGCCGTGGCACTGGGCGGGAAACGCCTCGTCCTACCGGCTCGGCCGGTGACCGTCCCGTCCGGCGCGTACTTCGTGTGGCCGCTCAACCGGCGCATCGGCGACAGCATCATTCGTACCGCCACCGCCCAGCCGCTCTGCGACCTCGTGGTCGACGGCGTGCCGACCGCGGTGCTGGCCCAGACCGCGGGCATCCCGGTCGATCTGCTGGTGGACGCCGCGGAGGTGCGCGGCCCGGCCACGGTGACCGCCGAGGCGGGCCACTGGCGCGTCACCGACCTCCGGCCGGGCACCGACTGCGTGCTCGAACTGCTTTCCCCCAATGGTTCTCTGGGTCGCTGCTCGTGCTGGACAAGGCAGCCGCGCTCACCGCGACCCGAGGTGTGCTGTGGGGCGCCGACCGGATCGTGCTCAGCACCGGCCCGGCCGTCATCGACTCCGGGCAACTGACCGTGTACGGCTCATCCGGCGCCCTCCTGGTGTACCCGCCACCCGGCGCCGCGTCCGCAGGCGTGTTCGCCCGCATCGAGGTGCCCGGCGAAGCGCCCGCGCCGATACCCGTCCGATGGCGGCAGATCCGGGCGGCGCGGGGAAGCGCCGCGAGACGGTGATCGATCCGAAGTCCGGCCGGGCGTCCGCGCCGGTGGACGCCGACTTCGCCGCGGCGGCCGTGATCCACGTCGACATCCCGGCCGCCGCGGACTGCCTCCTGCGCGTCGACTGGACCGGTGACGTCGGCCGTGCCTACTGCGACGGCACGCTCATCGCCGACTGCTTCGGGTACGGCCCCACGTGGGAGATCGGCCTCCGGGACCAGGCCATCCGGCACGGGATCGAACTGCACCTGCTGCCGTTGCCCGAAAACGCCCCGATCCACCTCAGCCCGGCGGCCCGTCCGTCGGCGTACGCCGACGGACAGGTGCTGGACATCGGGTCGATCACGCTCGCCCCGGTCTCCCGCGTCCACGTCCCGGCTCCGTGACCGGGGCCGCTGCCAGGGTCAGGTCACTCTTCCCCGGACCATCGTCCGCTGCACGGCGATGAACACCAGCAGCAACGCGCCGATCACGATCTTGGTCCACCACGAGCTGAGCGTGCCCTCGAACGAGATCAAGGTCTGGATCGTGCCGAGCACCAGCACGCCCGCCAGCGAGCCGAGCACGTACCCGACGCCGCCCGCCAGGAGCGTTCCGCCGATGACGACGGCGGCGATCGCGTCGAGCTCCATGCCCACGGCGTGCAGGCCGTAGCCGGACAGCATGTAGAGGCTGAACAGCAGGCCCGCGAGCGCCGAGCAGAAGCCGCTGATCACATACACGCCGACCTTCACCCGGCTGGTCGGCAGACCCATCAGCAGGGCGGACGACTCGTTGCCGCCCACCGCGTACACCGTGCGGCCGAAGCGCGTGCGGTGCAGCACGTACAGGGCCGCGGCGACGACGAGCAGCGCCAGCACCACGTTCCAGGTGATGGTCACGCCTCCGGGCAGTTCGATGGCGGCGGTGGCGACGGCGCGGAACGTGCTGTCCTTGATGGACACCGACTCCACGCTGATCAGGAAGCACAGACCGCGGGCCAGGAACATGCCCGCGAGCGTGACGATGAACGGCTGGATGCCGAAGTGGTGGATGACGAGGCCCATCAGCAGGCCGAGCGTCGAACCGATCAGCAGCACGGCCACGACCACCAGCGGCACCGGCCAGCCGGCCCGCAGGCCCGCCGCGGTGACCATTGTGGACAGTGCGACGACCGAGCCGACGGACAGGTCGATGCCGCCGCTGAGGATCACGAACGTCATGCCCGCCGCGAGCACGATCAGGAAGGCGTTGTCGATGAACAGGTTCGCGATCACCTGACCGGACGCGAAACCCTCGTAGCGCGCCGAGCCCACGCCGAACGTGAGCACGAACAGCACGGCGGTGGCGAAGACGGGGAGGAACCGGGACGGCACCCCGCGCACGAGAGTGGTCATGAGACGGCCACCTTCCGGAAGCTGAGTGCGGCGCGGGCCTTCGGTGCCTGCATCAGGCACACGGCGATGACGACGACCGCCTTGAAGACGAGCGTGATCTCGGGTGCCACGCCGATCGTGTAGACGGTGGTGGTGAGGGTCTGGATGATCAGCGCGCCGAGCAGGGTGCCGGTGAGCGAGTACCGGCCGCCCGCGAGCGAGGTGCCGCCGATGACGACGGCGAGGATCGCGTCCATCTCGATCCACAGTCCCGCGTTGTTGGCGTCGGCCGCGCTGACGTTCGAGCTGATCATCAGGCCCGCGATGCCCGCGCACACGGCGGCGAACACGTAGACGGTCCAGATGATCGTGCGGGAGCGCACGCCGGCCAGCCGGGACGCCTCCGGGTTCACGCCGACCGCCTCGATCAGCATGCCCAGCGCGGTGCGGCGGGTCACGAACGCCACCAGACCCAGTACGAGCAGGCTGATCAGGATCGAGACCGGCAGAACCACGAACCCCGCGCCGACCTGGCGGTAGGCGGTGTTGTTGACGGTCACGATCTGGCCTTCGGTGACGAGCATGGCGATGCCGCGGCCCGCCGTCATCAGCACCAGCGTCGCGATGATCGGCTGGATGCCCAGTCCCGCGACCAGGAACCCGTTCCACAGCCCGAGCACCGCGCACAGCACGAGCGCCAGAGCCATGCCGACGAACGCCGTGCCCGCGTCACCGGACGCTCCGATGTGGACACACGTCACCGCGCCTGCGATCGCCGCCACCGCGCCGACGGAGAGGTCGATGCCGCGGGTGGCGATCACGAGGGTCATGCCGAGCGCGATCAGCAGGGTCGGCGCGCCGTTCTTGAGCACGTCGACCAGACCGCCGTAGAGGTGGCCGTCCTGCATGCGCAACGCGAAGAACGACGGCGTCACGACGAGGTTGAGCAGCAACAGCGCGGCGAGCGCCAGCAGCGGCCACAGCAGCCGGTTCTTCATGACACCACCTTCTCCGGTGCGGTCCCGCCCGCGATGAGCTCGACCACTTCGTCCACGCCGGTCGCCGCGCCGTCGAGCTCGGCGATCTTGCGCCGGTCGCGCAGCACGACGATCCGGTCGGCGATGCGCACGACCTCCTCCAGCTCGGCGGAGATGAACAGCACCGCGGTCCCCTCGGCGGCGAGCGTGGTGACGAGCTGCTGGATCTGGGCCTTCGCGCCGACGTCGATGCCCCTGGTGGGCTCGTCGAGGATCAGCAGGCGTGGTTCGGTGACCAGCCAGCGCGCGAGCAGGACCTTCTGCTGGTTGCCGCCCGAGAGCGTGCGCACCAGCGCGTCCGGGTTCGCGGGCCGGATGTCCAGTGCCGCCAGGTACTTCTCGACAAGGTGGTCCTTCACCCGGCGGGACAGCGGACGGCTCCAGCCGCGCGCCGCCTGCATGGCGAGCACCAGGTTGTCCCTGATCGACAGGTCCGCGACGAGTCCCTCGCCCTTGCGGTCCTCCGAGCTGAACGCGATGCCCGCCGCGATCGCCGAGCGTGGCCCGCGCAGCCGCAGCGGCACGCCGTCGACGATGAGCCTGCCCGAATCGGCCCGGTCGGCGCCGAAGATCAGCCGGGCGAGCTCGGTGCGCCCGGAGCCGAGGAGACCGGCGAGGCCGACCACCTCGCCCGCGCGGATGTCGAGGTCGAACGGTTCGATCGCGCCGCGCCTGCCGAGCCCTTCCGCGTGCACCAGCACGGGTCCGCGGGCCTGCCGTTCCTCGCTGGCGTGCTCGATCGCCTCCAGCACGCCGAGGTCGCGGCCGATCATCTGGGCGATCAGCGCGCGCCGGTCCAGGTCGGCGGTGAGGTGCTCGCCGACGAGGGTTCCGTTGCGCAGCACGGTCATCCGGTCGGAGATCTCGTAGATCTGGTCGAGGAAGTGCGACACGAACAGGATGGCGACACCTTCGTCGCGCAGCACCCGCATGATCCGGAACAGTTCCGCGACCTCGCCGGCGTCGAGGCTCGACGTCGGTTCGTCGAGCACGAGGACGCGGCAGTCGACCGCGATCGCACGGGCGATGGCGACGAGCTGCTGTACCGCGATCGGGTGGTCACCCAGAATCGAGGCGGGGTCGATGTGCACGCCGATCCGCGCCAGCACCTCCGCGGCCCGTGTCCGCATCGCGCGGAAGTCGATGCCGCCCAACGAGCGGGGTTCGCGGCCGAGAAGGATGTTCTCGGCGACGGTGAGGTTCGCGCAGAGGTTGACCTCTTGGTAGACGGTGCTGATCCCGGCGTGCTGTGCCTCGCCTGGGGAGGAGAACGCCACCTCGGCGCCGGCCAGCACGATCTGCCCGGTGTCCGGCCGGTGCACACCGGTCATCGTCTTGATCAAGGTGGACTTGCCGGCGCCGTTCTCGCCCATGAGAGCGTGCACTTCGCCGGGGAACAACCGGAAGTCGACGTCCTGCAACGCCTTGACGCCGGGGAACGCGAGGCAGATGCCGCGCATCTCGACGACCGGTGGCGGGGACTCGGTCATGGCTCGGCCTTCGTCGATTGGGGTGCGGGACCCGCCGCCACTTGGGCGGAGCGACGGGTCCCGCGGCTTGGTGGTCGTGAGTGGTTTCCGTTGTCAGAGCGACGGAAACCACTCACGAGGTCTTAGTACTGGCGCTGGGGCAGTGCGGTCTTGGCCTGCTCCTGGGTGAACGTGCCCTCTTCGGTCACGACCCGCGCGGGCACCTCTTCACCCTTGACGACCTTCTTCGTCAGCTCCATCAGCTGCTTGCCCAGCAACGGGTTGCACTCGACGATGTAGTTGATCTCGCCGTTGGCCAGCGCCTGCATGCCGTCCTTCACCGCGTCGACGGTGATGATCTTGATGTCCTTGCCGGGCACCTTACCCGCGGCCTTGATCGCCTCGATGGCGCCGAGACCCATGTCGTCGTTGTGCGCGTACACGACGTCGATGTCCGGCTGGGACTTGAGGAACGCCTCCATGACCTGCTTGCCGCCGGACCTCGTGAAGTCGCCGGTCTGCGAGGCGACGATCTTGATGTCCGACTTGGCCGCGATCTTCTCCTCGAAGCCCTTCTTACGGTCGATCGCGGGCGCGGCACCGGTGGTGCCCTGCAGTTCCACCACGTTCGTGGGGCCGGAAGCGTTGGCCGCGAGCCACTCGCCCGCCTTGCGGCCCTCCTCGACGAAGTCCGAGCCGAGGAACGTCTTGTACAGCGACGTGTCGTCGGAGTCGATCGAGCGGTCGGTGAGGATCACCGGGATGTTGGCGCGCTTGGCCTCCAGCAGCACGGTGTCCCAGCCGGTCTCGACGACCGGGCTGAACGCGATGACGTCCACCTTCTGCTGGATGTAGGAGCGGATCGCCTTGATCTGGTTCTCCTGCTTCTGCTGAGCGTCGGAGAACTTGAGGTCGATCCCGGCTTCCTTCGCGGAGTCCTGGATGGACTTCGTGTTGGCGGAGCGCCAGCCGCTCTCGGCGCCCACCTGGGCGAAGCCCATCGTGATGGTGTCGCCGGACGCGGCGGTGCCGCCGCCCGAGCCCGAGCCGCACGCGGTGAGCGCGCTCAGCACGATCACGCTGGCGGCTGTCGTGATCTTCTTCAACACTGGGGTTCCTCCGAGGTGACGACGGTGTCGCGGAGCCGGACCGCGTGGCCGCGGTTGTCAGGTGGACAACAGTGAACGCTCACATCCGTCCCGTCAAGCGCCCAACCATAACAACTTGTGCCCGTTGACCCAGGCTTACGTCGATCGTATGTTAGCGCTAACTATTTGCCGCGGTCATCCACTGACGCCGGGAGCAAACCCATGTCCCCCAGGCACGTTCTGCTGTCCGCCATGCTGGCGGCCGGTCTGCTGGCCGCCGTTCCCGGTTCGGGAGCGGCGGCCGAGACCGACTACACGCTGAAGGTCGACGCCACGAAGAAGGGCGCGTCGATCGACGACTCCATGTACGGCGTCTTCTTCGAGGACATCAACCGGGCCGCCGACGGCGGCCTGTACGCCGAGCTCGTGCAGAACCGTTCGTTCGAGTACGACAAGGCGGACAACGCGAGCTACACCGGCCTGACCTCGTGGGCGCCGCACAGCGGCACCCTCGACGTGGCCGACGACAGCAGCAGGATGAACGAGCGCAACCGCCGCTACCTGAAGCTGGGCCTGCCCGCCGGCGTGATCAACTCCGGGTACAACTCCGGCATCGCCGTGACCGAAGGTCAGCGCTACGACTTCTCCGTCTGGGCGCGGACCGACCGGACGAGCACCCCGCTCACCGCCACGATCACCGACCCCGCCGGCACAGCGCTCGGCGACCCGGTGCGCGTGCAGGTCCGCGGCGACGGCTGGACCCGCTACACCGGCACCGTCCGCGCGAAGAAGTCCACCACGACCGGCAGGCTGCTGGTCACCGGCGGCGGCACCGGGACACTGCGGCTGGACATGATCTCGTTGCTGCCGCAGGACACGTTCAAGGGCCACGGCCTGCGCCGCGACCTCGCCGAGAAGATCGCCGCGCTGAAGCCGGGCTTCGTCCGGTTCCCCGGCGGCTGCCTGGTCAACACCGGCAGTCACTACGGCTACGACGCGCCGGACTTCGAACGCCGCCGTTCGTACCAGTGGAAGGACACCGTCGGCCCGGTCGAGCAGCGCGCCACGAACTGGAACTTCTGGGGCTACAACCAGTCCTACGGTCTCGGCTACTTCGAGTACTTCCAGTTCTCCGAGGACATCGGCGCCATGCCGCTGCCCGTGGTCCCCGCCCTGGTCACCGGCTGTGGGCAGAACCGCGCGACGAACGATCCCGCGTTGCTGCAGCGGCACATCCAGGACACGCTCGACCTGATCGAGTTCGCGAACGGCCCAGCCGACTCCACCTGGGGGCGTAAGCGCGCCGAGATGGGGCACCCGAAGCCGTTCAAGCTCACCCATCTGGCCGTGGGCAACGAGGAGAACCTGCCCGACGAGTACTTCGCGCGCTTCACCGAGTTCCGCAAGGCGATCACCGCGAAGTACCCCGACGTCACCGTGGTCGGCAACTCCGGCCCCGACGACACCGGCGCCACGTTCGACCGGCTCTGGCAGCTGAACAAGCAGGCCGGCGTGAAGATGGTCGACGAGCACTACTACAACAGCCCGAGCTGGTTCCTGGAGAACAACAACCGCTACGACTCCTACGACCGCAACGGGCCCAAGGTCTTCCTCGGCGAGTACGCCTCGCAGGACAACAGGTTCGTCAACGCGCTGAGCGAAGCCGCGTTCATGACCGGGCTCGAACGCAACGCCGACGTCGTGAAACTCGCGTCCTATGCGCCGTTGCTGTCCAACGAGGACTACGTGCAGTGGAAGCCGGACATGATCTGGTTCAACAACCACGCGTCCTGGGGTTCGGCGAGCTACGAGACGCAGAAGCTGTTCATGACCAACGTCGGCGACCACGTCGTGCCGAGCACCGCGTCCGCGACACCGTCCACGCAGGCGCCGATCACGGGTGCGATCGGACTGTCCACCTGGGCGACCGCTGCCACCTACGACGACGTGAACGTCACCTCCGCTGCTGGTCAAAGCCTGTTCAAGGACGACTTCACCGGCACCGACGCGCAGTGGACGAAGAACGGCCGCGGCGCGTGGAACGTGGTGAACGGCGCCTATGTGCAGTCCGACGCGGCGGCCGAGGACACGCTCGTCACGGCGGGCGACAAGACGTGGCGCGACTACACGCTGAACCTCAAGGCCACCAAGCAGTCCGGCCGCGAGGGATTCCTCGTCGCGTTCGGCGTGCAGGACACCGGCAACTACTACTGGTGGAACCTCGGCGGCTGGAACAACACCCAGTCCGCGGTGGAGAAGGCAGTCGGTGGCGGCAAGAGCACGTTGATCACCAACGGCACCCGCATCGACACCGGCCGCACCTACGACGTGCGCGTCGAGGTCAGGGGACGGCACGTCGCGCTGTTCCTGGACGGCCAGAAGTGGGGCGAGTTCACCGACGACAAGCTCGCCGAGCCGTTCCGTCAGGTCGTCACCCGCGACAACGCGACCGGCGAGCTGATCGTCAAGGTCGTCAACGCACAGGACAACGCCGCGCGCACCCGCGTCGACCTCGGCGTCCCGGTGTCCTCGCTCGCGCGGGCCACCGTGCTGCAGGGCCGCCCGGACGAGGAGAACACCGAGTTCGCCCAGCCCATCAAGCCACGCACCGAGCAGGTGCGGGTGGGCAGCACGTTCACCCACACGTTCCCGCCGAACTCCGTCACGTTCCTTCGCGTCAGGAGCCGCTCGTGAGCACCATCGACCGCCGATCACTCTTCCGCGCGGGAGGCGTGCTCGCCGCTACCGGAGCGCTCGTGTCCGTGACCCCCGCGGCCGCCGCGGCGCCGGCGAGCGAGCTGCCGACCAGGAACCCGCTGGTGGAGCAGCGCGCCGACCCGTTCATCACGCCGCCGACCGACGGCATGTACTACCTGACCGGCTCCGTGCCGGAGTACGACCGGATCGTCATCCGCGGCGCGTCCACCCTGGACGGGCTGACCTCGGCGCGGGAACGGACGATCTGGCGCAGACCGGCGTCCGGCCCGATGGGCGGCTACATCTGGGCGCCGGAGCTGCACCGCATCGACGGGAAGTGGTACGTCTACTTCGCCGCGGGCGACAAGGACGAGCCGTTCCGCATCCGGACCTACGTGCTGGAGTCGTCGAAGGCCGATCCGCGCGAGAGCGGCTGGGTGCTGCGCGGCCAGATGGTCACGGCGCTGGACACGTTCACGCTGGACGCGACCACGTTCGCGCACCGCGGGCAAGCGCTACTTCCTGTGGGCGCAGAACGACCCCGCGGTCGGCTCCGGCACCAACCTCTACATCGCCGAGATGGCCTCGCCGCTCGCGTTGAGGACCGCCCCGGTGCGGATCGCGACGCCCACGCTGTCGTGGGAGGTGCAGGGCTTCCGGGTGAACGAGGGCCCGGCGGTGCTGATCCGCAACGGCCGGGTGTTCGTCACGTTCTCGGCCAGCGCCACCGACGCCCGCTACTGCATGGGCCTGCTGACCGCCGACGAGAACGCGAACCTGCTGGACGCGCGGTCGTGGACCAAGTCGCCGAACCCGGTGTTCGCCACGCACGCGCCGACCTCGCGGTACGGGCCGGGGCACAACTCGTTCACCACGGTCGGCGACCAGGACGTGCTGGTCTACCACGCGCGCGACTACCGCGACATCACCGGCGACCCGCTGTTCGACCCGAACCGGCACACCCGTGTGCAGCGCCTGCACTGGAATTCCGACGGCACGCCGAGCTTCGGTGTTCCGATCGGTGACGGCGGGCCGATCGTGCGGTTGTCGCCGGTCGACGCGCCGGCGCTGGTGGTGCGGCACTACGAGTACCGGATGCGGGTCGACGGCAACGTCCGGGAACTCGGCGACACGCAGTTCCGGTTCGTGCCGGGATTTCTCGGTTCCGGTACGGTCGCGCTGCGCTCGGTGAACTTCCCGGATCGGTACGTGCGGGTGGACGGGGATGCCATCCGGATCGACCCGTTCGAGGACACCGACGCCTACGGCCGTGCGGCGAGTTTCGTGCGTGTTCCGGGACTCGCCGACGGCGGGGCGGTGTCGCTCCGCTTTGGTACAGGCAACTATCTTGCCCATGACATGGGCCGATTCGTCGTGGCACGGCCTGGCAACGACCGCGCCGCGCGCCAACGTGCAACATTTCGGCTCGGATGAGTGGACAATAGTGCTGCGCTGTACCGAAGCCAGCCGGTGTTATCGCTAACATCGGCGGCATCAAGGATCGGAGACCGTCCGTGGACCAGAAGACCTCGCGTGACCCCGCGATGACCGATGTCGCACGCCTCGCCGGGGTGTCCCACCAGACGGTCTCGCGCGTGCTCAACGAACACCCGAACGTGCGCGAGCAGACCCGGCTGCGGGTGCGCGCCGCCATCAAGGAGCTCGGCTACCGGCCGAACCGGGCGGCCCGTGCCCTGGTCACCGGAAAGTCGCAGCTCATCGGCGTGGTCGCGCAGAACTCGACGCTGTACGGCCCGGCCTCGTTACTGTCCGCCTTCGAGGAGGCGGCGGGCGAGGCCGGGTTCACCGTGAGCGTCGGCCGGGTGAAGGTGCTCGACCGGGAGTCCATCGCCGCCGCCGTCGAACGGCACCGCGACCAGCGCGTCGCCGGGATCGTGGTGATCGCGCCGAACTCGTCGGCCGCGGACGCGCTCGCCGACGTGCCCGCCGGGGTGCCGCTGGTGACGGTGGACGGCGACCCGCAGCGGTCGACGCCGCTGGTCACCGTCGACCAGGCGGCCGGGGCGTTCGCCGCCACCACGCATCTGCTGGAGGCGGGCCACCAGACGGTGTGGCACGTGTCCGGGCCCGCCGACTGGTTCGACGCGGCCGGGCGGGTGCAGGGCTGGCGCAAGGCGCTCGAGGCGGTGAACGCGGAGGTGCCGCCGGTGGTCGCGGCTGATTGGAGTGCGGCCGCCGGCTACCGCGCCGGGCAGATGCTGGCGCGGATGCCCGAGGTCACCGCGGTGTTCGCCGCCGAACGACCACCTCGCGCTCGGCGTGCTGCGGGCGATGAGCGAACGCGGCAGGCGGGTGCCGCACGACGTCAGCGTGGTCGGGTTCGACGACGTGCCCGAGGCCGCGTACTTCATCCCGCCGCTCACCACCGTGCGGCCGGACTTCGCCGCGGTGGCGCGGGAGACGCTCGGTCTGCTGCTGGAGCAGATCAGCGACGGTGAGACGACCCAGCCGCGGCGCACGATCGCGCCGACGCTGGTGTCCAGGGACAGCGTGGCGCCTCCGGCTTGAGAACGGTCGTGAGTGGTTTCCGTCGCTATCGCGACGGAAACCACTGCACGACCTGTGCAGCCCGCCGGTGTGTCACATCGGCGGGCTTTTGTCGTGCGTTCACCCTTGCCGGAATTCCGGTTGGTAACAGGGGTTTTGCGATGTTGCGGACGCACCTTGACGGACCGAATGTTAGCGATAACACTCAGGCCGTGACTGACATGACGATCGACCACGACGCCTGCGTGGTGGGCGTCGACTTCGGCACGCTGTCCGGCCGCGCCGTGGTCGTCCGGGTCCGCGACGGCGCCGAGCTCGGCACCGCCGTGCACGAGTACCGCGCACGGCGTGGTCGACCGCGTCCTGCCCGGCACCGGCACGCGCGCTGCCGCCGGACTGGGCGCTGCAGGTCCCGGCCGACTACGTCGACGTGCTGCGCACCGCCGTCCCGCGGCGGTCGCGGCGGCCGGGGTCGACGCCGGCCGCAGGTCATCGGGATCGGCACCGACTTCACCGCCTGCACGATGGTGCCCGACACCGCCGACGGGACGCCGCTGTGCGAGCTGCCGGAGTTCGCCGACCGCCCGCACGCCTACGTCAAGCTGTGGCGCCACCACGCCGCCCAGCCGCAGGCCGACCGGATCAACGAGCTCGCCGCAACGCGCGGCGAGCCGTGGCTGCCCCGGTACGGCGGCCTGATCTCCTCGGAGTGGGAGTTCGCCAAGGGCCTGCAGGTGCTGGAGGAGGCGCCCGAGGTCTACGCGGCGATGGAGCACTGGGTCGAGGCCGCCGACTGGATCGTCTGGCAGCTCTGCGGCAACTACGTCCGCAACGCCTGCACCGCCGGCTACAAGGGCATCCTCCAGGACGGCGCGCTACCCGAGCGAGGACTTCCTGGCCGCGCTCAACCCCGAGCTTCGCAGAGCTTCGTCGCGGACAAGCTCGACCACCCGATCGGCAGCTCGGTGACCGGGCCGGCGGCGCTGACCGCCGCAGGCCGCGGCCTGGACCGGGCTGCCGGAGGGCATCGCGGTCGCCGTCGGCAACGTCGACGCGCACGTCACCGCGCCGGCCGCGCAGGCCGTCGAGCCCGGCCAGATGGTCGCGATCATGGGCACCTCGACCTGCCACGTCATGAACGGCGACGTGCTGCGCGAGGTGCCCGGCATGTGCGGCGTGGTCGACGGCGGCATCGTCGCCGGGCTCTGGGGTTACGAGGCCGGGCAGAGCGGCGTCGGCGACATCTTCGGCTGGTTCGTCGACACCAGGTGCCGCCCGCCTATCACGACGCAGGCGCGCGAACGCGGCATCACCGTGCACGAGCTGCTCACCGAACTGGCCGCCGCAGCAGGCCGTCGGCGAGCACGGGCTGATCGCGCTCGACTGGCACAGCGGCAACCGGTCGGTGCTGGTCGACCACGAACTGTCCGGCGTGGTCGTCGGGCAGACGCTCGCCACCCGCGCCGAGGACATCTACCGCGCGCTGCTGGAGGCCACCGCGTTCGGCACCCGCGTGATCATCGAGACGTTCACCGACGCCGGCGTGCCGGTGACCGAGCTGGTCATCGCGGGCGGGCTGGTCAAGAACGCGCTGCTGATGCAGATCTACGCCGACGTCAGCGACCTGCCGCTGTCGGTCATCGGCTCCGAGCAGGGGCCCGCGCTCGGCTCGGCGATCCACGCCGCGGTCGCCGCCGGCGCGTACCCGGACATCCGCGCGGCCGCGGCCGCGATGGGCCGGTGCGCCGCGGCGTCTACCACGCCGATGCCGGCGACGTCGCGGTCTACGACGAGCTGTTCGCCGAGTACCTGGAGCTGCACGACTACTTCGGCCGCGGCGGCAACGATGTCATGCACCGCCTGCGCGAGTACCGCCGTGCCGCGCCTGGCAGGCGGAAGCGAGCTCGATGATCCGCCACCGCAGAGCTGCGCCAGCACGGTCGCCGAGCTGCACGCCGAGCTGACCCGCTACGACCTGGTGATCTGGACCGCCGGCAACGTCTCGGCCCGGGTGCCCGGCGCCGACCTGCTGGTGATCAAGCCGTCCGGGGTGTCCTACGACGAGCTCGAGCCGCGACGCATGGTCGTCACCGACCTGGACGGCAACGTCGTCGAGGGCGAGCTCGCGCCGTCGTCGGACACCGCCGCGCACGCCTACGTCTACCGGCACATGCCCGAGGTCGGCGGGGTCGTGCACACCCACTCCACCTACGCGACCGCCTGGGCCGCGCGCGGCGAACCGATCCCGTGCGTGCTGACCATGATGGCCGACGAGTTCGGCGGCGAGATCCCGGTCGGCCCGTTCGCGCTGATCGGCGACGACTCGATCGGCCGCGGCATCGTCGAGACGCTGCGCGGGCACCGCTCGCCGGCCGTGCTGATGCGCAACCACGGCGTGTTCACCATCGGCGCGACGCCGCGCGGCCGCGGTCAAGGCCGCGGTGATGTGCGAGGACGTCGCCCGCACCGTGCACATCGCCCGCCAGCTCGGCAAGCCCGACGCCGATCGACCCGCAGCGACATCGACCGCCTCTACGACCGCTACCAGAACGTCTACGGGCAGCAGCCGAAGGAGTAGCACATGACGTCGACGCAAGCCGCAGGTCTGGTTCCTCACCGGCAGCCAGGGCCTCTACGGCCCGGAGACGCTCGACCAGGTCGCCGGCGCAGTCCCAGCAGATCGCAGCGCATGCTCGGCGAGTCCGGCCGGATCAGCGCGGAGATCGTCTGGAAGCCGGTGCTCACCGACGCCGCCGCGATCCGCGCGGTCATGCTGGAGGCCAACAGCCGACCCGCCTGCGTCGGCGTGATCGCCTGGATGCACACCTTCTCGCCGGCGAAGATGTGGATCACCGGGCTGGACGCGCTGCGCAAGCCGCTGCTGCACCTGCACACGCAGCTCAACGAGGCGCTGCCGTGGTCCGACCATCGACATGGACTTCATGAACCTCAACCAGGCCGCGCACGGCGACCGCGAGTTCGGCTACATCCAGACCCGGCTCGGGGTGGCCCGCAAGACGGTCGCCGGGCACGCGTCGCGACCCGCGTGGTCGCCGAGCGGATCGACGGCTGGGCCCGCGCCGCGACCGGGCTCGCGCACCTGCGCGCGCTGCGGCTGGCCCGGTTCGGCGACAACATGCGCGACGTCGCCGTGACCGAGGGCGACAAGGTCGAGGCCGAGCTGCGGTTCGGCGTCTCGGTGAACACCTACGGCGTCAACGATCTGGTCGCGGTCGTCGACGCGGTCGCCGACGCGCGAGATCGACGCGCTGGTCGACGAGTACGCCGACGCCTACCGGTCGCCCCGGAGCTCGCGCGCGGGCGGAGAACGGCACGAGTCGCTGCGCTACGCCGCCCGGATCGAGGCCGGGCTGCGGCCGTTCCTGACGACGGCGGGTTCGGCGCGTTCACCACGAACTTCGAGGACCTCGGCGGGCTGCGGCAGCTGCCCGGCCTGGCCGTGCAGCGGCTGATGGCCGACGGCTACGGCTTCGGCGGCGAGGGCGACTGGAAGACCTCGGCGCTGCTGGCCGCGGTCAAGGCGATGGGCGCGGGCACCGGCCGGCGGCACCTCGTTCATGGAGGACTACACCTACCACTTCGGCCCGGGCGAGCCGAAGATCCTCGGCGCGCACATGCTCGAGGTCTGCCCGACGATCGCCGCCGAGCAGCCGTCGTGCGAGATCCACCCGCTCGGCATCGGCGACCGCGAGGACCCGGTGCGGCTGGTGTTCGACGCCGCGCCCGGCCCGGCCGTGGTGGTCGGCCTGGCCGACCTCGGCGACCGATTCCGGCTGGTGGCCAACGAGATCGACGGTCGTCGCCGCCGGACGAGCCGCTGCCGAAGCTGCCGGTCGCGCGGGCGGTGTGGGAGCCGCGCGCCGTCGCTCTCGACCTCGGCCGAGTGCTGGCTGACCGCGGGCGGGCCGCACCACACGGTGCTGACCCAGGCCGTCGGCACCGAGACGCTGCGGGACTTCGCGCAGATGGCGGCCACCGAACTGGTGCTGATCGACGAGAACACGACCCCTGACGTCGTTCGGCGACCGGCTGCGCTGGAACTCCGCCTACCACCGGCTGGCCCTGGGACTGCACTGACGAGCGACGTCGTGGTGGACGAGGGCGCGCTGGTGGAACCCGGCGATCCGCTTCCACATCGCGACGGGGTTGGAGTACATCGGGAAGTGCCCGCTGTGCGGGATCTCGGCGAGCTCCACCCCGTGCGCGTCCAGCTTGGGCAGGTAGGGGAGCGCGGCGCACTCCTCGCCGTAGAGGTACATCGTCGGGCAGGGGAGTGAGAGGAACTTCGACATCAGCTCGCCGTGTTCGGTGAGCTCGACCATCGACTCGAAGATCCCGCGCACGGCGCCCGGCCGCACCTTGAACGGGAGGCTCGCCGCGTACAGGCCGCTCGCGTAGTGCGGTGCGCGGCGGGCACTCTCGACGAACTGGTGGAAGGGGTCGCCGGGGATGCTCAGCGCGTGCCTGCCCGGTGCGCTGTCCTCCGGATCGAGGTTGCCCTTGATGTTGACGAAGCTCAGCACGCGGCAGGGTTCCGAGTGGGCGAGCAGCAACGCGGTCAGCCCGCCCATGGCGTGCCCCACGAGGTGGTAGCGGCGGATGCCGAGGCGGTCGAGCACCGTGCGGGCGGCGGCCACCTGGAACGGGATGCCGATCGCCCCGAGGTCGGCGCACTCCGTGGCGCCGCAACCCGGTGCGTCGTAGGCGACGAAGGCACGACCGGCGAAGTCGTGCCGCTGGATGATGTCGGTGTAGTCCTCCTTGCTCGTGCCGAACCCGTGCAGGAAGACGATCGGATCGGCGGTGCCTCCCCGGTGCACCGCGGCGACCTTGAGATTCACCCCCTGGACTCTTACTCGCAGTTGTTCATGGACAGCTTGGTTCCCCGATGGCATGGCGGTGTCCCCGGTTCTTCGCAGTGCGGTCTGCGGAATGGACCAGCAGCATGACATTCGCTGTGAACGCTCACAAGTAGTTGAACCCTTCACGATCCCGGTCCGTATCCCGGTATGCCGGCCCAAGTCGTCCACCAAGTCGTGAGGTTCGAATATGTCGAGAGCGCATGCACGACCAGTACGAGGCAAGCGGAGGCTCGTCGCCGGAATCGCTGTCGCCGCCACGCTGACCGCGGTGACCGCCGCCGTCGCTTTCGCGGCCGGAGGTGACAGCGGTACGCAGTCGATCGCCTGTCCACAGCCGGTCATACCCGCGGCTCCCGCCGCCGCCCAGGCGGAGGTGCAACGGGAGCTAGCCAACCTGGACAAGCAGATCGCCGAGGCGAACAACCGGCTGCGCACGTCGGCAGGCGAGGGCGGGCCGAACTTCGTGCAGAACGCGATTCTCGGTCCGTTGGCGAGTAAGCGGGTCGCGGCGCTGAACCGGATCGAGACCGCCATCGGCCGCGTCGCCACCAAGCCGGAGGGCCTCGAACGCTTCGCGACCTGCGGACTCGGTCAGGCGCCCGCGGTCTCCGCGCCGCCGACCACATCGCGCCCGTCCACGCCTCGCCCGTCGTCGGCCCCGTCCGGCACGCCGCAGGCTGCCGGTGCGATCGAATGCCCGTTGCCGGTGCTGCAGAACGTTCCCGCCGCCGCGCGTGCCGAGGTCGACCGCGAGCTCGCGAACCTCGGCAAGCAGCTGGCCGAGGCGAACGAGCGGCTGCGCACGTCCGTGGGTCAGGGTGGCCCGAACTTCGTGCAGAACGCGATTCTCGGCCCGCTGGCGAGCAAGCGGACCGCCGCGCTGGACCGGATCGCGATCTCCATCGGCCGTGTCGGTACGCGGCCCCAAGGTCTGGAGCGCTTCGCTACCTGCTCACTCAGGTAGGTCCTCTCCTCGGGGGACGAGCGTTCCAGGGGTCCTGCCGAGCGGATGCGCCACCGCTCGGCAGGACCTTGACGCGGTCTGTGCGGCTCGGTAGATGTTAGCGCGAACATCGCCCGTTCAACGGAGAACCGATGACCCGATTGACCGCTATTCTCGCCGTTTCGGCGCTCGTACTGTCCACATCGGCCCCCGCCGTGGCCGCCGTCGAGTCCGTGACGGTACGGCCGGACCCGACCTATCAGCACGAGCCGTTCCAGGGCTGGGGCACGAGCCTGGTGTGGTTCGCGAACGCCACCGGGGGTTACCCGGACGAGATTCGCAACCAGCTCGCGGAACTGCTGTTCGGCGAGGACGGGCTCAACCTGAACATCGCCCGCTACAACGTGGGCGGCGGCAACGCGCCGGACGTGCCGGAGTACCTGAGGGCGGGCGCCGCCGTGCCCGGCTGGTGGAAGGCACCCGCGGGCACGACCCGCGAGGACACCGACTGGTGGCGGCCCAACGACCCTCGTTTCTTCGACGCCACAGCGGATCCGCGGCAGCGGTGGTGGGTCGACAAGATCAAGTCCCAGGTCACCCGGTGGGAGTCGTTCAGCAACTCGCCGCCGTGGTTCCAGACCGTGAGCGGCTACGTGTCCGGCGGCCTGGACCCGAACGCCGACCAGTTGCGTGAGGACCGGATCGGCGACTTCGCCGCCTACATGGCCCAGGTGACGGCGGAACTGGAGCGCTCGCACGACATCCGGTTCGCGACGGTCGACGCGTTCAACGAGCCGAACACCCCGTACTGGCGCACCACCCTCGGCCCGGACGGCAACCCGACCGGCGGCAGGCAGGAGGGCGCGCACATCAGCCCCGCACTGCAGGCGAAGGTCGTGCCCGCGCTGGCGGAGGCGTTACGCGCCAAGCGACTCAAGGCGACAGTCTCGGCGCCTGACGAGACCAATCCCGATCTCTTCGCGGAAGACTGGGCCGCCTACCCGGCCGCGGCCCGGGACAAGGTCGGGCAGTTGAACGTCCACACCTACGGCCAGGATCGCCGCACCGCCGCCCGTGACATCGCCAAGGCCGCGGACAAGCCGTTGTGGATGAGCGAGGTCGACGGATCGTGGGGCCCTGGGCAGAGCTTCACCGCCATGGACTCCGGACTGGGTATCGCGGAGCGCGTGATCGACGACCTGCGCGAGCTCGAACCGCGCGCCTGGCTGCTGTGGCAGGCGATCGAGGACTACAACAACATGAAGCCGGGCGGCGAGTCGCCGAACGGCATGAACTGGGGCGTGGTCCAGATCCCGTTCGACTGCGGGCAGCAGGACACGCTCGCGACGTGCCCGGCGCGCGTCAACTCGAAGTTCCACACGCTGCGGAACTTCACCCACCACATCAAGCCCGGTGACCGGCTGGTGAAGGTGAACACCACGACGGACGTGGCGGCGGTGCGCAACACCGCGCTCAAGTCGGTGGTGCACCTGAACAAGACCGAGCAGGCGCAGTCGGTGACGCTGGACCTGTCGGCGTTCGGGTCGGTCCGGTCCAACGCGACCGTGCGTCCGATCGTGACGGACCTGCACGGCGCGTTGATCAAGGGTGCGGCGGTGCGGGTGAAGGACCGCAAGGCAACGCTCAGCGTGCCCGCCAAGTCGGTCACCACGTTCGAGGTTTCCGGCGTCAGCGGCGTGAACCGTGAGGCCGCGCTCGGCGGCAGCTATCGGTTGACCGGTGTGCAGAGCGACAAGTCCCTTGCTCCGTCCGGCACCTCGCTCGTCCAGCGGACCACCAACGTCGCCGCGCGCGACCAGGTGTGGAAGGTCGAGCGGCGGACCGGCGGGTACGACAACCGCGCCCAGTTCTCCGTGGTGAACGCGGGTACCGGGCAACGGCTCTCCGTGGCCGGGAACGACGTCGCGCTGACGTCGTCGGACAGCCCTTCCTCGCGGTGGACGTTGTCGTCCACAGGGGACGGGAGCTGGACGTTCGTGAACGCGGCGACGGGCAAGCTGCTCGACGTCAACGGCGAGTCGCGTGAGGACGGTGCCAGGATCGGCCTGTACCAGGCTACTTCCGGTGCCAACCAGCGGTGGAAGGCGACGTCCACCGGCTGAGTCCGGTGTGGCGGACGGCGGCGTGCGCGCCGCCGTCCGCTCGTCACGCGCTGTCGCGCACGACGAGCGTGGACGAGAAGAACGTGACCGGCCTGCTGTCACCGGGGTCGAGCACCGCCCGGACGGCTCCCGCGGCGATCTCCTCCACCGGGTGCGTGGTCGTGGTGAGCGCCGGGCGGCTGAGACCGGCGAACGCGATGTCGTCGAAACCGGCGACCGCCACGTCCCCCGGAACGTCGACGCCCAGGCCGCGCAACCCGTCCAGGACTCCGAGCGCCGTGAGGTCGCTGAGCGCGAACACCGCGTCGGTGTCAGGCCACCGCGCCATGATCTCGGCGGCCGCCTCGGCACCGCGCGCTGCCGTGAAGTCACCGGGAACCAGCCGGACCTCGCCGCCGCTGTCCCGCAGCACCTGCCGGTAGGCCTCGACGGCACGTTGGTCGCGGCGCGGACCTTCTGGTTCGGCGGTGACACGGCGCACGGCCGCGGCAGCGGGGTCATGGCCGTGTGGCGGGAACCACGCACGCTGCTGATCGGGTTGCTGGTGCTGGTGCTCGCGTTCACCGAGGGCACCGCGAACGACTGGGTGGCGGTGGCGTTCATCGACGGCTACGAGCTCGACGCCGAATCCGGCAACTTTGTTTACTGAGCGAAAAGCACGTTCGTACGAAATGGCCGTACGAACGTGCTTTTCGCCCAAGGACGACGGGGGGTACGCGTGGTCCCCGCTCGCCATGAAAGCTCCTTTCATGGCGAGCCGTTCCGGAGGTAGGTGAGGACGGCGAGGACGCGGCGGTTGTGGTCGTCGTCGGGCGGGAAGCCGAGCTTGGTGAGGATGTTGCCGATGTGTTTGCTCACGGCGGGTTCGGAGATGACGAGTTTCGCGGCGATCGCGGCGTTGGAGTACCCCTCGGCGACCACGGCGAGCACCTCCCGCTCCCGTGTGGACAGCCGGGAGAGCGGGTCGCGGCGGCGGTTCAGGAGCTGGCGCACGACCTGCGGGTCGACCACCGTGCCGCCGGCGACGACCTGCCGAAGCGCGGCGACGAACTCCTCGACGTCGACCACCCGGTCCTTGAGCAGGTATCCGACACCGCCTCCGGTGTCGAGCAGGTCGGCGGCGTAGCTCTGTTCGACGTACTGGCTGAGCGCGACGACGGCGAGCCCCGGATGTGCCGCACGCAGTTCCACCGCGGCGCGCAGGCCCTCGTCGGTGAAACCCGGTGGCATGCGGATGTCCGTCACCACGAGGTCCGGGCGGTGCTCGGCCACCGCGGCCTTCAACGCCTCCGCGTCACCGACGGCGGCCGCGACGTCGAAACCGAACCGGGTGAGCAGACCAGCGAGGCCTTCCCGCAGCAGCGCGCCGTCCTCGGCGAGAACTACCCGGACAGTCGGCACGGCAGCTCCGCACGCAGAAGTGTTGGCCCGCCAACGGGGCTGGACAAGGTAATCCTGCCATCGGCGACGGCCACCCGGTCGGCCAGCCCGGTGAGGCCGGTGCCCTGCCGTGGATCCGCGCCGCCGTGACCGTTGTCGCTGATCTCCAGCGTGAGCAGCGAACCAACGTAGGCAACGGATACCTGCGCGTGCGTGGCGCCGCTGTGCTTGGCCGTGTTCGTCAACGCCTCGGCCGCCACGAAGTACGCGGTCTCCTCGACGAGACCAGGCAGCCTGGGCAGCTCACCGGTCACCTCGACGGGGAACGCCGAGCGGTCGGCGAGCTCGTGCAGCGCCGCGGTCAGCCCTCGATCGGTGAGGACGCGCGGGTGAATGCCGTGGATGAACGCCCGCAGCTCCGCCATCAGCACCTTCGCCTGCTCGTGCGCCGCCGCCACCGGTGAGTCCGGCGGAACGTCCAGCCGGGCCAGCCCCAGCTGCAGGGTCAGGCTGACCAGCCGCTGCTGGGCGCCGTCGTGCAGGTCGCGTTCGATCCGGCGTCGCTCCGCCTCGAACGCGTGCACGAGCCGCAGCCGCGAGCGCGCGACCTCGGCCAGCCCGTCGTGCAGCAACGCCCGCGCCACCGCGCCGTGCGCACCGGCGAACCCCGCCATCAGGTAGACCAGCAGCACACCGAGCGCGACCGCGGCGAGTGCCTGCCCGAACGTGGTGACCCTGACCATGAGCAGCACCACCACGATCGCGGCGCACGGCACCGGGCCCACCGCCACCAGCAGGCACAGGTAGGCGAACTCGCTCCAGGTGGCGCGCTCGGCGTAGCGGGTCCGCAGCCAGGACCGCGCCGGCGGGCGATGGCCGGACTCGACGGGGTCGGAGTCGACGAGCCGCAGCCGCGCGCGTTCCACGTGCGCCACCGGGATCGCGAGCAACGGTCCGAACGCGCCGATCGACACCATGCCGAGCAGCAGCAGGAACACCACCTCGGCCAGCGAGGGCGGCACGGTGTGTGAGCCGAACCGGAGCACCAGGTACGCCCAGGGCGCCACCAGCACCGCGAGCGGCACACCGGCCAGCAGCGCCACGAACGGCGTCGTGAGCACGTGACCCAACGCCCGCCACGGCCAGCTGGTCAGCAGGAACCGGCGCGAAGCGGCCGAACGCAGAACGGTCACCTGATCGACAGTATCGAACGGTGTCGAAAGGTATAGCCGGCTATACCTCCGATACACCGCGTAGGCCCGCTGACAGGCCGGGCCCTCACGCGATCTCCTTGTGGTGTCACGTTTTGACACGAGGATGAGGTGGGGATGTTCGCGAATTCACCTGCGGTCGAACTTCGGCGGGTGAGCAGGTCGTACGGCTCCGCGGTGCGGGCGCTCGACGACGTCAGCCTGAGCTGCCCGGCCGGATCGTGGACGGCGGTGATGGGACCGTCCGGTTCGGGTAAGTCGACGCTGTTGCACTGCGCGGCCGGACTGGACCGGGTCAGCGGCGGTCAGGTGCTGCTGGCCGGCCGGGACGTCACGGCCGCGTCCGACGACGTGCTCACCGACCTGCGGCGCCGGACGGTCGGGTTCGTCTTCCAGAGTTTCAACCTGATCAGCTCGCTGACCGCCGAGCAGAACGTGGTGCTGCCGCTGAAGCTCGCGGGCGTCCGGGTGCCGAAAAGCCAGGTGCATGCCGTGCTCGCCGGAGTCGGTCTGGGTGAGCGCGCGCATCATCGCCCGCGTGAGCTCTCCGGCGGCCAGCAGCAACGGGTCGCCATCGCGCGAGCGATGATCTCCCAGCCCGCGGTGCTGTTCGCCGACGAACCGACCGGGGCGCTGGACTCCCGTTCCGCGCGCATGGTGCTGGACCTGCTGCGGAACATGGTGTCCGGCGCCGGGCAGAGCATCGTGATGGTGACGCACGACCCGGCGGTGGCGGCCAGCGCCGACGCGGTGGTGTTCCTCGCCGACGGCCGGATCGTCGACCGCCTCGAACGCGCCACCACCCGTGAGGTCGCCGACCGGCTCGCCACGTTGGAGGGCTGAGCGGTGTTCGTGTTGTCACTGAGCACGTTCCGGGAACGCTGGCAGCTCTTCATCGGCGCGGTGCTGAGCGTCGCGGTCGGTGTCGCGCTGGTGCAGTCCTCTCTGCTGGTCCTCGCGGGCACCGGCACGCCGCAGATCCCGGAAGGACTGTCCAGCCAGGACGAAGAACGTGTTCGAGAGGGCTTTGTCGGTGCTGCGACGGTGATGGGGATGACGGTGTTCCTGTCGGTGTTCCTCGCCGTCTTCATCGTCAGCTCGACGTTCGCGTTCACCGTGGCCCAGCGGCGCCGGGACCTCGCGTTGCTGCGGCTGGTGGGAGGCAGCCGTGGCCAGCTGCGCAGGTTGTTGCTGTCGGAGGCGGTGCTGCTCGGGGTGGCGGGCACCGGACTCGGCGTGCCGATCGGGTTCGTCGCCACGCGGGCACAGTCCTGGCTGCTGATCGAGATCGGCCTGCTGCCCGCGAACTTCGTGGCTGGCTGGGGGAACTGGGCGCTGTACGTGTCCGCGACAGTCGGTGTCGGGGTGGCGGTGCTCGGGGCGTTCAGCGCGTCGCTGCGGGCGGCGAAGGTGCGTCCGCTGGAAGCGCTGCGCAATACCGGGCAGGCGGCACGTGTCATGACGTTGTCCCGGTGGTTCTTCGGACTGTCGTTCGCGGCGGCCACGGTGGGCATGATGATGGTCGCGCGGTCGGCGGATCTGCTGGGCGCGATGATGGTGGCGCTGGGTGTGTCGATGTTCGGCGCGGTCGCGCTCAGCCTGCTGAGCCCGCTCGTCGTTCCGCTGGTGGCGCGGGTGTTCGGGCTGGTGCTGCGGTCGACGACACTCGGTGGCCTTGCGGAGGCCAACCTGCGTGACGGCGTGCGGCGCAGCGCTTCCACCGCCGCGCCGCTGATCGTGCTGGTGTCGCTGCTGCTCGGTCTCACCGGGACGTTCGCCTCGCTGGCGGCGGCGACCGGTCAGGAGCAGAAGGACCTCGTCGACGGCGACCTCGTCGTGGACTCCACCGGTGCGGCTTCCGATCGGATCGCCGCTGTGCCCGGCGTCGCCTTCGCCTCACCGCGGAGCACGGTCCCCATGTCGGTGACCTGGAACCCGCGGGAGGGCAGCGACTCCGGGGTCGTGGCGGTGGATGCCGCCGCCTACCAGCGCACGCAACGTCAGGTGCCGCGCGCTGGTGCCCTGGACGGGTTGCGCGGCCAGTCGATCGTGACCGGACCGGCGACCGCGGGCGAGAGGATCACCGTCGGGTCCACTGTGGTCGCTCAGATAGGCGGCAGGGAGATGCCGCTGACGGTGGTCGCCGCGATGGGGGAGACGTTGGAGGTCGGTGACAGCTTCCTGGTTCCGAGGGAACTGATACCCGCCGAGTTGCTGGCCGATGCGCCCACCGAGACCGTTGTGCAGGTGGCTGAGGGCGCCGACCCGGCCGAGGTCGCCGCGCGGATCCAGAGCGCGGGTATCGGGCAGGTGCGCACGGTGGCCGAGTGGGCGATGGGGAAGACGGACGCGCAGCAGAGCGGCAACATCAAGATTCTGGCCGTGCTGATGGGACTTTCCGGTCTCTACGCGCTCATGGCCGTGATCAACGCGGTGGTGATCGCCGCCGCCGAACGCCGGACCGAGTTCGCGGTCGCGCGCGTGACCGGCCTGACCCGCAGGCAGGTCGTGCGGATGGCCGTGACGGAGTCGGGTGCCGTCACGGCCATCGGGCTGCTGCTCGGCTGCGCCGTCGCGGCCGCGGCGCTGGCCGGAATCGGGTCGGGCACGAAGAAGTCCATCGGCACGGGCGTGATCGCCGTGCCGTGGGAACTTCTCGGCGTCGTGGTCGTGGGCGCGTTTCTGGTGGTGGGTGTGACGAGCGTGTGGACGGCGCTCGCGGCGACCAGGGACGCGCCGGTAACCCTGGTCACCGCACGGGAATGACGCGCCTGATGTGGTCGGCGATCAGCGCGTAGATCTCGCGGGCCTTGCCCATGTCACTCATGTCGTAGGCATGGTCGGCGCCGGGCACGTCGCGATGCTCGGCCAGCGCGCCCGCCCTGCGCAGACGTTCCGCGTACCGGACACCTTCGGCATGGAGCCGATCTCGAAAGCCTGGTGCGGTGGCTGGGGAAACCGGTGCTGCGGCGCGACCGCGTACTCGACGTTGACGACGACGACACCGGCCTCGGCGGCGAGATAGCGGCACAGCGGGTCGTCCAGATGTGCGCCGGGAAGGACGAAACCGCCGCCGTGGAAGTTGACGTGCACCGGGGGCGACGCGACGGCGCCGGGCGGGCGGTAGACGACCGCCGTGGCCGGTGCGACGGAGTTCGGGATCGTCAGGTCGCTCGTGCTGCCGGGAAACTCGCGAAAAGGCGGTTCACCGCGCCGGGCCAGCTTGGCGAGCGGCATGAGGCTCTGCATGATCCGGGCCGCGCCCGCGGCCACGCTGGGATTGCTGAGCAGAGACATTCGCCGACATTAGCAAGGATTGGTCGTGAGTGCTTTTGGTCGCTCCGACGACCAAAAGCACTCACGACCCCTACTAGCGCAGCATCACTTCACGTTCCTGCTCGGTGACGCCCGAATCGTCGTGGGTGTAGACGTTGAGCGTGGCCTGGGTGAACGCGACACCCTGACGGAACGCCTTGGTCCGCGAGACCACCGTGACGTTGATCCTCTCGTACTTCCCGGTGCACGACGTGATCGGCACGTACTTCTCGCCGAGGGCGATCTCGCCACGCACGTTCTGCGTGACCTGCAGGTACAGCGACCCGCTCGCACCCGGTTCGCACATCACCCTGACCGGCATCGTGACGGCCGCTCCGCGTGCTTCCAGCCGCGCCGGGGAATGGACGGCGACAGCCGCGTCGACCTGGGCCGCGGCCGGCACCGCCGTGGCGACCAATGCGGTCGCGGCCAGAGCGAACGTCGTAAGAGCTCGCACAGTTCTCACCTCGTTGTTCGTGGTGTATCGAAAGGAAAAGCGCTGATCAAGCGCAGTTCGAACGGTAGCCAGGCCGTGATCGGAGTCGCGAGGGGCCAATCAAGATCGAACTGGCCCCTGGCAGATGCCACAATTCGACCTGATTCGATTCGAATAATCGTCGATGAGTGCGTCGAACAGTCGAATTAGTTCACTTCATTGACGCGCGGCGGACACGTTCGTAATATCCGTTTCACGCTCGTGGACAGTGTTCAAGAATGTGAATCCTCCTTTCGGAAGGACATTCCGCCATGCGGTTGTTGGTTCAGGCGCTGGTTTTGGCGTGCGCAGGTACCGGGGTGGTGAGCGTGTCCGCGCACGCCGGTCACGACCCGGCGCGGCAGGTGCTGCCGGCGGGGGACGGCTGGGCTTCGAGCGGCCCCGGCACGACCGGCGGTGCCGCGGCGCCCGCGGGGAACGTGCACGAGGTGCGCACGCGGGCCGAGCTCGTGGCGGCACTGGCCGCACCGGCACCGCGGATCATCAAGGTCAAGGGTGTGATCGACGCGAACACCGGCGCCGACGGGAAACCGTTGCGGTGTCAGGACTATGAGACCGACGGCTACACGTTGGCCGGCTACCTCGCCGCCTACGACCCGGCCGTGTGGGGCTGGGAGCGCGAACCGGAGGGGCCGCTGGAGAACGCGCGCGTCGCGTCGGCGAAGCGGCAGGAGGCGGCCATCGCGCTCAACGTCGGCTCGGACACCACGATCATCGGCGCCGGGCCCGGCGCCGGGATCACCGGCGGCAGCCTGCGCATCCACGGCGTGCGCAACGTGATCGTGCGCAACCTGACCTTCCGCGACACGCATGACTGCTTCCCGCGCTGGGACCCGAACGACAACAGCCCCGACTCACCGCCTGGCAACTGGAACTCGCTCTACGACTCGGTGTCGCTCCAACGGTCCGAGAACGTCTGGGCCGACCACAACACGTTCACCGACGAGCCGAACGTCGACAGCACCCAGCCGCTCTACTTCGGACGGCCGTACCAGGTGCACGACGGCCAGCTGGACATCACCTCGGGCTCGGACCTCGTCACGGTGTCGCGCAACGTGTTCACCGAACACGGCAAGACCATGCTGATCGGCTCGTCGAACACCTCGACCACCGATCCGGGCAAGCTGCGGGTCTCGGTGCACCACAACGTGTTCCGCAACGTGCTTGAGCGCGCGCCACGGGTGCGGTTCGGCCAGGTGCACGTCTACAACAACCTCTACGAAGGCCCGCCGGTGTACAGCTGGGGCGTCGGCGTGCGCTCCCAGATCTACGCGCAGAACAACTTCGTCCGCGGCATCGCGCCCGAGAAGGTCGTCTACAACTGGGGCGGCACCGCGATCACCGACGTCGGCAACCTGGTCGACGGCAAGCCCGTCAGCCTGGTCGGCGCGCACAACGCCGCGAACCCGGCGAAGCAGTTGGGCACGGATGCGGGCTGGACACCGACGCTGAACCGCGGCCTGGAACCCGCACACCGGATCGCACACCTGAAGGCAGGCGCGCAACCGGCCGGACGCCACCTCGTGGTGGGCGCCGAGTTCGCGACCGTGCAGGCCGCGATCGACGCCGCACCCGCCGGCGCCGTGATCACCCTGAAGAAGGGCGTGTACCGGGAGGTCGTCAAGATCCCGGCGAGCAAGAAGGGCCTGACCCTGCGCGGTGCGACGGGCCGGGCTCAGGACGTGGTCATCGAGTACGACAACGCCAGCGGCACGAAGAAGCCGGACGGCACCACCTACGGCACGACCGGCAGCGCGACGGCGACCATCGCCGCGGACGGCTTCACCGCCCGCGACATCACGTTCCGGAACTCCTTCGACCGCAAGAAGCACCCGGAGATCACCGCGACGCAGGCCGTGGCGGTGAAGGCCACCGGCGACCGGATGTTCTTCGACCGCGTGAACTTCGAGGGACACCAGGACACCCTGTACGCCGACACCCCGAACGTGACCACGCGCTCGCGTCAGTACTACCGGGACTGCGCGATCTCCGGCGACGTCGACTTCCTGTTCGGCCGGGCGACCGCGGTGTTCGAACGGGCCACGATCACCGCGCTGACCCGTGGCAGTGACCCGAACGGCTATCTCACGGCGGCCAGCACCCGCCGCGACAACCAGTACGGCTTCCTGATCGTGAACTCGAAGGTCCGCAGCGACGCGCCGGCCGGGACGTACTTCCTCGGCAGGCCATGGCATCCCGGCGGTGACGTGGACGCGATCGCCCAGGTCGTCATCCGCGACACCGAACTGCCCGCCGCGATCAAGCGCGCACCGTGGACGGACATGTCCGGCTTCCCGTGGCGTGAGGCGAGGTTCTTCGAGTACCGCAACACCGGGCCCGGCGCCGGCTCGAACGCCGACCGGCCGCAGCTGACCGACGAGCAGGCGAAGCGGTACACCAAGAGCGCGTACCTGGGCGGGTGGAACCCCGCGTGAGGACCCGCACGTGGGCGCCCTACGCCCTGATCGCCCCGACGCTGGCCCTGATGGCGGTGTTCCTGATCTACCCGATCGCCAGCGTCGGGTGGTTCAGCCTGCGTCACCACACGGTCACGCAGCCGTGGAAGAACGGCTTCATCGGCCTGGAGAACTTCCGCCGGATGCTGTTCGAGGACCCGTTGTTCTGGCAGAGCCTCGCGTTCAGCGCCAAGTGGGTCGTCGTCGAGGTCGGGCTGCAGCTCGTGCTCGGGCTGTGTCTCGCGTTGATCGTCAACGAGACGTTCGTCGGCCGCGCGCTGGCACGGTCGCTGGTGTTCTCGCCGTGGGCGGTGTCCGGCGTGCTCACGACCGGCATCTGGATCCTGCTCTACAACCCGTCCACGGGCATCTTCCAGCAGCTCGCGCAGTGGGGCATCGGTGATCCCGGCACGTCGGTGCTCGGTGACCCGGCGACCGTCTTCCCGGCGACCGTGGTCACCGAGCTGTGGCGCGGGGTGCCGTTCTTCGCGATCCTGCTGCTCGCCGACCTGCAGACGATCCCGAAGGACCTGTACGAGGCCGCCTCCGTCGACGGCGCCGGGCGATACCGGCGGTTCGTGAGCGTCACGTTGCCGCACCTGCGCGACGCCATCGTGCTGTCGACGTTGCTGCGCGCGGTGTGGGAGTTCAACAACGTCGACCTGATCTACACGCTCACCGGCGGTGGTCCGGCGAACCAGACCACCACGTTGCCGCTCTACGTGGCGCGCAAGGCCGTCGACTCGCACGACTTCGGCTACGGCTCGGCGCTGACGATGGCCGGGTTCGTGATCCTCCTGTTCTTCTCGATCCTCTACCTGAGGCTGTCCAAGTTCGGGAGCCGGGCATGACCCAGACACTCACCCGCCCGCCGACCATCGAACGTCCGCCACCCGCACCACCGCGGCGCAAGAAGCACCGCGACCCGAGCCGGTTCATCCGGCTGCACCTGCCACTGGTGCTCTACCTGTTGTTCACGCTCATCCCGTTCTACTGGATGCTCGTCTTCGCGTTCCGGCCGGCGGGGGAGACCGCGCTGGTGCCGTGGCCGATCACGTTCGAGCACTTCGACACCGTGTGGAACGGGATCGGGTTCGGGTTGTTCTTCCAGAACAGCCTGATCATCGCGCTCGGCACGCTCGTCGTGGTCACCGTGTTCGCGCTCATGGGCGGCTACGCGTTGGCGCGCTTCAAGTTCCGCGGGCAACGGGTGTTCCTGCTGGCGCTGCTGTGCACGCAGTTCATCCCCGGCGCGATGATGCTGATCCCGTTGTTCGTGATCTTCCGCAGCGCCGGTCTGCTCAACAGCCTCACCGGCCTGATCATCGCGGACACGGCGTTCCAGCTGCCGCTGGCGCTGATCCTGATGAGCGGGTTCGTGCGCAACGTTCCCGTCGAGCTCGAAGAAGCCGCGATGGTCGACGGCTGCACGCGGCTGCGGGCGTTCTTCGCCGTGACGCTGCCTCAGCTGCGGCCCGCGCTGGTGGCTGTCGGGTCGTTCGCGTTCATCGGTGCCTGGAACAACTTCCTGTTCGCGCTCATGTTCGCGAGCAAGCAGGACAAGTTCACGCTGCCGGTCGGGCTGAGCTACGCGCTGGGGGAGTTCAACACCGACTTCGGGGCGCTCGCGGCGGGTGGCGTCATCGCCGCCGTGCCGGTCGTGCTGGTTTTCGCCGTGGTGCAGCGGTTCCTCGTGCAGGGACTCAGCGCAGGCGCGGTCAAGGGATGAGGAAGAAGAGGACATGAAACGACTGCTGGTCGCGCTGGTGCTCGTGCTGAGCGCGTGCTCCGCCACACAGGACGGCAAGACGACGGTCACGTTCTGGGACAACAACGGCGGCCCCGGCCGCACGCCGATCTACCAGGAGCTGATCAAACGGTTCGAGGCCAAGAACCCGGACATCAAGATCGAGTACGTCGGTGTCCCGAGCTCGTCGGTGCAGCAGAAGTACGACACGGCCATCGCGGGCGGGTCGACACCGGACGTCGGCGGCGTCACGACCTCCTACCTCGCCCACCTCGCGGGGCAGGACGCGCTGGAGCCGATCGACGACCGGCTGGCGGGCAGCTCGCTCGACGGCAAGCTGATCCCCGGCCTGCTGGAGACCGTGCGCCAGACCTCGCGCGACGGCAAGCTCTACGCCGTTCCCGCGTCGGGCAACCTCGACGTGATCTGGTACCGCTCGGACCTGTTCACCGAGAACCAGCTCCCGGAACCGAAGACGTGGGACGACCTGGCGCAGGCCGCCGCGAAGCTGACCAAACCCGCGGACAACAAGTACGGCTTCACCATCCGCGGTGGCGCCGGCTCGATCTTCCAGCTGCTGACCGAGGCCTACTCCTACTCCGGCGTCGAGAAGTTCTACGACGGCGGCAAGAGCACGGTCGCCGACCCGCGTAACGCCGAGCTCGTGCGCAAGGTCGCGGAGATGTACAAGAAGGCCACGCCCGAGGCGGACGTGAACAACAACTACACGCAGATGGTCGCGCAGTTCACCGGTGGCACGGTCGCGATGATGCACCACAACCTCGGTTCGACCGCGGACGTGATGAAGACGCTCGGACCGGAACGCGTCAGCGCGATGCCGTTGCCGAAGGGGCCGTCGGGCAAGCGGACCGTGGTCCCGAACCCGACCGACGGCTTCGCGGTGTTCAAGGGCGGCAAGAACACCGACGCCTCCTGGAAGTTCGTCGAGTTCCTGGTCTCGGCCGAGAGCAACGGGTACTGGAACGAGAAGGTCGGCCAGATCCCGGCGAACACCGACGTGCGCGGAGCCGAATGGGTCGCGAAGAACCCGGCCGTGAAGATGGCGCTCGGCGTGCTGGAGGACCCGGCGACCGTGATCGTGCCCGCGCCGGTCTACCTGCCCGAGTACTCGTCGATCACCAAGACCGACACCGAGCCGCTCTACCAGAAGGTGTTGCTCGGGCAGATGTCCGCGCAGGAGTTCCTCGACGGGCTCGCGACCAAGCTCACCGCCGCCCAGCAGGACTGGGAGAAGCGGAAGTGATCGAACGGGTCGCGGTCCGCACGTTCACGACGACCGCGGGCACGTCGGTGGACGCCGAAGGTCATCGGCATCCGGCGCCCGAGCACGCGATCACCGAGGCGCTGCTGGAGATCACCGACTCCGACGGCGTCACCGGGTACTGCCAGGTGCAGCCGGACCAGTTGCGCCCGGCCGTGCTGGACCGGCACGTGCGGCCGGTGCTGCTCGGGCAGGACCCGTGGGACCGGGAACGGCTGTGGCGGCTGCTCGCGCGAAGGCAACGCGGGGCGCACGGCGGGTTCACCGACCGGGCGCTCGGGTTCGTCGACCAGGCGCTGTGGGATCTGGTGGCCCGCCGGGTCGAGCTGCCGGCGTGGCGGCTCGCCGGCGGCGCCCGCGACCGGGTTCCGGCCTATGCCAGCACGATGTGCGGGGACACCGACGGCCTCGCGACACCGGGCGACTACGCGGACTTCGCGAAGCAGCTGGTGACGGTGGGGTACCGGGCGATCAAGCTGCACACGTGGATGCCGCCGGTGCCGGGTGCGCCGAGCGTCGCCCGTGACATCGAGGCCTGCCAGGCGGTGCGGGAGGCGGTCGGGCCGGACATCGCGCTGATGCTCGACGCCAGCCATTGGTACTCGCGGACGGAGGCGCTGCGGCTCGGTAAAGCGTTGGAGGAGCTGGACTTCTACTGGTTCGAGGAACCGATGGAAGAGGCGTCCATCAGCTCGTACCGGTGGCTCGCCGCCCAGCTGTCCATCCCGGTCATCGGGCCGGAGGTGGCGTGGGGCAAGCACATGACCCGCGCCGAGTGGATCACGGCGGGCGCGTGCGACATCCTGCGCGTCGGCCCGGCGGGCGCCGGTGGCATCACGCCGGTGCTCAAGACCGTGCACCTCGCGGAGTCGTTCAACATGGACTGCGAGATCCACGGCAACGGCTCCGGCAGCCTCACGGTGCTCGGGGCGACGGACGCGGGCCGGTGGTACGAGCGTGGCCTGCTGCACCCGCAGGTCGATTTCGACCGGGTGCCGCCGCATCGGAACTCCATCGCCGACCCGCTCGACGAGAACGGGAACGTGGCGCTGTCGACGCAACCGGGAATCGGCGACGACTGGAACCTGGAACACATCCGAGTTCACACTCTTGAAGTGTGGTGAGCTCTGTTTACGAAGGGCGCTTTCGTCCACCTCAGGTGGACGAAAGCGCCCTTCGTCGCGAGCCTAGCGGTAGGTCAGGTCGGAGGATTTGTAGAGGCAGTTCGTGGAGTCGGAGCCTGAACCGATTTTCTTCGGTTCACCACTGGTGACGCCCTGGTACTTCTCGCAGACGACAATCTTCTTGCTGCTGTCCCCGACGATCGTGATCTTCGAGAACCGCGCGGTGTCGCCGTAGTTGGTGTTGATGCCGACCAGCGACTTGCCGGGGGAGAACGCGGTGATGTTCTCCAGCACGACGTGCCGCTTGTGCTGGGTCTTGCAGTTGCCGCAGGACCGGTAGAGCTTGCCGAAGTCGTCCACCTGGAAGTTGCGGATGATCATCGTGCCCGGCCCGTTGTGCTGGAACACCTTGTCCGACGCCTTGCGCGCGCCGCCCCCGTTGACGGTCATGGTCTGCGACGACGACGTGCCCTTGAACGTGGCCGCGTCCTCGCCGACGTCCTCCCACCACACGTTGGTGAGCGTGCACGTGCCGAGGCAGTGGATGCCGTCCGCGGCCGGAGCCCCCAGTACGACGTTCTTCAACGTCGCGCCGTCGGCCAGCTGGAAGATCGGGTCCTGGTCCTCGTTCTGGCCGCCCGAGCCAAGGTTGCCGGTGCCGTAGAACCGCTTCATACCACCGTCGTAGACGGTCTTGGGGACCTTGATGGTGGCGCCGACCGGCTTCGGGCCGGTCGGGGTGGGAAAGGTACTGCCCGCGGCCTGTGCCTGGGGTGCCAGCAATGCTGCCAGAGCCGCGGCCAACATCATTGTTGCCAGTTTCTTCATATGCGCTCCACTGGATATGGATGCACGGCGGTATTCTTATCGTAGGGCGACTGGATTTCCTGTCAACCATTGTCGATTGTTCGATTCGAATATCGTCGAAGCTGTTGACCGATTTCTTGCCTGCTCGCTACCTTGGTGATACCGCCGCTCACTCGTGGGAGAGCGTGGAATGAATCTGAAACGTGCAGCTATTATTTCCGCGGCCGCATTGGCCGTCAGTGTTGTTTCCGTTCCGCAGGTGTCGGCCGCGCCGTTCGGGCTGGTCGGCTGGGCCACCCAGGGTGGTGGCACGACGGGTGGCGGCAGCGCCTCGCCGGTCACCGTCACCACCGCGGCCGCGTTCGCCACGGCCGTGCAGTCGTCGAGTCCCGCCGTCGTGCGGGTGTCCGGCACGATCTCGCTGTCGAGCATGACGAAGGTCGCCTCGAACAAGACCATCGAGGGTGTCGGCTCAAGCGCGGCGATCACCGGTCAGGGCCTCAACATCTCGAAGGTCTCCAACGTGATCGTGCGCAACCTCAACTTCCGCAGCTGGGGTGACGACGCGATCAACGTCCAGTACTCGACCCGCGTGTGGGTCGACCACAACTCGTTCTCGAGCGGCTACGACGGGGCGGTCGACGTCAAACGCGCCTCTGACTACGTCACGGTGTCCTGGAACAAGTTCTCCAGCCACAACAAGACGATGCTCCTCGGACACAGTGACGACAACGGGGCGGAGGACCGCGGCAAGCTGCGGGTCACCTACCACCACAACTGGTTCGCCGGCACGCAGCAGCGCCACCCGCGCGTGCGGTTCGGCAACCCGGTGCACGTCTACAACAACTACTACGGCGGCGTGACGGACTACGGCGTCGCGTCCACCGTGGAGGCCGGCGTTCTCGTCGAGGGCAACTACTTCGAGAACACGAAGGACCCGTTCCATCGCGGCGAGGGCAGCTCGCCCGGCGCCGCGCTGGTGGCGCGCAACAACCACTTCGTCAGCTCGGGTTCGGGTGACCAGGGCGGCTCGGTGAAGAGCATTCCCTATTCGTACCCGCTTGACGGCGCGAGCAGCGTGAAGAGTGTGGTCACGGCCGGTGCGGGAGCCGGTCGCGGCTGATCGAGCCAGGGGGCGGCCGTGCGGCGACGGTCGCCCCCTCCCTGCTTGGGAAAAGGTCTGCACCGGTTCTCCTGGGAGCGTTCCCAGGAAACCACTCGAAGAGAGCAGCAAGAAGAACTGACGGTGGAACGCCTGCTGCGCCTTTTTGGCTAACCGCAGGGAGCTTCCGGTCCAGCGGTGCGCCCGTCCGGAGTCGGATGAGCCTCCAGGTGCGGAAGCGGTCGCGTTACAGTGCCGTGAATTCTGGGAGCGTTCCCAGATGTCGAGAGGGCGGCGGCATGACTCGGCGAAGTGTGGCAATGGCGGTTGCGGCGGTGATGGTGATCGGTGGGGTGCCCGCGGTGGCGGCCCCGGCAGCGGTCGCGTGCACCGTCACCTACGAGATCACCAACGAGTGGAACACCGGATTCGGTGCCAGCGTGTCGATCCGCAACGAGGGCGATGCGCTGAACGGCTGGAACCTGACCTGGACGTTCCCCGACGGGCAGCGCGTGACGCAGGGCTGGAACGGCACCTTCAGCCAGAGCGGCGCCGTGGTGAGCGTGACCAACCCGGCCTGGGCCCCGACGCTTCCGGCGCGGCGGCACGGCGCAGGTCGGGTTCAACGGCAGCAAGGGCTCGGCCAACCGGCCACCGACGGACTTCGCGGTGAACGGCGTGGCCTGCACGGGCCCCAACCAGCCGCCGTCCGTGGCACTGACCGCGCCGGCCACGGGCGGCACCTACACCCTGCCGGCCACGATTCCGCTGTCCGCGACCGCGCAGGACACCGACGGCACGGTGGCCAAGGTCGACTTCTACGCCGGTGACAAGGTCATCGCGACCGACACCAGCGCGCCGTTCACCGGCTCGTGGACCTCGGCGCCGGCAGGGGACCACCGCATCACCGCCAGGGCGACCGACAACCGGGGCGCCGTCGCGACTTCCGCGCCCGCGATCGGTGAAGGTCCTGGCCGGACCCGCGGTGCTGGCGACACCGAGCACGCTCACGGTCAGGCAGGGCCAGACGGCCACGTTCGACGTCTCGCTGGCGACCACCCCGAGCCAGCCGGTCACCGTCACGATCGTCCGCAGCGGCAGTGCGGACCTCACGGCGGCGCCGGCGACGCTCACGTTCACCAGCACCGCGAAACAGACCGTGACGGTCACATCGGCGAACAACGGCGGCGACACTCGCGACGGCGACGTTCACCGCGTCGGCGCCAGGCCACTCACCGGCGTCGATCGCCGCCCGCGAGATCGATTCGTCCACTTCGGACTTCACGCAGGCGTTCCTCGACCCAGTACAAGAAGATCAAGGATCCGGCCAGCGGCTACTTCCGCAAGTTCGGCGACCTGCTGGTGCCGTACCACTCGATCGAGACACTGATGGTCGAGGCTCCGGACCACGGCCACCAGACGACGTCGGAGGCGTTCAGCTACTACCTGTGGCTGGAGGCCAGCTACGGCCGTGTCACCGGGGACTGGGCTCCGTTCAAGTCGGCGTTCGCGTCGATGGAGAAGTTCATCATCCCGGCGAAGGCCGACCAGCCGACGAACGACAAGTACAACGCGGCGAAGCCGGCTACCTACGCGCCGGAGCACCCGCGGATGGACCGCTACCCGGCGGTCCTGGACGGAGCAGTCCCTGTCGGGCCAGGACCCGATCGCGGCCGAGCTGAAGTCCGCCTACGGCACCGATGACGTCTACGGCATGCACTGGCTGATCGACGTCGACAACACCTACGGCTTCGGCCGCTGCGGTGACGGCACCACGGCGCCCGCGTACATCAACACCTATCAGCGCGGGTCGTCGGAGTCGGTGTGGGAGACCATCCCGCAGCCCTCGTGCGACACGTTCAAGCACGGTGGCCCCAACGGTTTCCTGGACCTGTTCACCAAGGACGCCTCCTACGCCAAGCAGTGGAAGTACACCAACGCGCCGGACGCGGACGCCCGCGTGGTGCAGGTGGCACTGCTCGCCCAGAACTGGGCGACGGCGCAGGGCAAGGGCGCGACCATCGCGCCCGAGATCGGCAAGGCCGCGAAGATGGGCGACTACCTGCGGTACGCCATGTTCGACAAGTACTTCAAGCGAGTCGGCAACTGCGTCGGCCCCGCCGCGTGCCCCGCAGGCACGGGCAAGAGCAGCGCGCATTACCTGATGTCCTGGTACTACGCGTGGGGTGGCGCGACCGACACGAGCGCCGGTTGGGCGTGGCGCATCGGTGACGGCGCCTCGCACCAGGGTTACCAGAACCCGTTGGCAGCGCACGCTCTGGCGAACGTGAGCCGGCGCTGAAGCCGTTGTCCGCCACCGGGCAGCAGGACTGGGCGACGAGCCTGGACCGGCAGCTGGAGATGCTGCAGTGGCTGCAGTCGGCCGACGGTGGTCTCGCCGGTGGTGTCACGAACAGCTGGGAGGGCCAGTACGCCTCGCCTCCCGCGGGCACGCCGACGTTCTACGGCATGTACTACGACGCCCACCC
Organism: uncultured Actinomycetota bacterium; assembly: GCA_963766275.1. GTDB lineage: Bacteria > Actinomycetota > Actinomycetes > Mycobacteriales > Pseudonocardiaceae > Lentzea. The sequence continues at coordinate 87,457 of CAVYAD010000061.1, forward strand.
GGTGTGGCGCGACCCGCCGAGCAACCGGTGGTTCGGCTTCCAGGTGTGGGGCATCGAGCGCACGGCGGCCCTGTACCGGCTGACCGGTGACGCCCGCGCCAAGAAGATCCTCGACAAGTGGGTGCCGTGGGCGATCGCGAACACCACCACCGGCACCAACTTCCAGATCCCTGCCGATCTGGAGTGGACTGGCGCGCCGGACACGTGGAACGCCACCAACCCCGGCGCGAACGCCAACCTGCGGGTCCGCGTCCTCAACCGCAACCAGGACGTCGGTATCGCCGCGTCCTACGCCAAGGTGCTGCTCAACTACGCGGCCAAGTCGGGCAACGCCCAGGCCAAGACCACCGGCGAGGCGTTGCTGACCGTCGTTGCTGGCGACACCAGGACAGCCTGGGCATCGCGACGCCGGAGACCCGTACCGACTACAACCGGTTCGACGACACCTACAACGCCACCACCGGTGAAGGCCCGTACGTGCCGCCGGGCTGGACCGGGAAGATGCCGAACGGCGACCAGATCGGGCAGAGCTCGTCGTTCCTGTCGATGCGGTCGATGTTCCGCAACGACCCGCAGTGGCCGAAGGTCCAGTCCTATCTGGACGGTGGACCGGCGCCGACGTTCACCTACCACCGGTTCTGGGCGCAAGCCGAGATCGCCACGGCGTTCTCCCTGCACGCCGAGCTCTTCGGCTGAGGAGTACCGAGATGAGGAAACGCATCGCACTCTTGGCCGTGGTCGCCACCACCGGCGCTGTTCTGGTGCAGACCGGTGGTACGGCAGTCGCGCACGGCTCGATGGTCTGGCCCGGCAGCCGCACCTACCTCTGCTACGAGGACGGCCGCGCGGGTAGCGGCGGCGGCGACCTGCAGCCCACCAACCCCGCGTGCGTCGCGGCGGTGGCGCAGGGTGGCAAGCAACCGTTGTGGGACTGGTTCGGCAACCTGATCAGCAACGCCGCCGGACGGCACCGGGAGATCATCCCGGACGGCAACCTCTGCGGCCCGACCACGAAGTACGACGCCTACAACCTCAAGCGGTCCGACTGGCCGGTGACGAGGGTGACGGCGAACTCCACGGTCACCTTGCGCTACAACGCATGGGCGCCGCACCCCGGCACGTGGGAGCAGTTCGTCACGAAGGACGGCTTCGACGTGACGCAGCCGCTCAAGTGGTCGGATCTGGAGCCCGCGCCGTTCGACCGGATCACCAACCCGCCGCTGGCGAGCGGCGAGTACAGCTGGCAGGCCAGGCTGCCCAACAAGTCCGGCAGGCACGTCATCTACTCGATCTGGCAGCGCTCGGACAGCCCGGAGGCGTTCTACAGCTGCTC
>CAVYAD010000062.1:0-9554 GCA_963766275.1 uncultured Actinomycetota bacterium
TCGCCGGACCAGTGCCTATTCACCGATGGCCTCCCCGGACAGCGTCAGCAGGTCGCGCAGCTGGGAGGTGGACAGCTCGGTGAGCCAGCTCTCGCCGGCGCCGACCACGAGCTGGGCCAGCGCGCGCTTCTCCTCGATCATGGCGTCGATGCGTTCTTCCAGCGTGCCGACGCAGACGAACTTGTGCACCTGCACGTTGCGGCGCTGGCCGATGCGGAACGCGCGGTCGGTCGCCTGGTCCTCCACGGCGGGGTTCCACCAGCGGTCGAAGTGGAAGACGTGGTTGGCCGCGGTCAGGTTGAGGCCGGTGCCGCCGGCCTTGAGCGACAGCAGGAAGAGCGACGGTCCGTTCGTCTGCCTGGAAGCGCTCGACCATGCGGTCGCGGGCCTGCTTGCGGCGTGCCGCCGTGCAGGAACAGCACCTCGGGGCCGAAGCGGGCGGCAGGTAGCGGCACGAGCATCGCTGCCCAACTCGGTGAACTGCGTGAAGCACAGCGCCTTGTCGCCCTCGGCGAGCACTTCTTCGAGCATCTCCTCCAGCCGTGCGAGCTTGCCGGAGCGGCCCGGCGACGCGGCGAGCCGTCGCCGAGGAAGTGGGCCGGGTGGTTGCAGACCTGCTTGAGCTTGGAGATCGTCGCGAGCACGAGGCCCTTGCGGCCGATGCCTTCCGCTTCCTCGATCTTGCTCGAGCATGTCGTCGACGACCGCCTGGTAGAGCGAGGCCTGCTCGGTGGTGAGGTTGCAGAGCTGGCGCATCTCGATCTTGTCCGGCAGGTCGGCGATGATGCGCGGGTCGGTCTTCACCCGGCGCAGCACGAACGGGCCGGTGATCTTGCGCAGCCGGGCGGCGGCGTCCTCGTCGTTGTGGCGTTCGACCGGGACGGCGAAGCGGGCGCGGAACGTGTTGCATCGTGCCGAGCAGGCCGGGGTTGAGGAAGTCCATGATCGACCACAGCTCGGCGAGGCGGTTCTCCACCGGCGTGCCGGTCAGCGCGACGCGGTGGCGGGCCTTGAGCTGCCGCACGGCCTGGGACTGGCGGGTGGCGCTGTTCTTGATGTTCTGCGCCTCGTCGAGCACCACCCGGTCCCAGGTCGAGGTCGTTCAGCGCGTCGGCGTCGCGGGCGGCCAGGGCGTAGGTGGTGAGGACCAGATCGTGGCTCTCGACGGCCTCGCGCAGCGCGTCGCCGTTCAGGCGGTCCGCGCCGTGGTGCACGTGGACGGAGAGCTCCGGCGTGAACCGCGCGGCCTCCCGCTGCCAGTTGCCGACGACCGACATCGGGCAGACGAGCAGGGTCGGGCGGACGTTTGCCGTCCTTGCGGTTCAACGACTCCAACGCGAGCAGCTGCACCGTCTTGCCGAGGCCCATGTCGTCGGCCAGGCAGGCGCCGAGGCCGATCTTGTCGAGGAACGCGAGCCACGCCAGGCCGCGTTGCTGGTACGGCCGCAGCCGCGCGAGGAAGCTCTCCGGCGGCTCGACCGGTTCGATCTGCTCGTCGGCCTTGCCGGACAACAGATCCCCGAGCCAGCCGTCGGCCTCGACGCCGGTCAGCGGCAGCGGCAGGCTCTCGTCCTCCTCGGTGAGTCCACTGTGGAGCATCACCTCGGCGGCGGTCATCTGGCCACCGCCCCGCTTGAGGAACGCGAGTCCGGCGGCGAGGCGTTTCTGGTCGACCTGGACCCACTGGCCGCGCACGCGAACCAGCGGCACCTTCGCCCTTGCCAGCTCGGCGAGCTCGGCGTCGGTGAGCGTCTCCTCGCCCAGTGCGAGCTCCCACTTGTAGTCCACGATGGACTTCAAGCCGATCTCGCTCTCCTTTGCTACGGTGCCCGCCGTGCCGCGGCTCTTCGTCGTGAGCTTCAGGCCCAGCTTCGTCGTCTGCTGCCACCACGACGGCAGCAGCACGCCGAACCCGGCCTGCGTCAGCACAGGGGCCGAGCTGAGGAACCGGTACGCGCCCTCCGCGTCGACCTCCATCCCGGCCGGGTGCGCGTCGCGCAACGCCTCGTCCAGATCGGGGTGCAGCCTGCTCGCGCGGCCCAGGTCGGCGAGCAGGTGCTCCTGCGGTGCCGGGATCCAGCGCCGCAGCACGCTGTCGTCCGCGAACCACACCTGCTGCGCGGGCACCAGCACGCTGGGCTCGTCGACGGCCTGCAGCAGGAACTCGACGGCCCACTCGTCCTCGTCGCGCTGCTCGGGCGAACGCAGCCGGAAGCACGTGCGCACCGGGCTCTCGTTGCCCGCGCTCTGGAACCATCGGTCCAGCTGTTCGCGCAGCTCGTAGAGCTCCACCGGGTCCGCGTCGAACTCCGGTTCCCCGGTGAGCGCGGCAAGCCACGCCTCCGCCGTCGTCTGCTGTCCACGCCGTGGCGCCGCCAGGCTCAGGTCGCCGAGCTCGGCCCGCACCCGTTCGTCGACCGCGGTCGTGAGCGCCGCACGCACCAGCTCCGCCGGGTCGCCGGCGATCTCCTCGCACCGGCACGCCGGCGGCATCGCGGCCAGCAGCGCCGCGAACCGCGCCGAGTCCGTTCCCGACAGCACCGGCACCCACCGCGCCCGCGGCCGGTCCTGCGCCACGGACGGCAGCACGCGGCCACGCGCGACAAGATCCGCGGCGAACCACGCCACGTCGAACACGAACCGCGCCGAGTCGCTCAGCCGCACCTCGGCGTCGAGCTCGGGCCTCGTTCCGAACGGCACCGTGGGCACGCCCCACTGCCGCAGCTGCACCTTGCCGCGCTGCGCACGCCCCGCCGTCAGCGGATCGCGGACCAGCTCCGGCGAGGCCATCGGCCCCGACGAGTACGACGGCAGCAGCAGCGCCCGCGTGGTCGCCTTCCGCTGGTCGAGACCGAGCGCGGCGACGAGGGTCTCGGCGTCCGCGGCGAACGGATGTGGCGAGTCCCGCCGGGCGCTCTCACTGCGTGCGGGCAGCCCGGAGTCCTCGGCCCACAGCGCCAGAGCGCCGCCGGTCGTGCACAGGCCATGCAGTACGAGCACCTCAGAACCCTATGTGTTCACATAACGCCATGGTCGATGACACCCCTGTCGTGCTGGACGGTCGGTCCCTCGGCGGCGACGAGGTCGTGCGCGTCGCGAGGTACCACTGCCCGGTGGTCCTGCACGAAGACGGACTCGCGCGCCTCGAGGCGTCGTGGCGCGCCAGCCAGCGCCTCGTCGTGCGACGACAGGTGTACGGCCGCACCACCGGCGTCGGCGCGAACCGCGACCAGATCGTCACGCCAGAAGGCTGGTCCGACCACGGCCTGCGTCTGCTGCGCAGCCACGCGGGCGGCCTCGGCGGCATGCTCCCCGAGGAACAGGTGCGCGCCATGATGGTCGTGCGCCTGAACCAGCTGCTGGCAGGCGGCGCCGGCGTGCGCAGGTCCATCGCCGACGCGCTGCTGACCGCGTTGAACAGCAGCTGCTACCCCGGCGTGCACGAGTACGGCGCCATCGGCACCGGCGACCTCACCGCACTCGCCGAGGCAGGCCTCACGCTGATGGGCGAGCGCTACTGGCTGGGCTCCACGCAGACCCCGGACCCGATCGAGCTCGACTCGGGCGACGCCCTCGCGTTGATCAGCAGTAACGCCCTCACCATCGGCATGGCGGGCCTCGCCTGGCAGACCGCGCGCGAACTGCTCAAGGCGACCCAGGTCGTCGCGGCGCTGTCGTTCCTCGCCGTCGACGGCGCCGTCGAGGCCTACGACGAACGCGTCCACCTCGGCAGGCCCCACCCCGGCCAGGTCGCCGTCGCCGCCGAGATGCGCAGGCTCCTGGGCGAGCCCTCCCGCCCAGCCGCCCGCATCCAGGACCCGTTCGGCTACCGCTGCTTCCCGCAGATCCACGGCCCGGCCGTCGACGCCGCCACCGATCTCGGCCGCGTGCTCGACGTCGAGTTCAACGCCGCCGCCGAGAACCCGCTGATCGTCGCCGACCAGTTCGGACCGGAGGACGACGCCGCGTACCACCACGGCGCGTTCCACAGCGCGTACCTCGGCCAGGCGCTGGACCGCCTGCGGCTCGCCATGCTGCACACCGGCCACCTGTCGACCGCGCGCCTCGCGACCCTGGTCGAACCGAACTTCACCGGTCTGCCGCCGTTCCTCGCCGAAGGCGTGCCCGGCAGCTCGGGCGTGATGATCCTCGAGTACAGCGCCAACTCCGCGCTCGCCGAGGTCCGCACCCTCGCCGAGCCCGCCAGCATCGGCAACGCCGTCGTGTCCCGCGGCCAGGAGGAGAACTCGAGCTTCGCCTTCCAGTCCGCGAGCCAGGCCCTGCGCTCGATGGACGCGTTCCGCCTGGTGCTCGGCTGCGAGATCGTCGCCGCCGTCCGCGCCTTGCGCCTGCGCGGCGTCGTGCCCGACACCCCGGACCTGCGCGTGGCCTTCGAGATGGCCGAGTCGAAGCTCAACCCGGACATGTCCGACCGCCAGCTCAGCCCGGACGTCGAGGTGGCCTCCGCCCTGCTCGACGAGTTCGCGACCTGCTGATGCGCGTTTCTGTTTCGGCTGAACATCCTTTCTCGCGTGGGCCGCTATGCGCGGATCTTGCTCTTGCGCCTGGCGATCATGAGTTGGCTGTAGTTGCGAGCCGACGCCAAGGCGTTTGCTGATCACCTCAACTGCAGCCAACCTGGCGCGAACTGGCGAGGGTGCGCCGGCTGGAGCGTCCGCAAGTACCGCCAGCCACGTACTTGCGCACACCTGAGCAGCCAAGCAGCGAGCGGGCTGTGCGACCGCGCACCCAACGAGCGGAGCCGCCCACGGCTCGGGATTCGTGGCTAGTGGGGGACTTTGGACTTGGCGCGGCCGGCCAGTGCGGTGACGCCGGCGCCGGCGAGACCGACCTGGAGGGCCAGCTCGATCCAGTCGATGCCGGAGGTGTTCGCGACGCCGAGGACGGTGGCCGCGGCGGTTCCCAGCAGGGCTGCCGCGATGCCGACGAGGATTGTCGTCAGCAGCGAGACGTGTTGCCTGCCGGGAACCACCAGGCGGCCGAGACCACCGATGACGGCTCCGATGAGCAGGGCGCTGATCAGGCCGGTGATTTCCACGGTTACCCCCTGAAGACTCTGATGCGTACTGCTCCAGGGTCCGCTGAGGGGAGCGCCGGGCGAATCAGGTCTTTCCCTGATCCGACCCTGGACTTACCCCGAGCAGGACGGCCGCGGCGGGGGCGAGTTCGCGGTCTGGCACGTCCGGGTCGCAGCCGACCCTGGGCAGGCGGGCCCGGATCGCGGTGGGCGATCGCTGCATCTCGTCGGCCAGGATCCTGATGCGGGCCGAGGCGTCCTGGTCGGTCGGTGTCAGCCAGGCCGTGCGGAGCGTGGCGTCGAGCAGTTCGGACCAGGGCTGGTTGGCGTTGGCGTGGCGGGAGGGGCGGCCGCGCAGGCGCGTGTGGGCGCCCAGGACGCGGGACAGCAGTTTGCCGACCGTGGCGCCGCCTTCGACGGGCAGTCTCAGGCGGCCGTCCGCGATCACCTCTCCCGAGTCACGTGACCCCAGCAGGTCCAGTACCAGTGCCTCGTCCGAATCCGTCGTCGCGCTCAGCCGGTACGTGATCTCGCCGAGTTTGGTTTCGTTGTGGTAGGTGCTTGTCATGGGGTCGACGTTAGGGAGGGGGTCTGACGTTTTTTGCCGGGGACTGCCTTCAGGGCCTCTTGTGCAGGAGGAGTTCACTCGAACGGGCGGCGGTGAGGTTCGTCGCGAGTGACGCGAAAACGACGCTGCGGCCGTCTGCGCTGATCGTCGGAGACAGCGAGAAGTTGTTGCCCTGCTTGCCGAATCGTTCGGACAGGCGCGTGACGGAACCGGTGCGCATGTCCTTGAGGAACACGTCGTCCACGTTGTTGGTGTCGCGGCGCACCAGGTTCGACGCCAGCGACGAGTACACGACGAAGCGGCCGTCCGCGCTGACCGACGGCTGGTACGGCTGCGCGTCGGACACCGTCCCATCAGGACGCGTGTTCACGCGCGTGATCGCCTTGGTGCGCAAGTCTTTCAGGAAGATGTCCGGGGTGTCCTCGGTGTCACCGGGCACCAGAGTGTCGCCCCACGCCACAAACAACACGCGCGAGCCATCGGGCGTGATAGCGGGCATCAGTGTGTACGACGCCGTCTGCACGCCGGCAGCCGACACATTCGCCCGTTCCACCGCACCGGAGACGACGTCCTTCACGAACATGTCCACGCTGCCGTTGGTGTCACCTGGAACCAGGTTCGTCGCAGCGGAAGGAAAGACCACGAGGCGACCGTCGGCGCTCATCGCGAGACCGTGGTGCACGAGCTTGTCGCCCTGCGCGCCCGAAGCGGACGTGCTGATCCGCGTCACCTTCCCCGACGTGCGATCGGTCAGGAACACGTCAGCCACACCGTTGGTGTCACCCTCCACCAACGTCGACGCCTCGGACCGGAATGCCACATAGCGCCCGTCCGCACTGATGGCCGGGGTGCCGAACGCGGGTGCGTTGCCGCCGCTGACCCGTTCGACGCGCCCGGTGCGCATGTCCGTCACGAACACGTCGTCGACGCCATTGGTGTCACCGGCGACGAGATTGGAAGCCGACGACACGAACGCGACAAAACGCCCGTCCGCACTCAACGCCGGCGGATCGAACGACTGTCCATCACCACCACGAGACGCGGAACGCACCACACCTGTCCGCAGATCCTTCACGAACATGTCGGAGACGCCGTTGCGGTCTCCGTGCACGAGGTTCGACGCGAGAGAGGGAAACGCGACATAGCGCCCATCGGCGCTGATGACCGGGGTTGTGGAGTCACCGTTGCCGTGCGTCAGTGGTCTGAGCAGGGAGAACGATGCGGAAGCAGGAGAGGCGAGACCCACCGCCACAACAGCAGCGAGTGCCAGGGACTTCCCGAACATGGACGTGCACCACCCTAGGTCGCGGGGCGGCGGCGCCAGCTTAGCCCGATGTCACGGAATTTCGACCGGTCCCGATGTCCGCGACGTCCGCCGCGGCCCGGCCCGCACCCCACCCGGCCGCCGAACGCACCGTGATGCTCGACTTGCGCGTCTTCGTGAACATCTCGGTGAACAACGTGTCCACGGCCTTCTTACGGTTGGCCAGCACCGGCAGCAGGCGAGGATCCGACACCGGAGGATCGGTCAGCCGCTCCCCGATCCGTGCCGCGTAGGCCATCAGGAACGACTTCCGGAACGGCCGCGAGCGCGCCTCGCTGCCCTTCGACGCCTGCCCGCCGACGGCCACCATCGCCCGCGTCGCCTGCACCAGCAGCGACGTCGACAGCAGCTCCACGATCTCCAGGTCCACCTCGTCACCCACCAGAGCGACGAACCCGTACCCGTCGTAGGCCACCGCGCGTGACCGGTTCGTCGTGGCGACCACGTGCACGAGCTGCGACTTCTCCTTGAAGTACTGCTTGTCGAGCCACAGCCGCCGCGACGTCGCCAACGCGGGCAGGTCCGCGTCGAGCATCGCCCGTTCGAGCGCGTGCCGGTTCATCAGCTCCTGCGCCTTGGCCGACAGCGCCTCGGCCTCCTCCGGGAACGCCGTCGACTCGGCTTTCGCCAGCAGCCCGCGTACCCGGTTGAGCACCTTCTGGTCCACGCCCGCCCGCACGAGCCCCTGGAGCGCGTCACCCGGCAGCGGCAGGATCCGCGGCAACGACGGCAGCCGCACGAGGAAGGCGAGCAACCGCGTGGCCGTGCGGGACGCGTACGACGGCGTCTCGATGTGCCGCGTCGCCCACGCCTCCAGCAACTCGCCCGACCACCACACGGAGGCGTCGATCTCCTCCAGCTGACGCTGCCAGCGCGGGTGCACGGTCGCCTCGGGATGAGGCGAACAGGACAAAGCGATCACGTCCACCACGAGAGAGGTGGCCGACTCATCGAGCGAACGCGACACCATCTCGCGCACGTCGTACGGCAGCCAGCCGCGCTCCCACAGACCATCGACCGCTTTCACCAGTTCCACGCAGGGCAGTATGAGACCTCCGCCATGTGCAAAGGTCAGGGCCCGCCTGGTAGACACAGGATGTGATCGAGCTCCAGTTCCGCGGGCGGACTGTCATCCGCCACCACGCGCTGGTGATGGCGATCATCAACCGCACCCCGGACTCGTTCTACGACAAGGGCGCCACCTACGCCGAGGACGTCGCGATGGAGGCCGTGCACCGCGTCGTCGACGAGGGCGCGGACATCATCGACATCGGCGGCGTGAAGGCCGGCCCCGGTGACCTGGTCGACTCGGAAGAAGAAGTGCGCCGCGTCGTGCCGTTCATCGAACGCGTCCGCGCCGCCTACCCGGACCTGATCATCAGCAGCGACACGTGGCGCGCCGACGTGGGCAGGCTCGCCTGCGAGGCGGGCGCGGACCTGCTCAACGACACCTGGGCGGGCGCGGACCCCAAGCTCGCCGAGGTCGCCGCCGAGTACGGCGCCGGCTACGTCTGCTCGCACACCGGCGGCGTTCGGCCCCGCACGCGGCCGCACCGGGTGAGCTACCCGGACGTGGTGGCCGACGTCATCGCGGAGACGACCACGCACGCCGAGAAGGTGGTCGCGCTCGGTGTGCCGCGCAAGAGCGTGCTCATCGACCCCACACACGACTTCGGCAAGAACACGTGGCACAGCCTCGCGCTGGCGCGTCACACCGACGAGCTGGTGGCGACCGGCTGGCCGGTGCTGATGGCGTTGTCCAACAAGGATTTCGTCGGGGAGACCCTCGGCGTTGAACTGCACGAGCGCGTCGAGGGAACCCTCGTCGCGACTGCGATCGCGGCGATGGCGGGCGCCGCGGTGTTCCGTGCGCACGAAGTGGCGCGCACCAGACGCGTACTCGAGTCCGTCGCTCGGCTTCAACAGGAGGTATAGAGGTGGACGACGTCTTCGCCCGGTTCTCTGATGACCGGTGGGACGACTTCCTCGACGAACTCGACAAGATCCGCGTGAGTGTGGTGGATCCCGCGGAACGGCAGCAGGTGAAGGCCACCGCACGGCGTGATGCACGGGAGGCGGCCGGTCAGCCGCTGCTTGTGCGGATGGCCCTCGCGGATCACTACCTGAATCTGCTCGCGGTCGGCGTGTGGGCGGGCGACGAGAGTTGGCGCACTGATCTGCGCGACCTCGCGGCCACCCTCGTGCCCGAGGACAACGAGTCACGTGACGACGGTCTGTTGAGCTCCGTCATCGCCGTTGTGCTGGCGCAGCTGCTCCAGGACGCACGTCTGCGCGGTGGTTCCGAGGCCGACGTGATCGCGCGGTCGGCGTGGGAGAAGGCGCAGGAGTGGGCGGCGTACGCGGAGGACCGCCACGTCGAACGCCTCCTGCACGCCTCCACGGAGGCCGGTGCGCGCGTGGTGACGGCGACCGAGGTGCAGGAGGTGGTGGAGCTCGCCACGGCCGCAGCGGACGACCAGCACGCCGAGACCATCGCGGCGCTGGAGGCCGAGGGGCTCACGGCGGAGCTGATGAACGGCGTTTGGGTAGTGGAAGGGGACTTCCGCAACACCGTCCGGGCGGCCGCGAAAGCGATCACCCTCACGGGCTATGGATGCGTCCTC
>CAVYAD010000063.1:0-40827 GCA_963766275.1 uncultured Actinomycetota bacterium
CCGCGCGGTGCAACGCCGCACCGACATAAGCCCCGATCGCCCCGGCGACGAGAACAGCGACTTTCATGGCACGCCCCATCAACGATTGCATACAGTATACTCACAACACGACGAATGCTCTAGAAGTGCTTTTTGCATACCAAAGTCTGTAGTCTGTCCCGCATGACCACTTTGCCCAGTGGCCGCCGGGCAGCTCGCGGCCCTCTCAGCGCCGCGGCCTCCCGCCGCGTCGAACGGCCCGCACCACTGCGACAGGCCGTCTACGACGCTGCTGGAACTCATCGTCAACCGCACCCTCGAGCCCGGCCAGCACCTGGTCGAGGCCGAGCTCGCCGAGTACCTCGGCGTGAGCAGGCAGCCGGTCCGCGAGGCGCTCCAGCGCCTGCAGACCGACGGCTGGGTCGACCTCCGCCCGGCACAGGGCGCCTTCGTGCACACCCCGACCGAGGAGGAGGCCGACCAGCTGCTCGCCGTACGCAGCGTGCTGGAGACCTACTCGGCCAAACTCGCCGCCGAACACGCCACCCCTGGTGACGTGAAGCAGCTCAAGAAGCTGCAGAAGGTCGGCGAGGACGCGCTGGCAGCCGCCGACGTGGAACGCCTGGTCGAGGCGAACGCCAACCTGCACGCGACCATCGCGGCGATCGGCCGCAACAAGGTCCTCGCCGAGATGATCGGGCTCGTGGACCGCCGGGTGCGCTGGTACTACACGCCGATCGCCCGCCCGCGCAGCCGCGACTCGTGGAACGAACACGCTGAGCTGATCGCGGCCATCGCGGACGGTGACGCTGAGCGAGCAGGCCAGGTCATGCACCTCCACGCGGAGCAGACCCGGCAGACCTACCACGACCGCAAGACTGCGGAGAGCGACTAAGACGTTACGCTCAGATCACCCTAAATCGGTCATTTGGTGCCACACGGGTGATCCGCGAGACGATGGTCGTGGATTGCATACAAAACGCAGTATGCTGAATTGCGGCAGGGCTGAAGGGTCAACGAGGACCCGCAGTGGGTAACCAATGGACCACACAGCCGCAGCCCCGCCGCCTCCCGTGCCACAGTGCCTGTTGGGCTTCTGCACGCCTCGGGAGCGACCATCGACAGGGAGAGAAGGAAGAAAATGCCTCGCTGGCAGGACATCATCAGCGCGCTCACCCAGCCGCGCCGTGATGATCGGCGAGATCGGCGGCGACGCCGAGGAACCGCCGCCCTGGCCCGCACCCTCCTCACCAGCTAACGATGAGGGCGCTTTCGTCCACCTGAGGTGGACGAAGGCGCCCTTCATCCGGAACGTCAGGCGGTAGCGGCCGTCGGGAGTTTGGCTGAGCCACCCTCCGCCTTGTCCCCAATGACCGACAGCGCCTTCTTCACCACCTGCAGCACCGCGAGCGCACCCTCGACCAACTTGATCAGGTTCTCCCCGCTGGCCAACAGCTCCGCGAGCTTGCCCGCGATCTGCACGCCCGCCTCCACCGCGATCTGGACGCACTGCGGAATGGCCATCGCGAGGCTCGCCCCGAACGTCGCCGGGGCCGACGCGATCGCCTGGGTGATGATCGGCACGATCTTCCCCAGCGCCTCGGTGATGATCTTGGTGACGGCCGCGACGACCTGCGCCACCACCTCACCCGCCTTGATCAACGCTTTGGCCGACGTCAGCGCCGTCTCCGCCACCGACAGCACGCCGTCAGCGATCTCCTTGCCGGTCTTGGCGTAGTCGGTCGCGCTCTGACCAGACCAGCCGCTGGTCTCGCTGCCTGCCTTGGACCGCAAGTCCTCGGCCAGGCTCGAAGCCCCCGTACCCGCCTTCTCGAACTCTCCGGCGCCCTGCCGCACGCCGTCCGGGTTGCCGCGCAACTGGTTCAGCGGCTCCTCCAGGAAGGAGATCATCGGCGTGAGGAACCCGGCGCCCGCGCTGTCCAGTGCGGTCAACGGCTTCTGCGTCGAGCTCAGCTCGCGGAGGTCGGCCTTGGGCTCGCCCGCGAGCCCCTTGTCCAGCCACGAGTTGTTGTCGATGGCATGAGTCGCGGTGCGCAGCTCGCCCAGCAGCGCGTTGATCGTCCCCGCGTCCTGGGTCGCGGTCATCAGCCACCTGCCTGGGTGAGGCCGGACGCGTTGGTGTCGTCCGTGCGCTGGTAGGTGTCCGCGACGTGCCGCACGCCCGAGCTCACCTTGTCGATCGTCGTCGCCACGAGGGAGAACGCGTCGAGCGTCTCGCCCATCGCGGCACCGAGCCCGGCCGTGAGGAACTGCGCGAACTCGCCGAGCGAGTCCTTCCCGACCTGGTCAGGCAGTCGCGTGCCGGTGGCGGCGAGCTGGTCGGCGTAACCGGCGAGCGTGCCGGCGTGTCCCCTCAGCTGCTCGTGGTCGACCGTGAACGTCATCGGCCCACCTCCGTGTGTGCGGCGATCTGGTTGAGCGCGTCACCATCACCCAGGTAGGTCGCCATCACCTCGGTCATGCGCGCGCTGGCCAGTCGTTGCGCCTCGCGCGCGGTGCTGACGATCAACACGGCCAGCGTGTCCACGTCGAGCTTGCGCGCCGCCGGCGTCAGCGACACGTCGCCGAGGACGCCCGCCGCGTTCACCGTCACGGTGACCTCACCGCGCGGCGAGGTCGCGCTCGCACCCACCTCCGCCAGGCTCGCACTGGCCGAGCGCGCGCCGTACGCCGCTCGCTCGAGCCGTTCCTGGTAGTCAGCAAGCCACTGTGCTGGATCCATTTCCCCCTCTTCCCTCCTACCTGCGTGCCACCGCGGCGGCCTCGTTGACCGCGCGGAGAAGTTCGTTGTGCCGCATGGGATTCACGCTGACCCAGCCGTCACTGCCCGCGTCCACCCTGATCCGGCCGCGTGCACTGTCCAACCAGGACACCTCGCCCCGGCCGCCGTGCCTGATGACGACGCCGAGCTGCCCCTGTCCCCGCACCGGGAACAGGTCCTTGAGCTGGTCGAGGCCCGCGCCGGGCGGCAGCGTGGCCGGCATGAACTGCGCGGCCCGGTGCTCGGGGATCAGTCCGGTGAGCTCGCCGCTCAGTTCCTCGGCGCCCACCCGCGTCGCCCGCACCGTGCTGCCGCCGTCGAGGTCCTGGTGGCACACGACCGCCCAGTCGTCGTAGACCATGGCGACGGCTCCGGTCACCGTGCCTTCGCCGACCACGACCAGGTCGACCGCGCCCCGGTACTCCTGCAGCGCCGTGACGAGCTCGGCGGCCATACCGAGCGGACCGTGCTCGGTGGCGAGGCCGCGGACCAGAAGCCCTTGTCCCGCTTCGGCGAGCAGCTCGTCCCGTTCGCTCGCGTACCTGCCGAACGACGGCACCCGCAGCGGGAACGGCCAGCGCACGCCGGCGTGGGTGGCGAGCAGGTCCATCTCGACGAGGTCGAACGACACTTCGTACTCGACCGTCGTCACGTCCGCTCCCCCGCCGCCCGCACGCCCGCCTTCGCGCCGGCGTCGCCGTCCACGTAGGCGGCCTTGATCTCGGCGAGCATCTGCTGGAACGCCCGTACCTCGCGTTCGGCCGCCCCGATCTCGCCGGTGAGGCCCGACTCGCCGGCCGCCGTTCGCAGGCGTTGCGACAGGCCCTGCGCGGGCGGGGCGGTGCCGAGCAACGGACGGCGTTCGGCCAGCCTGCTCGCGGTCGCCACCAGGTCGCCGGTCAGCTCGGCGAGCCTGGTCAGTGTCCTGATCCGGTCCTGGAGCGCCTCCGGCGCCACCTCGTAGCCGTTCACGACTCCACCCCCGATGTCTCGCCGATGACCGGCGGCGCCGCTCGCTCGTCCAGGTCGAACAGGCCGTGGTCGAGCGTCGGCATCTGGTTCTCGTGCGGCTGCTCGTCCTCGCCGCGCGCGCCGCCTCCGGGAGGCGGCATCATGCCGTTCTGGGCCACGTTGCGCGTGCTCGTGTCCGTGCCGAACGGACCGCTCACGACCGCGGGCCCGCCGGTGATGCCGAACATGACACCGGCACGCCCACCTGGGGTGAGCTGCCCCGCGGTGTTCGACAGCGTCCCGGCAGGCGCGCCGATCACCGGGCCCATCGACCTCATCGCCGCGGCCGCACCACGCCCGCCCCCGCCTCCTCCGACCAGGCGTTGCCACGGCACCCCTCCGGCCGTGGCAGCGGCGCGGGTGGGTGGCGGCGCGGCCTGCGGGACCGCGCCGCGCGCATCGTCGATCAGCTTGCTGCTGCCGTTGAGGCTGGATTCGTAGGCCTGCATCGCGCGCACAGCCTGCGCCTTCTGCTGGTCCGCGCCGGCCACGCCGAAGTAGAAGCTGAAGCCCGCCCCGCCCGCCCCGGGGTTGAACGCCGCGGGATTGAACGTGGCCGGGTTGAACGTCGCGGGCATCGTCGGCAGGCTCATGAACGACGGTGCGGGCGCGAAGGTCGGCGCGGTCGGCAGCGACACGAAAGCCGGGGTCGTCGGCAGCTCGAACGGCGGAGCCGTCGGCGGTGGCGGCATGGTCGCCCGTGCCGTCGCGAGCGCGTCCGCGGCGTCCTGCGCGGCACGTTGCCCCGCCGAGGCCAGCTCGCTGATCTTCTCGATCCGGTCGGCCAGCGCCCCGAGCCGGGAAGCGGCCTCCTCGGCCGCCTTGCCGTGCCAGTCCCCCAGCAGAGCCGTTCGTTGTTCCCGGAGCACCTCGGCATGCGTCGACAGGGCGGCTCGGTGCCGCGTCCACTCGTCGGCGACCGTGCTCACATCCGCGACGTCGGCTTCCTGCCACAGCATCCGGTGCAGTTCTTCGTGGCTGTACGCCTCCCAGTTCACCTGATCCGAAGGCGGCGATTCGTTGCCTGACACCCCTGTGTTCCCTCCCTCAGCCAGCCGGGGAAACGATCACAGCTGTGCCAAACGAAGGACAGGCCACCCGACCGGCCTTTTATGGCCGGTGGCTCTGATCAGGGCAAACGACGGTACGAGCGGGCGAGGTGATCTTGCAGGCGCGCATGCCGGAACTGGTAGACCGCACCCGCGCGGCGCAGCACGCCGCGCCGGTAGGCGTCACGCAGGAACGCGGGCAACGCCCACGGCAGACGTCCGGTCAACGGCAGCCACACACGCGCGAACACCACCCACTGCCCCCACGCGGTCAGGCTCAGCACATAGGCCATCCCGCCCCCGATCCCGCCGACGAGCCCCAACGCCAACCCGGTGACCGGAGTCCACACGACGTCGAATCCCGCGGGACCCAGCAGCGCCGCCGCGATCACTCCGGTGAAGGCCGCGACGAACACCGCGAACACCGGCACGCACGCCAGCAGAGGAGGAGCACCGCCCGCCGGTTCGCCCGCAGCAGGCCGAACGGACTCCCGGCCGAACGCACGTCCAGCGGCGCCTCGACCGCCGCGACCAGCCCGAACACCGCGCCCGCGCCGACGCCGAACACCACGGCGAACACCCCGACATCGAGCAGCACGCCCGAAGTCAGCTCGTACGAGGGGTTGACCAGCCACCACGCCAGCGCCCGCACCAGGCCGTAGCCCGCGCCGATCAACCCGCCGAACGACAGCCCCAGCCGGAACCGCGACCACACATGCGCCCCGAAATGCCCACGTAACCGCAGCCGGGCGCGGACCGGTTCCAGTGGCGCGACCCGCCGGTGCGCGACCCCGAACAGCAGCCCGGTGACCAGGCCGATCATCGACCCGAACAGCAGCAGCCTGGCGTTCACCGTCCAGATCAACAGTCCCTCGATCAGCATGTCCGCGCCACCGACGGCGACACCGACGCCCAGCCCGATCACGGTGGCCCGCCTCCGCATCGACGTGCCGAGCTGCCACCAGGCCAGGTCGTGGGTGCCGAGCCGGGTCAGGTGGTCGGCGAGGTAGCCGAGCCAGCGCTGGGCATCGGCACTCTCCTCGTACACGGCCGGTACGAAGCTCGCGAGCAGGTGCCGTTCGATCGCGTCCGCCGAGTCGAACCGCAGCAGCTCGCCCGGATCGTGGTCCGGGGTGTCGCTGTAGATCCGCCGTGCCAGCGCGACCATCAACGGCGTGGTCAGCACCTCGGCGAGCGGACCACCGGCCGCCACGTCGTCGAGCACCGGCTGCCAGAGTTTCCTGCGCGTGGTGCGGGGCAGGTAGTCGGCCAGATCCTCGGACGTCAGTCCCGCGAGCTGCACCGCCGCGGCCGAGGTCAGCACGTCGGTGCCCTCGACGGCGTCGCGGTACTCGTCCACCCGGCTCGTGAGCAGCAACGGCAACGTCGTGGTGTTCAACGCGACCAGCGCAGGCCGGTGCAGCCCCGCCGCGATCTCGTCGAACCCGTCCAGCACCGGCAGCACCCGCCCGGCGTCCACGAGCGCGGCGGCCAGCGTCCCGTTCGGCCCCGCGGCGGCGAGGAACGGGTGATCGCGCATCAGCTGCTCGGCGAGCCAGTCCCGCAGCCCGATCCGGCGCGGCTGCCACGACCCGAGACCGAAGATGACCGGCACCGGATCCGCCGGATCCCGTGACTCCAGCAGATCGAGCACGAACCGTGTGGTCAGCACCGTCTTGCCGGATCCTGCCCGCCCCAGCACCACCAGTCGCTTCGAGCCGACCCGCCGGTAGACCTCGACGACCCGGTCCAGCCGCCCGGCCAGCTCGACCTCGCCGCCGATGTTGAGCCAGCTGTCCCGCAGGTCGGCGGGCGCCGCGTCCCACCGCACCGGCAGCGGCACCGGGTCGTGGACCTGGCGCTGCTCCTCTTCGCGCCGCCAGCGGGCCTCGACGGCGGCTTTCAGGATCTCGACGGCGTCGGCCAGCGGGTCGCGCGGCCGCGGAACGTCCTCAGGCGGCACCGGTTCGGATCTCCCGGCGGCGCTGAACAACTCGGTCCGCTCTGCCCCGGTCAGCTCCAACTTGTCAGCCAGTGCCCGCACGGTCCCGATCCGCGGATCGGTGCGTTCGCCGGTCTCCAGCCCTCGCACCGTCCGAATGCCGACGCCGGCACGTTGAGCGAGCGCTTCCTGGCTCAATCCCGCCCGCTGTCGCCACTGACGCAGCAACACACCGAACTGGCTCGTCACACCCGCCCCCTCGTGCCAATGATCAGCATCGTATGGCCGAACCCGTTGGGCAGGGGGAAGATCGTGATCGTGCTGACCCATTGGCTCCACACGGTCCCGCCGCTGCTGATCTACGTGACGGTCGGCCTCGTGGTGGGCATCGAGAGCGTCGGCATCCCGCTGCCGGGCGAGATCGTGCTGGTCGCGGCAGCGTTGATGGCCTCACACCACGACGGCGTCTCGCCTGTCGTCGTCGGCGTCTGCGCGTCGGCGGGCGCGATCATCGGGGACAGCATCGGGTACGAGCTCGGGAAACGGTTCGGGCCGCGCGTCTTCGCGTGGGCCGAGGTGAAGTTCCCCCGGCATTTCGACGCGGGAAAGGTCGGCCGCGCCCAGGCGCTGTTCGAACGCTACGGCGCCTGGGCGGTGTTCTTCGGCCGGTTCGTGGCGTTGCTGCGGATCCTCTCCGGTCCGCTCGCGGCCACGATGGGCATGCACTACGGAAAGTTCTTGCTGGCCAACGCTTTGGGCGGCATCGCGTGGGCCGGTGGCACGACGGCTGCTGTCTACTACGTGGGCGAGGCGGCCGAGCACTACCTCGCCGAGTTCTCGTGGATCGCGCTGGCCGTCGTGCTGCTCGCGGTGATCGGGTTCAGCGTCCGAGCCCGGCTCCGCCGTTCACCCCGATGACCTGCGCGGTGATGTGCCCGGCCTCCGGTGAGGTCAGGAACGTCACCGCCGCGGCGATGTCGGCCGGAGTGCCCGCACGGCCGTTGGCGGGGTTGCCGACGAGCTTCTTGCGGCGCTCCTCGCTCAACGTGCCGCCGAAGAACTCGGTGTCCTCGGTGACGCCGGGCGACACCACGTTGACGGTGATCCCCCGCCCTCCCACCGCGAACGCGAGATCAGCCGTCCACGCCTCGACCGCCGCCTTCGCCGCGCCGTAGGCGCCGGAGCCGCGCCTGCCCGCGATCGAACCGATCGTGACCACGCGGGCGTTGTCGGCCAGCCGCGGCTCCAGAGCGGTCGTCACGAGCACGGTGCTGATCACGTTGGACTCGTAGTTGGCGAGCCACACGTTTCGGACGTCGTTGAGGTTCTCGGGCGTGGGCAGGCGGCGGGTCATGTTGCCACCTGCGTTGTTCACCAGCACGTCAACCTGGGACGGAAGGTCGCTCAGCGCGGCCTGCACCGCATCGGGATCCGCCGCGTCGAACACGACGGCGCGTGCACCGATCTCCTCGGCCGCCGCCTTGAGCACGTCCTCACGCCTGCCGGTGATCACGACGTCGAGGCCCTGCTCGACGAGCCGGGCCGCCACGGCCTTGCCGATGCCGGTGCCGCCGCCGGTCACCACTGCTGTTCGGGTCATGCGGCCTTTGATATCAGCCGAATACATGCAGGTCGATCGGCTTGTCAGCCCAGCGGGGTTCACGTCTGTGACTACGCTGTTCAGGCGCCTACTCCACTGGGGAGAAAACCATGACAACCCACGTTCTGGACACCAAAGACTCGGCCATCACCTACGACGTGATCGGCGACGGCGGGCGGCCGCTGATGATGATCGGCCAGCCGATGGACGCGAGCGGCTTCACTGCGCTGCGCTCCCACTTCGGCGACCGCACGGTCATCACCTACGACCCGCGCGGGCTCGGCCGCAGCACGCGTTCGGACGGTCGCACCGACCACACGCCCGAACTGCAGGCCGCGGACGTGCACGCGGTGATCGAGGCAGTCGGCGGGCCGGTCGACATGTTCGCTTCGAGCGGCGGTGCGGTCACCGCGCTGGAACTCGTGGCGACCTACCCCGACGACGTACTCACGCTGGTGGCCCACGAGCCACCGATGATCGACGTCCTGCCCGACGCGGCGGCCACCCGGCGTGCCCGCGACCGGTGGATGGACGCCTACCAGGCCGGCGGGTCCGGCGCGGGCATGGCGGCGTTCATCCAGATGACCGCGTGGCAGGGCGAATACACCGACGAGTACTTCGCCCTGCCGCTGCCCGATCCCGCGCAGTTCGGGATGCCTGCCGAGGACGACGGCAAGCGCGACGACCCGTTGCTCTCGGACGCCTCGCTGGCGATCTCCGACTACTACCCGAAGGTCGACGCGCTGAAGGCAACGCCGACCCGTGTGGTGATCGCCGCGGGTGAAGAGTCGATCAACGTCTTCCCCGGCCGCGCGGCCGCTCCCATCGCCACGCTGCTCGGCCAGGACGTCGTCGTCTTCCCCAGCCACCACGGTGGCTTCCTCGGCGGCGAGTTCGGCTACGCGGGCAAGCCCGAGGAGTTCGCGGTCAAACTGCGCGAGGTGCTCGGCTGAGCACCAGTTCGGCGGCCTTCTCGACGCCGCCCTGACGGATGGCGGCACGCATCCGGTCGACGTTGCGCCGGATCGTGTCGTCGATCCTCGCCACGGCCTGACGCAGGTTCGCGAGATCGTCGACGCGAACACCTACCGCAGGAAAGCCTCGATCACCTCGGCGACGCGCAGCCCGCTCTCGAAGTTCGCCAGGTCTCGCGGGTGTTCTCCCCGCACGGCCTGCGCGAAGAGGCTGAGCCGTGAGTAGTCGGATCCGGCCTGTTCGACGGGTACGGGCTCCCAGGTTGAACCGTCCGAAATGGACAGAGTGGCCCATTGGTCGAGGCGAAGCGAACGTTCGGTGCCCCACACCGTCCACTCGTAGATCTCGGGCCCGGCCAGCCCGGAGAACGCCGACACGTGCACCGGAACGTCGCCGCCGCGCAGCAACCCGCGCGCCGCCACCTCGGCACCGGCCTGCGGGAAGTCTGCCGAGACGTTCTCGACGGTCAGCGGGCCGAGCATCCGGTCGGTGAGATAGACGAAGTGCGACAACACCTCCCGCACGAACCCACCCTGTTCGGGCTGGGCGAGCCACTTCGCGTCCGCCTGGAACGCGCGCGGCCACTTCGGGAACTGCAGCCTGATCTCGACACCGCGGATCTCGCCCAGTCCGGGGAGGCGCCGTTCGATCTCCAGCGTCGCCGCCATGTCCGACAACGCGAAGTTCACCGCGTTGGGCAGTCCTCGCGCCGCGTCGACCATCGCCTTGGCCTCGTCGAGGTCGACCGCGAGCGGCTTCTCGCAGAACACCGCCTTGCCCGCCGCGAGCGCCTTGATCGCCTGCTCGGCGTGCACGGCGGGCGGCGTCGCGAGGTACACCGCGTCCACATCGGACAGCACGGCCTCCAGCGCGGTGAGCACCGGGATGTCGAGCTCGCGCGGCGTCACGTCGACGCCCGCCACCACGGTGTAGGCGGGATGTGCCTGTGCCGCCGCCAGCATCCGGGCGCCCATGGCACCCAGGCCGACGACGGCAAGGCGAATCGGATCAGCGGTCATGCCCGCAGCTTATTCGGCAGGCGCCCACGCGCGGGACAGCTTCACCCGTGCCCCGGTCTGCAGCAACGACCCGGTGTAGAGGCGTGAGGCGACCAGCAGGATCACCACGACCGTCCCCGCGAGCACCCCGAGCGAGACCAGCGCCTCCCACGGCTTCGCCTGCCCCGCGAACATCCGCACCGGCATCGCGACCCCCGCCGTGAACGGCACGAACGACATCACCTTGAGCACCACGGGGTTCTCGAAGAAGAACTGCACCCCGAAGTACGGCCCCATCACCGCCAGCATGACCAGACCCATCGTCGAGCCGAGGTCCTCCTGCCTGCTGACCAGCGCTCCCGCGACCGCCCACATCGACGAGATCAGCACGAACCCGAGCATCAGGAACGGCACGAACCACCCCAGCGCCGGCGCCACGACCGCCAGCAGCTCCGACTGTCCCGCCGCTCGGAGCGCGATCGGCGCACTGAGCGCCAGCACGATCACCTGCCCCAGCGTCAGGATCACGTGCCCCAGGATCTTTCCCGCGAGCAACGCCCGCACCGGCACCGTCGACACCAGGATCTCCACGATCCGCGTCTGCTTCTCCGTCACCGTGCTCTGCGCGATCGCCGCCCCACCCATGCCGAACATGAGGAACACCAACCCGAACACCAGCACCACGACGAACCGTTGATCAGAGCTCACCGCCGACGCGTCCAGCAACTCCACCGGCGGCGCCGCGACGAGCTGCGAGATCACGTCGCCCGGCGGGTCGTTGAGCGCCAGCACCTTGATGCCACCGCCGTCCGGCACGATCGCCGCCTCGACGTCGTCGGCCCGCACGAGCTCCTGCGCCTTCGCGAGGTCCTGGACCTCCACGACGTCGAGCTGCTTGCCCTGCACCACCTGGACAGCCGACCCGAGGGCCGCCACCTTCGGGTTGTCCCCGCCGAACACCGTCGGCAGGATCGTCAGCGCGAAAAGCCCCGCGATCGTGGCGATGAACCCGATCCAGAACCCCTTGCTGGTGACGAAGGTCTTCATCTCCCGCTCGGCGACCAGCCACGTCGCCTGGCCGAACGACGCCCGTGCCATTCAGATCACTTCCCTGAAGATCTCGTCGAGCGTGGGCACGACCGGAGTGAACGCCTTGACCTCGCCACGTTCCATCGCTTCCCTGAGCACCCGCTGCGGCTCGCGCTCGAACACCGCCCGCGGCCCGTCCAACTCGACCACCATCGCCCCCGGCACATCCCGCACCCAGCCCGCATCCGTACCCACGACGATCTCGTACCGCTCACCGGCGTGGTTCGTCCTGAGCTCCTCCCGCGACCCCTTCGCCGCGATCCGTCCTTTCGAGATGATCACCACGTCGTCGCACAACCGTTCCACGATCGCCAGCTGGTGACTGGAGAACAACACCGGCACCCCACCGGCCGCCCGCTTGCGCAACACGTCGAGCACCGTCTCGACCGCGATCGGATCCAGCCCCGAGAACGGCTCGTCCAGAATCAGCACATCCGGCTCATGCACCAACGCCGCCGCGATCTGCACCCGCTGCTGGTTCCCGAGCGACAACTGCTCCAGCCTGTCGTTCGCCCGATCCGTCAGCTCCAGCTCCTCCAGCAACTCGTCCGCGTTGCGCTGCGCCGTCGCCCGCTCGACCCCGTGCAGCCTGCCGAGCCACGTGATCTGCTCCCGCACCTTCATCTTCGGGTAGAGGCCGCGTTCTTCCGGCATGTACCCGAAGTCCGGCCTGTTCTGCGGCGTGATCCGCTCCCCCTGCCAGCCGACCTCACCCCCGTGCGCGCCCAGCACCCCCAGCACGATCCGCATCGTGGTCGTCTTGCCCGACCCGTTCGCCCCCAGGAAGCCCGTCATGCGGCCAGGACGCACGTCGAAGCTCACCTCGTCGAGCACCCGGTGGTCGCCGAAGCTCCGGCTGATCCCCGTCACCGTCAACATGCGGATCACGGTAGGCGGCGGGAGATCATGATCGCGTCCTTCGCAGGGGGTCATCCGCAAGGAGGACACGACGATGGCGCCGCGGGTAGCGTGATCACATGCCTCAGATCACCGTCGACTACTCCGCCTCCGTCAGCGAAGCCTTCGACCGCCGCACCTTCGCCGTTGCCCTGCACCAGACCCTCTCCCCACTGGTCAGCTCCGACGTGGCCGCGTTCAAGACGAGGTTCAGCCAGATCGACGAGCACGTGATCGGCGACGGTGAGTCCCAGCAGGCGATGATCCACATCCGCGTCGGCCTGCTCGCCGGCCGCCCCGTCGGAGCTCAAGCAGGAAGGTCGGCGAGACGCGCGATCGAGCTCGCGCACCAGCACCTGAAGCCGGTCGAGGGCCTCACGACCCAGCTCACCCTCGAGGTCTACGACATGGACCGCGAGCAGTACCAGAAGCGCGTGATCTAGCCGCCCGGCGTGACGATTCCCCGCTCGTACGCGAAGACCACGGCGTGCGTCCGGTCCCGCAGCCCCAGCTTCGACAGCACCCGCGACACGTGCGTCTTGACCGTCGTCTCGCCAAGGAACAACGTGGCGGCGATCTCGGCGTTGGACGCGCCCTTCGCCAACTCGACGAGCACCTCGTACTCGCGGTCGGTCAGCTCGGGCGGCCGGGTCCGTGACGGCTTCTCGGCGGAGGAGAAGCGCGCGATCACCCGCCGGGTCACCTCGGGCGACAGCAGGGCGTCGCCGCGCGCCACCACCCGCACCGACTCGACGAGGTCCTCCGGTGAGGCGTTCTTCAGCAGGAACCCGCTCGCGCCTGCCTGCAGCGCCTCGAACAGGTAGTCCTCGCGGTCGAACGTCGTCAGGATGACGACCCGAGTGGTTCCACCGCCCGAGAGGATCTGCCGGGTCGCCTCCAGGCCGTCCATCCGGGGCATCTGGACGTCCATGAGCACGACGTCGGGGCGCAACGAGGCGACCAGCTCGACAGCCTGAAGACCGTCGCCCGCCTCGCCGACCACCTCGATCCCCGGTTCCGTCCCGAGGATGACCCGGAACCCGGCGCGCACCAGGTCCTGGTCGTCGGCCAGCACGACTCGCAGACTCACACGATCTCCTCAGTGGGCAGCGATGCCCGCACCAGATAGCCGGACGAGCGCCGTGGCCCGGCCTCGAACTCCCCGCCGTGCACGGCGACGCGTTCCCGCATGCCGACCAGTCCGAAGCCGCCGCCGGACGCGGAACGACCGTGGCCGTCGTCGGTGATCTCCACTTCCAGAGCGCTGTCCAGGTAACGCATCCGCACCTCGACCTGGTGGGCGGCAGCGTGCTTCACGACGTTCGTCAGCGCCTCCTGCACCACCCGGTACGCCGACAGCGCCACGGCCGACGGGACTTCGCGGGGCGAACCGTAGACGCCGTGGGAGACCTCCAGGCCTGCGGCGCGGGCGGTTTCGAACAACGACGGCAGGTCGTCCAGGCCCGGCGCGGCCTGGAAGTCGGACTCTGCGTCGGCCCTCAGCACGCCGAGGAGCCCGCGCAGCTCGCTGATCGCGGTGCGGGCGGTCTTCTCGACGGTCTGCAGGGCGTCACGGGCGAGCACCGGGTCCGAGTCCAGCACGCGACGGGCGGCGCCGGCCTGGATGCCCATGACCGACACGTGGTGGGCGACGACGTCGTGCAGGTCGCGGGCGATGCGCATGCGTTCGGCGGTGATGGCGCCGCGCACGTTCTGTTCCTGGGAGCGGCGAAGTTCGGCGGCCTGGAACTCCAGCTGGGCCTGGCGGCGGGCGGCGGTCCACGCCATGTCGCCGATGACGTAGGCGAAGATGAAGAAGAAGACGTTGAACTCCAGTCCATAAAGGACCGAAGCGAGCACCGGGTCCATCGGGCCCGCGGCGCCGTCGAACTTCATCTCGGGGCCGATCAGGAACCGCACGAGCCCGAAGCCCAGCCACAGGAACATCACCACGATGACGCCGATTCGGGCCCAGCGCGCGACGTTCCGGCGCTGTTCCCAGGCGCCGACGGTGAAGATCGCGAGGAACAGGGTCGCGGACGGCGCCAGGTTGTCGCCGATCTGCCGCCACTGCGCCGCGATGAACAGGACCGACACGACGAGCATCACGGCCAGCGGGTAACGGCGGCGCACCACCAGGGGCAGCGACAGGGCCACCGCCCACGCCACCTGCTCGCCCAGGTCGGGCGCCCTTCCGTGGGTGAAGGCGCCCATGCTGTTGACCAGCACGGTGATCTCGACCCCGCACAACAGCACGAGCGCGGCGATGCCGATGTCGCGCCGCCGCTGGGCGCCGTCCGGCCCAGGTCGCCGCCACTCGTTCCACTCGGGCTCCGTCACCAGGTCAACCTAATCGAACGGCACTGCCGGCCGCGCAGGTCCCCGTCCCGGTTTCTGCCGGAATTCGAAGCAGTACACACCGCGGAGGGTGTTTCGGGCCACAAATGTGGTCCGATGAACGCTGGTCACCCATTAATCTATGTTACCCGCCAGTAACCCATCCGTGACGAGGCCTTGATGCCCATTCGCAGCCTTCTGACCTCCACCGCCCTTCTGCTGTCCGCGGTCACCGCCTGCGCCTCGGGCGAGAGCACGGAACCCAAGCTCAGGACCGGTCCCGGAGTCAACGCCGAGTCAATTTCACTCGGCGTGTTGACTGATTTGACGGGTCCGTTCAAAGGGTCGTCCGTGTTCCGCATGCGCGGTCATGAGGTCTATCTGGACCAGGTCAACAAACGCGGCGGCGTGTGCGGCCGGCGCATCGAGATCAAACAAAAGGACCACGGCTACGACGTCCAGAAAGCGCTCGCCGGGTATTTCGAACTGGAACCGCAGGTACTCGGATTCATCGACGTGCTCGGCGCGCCGATGACCTCAGCCATCGAGCCGGACCTGATGCAGACGCGCGCGCTGACCGTGCCCGGTTCGTGGGCCGCCTCGCTCCTCGGCAACCCGCACATGATGATCGTCGGCACCACCTACGACCTCGACGTCATCAACGGCCTCGACCACTACAAGCGCAAGGGCAAGCTCGCCACCGGCGATGTCATCGGACACCTCCACCTGCGCGGCAGCTACGGCGACAACGCGCTGGAAGGCAGCCGGTTCGCGGCGGAGCACTGGAGCATGACCGTGGCGGAGCAGGCGATCTCCGAGACGACCGCGAACCTTGTCACGCAGATGACCGCGCTGAAGGCCGCGAACGCCAAGGTCGTGGTGCTCAGCGCGACCCCGCCACAGACCGCCGCCGCGGTCGGGATCGCCGCGCAGCTGGGGTGGGACGTGCCGTTCGTGGTCAGCGTCGTCGGCTACGACCCGGCGATCATGCAGTCGGCCGTCGCGCCGGTGTTCGCGAAGCAGGTGGTGATCCCGACGCCCGTGGCGCCGTGGACCGGTGACGCGCAGGGCAGCCGGCAACTGCGCGACGGCTATCAGGAGCGTTGGCCCGGCGAGACGGGCACGTTGAACACCGCGCACGGCTACGCGGTCGCGTGGGCGTTCATCGCCGTGCTGCAGAAGGCGTGCGAGAGGCGGGACCTGTCCAGGGACGGGGTCCTGCGGGCGTTCCACGACACCACCGGCCTGACGACCAACGGTCTCACCGGGGAGCTGCGGTTCTCGTTGGTGGGCAGGCCTTCCAGCACGCAGTCGTACATGACCAGGCCGGACGCCGGGGTGTCGGGCACGCTGAGGGTCGAGGAGCAGCTCTACGAGTCCGACCTGGTGAAGATCAAGGGCACGCGCGCCCGGTAGGGGCCCGAGGTGGTGCGAGTGCGGCGTGGCCAACCGGCCCGCCGCACTTTTTTATCGGTAATCGAAGTTATTCACCCTGGAGGGTGTTTAATGCCACAAAATTGGACTGACGACACTCCCTAATCGATACTTCGCGCTACCCACCAGTAGCTTTCCCTGTGACGAGGCCTGGATGTCCATTCGAAGTCTATTGCTGTCCGCGACCCTGCTCTGCGCGACGCTCACCGCCTGTGCCTCCGATGACACCCCGGCGCAGCGGCTCCGAACTGGGCCCGGAGTCACCGCTGAATCGATTTCGCTCGGTGTCTTGACTGACATGACAGGTCCGTTCAAATCGTCCGCCGTACTGCGGATTCGCGGCTACGAGCTCTACCTCGAACAGGTCAACAAACGAGGCGGCGTATGCGACAGACGCATCGAGCTCAAGACGAAGGACCACGCCTTCGACGTGCAGAAGGCGCTCGACGGGTATTTCGAGCTGGAACCGCAGGTGCTCGGATTCATCGACGTCGCGGGCCAGCCGATGACGGCGGCCATCGAGCCGGACCTG
The DNA here is from genome assembly GCA_963766275.1 of uncultured Actinomycetota bacterium. Taxonomy (GTDB): domain Bacteria; phylum Actinomycetota; class Actinomycetes; order Mycobacteriales; family Pseudonocardiaceae; genus Lentzea. The sequence goes on from CAVYAD010000063.1 coordinate 16,626, forward strand.
ATGCAGACGCGGGCCCTCACCGTGCCCGGCTCGTGGTCGGCGTCCCTGCTCGGCAACCCGCACATGATGATCGTCGGCACCACCTACGACCTCGACGTCATCAACGGCCTCGACCACTACAAGCGCAAGGGCAGGCTCGCCGCCGGTGACGTGGTCGGCCACATCCACCTGCGCGGCAGCTTCGGCGACAACGCACTGGAGGGCACCAGGTTCGCCGCCGACAGCTGGGGCATGAAGGTGGCCGATCAGCCGATCAGCGAGACCACCGCGAACCTGGCCGAGCAGATCACCGCGCTGAAGAACGCGGGCGCCAAGCTCGTGGTCCTCAGCACGACCCCGCCGCAGACCGCGGCCGCCGTCGGTGTGGCCGCACAGCTCGGCTGGAACGTGCCGTTCCTGGTCAACGCCGTCGGCTACGACCCGGCGATCATGAAGTCGGCCGTGGCGCCGGTCTTCGCGAAGCAGGTGCTGGTCCCGACCCCGGTCGCGCCGTGGACGGCCAACGCCGAAGGCATCCAGGAGCTGCGCGCGGGCTACGAGCAGCGCTGGCCCGGCGAGCAGGGCACCGTGAACACCGCGCACGGCTACGCGGTCGCGATGGCGTTCGTCGCGGTGCTGGAGAAGGCGTGCGGCAAGCAGGACCTCACGCGTGACGGCGTGCTGCGCGCGTTCCACGACACCACCCGCCTGACCACCAAGGGCATCACCGGGCCGCTGCGGTTCTCGCTGGTGGGCCGCCCGTCCGCCACGCAGTCCTACATGACCCGGCCGGACGCGAACGTGCCCGGCACGCTCAAGGTCGAGGAAGACCTCTACGAGTCCGAGCTGGTCAAGGTCAAGGGCACCCGCGCCCGTTGAGGTCGTGAGTGGTTTCCGTCGCTATCACGACGGAAACCACTCACGACCCGGCTCACGCGATTCTCAGGTACATCGGGTTGGACCAGCCCTGCCGGCAGGTGTGGCCGCCGCCGAGGTCGCATCCCTCGATGACGAGCCGGTAGTCACCCCAGGTGTAGGCGGGCAGCTGGACGCGGCCGCGGTTGGCCCACACGTTGGGAGAACCGTTGCGGTACTCCGGCTGGCCGACGTTCTGGCCGTACCGGTCCACGCGCACCAGCCAGGTGTCGTAGTGGAACGGGTCGGTCACGCCCCAGTCGAGCCACATGCGGCCGTTCTGGACCCACGCCGCCTGCACGGAGCGATTGCCGGTCGACGGCGACCAGGTGATCATGCCGCGCTCGTAGCGCTGCACCTTGCCCGGCCTGCCCTCGTACGCGTTCTCCTCCGGCCCGATGGCACACCCGAGCACACCCGCGTTGCCGCCGAGCTGGTAGTGGCGTTCACCGATGTACCCGCCGGTCCCCCAGCACGCCGCCGCGGTCGTGGCCGACACCGGTGTCATGACCGCGAACAGTCCTGCGACCGTGAGCAGCACCGCCCACAGGACCCGCTTTTTCACTGCCTGCATGTTCTTCTCCCCTAGTTATTCCTCGTCGCTTATCCCGAACCGTTCCGCGCATTCCACGTGAACGATTCGAGCCACTGTCGCCAAACCGGAACAACCTGGTCAACGACGTGGGAACCGTTGGGAACACATGAGAAGCTGGGCCCATGGACCAACCTCGCCTGCCCGGCGACCCACGGACCTGGCAGGAGTTCCGCGGGGCACTGAGAAAGCTGATGAAACGTTCGGAGATGACCGCGCTCGCGGTCGAACGAATGTCCGTGGATTCGGTGGCGCGGGGCCGCGGCGCCGAAAGCATCTCCGATGCCACGGTGGGGCGGAAAATCGCCGGCAGGGAGGAACCGGTCGACGCCCGGTCCGTCCGGACCATCGTCATCACCTGCGGACTCGCGACCCAGCGCCGGGGCGAGTCACCCGCCGACGCGGACCTCCAGTCCTGGCTGCGAGCCCGCACCCGGCTCGTCGAGGGCGCGTGCCAACCCGACGAGCCTCTGGAACCGGACGAGCCCGCCGTGTCGATCGAGATCGCTCAGCACGTCGAGACCAAGCCGGCGGGCCCTCCCGCGCGCCAGGCGTGGTTCGCCGCGGCACTGGTCGCCGTGCTGCTCGGCGCGACCGGGGCCGACGACCGGCACGAGACCCCGAGCGATCCCGTCCCGGTGACCGTGGTCAACGACCTGACGTCCGGCGGGACGTCCTGCCGCAACCCTTCCGACAAATCCACGGGCGACGGCATCACCATGACCGCGCCGGCATCGGGAACCCTGCTGACCGGCGACGGGGTCGAAGCCCGTGGCACGGTCGAGCTGGCGCCGGGTGAGAAACCGCCGTGGTTGCTGCTCTACGCACCGGGAGCGTGCAAGTTCTACGTCCAGCAACCGGTGACCGTGTCCGGCAACGCCTGGTCGGGCACGTTGTACTTCGATCCGACCCAGCCCGGCACGTTCGTCGGCTACGCCGTCGTCGTCGACGCGGCCACCGAGCAGCGGCTCGCCGAGCTCAGCACCAGCGGCAAATCGCCCTTCATCGTGCGGTTGCCGCCAGGAGCCCGCGCGGTCCACGTGACAGTGCGGTGCTGCGGCTGACGGCTTTGGGCACGGACCTCCGACTAGCCTTGGGCGGTGGAACTCACTGTGCTCGGGTGCGCGACCCCGTATCCGAGCGTGGACAACCCGTGCTCCGGCTACCTGGTGTCGCACGGCGACACTCGCGTGTGGATGGACGCGGGCACCGGCACGCTCGGCCCGCTCCAGCGCCACACCCGGCTGGCGGAGATCGACGCGATCTGGATCTCCCACCTGCACGCCGACCACAGCGCGGACCTGCTCACCGCCTACTACGCCCTGCTGTTCGCGGACATCGACCGCGACCCGGTCCCGCTGTACGGCCCGCCGGGCATCGCCGACCGGCTCGCCGGGTTCCTCACGAACGGTCCGCGGCGCAGCCCGGTCGAGGACGCGTTCGCCGTGACCGAGCTGCACGACGGGCACCAGGCCGACATCGGCGAGCTGCGCCTCACCACCACGGCCGTTCAGCACGGCATCCCGGCGTTCGGTGTGCGGATCGAGGGTGCGGGCCGGTCACTGACCTACTCGGGCGACACTGCCCCGTGCCCGAGCCTGATCGAGCTGGCCCGCGACACCGACGTGCTGCTCTGCGAGTCCGAAAGCGCGGAACCCAACGACGCTCATCACGCGCCCGAGGACACCGGTGAGACGGCGGCGGCCGCGAACGCGGGCAGGTTGATCGTCACGCACGTGGGCCGCTTCCTCACCCCGCAGGAAGCGGTCACCCGTGCCTCGGCCCGCTATGACGGGCCCGTCGAGTACGCCGTGCCAGGCACGACGTTCACGATCTAGTCCCGCCGGACTTCTGTTCGGAACTGCGTGAGCGAAGCTCCTCGGGCGACGGCACGCCGAGCCGCTTCATCTCGGCCAGGCACACCCGGACCGCCTCGGCGGCGTCGTAGGTGATGGCAGGTTTCGCACCCCGATCCTCACCAACCGTGAACCGTCCGTCGCCGACCGACCGCACCCACGGGCCGGGCACCCTGTACTCGTCCGCTGTCGGCCGGAACGACATCCAGTACATCGACGTGAACGGGAACATCCGCCGCAGCCGCGGCTCTCGCATCGCAGCCTCGACGAACTCGCCCAGGCCATCCTTCTCGCCTGCGCGGAACATCTGCCACATGAGCTCAATCGGGTCGCCACCCTCGTACGCATCGGCGACATCGACAAAATCGGCGAACGGCCAGGCGGCGGCCAGTTCCCGCGCGGTGGCGCCGCCGAGCCAGGTGGCAGCGGAGCCCGTGACCTCGGTCAGCTCGGTCGTGGCCAGCCGACTCAGGTAGGTCGCCTGCAGCTTGTGCCGCACGTTGAACAAACGCTCGCCGACGAGCGGTATGACGTACACGGCGCGGTCGCGCTTGCTCACCGTAGCCACGAAGCCGCCGAAGGCGCCCGGAGCGTCACGCATGTCGATATCGCAGTCGGGACAGGCGGCCTGGAGCACGGCCTCGAGGCCGCCTGCGTCGACCATGTCCTGGTACAGAGACTCCCCCATACCGCCAAGTTACCCGCGACGTAAGTCCGAGGTCGCAGCGTGCAGTGTCACCGGCGCCGGTGACGGCACTAGAGCTGGTTCACGCGGACCAGGTTGCCCGCCGGGTCGCGGAACGCGCAGTCCCGCACGCCCCACGGCTGGTCCTCGGGCTCCTGCAGCACCTCGGCCGAGCTTTCCTTCTCGATCCACGCCTTCGCACGGTCGAACGTGCCCTGGAGGTCGTTGGACGCGAGCGAAACAGCGGTGTAGACGCCCTTCGCCATCAGGACGGCGATCGTGCGGCGCTCCTCCTCGCTCACGCCGGGGTCTGCGGCGGGCGGGTGCAGCACGATTCCGGTCTCCGGCTGGTCCGGGGAGCCGACGGTGATCCAGCGCATGGTTCCCTGCCCGACGTCCTTGCGGACCTCGAAGCCGAGCGCGTCGCGGAAGAAGCCAAGGGACTTCTCGGGGTCGTCTGCGGGCAGGAACGCCGCGGCGATGATGACTGACATGGCCGTCAACCTAATCTGGCGAACCGGTCGCCGCTTCTCGATTCCTGATCGGACGCATGACGGCCTTGGCCAAGCAGTTCGGGATGCCCTGCCCGTCCTCGGCGGCGACCTTGCGGTACTGGCTGGGGGACATGCCGACGAGCTCGGAGAACCGGGTGCTGAACGTGCCGAGCGAGGTGCAGCCGACCTCGAAGCAGACGTCGGTGACGGACATGTCGCCACGGCGCAGCAGGGTCATGGCGCGCTCGATGCGGCGGGTCATCAGGTAGCTGTAGGGCGACTCCCCGAACGCCGCCCGGAAAGCACGCGAGAGATGACCCGCGGACAGGTGGACGCCGCGGGCCAGGTCGGCCACGTCGAGCGGCTGCCGGTACTCGCGGTCGATCCGGTCGCGCACCTTCCTGAGCAGGACTAGCTCCTGCAGGCGCGGGTCTTTGGCGGTCACAACGGACAGCCTAAGTCCCGCGCCTGACAGAACGCTGACTACTTAGCAGGCGCCCTTGTCGCGCCAGACGCCCCACTCACCGGTGGTGCCGGGCTCCTCGTTCTGCGTCCACCACTCGGCCCGCCACTTGCGGCCCTTGTGCGACACCTCGTTGCCACCGTTGTAGATCTTGTCCTTCTCCCACGCGGGGAGCGAACAAACAGGCGGGTTCGAAGTGGTGGTCGTCGTGGTCGTGGACGTGGTGGTCGGCGGGTTGCCGCCGCCGATCCGCGGGTAGTCCGCCGAGATCGCGTAGGACTGGCCCCCGAAGGTGAACACGAAGTTCGACGGCGTCGAGATCGGCAGCTGGTAGCTGGCCGTCAGCTCGACCGACGCGCCGGGAGCCAGCGACTGCCACGACGGCAGTGTGAGTTCCGCCTTCTGGAAGTCGCCCTTGAGGCCGCCGACGTTGGACCCGCTGTGTCCCTTCGAGACGACCTTGAGCCCGAACCCGGACTGGTCGGCCATGCTGCCGGGCGCGCTCGTGCCGTAGTCGAACGCGATCTTCGTGCCGCCGGGGATCGTCACCGTGGAGCGGTTGGTGAACTTGATCTTCGGCGTGATCGGGTAGTTGGCGTCGCCCAGCGCGAAGCCGTGGATGTCCACGTCGACCGCGAGCGACTGGGTCTGCTGCGTCGTGGCCTTCGAGGCACCGTAGGGCGCGGCGCCGTTGAGGCCGGTGTTGATGGTCGACAGCAGTGTGTCGCCGATGAAGTACTCCTTCTTCACGGAGTCGTACCTGTAGTCGCCGGCGAGCTCCCAGATCATGATGCCGCCGAGGCCCTTGTCACGGACGTACTTGGCCTTCGCCGCCATCGACTGCTCGGTCTCGGTGGAGAGGAACACCTTCTTGTCGTTGTTCCACAGCCACGGCGAGACCAGCGCCGAGTCGTACTGCGGCGCGTACGTGCCGGTGAGCCGGTCCGTCGGGTCGTTCACCGGGTCGAGGCCGTACTGCGAGGAGTACGAGCCGGTGATCTTCGCTTCGAGGTTCTTGGTGTGCCACAACGGGTTCACGCCCGAAGGAACCTCGGCGCCACCGGCCGTGACGTCGTGCCAGATGTTGTCGATGCCGGTCGCGCCGTTACCACACGGCGTGGTCGAGCCGACCGAGGAACCGGTGCCGGGCGGGCACTTCGACTGGTCCGGCAGCGCGGCCTTGCCCCACAGACCGTTCGTGCCACCGGTGACGCCCTGCCAACCGCGCGAGTAGAACGGCACACCGATGTTGATGCGTCCGGCCTGCATGGCGCCGCGGTAGTAGTGGTGTGCCCAGTCGGTGTTGAGGTAACCCATGCCCTCGTACTGCGGCGCCGTGTACACACCACCGGCCGCGAGCTCGGCGTCCTTGCCGTCGTCGTAGAGCGCCGCGTTCGGGCCGACGAAGTGGTTCCACGAACCGTGCAGGTCGTAGCTCATCACGTTGAGGTAGTCGAGGTACTTGACGACCTGGTGGGTCTCCTGGCCGCGCAGCAGCCAGCCGGACGCGGGCACGGCCGCGGTCAGCAGGTAGTGCTTGTTGTCGGCGGCGCCGGCGCGGTCGAGCTTCTCGCGCAGCGTCTTCATGATCGCCTGGTAGCCGGCCCACAGCTGGCCGCGGTTGGCGTTGGAGATCCAGAAGTCGTCCGGGTTGCCGGCGTGGTTGTTCGAGGTCGCGTACTCGTAGTCGATGTCCGCGCCGTTGAACCCGTACTGGCGCAGGAAGGACACCACCGAGTCGGCGAACGTGTCGATCGCCGCCTGGTTCTGGCCGAGCTTGTAGAAGCCGCCCGAGGCGTTTCGGGTGCCGTCGGCGTTGAAGAAGCCGCCGGTCTCCGCCCAGCCGCCGATCGAGATCAGCGTCTTGACGTTCGGGTTCTGCTTCTTGAACTTGGTCAGCTGGTTGAAGTGGCCCTTGTACGGCAGCGTCGGGTCCATCTCGGCGCCCGCGACGCCCGGCCACTCCATGCCGATCGAGGAGTTGTTCGCGTTGTTGTCGCCGACGGAGATCTTGTTCTGGCCGTCGATGTGCGCGAACGCGTAGTTCAGGTGCGTGACCTTGGACCAGGGGATGTCCTTGGCGAGGTAGCCCGGCTGACCGTTCTTGCCGGTCCGCCAGCTGGTGAAGTAGCCGATCACCCGGCGCGAGTGCGCGGGCCCCATGTTCTCGCGGCCGGCGGTGTCGTACACGGTGCAGTACGGCGACTGCACTCCCGGCGTGCTGTAGAGGCCGTCCGGGCGGCAGTCCTCGTGGGCGGCGGCGGCCGTCGGAGCGTTGGTCACCGCTATCACCGCCCCGGCGACTAACGCGAGGACGGGGACAAGTCTGGTGAGCAGGCGCAAGGGAGGACCTCCTGGCTTAGGGCGGTGGCCACTGGGCAGACCGTAAAATGGTCCAGACCTTTGCGTCAAGATCCTGATCACTGACAACGTTTGTCAGTGTTGTCCGGAATGCTCCGCGAACATGAGCGAAAGCGACTTCGACTTCCTGCACGGGCGGTGGCTCGTGGCCAACCGCAAGATCGCCGACATCATCGGCCGCGGCGCCGAGTGGACCGAGTTCGACGCATCGGCCGAGGTCAGACCGATTCTGGCCGGCAAGGCGAACGTCGACAGCTTCCATGCCGACGGCTGGGAGGGCATGACCCTGCGCCAGTACGACCCCGCCGCCGAGGTCTGGCGCATCTGGTGGGCGTCCACTCGCGCGCCGGGACAGCTCGACCCGCCGCTCGAAGGTCGCTTCGAGGACGGGCGCGGCGTCTTCTTCGGCGACGACGTGGTCGGCGGGCACGCGGTGAAGGTGCGGTTCGACTGGACGCCGGGCACGGAGCCGGTGTGGCAGCAGTCGTTCTCCTACGACGACGGCGGCACGTGGGAGCTGAACTGGATCATGCGTTTCCAGCGGGTCACGGCCTAGACACGACGACGCCGGGGCGCAGACGCGCCCCGGCGTTCAGGTTCAGTGGTGGTGCTGGTGCATCACGGCGTGGCCCTTGCCGCGCGCGATCATCCAGCGGTTCACCGGCACGGTCACCACGAACGCGACCGCCAGCGAGAACGCCAGCGCCGCCCAGAACACCCGGTTCCCGAGACCCGCGTTCATCGCGCCGGGTACGAGCAGCATCACCGCGTTGTCGACGACCTCCATCACGGCGATCGAGACGGTGTCCGCCGCCAGCGCCACGCCCAGCGCCGCGCGGAAGGCCAGGCCCGACCTCAGCACCGGGCGGATCGTGAGCGAGTAGCCGAACACGAACGCGAGCACGACGGCCAGCACGATCGTGGCGAGGTCGCCCCAGCCCAGCGCCGTGCCGATGACCATCCCGAGCACCTCGCCGATCGCACAGCCGGTCAGGCAGTGCAGCGTGGCGGAAATGGCCTGCCGGGTCAGGCTCTGGTTCATCTCGTCCTCCTTCGAAGTCGAGCCGACCATACCCCTAGGGGGTATAGGTATCAACCCGGCGAGCGGGTACGGTGGCTCACATGCCGAGCCGCCGGTTCACCCAGTGGGTGTTGCTGTGCGCGCTCGTGTTCGCCGTCGTCGGTATGCACCATGTCGCAGCGGCGGAGACTCCGCATGCCATGCACACCACGACCCACCAGCAGGACCCGAACGAGCACGACGCGCTGCACCTGTGCGTGGCCGTTCTGGTCGCCGCGGTGCTGCTGTTCCTGGTGTGGTTCCTGCTGAAGACGGCACTCCCCCGGCTCGCGGTGCTCACGACCATGAGGCCGCTGAGCGTTCCGCAACGCCCGCCACCAGGCGGAAGATCACTGCTCACGACTCTCTGCGTGCTGCGGAACTGAGTTCTCTCAGTCCATTCGGCACTGTCCACAACGCAGAGAGAAGAACCCAGTGAAGAAGTCCCTCATCGGGGCTGTCGTCGGCATGCTCGTTCTGGGCGCCTGCGGCACCCCCGCCTACCTCGCGGCGGACGTGACGTTCACGCAGGACATGATCCCGCACCACGAGCAGGCACTCGACATGGCGAAGCTCGTGCCGTCCCGCAGCACCAACGAAAAGGTCCGCGGCCTCGCCGAGCGCATCGAAAAGGCGCAGGACCCCGAGATCACGCAGATGAAGAACCGGATCGAGGAGTGGGACGCCCACAACACGGACCACGGCGGCCATCACATGGCCGGGATGATGAGCGACGACGACATGACGAAGCTGGAGACCGCCGGCGGCGCCGAGTTCGACCGGCTGTGGCTCGACATGATGGTCAAGCATCACGAGGGCGCCATCGAGATGGCCCGCACCGAACTCAAGGACGGCAACGACCCTGACACGAAGACGCTCGCGCAGGCGATCATCGACGGTCAGCAGCGGGAGATCACCGAGATGAAGGACCTCCTGCGAAACATCTGACGTCACGGGGGCCGGGGCGACCCGGCCCCCTCGACGTCGCTACGCGATCTGGGTGAGTACCAGCCCGCCCGCCATCAGCATCGCACACGCGAGCCCGTGCACGATCGGGTTACGGACCAGCAGCGCCACGAACTCCCGCAGGAAAGCGCTGGGCACGAAGTACCAGGCCGTCGGAGCGCCGATGACCTGCATCCGCAGGCCCTGGTTGCGGGACAGCACGGCGGTGCGGAACACGTGGTAGTTGTTCGTCACGGCGACCACCTGGCCGCTGAGCCCGCGTTCGACCAGCAGCGCCTTGCTGTAGCGCAGGTTCTCCTCGGTCGTGGTGGCCTGGTCCTCCAGCACCACCTCGGAGTCCGGCACGCCCTTGTCCACCAGGTACCGCTTCATCGCCAGCGCCTCGGTCACGTCCTCGTCGGAGCCCTGGCCACCGGACACCACGAGCAGCGGCTCGCGGCCGGACTCCTGTTCGCGCCGGTAGATCCGCAACGCCCGGTCGAGCCTGCTGGCGAGCAGCGGTGGCACCCGTGAGCCGATCAGGCCGGCGCCGAGCACGACGATGCCGTCGAACCCGCTGCGCCGCCCGGTGCGGCCGTAGATCACCGAGTACAGCAGCAGGCTCACGAACAGGAACGCGACGTAGGCGCACACCAGGAACAGGCCGATCGCGCTGCCGCGGATCCAGTCGCTCGGCTGGCTGAGGCCCCAGAAGAAGTAGACCATCGCGCCGATCAGGGCGATGCCTGCGAGCAACGACAGCAGGTTGCCGAGCGAGCGGCCCTCGCGGCGCACCATCACCACGCCGTTCGCCAGCAACGCGAGCGGCAGCAGCAACAGGCCGAGCACGGCCAGCATGAACCCGAGCAGCAGCGGCAGGCTGAGCACGGGGTTGTCCCGGCCGACCTCGGCCAGCAGCAACAGCAGCATCACCAGCGTGATGCCGAGCCAGATGGCGTTGCTCAGCCTGCGCCGGTCACGCAGGATTCCGTAGAGGAAGAAAGCGGCGGGCACGACGACGAGCAGACCAACCAGCACCGGCCAAGCCTAGTACCGATGATCACTCATCGCTCTCGGGCGCCGGGGCAGGTTTCGGACGTGGTTTCAGCTGCACCATGCCGGTGGTGAGGTCGAGCGGCCCGGTCTCCTCGACGAAGTCCTCGCCGGTGCCCGAATCGGTCGCCTCCGTGCGGAGCTTGCGCCCCGGGAACAACTCACCCAACTGCCCCATGCACCCGACCATACCTGCTAGAACACGGCGATGAGCAGCACGATGACCGCGATCGCGACCAGGATCGGTACCAGGACACCGGTGGACGGCCTGCGGTAGTGGCTGCGGACCGAGGTCGTGCGGAACCAGCTGTACGGCGTGCGTCGGCGGTGTCGGCTAACCCAGGGCATCTGCGGCTCCTTCTCGTCAGGCCCCCATCTGTCGAGGACCGGATACCCCGTCGCCCGACGAGATACGCGCCCGCACGCCCGCCAACCCGGAAGCCGCCAGCTCCGGATCGCCGATGTCGTTGCCGTACAGCACCTCGTCCCACGGTCCGAGCCGGTGCCACACGAGTGCGCGCTCACGCAGTTCGTCCGTCACGCCATAACTCTCGACGACCGCCTCGGCGAACTCCATCGGCGTCGAATGCAGCACCCACGCCAGGTCGACCGCCGGATCCCCGATGTGCAGGTCGCCGAAGTCGATCACACCGGTGAGCACGCCGTCCGAGCCCAGCACGTGTTCGGGCCCGATGTCGCCGTGCACCACGGTGTCCGCGGGCAGGCCGTCGAGCGCGGCCAGCAGCTCCGCGCCTTCGGGCACGAGCGGCAGCACCTCGGCCCGGAACCGTTCCACCGGCAACGACCGCCGCCGGACGCCGAGACGCGCGACCTCGGACACCGCGACGGCGTGCAGCGCCAGCAGGAACTCCCCCAGCTGCCGTCCCTGCTCCGCGGTCAACGTCGCGATCTCCGCACCCGGCACGATCTCGTGCCGCACCACGAACGGCGAGGTGGACGCCACGAACGGCACCGGCACGGGCAGCGGCAGCAGAGGTGCCAGCCACGGCATCACGACCGTCTCGCGCAGCAGCTGTGCCTCGATCTGGGGACGGCGCGGCCGCCGGTCCACCCAGCGCCCGTCGACGAGCGCAGCCGTGCTGTCCCAGCCCTCGCCGAGATAGGTCACCAATGTTTCTCCAGCGCCGCAACGAGTTCAGCGGCGCGCTCGTCCACGTAGAACAGCTTCCCGCCGGGCACCTCGACCACCTCGCGGGCGCCGGGGATCAGCCGCCGCAGCCAGTGCGCCCATTCGAGCCTGAAGAAGATGTCCCCGGTCCCCCACACCAGCAGCGTCGGGATCTCGCACGCCTGCAGCGCGGGCCGGATCCGGCCGAGCAGGTACGGGTTCATCGACGCGAGCAGCCGCCCCATGAACCGCCGCCCCTCCGGCGTGGCGAGACCCGCCGAGTAGCCCTTGATCACCTCGTCCGGCACGCCGTCGACGTGCTGGTACCCGGTGCGGTAGAGCTGACGGGCGAGCCACGGGAACCGGGCGAGTGGCCCGGCGAACCGCAGCATTCCCAGCCGGGCCGCCTGCACCACCGGCGCGAACCAGCGCGGCGGGAAGTTGCCCTCGGTGTCGCAGTTCGTCAGCGCGAACGACGTGATCCGGTCCGGGAACCGGGTGAGCACGATCTGCGCGACCGCCCCGCCGGTGTCGTTGCCCACCAACGCGATGTCACGCAGGTCCAGCTCACGGATCACCGTGCCGACCGCGTCCGCCAGCCCCCACACCGACGCCTCGCCGGTCGGTGGCGTCTCGCCGTGCCCAGGCAGGTCGACCGCGACGCAACGGCGACCGGGTAGCTGCCGGACACAGTTGCGCCACAGGTCGGCGTTGGTGAAAACGCCATGCACGAACAACGTCACGGGCCCGTCGCCGACGTCGGCGTAACTGATCCCGGCGATGCTCTGCCTTTCCAGCCTCATCTCGCTAGTGTGGCAGGACGTGCAGCCCTTCACGGTCGGTGCTCAGACAGAGCGAGCAGATCTGCCTTCCACAGCGCTGGCGGTCATGTCCGGCCGCTCGTACGCCTCCCCGCACACCACGCAGTCGTAGAGGGTGCCGCTCGGGTTGCCGTCAGCGTCCAGCATCGGCTCATCGATGCCGTCGTCGGTGCGGCGCAAGTAGAACCGGCCACGCGTGAGCACCGCCATCAACGGCGTCACCACCGCCGCGATCACCACGGCCACCAGCGGTGAGTACGGCTGCAACGCCTTCCCGAACAGTCCGAAGTAGACGGCGATGGACAGCAGCGACGGACGCCAGGAACGACGACGACGCCGACCGGGTTGACCGCGTAGAGCATGCCGCGGCGGAACTCCGGCAGCTTGGGCGAAAGCTCGAGCAGGTACTTGTTGACCGCGATGTCGGTGGCGACCGTGACGACCCACGCCATCGCGCAGTTGGAGTAGAAGCTCAGCAGGTTGTTGAGGAAGCTGAACATGTCGGCCTCCATCAGGACCAGCGCGATCGCGAGGTTCACCAGCACGAACACGAGCCGCCCCGGATAGCGCTTCGTGACGCGGGTGAACGAGTTCGTCCAGGCCAGCGAGCCCGAGTAGGCGTTGGTGACGTTGATCTTCACCTGGCTCAGCACGACCAGCACGAGTGCCAGCGGCACCACCAGCCACGCCGGCATGACCTGCGTGAAGACCCCGGTGAACTGCTCGATCGGTTCGATCGCCGCGACGGCGCCGACCGCGTCGAGCACGTACACGGCCATGAACACGCCGATCGCCTGCTTGAGCGCGCCGAAGACCACCCAGCCCGGCCCGGCCATGACCACGGCGGTCCACCAGGCACGCTGGTTCTCCGCCGTCCGCGGCGGCATGAACCGCAGGTAGTCGATCTGCTCGCCGATCTGCGCCATCAACGACAGGCACACGCCCGCGCCGAGCATCACCGCCGCGGTGTTCACCCCGGCACCGGCGCTGCCCGCGTAGGCGAGCCAGCGCGTCACCGAGTCCGGGTCCTTGAGCACCAGGAACGCCAGCGGCGCGACCATCAGCAGCAGCCACAGCGGGTTCGTCCAGCTCTGCAGCTTGGCCAGCACCTTCATCCCGTAGATCACCAGCGGGATGATCACCAGCGTCGAGCACCAGGTACCCGAGCCACAGCGGCAGGCCAGCGCATACCGCAGGCCCTGCGCCATGATCGAGCCTTCGAGCGCGAAGAAGATGAACGTGAAGCTCGCGAAGATGACGCTGGTGAGCACCGAGCCGTAGTAGCCGAACCCGGAACCGCGGGTGATCAGGTCGAGGTCGATGTTGTAGCGCGCGCGCGTAGTAGGCCAGCGGGAACCCGGTGACGAAGATGACGAGCGCGGCGAACCCGATGGCCAGCAACGCGTTCGCCGGTGCCGTGCGTCAGGCCGATGCCCGCGCCGATGGAGAAGTCGGCCATGTAGGCGATGCCGCCCAGCGCGGACGCCCCGACCACGGCCGGGGTCCAGCGCCGATAGCTGCGCGGCGCGAACCGCAGGGTGTAGTCCTCGAGCGTTTCCTTCGAAGCGGCGGGCGCGCGTTCGACAACGTCCTCGATGGTCATTCGACTCCTCGGCAGATCGGCTGGGCCGCACGCTAGGGATCTCGCGTTTCCGCCGTCCGCCTCCGCTGTCACGGTGATGTTTCGCCTGGGCTTCCAAGATCCGGTGTGCGCCCGACGACGACCGGTGGAACACGGTCCACTGCGAACGCGTCGTCCTCGCCGTCGTCCGCACCTTCGAACGCTCGTCGGCGCTCACCGCGGGCGTCACGAGGTTCATCGAGAGCATCGGCGCCGAGGTGCGGCCCTGGCCCGAGGCGATCGCGGCGGACTACAGCCTCGCGATCTCGGCCAGCGAGAACGGCGATCTGCACTCGCTGAGGGCTCCGCTGCTGCTCCTCCCCCACGGCGCCGGCCACCACAAGTACGCCAAGGGCACCCGCACGGTCTCCGGCTACAACCCCGACCAGCTCGTGCACCGTGACTGGCCGCGCCCGCGTCGCATCGCCGGTGACCTCGAAGCAGTTCGACCGCGCGTTCCAGTGTCGCGACCGATTCGGAGAAGGTTCCATCGCCTTCGCCCTGACCAGCAGCGCGCTGCCACGGTTGCGCGGCTCTGGCTGGTCCAGCGACTCGAACAGCGACAACGCACTGTCGGCGTGACCGATCGCGGTCTCGTTGTCGCCGCTGAGCTGCCGGGCCTGTGCAAGGGCGAGATGCTGGATCGCCACACCGCGAGTCCGCCCGACCGCCGAGTTGATCCGCAACGCGTGTTCGAGGTGCGGGATGCCTCGGTCGTAAGCGCCGCGGACCGATCACGGGGCCATCCGCCGACCCCGAGAGACTGTTGGTCACCACGAAACCACCGTCACCGTCCCGTTGCGCACAGTGATCAGCAATCTACGGCACGCCGCCAGCCGAGCACGGGCGATCGGGGCAGAATTCGACGGTGGCCGTCACCGTCTCCGCGAAGCTCCTGTCCCTGCTGGGCACGTTCGACGCCCGGCATCGCAGCCAGACGCTGAGCGCGATCGCCCGGCGCAGCGAGCTGCCGATCAGCACCACGCACCGGCTGCTGGCCGAGCTGGTGGCGTGGGGCGCGGTGCGGCGGATGGCGTCCGGGGAGTACGTGATCGGGCGGCGGATCTGGCGGCTCGGGCTGCTCGCGGCGGGCGAGGTGGACCTGAGCCGGGTCGCGGAGCCGTTCCTGCACGACATCCACGCGGCGACGCGGGCGGTGGTGCACCTCGCGGTGCGGGAGGGCACGGAGGTGCTCTACCTGGATCGGGTGTCGGGGCACGCGTCGGTGCCGATCGTGAGCTCGACGGGCAGCAGGTTGCCGTTGCACTCGACCGGGGTGGGCAAGGTGCTGCTCGCGCACGCGCCGCCGGAGGTGCAGGACGACGTGCTCACGCACCACCTGACCCGGATCACCGCGTACACGATCACCGAGCCCGGCAGGCTGCGAGCGCAGCTGCACCGCATCCGGCGGGACGGGTACGCGCAGACGTTCGAGGAGATGACGCTCGGCGCGTGCAGCGTGGGAGTGCCGGTCGAGGTGGACGGGCACGTGGTCGCGGCGCTGGGCATCGTGGTGCCGGACCTGCGGAATGTGCGCGCTCGACTGGTGGCGGCGTTGCAGGTCGCGGCGCGCGGAATCGGCAGGACGCTGGAGTCCGGTTTCCACTGATCGGAAATCAGGTCTGGATGATCCGCCCGCGAACCGATTGACTCTGCAGGTGTGCCAACTGAGACGCGTCTGCTCTACATCGGCGGCGAAAGCGTTCCCACGCTGAAGGACCGCACGACCGAGGACCTCAACCCGTACACGGGCGAGACGTACGCCGTGGTCGCGGCGGCGGGACCCGAGGACGTCACGCGCGCTGTCGACGCCGCGCAGGAGGCGTTCGCCGGCTGGGCGGCGACGTCACCGTCCACGCGGCGCGGGATCCTGCTGCGCGCGGCGGACGAGCTGGAGGCCAGAACGCCGGAGGTCATCGAGCTCATGGCGAACGAGGTCGGCGGTGTCGCGGGCTGGGCCGGCTTCAACGTGATGCTCGCGGCGAACATGCTCCGCGAGGCGGCCGCCTCGGTCACCCAGCCTGTCGGCGAGGTGCTGACCACCGAGACCGAGGGCCAGCTGTCGCTCGCCGTGCGCGAACCGCTCGGCGTCGTCGCGGCGTTCGCCCCGTGGAACGCTCCCATCATCCTGAGCACCCGCGCCGTCGCCGCACCTCTCGCGGCGGGCAACACCGTGGTGCTCAAGCCGAGCGAGGACGCTCCCATCGCCGCCGGTCTGTTCATCGCCGACGTGCTGCGCGCGGCCGGACTGCCCGCCGGCGTGCTCAACGTCGTGACCAACGCCCCGGAGGACGCCGCGGAGGTCGCGGAGGCGTTGATCACCGACCCACGGGTGCGCGCGGTGAACTTCACCGGCTCGACGGAGGTGGGCCGGATCGTCGGAACCCTTGCCGCACAACACCTCAAGCCCGCGGTGCTGGAGCTCGGCGGCAAGAACGCCCTGCTCGTGCTCGACGACGCCGACCTCGACCACGCGGTCGACGCGGCGACGTTCGGCGCCTTCCACAACGCAGGCCAGATCTGCATGTCCACCGACCGGATCCTGGTGCACCGCTCGGTCGCCGAGGAGTTCACCGCGAAGCTCGCGGCCAAGGTCTCCTCGCTCCCCCACGGCGACCCCGCCGAGCCCGGCATCGTGCTCGGCCCGGTGATCAACCCGCGCGCCGCCGAACGTGTGGCCGCACTGGTCGCCGATGCGGTCGAAGCGGGTGCGCGTGTTCGTGCCGGTGGGGCCGCGACCGTGCTCGACGAGGTGACCCCGGCGATGCGGATCTTCCGCGAGGAGATCTTCGGCCCGGCCGTCATCGTCGTGCCGGTCGCGGACGACGACGAAGCCGTGGCGATCGCCAACGACACCGAACACGGCCTCACCGCGGGCGTCCTGACCGAGGACACGCGGCGCGGCCTGGCACTCGCCCGCCGCATCCGCACCGGCATCGTGCACGTCGGCAACCAGACCGTGGACGACGAGCCGCAGGCGCCGTTCGGTGGCGTGAAGTCCAGCGGCTACGGCAGGTTCGGTGGCCGCTGGGGTATCGAGGCGTTCTCCGCGACCCGCTGGGTGACCGTGGCGGGCGGGCACGGCCACTTCCCCTTCTAGTGCGGTGAGTGGTTTCCGTTGCTGGAGCGACGGAAACCACTCACGATCTCAGTCCTGCTTCATGGGCGACGATCGCCGCCTGCACCCGGTTCGCCGCCCCGAGCCGGGTCAGGATGGCGCTCACGTGCCCCTTCACCGTGCCCTCGACCAGGTCGAGCCGCCGCGCGATCTGCGCGTTGGACAGCCCCTCCCCCAGCAACACCAGCACGTCCCGTTCCCGCGCGGTCAGACCTTCCACGCGGGCGCGGGACTGCGCGACCCGGCCACCACGGAAGTGCGTGATCATGCGAGCAGCGACCTTCGGCGCCAGATAGGCGCCACCGGACGCCAACGCGTGCACGCCTGCGATCAGCTCGCGCGGATCGCCGGACTTCAGCAGGAACCCGCGCGCACCACCATCCAGCGCCTGCTCCAGGTAGCCGTCGTCGTTGAACGTCGTCAGCATCGCGACACCGAAACCCAGACGCGCCAGCTCTTTCGCCGCGCCCAGCCCGTCGAGTCGCGGCATCCGGACGTCCAGCAACACCACGTCCGGCCGGTGCTTCAACGCGAGGTCGATCGCCTCCCGCCCGTCGCCCGCCTCGGCCACGACCTCGATGCCGGGATCAGAGCCGAGGATGGCCCGCACACCCGCACGCACCATCGCCTCGTCGTCGGCGAGCAGGACGCGAATCACGATTCCCCCGAGTGCGGCAACACGGCGACCAGCTCGAACCTGCCGTCGCTCCGGCTGACCCGGAGCGTACCTCCCGCGAGCCGCACCCGTTCGCGCAACGCGATCAGACCCAGCCTGCTCCCTGGCGCCCGGCGCAACCCGGCCTCGTTGCCCGCCTCCACCACCGTCGTGCCGTCCGCGGTGCTGATCCTGATGCGCAGCAGGGACTTCGGCGCGTGCTTGGCGGCGTTGGTCAACGCCTCCTGAACCACCCGGCGCACCGTCCGATCCACTGTGGACGGCACAGCACCATCCACTTCGAACTCCACCCGAAGACCGGCTTTCGAGGCCCGGTCCACCAGGCCCCGCACGTCGTCGACCGGCGGCGGGTCACCGTCGCGCAACAGGAAAACGAGGTCCGCCAGGCGTTCCGTGGCGCCGCCCGCGGTCACCCGGAGCTGCGCGGCTGCCGCCTGGTGCTCCTCGGGCAGGGTCAGCTCCAGCGCGCCGGCCTGCAGTGCCAGCAGGCTCAGCTCGTGGCCGAGCGTGTCGTGGACCTCGTGGGCGATGCGCGTGCGTTCCCGAAGGTGCGCGGCCTCCACGGTGGCGGTCGCGAGCGCGGCCTGCTGGTGCGCGACGTAGCCGAGGAACCACGGCAGCGCCACCGAGATGGCCACCACGCCCAGCGCCGTCAGCGAGACGGCCCCCGCCAGGAACAGCAGCGCGGTCCAGGCGGAGGTGCTGCGGCGGCCGAGCAGGAACGACACGGCGAACAGCACGACACACACCACGCCCGTCCACGGCGGCACGTTGTTGTCCATCGCGAACGACACGGCCACCGCCGCCGCCACGCACACCGCGAGCGCCGCCGTTCTCATCGCCGCCACCTCACCACAGCCACGCTGATGTTCATCACGCTGGACACGCCCAACCACACCATAAGCGGCAACGAGTAGTGCGCCAGTTGGTAGAACGAGATGTCCCGCCCGCCGAACAGCAGGCCCAGCAACGTGGGCAAGGCCAGCAGCGCACCCAGCGGCACGAACCTCAGCACCTGCCATACCTTGTGCAGCCTGCGCGGCCTGCGCAGCGCCCGGATGCCGAGCACGAGCGACAGCAGCGTCAGCGCGGCCAGCATCAGGTCGGTCAGCAGCCGGTAGGACTCCGGTTGGGCGGGAGTCCTGCCGTCGAGGATGTCGGCGATGCCGTTCTCCAGCCCGTTCGTGCCTTCGTTGCCGAGAGTGAGGCCGCTGTTGGCCATCACCGCGATGCCGTAGCCGGACGGCGTCAGCAGGTGCCCCGCGGTGCCGGTGAACCAGATCCCGTTGTGCCGCATACGTCCCTGGTCGTCGGTCGTCCAGCCCAGACCGTCCTGCCGCACCAGCGAACTCTGTTTGGCCAGCCACTTCGCCACGTCGGCGGCAGTGGTGATCACACCGTCCGACCCCGCGACGAACCGGTGCGGCTCGGACGTGGCGATCGAGAAGCCGTAGGCGTATCCGTGGCCCTTGCGGTAGTCCGGAGGCAGGTCGCGTGGCGTCACGTCGATGGCAATGGTGTCCCGCATGCCGAACGGCTCGAAGATGTGCTTCTTCAGGTAGGAGTTGAAGTTCTCGCCGGACACTACCTCGACCAGCCGCCCGGCCAGGTGGTAGTTCGTGTTCGTGTAGCGGTGCTCGGCGCCGGGATCCGCGGCGAGCGTGGCCTGCTTCGCCCGCTCGACCGCCTCTTCCAGCGTCGAGGGCTGCGGCAGGCTCTTCTCCTTCAACGTCCCGTCGGTGATGCCGGACGTGTGGCTCAGCAGGTGCCGCGCGGTGATCCGCTCGCCGCGCGGGTCGGCGATCTCGAAGAACGGCAGGTAGGTGCGGACCGGCTGGTCCAGGTCGACCTTGCCCGCGTCGACGAGTTGCGTGACCGCCAGCGCGGTGAACGACTTGCTGACCGACGCGATCGCCATCTTCGAGTTCTCGGTGATCGGCGCGCCGGTCGAGTCGTGGCCGTGGCCCTTGACCGCGATCACCTGGTCTCCCTTGGTGATCGCGACGGCCACGCCCGGATAGTCGGCCTCGGCGATGTACGACGACACGAAAGCGGTGACCGCCGCGATCACCGCGCCCCAGTTGCTCTTCATGGTCGAGAACGTAGGGCGGTGAAGCAGCGGAAACCCGACCCATAAGACAGAGCGGACCCCCGACGAAAGTCAGGGGTCCGCCCGGCACAACCGATCAGTGACCCGCGGCCATCTCCGCCGCCAGCCGGTCGTCGCCGCTCTGCTCCTTGAGCGGCTTCTCCTTGATGAACACCACCGCCAGCAGCGCCAGCACCGCGAACGGCGCCCCCACCAGGAAGATCTCCGCCGTCGCCGTCGCGTAGATCTCGGCGATGACCGCCTTGATCTGCGGCGGCAGCACCGAGATGTCCGGCACCCTGTCGCCACCGGAGGCGGCGATCGGGCCGAACTTCTCCTCGGTCAGCGACATGACCTTGTTGGCCAGCACCGCACCGAGCGCCGACACACCGATCGCACCACCCAGCGAGCGGAAGAACGTCAGCGTCGACGTCGTAGCGCCGAGGTCGCGAGCCGGCACGTCGTTCTGTGCGGCCAGGACCAGGTTCTGCATCATCAAGCCGACGCCGACACCGAGCACGAACATGTGGACGGACACCATGAACACGGTGGTCTGAGCGGTGATCGTGGACAGCAGCAGCATGCCGCCGACCATGACCACGCCACCGGAGACCAGGAACGCCTTCCACTTGCCGTACTTCGTGATCAGCTGACCGGCCACAGTGGACGACACCAGCAGGCCGATGATCAGCGGGAGGCCCAGCAGACCGGCCTGGGTGGGCGTCTTGCCGAGGCTGAGCTGGAAGTACTGCGAGAGGAACACCGTGCCACCGAACATCGCGACACCGACGAGGGCGCTCGCGACCGTGGTCAGCGCCACCGTGCGGTTACGGAAGATCGACAGCGGGATGATCGGGTCGTGTGCGCGGGACTCCACCCACACGGCCGCCACGAGCAGTGCGACGCCGGTGGTCACCAGCAGCGCGGTCCAGCCCGACCACCAGTCGAACTTCGAGCCGGCCAGCGAGGACCAGATCAGCAGCGTCGAGACGCCGGACACGATGAGGACCGCGCCCAGGTAGTCGATCTTCACGTTCTCCTTGCGCACGACCGGCAGGTGCAGGGTGCGCTGGAGCAGCCAGATGGCGGCCAGCGAGAACGGGACACCGATGAAGAAGCACCAGCGCCAGCCCAGCCACGACGTGTCGACCAGGACGCCGCCGATCAGCGGGCCCGCGACCGTGCCGACGCCGAAGACCGCGCCGAAGAGACCGGAGTAGCGGCCGAGCTCACGCGGCGGGATCATCGCGGCCATCACGATCGTCGCGAGCGCCGTGACACCACCGGCGCCGAGGCCCTGCACCACGCGGCTGACGATGAGCATCTCGATGTTCTGCGAGAAGCCCGCGATCAGCGAGCCGAGCACGAACAGGCTCAGCGACGCCTGGATCAGCAGCTTGCGGCTGTAGATGTCGGCGAGCTTGCCCCACAACGGCACGGTGGCGGTCATCGCGAGCAGCTCGGTGGTGACGATCCAGGCGAAGACCGACTGCGAGCCCTGCAGCTCGGCGACGATGCGCGGCAACGCGTTCGACACGACGGTGCCCGCGAGGATCGCGACGAACATGCCGAGCATCAGGCCGGACATGGCCTGCGTGACCTCGCGTTTGCCGTGGACCGGTGGTGGCGCTTCGATCTCGGTGCTCATGATCCCCCTTTGTGGTGGTGCGGCGCGTGAGCCAGTCCGGCGCCGAGCAGGTCGAGCGCTTCGCCGATCAGGTCACCCAACGCGACGTTGTCGTCATGGGCCCACCGAGTAACCGCACAGCGGAACGCCGCCGTCGCCGCGGCGACCATCAGCCGCGGGTACGTGTGGTTCTCGGGCAGGCCGGAACGTTCCGCGAGCGCGGCGCTGAGCAGCTGCTCGGACGCCGCGCTGTTGGCGAACGCGCGGACCAGCAGATCCGGCCGCTGCATCAGGACTTCCTTGCGCAGCAGCCACAGGTCGCGGGCGTTGCTCATCTCCGCGTCGATCTCCGCGAGGACGGCCGCCCGGAACGCCTCGAAGGGCGCGACCTCGGCAGGCTCGGCCCGGATGCGCGCGACCATCCGCGGCCCCGACTCCGGGTCCGCGCCGATCAACGCGTCGTCCTTGCCCGCGAAGTAGTTGAAGAAGGTGCGCACCGAGACGTCGGCCTCGGCGGCGATCTCCTCGACGGTGACGTTGTCGTAGCCCCGCTCGGCGGACAGACGCAGCGTCGCCCGCTCGAGCGCGGCACGTGTACGGCGCTTCTTGCGGTCGCGCAGGCCTTCCCCCGACTGGTTCACGCGTCATACGGTACAGGAGAGTTTTGCAGTCACTGCAACTTTGCAGAGTGTGAAATGGATCGCTCCAGCGAGCTACGACCAGGGGCTCTTCGGCCGATCCTGCAACGAGCCGTCGACGTACAGGTCGACCTTCTCGCTGTAGAAGCAGGCGAGCCCGGCGACCTTCTGGCTCTCCGGCAGCGGTGACCGGTAGATCCACACGAGGTCCTCGTGCACGACACCGTTCACCTCGACCGACCAGTACGTGGCGGTCCCCTTGTACGGGCACTGCGTCTGCGTGTCCGACGGCCTGAGCAGATCGAACCGGACATCGCTCAACGGCAGGTAGTACCGGGGCGGAAGGCTCGTCTCGAACAGGATCCGGGGCTGCGCCGACGCGGCGAGCGTGACGCCGTCGAGCGCCACCCGGACGTGCCGTGAACTCGCCAGCACGTCGACCCGCTTGTACGGGTCGCGCGGGTGCACGTAGATCGGCTCGTCCTCCTCCAGCCACTCGTCCATCGCCGCGAACTCGAACCGAACCAGGTCCCGCAGCTCCTCGATCGGGGAATCCGGGTAGATCAGCGCCGCACCCTGCGCGGTACCTCCGGGCGGTGATCACGTCGTGGATCACGCCCTCGCCCCGGCTCGGCGAGCGCTTCGTCTCCCCCGTCGCCTTCAGCTCGGCCCGCACGGCGGAAAGCGGCAGGTAGTAGGCCGGGTAGTACGGGATCTCCCAGACCAGTCGCGGCGAGGTCGCGTCCACGACCATCTCGCCACCGAAGAACGCACGGACCCGCTTCGCCGAATGCTCGACCCGCACCCGGCCACGCTGCTCGTCACCCATGTCACAGCACAACGCGTGACGGCCCCGCGGTCTTCCTCAGCTTGAATTCCGCGCGACTGGGCAAATGTGCGTACCCCCATTGGGAACACCCACGTCTGGTGCCATAGCAGGTCCGCACTCCCACAGTCGGTAGAGAATCACGAATTCGGATTCACCTGGTGGGGTACGACCAGTGTGATTTCTTGATCGGCGTGCTTGAGTGATCAAGGACCATGCCTACGCTCGACACATGCCGGAAGACCTCGAGACCCCGGGTCCGACACAGACCGCGCCGCCACCGAATCCGGTGGTGATGAGCACACCGATCCACGACCAGCTCGCTGATCGACTCGGAGTTCGCCAAAAGCATCGACGACCTGATTGAACGCGGATATGAACGGCCGATGCGTGTCACCCTGCCAGGTGCCGCGGCGGCCCTCCTCGTCACGCTCGCGCCACCCGCACTGGCGGATCCTGTTCCGGCGATCACCTGGGAGGCGTGCGGACCGGACCATCCCGGTTTCGAGTGCGCGACGGTCACCGTTCCGCTCGACTACGACCATCCGCTCGGTGCCACCACGACCGTGGCGTTGACGCGCAAGCCGGCCACGGACCAGGCCCGGCGCATCGGTTCGTTGCTGTTCAACCCGGACGGCCATCGCGGCGACTCTCGACCAGCTGTCCGACGCCACCGCGGGTGTTTCCGTTGCGGCGGAACCCGTCTACGACAACTTCTTCGACGCCAACCTCGGCGACATGTGCGCGGACGTCGAGTACCCGCGTGGCTTCACCGCGTACAGGCCGTAGCACGCCAGCTGCCCAACGGCCGCCTGCTGTCCTATGCGGGCTGGGGGCACATCGCGTGGCGGCGCAACCAATGCGCACGCGACCACATCTACGCATATCTGCTGTCCGGCACGTTGCCACCGGCCGGCACGGTGTGCGCGGCGAACCCGAACCCGTTCATGTCCCAATTGATCAGTCACGACTTTCGGTGGTCGACGGGACCAACGGGAACCAGATAGGAATGGCCCCTTCAGGAGGGGAGCTTGTAGATGCGTTACACAGTGTTCGGCGCCGTCGCGGCACTCATGGTCACGCTCACACCAGCCGTGGCTCAGGCCGGCCCGTCGGTGCCGTCGATCAAGTGGGAGACGTGCGGGCCGGAACATCCCGGCTTCGAGTGCGCGAACGTGAAGGTGCCGCTCGACTACGACAACCCGCGCGGCGCCACGACTAGCAATACGACGAGTCAGTGAACATAAACATCAC
>CAVYAD010000064.1:0-55026 GCA_963766275.1 uncultured Actinomycetota bacterium
GCTCCCCATGCCGGGTGCGCGGCCGGGCATCTTTCGGCACAACTCGCGGATCGCGGCGCGCGGGTCACCGGAATCGATGTCAGTCCCACCATGATCGGTCTGGCAAGCGGAACTATTCGGACCGATGCTCATTCCGGGTGGCAAACCTGGCGAATCCGCTGGATTTCCTCGACTACCATTCGTTCGATCTGATCACCGCGTCGCTCGTGCTGCACTACCTCAAGGACTGGTCCGGCGCACTCGCCGAAATGCGGGAGGATCCTGCGGCCGAACGGGCGGTTGGCTATGTCGGGCACCACCCCGAGGACTGGCACTGGTTCGACCTGTCCGACTACTTCCGCACCGAGCTCATCACCGATCACGTCATGATCCGCGGTGCGCGCGGCGTGCTCCGGTTCTACCACCGGCCCCTGAGCCATGTTCTCCGCGCTCCGGGCGGCGGCCTTCGAGGTAGACGCCATCGCCGAGCCGATGCCGCTGCCCTCGGGCGAGGACCTCGACCCCAACGGCTACCACAGCCTGACCACAGCCCCCCCGGTTCCTCTACTTCCGCCTGGTGAAACCAGAGGGCACGTCCTGACCTCCCAGGTCAGGCGTCCACCGCGCTCCGCAGGACGCCGGACGGGAAGCGGGCCGCGACGAAGAGCAGCGCGGGCACGCTCGCCAATGCGACCACGGCCATGGTCAGCCACAATGTCGTGTTGCCCATGCGAGCAGGCCGGTGAAGACGGCTGGTGACGCCACGGTGGCGAGGCCCCAGGCCGTCTGGAACAGCGCGCTGTACCGGCCGCGCAGCTGCTCGGGAGCCGCCTCGTTCGCGGCGGCCATCATCAACGGCACCGACAGTGCCTCGCCGACCACCGCGATGATCCCGGCCCCCAGCACGAGCACGACGACACCGCTCGGCGGCAGGGCCGGTCCAGCGGCAGGATGGCGAAGGCGACGGCGAAGACACGCTGGCCAGCACCAGTCCGCGCAGCCTCGCGAACCGCGCGGACCAGGCGACCACCGGCTTCTGCCCGAGCGCTAGCGCCACCGCGGCCACGGTGATGACCGTGCCCGGCAGCCACTGCGGTCCGCCGAACGGGTCGAGCGCGACCAGCGGCAGGATGACGATCACGACCCTGGCGCACAACGCGTACAGCACTTGCACGCCGCAGAACAGCACGTACGGCCGGTCGCCGAGCACGGCTCGCCACCCGATCTTGACGGGCGCGTCCCCACGCGGTGCCTCTGCACGGGCGGTGACGCCCGCCAAACCGAGTCCCACGACGATGATCGCCGCCACGGCATAACTACCGCGTTCACATAGGCCACCGCGTGCAGCCCCGACGCGCTGCCGAGGAACAGGCCGCTCCACCTGCGCCCGCGCCGAGACCGACGATGCGGATCACGTTCTGGTTCGCCAGCATGCTGTCGAGCCGGCGGCCGCTGAACAAACGGCCGAGCAGTGGCGTTCGCCGTCCAAACAGCCGATCGGACGCGGCGAGGACGGCCCCGCCGCCGCGAACTGCCAGGCGTGGTGGAGCGGGGGCAGGACGATGGAGTGCCCGGCGATGTCGCCGAGGTACACGAAAAGGCCGGGCCCCAGCGATCGACCAGGTTTCGCTCAACCGCCCGAACACGAGCCCCGCGAGGCCGCCCACGGTCATGGCCAGCCCGACGTCGACCGCGGGCATGCCCCGCGCGCTGATGAAGAAGATCAACGCTACCGGCGTCCAGATGCCACTGCCCGCCGTGTCGATCAACATCGCCAGCAGGTAGACCGCGGGCCGAGCGGCTGGCGCGAGTCCGCAACGCCCGCGGCCGCACCGTTCGAGCGCCCGACTCGGAACTGGATATCATGACCCCCCAATGTGCCACAGCAATAGATTGACCAAGCGAAGCTAGCAGGAAAATGTGCGGCCGAACAGCCGGGGGTTCAACTGCGCAGGACGCCCGAAATCGCAGCTCGACTCGATCGGGGCATCGTCCACTCCGGTGATTGATGACCACGCGAACCGCACCATGCACCCTCGTCGCACGTGTGCGAGACAGAATCATCGGATGCGAACTTCTTGCCGTCCGATGACCCTCCTGCTAGCGTGGCGCCGGACCTGGTTCATCAATCATCACGATCGAGCCAGGGAGTTCTGGGGGGAACTTTTATTCACCGCTGAGCGGCCGCTCGCGCCGGCCTCGCCTCGCGGTGTTTTGGGGGCTGCAATGGACCGGATACACCCGCGCCGTCGCCGAGCAGATCGAAGGGCGAGTACTCATCAGCAACGAACTGTTCGAGCTCACGCGTGGCGGACATCCACGCGACCGCGCTGGCGGCGTTCGATCCCGATTCGTTGCGCCGCTATCCCGTGTCCTACACGGCGACCGAACGACGGGGCGCCTCTATCTCTCCCTGCACCCCGACGAGTTCGCGCTGACACCGGGCTCCGATGCAGCGGTGCGCCTGATCGTCCGGCAGCACGCGCGCGGCAGCGGCGGCCCGATCCTGTTGCAGGAACCCAACTACGCGGCGTGGGAACAGGAAGCCGCCGCACACGGGCTCACCGTGCACCGGGCCACGGCACCGTTGGCCGACCCGGCCGAACAGGGCACCCGGCTGCTCTCGCTCGCGACCGCGACCGAGGGCGGCGTGATCGCGGTCAGCGTGCCCAACGGACTGACGGGCGGCTGCATCAGCGACGACGACCTCGCCAAGCTGGCCCGGCTCGCCCAAGAACGCTACTACCTGCTCGTCATCGACGCCTGCTACCAGGCGTTTCGCGGCCAGGTCTCCGTACAGTTCGCCAAGCGCGGTGGCCGCGTACTCGTCGTGCAGTCGCTGTCCAAGTCGCACGGGCTGGCGGGCGGCAGGCTCGCGGTGATGGCGGGCGATCCCGGCCTCATCGCGCGGCTCGCCGACCGGACCCGCTCGAACACGCTGTCTCGTCGGTGACCGTTGCCGTGGCGCTGAACGCCATCGCCCACCACGACGACTTCACGCGGATCTGGTCGGACATCAGAACCCAGCGTGAACGCAGCCGCGCGGCGATCGCGGCCTACGTGCTCACGACCCCGCCGTCCGAGGCGAACTTCGTCACCGCCGTGCTCCCCTGGACCAGCGGCGAACGTACGTGGTCGTCGTCGGACAACGGTTACCGCGTCCGTGATCTCTCAGGCCTGCCAGGTCTGACCAACTGCGTCCGGTTCACCATCGGCGAGGCGTCCGTGTGCGAGCCGTTCATCCGCACGCTGACCAGTGCCCTGAACCGGCTCGGGGCACCGGGACACGCCCGCACTTCGGCATAACTGGAAAATTCGGCCTCCTCCGCGCGACCGGCAGCTTCCTCGACGTGCCCGGAGCATTGGGCGGTGGCGCGCGCTCACAACCAGGAATCGAGGTGCGCATGACAGCCACGACCACCGGCGGGTTCGCGAGCCGGCTGGAGCTGGCGCGGGGTCGCGAGATCCCTGCCTTCCTCAACGACCGGGGCGACGCCGTCTTCGCGTGCCTGCACGCTCCACAAGGGACGGTGTCCGGTCTCGTCGTCATCTGCTCGTCGATCGGCGCGGAGTGGAAGTACAACTACCGCAGGGAGGTGATCCTCGGAGGCTGCTGTCCGCGTCCGGGATCGCCTCGGTCCGCTTCCACTACCTGGGCACCGGGCACAGCGACGACGGCGACGCGGACATCCACCGCATGGTCCGCGACGCGCGCACGGCCGAGCGCTGGGCAGCCGAGACCGTCGGCTTCGACGGCCCCACCGTCTACTTCGGAGCGAAGTTCGGCGCGTTCGTGGCGGCACTGGCCGGTCGTGAGCGGAGTCGCCGCTTCTCGTCTGGAGCCCGTCGGCGATCGGCGAAACGTACTTCCGCGGCCTGTTCCGGGTCGCGCGGGCTGGCAACGTGTCGGGCTGGCGGACGGCACCGGTCACGGTCGCGAGCGAGGCGGACCCGCGTGCGGAGCTGGCGGCGGGGCGGACCGCCGACATCATCGGCTACCCGCTCTCGGCCGCGCTGTACGACTCGGCCAGGGAGCTGACCCTGGCCGACGCCGTCGGCCAGGGCCGCCGGGTGCACATCACCAGCATCGCGGACACCGCTCCGGACGCCGCCGCTCTCGGCAGGCTGACGGAAACAAGCTGTCGCACAACGACTTCCTGGGTCCAGGAGGGGGTGTCCTGGTGGCTGCACAGTCCGGACCGCGCGCCGGAGGAGAACCGTGCGACGGTCCAGACGCTACTGGCGGACACCGTCGACACCGTTCGGGCATTCGGAAAGGTGGCCAGTGCGCGAAGCGTCGACCTCGCTCGCGCACGCGGCAGGCGCCCACGAGGCAGACCCCGCTATACTTCCCGGCCGGCGAGAACCGCCTGTTCGGGGTGCTGACCTCACCGCCGGGTCCGGAATCGGGCCTGGGTGTGCTGTTGCTCGCCGGCGGTGTCTACGTGCTGTCGACCAACCGCAACCGGGTCTTCGTCCGGCTCGCCCGCGAGCTCGCCGGGCTCGGGCACCAGGTGCTGCGGATCGACTTCCGCGGTGTCGGCGAGAGTACGGGCACCATCAGCTCCTACGACCTCGCAGACCCGAACGTCGAGGACGTGCGCGGGGCGATGGACGTGCTGCAAGCCGCCAGCGTCAGCGGTGTGATCGTCGTCGGCTCGTGCTTCGGCGCAGGGCGGGGCTGGCCGCGGCCGCGGACCATCCGCTGCTGTCGTCGATGGTGCTGTTCTCGCCGCCCGTCCGCGCGTCGGCGGACGAGCCGCTCGACCCGGCGTTCCACAGTGGACTGCGGACCCTGCACGACCGCGGGATCCCGACGCTCGTCGTCTACGCACCGAGGACCCCAACTACCAGGACTTCCCGGAGGCCGCCCGCGACGGCCTGGCGCATCTGCTCCAGCCGGGCACACCCATCGTCCAGCGGACCATCCAGGGACACGCCCACAGCCTGCAGCACATCAGGACCCAGGACGACCTCGTCGCCGAGGTCGTCGGCTGGTGCGGGACACGCGGGCGCTGAGAACGAGTGGAGAACTCTCATGGAATTCGGCTGGACCGCTGAACAGGAGCACTTCCGCTCATCCGTGGAGCGGTTCGTCGTCGCCGAGGTCGAACCCGCACTCGCCGCCGAGCGCGACGCGCCGTTCGCACGGAAAGCATGGCTGCGCTGCGCGGAGTTCGGGCTGATCGGACTGCCGTTCCCGGAGCGCTTCGGTGGCCAGGGCGCCGACCTGGTCACCACGGCGCTCGCGCTGGAGACCTTCGGATACGCCTGTGCCGACAACGGGTTCGCGTTCTCCCTTGGTGCGCACATGTGGTCGTGCATCCTGCCGATCCTCAAGTTCGGCACCGAGGACCAGCGGCAGCGCTACCTGTCAAGGTTGTGCGACGGGTCGCTGATCGGGGTCCAGGCGGTGACCCAGACCGGCTCTGGGTCGGACGCGATGGCCGTGGCGACCACAGCCACTCGTGTGGATGGGGGCTTCGTGCTCAACGGGGCCAAGACGTTCATCACGAACGCTCCGGTCGCCGACGTGTTCGTCGTGTTGGCCGCCGACGCGGACGCGACCGGTCCCAGCGGGGTCGCCGCGTTCGTCGTGGACCGGGACACCCCCGGTGTCGAGGTCGGCGCCGCGGTGGCGAAACTCGGCCTGCGGTCGTCTCCCATGGCCGAGGTGGTGTTCCGCGACTGTCGGGTGCACGAGTCGTCGCTGCTGGGCGGGCCAGGCGCCGGGATGTCGGTGTTCGGCACGACCATCGAATGGAACGCACGTTCATCCTGGCGAGCGCGGTGGGCACGATGCGCCGTCAGCTGGAGCAGTCGGTCTTCCACGCCACGAACCACCGCCGCTTCGGCAGTCCGATCGGGACGAACCAGGCGGTCGCCCACCGCGTCGCCGACATGGCGGTCACCGTCGAAGCCGCGCGACTGATGCTCTATCACGCCGCGTGGCTCAAGGACACCAGGCGCAGGGCTCCGGCGGCGTCGTCGGCCACGAAGCTGTTCCTCAGCAACGCTTTCCTTGACGTCAGCCAGTCCGCGTTCGACGTACACGGCGGTTACGCGTACATGAGCGGCACCGACCAGGAACGCGATCTCCGCGACGCGTTGGCGAGCCGGATCTACTCGGGCACCTCGGACATCCAGCGCAACATCATCGCCAGGACCCTGGGGCTGTGAGCCGATGACCACACTGCACGCGGTGCTCAGGGAGACCGCCGAGCGCTGTCCGGACCGGACCGCGGTCGTCGCCGACGACCGCGAGCTGACCTATGCCGAGCTCGACCGGCGCGCCGAACACCTGGCCGCGGAGCTGGCCGCCCGCGGCGTCCGCGGCGGCGATCGCGTCGGGATCTGCCTGGACAAGTCCGCCGCCGCGATCATCGCCGTCCACGGCGTGCTCAAGGCAGGCGCGGCCTACGTGCCGATCGCCGCGGACCAGCCGCCCGCACGGGCCGCCTACATCATCCGCGACGCCGGTATCGCGGTCGTGCTGACCGACGGCTCCGCAGTGCGCGCGCTCGCTGACCCCGACCGGCCGGCAGAACTGGTCGTGGATGCCACGTGCCCCTTGCCGGACTCGATCGTTCCGCCCGCCGTGTCGACCGCGACCGACGACATCGCCTACGTGCTCTATACCTCCGGGTCGACTGGGACGCCGAAAGGCGTCTTGCTGAGCCACCGCAATGCCCTGTCGTTCGTCGACTGGGCCGTGCGGCGCTTCGGACTGCGTCCGGAGGACAGGATGTCCAACCACGCGCCGCTGAACTTCGACCTGTCGGTGCTCGACCTGTTCGGCGCGGCCCGCGCTGGGGCGGCGGTCGTCGTCGTGCCCCGGTCCGTCGCGGCGTTCCCGGCGTCGGTGGTCGAGTTCATCGCCGCACAGCGGATCAGCGTGTGGTACTCAGTGCCGACCGCGCTGGCGCAGATGTCCGTCCGCGGTGGACTGTCCGCCGCCGTGCTGCCGTCCCTGCGGCTGGTTCTCTTCGCGGGAGAAGTGTTTCCCGTGCCCCGGTTGCGCAGGCGATGGCCGACCTTCCGCACGCGGAGTTCCACAACCTCTACGGCCCGACCGAGACGAACGTCTGCACGTGGTTCCCGGTGCCGCGACCCGTACCGGACGACTGGACGAACCTGCCGATCGGTTACGCGATCGATGGCGTCGAGGTCTTCGCGCGGGACGACGAGGGTGCGCCGGTTCCCGACGGCAAGCTCGGCGAACTCTGGGTGCGCGGACCGACGGTGATGCGCGGTTACCTCGGCGATCCGGAACGGACGGCGCGGGTACTCGTGGAGACGTCGCCGGGAGCCGGGGACCTGGTTTATCGCACCGGTGATCTGGCGAGCGTCGACGCCGACGGCCGGTGGTGGTTCGCCGGACGCCGCGACAAGCAGACCAAGAGCCGCGGCTACCGCATCGAGCTCGGTGAGATCGAGGCGCGGCTGGGTGAGCATCCGGCCGTCGTCGAGTGCGCTGTCGTGGCCACTCCCGACGACGAGGCGGGAAACCGGATCGACGCCCACGCGGTGTGCGCAGGACCGACCTCGGAACGCGAGCTCGTCGCGCACTGCCGCGACCGCCTGCCCCGCTACATGGTGCCGTGGAGCGTCACGTTGCTGCCCGAGCTGCCGAGAACCACGAACGGAAAGATCAATTACCAGGCCCTCGGGGCGGGAAAGGACGGCCGTGATGCGCGTCGCTGAACAGGTGCGCCAGTTCATCGTCAAGGAGATCGGATGGGACGGGGACCCCGAGGACCTCACTCCCGAGCTGCCACTGATCGACAGCGGCGTGCTGGACTCGCTGGCCGTGCTGGCCCTCGTCGAGTACCTCGAGTCCACGTTCAGCGTCGTGATCGAGGACAACGAGATGGTCCCCGCGAACCTGGCCGACCTGGCCCGGATCCAGTGGTTCGTGGAGGCGAAGGTCGGCAGCACGGGCTGATCGGGCACCAGAAGCACGGAGATTCGCACATCAACTGCGGAAGGAAGTCTGCACGCATGTACGACATCATCGTTGTCGGCGGAGGCCCGGCCGGGTCGACCGCGGCGAGCCTAATGGCCCGCGCGGGGTACCAGGTTCTCTTGCTGGAGAAGGAGAAGTTCCCTCGCCACCACGTCGGCGAGTCCATGCTGCCATTCTGCTACGAGCTCTTCGACGACCTCGGAGTCCGCGACGAGATGGCGCGGCAGTTCGTTCGCAAGCCCGGTGTCCGGTTCGTCGACCGCCACGGCAACGCGTCGACCACGTGGTGCTTCAACCACATCTTGCGCGACGAGCGCTATCTGTCGTTCCAGGTCGACCGCGCGCGGTTCGACACGATCCTGCTGGACAACACCCGCAGGCTCGGCGCGGAGGTCCGCGAGGGTGTCCGCGTCGGCGACATCGACCTCTCTGATCCGCAGTCGGCCACGGTCACCTGCGTCGACGAGGACGGCGTTCGCTCGACGCACGTGGCCCGCCTGGTCATCGATGCGAGCGGCCGAGACGCGGTGATCGGCACGAAGTCCGGGTGGCGCAAGCCCCGGCCGGGCCTCGACCGCACGGCGCTCTGGTCGCACTTCGACGGTGTGGAGATGACCAGTGGTCTCGAGGAGGGCAACTCGGTCATCGTCTACGTCGGCGAGGAGCGCAAGGGCTGGATGTGGATCTTCCCGCTCGCGCCGGACCGGGTAACGGCCGGGTTTGTGGCGCAGAACTCCTACATCCGCGAGCAGCGCAAGCTGCTCGCAGGCAGCGACGACTGGCAGACCGAACTGTTTCACCGCGAACTCAACTCGTCGCCCTTCGTGGAGAAGCTGCTCGCCGGCGCGGACCAGGCCTTGCCCACGTTCGTCGCCGGGAACTACTCCTACACCGTCGACAACCATTACGGGTCGAACTACGCCATGATCGGCGACGCCAGGGGGTTCATCGACCCGATCTTCTCGAGCGGTGTCTTCCTGTCCATGAAGACCGCCTACCTCGTCACGGAGGCGCTGCGCACTCGTCTGTCCACTTCAGACCCCGAGGCGGGCGAACGGGCCATGGAGAAGGCCTACGGTCTGGTCAACGGCGCCTACCAGCTCGTCCACCGCATGATCTCGCTGTTCTACGACCCCCACGCGGTCACGTGGGCCGACGTCGCGGGCGAGCAGCAGGTGCACAAGGCGCACGAGAGCGCGATGGCGGCCGGGCACTACATGCTGGCCGGTGACTTCTTCGAGAACCACGAGCGCTACAACAAGTTCTTCGGGCTGCTGGAGAATCCGAGGAGTTTCGAGCGTTACGCGCACTACGTGATCGAACGCGAACAGTTCAACCACCTGTCGTGCCTGACGCCGTGGGAGGTCGCGTTCGGTGGCAGCACCGAGCGATTCACCGCTGACCAGGTGGAGCGGCGCTATCTCGACGAACTGCAGGCCCGGACCGATGTCACACCCTAGGTTCGTCGACGTCGGCCGGACGTTCAACTTTCGGGACCTCGGCGGTTACCCCACCGAGGGCGGTGGCAGCGTGCGGTGGCGCACGCTGTACCGCGCCGACGTCCCGGTGACACCGAGCGATACCGACCGGCACGAGCTGGGCGCGTTGAACCTGCGCACGGTTATCGACCTCCGCGCCGTGTCAGAGACTGGTCCACGCGACGGGCACGTGGACGACGCAACCGAGCACCACACTCTCGCCGTGGGCATGGCCGACGACTGGCAGCACTACGACGCGGGTGTGGATCTGCGCCGGTTCCTCGCCGATCGCTACCTTTTGACGGCTGAGCGATCGGCCGCAAACTCGGCGCGGCCGTGCGTCTGATCGCGGACCGGGATCGCGTGCCGCTGCTCATGCACTGCCACCGAGGCCGGGACCGGACCGGTGTGCTCGCCGCACTGGTCCTCGCACTGCTCGGGGTACCGGACGAGGTCATCGCGCAGGAGTACGCGCTGAGCACGATCGGGGTCGAGCGCGCGTTCAGCTGGCTGAGGACGAACCAGCCAGACATCGCGTTGCCCGCATCGCACCTCGTCGCCACCCCGGCCGAGGCGATGTCCTGGTTCCTCCGCGACCTGCGCGACCGCTACGGCAGCATCGAGGCGTACGTGACGGCGGCAGGTGTGGAGCTGGCTCAGATCAAGGCGATGCAGGCTCACCTGGTAGACGAGTGACGCATCAGGGAACCGCGCGAACGATGACTTCGGCGACGGTCAGCGGGTTGGTCTTCGACTCCAGCCGCAGGCGAACGTACCGACCGGTGACCATGTCAAGGTCGACGCTCGATCACGTGCTCGCAGTTTGTCCAGGACCAGCAGCCTCGCCCGGTCGCGGATGGTGGTGATCAGCCGCTTCACGGGCTCGAGATTCTGCGCCTCGCCGAGCAGCGCGTCCCGCAGGCCGAGCCCGGACACCACGGCCTGGGCGACGTCGCCGTCAGTGCCGATGGCCGCGAGCTCGGATCATCGCCAACCGCCGGCAGGCGGGCGACGCCGCCGAGTACGCCGAGAAGGAAGTTGCCGGTGACGTGATGGGCGAAGACCCACTTCGGGAAGCTGAACGACGGCCCGTTCGAACGTCACCACGTCGGCGCGGGCGCGCCGGACCAGGCGGACTCCGGCTATGACGCGCAAGCCTCGGCCGACGACAGCCTGGTCGACCACGGCCTGGTAGCCGCGGATCACGCCGGTCTCCTCCAGCCGGCGGATCCTCCGCAGGCAGGGCGACGTTGACAGACCAACCTGCTCAGTCGACGGAGTCGGCGCCTGCGGACTCGGTTCCCGCGTCGGCAGCCTGACACCCGGCAAGGACGCCGACGTCATTGTGCTGCGGGCCGACGACCTGAGCGTGTTCCTGTTCAACATCCCCGCGGGCACGATCGTCACCGCCGGGCATCCCGGCCTGGTCGAGACCCTTGCTTGTGGCCGGACGCGTCGTGAAGCGCGACGGTGCGCGGCCGTGCGCCCCCTCCCTTCGCATCGAGCCGTCGCCCTGCAGTCCCATCCGCGGAGGCCCGTAGCAGCTGAGGTCACAGCCGAGATTTCGCCACAACGGGACAGCAATCGTGAACATGTCCCCCGTCCTTGAAGACCGCAAGGCCACGTAGCGCCCCTAGTACTACAGCCGCAGGCTGTGATCTTGGTCGATGACCTGGAGGGGATGTAGGACGGCCACCGTGATCAACTTCGAGGTGTGTTGGGACTCGAAGCGAGACGGTGGCCGCGTTGCCGATCTTAGACCTGGACGTGTGGCGGGCAGGATTCGATGAGGTGTTCGCGCGGATCGCGGGCAGGTTCGCGCAGGTCCAGACCCGCAGGCGGGCTCGGGCGTACCTGTTGGGTTTGCTGTCGCGGACCGAGCGCAAGAACGGGTGGACGCTGGCCGAGCAGGCGGGTGAGTCGACACCGGACGGGATGCAGCGGCTGCTGAACCACGCGGCGTGGGACGCCGATGAGGTCAGGGATGATCTGCGTGTCTACGTGGCAGACCATCTCGGGCATGAGCAGGGCGTGCTGGTCGCGGACGAGACCGGATTCCTGAAGAAGGGCACCAAGTCTGCTGGGGTGCAACGCCAGTACTCCGGCACCGCCGGGCGGATCGAGAACTGCCAGCTCGGGGTGTTCCTGGCCTACGCCTCCCCGCACGGACGGGCCCTGATCGACCGCGAGCTCTACCTGCCCAAGGCCAGTTGGTGCGCTGACCGGGAGCGGTGCCGTGAGGCCGGGATCGACGATGAGGTCGAGTTCGCGACCAAACCGGAACTGGCCCGGAAAATGGTCGAGCGGGCCATGGACGCCGGGGTGCCGTTCTCCTGGTTCACCGCCGACGAGGCCTACGGCCAGAATCCCGGCCTGCGGTCCTGGCTGGAAGAACACGGTATCGCCTACGTCCTGGCGATTCCGTGCAGTCAGAAACTTCCGACGGCGCGGGGAAACGGCGTGCCGACACGCTGGCCCGGCTCGTGCCGAAGGCGGCCTGGCAGCGCCGCTCCTGCGGCGACGGCGCCAAGGGGCCACGGTTGTATGACTGGGCCCTGGTCGACGCCGGGCAACACCACAGTCTGCTGGTCCGCCGCTCGACTGACCCGTAACGCCAAGGGTGTGCACGAGCTGGCGTACTTCCTCTGCCACACACCGAGTCCGGTGCCGCTGGACACGCTGGTCCGGGTGGCCGGAACCCGATGGGCGGTCGAGGAGTGCTTCCAGGCGGCCAAGAACGAGGTCGGCCTGGACCACTACCAGGTCCGCAAGTACGACGCCTGGTACCGGCACATCACCCTGGCGATGCTCGCCCACGCCTTCCTCGCCGTGACCGCGAAGGCGGAAAAGGGGGCTCTTCAGACTGTGATGACGGCCTGATCCCGTTGAGCGTCAACGAGATCAGGCGACTGCACGCGGTCCTGACCTGCACACCGCAGCCGCGCTCACACACCATGGCCTGGTCACACTGGCGACGACGTCACCAACACCGAGCCCGACAATGCCACTACCAGCGACGACTCAAAGATCACGGCCTGCGGCTGTAGTACTAGCGGCAACCGAAGGCCCTATCCGACCGCGCCCAACGTCAGCAGGGTCAGCCCTGCCCGGCCGGCCAGGCGCTCACCTTCACCTACGTCCAGTCCGAGGCCAGCAACCGTGTGGGCTTGCGGCCCCGCGCAGGTTCCTGCTCTATGAAGACTGGCCGGTGCCGCTCGTCGAGAAGGTGATCTGCGCCTTCAGCCGTCCCAGGGACCGAGTCGTCGTCCTGCCTTGGCCAACCGGTTCAAGCTCTACCGCCGCAGTCATCGAAGCTGCGAACGACCTCGGCCGGCGGACGAGCCCGGAGTCCGATGTGGAGCCGGAGCAGGCCGCGATCGCCGACTTGGTCATCACCAGCACGCCGCCTCACCAGACCGTCGCGGAGCTCGCAGACCAGGTTGTGCTCGCCGCGGCACACCTGCTCCAGTCGGCGGTCGTCACCACGCTGCCCACTACGGGCAGCCGCAGCCTTGCGACATCACGACTCACGCCCGGTCCCACGCTCTGCACGAACAACCTCCGCTGCACCGTCAGGAGATCACCCATGATCAAGCCACTGTGGATGATCGGCTCGTTAGTGCAGTCAACAGGGTCATCGTGGAGAACGTCGCCGCGCTTCGCTGGCGCAACGGAGGACTCCACCGCGTACTCGGCGACCTGGCCGAAGCAGGGTATGACGCGCTCTGGCGTAGCGTCCGCGCCGCCGACATCGGCGCCCCGCACCGACGCGAACGTGTGTTCCTGCTTTATCTGGACAGTCGGCGCGTATGGCAGTGCAAGTTCACTCGGCTGGGGGTCGATCTAGCGAGGTGGCCGAGGCTGATCGTCAGGTTGGTCGGGGTCACGCTCGGCCCGAAGCACCTCCGGTTGGGGCAACGGTCGCCGTGGCTCGCGGTCTCCAGCCCGGCCGTCATCCGGGAACTTTTCGAATTCGATCGTCACCACCGCTCCCCGAACGGAGGCGGTGTCCGGTCGCCGGGTCCTGGGCAGTGACCACCCAAGTGCCTGGCCACGTCAAGGCGCCCAGAGGCGGGCCGTCCAGATCCTTGGCGGTGACGACCACGCCGGTGTCGTGTCCGATCTTCTGGGCAACGAGCACGGTGCAAGCCGATGAGGTTGGGCACCTCGACGCTTCCGGCATCTGTCCCTGGCTGCTGCATGTGGCCTCCCCGGTCGAGGATCTCGTATGTCCGTGGTGGGCACCAGACCCCAACGATCCGTTGGAGATGTCCGCCCTAACTGGCGGGCAGATCAGGTTCACCGAGTTCACCAAGCAAGCAGGTGAGTCGTTCGGCGGTGCGTTGGTGTCGTTCAACTTCGCGTGGCCAGCCGCGTTCGCGGGCGTCCTCAATGAGTTCGAGTTCGCGGTCGAGGCGTTCTCGCAGCCTTGGCGAGTACTCGGGTGTGGTGACGAACTTCGCGCAGGTGAGGTAGAGGTCGCATTCGCAGGGGCCTTC
This sequence comes from uncultured Actinomycetota bacterium, assembly GCA_963766275.1. Classification (GTDB taxonomy): domain Bacteria; phylum Actinomycetota; class Actinomycetes; order Mycobacteriales; family Pseudonocardiaceae; genus Lentzea. The sequence goes on from CAVYAD010000064.1 coordinate 13,923, forward strand.
CTGGGGCAGGCGCAGGCAGTGCCCGAGTTCCAGCTCGGTCTTGTAGAAGTTGGTCTTGAGCCAGTCCAGGGCGTCCTGATCGAGCTGGCCGGCCCGCAGGGTCTCGGCCAGTGGACCTGCGATCACGGCACCAGGTTGCAGGACGGCCTGGTAGTCGGCCAGCACGGTCGGGTCGGAGATGTGGGTGTAGGTCATCGACATGCCGGGGCTCTTATGCCCGAGGACCTTCATGATGGTCTGCATCCGGGCGCCCTTCTCGGCCAGTTGGGTGCCCAGGGTGTGACGGAACCGGTGGGCATGGATGGCCGGCTTGCCGTCACCGTTGAGGATCGCCAACTCGTCGCAGATCTGCCCGAGGGGGTCGGCGAACAGGTAGTCGGGGTGGGCCAGCGAACCGTTGCGCAGGAACAGGTAGCGCACCGGACGGCCCAGGTCGGGATCGACGATGCCGCGGTCGGGTTGGCCGGATCGGGTCTTGACGAGGTCGCGGATCGCGTCAGCGGCCTCGTCGTGCAGCGGGACGGTGCGTTCCTTGAGCGCTTTGCCGGCAGCCAGGCGCAGCCGGGCTGTGCCGTCGGGGTAGGCGTCCAGACAGTCGAGGTGCAGCTTGCGGATCTCGCTGCGGCGAGCGCCGCTCCAGCGGGCGACGAGCAGGGCGCAACGCTGCAACGGGCAGTCCAGTGCGCGAATGCGGTCCATGACGGGTTCGAGCTGGTGCTCGGGGATGAACCGCGGAACGGTCTGGATGCGGCGGGGCATGTCGGCGCGGGTCAGCAGCGGCCGTGCCGGGACGTCGTCCCACTCGGCGAGGGCGGTGTAGCGGAAGAACACCGCGACCGTGGAGATGATGCCGGCCCGGAAGGCGGGGCTCAACGGCTCGTCGGGATGCAGGATCTTTCCCTCGCGGTGGACCGACTGCATGAACTCGACAAGGTCCGCCCGGCAGAGCTGATCGAGGCTGTCGATGTGAGGGCGGGCGGTGTCCAACCACAGTCCGAACCGACGCAATCCGCCGCGCGTGCTGGACATGTTTTCCGGCCGCAGCACCAGGGCACGCTCAGTGAGGAAGCGGTCCATGACAGCGGCGATGCGCGGCTTGGTGCTCAGTGGCGGACGGGGCAGGCCCCGGTAAGGCACAGGCGGACGGTCGGTGATCCCGGCGTGGAACAGCGCCATGCCGGCACGGAACGCGTTGGTTCCCCAGCTCGCGCCGAGCATGGCCCAGCGCTCTGGGACGATGACCTGGCCGATGCCGGGGATCTGGTCCATATTCCGGATGGCTTGACGCATCCGTTCGACGTCATCGAATGTGATGGCGTCCAGAGCGGGGTCGCCGCGGTGCAGCACCAGCCTGATCAGCGCCCACGACAGCCGGAAACTCTGGTCGTCGCGGACGTGGCCGAGCCCGATCAACCGCTCGCGCAGCTCCGCTGCCTGCTGACTCAGCGGCAGGCCCAGTTGATCGGCTACCAGCCAGGGCTTGAGCACCCCGATGCCCAGCAGCCAGCCCCAGTCCAACCGCAGCCGACCGGTCAGCGCGAGGTAGGTCAGGTAGGGACGTGCGTTGAAGTTGGTCCAGCCGACTGTTGTGTCGAAGTCCTTATCGGGGCCTCGCCGCCGGTTCTGGGCTTCCCCAGCGCGCCAGCCCAGGCGATCGCGCAGTGGCTGCTCGAACCAGGTCTGCAGGTCTGGGTAGCTGCTCACAAATCGCCGGTAGAAGGTCAGGAGCTTGCCTCGCGTGTTGGCGCTGTTCGGCAGCCCCGCGACGAACGCGACGTACTCGTTATCCGGGCAGTGCCGGGGAATCGACGGATCGGGGGCAGGCGATGAGGCCGACCACGTTGCATTCCTCCTCATTGGTGATCGTCTCCGATCGCCTGCCGGTAGTCCTTGACGACATCCGGATCGCTCACGCGGGTGTAGACCTTCATCGACTCCGGAGTGGCGTGGCCGAGCCGGATCATCAGCGTCAGCTCCCTCATGCCGCCCTGGAACATCCGGGTCGCGTGGGTGTGGCGCAGGCTGTGCGGGGTCAGCCAGGCATCGCGGACCCCAGCCCGCTCAGCGGCGCGGGCGAACATCCGCACCAACCCGTCGTAGCCAAGCGGTTCGCAACGCCGCTTCCCCTTGCCACCGACCAGGAACACCCACGGGCAGTCCGCATCGGTCGGTCGCTCACGCATCACGTAGTCGTTGAGCGCGGGCAGTGCGCGTCCCTCCAGAAGATCGACGACTCGGTCTCGACGCGACTTCTGCCGGGCCCCGGCAGGGTGGTCGTTGCGTTTGCGGACGGTGATGCGGCGCTGGCCGTAGGAGATGTCCTCCAGCTGCAACCCGAGTACTTCACCTGGGCGCAGCCCGCTCTCCCACATCAGCTCGAGCAGCGCCCGGTCCCGCCGCGTCCGCAGCTCGATCAAGAGCGCTCCGTAGGTCTCCGGCGGCATCGGGCGCGGCAACGCGTCGACCGTCTTTACCCGCAGCACCCGGCGAATCGGCTGCTGCCGCCGGGCGTTGTCCAGCGGTGGCCGGAACCGTCCGGGAACACGGGCCGCCGCGTGGTCGGTGACCTTGACGATCGGGTTCTCCCTGCCGGAGTACGCCTCGCTGGCGATCAGGAACTCGTAGAACGAGGAGACCGCGGCCATCACCCGATTGCAGGTCTTCGCCGAAAGCACTCGTCCCTCGCTGGTCGCGATCCCCAGCTCCAGCCGCTGAGCGCGCCGCGAGGAGGACAACAATCGCAACCACTGCAGGAACTCCATTGCCCGCGCCGGCGTGAACTCCGAGGCACACAGTGCTGTCTCTTCGAAGAACAGGTACAGCTTCTGCAGATCATGGGCGTAGGCACGGACCGTGTTCGGCGAGTACTCCCGCACCGCCAGCAGCCGCAAGAACTCGTCGACCTCCGCGACCGGTTCACCGGCCGTGTCCACCAAACTCACTCGTGGCCGCCCCGGTTTGGGATCGATCACCTTCTCCACGCGCATGGCCGGAACCATAAGCACTATGTCCAGTTTGGACACTCCCTGGAACGGGTGAACTGTCCAGATAAGATGTTCGCCTGGCCCGTTGTTTCCGACACCGCAGGCGCGCGACGGCGACAACCGCGGGCCTGCCGATCCCGCTCGACGCCGTGCCCTGGGTCGCCAGGTGAGTCTGCACGACATCGTCAACGCGACACTTGTTGCGCGCCGACGAGCGTCGCGCCGCTCCAAGCACAGGTCGACGCTGTCATCCAAGGCAACTCGCCCAATACTCCGCCGCCCTCGCGCACGAGCTGGCACAACTACTCCGAAGTCATAGCGCGGTGGGAGCGTTCAACAGGTCGTGCCACACCACACCCGACGGTCCCTGGCACACACGGAGGTCCGGTGCTGTCGCCCGCGTTCGTCGAGCACCTCATGGGCCTTCCAGCTGGTTGGCTCACCGATGTCCCGCTGCTTCGAGTCGACCACCTGCGCATCCTCGGCAACGGTGTCGTCCCGCACCAAGCCGCCCGCGCCGTCACGATGCTGCTCGACGACTTCCACGAAGTCGTGCACGCGTCAGCCCGAGGACGTGCGGCATGAACCTCGTCGAAGCTCTGGCCGAGAAGCTGGCGGCAGACCCCGCCGGCCGCGTCATGCGTTCGCCACGGATCGCCGGGCTCCCGGTCGCCCGGCCTCCCGAGCAAGTCCGACGGAGTTCATCGCGCTACGCGTTCACGACCATCGACAGTCGCGGACGTCTCGGCGACAGGTCGTTGGTCCACCTGCTCAACTGGCCGCCGGGCACCTCGTTGAAACCGACGTTGCTCGACGACCAGGTCATCGTGCTCAGGCGGTCTCCCGGCACCGCGACGGTGACGAAGCTCGGCCATGTCCGGCTACCTGCGGCGATCCGGCACCGCTGTCAGCTGCGCGCGGGCGACGGCCTTCTACTCACGACCTCTACGGCGTGTGGCGTCCTGGTCGTCTGCACGGCCTCGGTACTCGACGAGGCGCTCGCCGTGTTCGTGCGCGGAGAGTCGTCGTGAACGACATCGACCTCGAGGCAGTGCGAGTCCTGCTCAACCGCCTCGGGGTCCGGCCGGAGCAGCTACTCGACCAACCAGCACCGACCTCGATGCCGACCATCCGCGAGTACGTCGAGCGCGTGGCCAAGGCCGTGCCCACCGGCACGCTGCGCGTCTACGAGACGTACTGGAACCGCATCGTCGACGAGTGGGGAGACCGCCCGCTAGACGAGCCGACACCCCTGGACATCAAGCAACTCGCCGAGCGAGCCAAGGTGGACGCTGTAGTCCGCAAGAACTCCCGAGGCGGCCGTTCGGCCGCCGAGCACCTCATCGCCGCGGCCCGCTGCCTCTACCAGCACGCGATCGCGGACCGTCTGATGTCTGAGAGCGACAACCCGGCACGACGCGTCGCCAAACCACGCCGACTCGCAAACACGCGCCGAGCGCTTCCCGACAACCGGCTCCGCGAGATCAACGAAGTCGCCGGCTCGACCGGCAACGACCCCGAGCTCGACCTCGTCCTACTCCGCTTCCACACCGAGACCGCCGCACGTCGCGGCGGCGCACTCGCGCTCCGGCGCTGCGACCTGGACCCCGAGCAATGTCTGGTCAGGCTCTTCGAGAAGGGCGGCACCGTGCGCTGGCAACCGGTCTCGCCAACGCTGATGAGACACCTCCTTCTTCTCTGCGAACAGCGTGGCGCCGTCGGCAACGAACAACTTCTCCGCTACCGCAACGGAGACCCGATCACGAGGCGCCGGTACGACTACCTGTGGCAGCGACTCGGCAAACACCTGCCGTGGGTCGCCACGCAGCAAGTGAGCACCCACTGGATCCGCTACACCACGCTGACGTGGGTCGAGCGGCACTTCGGCTACGCCGTCGCGCGGGCGTTCGCCGGACACTTCGGCAAGGGCGACGCCGGCACCACGACCACCTACGTCCGAGCCACCATCGAGGAAGTCGCCACCGCACTCGCCGCGCTCACGAACGAAGAACATCCCCTGGCAGTCAGCAATCCCTCCGCAACTCTGTTCGCCAGGTCGTGACCCGATAGGACGGACCTCAAGGCGCCACACGCATCCAATCGAACATATGTACGAACGCAATGATAGGTTCTCGCGTCATGGATCGGCAGCTTCTCGAACCGTCCCAAATGGACGGCACGCTCACTTATAGGTTCGACTCGACCGGTCGACCGGTGGCTCTCTTGCCGGCGAGATGCAAGCTGGGGCGGCACGCGCTCGGCCACTCGCAGTTCCGGGCGGTCGTGCGTGACGGTGAAGCTCACATCAGCTGTCTCGCATGCGGGAACAACGGCGCTGACGACTCCTGGAGACTGACGGCTACGGCGCCCGCTCCCGACACCGCCGAGCTGTCCGAGGAGCGCTACTTCGAACTCGTCCTACACCGCGCAAACCGAACGTTGCCCACGGCAGGTGGACATGGCGCTTAACAGCCCGTTCACCGTCTGGGAGGGTGACAACATCCACGGCCGAAGAGCTGTGCTCACCGGAGTCGGTATCCGGCTGGACCAACTGTGACTGTGTGGTCTCAAGAGATGGTTGACAGGTTGGCCTCAGCACATCCTTGACGGGGAACCTTGTGGGTTAGCGGCGCTTGGACCAGGCCTTGGTCCGGGTATTCGGTGTGTTGGTCTTGCGCGGGTGGATGGCGAGTTCTTGCTCGCCGTCGAGGATCCGGAAGTGGGTGTCCTCGGCGATGATGGTGACGATCTTTCCGGCATGGTTGGTGCCGACGCGCAGGCGTTGCCGGGCGACCATGACCACGCCGTCGCGGGGAACGCGGCGTTCGGCTCGTGGCGCTCGTCCCGATGGCGCTGGCGGGAGCGTGCCGCTGGCTTGCCGGGCGCCGGTGAGGGCCAGGCGCTTGTCCAGGGTGATCGTGTAGGGCCAGGACTTGACGAGTGTGTTGTCGGCGATGGCGTGCATGAGGTGCCCGTCCAGGCGCAGTGTGATGCGACGGCCGACCAGCCCTGGATCGACGGAGAAGTCCTCGTTGTTGAACGTGATCACGCCGTCACGGACAACAGAGCGGTCGACCTCGATCGCTGTGGTTTCAGACAGTCGAGATCGGCCGCGGCCGGCGCGAGGTAGCGCGGGCGCGGCGGGCGCTGGCCCGGCGGGGCGGGCGCCGCGCAGCAGCAGATGGCGCAGGTGCTCGTCGTGCAGGCGGGAGCTGACGGTCTTGAGGTGGTAGCCGTCGAGGATCACGTGGATGCTGCGGTCGTCAGCCCAGACCCCGACGGTGCGGCCAGAATAGGTCGGGCCAATCCAGAGCTGCTGGCAGCCGGCGACGGTGAAGTGGCCGCAGGGCGGGACGCGTACCTCCCACTCGACTGCGGCTGCCGAGCCGGTCGGCGGCGGCGCGGCGTCCACGAGGACCGGCGTGATGTCCGGTTCCGCCTCCAGCTCGAGTACAGACGCCGGAGGCACCGTCAGTGGCTTCGGGGCGCTGGGCCGGAACAAGCTGGCCGGAGTGGCCATGTCCAACGCCTGGTGCGGGCGGGCGTGGTTGTAGCTGTGCACCCAGGCGTCGATCGCGTCCTGCGCCGCGTCCAGGGTGTCGAACGCGGTCACCTCGTCGAGCAGTTCCTCCCGCAGCGTCTTGTGGAATCGCTCGATCTTGCCGGTGGTGGTCGGTGATCGGCGTTTGGTCAGCCGCTGGCTGATGCCGTTCTCACGGCAGATCCGTTCGAACAACACCTCTGCCGGGAACGGGCGAGTGAACCGGCCGGTGAACTGCTTTCCGTTGTCAGTCAACACTTCCGACGGGACGCCATAGCGGCGCATCGCGGCGGTGAACGCCTCGACCACCGCTCGCCCCGTAGGGATCACGACGACCGCGGCGATGACTATGAACCGGGAGTGATCGTCGATGCCTGTGACCAACTTGCACTCACGACCATCGGCCAGGAACACGCCGCCGACAAGGTCCATCTGCCACAGCTGCATCGGCGCTTCGCGTTGCCACCGCTTGTACTTCCGCTTGTGTTGCTGATCCTGGGCGTTGATCAGGCCGTTGCGGCTCAGCACCCGGTGCACCGTCGCCCGGGACGGGATCTTGTCGACGTTGCGGCGGCCGAGCTCGTGGCGCACCCGGCGGGCACCCCAGCGGGGATGTTGCCGCCGCAGTTCGCAGATCAACGCCTCAACCTCGGCGTCCACGCGGGTTGGCGTCCTCTTAGGACGCCGCGACGCCTCCTGTAAACCGGCGATGCCGTCCTGCGCGTAGCGGTTCCGCCAGGTGTGGATCGTTTGCCGCGACACGCCGTACCGGATCGCGACCTCGCTTACCGGCGACCCATCACCGACCTCCAGCACCGCCCGGTACCTCTGCTCGGCCTTCCACGCGCCGGTCTCGTCCACACAGCCCTCCATGATCGGAAGGCGCAACAAGATCAACAAACCAGCGCGACGTCAAGCATGTACTGACGACAAACCGTCAAGGAAGTCTTGAGACCACACACATCAACTGTTCGCTCGTGCGTCCGGTGCTGCGAGGCACGTCATCCCGACCGGCCTCGACCTCACCGGCGAAGTGCAAGGCCGGCTCCACGGAAGGTTTCCCAGCGTGGAAGGTGACTGGCTCGGCGTCGTGAACTACGAGATCGGCTATGCCGATGGCCGCCCCGGAAAGCTGCACCTGGTGGACCAGCTCGTTCCGTTCCGCGTGCTGCGCAAACGCGAGTAGGGATCCGCGTGACCCGTCCAACGTCCACGGCGGAACTCGACTTCACCAGCCGGCTGCGATTCGACACAGCGGGCGTGGCAAAACGCGCTCGCGCGGAACCTAGACGGCGAACGGGCTATTGGTCCGTTTCAGCCCCTCCGGCTCTCGCTGCACGTCGGCGAGCACTGTCCGGCAGCACCCGCGTCGATCTGGTGGCGTACACGTCGGATCCCGATCGACGCCGCAGCAGCGGAAGACGCGTCCGTGCAGGTGACGAGCTAGGTTCACGGCTTCACTCGATGGCGTGAGAATCCGCTGGCAACTGGAAGATCTCAGGAGTTCATCGCCTAATCTCCGCGTTCGTGGCGGATTCGCGGACTCACGCGCAGCGGCCCTAAGACCTCGATGGGCTCGCGTGCGGAGCGAGGTGCCGCTTCCAGAGAGACGTCAGACCAACGACCGTTGCACTGGTCGCCGCGCGACGTCCAGCCGGGACCCTGAGCCTGCGGCAGACGAGGATGATCTTGATTTCGGACGGTTCGGCATCGCCCCCGCAGATCGCGGCGCCGCCAGGCGGATCGCGCACGTGGATCAAACCTGCGGTTGATATACCCGGCTGGGTATTTTGAGAACCGCAGTCGGAAGAAGCGAGGTGCAGCGATGGTGTCGGAACCAGCTCGCGACAAGCGCGTGGCGGCCCTGCTGGTGAGCCTGCAGGTCGTTCTCCTGGCCGTCTTGGCCGTTGCGCCGGCGAGTGGCTGGGTCGCTCCTGACAGGGTGCGTTGGGCAGGGTGGGCAGCAGTGGTCGGCGGGGTCGTGTTGATGGCCGTGACGGCCGTGGTTCTGGGGCGGGGCCTGACTGCCTCACCATTGCCGAACAGCCGTGCGGAGTTGCGAACGGGCGGGCCGTACCGGTTCTCTCGTCATCCGATGTACACGGGCCTGCTCGGAGCGGCGCTGGGGTGGACGTTGGTAGCCCCAGGTGTGTTACGGACCGTCGTGTTCATCGCACTGGTCGTCGTGATCGTGGTGAAGACACGCTGGGAAGAGTCGCACTTGCGGCGACGGTTTCCCGACTACCCGTCCTATGCGCAGCGGACTGGGCGGTTCCTGCCACGCCCGTGTGCTTTCGCTCGCGTGACTCGTCCGCCACAGATGCCGAGCTCGTGAAGTGAGACTCAGGTGCGCGAGCAGAGTTCGCAGCCACCGGTTTCCCGTGGTCAGCGAGGTCACGCTGGTTGACAAATACCCCTAGGGGTATAGTTGCCCAGACAGAACTTCGACGGAGGGCGTTCAACATGTGTCGCCGGGTGACGTGCAGTACGTGCGGTAAGGCCACCTATGCCGGATGTGGCCAACACGTCGAGCAGGTGCTCGGTGGGTTGCCGACCGCTCAGCGGTGCCAATGCGAGTCGCCAGGCCGGGGCCCGTCGCTGCTCAAGCGCCTGAGCGCATTGCTGAGGCGCTGAGGAGGACCAGCCACCCGGAATCCCCGCCGCATCCCGTGCCGAGCCACGCGGGTCGGTTCGACTGGGTGATCGTGCACTGTGCAAGAGTCGAGTGATGCGTCGTATCTTGTTCAGCAGCGACGGGCTGCTTCGACTGCCGGTGCTGCTCGCGGTGATGATCTTGGCCGCGGTGACGGTCTTGGCGCTGGCGTCCTGGGGCAGTTGGGTGGCAATGGCAGTCATCGCGGTGATCATCGGAGGCGGCTTGTTCGCTGCGATCAGCATCAAGTGATCGCAGCGAGAGGGATGCCGACGCGACTGCTCGTGATGCGGAATCGGGCTCGTGGCAACCAGGTTGACGAGGCGCGGTGGGTGTCGTACCCGGCGGTCATGTCCGGGCACGACGTCCCCGAGTCCCATGGCGCACCAAGACTCGCAACCGTTCTGAGCTGGTTCCGGTCTGTGATGTTCCCCGGCGATGATCAGGCGCGAGCAGTCAACCGTGCCCGCAACTGCCTGCCCTTCACTGGAAGTCGCAGCAGCGGGCCGATCAGGCAGAAGTCGAACACCCCAGCCGCAACGGGCAGCAATCCCGCCGCGGCGAGGACCAACCAACCGCCACCGGCGAGTGTCCCCACGGTGATCATGACGAGTCCGAGAACGACGCGCAGCGCACAACCTGCCTGGCTGCCAAGGAATCGAACGACTCCCACGATGTACTCCTTTTAGGAATTGCCGGCCGGGAAAGACGGGATGTCTGTGACAACACAGGCCACGGCGGCGGACGGCGGACTGACTGGCTGACGCCGCAGGTGCAGAACCGCCCCGACTCCGATGCCGTAGACGAGGTGCACCAGCAGGCTCGGCCAGACCCCTGAGATGCCTCGCGCCCACGGATGGTCATGGCCGAACAACACCGAAAGCGCCAGCGCGTTGACAGCAAGCCAGTAGCCACCGCCGTAGAGCAGGCCGAGCGCCAGGCGACGAGACAAGCTCTGTGGCCAGAGACCGGTCAAGGACAGCAACACGAGAGGACAGGCGCTGACGATGCCGATCAGCGCATGCAGCGCCAGCAGCACGACCCCACGGTCGGAGCCCGTCAACACAACGGCCACGAGTCGGCCGTAGCGGTTGACTTCGAACCCCATCGCCGACACGACGAGTCCAATCGGGACCATCGCCAACGCCGCGCTCACGCCCGCCACGACCGAGTCGGTCGCAGCCACGGACGGCCAGCCATGCCGCGGTCGGCACCGGTCGAGCCACGCCCACACCATGGCGGCCGCGATCACCACGAGCAGCGCCGCGGCCACGACCGCCGCCAGCCATGACGGCAACTGCAGAACAGGAGCCATCGAGTCCTGCGGACTCGTCACCCGGTGCCGGCGCCCAGACTGGACAGGGCGGCATCCAGTCGGCGTGCCGCGTCGGCGGCCACGGGGGCCAGATCGGGCAGACCCGTCAACTCGACCATCGTGGCCGGATCGAGTGCCTGCACCAACGTGCCGTCGCCGTCGGCCCGAACCACGACGTTGCAGGGAAGCAACAAGCCAATGGCCCGGTCGACGTCCAGGGCCTGCCGGGCCAGCGGCGGGTTGCAGGCTCCGAGGATCAGGTACGGCTCCATGTCGTGATCGAGTTTGGCCTTGAGGGTGGCCGTGACGTCGATCTCGGTGAGCACCCCGAACCCCTGCTCTGCCAATGCCCCGCGCACCGCCTCCACCGTGTCGGCGAACCCGGCGTCCACTCGCACGCTCCGGTCATACCCCACTGATCTTCCCGCCTTTCGCACTCAGCTGTGTCCACTGGTCGACCTCGGGGTACCCCCAGGCGTATCGGCCGGTGCCAACTAGTGACTCGTGTATACCCCCGGAGGTATCCGGTACTGTGGAAGATACCCCCATGGGTATCTTGAGGCGAGAGGAGGACTCCAGTCGTGTACTTCGTCGAGACGATCGAGGTCGAGGGCCTGGGCAATCGGCACTACCTCGCGGGTTCGGACGCGGTGGCGGTGGCGGTGGACCCGCCCCGCGATGTCGACCAGGTGCTGGCCGCGGCGGCCCGCAAAGGGGTACGCATCGGATGGGTCGTAGAAACCCATGTGCACAACGACTACGTCAGCGGCGGGCTGGAACTGGCCCGGCTGACCGGCGCCCAGTACGTGGTGCCCGCCGGGGCGCGAGTGGCCTTCGACCACACCGCGGTGTCCGATGGTGAGGTCATCGACCTTGCCGACGGGTTGGCGTTACGGGCGGTGGCCACTCCAGGCCACACTCCTCACCACACCTCCTACGTACTGGCTGACACCGGCCGCGATGTCGCGGTGTTCACAGGAGGGTCGCTGCTGATCGGCACCGTGGGCCGTCCCGACCTGGTCGATCCCCGGCTGACCGAGTCGCTCGCGCGAGCACAGCACGCCTCGGCGCACAGGCTTGCCGACGAACTCGACGACTCGGTGCCGGTGCTGCCCACTCACGGGTTCGGCAGCTTCTGCTCGTCGTCGCAGGCCCAGGGCGAGTCGACCACCATCGGCGCGGAGAAGCAGTCCAACGAAGCGCTGACCAGCGATGTCGACACTTTCGTGACCCAACTGCTCAACCAGTTGGACGACGTGCCCGCCTACTACACCCACATGGGACCGATCAACGCCACAGGCCCTGCCCCAGTCGACCTCACTCCCCCGCGACGCGCCGACGCCGCCGAGATCGCCGAGCGGCTCGCGGCAGGAGAATGGGTCGTCGATCTCCGGTCGCGGATCGCGTTCGCCGACGGCCATGTCGCAGGGGCGGTCAACATCGAAGGCGACGGCTCGCTCGCCACCTACCTGGCATGGCTGATGCCGTGGAACAAGCCGGTCACCTTGCTGGGCGAGTCCGCCGCGCAGGTCGCCGCGGCCCAGCGCGAGCTCGTGCGGGTAGGCATCGACCGGCCGTCCGCCGCCGGAGTCGGTGCCCCGCAGGACTGGGTGCCCGACGGCGACAAGCCCGTTTCCTTCCCCAGGGCGAGCTTCGGTGATCTGGCCGCCGCGCTCTCCGGTGGCGAGCGCCCGGTCGTGCTCGACGTGCGCCGTGACTCCGAACGGAACCAGAGCCGTATCGACGGCACGGTGCACATCCCGATCCACTCGCTGCCGCAACGGGTGCACGAGGTACCGCCGGGGCGGGTGTGGGTGCACTGCGCCAGCGGCATGCGCGCCGCCATCGGTGCCTCTCTGCTCGACGCCGCAGGTCGTGACGTGGTCGCCATCGACGACGACTACAGCGCCGCAGGCGACATCGACGGCCTCACCATCCGCACCGACGAGCGGAAGCGACACGCCCGATGACCACTCCCCCGCCCCACGGCGCGACGACGCCGGACGAAGTCGACCCGGCATTCGCCTACCAGCACGTCACCGCCAGGACCGCAGTCCTGCTCGACGTCCGTGAAGACGACGAGTACGCCGCCGGCCACGCCCCTGGCGCAGTCCACATGCCACTGTCGCAGTTACGTGACGGAGCTGAGCTGCCCGTCGATCTCCGTCAGCGGTCCGTCCTCGCGATCTGCCGCTCCGGGGCCCGCTCCGGCGTGGCCTCCGGGATCCTGGCCGAGCGTGGCCACACCGTCTTCAACGTCGTCGGCGGGATGCAGGCGTGGCAACAGGCCGGGTTGCCTGTTGTCGACGAGCAGGGCGGGAACGGCACGGTCGCGTGAGCGCCTTGATCCTCGCCCTCCTCGCTGGAGCGATCGTCGGCCTCGCGCTCGGCGCGCTCGGCGGCGGAGGCGGTGTACTCGCGGTTCCGGCGTTGGTCTACCTGCTGCACTTGGAGCCGGCCGCAGCCGCTACCACGAGCCTGCTCATCGTCACCGCCACCTCGATGACGGCCCTGATGCGCCAGTACCGCGAAGTTGCTTGGCGCACCGGATGGCTGTTCGCGATCGCCGGCCTGCCCACCGCGGTCGCCGCCGGGATCGCAGCTCACCGCATCCCGGCACCCGCGCTCACCGCCGCGTTCGCCGTGATCGCCGCTCTGGCCGCCATCACCATGCTCCGCGACAAGACCAATGCCTCTCCGGGCGATCGCGATCACACCGACGATCGAGGTGAAGGCGCCGTGGCGACCGCCACACGCACCAGCACCACCAAAGCGTTGTCAGCCGGGGCCGGTCTCGGCGCGGTCACCGGCCTGCTCGGCGTCGGCGGCGGCTTCCTGGCCGTACCGGCCCTGATCGCCACACTCTCATTGCGCATGCGTACCGCAGTTGCCACCAGCCTGCTCGTCATCGTGGTCAACTCGGCGGTCGCGCTCACCACCCGCCTGGTGACCACCCCAACCGCCCTCGACTGGGGCGTTCTGGCCCCTTTTGCCGCCACCGCGATCCTCGGCGCCTGGGACGGCAAGCGCCTGGCGTCGAAACTGTCCGCCCGCGCGCTGCAGCGCGTCTTCGCCATCGTGCTGCTCGCCGTCGCGGCCTTCATGCTCACCGAAGCGGCCATCAACACATTCCGCTGAAGTGAGGACGTCAGGCCAGCGACAGGAACAACTTCTCCAGCCGCTTCCTCATGTCCTCGCCGTCAGGTGTCTGCCCCTCGGCGATGCACTTCTGCAATCCGGTCGCGATGATGGCGAATCCCGCCTTGTCCAACGCCCGCGACACGGCCGCCAGCTGCGTCACCACCGCCTCGCAGTCACGCCCCTCCTCGATCATCCGGATCACCCCGGCGATCTGCCCCTGAGCTCGACGCAGCCGGTTCAACACCGACCGCAACTCCTCACCGGCCAGTTCCAGATCCACGACTTACCTCCGATGTCGATATACCCCCTTGGGTATCATACCCGGACACTGGCCCCAGCCTCGCGAGCTGCCCGGAGGCATGAGCGATGTGCGGTAGCGCGCCATGTTGCAGAGCCTGAGTGCCGGTCGCGTCACCAAAGGACTCGGCACAGCGGGAACAGAGCCGGTTTGAACAGCGCGTCCTGGCCAATCGTGATCTGACCGAGCCGACGCGAACCTGAGAACTGGACAGCAATGGCCGCTTCAACGGTCATGACGCCTCCGTTCACGCACCGACTTGAGGCCCCTGAGACAACCGACCTGCTAGCCCCGTGACGCTCACCGCCCAGCGATCGCCCAATCGGACCAGCTCACGGCGCACAACGAATTCCGACGGGAACGAAGACCAAAAGTTTGTGGTCTAAAGGACGCACGACGACCTCGCCTATCCAGGTCCGGTTGCTTGGTTACACCAGGAATCAGTCGGCTGATTCGCGCGCGGACTCCAGGATTCGGGCGCGCGATTGCAATCAAGAGTGGTGGCGCATGTCGAGCAGTTCCCACACCCTCATCAGCGGCTGCGTCGATCCTGGGTGCTCGTCAGCTCCTCTCCGGTGCCGACTCAGTGCCTCGCCGGACCGCAGGCGTCACACGGCTTCGAGGCAGTCCTTCAGTCTCGCCAGATCCGCCGTGATGCTCTTGCGCACCTGACGGGCCATCATCGGGGTCGCCCAGCCGAAGAACCGGCCTGGCGACCCGCTCGCCCTGATCGCGACGCGCGTCCCTGCCGGGACGTCGTCCAGCTCGTAGCGGACGATCATCGGGAACGGCCGGTCGACCTTCATCTCCACGAGCCGGTCCGGTTCGTGCTCGGTGACGACGTAGCCGTAGACGAACTCGCGGCCCAGGAACCTCGCGGTGCGTTCGACGGTCGCGCCCTTCGCGAGCTGCCCCGGTCGAGCCGGTCTGCTGGAGGTGATTCCACCGGTCCACTCGAGGTCGTGGGCCGGGTCGAACATGAACGCGGCGACCTCACCGCGTGGCCGGTGCACGAGCACCTCAGGCCGGACGTCAACTGCCATCTGTAATCTCCCCTTCAACGACCACGCGTGCGCGCAGCGGCGCCGCACGCAGGGTGAGGTAGCGCTGTTCGGGCAGGCTCGCGGTCATCCGGGCGGCCCGCAGGTAGGACTCGCGGGCCGCCGGCCAGGTCGCCGGCCTGTTCGAGCAGGTGCGCGCGGACGGCTTCGAGGCGGTGGGTGTGCGCCATCCGCTCGTCGGCGTCGAGGGTGCCGAGCAGGGCGAGCCCGGCGCGCGGGCCGTGCACCATGGCCAGCGCGACGGCGCGGCTGAGCGTGACCACCGGGCCCGGCGCGACCTGGGCGAGCACGTCGTACAGGGCGAGGATCTGCGGCCAGTCGGTGTCCTCGGCGGTCGGCGGCCTCGTCGTGGACGGCGGCGATGGCGGCCTGGATCTGGTACGGCCCGACCGGTCCGGTGCCGAGCGTGCGGGTCAGCAGCGCCCGCCCTCGGCGATCGCGGCGGCGTTCCAGAGGCTCGCGGTCCTGCTCGGCGAGCGGGACGATCGACGCCGTCGCGCGTCGGTGCGGGCGGCGCGGCGGGCGTCGGTGAGCAGCATCAACGCGAGCAGCCCGGCGACCTCGCGTCTCGCCGGGCAGCAGGCGGTGCAGCAGCCGGGTGAGCCGGATCGCCTCGGTGGTGAGGTCGGTGCGGTGCAGCTCCGGCCCGGAGCTGGCGGTGTAGCCCTCGTTGAAGATCAGGTAGAGCACGTGCAGCACCACGCCCAGCCGCCCGGCCGCGCTCGGCCGGCGGCGGCAGCTCGAACCGGGCCCCGGCGTCGCGGATGCGCTGCTTGGCCCGGCTGATCCGCTGCGCCATCGTGGTCTCCGGCACCAGGAACGCGGCGGCGATCTCGCGCGGTGGTCAGCCCGCCGACCGCCCGCAGGGTGAGCGCGAGCTGCGACGGCGGGGACAGCGCCGGATGGCAGCACAGGAACAGCAGCACCAGCGTGTCGTCCTGGTCGCGGTGCCGCGACGTCTCGGCCGCTGGTTCGAGCGCCGCGGCGGTCGCCTCCCGTCGGCGGCGGGCGCTGTCGGTGCGCCAGTGGTCGACCAGCGCCCGGCGCGGCCGACGGTGAGCAGCCAGGACCGCGGGCTGTCCGGGACGCCGTCGGCCGGCCACTGCACCGCGGCGGCGAGCAGCGCCTCCTGCACGGCGTCCTCGCAGGCGTCGAACTGCCCGTGCCGGCGTACCAGCGCGCCGAGGACCTGCGGCGCGAGTTCGCGCAGCAGGTCCTCGAAGCGGCGTCGTCGGCGGTCGCACCGCCATCTGCGCGACTCGTCCATGACCCGCCGGACCTCCATCGGGTACTCGGTGACCGCGACGACCTGCGCCGCGATCTCGACGCGCCCGCTCGTCGGCTGGCCTCGATGATCCAGTAGCCGGCGAGGGACTCCTTGATCTCGGCGAACGGCCCGTCGGTCGGCGCGGGCGCGCCGTTCTGGAACCGGACGGTGGTGGCCTGGCTCGGGTCGATCAGGTGCTGGCTGTCCACCACCTCACCGGACGTCCCGCAGCTCACGGTCCATCCGCATCATCGTGGTCTGCATGCCCGTGATCCACTCGGGCTCCGGTCGGCCAGCGAGGCGCCCAGCCCGCCGAACATCATGATCATGTACTTCATGTCGCTCCCCTGCCGCTCTTTCCGGGCACCCGGTTCAGATGCTTGCCTGTAGTCGGAGCGGTCACCCGGTTCTCGACATCCAAGCCCGAAATTGTCAGACGCGCCGTCTACCGTGGCCACATGAGCGATCTGCTCGTCGCTGCACGCGCGGGTGACCGTGACGCGTTCACCGCACTCGTGACGCCACACCTGCGGTCGCTGCACCTGCATTGCTACCGGATGCTCGGGTCGTACGCCGACGCCGACGAGGCCCTCCAGGACACCTTGTTGCGGGCATGGCGGTCGTTCGGCACGTTCGCCGACCGCGCTCCCCTGTTGCACTGGCTCTACCGGATCTCGACCACCACCTGTCTGAAGGCGCTGCAGCGGCGCGGCCGCCAGCCGGTCCTCACCGGCGAGATCACCTACCTGCAGCCCTATCCCGACGTGGCGCTGCCCGATCCAGCGGCCGTGGTCGAGCAGAACGAGACCGTCGCGCTCGCGTTTATCACCGCGTTGCAGCGTCTGCCCGCCACGCAACGCGCCGTGCTCATCCTGCGCGACGTGCTCGTCTGGAGCAGCGCCGAGGTGGCCGAACTGCTCGGCACCACAGTGGCGGGGGTCAACAGCGCTCTGCAACGAGCACGCGGCACGTTGCAGAGCGATCAGGTGCGCGTGGCGGCACCGTTGAGCGAGCAGGAGCGCGACGTGCTCGATCGGTTCCTGCAGGCGTGGCGGCGGTGCGACATCCCGGCTCTGGCCGCGGTGCTGCGTGAGGACGCCATCCTCAACATGCCGCCAGAGGAGGCTGTGTTCGTCGGCAGGCAGGCGATCGCCGGCTTCTTCGCCACGGTGCCCGCCGGCGGCAAGCTCGACCTCGTCCAGCTCGTCGAGACGCGGGCGAACGGCCACCCGGCGCTTGCCGCATACCTGCCCACCGACGACGGTGCGTGCCGCGGCTACGGGATCATGGTGCTCACCGTCGCCGACGGACAGGTCGCCACGATCACCGGATTCCCGGACCCGGAGATCTTCCGCTACTTCGGCCTACCCGGCACGCCGCCCCAGATGTCCGAGTAACGCAACGAACACGGACGCGTCCAGCGGTGCCGCGACGGCAGGACCGAACTGACCGCCCCGGCTCCCGTCGGTCACGGTCGCCCCCGCGAACTCGCGCACGGCCGCGACCACGTCTTCGTCGACCTCATAACCGAATCCGGTGCCGCACGCGATGTCCCAGCCGTGCACAACCGACTCGAGGAGGCAGATGTTGGCCAGCGCGACGCCTGGAAGCTCGGTGCCGCCCATGAACGGGAACGTCCGCTCCAACACTCCCGGTACCCGCAACGCCGCGAGCGAACGATCCGCCACCGCGCGCAAGGCCGCCGCCGGATCGTCGCCGAGGTTGTCGGTGTCCGCGGTTGCTTGAGCGTTGAACTCGTGCTCCGGCACGGTCTCGCCTTCGGCGATTCGGGTGAGCAACCCCAGACCGCCCACGAGGTGGTTGCCGACCTGCCGAACGGTCCAGTCCGCGCAGGGGCTGGGCGCGGAGAAGTCCTGCACCTGCGCGAGCACCCGGACCGCGGTGTCATACCCGCGCTCGACCAGATCGACGAGATCACCGGCATCCAGCAGCGCTCGCGGATCGTAGATCAACTCACCGGAGACGATCTCGCCGTCGCGCACGGTCAACAACTCGGCGGCGGTCATCAGCCCATCGACCGGCCCCATCCGCCAGTCGATGATCGAGCACACCACATCACCCTCACCGAACTGCCGTCGCACTGTGAACTCACGCACCGCCGCGCCGACCTGCTTCGCCATCGCACAGAACCCGTCCGCGCTGTCGAAGCTCGCCACCGGGCCCCGAAACGTGAAGTCCTCGGCAAGCGCCACACCCGTCATGTCACCGGCGTGTTCCGTCCACGCCTCGTAGTACCGCTGAACGATCTCTCGCGGGTCCACTTGCATTCCTCTGGGTCGGGCCGCGACGCGGCCGTTCTCCCTCACTGATCCCGGCGAGCGCCCGAACTGATCGCTGTGGACCGGCGGAATGCCGGGTGCTACCCCGACATCAGCTCAGGCGCGTCACCCGGAGTTGGGCGATGATTCGCGGCAGACGCGCGCGGTACGTCGACACCGCCGTGGCCCTGTTCCACCGCGGAGGTGCCCATGCCAGTTGACGTCCGGCCCGAGGTGCTCGTTCGCCGGTCGCGCTCCGACGTCGCCGCGTTCATGTTCGACTCGGCCAACGATCTCAAGTGGACCGGCGGGATCACGTCCAGTCGGCCCGCACGGCCCGGATCGCTCGTCAAAGGCGCGACGGTGGAACGCACGGCCCGGTTCCTGAGACGTGAGTTCGTCTACGGCTACGTCGTGACCGCGCACGATGACGACAGGCTGGTCGAGATGAAGGTCGACCGGCCGTTCCCGATGACAGTGCGCTACGAACTGGCGGACGCACCGGCCGGCACGCTCGTCGCGATACGCGCGAGTGGTGCGCCGGGCAGGTTCTTCGGCTGGGCGACGCCGTTCATGGCGCGCCAGGTGCGCAAGAGCATCACCGCTGACCTCGAGCGGTTGCGCGCCTGCCTGGAGTCGTGAGGCTCAGGTCTCCCGGTTGTGGGCCTTGCGGCGGCGCACCAGAAGCGCGCCACCGGTGAGCAGTGCCATCAGCGCGATCAGCGGCGGTAGTGGGCTGATGGCGGTGAGCCATGTAGTTCGGCGCCTTACGAGCTCTCGACAAGCGGAGCGCGAACACGACGAGTAGCCCAGCAGCAGACGAGTTCCGTGTCGCACGTCGGAAATCGATTGAACATGGTTTCATCATGGAGGACATGGCTGTCGAGCTCCTGACCATCCACTACATGCGCGACGGGACTGTGGTGATGGCGTTCAGTGACGGCAGCACGCACATCGATGATCTAGGGCATCCGATGTTCGAGCCGACCAGCATGCTCGAATCGTCGACGTTCCTACCTCAGGAATCTCGACTCATCCTGAGGACGGTCCGCGGCGATGACATCGTCCTCAAGCTGCCCACTCTCGCGGACCTCGCGCCGTTGCACGGGCGACCGACGATCTATCTAGACCAGAATCACTGGAGCACTCTCGCCAAGACGATCCACGATCCCGCCCACGTGCGGGACGAGGGAGAGCGCGTCGCCGCGCAGAAGCTGATCGATCTGGCTCGGACGCACAAGGTGGTGCTGCCCATGTCGGCGGCGCACATCGCCGAAACCCTGCGTGTCAGGGTGAGTTGAGTCCAGTGGTTCACAGCAAACCGGCCTGACGCAGGGCGAGATTCGGATGGATTGGCATGACCCGCAAGGCCAGGTCCTCGGTGGTCGAGGACGATGATGTGCGGATGGATTCCCAGCAGCCGCGTGGTGACGGGCCGAGGCGGCGGCGCGCGTTCAGCGCGTCGGAGAAGCTCGCGCATCTGAGCGCCTACGAGCAGGCGTGTGAGGACGGTGACGGTGGCGGGTATCTGCGGCGAGAGGGTTTGTACTCGTCGTTGATCAGTGAGTGGCGCAAGCAGCGCGACGCCGGTGTGCTGGCGGGCAAGGCGCCGGGCGAGAAGGTCGGCAGGCTGTCTCCGGAGCAGGCGGAGATCGCCCGGCTCACACGGGAGAACGCCCGGCTGAGCAAGCGGCTGGACACCACCGAGGCCGCGCTGGACATCATGGGAAAAGCGCACGCTCTCTTGGAAAGTCTGTCCGAGAGAGCGGATTCCGACGACAGGCGCAGGAAGCGCTGATCCATGCCTACGCGTCGATGACCGCTGATGGCGTGCCGACGAGACGGGCCGCGGTGCTGACCGGGCTGGTGCGGTCGACGGCGATCCGTCACAGCAAGACTGCCACCACACCCACGCCGCCGGTGTTGCCGCAGCCGCCGGTGAGCCGCTCAACAAGCTGACGGTACTGGAACGCCTGCGGGTTCTGGAGGTGCTCACCAGCCCGCGGTTCGTGGACCTGGCGCCGTTGCAGGTCTACGCGCAGCTGCTCGACGAGGGCGTCTACCTGTGCTCGGTGTCCACGATGTACCGGGTGCTCGCGGATGACAAGCAGGTCAGGGAACGCCGCCGGCTCGCACGCCACCCGGCCAGGGTGTGCCCGGAACTGGTCGCGACCGCGCCCCGGCAGGTCTACAGCTGGGACATCACCAAGCTCGCCGGCCCGGTGAAGGGCACCTACTACGACGCCTACGTGATGATCGACATCTACTCCCGCTACATCGTCGGCGTCCACGTCCACGCTCACGAATCCGGTGTCCTGGCAAAGGAACTCATGGAACAGATCTTCTCCGTGCACGGCGTTCCGCAGGTCGTGCACGCCGACCGGGGCACCTCGATGACCAGCAAGACCGTCGCGGCCCTGCTCGCCGACCTCGACGTCACCCGATCCCACTCGCGGCCCAGGGTGTCCAACGACAACCCGTACTCCGAAGCACTGTTCAAGACCCTCAAGTACGGCCCGGAGTTCCCCGAACGCTTCGGATCACTCACCGAGTCCAGGAAGTTCATGGACGAGTTCACCCACTGGTACAACCACGAGCACCGCCACACCGGCATCGGCCTGCACACCCCCGCCGACGTCCACTTCGGACTCGCAGCCGCCACAGCGGCCAGCAGACGCACCGTGCTCGCCCAGGCACGCGCCCGCCACCCACACCGATTCGGCGGCATCACCACAGCACCGAAGATCCTCGACCTGCCCGACACCGTCTGGATCAACCGGCCAGCCGACGACACCAACCAGCAGACCGACACAGAAGCCGCCTAACACCCACTGGTCTCATTCACCTTGACAAATTCCGGTCCGACGAACAGCCTCCGCCTGCCCGCGGCGAGCATCGCCGCCAACCGTGCCCCTTCTTCGGCAGCCACACGCACATCGTCGCACTGTTCGGCGAACCCGGTCGGCCCATGAATGCGATCGCGAGCATGCCGGGCATCGAGCAGCGGGTACGGCACGAAACCAGGACGAGAGACCCCGCACCGGCCGCGGCCTTGTCCGCACATGGGCGTTGCCCGCCGGCGAGACGGCTGAGGCATTCGGCCGGATCGTCTGGAGTGGGTGGTGCGCAAGGACGACACAGGAGCACCGGCGTGCGGCAGCGCGATGGCGTTGCCTGCTTCTCCGAACAACGCACGCCATCTTCCGGTCCAGTCCACTGAGGACATAACAGGCCCGACATCGTGTTGTAGGCCTTGTGGGCAGGCGTCGGCACACAGGGCGGAGTGCATCACGTGCGGGCGACTTCGCGTGCCGTCGAACAACAATTGACGAAGATCTGCCGAACACTCGGTATCACCTGTCGTGCACAGTTGGCAAGAGCGCTCGACTGAGTTCGCTTCGGTTTTCCGAACCACCGGCTCGGCAAACGACGGTTCGGTCTGACCCGTTGCCGTCGGCACACCGCGCCGAGAGGATTCTCCTCGCCGCACCCGAGGCTGAAGGAGAAAACGTGAAGGTCATCGAGATGCGCCGCTATGCCGGCGGATTGTTCTTCGCCACCGCAGTGGCGACCGGAGTGATGGCTGGCCCGGCCGCACATGCCGACTCGAAGGAAGTCCCAATCGGCGCGTCGGGGCAGTTCGAGACCCAAGTGCCGGCTACGCCCGGTGCGACGCTGACGCTCACGGTCAACGGCACCTCCCACACGGTCGAAGTTCCCGCCACCCCCAGGGGCACGCTCGCACTCGGCTTCGCGGCGAACACGACCGCCAAGGTCTCGCTCGACGTCGCCGCCTGCGCGGCTCCCGCCGTCGGCAAGGTGATCACCGTCAGCGGGTTCTCCGAAGGAACCAAGGTGACAGCGGGCTTCGCGAGCCCTGCCACCGGCCCGGTCTCCACTGGCACCGGCACCGTCTCGAAGGGCGGCACAGTCGTCGCGTCGCTTTGCGCCGCTGCGAGCTGACCGCAATCACCAGCCGGCAGGACTGACGGCGCTCCTTCTCCCTGCGCCGCCGGTCCTGCTCGTGCCGTGCTCGACGGCACCGTGGGCGACGCGGGAGCCGACGTGCCGCGTCACAGAACGCAGGCTCCCGCGTCAGCCATGAAGACTCCGAATGATCTCCCGGCCAGAGCAGCGGCCTCGGCCAACGTGACGAACCGCCTGCTCACGCTGCCGCCTCGCCGTCACCACGCCTGTGGGACGGCGACTCGAGCGGCTTCAGCGGGCGGCGGCATCGTCGGGCAAGACAAAGGATCGCGATGGCCCACCAGTTGTGTGCCGTGCTCGACGCGGTGGTGAAGAGGGAGAAGCCCGACATCCCAGCCAGACCGGCTTCCTGCAGATCTCAGGTGCGCCGATGTCCACATGAGACAATTCGACCAGACAGCACGCCGCACAAGTCGAGTGAAGGCGAAACTGTCCATCCACATTGGACGCTTTGCTCTCAGAACACCTGGAGCGCCCCTGACGTCAGCCAGGACGGCTCCGCCGTGGTGAAGTCGCGTTGGCGGTCCCTTCACCAGTTCTGATGCCGGACTCCAGGTGTGTGCGCCTTCTGCTCGGCGATTGGCGGTTCACGAGGGCGCCGCCGACCGTGGTGTTCGTGGACCGACCGGCGTTCTGCCGGCGCATCTCCCCCTCGTCGCCGGCCCCGGCTCACGCCCGCAGCAGCGCCGGCGCAAGCTGAGCGCGGCCACGGATACCGAGCTTGCGGTAGATCCTGGTCAGGTGGAGTTCGATCGCGCGGGTAGTCACTTCGAACGTCCGCGCCACCTCTTTGTTCGTCATTCCGCCGATGACCATCCGGGCGATGCGGAGCTCGTGCGGGGTCAAGGTTCCGGAATCGGTTGACGTGGCCGGTGCCGTCGAATCGAGCACCTCCTGGATGCTGGCCACCAAGGCCTCGGCGCCGTGCCGGTCGGCGATGCCGGAAGCCCGGCGCAGGTGGGCCAGTCCCTCGGCTCGGTTTCCCGACCGCAGCAAGGCCGTGCCCCACTCCACCAGCGAGCGGGCCAGCTCCAACCGAAACTCCGAGCGTTCGAGGACAGCCACCGACTCGGCCAGCAACACCATGCCCTCCGCCCCGCCTTGCACGAGTCCACCCGCTCGCAACGCGACTCCGAGCACACCCGCCGCGCCCCAGCGACGAGCCAGCGCCACTTCCTCGCGCACCAGACGCAACGCCTCGGCACGCCTGCCGATGGAGTCGAGCAGCATCGCCGAGAGTGATCGCCACAACAGAACGGCGCGATCGTCCATTCCGCCCTCGTGAAAGCGGCGTCCGCACTCGGACAGGTCCGCCAGCGCACGGGTCGTGTCGCCGAGGTTCGCCCGGAGCAGCCCTCTGGTCACCAGCAGGTAGTTGTACCGCCAGACCGGCGGCAGCTCGCCGTCGAGCCCACGTGCGGTCAGCTCTCGCATCGCGGTGCTGAAATCCCCTCGGTCAACGAGGATTTCCAGCAACGTGGCCAATGCGAAGATCGTTCCCGACCTGGTGCCCGCCCCCAGCTCGTCGAGGACGCGCAGCGCGTGCCGCGCGTCGACCTCCGCCTCGGCAACTCGCCCGCGCCGCAGATTCACCTGAGCGCGCAACGCCGCGGCCGCAGCGGCAGTCATCGACATACCGCGGTCCCGCGCCGCGGTGAGCGTTTCGGAGCAGTAGTCCTCGGCGAGGTCCAGCCGTTCGGTCATCACCAGCGCCAGAACGACGAAACCGAACTCCCAGGTGCTCGTCCAGTTCCACTTGTCGGCCTGCCACAACGCGCCGCGGGCGCGCAGCTGCCAAGCCAACATCACCGGTTCCCGGGTTTCGTCGATTGTCCGGTCGCCCAGGACACTCGCGAACGCCGTTATCGCCGCAATGAACCGCCTGGTCGAAGGTGAGAGGTCATCTCGTCGACGCAGAGCGGCGAGCCGCGTGGAGACGTTCGACTCGGTGTAGCGCTCGTCGATCGTCAGGCACAGGATGTGCAGCTCGACCTGTTGGGCGAGCTCCGGCGCGACGGCGGCGGCGCGGTCGAGGATGTGCAGCGCCTCGCCGTACCGTTCCTGTTCGCCGAGTTCTGGCGCCAGCACCAAGGCGACGTGCGCCTCGGTCGTCGGGTCTGCGGCTCGCTGGTGAGCCTCTCTGAGGTGGTCGATCGCCGCACGGGGATCGACCTGCACTTCGGTCATGCCCAGTTGAAAGAGCAGCCGGACCTGCGTTGCCTCTGACAAGCGGTGGCGCAGCGCTCGTTGCAGATAGCTCACCGCACTCTCCGGGGCCCCGCGTGCCACCGCGCAGCGGGCGGCCTCGGTGAGCACTTCGATCACCCACCGGTCGGCGAGACCAGGACTGCGCAGCACGTGCGAGGCGACCTGTTCCGCCGGTGCCCGTCTTCGGTACCGGAACAAGGCGGCACGGGCGTGCACGATCTCGTGATCAACGGCGCCGGGATCCTGTTCGACCGCGGACTGGACGATGGAGTGCGCGAAGGCAAGCTGCGGTCCTGGACGGAAGATGCCTTTCCGCACCAACACGTCCGCGCCCGCGACCACTTCGGACAGTTCCAGCCCGGATGCCGCCGCGGCCAGTTCGGGTTCCGCCTGACCCAGTGCCGCGACCACGCCGGCCAAGGGCACGAGGGAGGCGCCCTGTTTACGCAGCCGCGTGAGCACAGCCGTCGCCACCTGCCTGGGCCCGAAGGACCGCACCTGCGCCGCCGAGGCGCCGACCGGTGAGAGATCCTGTGCCACGAGTCCGCGGGCCAACTCGTACAACAGGAAGGGGTTGCCTCCCGTCGCCGCCCGGCAGGCGGCGACGAACTCCTCGCTGACCTCGTCGGAGAACGTGTCGCCGATCAGTCGCGCGCAGTCGCCGAGGCAGAGGCCACCCAGCGAAATGCGTCGCAGCGCAGTGGTGACCTCGGCCAGCAGTTCCGGATCGGCCGACTCGGTGCCGGTGCACTGGGTCGTCACCAACGCGACCCGGACAGAACCGAGCCGCCGCAACAGATACGCCAGCCAGCGCAGCGACGGCGCGTCGGCCTGCTCGACGTCGTCCACGGCCACGAGCACCGGCTGACGCTTCGAAAAAGCAGCTACGAGCCGGTACAGCGCGTGCAGTGCGGCGTAGGTGTCCAGTGGCCGCCCCGCACGTCCCTCTTCCGACGTCGCCAGGTTCAGCACCCGAGATGCGAGCGCGGCCGGTCCCGCGAGCAACTCGTCGCGCCGGGCGGGCGGCAAGGACAACAGCGGCGGTTCGAGAAGCTGGCTCGCCACGCCGAAGGTGAAGGTGCGCTCCGCCGCGGAAGCACGCGCGATGAGTACGTGGAACCCGTCCCGGCGCGCCAGATCGCAGACCTCGGCGAGCAACCGCGACTTCCCGATGCCCGCCGGACCCTCCAGCAGCACCGCGTCGCCGCCACCCGCCTCGACCGACCGCAGTCCCGCGCAGAGGTCGGTCAGCTCCTGTTCCCTGCCGACCAGCGTCGCGTGACTCTGCCAGGACGAACGCACTCTTCAGCCTCCTGCTGGCGTGCACATGGCATCGGGCTCAGTCCACCAGCTCAACGACGTGCACCTGGTGGTCGACGGGCCAGACTGTCCACAATCCACCGGAGAGCCAGACGGTCAGCTCTCCGTCACCGCTGGACGTGGTCGAGGCGACCTTCCCGACCGGGCCGATCGATCCGTGGACACGCACCCAGCAACCCGGGACCAGCTGGTGCGCCTCGACCGTGCGGACGCTGAGTGTTCTGGACGCGGGCAGCAGACGCATGGTGACCAGGCGCCACAGCGCCCAGCCGCACGGCGGCGCGGCCAGCACCACGAGCCCGGCGAGTACCGGGTTCGCCGACACCAGCGCGATCGCGATCACCAGCCCGTGCAACAGGAAGACAAGTGCGCAAAACACCTCGGAGCCGATCGCGTGGGTACCGAGCTGAAGCCAGCCCGTGGTGCGCACGCATCCGTCGTCGAGCAGGCCACGCGCGGACGGCCGCTCCTCCACGACGACCTCGGGGGGCTTCGGGTTGCCGAACAGATCGACGTTCACGCCTTCATCCATCGCAGGCCCTCTCCCTTGCGCTGGCACGTGACGTTCCGTCCGTTGGCCGTGAGTCCGCGCGCCCCTTCAGGCGAACACGACGCTCCCATCTCCACGCCTCGCTGGACGTCGTCCGGCGGCTGCGGCTTGGGTGTCGTCGTGACCGTCGGTTGTGGCGGTACCACGACCGGTGGGGTCGGCAGCGCCGTGGTGGCGTTGGACTCCGTTGTCTTCTCGGTGGCGGAAGACGGTGGTGGTGGTTCACTGCTCCCGGAAGCGCTGGGTGTGCTGGGCACGCACGTGCTCCCCCACACGCCGCGGCGGTGGTGCCGGGCCTCGGTCTCAGCCGCTGTGAGCCGCGTGTCCGATCCGGTGTCCGGCACACCCGCTCCGGCGGCCACGGCCGCCTCCGCGTAGTCCTGTCCGGTCAGTAGCAGCACCTTCACCTGGAGCCGGCCCTCGGGATCGGGTGCGCCGCGGCCGTCATCGAGCAGCCGGATCTGCTTGCCGTCGAGCGTGTTGCGCGCGAAGGCGAGCTCGTCGTGCGCCCAGCAGGGCCCGGTCGACCGGAGGCCCGCCACCCGCACCCGGACAAGCTCGCTGGTTGTCGCGTCGAGACCGTTGAAGAGATCCACCGCGGACACCGCCTGCACGACGACCTGAGAATCACGGGGTCTCGGCGGGGCGCTCGGCGTGGACTGAACGGCTTTCTCCGACGTGGACGTCGTGGTGTCAGCCACTGCGAAACCCGTCACGACCAGGCTCAGCACCACGCTCGAACACGCGATGCCCGCCCGCCCGGCGGGCGTGCTCCGCCACCAGAAGCGCCGCAACGCTCCCGGATCATTGAGTTGGGACACTCTCTGCTTCCTCAAACTGTCGATCAACGGTCCGGCGGCGACGCGTCGATCTTGATGTGCTCGGCCGCAGGCAGTTTGGCAGCAAACCGCTTCAGCCCTCACCCGCCGATCGATGCAACTCACTGCTCCAGATGGTGGGTGTTGCTGTCCATGCGCGGGGTTCCGACCGCTGTCGAGCAGAAGCGGGCAGGCTTCACAGAGACCGGCTTCACCGCCGGCACCACTGGGTGACACCGTCGCCAGCGACGCCCCTGTCCCTCACTGATCAAGCTGCGGCACGCTCGCCGCCTGTCACACTCTTCAAGACCGACTCGTCCTCCAGCCCGCGCCCGCCGCCGGAACACACGTGATCCTCGACAATGCCCACCACAAGACGTCGAACCCGCGCTCAGGTCGGCTGAAAGCGGTGGTGACGGCGATCGGGCAGGTCTTGGAACCGGGCCCGTCCATGAGCTTGAGCGGACCCGCCGACTGAGCGTGCCTGGTGAAAAATCATGGTTGGTGTATTAGGA
Organism: uncultured Actinomycetota bacterium; assembly: GCA_963766275.1. Lineage (GTDB taxonomy): Bacteria > Actinomycetota > Actinomycetes > Mycobacteriales > Pseudonocardiaceae > Lentzea. The sequence continues at coordinate 41,860 of CAVYAD010000064.1, forward strand.
CGTGCCTGCCGGTCCGGTGCTGCGGCGCTCCGCGCGCCGCAGGTAGCGCTCCAGCCCGTTGAGGTTCTGGTCGGCGATGAACGTCGACCGCTCGCTGATGATGATGTCCTCGGCGTGCCGGATGCATGCCCATGCCGAGTCGCCCCACGGGTCGGCGACCTTGACCTCCACGGGCTCGTCGCACGGGCCCGACAAGCCGAGCGCGCACACCTGGGGGTGCTCGACGTCGAGGTGGTTGGCCGCGAGGTGCCGCAGCTGGCCCGCCAACTTGGCCGACGCGGTGGAGCGTGGGCCGGGGATCTGGTCCAGGCCGCGTTCCGCGCGCACCGCTTGAATGGCGGCCAGGCGCAGCTCCAACTGCTCGGCGACGATTCCGGCCAGCGCGGTGAGCGTCGCGACCTGGGTGTCGGTGACCTCGCGGGGGTCGCGGTCGATCACGTTGACCGTTCCCAGCCGGTGGCCGTCGCCGGTGGTGATCGGCGCGGCGGCGTAGAAGCGCAGACCCAAGTCTCCGCGCACCAGCGGGTGGTCGAGGGTGCGGGGGTCGACCGCGCCGTCGTTCACCACGTACACCCCATCCTGCAACACGGCCGAGGCGCACAGCCCAGGCTCGGTGCCGATCTGGGTGACGCCCGACAGACCGTGGCAGGCCGCGAACCACACGCGGTCGACGTCAACGATCGTCACGGTCGCGATCGGTGTATCGAAGACCTGCGCGGCCACACGGGCGACACTGTCGAAACTGCCGTCGGCCGGCGCGTCCAAGATGTGGTAACGGCGGACCGCCGACAGACGCTCTGGATCGGTGTGGGTAAGCACGCGAGCAACGGTATCCGAGGATCACCACAGGTCCGGACCGCGAGCAATCTTGTGACCGTGCCACGTGCCACGTTTCACCACCGGCAGCAGCGGGTACGTGCGCAGGATCGATGCGGTGGGATGCCAAAACACGGTCCAGTGATGCAACGGTCGCGTTCAGTGAGCTCAAGTCGGTGATGGTCATCCGTCGTGGAGACAGAGGGCACTCCACCACCGGCGCTCTGATCCCCACGCGCCTTCGTACTCCCTGCGCCGCAAGGGAATCGTACGGCCGTGCCCGCGACGGCAAGAGATCCGCGGGCACGTACCGCGTCAGCTCACCTCTGCACGAGGTGGCGCCTTTCAGCCGAGGCCGAGCCCTCCGAGAAGGTCGGGGACCAAACCGCAATCGGTGATGAGGCTTCCGTCGCTGCCCAGCAGTCCGGTGCCGAGCAGTCCGGTGTCACAGGTCTCGACGGCCGGCTCCCCGCGGTCCGCACCGACGGCGGCGCTGGCCGTCGTCGCGGTTCCCGTGGCAAGGCAGACAACAGCGGCGCCGGCGGCAAGAACATTGACGATGCGATGACGCATGAACTCTCCTGGTGACGAAACGGATCAAGATCGGAATCTGATCACCAAAAGTCCTGTCTCGCAGGACCATTCCGGCCGAATCGACACAGATTCATCCGATCGAACGACACCCTCGCCCGCCGAATCCGACAGCACCCACCGCGCAGGCCACACCCGACAGTCCAGATAGGACCACACGTCGTCTGCGCAGGCGGAGGCGGGGAGCGCGGGCGGCATGTCGGATCGCTGCCGGAGGGAACGGCCCCACAACCGATGCCGCCGACCTTGTGCGTGCCGAAAACTACGTCCATGCAGGTTAAGCAGCATGGCGATACTCGTGGATGACTCCGCCGAGGCGGTCTTGCCGATCTATGATGAGGCGTTCGATCTGGTCAGGTTCAAGGGGCTGGGGCCGGGCTCTCAGGGGTGCTGCGGTGGCGAGTGATCGGTGGGTCCGGTGCTCGTTGTAATGCCGCTCGTACTCGCGCAGCGCGTGCCGTAGGTGGGTCTGATTCCAGATCAGCGTGCGGTCCAGCAGTTCGGTGCGAAGGGTCTTCACCCAGCGTTCAAAGATGGAGTTCATGCGGGGCATCCGAACACCGGTCAGCACCGTCGCGATTCCCGCAGCACCGAGGATCTTGTCGATCAACTCGGGCATTTGGCGTCGCGGTCACGAATGAGAAACCTGATCTGCGCGAGGTATCCGGTGTCCTCCAGGTCCATGAGCAGGTTGCGGATCGCCTGGGTGACCCAGGCATGGGTCGGGTGTGCGGTCGTGCCGAGTATCCGTACACGCCGACCGGCGTGGTGGATGGCGGCGAGAATGTACTGGCGCTGCCCGGTCAGCGTGACCGTCTCGATGAAGTCCACCGCCAGGATCGCCTCAGCCTGCGAACGCAGGAACCCGGCCCAGGTAACGGTTGCCCGACTCGGGGCCGGATCGACGCCCGCAGTCTTGAGGATCTCCCACACTGACCTGCACGGACGTATTTGTCGGCACGCACAGCGCTACGACCACCGGGCGGTCGAGACGCCGTGGCAGCGCCGCTACGTCGCCCGCTTCGAAGCGTCGTAGGACCGTCCCGGACGGTCAGGCGTGCTCAACGGCATCGGCCTGCGGGCCCCGGTCGCTCTGCCGGATGCGGAAGCGCACCCGCTCGCCAGCCACCAGAGGCTCGCCGGAGACCACCGAGACGTGCACGAAGAGGTCGGGCCCGCCCGCGTCGGGGGTGATGAAGCCGAAGCCGCGGTCGGCGTCGTAGCGGGCCACCGAGCCGTCGCCGGCGCGGGCTGCGGGCCGGGTGACCGAACGGGCCTGGCCGGGGGCCGCAGCGGCCTCCACCGGCTCGCCGGTGGCCACGAACCGCACCTCGCGCGCCTGACGACCCTGGTCCACGGTGACCGCGGTGAACGTGACCCGGTCGCCCTCGGCCGGCAGGTACAGGTCGTCGACCAGGGCGCGCACGTGCAGGAAGACGTCGCCCGCCCCGTCGTCTGCGGCCACGAAGCCGAACGACTTCTCCTCGTCGAACCACAGGACGGAGCCGTCGGCACCGTCGCCGGGCGCGGCCAGAGGGGCTCTGCGGACCCCGGCGTCGAAGCTCAGCGGCACCAGGTGCTGGGCCTGCGGCCCCTTCTCCCCGGCTACGACGACGAAGGCCACCCGCTGCCCGGCCGCGAGGACGCCCCCGGTGACGATGGCGGAGGAGTGCACGAACACCTCCGCACCCCCGCCGTCCGGCGCGGCGAACCCGTAGCCCTTGGCCGGCTCGTACCAGGAGACTGTGGCGAGCACACCCAGGGTCGCCTCGGGCGCGACGTCCCCGGTGACGGCGACGTGCAGCGCCTGCGGACCGCGGGGTCCCTCACCTGGCTCGAACTCCACCGTCTGGCCCTCGCGCAGCGACCGGGCCACGCCCTCGCCCTGCACCTGCGAGACGTGCACGAAGATGTCGTCGCTGCCGTCGTCGGGGGCGAGGAAGCCGAAGCCGCGCTCGAGGTCGTACCAGCGGACGGTTCCCTGCTGCACGGTGCACTCCTGGTCTCGCGGGTGGTCGGGGGTCCAGTGTCCCAGGCGCAGTATGTACATCCTGATCCCGACGCGCGGCAGCTCCGCCGTGAGTACATCGCCGAAGTCACCGAAGTTCGCGCGCCGTCACCAGCCGTTGCCCGACTATGCGGACTGTGGGGTGCCAAAACCCGGCCCAGCAGCCCGACCTGCGCATCACGCTGCTGCAGGTTCGTACTCGTTGATCAGCCCACCTAGTACCAAGGTGTCCGTTCTAGGGTGGGCGGATGAAGGTTCTGTCCATCCAGTCGGTCGTCGCCCACGGACACGTCGGCAACTCCGCCGCCGTGTTCCCGCTGCAGCGCCTCGGGGTCGAGGTCGTCCCGATCCCCACGGTGAACTTCTCCAACCACACCGGGTACGGCGCGTGGCGCGGTCCGCTCCTGCCGCCGTCGGACGTGGCCGAGATCCTGCTCGGGGTGGAGGAACGCGGAGTGTTCCCGCAGGTCGACGCCGTGCTGTCCGGCTACCAGGGCGGCACGGGCATCGCCGATGTGATCATCGACGCTGTGCGCAGAGTGAAGGCCGCGAACCCGGCAGCGCTCTACGCGTGCGACCCGGTGATGGGCAACGCCAAGTCCGGGTGCTTCGTCGCGCCCGAGATCCCCGTGCTGCTGCGCGACAGGGTCGTGCCGGCGGCCGACATCATCACCCCGAACCAGTTCGAGCTCGGTTTCCTCACCGGCACCGAGCCGGCGAGCGTCGAGGAGACGATGGCCTCGGCCGACCTCGCCCGCGCCATGGGCCCGTCGACCGTGCTGGTCACGAGCGTCGAGCGGCCCGACCGGGAGGAGGACACGATCGAGATGCTCGTCGTGGACACCGCCGGGTCGTGGCTCGTGAGCACCCCGCGCCTGCCGTTCAAGGCGAACGGGTCCGGCGACGTCACAGCCGCGCTGTTCACCGCCCACTACGTCCAGACCAACGACGCGGCGCTGGCGCTGGAGCGCACCGCGTCGAGCGTCTTCGACCTGATCGACCTGACCTACCGCTCCGGTGAACGCGAGCTGCGGCTGGTCCAGGCCCAGGAGTTCTACGCGACGCCGCGGATGCAGTTCAAGGCCGAGCAGGTGCGCTGAGCCCGACCCGCGCGGTGCCGAGTCACGAGACCGACAGCGTCGGGGTGGCGGGCCGGACTTCGAGCAGCCCGGCGACGCGTGGGAGAGCAGAGAAGCTGCGTGCGCTCGTGCACTTGCCGTGTTCGATCAGAAGTACTGGCCGCCGCAGCAGGACGCGATGGCCGATATCTACGAGCGTTCTGTCCATATGCCGCGAACTCCTACGCGGCGTAGCGATCAGCTCGACTTGATGACAGGTACCGGCTGGACAGTCGACGGGACGAGATCTCACACCGCCTAGTTGCCAATATTCCAAGTCGTTTCGCCTACCTCAAGGGGACGAGTGGCTCGCCAAGCTGCTCTCTGCGACACGGAGCTCACGTCGCGTACGCCGCGACTGGCTCACCGCGGCGATCACGCGTAATCGCCGCCAGCAGTGAGCTCATCCTGCTAGCGCGGCTGCCAGGCTGACAAGCACGCCAGTCTCGACCCCAAGTTCATTCGCTCGCCGGGTGGTGGCGCAGCGGGTCGTAGTCGATGGTTGACCGGATTGCGGAAGCCGTAGGCGGTGCGGGCTTCGAGTTTGACGACGCGGTTGGTGCCTTCGCTGGTGGCGTTGGTGATGCCGGTGTGGAGGAAGGCTTCGATCTGAGGCCACCAGGTCTGCGCGGTGCGGCCCTCGATCTGTCCCAGTAGCCCTTGCCCGCCACCGACGTCGACGAACCCGACGTGCCAGCGGTCCACCGTGATCTCCCAGCAGTGATGCTCCTCGTTCCAGGTCCATTGTGGACGGCCCCGGCGGGCCTCATCGATCCCCAGCACCGCCACCGGCTCCGGCTCGGCGGGCAGCACAGCGGCCGCGTGCGCGGTGAACGCGGCTGACACGACCGGCCAGGACAGGACACGATCACGAGCGGACTGCACCACCGCGCGCCCGCCATCGGCCACCGCCGCCCGACGCAGACGCCCCGTCAGCCGAGCCCGCGCCGGAACCTGATCCACCGCTTCGGTGAAGGTCCATCTGCCGCACGCCTGCTGGTCACACAGCCAGCGACGTTGCCGCCACCGCAGCTCCACCTGCCTGCCGGCCACCGCGGGAACCCTCGGCCCGGTCGTCACCCACCCCTTGATCGCCGCGCGGCACCCCACACCCCGGACACGACCGCGCCCACTGATCGGCGGTGCTCAGGTGCATGACCAGTCTGACGTCGTGCCCGTCCTCGACCCCGGTGACGACTTCGAAGAGCCCGTTCAGGCGCAGCTGGGGATGGGGGGTTCTGTTGTGCCCTCCCAGCGCGCCTGGTCACTGGCGTTTGATCGATGCCGGAAGGAGCGGGAGCGCTGTGCGTTCGACATACGTCTCGGCGCCATCAGGCACCAGCAAGGAGGCTCGGGTATGCGTGGGGTAGTGATCTACAAAGCCGGTGACGTCCGAGTGCAGGAGCGCGAGGACCCGGAGATCATCGAGCCCACCGACGCGGTCGTGCGGCTGACCGTCACCTGTATTTGCGGGTCGGACCTGTGGCCCTACCGAGGTGTTGAGCCCGCTGACCATCAGGTGATGGGTCACGAGTACGTCGGCGTTGTCGAGGAGGTCGGCTCCGCGGTCAAGACGATCAAAGCCGGTGACTTCGTCGTCGGCACATTCGTCGTCGCCGACGGCACCTGCGAGATCTGTCTCGCCGGGTATCCGTCGCAGTGTGTGAACCGCGAGTTCGTGTCGCAGACGATCGGTACTCAGGCCGACAAGGCCCGGATCCCGTACGCGGACGGCACGCTCGTGGCAACGCCTGGATACCCGGAGCCGGAGCTGGTCCCGTCGCTGCTGGCGGCGTCCGACGTGCTGGGTACCGGCTGGTTCGGCGCGCTGGCCGCGCAGGCCGGCCCTGGCAAGACCGTCGCGGTCGTCGGCGACGGCGCGGTCGGACTGATGGCCGTACTCGCCGCCAAGCAGCTCGGAGCGGAGCGGATCATCGCGATGTCGCGTCACCCGGAACGGCAGAAACTCGCCCTCGAGTTCGGTGCCACGGACATCGTCACTGAGCGTGCTGACGAGGGCGTGGCCAGGATCAAGGAATTGACGGGTGGGCTCGGCGCGCACTCGGTCGTCGAGGCCGTCGGCACGCAGGAGTCGACGATGCAGGCGATCGGTGCCACGCGACCGGCCGGGCATCTGGGCATCGTCGGCGTCAACTACCAGGTCGCCATCCCCGGCACCGCGCTGTTCTTCCCGGGCATCCACGTGCACGGCGGCCCCGCTCCGGTGCGCCGGCTGCTTCCCGAGTTGATCCGGCTCATCTGGGACCGCAAGATCGACCCCGGCAAGGTGTTCGATCTGAGCCTGCCGATCGAGCAGGCGGCCGAGGGGTACAAGGCGATGGACGAGCGACGCGCCACCAAGGTCCTGCTGACACTCTGACCATTCGTGCCGCCGGGCGGGAAACTCCTTCCATCCGAGGGCGCGCCGGACCGAACGTTGGAGCCATGAGCAGCAAAGACGACGTGCGCGAGTTCCTCATCTCCCGCCGAGCTCACGTGACACCGGAACAGGCGGGACTGCCCGACTACGGCGGGGAACGGCGGGTGCCGGGCCTGCGCCGCGAAGAGGTCGCCCAACTCGCTGGTGTGAGCCTCGACTACTACACCCGCCTGGAGCGCGGCAACATCCAGGGCGCGTCGGAAAGCGTGCTCAACGCGATCGCACGGGCACTGCGGCTCGACGATGTCGAGCGCGAGTATCTGTTCAGCCTGGCCCGCACCGGCCCGGCGAGGCCGGCGACATCCACCGTGAGGGCGGCCGCGCGCACTGTCCGGGCCTCGGTCCAGCGGGTACTGGACAACACAGCGGTGCCCGCCGTCATCTGCAACGCGCAACAGGACCTCCTGGCCGCGAACCTGATGGGCCGCGCACTGTTCGCGCCGCACTTCGAAGCCGAGGAACCGAACCTGGCCCGGTTCATCTTCCTCGACCCCCGAGCGCACTCCTTCTACGCCGACTGGGCCCTGGCGCGGAAGATGACCGCCGCGATGCTGCGCCTGCAAGCCGGCCGCGATCCCCTCAACCACGCGCTCACCGAGCTCATCGGGGAGTTGTCGATGCGCAGCCCCCAGTTCCGCAAGGACTGGGCCGACCGCGACGTGCACGAGCACCGCACCGGAACCAAGGTGTACCGGCACCCCGCCGTCGGTGATGTCGAGGCGACCTTCGACGTGTTCGACCTGCCCGGCGAACCGGGCCTGTCCATCTGCACTTACACGGTCGAGGAGGGCTCCGAATCGGCCGAGAAGTTCGTCCTGCTGGCCAGCTGGGCCGCCACCCAGCAGTTCGGCCACGGCGCCATCGATCGTGGCGCCGATTCTCCCACCCATCGAGAGTGAGGTTCATTCCGTGGAACGTCGCACAGTGCTCGGACTGATCGCTGCCACCGGCGCCGCCGCCTCCTTCCCCGCTCTGTCCGCCTCCGGCACGGAGACCGGCCGCGCCGCGGGCGGCACAGGAGCCAAGGACGGCTACACCTTCGCGCTGGACAAGAACGTCAAGAGGACCTCGGTGCGGTTCAAGAACCGCTACGGCATCCAGGTCGCCGCGGACCTCTACGTGCCGAAGACCGCACGGGGCAAGCTGCCCGCCCTGGCTGTCAGCGGCCCGATCGGCGCGGTCAAGGAACAGGCCTCGGGGCTCTACGCCAACGAGTTCGCCCGCCGCGGCTACGTCGCCCTTGCCTTCGACCCCTCCTTCACCGGGGAGAGCGGCGGCACGGTGCGTGATCTCGCCTCGCCCGAGATCTACACCGAGGACTTCAGCGCCGCCGTCGACTTCCTCGGCCTGCAGAAGATCGTCGACCGCGAGCGGATCGGCGTGCAGGCCATCTGCGGCTTGAGCGGCATGGCGCTCACCGCGACGGCCGCGGACAGCCGGATCAAGGCGGTCGCCACGGTCTCGATGTATGACATGTCGCGCAGCATGTCCCGCGGGCACAAGGACTACTACACGCCCGAGCAGCGCCACAAGGTCGTGGACTACCTCAGCCGGCAGCGCTGGATCGACGCCGAGAACGGCACCTACGCGCGGGGATCCCACGAGGTGCCCTTCGACTACAACGGCAACGTCGCCCCCTCGAACCGCGTCCTGCCCGAGACCCTGCCGCCGGACGCCGACCCGATCACGAAGATCTTCTTCGACTACTACCGCACCGAGCGCGGCTACCACCGGCGCTCGATCAACTCCACCACCGCGTTCACCGCGACCACACCGATGTCGTTCTTCGCCTTCCAGCTGATGACGAACATCGACATGCTGGCGCCCCGCAAAGCCCTCCTGGTGGCCGGCGCAGACGCGCACTCCCGCTACTACTCCGAGGACGTGCGGGCGAAGGCCCCCGGCACCGTCGACCTCATGATCGTTCCGGGCGCGGACCACGTCGACCTGTACGACCGCAAGGACCTCATCCCGTTCGACAAGCTGGACGAGTTCTTCACCAAGAACCTCGTCTGACCGGAAGTGCTCCCGACAGGCCGCCGCCTGCCGCGCTGTCAGGCCGACCCGGACTACTCGTCGCCGATGCTGTCAGCGTCGCGCAGCGGCACGCAGTTCCTCGGCGAGCGTCGTGAAGTCGCCGCGAGGGAGCCTCGTGTAACGCCATGAAGTCGGCGAAGTCGAGCAACAGCTCCCGTGCCCGGTCCGGATTCGTCCGCACGTAAGCGGAGAGACTGGTTGCAACGGTCGGCCGCTTTCCAACTCGTGAGGGCTCCGTTACGGCCTGCGCCTGGGAGCGCTCCCAGAACCCTGGGGTCACCGTGCCAAGGTTGTCGCGCGTGCTCGCCGCCCTGTCCGTCGGCGCGTTGGTGCTGATAGGCAGCCAGTCCGCCTCGGCCGCGCCACCGTGCGTGGTCAGCTACCAGCCCAAGTGACATCGCCGCGCATCCCGGTGTGTATCCGGTGATCTCGCTCGCCTTGTCGCTGAGCGCCTCCCAGCAGCTGCGCAACATGGCGAGCATCGGCGGAAACCTGTTGCAACGTACCCGTTGCGGCCACTTCCGCGACGTCGCGATGCCGTGCAACAAGCGCGTACCCGGCAGCGGCTGCCCTGCGATCTCGGGAGCCAACCGGATGCACGCCGTGCTGGGCACGAGCGACTCGTGCGTGGCGACGCACGCCAGCGATGTGGCGGTCGCCCTTGTCGCGCTGGACGCGGAGATCCGGCTGGCCGGATCCGAAGGTGTCCGGACGGTACGGCTGTCCGGCTTCTACCGTCTGCCAGGCGATACACCCGATGTGGAGAACGATCTCCGGCTCGGAGAGCTGATCACTGAGGTCGTGGTGCCGCGACTGGACTGGGCCCAGCGTTCCACCTATGTGAAGGTGCGTGACCGGCAGTCCTACGAGTTCGCGCTCACCTCCGCCGCGGTCGCCCTGGACATCCAGGATTCCCAGATCGTCGACGCTGTACGTGGCGCTGACCCGTGCCACGCAACGGCTCGGCGTGCTGCACCAGGAACCGCTGCCCACCGCGCTGGGTCAGCTGGCCGAGGTGAACCTGGCGACGTAGTCGCCGTCCCCGGTGCGCTGTGCATCGCACCGCGCACCGGGGGGCGGTTATCACGCTCGTCGTCGTGCTCGCGGTGTTCGCACTTCCGCTGGCCACCGCGATCTTCTTCCTGTCCTCCTGAGGTCAGGACTGTGCCAGCAGTTGCCATTGCTGGTTGGCACCGCCGTTGGCAGTCCATTGCACGACTTGTGCACCATCGCTTGTGGACGCTCCGTAGACGTCCGCCGCAAGACCGTTGCCGACGTTGACGATGGTGAAGAACCCACCGGCCGCCGGCCGCAGGAACCATTGCTGGTTGGTGCCGCCGTTCGCGGTCCACTGCTGCAGCTGCAACCCGGTGGTGGAAGAGGAACCGTTGACGTCGAGCACCTTGCCGGTCGCGTCGTAGCGAAGGCTGAAGGCTCCGTTCGGGCCGGTGCTGACGGTCCAGGTCGCGTTTCCGGTCTGCTGCACGGCTTTGGCGCCGTCGCCGGTGGAGTTGCCGGTGATGGCCAGCGGCTTGCCGCTGTTGCGGTTGACGATGCGGTACTTACCCGGCGTCGGGCTCTGGCCGGCGCCCAGAGTGAAGTACTCGGCCGTGTCGGTGAACGTGGTGGTGCCGGACTTGCTGGTGGACAGGACGAGGTACACCCGTGAGCCGCTGGCAGGGGTCGTGAAGGACACGGGCTGGCGCACGCGCGAACCCAGCGGGATGGTGAGGGTCGTGCTGCCGGAGGCGATCACCGCGCCGGTGGGGCTGTCCAGCCGGGCACTCCAGGCGAAGTCCACGGCGGTGCCGGTGAGGGTGTCGTTGAAGACGGTGACGGTGCGGTCGACCCTGGTGTTGCCGGCGAAACTGGGAACGGCCGACGGTAGCGGGAAGCTGCCGTTCGCGTCGGACGCACCGGAGGCCGACCAGTAGGGCAGGTCGATCGCGGCGACCGGGTTGAACCCGGCCTGGACCCGCTGGATCTGGGCGTTGCTCCACGGGTCGGGCAGGTTGTCCACACCGTAGACAGGGCGGCCGCCCTCCTCCGGGATGAAGTCCGTGGTCCGCACGCCGGGGATGACGCTCGCCCACGCGGACAACAGCGTGTACGGCCGTATGTCGCTGGTGTCCTTGCCGCGCTTGGCGGCGGTCGCGGTGGCGAACCACTCGAAGCCCTGCTTCGTGTTGCACGCCGGCCAGATGAACTCGCCCTCGCCGTCCGGCCGACCGGCCACGGACCAGGCCTGCTCGCCGTAGCGGCCGAAGCCGTCGAGGTAGTGCGGGATGAGGTTGAAGTTGGCCTGCGTCATGGAGGGATACTGGTTGGGCGACCCGCCGATGCCCAGCTCGGCGATGATCGGCCTGGTGCCGTCGGCGCCGTTCATGGCCGCGTACAGCTCCCGCTGGAACTGCTCGGAGTCGAACTCGCCGCCGTTCGGCTCGTTCACCTGGCTCCAGCGGATGATCGCGGGATGGTTGCGGTCGCGCAGGACCAGCGCGCGGGCGTGGGCCACCATGTTGGCGCGACCGGCGTTGAAGTCCTGTGGGCCGCCGGAGCCGCGGATCGCGGTCTCGTCGATGATCATCAGGCCGAGCTCGTCCGCCGTGTCGAGCATGTACGGGCTGGCCGGCTCCTGGTGGATCCGGACGACGTTGTAGTTGAGCCGCTGGTAGTTGTCGACCGCCTGCGGCCAGCCGCCGTTGCCGGTCGACGGCGGGAGGAAGCCCGGCAGCGTGTCGTAGGCGTCGCCCTTGCCGCCGTTGTTGATCCGGTCGTAGTCGGCGCCCTGAAGGTTGTCGCCGCGCACGTTCAGCCGCACACCGTTGAGGCGGTAGTGCTCGCCGTTCTGGGTGCTTTCCCGGAACCCGAACCGGTACGTGGCGTCGCTGGTGCGGCCGTCATCGGTGGACGCGTGCACCGACAGCCGGTGCAACTGGGCGCGATACCCCTGGCGGTACGGCACGTTCGGCCACCAGTACGAAGCGGCGCCGAGAGACCACGCCACCGGCCCGACGGTCACCGTCGCGGTGGAGCGGGCCGCGACGGTGACCGTGCGGCTGGGCAGGGCGGGGTAGTTGAAGGTCTCGCCGTTGTCCGAGGCGAGCGTGCCACCAAGGGTCACGGTGCGGGCGCTGCCGGAGGTGTTGGTGACCGACACGTCATAGGTGAGGCTCTGATCTGTCACCGAGGTGCGAACGAAGGCGTCGCTCACGTACACGGCCGGGTACACGCGCAGGAACGCCGAACGGAAGATGCCCTGCGGCACCGCCTCGGACCAGCTGGCGGCGTCGGGAACCAGGTACTTGCCCGCCGGCGTCTTCAACGCGTTGCGGCCCTTCACGTTCACGCTGATCGTGTGCGTGGTGCCAGGCGCCGCGACAGCGGTGATGTCGAAGTTCGACGGGGTGAACGCGGTCGTCTGGGTGGCGACGACCCGCCCGTCGACCGACAGGGTCGCCTGGTGGTTCACCGCGCCGAACTCGATCCACGCCGACTGCGGCTGCCCCGAGTCGGGCACGGTGATCGTGCGCGAGTACGTCGCCTCGGACACGTCGGTGAAGCCCTGCTTGTACCAGCCACCACCGGGCACGGTGATCGACGTCGCCGCCCGGCCCGCCGGCGTGAAGCTCCACCTACCGGCCAGATCGACGGACCCGATCGCGGCGTTGCCCGCGGCGACCCCGTTCACGTCCGCGGCGACCCCGTTCGCGTCCGGCACCGGAGCGGCGGAACCAGCCGCCGTGGTCGGGGTCGTCACCCCGACCACGGCGAGCACGACCGCGGCCACGGCGGGCACAAAAAATCGTGCCATGCTTGAACTCCTTGTCCTGGCGAAGAGTCTTCAAGTACTGGCGGCGGCCAACGCGAAGTCCACAGTGGACCGCACTCTGTCGATGGATGGACACGCCGGACACAGTTCTGGCCGGGTGCGCGAGGGGTGCCGGTGCAGGCCTGCTCAGGCAACGGTTCTCAACGTAGGGCTCGGCGTGTGCGGCGGTCAATAGGTAGTACATGTTGAAGAGAACGAGTCCGACTAGGCCAGTCGGACGCCTGGTCAGAGCGGTCAATTGCCTTATTGGTACGACTTATCCACCCAGGCCCAGGTCAGACAGGGCAAGATTGATCGGTCTCATGTGTAGGTCAACGCCTCCCGG
>CAVYAD010000065.1:0-14768 GCA_963766275.1 uncultured Actinomycetota bacterium
ACGCCGGCTTCTTTGGACGACGGCTCGGTCAAAGCGGTGCGCGACCTGACGGCGAATGGCCCTGTGATCCGCGCCGACCGCAACCGGAGATGTCGCTGACGTGCTCTGAGCGGACAGGCCCCTCAGAGCAGGAACGGACTGCGTTGCCCAGTGTGGGAGACCACCAGCGCATCGCGGGCACGGGTGGCGTCGACGAACAGCAGGCAGCGTTCTCGCTGTTCGTCGTGTTCATGCGCGATCGGGTCCTCGTCGATGGGCGTGACGGCGGCCGTCAGCGGGATGGCGTGGTAGTCGACGCCGACAAGGGCGACGCAACGGAACTCCAGCCCCTTCATGCCATGCATGGTGCCGACGCGCACAGCGGGATGGTCGCGTAGAGCGTCCTTTGCCTGTGCTGCCAGCTGACCGGTTCGCGCGGCCACTCCGATGGCCGACTGCTCGACACCCGTGTCGACCCACACCTGGACCTGATGCGCCAGGCCCGCCAACTCCGCCGCTCGGTCCGGATAGGCACGGACCTCGGGGCGGCGTCCGTGTGTGAGGGAGCGGTAGCCTGTCAGCTCGTCGGGTTCCCCGTCCAGTCCGGTGGTCATGCCCGCCAACATCCGCACCGACCACTCGGTGCACAACGAGGCCGAGACGGGCGAGGACGTCCGGCGGCTGCGCGAGATCCACACCGAGGTCGACTACGCGGTAGCCGAGGCGTATGGCTGGACCGATCTCGACCTCGGGCACGGGTTCCACGACACGCGGCAGGGGCGGCGGTTCACCATCGATCCGGTGGTGCAGGTCGACATCCTGGACAACCTGCTCGAACTGAACGACGAACGGTACGCCGAGGAAGTCCTGCAGGGCCTGCACTCCAAGGCGAAGCGCAAGGCCGCCACGAAGCAGCCCGCGCCGACGATGGGCGGCGAACTGTTCCCGCCGGAAGGCGCGCTGTTCTGACGCGCGAACACGAATCGCGACGTCGGCTGAGTCGGCCTGCGCCAGCGTCGGGAGACGCTGGAGCCAGCCCGTGACGCCAGTCCGAAACAGGAAAGATCTTGCCGGGTGTTACTGGACAAGCACCCCGTGTTTTCACCCATGCCCATATTGGGAGCAACAGAAGTTGATCGCGCCAGGAGGTGTGACATGAACGGGTTCGACGAGGTAGAGCGAAGGATCAACGACCTACAAGGAGAGGAATTCCACCTGAAGACCGGGCGTCCTTTCACCTATCGCGTCGTCTCGGGCCAGGTCGTGCCGAACACCACCAACAGGCAGCTGCCAATGAGCCATTTCCGCCGGGCGTTCGACCGAGCACCGCTGCCTGGACCGGGCAGTATCCAAGATCTGCAAGGCCCTTCGTACATCTGGGCGATCCTGACGGATCCCAGAGTCGCGCCGCAGACCCGCGGCTGACGGATGTCGGCCCAATGCCAGGGAGATGGGGTTGCTCGCTGGATACGGCAGTCCCTTCCCGGCGGGTTCTCCGGCAGGGAAAGATCGGGAGTGGTTCAAGGCGAATCAGATAGCCCAGATCGAATCACCTGCGCACGGCCTTCGGTGCGCCACGCCGATGCGCCTCAGCCGTGAGATGGCATCCGGTCATGACGTCCAACACCGTGTTGACCGCCGTGCCGAAGGTGACCTGTGCACCGTCCGGCTTGTCGTAGACGACCTCGTGATCACCCTGACGGTTGATGATGATCACCGGGTCCTTGTGGAAGCCGTAGCCTTCCACGACTTCGCCGACGATCGCCTCGAGCGCGAGGCCACAGGTCATCCGGTAGGTTGCCCTTCGAACTCCACCTCGGCAGGTAACGATTCTCGACGTCGTCCAACACCTTGTACTCGTCGCCGCATCCGGCGCGGCTCCCATCGCTCACCTGCTCCCATGTACGGCCGAGGTCGGTCGTAAGCCGCTCTCGGATCTTGGTGGTCATTTCCGCGTAGGAAGCCACCGCCTGCTCGATGTCAGGCCGCTGCATCACCTTCGCGAAGACTTCGTCCACGTCGGAACCTCCCCCTCCACAGCCGGATGCCGTCACGACCATCGCGACGACGGCCGCCCGAACCAACATCCCACGCCCTCGAATATTCATGATCAGTGCCTACCAGGGGTTACGGATCACGTCACCGGCACCGACCGTCGCTCCGGCCACGGCCCTGCCAGGTACACCGGCGACCTGCGCGGCGATGTTGTACTGGCTGGTCGTGCCGGGCCGCAGGTACTCGTTGACGCTGGAGTGCCCTGTTGACTCCTCCAGCCGTCGACCTTCCGCGGACGTTGCCTCGCTCGTGGACAGATGCCGCATACCGTCGATCGTGGTGGGATCGCCACCGAACCTGCCGAGATCGGCAACCGGGTCGTCCTTGTTCTCCAGCAGGAACGAGTGGCCTCCGGGAACCTTCAGATCGGCGAGGTTCTGCGTACCGATGCCAGGCGAGCCGAGGAAGATCGCGTCGTCCACGCCCGAGGTTTGGCGTAGTGCCAAGCCTGTCGTGGTGGAACCGTAGGAGTGACCGACCGCGACCGTGTGGGGTTCGTTTCCCGGCCGCGATGCATCGATGCCGTCGAGGAACTTCGCCAGTTGCCGACCACCCTGCTGTGCCTTGCTGTCCGAGGCGACATCCAGGGACTGCGGTGCGTCGTAGCCCATCCACGTGATAGCCGCTGTCTTCCCGCCGTCGCCGTATTTCTCGGACAAGCGATCGGACTCCTCACGCAGCTTGCTCATCTTCTCGTCGTACTCCCCGATGTCTCCTGTGACCGTGGACCCGAAACCACCCGTGAACGTCACGACGTTCTTCGCGGTGTCCACGTTGCCCGAGGCGATCGCCGCTCGTGGGCTGTCTCCGCCGACGTCCAACAGCAGCAACTGCCGCTCACCTGGCTTCGATGCCGTCTTCTCGATCGCCTGCAACGCTTCCAGCTTCTTGTCGATCTCTCCGGCCCGCAGCAGCGCCTGCTGGTAGTCGGCTGCCTTGGAGTTCGGGTCGTCGAGAACGGCCTGCAGTCGTTGCAGTTCCAGACCAAGCGAGTTCCTCTCCCGGTACAGACGGCTCCGGTTGGCTTGATCCCGTGCGGTCGAGGGGATTCCGTCGAGGTTGCCGATCCATTCCGGACGGAACTCGGAGATCGTCCAGCGTTCCTTGGACGACAACGACTGCCACCAGGCCGCGTTCTGCGCCACTGTTCCGTTCGTCGGGGGCTCGAGAGCAGACAGTGCCCCTTGCCCTTGTCCCGCTTGCGCGGCGGCCGCCACCGTCGTGGCACCGTCCGTGCCGATCTGACCATGCGCGGCCTTGCGCAACACCTCGGCGAGATCGCGGTCGATGTCGTCGGCCCGGCGCACAACCTCGCGTACTCGATCCTCCAGCTCGGCCTTGACCTGGTCCCGCTCGTTCGACGGTTGTGGCGTGGCGCCGGCTGCGACGAACGCGGTGTCCACGAGCGCACCGTCCTCGCGGACCCGGTAGTAGTAGCGCTGAGCCAACTCGTCAGTGTCACCCAGGACCGTCAGCAGCGCTGTGACCGCATCAGCCGCATCGGCAACGCCGCGCCGTGCCGCGGCGACACCGGCGACGATGGTCTCCATCCGGTCCAGCAAGGACTTCCGGTTGCTCTCGGCGGCATCAGCCGCACGGCCGGTCCAGTCCGCGACCTTGGCCTCGGTGCCGAAGCCATCGCCCGCCTCGATCAGCAGCGCCTCCTGTCGACGGAGCCCGGTATACGCCTCCTCCAGACCTGACGGGCTCCACTTCCGGATGGCTCCCACGTTCACCATCAATTCGCGCCCTTCAGCGAACGACCGGTGAAGCCGGCTTCGTTGGCCTGCTCGACCCCCTGATAGGTGATGGCGCTGTCGACGAGGTCCTTGGCGTACAGGTGTGCATCGGCCGCCCACCCCGACAGCGTGGTACGCCACGACTCCGCCACCGCTCGTGCTCGTTCGGCGGTGGCACCACCGGGCATCGCGTCGGCCACCCGATCGGCTGGGCCGGCCAAGTTCGCCGCCCCCACGGCGTCCGCCCGGCCGTTCACCTTGCCTGCAGCCTGCTGCAACAGTTCGACCGTCGCCTGGAATCCCACTCTGCCACCTCCGGTACGTGCAGCCAGTGTGCTCAAGATCGACCGCTCGGACATGAGCGGAGCTACCTATTAACCCGGCTGTGTTCCTCAGACATACGACGTTCGAGTGATACGAGCCCGTATGAACACGCTTTGTGATCCTCATCGCCAACCTCGACGAGAGATCGACTTCGGGGCAACACGGGTGGACGACCAGTGCAAGCACACCGCCGGCGGGCGTGCTGAAAACAGGGCTGGCGAATAGACGCCGTTCGGGTGCGATGGGCCGATATCGACCCCGGCGAGCTTCAGCTCTGCGAACACTGCCGCACACCGGCCTGGCTGAAACGTCACGACAAGGTGCCCGTCCCACCGGAGAAGCCGTGTCTGGTCCGGGACGGCGACCACTGGTGGCCGGGCATGTCGACCTGGGAGCGGGCACCGCGCGGCGACGGCCTGTGGTAGGCGAACGTGCGGTACCGCCGCGACGGGCGCGAGGTCACCGAGGTTGGCGGCCAGCACGACCTTCGCCGACGTTGGGCGCACCACACCGGATCTCGCGCCACCTGACAGTCAGGGCATCGCCGCCGTCAGCGCCTCGGAGATTCCGCCGGCGATACTGCGGCGAGACGCCGGTTGGCTTCGTCGGGGGTGAAGTGGGCGGGATCGAACTGGTCGCGGTGTCGATGCCGAGCCAGCCGAGCACGTCCTGGTGTTCCGCCTGGCCGGGATCGGCGAGGATCTGGACCAGCCGTTCGTATCCGGGCACGCCTCCGGAGTCCTCCGGCGGGCAGGCACCCTGCCCCGCGACGCACAGCGGGTAACTCCTGTCGGCGTCGGCGGCCGTCGCTTCCTCGACGGTGATCTCGTGCTCCCAGTAGTCGCCGAAGTCGTAGACGTACAGGAGCCGGCCGCCCGGCTTCACCAGGTCGTTCAGCCTGGTCTCGCGTTCGTCGCGGTAGCCGAGGTCGGGATCGGGAACGCCGTGGTAGGTCTGCCCGTCGACGAAGGCGTGCATGTGGTAGTTCTGCCAGCCCATCACGGCCTGGACGGTCTCGTGCAGGCGGTCGAGCCGGACGGTGGCCGGAACCAGCACTCGCCGCCACACCGGCGGATTCTCGATCTCCAGCAGGGTGATCTTCACCTGGTAGACGGGGGAGCCGGGCTCCGGCTCGCCGAGCAACCGGCGCATGCCGCTCCGGCCGAACCCGGTCAGCTCGACCGTGCCGTCGTCGATCGTCACCGCACCCAACCGGCCCAGGACACCGAGCGCCCGCTCCGTGTCGCGGTCGTTGAAGGCGCGCCAGTGCGAAAGCTGGCTCTCGGTGGCGTGGTCCAGGTCATATGGCGCGGTCACGACGTCCCAGGCCTTCGTGCACAGACTCTCCGTGGCGACGGCATTCCCGGCGCGATACAACGAGGTCAACACGGCGCGGATGCCGATGGCGAAATCCTGGCGCATCAGCGACTCGCCGAAACCGGGAGGCAGGAACGCCTCGCCCACCTGGTCGAACGCGGTGAACAGGGCGTGCCGCAGGGCCTGCGTGTCGTCGAGCAGGGCCGCGTTCTTCTTCACCGGCACCAGCTTGTTGCCCGTCTTGCGCACGAGCCGTGCCGCCTTGGCCCACTCCACGATGAGCATGAGCTGGAACAGTTCCTGGCTGGAGGGGGTCCGGAACACGCGATCGCCGATCTTCGGGTCGATCACGTCGTCGGTGCCCAGTTCCTCCACCAGTGTCCGGGCGTCGGTCAGGGTGACGCGCCCGGTCTGGGTGAGCTTGCGGCCCGCACCCACCCAGCGGACGAACGCGATCACCTGCTCGATCACTTCCGGCTTCGCCGCCGCGAGATCCACGTCACTTCTCCTCATCCATGCCGGCACAACACGCCGTCAGTCGAACCGGCTGGTCTGGGTGGCTGCCGCCGCGCGGAGTTTCCGGCTCCACGCTCGGATGGTGGCGTCGGGATCATCCACGGCAAGGCATGTGCGCGGTCGTCCTCACCCCAGCCAACCAGAGCTGTTCCAGCGCCGCCTTGCGTGCGCGCTTGATCCGGCTGCCGGTGAGGGTCACCAGCAGACGCCACAGTCGTGGCGCATCGGGTACGTCGGCGACATCCGCCGTGTCTCGTCGTGTGATCGCAGGGCCGGTCAGTAACCCGCCGTGGCCAGTGCGGTCAACCGTTTGTTGACGGCTTCGACGTCGAAGGGCACCGCATCGTCCGGGTCGTAGTACTCGATCGGGTTGTCTCCTTGCCAGCCAATGCACTCCGGCTGGGGGAGCGGGTGGTCGTCGAGGATAGTCCGTGGCGGTGTAGCGGGCGGCGGCGACACCGTGGCGGGTGAGGTCGGCGTGGGCGTACTCGACGGCCAGCCAGACCAGGTCCTCCGTGTCGGGCATGGGCGCCTGTCCGTGCTGGTGTGCCATGGCACGCGCATGAGCCGCGAGGTTCGGGAGCCGTTCGGCGGCACGCAACGCCGCGACGGCATCGTCCCCCAGACCGCTGATCAGGCTGATCGCCGTCACCCACTGGGCCGGGGCCGCCTCGGCGGCGCACGGGACGAGTTCGGCGACGATCTGGGCCACGGTGCGTTCGCCGAACCTCCTCGTGGCCCGGTGCCAGGCGTCGACCTCATCGGATCCGGCGAGCAGGTCAAGCACGTTCTTCGCCGGTAGTTCGGGAGTGATCTGCGGCGGCACCACCCGCTGCAACTCCGCGCGAGCCCAGACGCCCAGTGGCGTCAGCCGCGTTCCCTCGATGGCACCGAACAGGCGCAGCACGGCCAACGCGCCCTCGGCCGGATGGAGCCGGCCGTGCCGCTGAGGATCTCCGCGGAAGTCCCAATCACCCCGGTCGTACATGATGTCGCCGACACGGCGCTGCAAAGCCCAGCCGTCGTGGGGCTGCTGTTCGGTCGCCATCTTTCGTCGTCACTTCACTCGTAAGTCTTCACCGCCTCTCGGATGACGTCCAGCGAGTCAGCGGCGGACAGTGCCCTGCCGGTGAGGATGCCCCACCTCTCGATGCAGGTGCGTACATCGTTGCGTTCCTCGATGTAGACCGCGCCGCCTGGTCCTTCTGTGTAGCCGAAGTCCGGGATCGGGTCGGGCAGGGTCAAGATCGAGAACGGTCCGTTCACCGCTGGAGTCGCGCCTACGGACTTGGGCAGTACCTGGAGGGTGACGTGGTCTGCCTCGGCTGTGTCGAGCAGCCGGTGGAGTTGGCCACGAATCACCGAAGCTGAGCCGACTCGGCGTTCCAGGATCGACTCATCGAGGATGACGTGTAGTTGCAACGGATTCGGGCGGAGCAGCACCTGCTGGCGGGCCATCCGTGCGAGCACTCGTCGCTCCACAACGTCGAACGCGATGCCGGGGTTGGAGCCGTTGATCAACGCTCGGGTGTAGTCCGGTGTTTGCAGGAGGCCGGGGATGACCATCGTCGCCAGCTGGCGGAACGCCACGAGCGCGGCCTCGACGCTGAGGAACTCGTGGAAGTCCTGAAGCCGGAGGTGTTTGTCTGCTCGACGTCCGCGTAGGTCTTCGCGCTGTCCGCGAGGTCCTTGGCGTACTCGTGGCCATCAGCGGCCCAGGCGGACAACGTGATCCGCCACGAGTCCCCGGCCACCCGCGCCTGCTCGGCGGTGGCGCCTCCGGGATCGCCGCGGCCACCCGGTCGGCCGGGCCCGCGAGATTCGCGGCTGCCACCGCGTCCGCTTGCCTGTTGACCTTGGCCGCGGACTGGTCCAGCGACTCGGTCGTCGCATGAAAACCCATCCTGTTCCCCCTCGTCGAGACCTTCCCCAGTGTGCTGATCACGAGCCGCCGGGACACGAGCGGAACTGCGCAGTCATCCGACCGAGTGATACGTGGGCTGTACCGCGATGAGGGGAGCCTTCCCGAACACCAGGTTCATGAAGGCGGAGAGCCAGGCGCCCGACGTGCTGGAGGGTGCGGCCGGGCCGAGCGCGCCCGACATGGTCCTCATGAGCAGCGTCAACCTGACAAACAGAGGGCTGTCGGACAACATCGAGGTCGGCGAGCTGATGGCCGACGAGACCATCGCCGGTCGGCTGGACGCTCATTTCCGGTCGTCGATGCGGCCGGAAGCGCGTTGCCTGACACTCGTGACTCCGCGTGACAGAGCGGATCGGAACAAGCTTCGATGACGTGACCGGGGACCTGCGACGACCTCATCGCAGCTGACAGGGACAATGGACGGATGGATGGTTACCGCTCCGGGTTCGCGTGCTTCGTCGGCCGCCCGAACGCAGGGAAGTCGACGCTGACGAACGCGCTGGTGGGCACGAAGGTCGCCATCACGTCGAGCAAGCCGCAGACGACCCGGCACACGATCCGCGGCATCGTGCACCGCGAGGACGGCCAGCTCGTGCTGGTCGACACCCCCGGCCTGCACCGGCCGCGCACGCTGCTCGGCCAGCGCCTGAACGACCTGGTGCGCGAGACGTGGTCGGAGGTCGACGTGGTCGGCTTCTGCGTGCCCGCCGACCAGAAGGTCGGGCCCGGCGACAAGTTCATCGCCGCCGAGCTGGAGAAGGTCGCCAAGCGCACGCCGGTGGTCGGCATCGTCACCAAGACCGACCTGGTGTCGCAGCAGCAGGTGATGGAGCAGCTGCTCGCGCTGCAGAAGGTCATGGAGTTCGCCGAGATCATCCCGGTCTCCGCGGTGGACGGCTTCCAGGTCGACAAGCTGAGCGACCTGCTGCTGACGAAGCTGCCGGAGGGCCCGCAGCTGTTCCCGGACGGCGACCTGACCGACGAGCCGGAGCAGACGCTGGTCGCCGAGCTGATCCGCGAGGCCGCTCTGGAGGGTGTGCGCGACGAGCTGCCGCACTCCATCGCCGTGGTCGTCGAGGAGATGGCGCCGCGCGAGGGCCGCGACGACCTGATCGACATTCACGCGTTCGTGTTCGTGGAGCGGTCGTCGCAGAAGGCGATCATCCTGGGCCATCGGGGCGAGCGGCTCAAGCAGGTCGGCATCGCCTCCCGCAAGCAGATCGAGGCGCTGCTCGGCACCCGCGTGTACCTCAACCTGCACATCAAGATCGCCAAGGACTGGCAGCGGGACCCGAAACAGTTGCGCCGCCTGGGCTTCTGATGGCGAATCTGTACCGCGACACCGGAATCGTGCTGCGCGTGCAGAAACTCGGTGAAGCGGACCGGATCATCACGTTCCTCACCCAGCGGCACGGCAAGCTGCGCGCCGTCGCCAAGGGCGTGCGCCGCACGACGTCGAAGTTCGGCGCGCGGCTGGAGCCGTTCTGTCACGTCGACGTGCAGTTCCACCCCGGCCGCTCGCTCGACATCGTGACGCAGGTGCAGACGCTGGACGCGTTCGGCGTCGGCATCGTGAACGACTACCAGCGCTACACGGCGGCGTGCGCGGTGCTGGAGACCGCGGACCGCCTCACCGCGGAGGAGGGCGAGCCGGCCCTGCGGCTCTACCTGCTCGTGACGGGTGCGCTGCGCGCGTTGGCGGCGGCGGAACGCGACTCGTCGATGATCCTGGACGCGTTCCTGCTGCGGGCCATGGCGTTCGCCGGCTGGGCGCCCGCGGTGAACGAGTGCGCGAAGTGTGGCACGCCCGGCCCGCACCGGGCGTTCAGCATCCAGGCGGGAGGCTCGGTGTGCCCGACCTGCCGTCCGCCCGGCTCGGCGTCGCCGTCGAGCGACACGCTGTCGTTGCTGTCCGCGCTGCTGCACGGCCAGTGGGACGTGGTGGACCAGATCCCGCACATCGCCCGGCGTGACGCGAGTGGGCTGGTCGCGGCGCACCTGCAGTGGCACCTCGAACGGCAGCTCCGGTCGCTGCCTCTGGTCGAGCGAAAGGCCAAGGCGGACGACGGCTAATGTGGCGGCCACCGATGACCTGAGAAGGGAAGCCGAGTCCCATGCTGCGTCGCCGCCGCCCCGAGCGTGAGAAGCGCGTCCCGCGCCCGCCGGAGCCGCACCCGTCCGGTGCCGTGCCGCCGCGGATTCCCGTCGAGTTCGTGCCGAAGCACATCGCCATCGTGATGGACGGCAACGGCCGCTGGGCCAACCAGCGCGGACTGTCGCGGGTCGAGGGCCACAAGCGTGGCGAGCAGGTCGTGGTCGAGGTCGCCAAGGGCGCCATCGAGATGGGCGTGAAGTGGCTGTCGTTGTACGCCTTCTCCACGGAGAACTGGCGCCGCAGCCCCGAAGAGGTCCGCTTCCTGATGGGCTTCTCCCGTGACGTGATCCACCACCGCACCGACGAGCTCGACGAGCTGGGCGTGCGGGTGCGCTGGGCCGGTCGCAGGCCGAAGTTGTGGCGCAGCGTCATCAAGGAGCTGGAGGTCGCGGAGGAACGTACCCGCGACAACGACCAGCTCAACCTCGCGATGTGCATCAACTACGGCGGCCGTGCCGAGATCGGTGACGCCGCCCGTGAGATCGCGCGCCTCGCCGCCGCCGGGCAGATCAACCCGGACAAGGTCGACGAGAAGACCATCTCGCGCTACCTCTACCAGCCCGAGATGCCGGACGTGGACCTGTTCATCCGGCCGTCCGGCGAGCAGCGCACCTCGAACTTCATGCTCTGGCAGTCCGCCTACGCCGAGCTGGTCTTCCAGGACATCCTCTGGCCGGACTTCGACCGCACGCGACCTGTGGCGTGCGGTCGAGAAGTTCGCCGAGCGTGACCGCCGCTTCGGTGGTGCGATCGACAAGCCCGATTCGGAGGTCTCGTGAACGCGACAGGTGACGCCCTGGAGGCCGCGCGCAAGGCCCTGGAGCTGTTCCACGACGTCGCGGTGGACGACGACGGAGCGTTGAGCTTCCGCCACGGCGACGTGCCGTGCGCCGTGCAGGGCATGGAACTGGCCGACGGCCTCACCGTGCTTTCGTTGACGTGCGTCATCGCGTGGGACCTGGTCGGCGATGTTGCCGTGTGGGTGGCCGAACGCGCTGGTCAGGGCCTATTTGGCACGCTCGGCGTCATCGCGTCCGAACGTGGGACCGACGTGATGCTGCGGTACGCGTTCCCGGCGGACGGGCTCAAGCCAGAGCCGCTGAGCACCCTGCTCATGCTCGTAGTGTCGACCGCGTCGCAGGTGCGCGGCGAACTCCTCTCCCGTTTCTGAGAAAGGACCCTTCCATGGGTGGCGTGATCATCTACGAGCCCGAAGAGGACGCGGAGGTCAACGAGTTCCCGTGGACCGTCTCGTTCGAGCCTTCGGGCGGGGACGAATGGGACTCGTTCATCTGCGGCCCGTACGAGCGTGACCACGCCGTCGCGCTCGCCGAGGCGGTCGCGCTGGACGACCCCGAGGGCGGCGTGCTGGCCATCGTGAAGCCGATGCTGCCCGCGCTCAGCGCCGAGGACGTCAGCGCCACGATCGAGGAACTGCGCGAGGCCGAGCTCGAAGAAGAAGAGGAAGACCAGACGGTCAACGGCACCGCCGTCGACTTCGACGACGACGACCTCGAGGAAGAAGAGGCCGAGTTCGCCGAGCCGCCGTCGCCCGAGGAGATCCGCGCGGGCATGGAGCGCACCTACCGACGGCTGCTGGACACCGAGTGACCATCACCGGCGAGATCCGCTCGTCGCGGCGGCGCTCAGGCCCGCCGCGACTGAAGATCACGTCGTTGGAGGTGCTGTGCGGCGTGCTCGTGCTGGCGCTCCTCTTCCAGTCACGGCTCGTCGACATGCTCGACGTTCCGAAGCTGCGCACCGCGTCCACCGTGTTCGTCGCGATCTGCGTCCAGGCATGCCGTTCCTCGTGCTCGGCGTGCTGATCTCGGGCGCGATCGCGGCGTTCGTGCCCGCTTCCGCGTTGCGTCGCCTGCTGCCTTCGAAGACCGCTCTGGCGGTGCCGGTGGCGGGCGTCGCGGGCATCGCCCTGCCGGGCTGCGAGTGCGCGTCGGTGCCGGTCGCCCGCCGCTTGATGCAGCAGGGCGTCGCACCGGCCGTGGCACTGACGTTCCTGCTCGCCGCACCCGCGGTGAACCCGATCGTGCTGGTGTCGACGGCGGTGGCGTTCAACGACACCCCGATGATGGTCGTCGCGCGGTTCACGGGGTCGTTGCTGACCGCGATGGTCATGGGCTGGCTGTGGGTCCGCTTCGGCAAGGCCGAGTGGATCGCCGAACGTGCCCTGGCCCGCCTTCAGGACCACTCGGGCACCAACAAGTGGGCCGTCTTCGCCGAGAGCGCGCGCCACGACCTCGTGGACGCAGGTGGGTTCCTGGTCCTGGGCGGGCTGTTCGCGGCGGCGTTCAAGACTTCGTGCCGGTGGCGTGGATGCAGACCATCGGCGGGCAGATCGTCCTCGGCGTGCTGGTGATGGCGGTGCTGGCCGTGGTGCTGGCGCTGTGCTCGGAGGCCGACGCGTTCGTCGCGGTCGCGTTCTCCGCGCTGCCTCTGCTGCCTCGCCTGGTGTTCCTCGTCGTCGGCCCCGCGGTCGACGTGAAGCTGATCGCGCTGCAGGCGGGCGCGTTCGGCAAGTCCTTCGCCTTCCGCTTCGCACCGCTACCTTCGTGGTGGCGATCTTGTGTGCCGTCGTGACCGGGGTGGTGCTGTTGTGAGGCGGGAAACCCAGAACATCCTGCTGGTCCTGCTCGGCGGCGCGTTGCTGAAGATCAGCTTCTCGGGGCTGTACCTCAGGTACGTGCAGAAGGGCCTGCTGCCGCTGCTGATCGCCGCGGGCTCGATCATGATCGGGCTGGCGCTGTTCGCGATCATCCGCGACGTCCGGCGCGGCAAGGCCGTCGCTGACGACGATCACGAGCACCATCACTCGTCGAGGTCGACGTGGCTGTTGCTGCTGCCGGTGCTGGCGGTGTTCCTGATCTCGCCACCCGCTCTGGGCGGCGACGTCGTCGGGTCGGCCGCCGACACGAACCAGACGCAGCGCTCCCGCAACCTGCTCGGTGAACTGCCCGCCGGCGACGTCATCCCGTTGTCCATGACGGAGTTCGTCACGCGCACGGCGTGGGACGAGTCCGGCACGCTGGACGGCCGCCGGGTTCGGCTGACCGGCTTCCTCACCCGCGCCGAGGGCTCCACCTTCGTGGCGCGGCTCGCCATCTCCTGCTGCGCGGCCGACGCCCGGCCGTTGAAGGTGAAGCTCACCGGGGACGTGCCGTCGCTGCCGGACGAGCAGTGGGTCGAGGTGACCGGCCAGGTCGTGCCGAAGTCCGCCTCCGAGAAGAACTCGTGGGTGCCGAGCTTCACGGTGGAGTCCACCAACGCGGTGGCGGAGCCGGTCGAGCCCTACGAGTCCTGACCCTCTCAAGCGCTGCTGTTTCTGAGCGAAAAGCACGTTCGTACGAACTATTCGTACGAACGTGCTTTTCGCTCAGAAGACAGTCAGGGGGTTTTGGCGGCGCACTCCGCGCAGGTGCCGAAGATCTCGACGGTGTGCGAGACCTCGGAGAAGCCGTTCTCGGCGGCGACCCGGTCGGCCCACTTCTCCACCGCAGGACCCTCCACCTCGACCGTGCGGCCGCAGTGACGGCACACCAGGTGATGGTGGTGGTGGGCGGAGCAACGGCGGTAGATGGCCTCGCCCGAGTCGGTGCGCAGGACGTCGACCTGGCCGGCGTCCGCGAGGGACTGCAGGGTGCGGTAGACGGTGGTCAGGCCGATGCCTTCGCCGCGGCGGCGTAGCTCCTCGTGTAGTTCCTGGGCGCTGCGGAAGTCGTCGAGCTGATCGAGCAGGTTCGAGACCGCCGTGCGTTGCTTGGTCGACCTCAGTCCGGTCACAACTTCTCCTCGACGTGCGTCACCGCGTCCACCACGATGTGCGCCAGGTGTTCGTCCACGAGCCGGTAGACGACCTCGCGGCCGTGCCGTTCGCCGTGCACCACGCCTGCCGACTTCAGCACGCGCAGGTGCTGGCTGATCAGTGGCTGGGCGACGCCCAGCGCTTCGACCAGCTCGTGGACGCAGCGGTCGTGTTCCTGCAGCTGCAGCACGATGGCGATGCGCACGGGGGCGGCGAGTGCGCGCAGCAGGTCGCCGGCGGCTGTCAGGGTGCGGGCGGCGCGTGGCGGGGCGGGTGCGGGGGCCTGGCGTTCGGGGGAGTGCTCGCCGTGCAGCTGGACGGTCATGGCGGCACACCTCACCTGGTAGGGATTTTCAGAACCAATTCTAGTGTGATGAGCACGAGTACCAGCAGGACCACCACGCGCAACATGCGGTGAGCTGGGGAAAGTACCCTCCAGGTGGCCGCGAGCAGTGCGATGGAGCCGAGGATCAGGACACCCAGCAGCACCGCGCCGAGGGTTCCGCCGACAAGCACGCCCGTCACGAAGAGACCGAGCACGATCACGAACGCCACCACCGGGCGTACTCGCGCGAGAGGGCCGTCGCCGGGCAGGAGAGGGCGCTTGGAGTTCACCATGTCATCCTTGCACCGTGCTGCTCGTGTGCCGTTTTCGCGTATCCGACCCCGAGACGTTCACCTCCCGGGTCGAGCGCGCTTTGAAGCTGCTGACCGTCCAGCCGGGATGCCGGAGGGGCACGTTGGCGCGGTCCACCGACGAGGACGACCGGTGGGTGCTGACGGTCGAGTTCGAGTCCGTGGTGGCCTATCGGCGGGCTATGTCGCCGTTCGAGGTGCGGGAGCACGTGATCCCGTTGCTGTCCGAGGCGCTGACCGACGAGCCCGCGATGTACGAGCCGAAGCTGACCAGCGCCGACGGCCAGGTATTGGCCTGGTTGAATG
>CAVYAD010000066.1:0-53563 GCA_963766275.1 uncultured Actinomycetota bacterium
CGTGGGTTCAAGCACCCGGAGTGGTTCACCACCCGGCCCGACGGCAGATCGCGTACGCGGAGAACCCGCCCAAGAAGTACCAGGACATCTACCCGATCAACTTCGACAACGACCCGCAGGGCCTCCGCGAGGAGGTGCTGCGGGTGGTCCTGCACTGGGTGAGCCACGGCGTCAGGATCTTCCGGGTCGACAACCCGCACACCAAGCCGCTCAACTTCTGGCAGTGGATGATCGGCAAGGTCAAGGAGGTCGACCCGGACGTGCTGTTCCTGGCCGAGGCGTTCACCCGCCCGGCGATGATGAACGGCCTCGGCAAGATCGGCTTCACCCAGTCGTACACGTACTTCACTTGGCGCACGACGGCCTGGGAGATGCGGGAGTACATCGAGCAGCTGAGGGCCTGGCGAGCGACTGGACGATGCGGCCCGAACTTCTGGCCGAACACGCCGGACATCCTGCACGAGTCGCTGCAGCACGGCGGCCCGCCGATGTTCAAGATCCGTGCGGTGCTGGCCAGCATGCTCTCGCCGTCCTGGGGCATGTACGCCGGGCTACGAGCTGTTCGAGCACGGGCGCCGCCCGGGCGCCGAGGAGTACATCGACAACGAGAAGTACCAGCTGCGGCCGCGGGACTGGTCCGCGCGCTGAGCGGGCCGGGCGCTCGCTGGCGCCGTAACTGCGCCAAGCTCAACCACGATCCGCACGGGAGAATCCGGCCCTGCACTGGCTGCGCAACCTGCGGTTCCACGAGATCGACAACGACGCGTCTGCTGTGCTGCTCCAAGCGCGACCCCGAGACCGGGAACACCGTCTGGTCGATCTGCGTCAGTTCGACCCGAACAACGCGCAGTGGGGCAACGCTGTACCTCGACATGCCGGCGCTCGGGCTTCGACTGGCACGAGCGGTTCACGTGCACGACCAGGTCACCGGCGCGACGTAGGACTGGGGGCAGCACAATACGTCCGGCTCGACCCGTGCGTCGACCGGCGCACGTCGTGAGCGCTCCAGCGCCGCTTCAGCTAGGTCGTGAGTGGTTTCCGTCGTTCGGGCGACGGAAACCGCTCACGATCCCGTACCCCCGACGAGGTGGGAACAATGATCGAAGACTCCCGTCCCGACGCGGCGCTGGGGCTCGAGGCACGACCGCAACCGGAGAGCAGCCATGACCGACGACGGCATGCTGGTCGAGCACCCCAGCGCCGACGACTTCGGGCAGCGCCCGCACGGCCCGCCGACCGGACCTGGTTCAAGCGCGCCGTCTTCTACGAGGTGCTGGTCCGCGCGTTCAACGACTCCAACGCCGACGGGTCCGGCGACCTGCAGCGGCCTGATCGGCCAGCTCGACTACCTGCAGTGGCTCGGCGTCGACTGCCTCTGGCTGCCGCCGTTCTACGACTCGCCGCTGCGCGACGGCGGGTACGACATCCGCGACTTCTACAAGGTGCTGCCGGAGTTCGGCACGGTCGACGACTTCGTCTAGCTGCTCGACGCGGCGCACAAGCGCGGCATCCGGGTGATCACCGACCTGGTCATGAACCACACCTCCGACGCGCACCCGTGGTTCCAGGAGTCCCGCGCGGACCCGCGACGGCCCGTACGGCGACTACTACGTGTGGAGCGACGACGACTCGCGCTACCCCGACGCGCGGGTCATCTTCGTCGACACCGAGGAGTCGAACTGGACGTACGACCCGGTGCGCCGGCAGTTCTTCTGGCACCGGTTCTTCTCCCACCAGCCGGACCTCAACTACGACAACCCGGCCGTCCAGGAGGCAATGATCGACGTCCTGCGGTTCTGGCTCGACCTCGGCATCGACGGGTTCCGGCTCGACGCGGTGCCCTACCTGTTCGAGCGGGAGGGCACCAACTGCGAGAACCTGCCGCGAGACGCACGCGTTCCTCAAGCAGTGCCGCAAGGTCATCGACGACGAGTTCCCCGGCCGGGTGCTGCTCGCCGAGGCGAACCAGTGGCCGGCCGACGTGGTCGAGTACTTCGGCGACCCGGCGTCGGCGGCGACGAGTGCCACATGGCGTTCCACTTCCCGCTGATGCCGCGCATCTTCATGGCGGTGCGGCGCGAGTCGCGGTTCCCGATCTCGGAGATCCTGGCCCAGACGCCGGCGATCCCGGAGAACTGCCAGTGGGGCATCTTCCTGCGCAACCACGACGAGCTGACGCTCGAGATGGTCACCGACGAAGAGCGCGACTACATGTACTCGGAGTACGCCAAGGACCCGCGGATGAAGGCCAACGTCGGCATCCGCCGCCGGCTGGCCCCGCTGCTGGAGAACGACCGCAACCAGATCGAGCTGTTCACCGCGCTGCTGCTGTCGCTGCCCGGCTCGCCGGTGCTGTACTACGGCGACGAGATCGGCATGGGCGACAACATCTGGCTCGGTGACCGCGACGGCGTGCGCACCCCGATGCAGTGGACCCCCGACCGCAACGCCGGGCTTC
Source organism: uncultured Actinomycetota bacterium (assembly GCA_963766275.1). GTDB lineage: Bacteria > Actinomycetota > Actinomycetes > Mycobacteriales > Pseudonocardiaceae > Lentzea. Next base: position 2,459 of record CAVYAD010000066.1, read on the forward strand.
TCCAGCCGCCAACCCCGGCCGGCTCTACCTGCCGGCGATCCAGGACCCGGTGTACGGCTACCAGGCCGTCAACGTCGAGGCGCAGCGGGAACAGCTCGACGTCGCTGCTCAACTGGACCCGCACGATGCTCGCCGTGCGCCGGCGGCACGACGCGTTCGCCGTGGGCGACGTTCCGCGAGCTGGGCGGCTCCAACCCGTCGGTGCTGGCCTTCGCGGCGCTGGCAGCGACGGACGGCGACGACGTCGTGCTCTGCGTCAACAACCTGTCCCGCTTCCCGCAGCCCATCGAGCTGGACCTGCAGCACTGGAACGGCTACACGCCGGTCGAGCTGACCGGACGCGTGCAAGTTCCCCGCGATCGGGCAGCTGCCGTACCTGCTGACCCTGCCCGGGCACGGGTTCTACTGGTTCCAGCTGTGCGGAGTCGCGAGCGACGACAGCGAGATGAGCGCTGCCCTTCGCCGACTGGCTCCCCCAGCAACGCTGGTACGCGGGCTGCAGCCGGACGCTGGTCCGACGTCAAGCCGGCGCGTCCAGCGCCGGTTCGGCGGCGAGCGACCTCGACCTGGTACTGCTGGACGTCTCCTACACCGACGGCAGCGCCGAGCGCTACCAGATGTTCGTGCGTGGGACTCCGGGCCGATCGCCGAGTACAGCACCGAGTGCGCCAGCGATCGGCAGCGGACGGCGACCGCACCGGCTTCGACGCGCTCTACGACCCGGAGCGCGGCCCGCTTCCTGCTGCGCTGATCGCCGCCGACGGCACGCGTCGGCGGCATCGGTTCGCGCCCGAGCCGGGCGCGAGCTGCCCCTGGCGCGCGCGCCCGGGTCGTTCGACGCCGAGCAGAGCAACACCAGCGTGATCTTCGAGCAGGAGGCGATCCTGAAGATGTTCCGCCGGGTCGACCGCGGCGATGAACCCGCGACCTCGAGCTCAACCGGGTGCTCGGCCGGGCCGGCAGCCAGCACGTGGCCCGGCTGCTCGGCTCGTCTCGAGACCGAGCCGGACGGCGAGCCGGTCCCGCTCGGCATGGTAGGAGTACGCGCCGAACTCGGCCGAGGGCTGGGCGATGGCCGACCCCAGCGCCCGCGACCTGTTCGCCGACGCCGACCTGCACGCCGACGAGGTCGGCGGCGACTTCGCCGGTGAGGCGCTACCGGCTCGGCGAGGCGGTCGCGACGGTGCACCGGACCTGGCCGACGAGCTCGGCGCGCGAGGCCGGCGCCGATCGCCGTCGACGCAGGCCATCGCGGGCATGCGCAGCGACTGGAACCGTGCGGACCGTGCCGGAGCTGGCCAGCGTACGGGACCGCTGCGCGCCGCGATCGAGGAGCGCTGCGCAAGCGCCGGCGAGCCGATCACCGTCCAGCGGGTGCACGGCGACCTGCACCTGGGCCAGGTGCTGCGGACCCTGCCGGCTGGCTGCTGATCGACTTCGAGGGCGAGCCGGGGCAGCCGCTGGACGGAGCGCCGGCGCCCGACTCGCCGCTGCGCGACGTCGCCGGGATGCTGCGCTCGTTCGAGTACGCGGCCTACCAGCTGCTGGTGGGCCAGCCGACGACGAGCAGCTGGCCGACCGCGCCCGCGAGTGGGTCGACCGCAACCGGGCCGCGTTCTGCGACGGGTACGCCGCGGTCGCGGCGCGACCCGCGCGACAGGGCGCAGCTGCTGCGCGCGTACGAGCTGGACAAGGCGGTCTACGAGGTCGCCTACGAGCCCGGCACCGGCCGGAGTGGCTGCGGATCCCGCTGCGGTCGATCGCCCGGATCGACTGGCGGAGGCGAGTGACGCTCGTGAAGCGTCCGATGACCTGGACCAGCTCCTGCCGGTGCGCACCATCGACCCGCACGCGGTGCTGGGCGTGCACACCGTCGGCGACGCACGTCGATCGCGCGGGCCGCTGCGCGCCCGGCGGCGACGCTCGTGTCCGGCGCTGCGCGGGGCGCCAAGGAGGTCGACGCTGCCGCCGGCGCCGACGCGCACCCGATGAGCGAGGTGCACCGACGGCATCTTCGCCGTCGACTGCCCGGCACGGTGCTCGACTACCGGCGTCGACGTCGACGGGTCGAGGTCGACGACCCGTACCGGCAGCTGCCCACGCTGGGCGAGCTCGACCTGCACCTGATCGGCGAGGGCCGGCACGAGAGGCTGTGGAAGGTGCTCGGCGCGCGCAACCGTTCGTACGAAACGGCTGCCGGCACGTCAGCGGCGTCGCGTTCGCCGTGTGGGCGCCGAACGCCCGCGGCGTGCGGGTGATCGGCGACTTCGCCGGCTGGGACGGGCGCGACGGCTGGCCGATGCGCTCGCTCGGCCGCAGCGGCGTCTGGGAGCTGTACGTGCCCGGCGTCGCCGGCCGGCCGCGGTACAAGTTCCGCATCCTCGGCCCGGACGGCGTGTGGCGCGAGAAGGCCGACCCGCTGGCGCGCACACCGAGGTCCCGCCGCAGACCGCGTCGGTGGTGTACCGCGTCGGCGTACGAGTGGCAGGACGCCGAGTGGATGGCCCGGCGCGAGGCCACGCAGTGGCGAACGGAGCCGATGAGCGCCTACGAGGTGCACCTCGGCTCGTGGCGCCCGGTCTGTCCTACCTGGAGCTGGCCGAGCAGCTCGCGGATACGTGCGTGGAGATGGGCTTCACGCACGTCGAGCTGATGCCGGTGATGGAGCACCCGTTCGGCGGCTCGTGGGGCTACCAGGTCACCGGCTACTACGCGCCGACCTCGCGGTTCGGCACCCCGGACGACTTCCGCTACCTGGTCGACAAGCTGCACCAGGCCGGCATCGGCGTGATCCTCGACTGGGTGCCGGCGCACTTCCCGAAGGACGAGTGGGCGCTGGCCCGGTTCGACGGCACCCCGCTCTACGAGCACGGCGACTGGCGGCGCGGCGAGCACCCGGACTGGGGCACGTACGTCTTCGACTTCGGCCGCCACGAGGTCCGCAACTTCCTGGTCGCGAACGCGCTCTACTGGTGCGAGGAGTTCCACGCCGACGGTCTGCGCGTGGACGCGGTCGCGTCGATGCTCTACCTCGACTACTCGCGCAAGGACGGCGAGTGGCCCCCGAACCAGTACGGCGGCCGGGAGAACCTCGACGCGATCAGGTTCCTGCAGGAGATGAACGCGACCGTCTACAAGCAACACCCCGGCGTGGTGACGATCGCCGAGGAGTCGACGGCGTGGCCGGGCGTCACGCGGCCGACCCACCTCGGCGGGCTCGGCTTCGGCTTCAAGTGGAACATGGGCTGGATGCACGACACGCTGCTCGTACATGTCGCAGGAGCCGATCCACCGGCAGTGGCACCACCACCAGATGACGTTCTCGCTGGTGTACGCGTGGAGCGAGAACTTCGTGCTGCCGATCAGCCACGACGAGGTGGTGCACGGCAAGGGCTCGCTGGCCGGCAAGATGCCCGGCGACAAGTGGCACAAGGCTGGCCAGCGTGCGGGCGCTGCTCGGCTTCATGTGGGCGCATCCGGCAAGCAGCTGATGTTCATGGGCGGCGAGCTCGGGCGACGCCAGGAGTGGGCGGAGTCCGCGGCCTGGACTGGGACCTGCTCGAGCACGAGCCGCTGCACCGGCGGCATCCAGTCGCTGATGCGGGACCTCAACGCGGTCTACAAGGACGACGCCGGCGCTGTGGACGCAGGACACGCACGCCGACCGGCTTCCGCTGGATCGACGCCGAGGACTCCGCGCACAACACGTTCTCGTTCCTGCGCTTCGCCCCGGACGGCTCGACGCTGGCCTGCGTGGTGAACTTCGCCGGCGTCCCGCACGAGAACTACCGCATCGGCCTGCCGACGGCCGGCGCGCTGGCGCGAGGTCGTCAACACCGACGCGAGCTGTACGGCGGCTCCGGCGTCGGCAACCTCGGCGGGGTCGAGGCCGAGGAGATGCCGTGGCACGGCCGGCCGGCCTCGGCGATCCTGCAGCTCCCGCCGTCCGGGGTGCTGTGGCTCGTTCCGGAGGAGGCCGAGGAGGCGACCTCGGAAGAGGCGATCGAGGTCGAGTCAACCGAACTGTAGGGACGCCGATCGGTCCGGCAGCGCTCCGTTCCAGTAGAGCGCGCCGGACACGGTCGCCGGGCCCGTCGGGGTGCCCGTGCAGATACGGATGACCTGGCCCTTCAGGTCGAACGGCGTCCGGTCGAGCCCATCGCATCCCGGCAGGTCGACCGTGAGGTTCATGAGCGGTTCGCTGCCGGTGTTCGTGACCGTGATCCGGAACGTGCCGTCTGCCGCGGTCAGTTCGACGTCGTAGGCGGAGACGCGCAGGAACACGCAGTCCCAGTGGATCTCGGCGCCGGTAGTGGCGAAGAACCGCGCGGTGGCCGCGCTCGGCGGGGCGATCATGCCGTAACTGTTGTGCCGCTTCGGTTTCTCGGCGAGGAGCCACACGGCGTAGGTCCGGCCGACCCCGACGTTGTCGCGGCCGAAGAACTGGAACCCGGTCGCGGTCGCCGGGCCGGGTTTCGTGGAGCCCGACCACACGGACAGGTCGTAGACACCGCCGGGCACCGCGGGCAGGTCCGCGGAGGCGACGCCCGGCCCGGCGATCATGGCGTTGAACGAGCCGTCGAACGGATGGGCGCGGCTCTGGCTGACCGGCCCCGCGTAGCCGTCGAGCCCCTCCTCGACGCTCGGGCTGGGCGCGATGCCGCCGGTGCAGCCTGGCAGCGTCGGATCGGCCCCGGCAGGCGGCCCGAGCACCAGCAGCAACGCGCAGAGCAATTCGCGCACAGATGGAAATGTAAGTCGGGTGGTCCGCTTCAGCTGGATGAACCTGATCGGTGATCCGCACGTTGGCCTTCATATGCCCCTGAGTTCGCCGAGTAGGACGACCGCCGTGCCGAACGGGAGGCACAATGGGGTGATGCGCCTCCGGAGCATCGCGTTGGTCGTCGTCGCCGCCCTGCTCGCGGCGGGCTGCACCGCAGAGATCCCAGGGCGCCCGCGTGCCGCCAAGGTGGTGAAACAGCAGCAGAACGCTCCGACGATCCAGGTGCGCGGCACCGACAACGGGCCGATCGACAAGCTCGCCGCAACCGCTCTCACGGACATCGACGCGTTCTGGACCGAGGCGTTCCCCAAGACCCTCAACAAGTCGTGGAAGCCGCTGACCGGCGGCTACTACTCGGTGGACGTGCAGGACACCACGGCGAAGCCGCCGCCCTGCACGCAGAAGGCCGCCGACGTGGAGGGCAACGCGTTCTACTGCCCTGCCGCCGACGCCATCGCGTGGGACAGGTCGTCGCTGCTGCCGGTCCTGCAGGACCGCTTCGGCGAGGCCGCGGTGGTCGTGGTGCTGGCGCACGAGGTCGGCCACGCGGTGCAGAACCGGATGGGCATCACGCCGGAGGCCGAGCGCCGCGAGCCGGAGAAGTACCCCACGATCCTCACCGAGGCCCAGGCCGACTGCTTCGCGGGCTCGTTCCTGCGCGCGGTGACCGACGGCAAGTCCACCCGCCTCGACATCGGCGTGGACGCGCTGGACAAGGCACTCGGCGCGCTGATCACGTTCCGCGACCCGGTCGGCACCTCCCCCGAGGACGAGCAGGCGCACGGCAGCGCGTTCGACCGCGTGGCCGCCTTCCAGGACGGCTACCAGCAGGGCACCAAGTTCTGTGCCGCGATGAGCGTCGACAACCGCGTCTTCACCCAGCGTGCGTTCACCAGCACCCGCGACCGCCAGAACGGCGGCAACCTGCCGTTCGCCGAGATGCTCTCGTCGGTCACGCCGGACCTCGACCTGTACTTCAAGACGCTCGCGACCTCGGCGGGCAAGACCTGGCAGTCGCCGAAGGCCGAGTCCTCGCCGACCGAGCCGAACTGCTCCGGCGACCAGGGCCCGGTGGCCTACTGCCCGTCGGACAAGTCCATCAAGATCGACACCAAGGAAGAGCTGCCCGCCCTGCACAAGGAACTGGGCGACTACGCGACCGGCACGCTGGTGGCGAGCCGCTACGCGCTCGCCGAGCTGGCCGCGCTGGGCAAGCCGGTGGAGGGCGAGGAGGCGTCGAAGGCGGCGCTGTGCCTGGCCGGCGCGTACACGGGCGCGGTCTTCCAGCGTCAGGACGGGTTCGGCCTGTCACCGGGTGACTTCGACGAGGCCGTGACCATGCTGCTGCGCTTCGACTACGCGGCCCGTGACGCGACCGGCGGTGACGCGGTGGATCCCGGGTTCGAGCGGGTGGCACGGTTCCGCGAAGGCGTCTTCGAGGGCCCGAAGAAGTGCGGTCTCTAGTGCTTTACGGCTGACCGCCCAGGCCGACGATCTCGATCTTCGCGCCGGGGATGGTCAGCGTGCCGCCGACCAGGTCGGTGTTGCGCACGGTGACCTCGGTGAAGCTCGCGATCGGCACGTTCAGCGGCGGCGGGTGGGCCGCGGTGTAGTCCACCGGGAACTTGAGGCCGATAACGTCGAGCTTGCCCTTGAGCTGCAAGGTGAACAGCTCGATCCACTCCTCTGAGTCCTTGGGCACGGTGACCGTGGAGGTACTGCCGGGCCGTGCCGTCGTGACCAGCCGGACCCCCGGCGCCACCTCGGCGGTCTGCACCAGGTCCCTGATCCTCATGTCCTTCACCCTGAACTTCAGGACCTTGACGACCTCGCCGTTCAGCACCGCGTCCACGACCCCGACGAAGTCGAGGCCGTTGAGGTCGAGCCGGGACGCCGTGAGCGTCCACTCACGCCCTCCGCCCGCCACCGGGGCAGGGACCGGTGGCGGGGTGGCCGACGTCGGAGGCGGCGCCGTGCTGGGCGGAAGCGGCAGCACGGACGACGACGCCGGCGGTGGAGTGGCGCTGGTACTGCCCGGTGGCGGCTCCGAGCTGGTCGGAGGCGGCTCGGAACTGCTCGTGGGAACCGGGGTGCTGCTCGGGGGCGGCTCCTCGGGGTCGACGGCGGCTGCAACGCCAGCAACGCGATCAAGGCCACAGCGGCCATCGGCTGAGTGGGCTCCACCCGGCGCTTGGGTTTCTTCGGTTCCTTGGCCACATCCGTCCACGCCACGGCGAGCGCGCCGCCGAGCAGGCTCAGGATGGTGCCGAGCAGGAAGCCGCCGAGGTTGGTCGCGACGAGCGCGATCAGCGACAGCATCACCGTGACGATGCCCGACGCGAGCCGGAACTTGGGCGCGCTCCACAGCGACACCGCGCAGATGATCAGCATCGTGCCGATGAGCAGCGCGGAAACGCCACCGATCGTCCTGATCGAGATGACCATGTCGCCGAGCTTCACGCCGACGAACGGCGGGAACAGGATGACGATCGCACCGGCCAGGACGAACAGGCCGGCCCAGAAGGGCCGGCCACGTCGCCACGCCGTGAAACCGTGCCAGAACTTCAGAAGCACTCGTTCTTCCCTTGGCGCAAGTTCAACGTCATGCCCTTGAACTTGATGGACTGGGCCGTGGTGCTCCACGCGACCTGTCGAAGCGACGCGATGCTGACCGTGTCAGCCTGCAGACCGAACGAGCCCGGCAACCCCTTGAGACCCTCCGGCCCCTTGGAGAGCGTGCCCGCGTCGATACCGATCTGCGGGTTGCCCAGCGTCAGGTCGCCACTGATGTCGGTGAGCCCGACCACCAGGTTCGACGCCTCCATGCCGCCCTTGCCGTTCGCCTCGATCCGCATCGTCAGATCACCGACGACCGGCATCCCCGGAACGAACACCGACTGGCAGAACTTGTCGAGCGACGCCGTCTTGAAGCCGTTGACCGCGACCGGATGCACCTGCCCCGACCCGGCATCCACCCCGCCGAACTGGACGTATCCCTGGCCCGTCAAGCCATCGGCGGACACCTTGAAACTACTGCCGGACACCGCGAAAGAGGCGGCCAGCGCTCCCTGGGACATGCCGAAGAGGAGCACTCCGGCGCCCACGGCACCGAGCCCCAGCACCCCGACGAACCTTGCCCAGCGCGTTCTACCCATCCCGCCAAACTCCTTCCACGCCAAAGGCTTCCGTGGCCGACTGTGCGCTCGGAAACATTGGCGGGACAACGAAATCGAGTCCGCGCAGTCTTGAAATCACCCCAGGGGGTGAGGAGTTTTCACGTTTGGCCTATGGTCCTTGCCGCACGTGCCGGAACCACGCTGAGTAGGGTGCGCGTCCATGGGGATGGGACGAATGGCCGCAATCCTGGCCGCGGCTGTGGCGCTGACTTCGTGCACTTCAGTGGTCGACGGCTCACCGAAGGGCGAACGGCCCGACCCCACGAAGGTCGCCGGCCTGGAGATCACGAACGGACCGTCCGGCCCCAAGCCTGGCGTGCCGGACGCGGACCTCAGCGTGGAGAACGGCGACGGCGGCGAGATGGACCGCCTCGCGATCAACACACTGGCCGACGTCCAGGAGTTCTGGAAGGCCGAGATCCCCCGCTCGTTCCCCGGCAAGTCCTTCGACCAGGTGAAGCGCCTCATCTCCTACGACTCCAACGGCAAGGGCGTCGAGGTCTGCCGCCTGAACACCACCGGCGTCGCGAACGCCTTCTACTGCTCCCTCGACGACAGCATCACCTGGGACCGCGGCGAGCTCCTCCCGATGCTCAAGGACGCCTTCGGCCAGATCGCCGTCGTCACCGTCCTCGCCCACGAGATGGGCCACGCCGTCCAGTACAAGCTCGGCGCCGCCTCCAACATCGGCCCCAACACCCCGTCGATCGTGAAGGAACAGCAGGCCGACTGCTACACCGGCGTCTTCATGCGCTGGATCGCCGAGAACAAGTCGAAACACTTCGAACTCTCCACCGGCGAAGGCCTGAACCAGGTCCTGCAGACCATGTTCTTCATCCGCGACTCCGCCGGCACCTCGTTCGAGAAGCAGGGCGCCCACGGCAGCGCCTTCGACCGCGTCTCGGCCTTCCAGTTCGGCTTCACCCGCGGCGCCGCCCGCTGCGCCGAGATCAACGAGGCCGAGATCACCAAGCGCATCACCGAACGCCCCTTCGCCATCGAGGACAAGGACGAGGGTCAGGGCCGCGGCAACGCCCCCATCGACCAGGACAAGTACCTCAAGGCCCTCGAAGAGTCCCTCCGCGACGCCTACAAGACGAGCGGCGCCGCCTTCCCCGCCATCGACAAGGGCGGCATCAAGGCCTGCAACGACGCCCAGACCACCTCCCCCGCCTCCTACTGCCCCTCCACCAACCAGATCCAGCTGGACCTGCCTTCCCTGGTGAAGATCGGCACCCCACCCAAACGCGGCCAGAAGGGCGGCATCGGCGACTTCGCCGCGTTCGCCGTCATCTCCTCCCGCTTCTCGCTCTCCATCCAGCACGCCGCAGGCTTCAAACTCGACGACGACGCCACCGGCCAACGCACCGCCTGCCTCACCGGCGCCTGGGCAGGCCTCACCAACCGCCCCGCCCCCGCCGCAGGCCTCCGCCTCTCCCCCGGCGACCTCGACGAGGCCGTAGCCGAACTCCTCGCCGACGACAGCCTCATCGCCGCCGACGTGAACGGCAAAGCCGTCCCCTCAGGGTTCGCCCGCGTGGAAGCGTTCAGCGACGGCTTCTTCCGCGGCCTCTCGCTCTGCGTCAAGAAATACTCAATCTGACCGCACGCTGTCGCTGCCTGGCTGCTCAGGCGCGTGCAAGTACTGCCAACCGTGTGGTTGGCAGTACTTGCGAACACCCCAGCCAGGCCTTGCTCGACTAGCCCGGCCGTGAGAGCGCGCCCACGCCGATTCAAGGGCTGTTATGTCTGCTTTTTGCCAGGTTGGGTGCAGCTGGAATGATCAGCAAACGATTGCGTCGGCTCGTAACTGCAACCAACTCATGATCGCCAGACGCAAGAACAACACAGCGGCCCTCGATTTGATCGAGGGCCGCCCCGCCCCGCCGACAGGCGGCACCCGCCGGAACGGCGGCTACCGCTCAGAACAACGCCGAAGCCAGATTCCTCCGCGCAGCCGCAACCCGAGGATCATCCGCCGGGAACAACTCGAACAACCCCACCAAGTGCTGCCGAACCCGATCCCGGTCATCCCCATAGACCCGCCGAACCGTATCGACCAACCGCCGAAACGCCTCTTCAACCTGCTGCCCCGCCACCTGCGCATCCGCAGCCGCAAGCTGAGCATCGATGTCCTCCGGCGCCCCATCCGCCTTCGAGATCACCGCAGGGTCAACAGCCTCCGCCCGCTCGGCGAACCGAGCCTGCGCAAGCCCTTCCTTCGCGAGCTCATTCCCCGGCTCGACCGCCAGGATCTGCTCGAACGCAGCCTGAGCAGCGACGTAGTCCCCGCGCTCAAAGGCCTCCTCCGCAGCGACGAACCGCGGATCCTCGACAGGCTCTTCCTCAACCGCTCCGGAAGCCTGAGCCTCTCCGGCCCGAATCCCCGGCAACCGATCCCGCAGCGCATCCAGCAACCGCGCGATCCACGCCGACAGCTCGGCGTCAGCCAACGGCCCGGCAAACGCGTCAATCGGCTGACCAGCGGCAACGGCGACAACGGTCGGCACCGACTGGACACCGAACGCCTGGCCGATCCGCGGCGACTGCTCCAGGTCGACCCGCGCGAGAATCCAGGAGCCGCCGGAGGACTGCGCGAACCGGGTCAGCGACGCCCCGATCTGCTGCGCCTCCGGGCTGTACGCGGCACCGAGCAGCACCACGACGGGCACCTGCAACGACTGCTCGACGACAGCCTGGAACGACGCCTCGGTGACGTCCACGATCCACGGCGCGGTGCCGTTCCCGGCTTCGCCACCGCCGCCACCACCAGCGGGGGCGGGCGGCGCGGCAGCCGCCTGACGTGCGGCGTCGGCTCGCGCCTTGAGGGCGCCTAGGTCGACAGCGCCGGAGAGCGCGGCGGACAGTGCGGCGGTCTTGCGAGGATCAGGCCTTGTCACGTGTTCCATCCTGGCACGGCTAGTTCCCGGACCGGGTCCAGGGCCATCGGGTTGACGCGCATCGCCTCGTTGGCCGAAGCAATGCGTACTGCGAGCGGTGTCATCAGGTCGATGAACCGCGATGTCCTTTCAACACCAAGCGCCTCCCACGGTGCAAGCGCGGCCGCGTCGGTCGCGCGTTCCACCGCGGCGAGATCGCCGGGCACATCAGCGGCTTCCCATTCCGAATCGGTCCAACCACGTGCGGCACGCATGTATGCCGGATCGAGCGAATGTTCACGCGCATAGAGCGCAAGCGCTTGGCACGGGCCGACCCCGTGTGCGACCAGGGCCGCCACGTGCCCATCACCACGCGATTCACGCAGAATCGTGCACGCCTGCCACAACACGAGGTGAGGCTCGGAAGGCCACGGCAACGAGCGATTCGCCGCAGCCAGCGGACGCCCCGCGATCGGGGCCGCCAAAGCCGCCTCACGAGCCAGCGAGGCGGCCTCGTCGATCTCCGGGGCGGAAACGTCACCGAGCAGCCGCCGCAACGCGCCGTCGACGCCCGCGAGCCGAGCCTGCAGGAACTCGGCCGGGGAAGCGACGGCCCACGCGTCGGGCAGGGCGCGGTGGACCATGCGCGGGGCGAAGTTGTAGAAGACAGCGGACACCAACTCCGGTGACGCGGCGCCCAATGGGGCGGCACGCATGCCGAAGTAGCCCATCCACCCGCCCTTGCAGCCCAGTGCGTCGGTCGCCGCGCGGGATTCGGGCGTGAAGTACGTGACGTCGTGGTAGGGCTCGTACCTCAACCACATCTGTCTCGCGTCCACGCCCGACACGCTAACCCAGTGAACGCCGGTGCACGGAGCCACTCACCGTGCCGGCGTAAAGCGTTCGGCCATCCGAGGAGACCAGCAATGCCTCCACTCCGCGTTCCACTTCCGGCCCGCCGAACACGGTCCACGAACGGCCGCCGTCAATCGACCGCAGCACGCCGTGACTCTTTCCCTGGAACGAGATGGAACCGAGGTACAGCGTCCCGTTCGGCGCGATCGTGATCGCCCCCAACTGTTCGGCCGACACCTTCGGCACCTCGACGAACGAAGCGCCGTCGAAAGACACGAACACGGAGTTCTGCCCGATCGCAACGACATGGCGGGAGTCGCGCGGATCCACCAGCACCGAGTTCATCCGTCCCGGCAGCACCTGCTTGATGGTCACCCCGGAATCCGTGCTCCGGTAAAGACCGGAAGCGTCCGCGAGCCACACGCCCGCACGATCAGCGGCGATGGTCTTGATCCCGCGCAGTTCGTTGTGCACCCGCGCGGTGAACGAAAGCCCGCCGTCGAGCGACACGTAGAACGCGTTGATCAGGTACGCGCCCAGGTAGACGCGAGTCGGCAGCGCCGGGTCGAACACCAGGGACCGCGTGTTGCCGTTCACCTCGGTGGTGGTCACCCACGTCCGGCCGCCGTCGAGCGACCGCTCCACGAAGATCATGTCCTGCGAGCCGCGGTAGGCGTTGCGGCCGCGCAGCACCACGCCGTCACGTGCCGCGAGCGCGCCGATCCGGTTGCCGATCGCGGGCGGCGCGGAGCCGTCGAAGTCCCACTCCTGCGCGGTCACCGGCAGGTCCGTCCGGAACGACCCCTGCATGGTCCCGGCGATGATCGAACGCCCCGAGACGGCGAGCGACAGCACGTGCGCGCCCGGCACGCCGACCCGCTTGAAGTGCTCGGCGTCGGAGGTCGCGTAGACGCCGCCGGAGCCGTACACCCACTGCCATTCCGGCAGGTCGGGGAAGCTGCCGATCTCCGTGTAGACGTCGACCGTCCGCAGCGCCTCGGTCCTCGTCCACGTGGCGCCCAGGTCGCGGCTGACGAAGTGCCCGTCCAGCGTCTGCACCTGCACCCAGCCGTTGGCCGTGATCCCGCCGTACAAGATCCACGACGAGGTCCACGGCCCGGTCACCGCACGCCAGGTGGCCCCGCGGTCCAACGACAGATGCACGCCGTCACTGAAGTCGCGCGCCACCACCACGTCCCCGCGTGAGGTGATCTTGTCCGCCGGCACGTCGTAAGCCGACCACTTGCCGGAACGCAGCACGTGCGTCTTACCGCCCGCAGCGACGACCACGTCAGAACCCACGACGTGCACGTCCTCGGCATCGACAGGCGACCCCGGGATCAGCGACCACCGCAGGCCGTCGACGCCCCGGTAGACGCCCTCGGCCGTGGCCGCGTACGACACACCGGACGCACCGAACGCGACGTCCTCGATCCCTTCGGCCGTGCGCAGAGCCACCGAGAACGTGACGCCACCGTCGACCGACCGCAGCACGCTGCCCGCACCGCCGCCACCCACGTACCCGGCGACCAGCACGGTGTCCGGGCGCGATGGATCTGCGGCCAGGCCGTTGCCGCGCATCTCCGGCAACAGCTGCCCCTGCCGCCAGCTGCGGCCCCGGTCGTCGGACCGGAACACCTGCTGGCCCGCGCCGGGCAGCACGTAGACAAGGTTCTTGGCGAACGACAGGTACCCGCCCGCACCGTTCGGGCCGATGTTCTCCCACCTGGTGGACGGCCCGGCATGCGCTGCCGATGGCGACACCACCACCAGCAACGCGGCCAGCAGGCCGATCAGGACTCTCACGAGAGACGCCTCCGCTCGTCGACGAACGACAACGGCGGCGGGCAGATCATGGCGTGTCGGCGAGGTGCTCCTCAACCCGTTGCACCTTGGCGCGCAGCTGTCCGGTGTGGCCCGGCCGGATGTCCGCCTTGATCACGAGGGACACTCGAGGGGCGCTGGCCTGCACCGCTTCGGTAGCGCGCTTGATCACGTCCATCACTTCATCCCATTCGCCCTCCAGAAGTGTGAACATCGAGTTCGTCTCATTGGGCAGGCCTGACTCCCGCACGATCCGCACGGCTTCGGCGACGGCCTTGGCGACGCTTCCCGAATCGTCCGATGCGGACGGAGCAACGCTGAACGCGACGAGCACTCGTGCCTCCTGATGATCCGTGCCTGGTACTGGCTGGTAGCTTCGGGCCTCATGACACCGCTGCCGTTCGATCCGATCGCCCGCGCGGCTGAGCTCTGGGACGAGCGGGTCGGCCCGGCCACGGCGATGGCCGCCGTCACGAGCGTCATGCGTGTCCAGCAAATCATCCAGTCCGCCGTGGACGCAGCCCTCAAGCCGCACGGGCTCACGTTCGCCCGCTACGAGGCTTTGGTGCTGCTCTTCTTCTCCCGCAAGGGAGCGCTCCCGATGCGGGTGATGGGCGAACGGCTGCAGCTGCACCCGACCTCGGTCACCAACATCGTCGACCGGCTGGAGCACGACGGCCTGGTCCGTCGCACCCCGCACCCGACCGACCGCCGCACCACGCTGGTGGAGATCACCGACGCGGGTCTGCAGCGCCGCGAGGCCGCGACCGGGGCGGTCGTCGAGGTCAACCTCGGGCTGAAGGGCCTCACCGACAGGCAGACCGAGCAGCTGACCGACCTGCTCGCGAAGGTCCGCCGGTCCAGCGGCGACTTCGAGGACTGATAAATCGGTTGGCCCGGTGATCGGTTCTGTGGCGTCATGGGCACGTGAACTGGGAGAGGCCGGACCGGTCGATCATCGCGCTGATCAGCGCTCCGAGCGGCTTCGCGGGCCGCACCGACCCGATCCCGGTCGAATCACCGCCGTGGAACCACGTCGCACCGGTCAACGCCGCACTCGAGAAGCTCCTCGGGGTTCCGACGAGTGTGCTGCGGCTGCTGTCCGTGGAAGGCGGCAACGTGCCGTTCGGCGGCGTGGTCACCTATCACGTCGAGGCGCACGGCGAGCCTGACCGGACGCATCTGCATCCCGCCGAGGAACCCGAAACCGACGCCGAGCACCGGCTGTCCTGGGCGCGGCTCGGCGGACCGGCGGAGCTGGTCGGGTGGGCGGACACGGCGATCACCCGGACCGGCCCGGCCGAGCAGATCCGCACATGGAACCTGTCCAGCGTGCACCGGCTGCCCACCGCCGACGGGCCGGTGTGGCTCAAGGCCGTGCCGCCGTTCTTCACCGACGAGGGCACGGTGATCAAGATGGTCGCCGCGCACGACCCGACCCTGGTGCCCGAGGTCTTGGCGTCCGCGCCGAACCGGGTGCTGCTCAGCCAGGCCGATGGCACCGGCTGCTGGCCGCTGACCGCCGAGATGGTCGAACGCGTCGTACCGCGCTGGGTCGACGTGCAGAACACGCTCGCCGGCGAGCCCCAGATCCTGCCGACCACCGTGCCGATGCCGTCGTTCGGACTGCCGGACACGCTCACGCACGGCGACTTCCACCCCGGCAACTGGCTCACCAGCGGCGCGGTCATCGACTGGTCCGACGCCGTGTGGGGCCACCCGGCGCTCGACGCGTGCCGGCTCATGGAGTTCAGCCCGGAGATGGGTGACGTGATCAGTCGGGTGTGGAGCGAGGCCTGGCTCAGCCATCGCCCCGACAGTCAGCCGCTCAAGGCGCTCGAAGTCGCCCGCCGCGCGTCACGCCTGCACAACGCGGTGAAGTACCAGGAGTTCCTGGACAACATCGAGATCTCCGAGCGGATCTACCACGAGGGCGACCCTCAGGTGGAGCTCAGAGCTGTTCGGGAGCTGGTTCGGTAGCGACCTCTGCGAGGCGGCCGGTCTTGGAGGCCCAGCGCTCGAAGATCACCGTGCCGAACGGCGGGATGCTCGACAGCAGGCCGAGCACCAGCGTGCGGGCGTCCCACTTGAGCGGCTCCTTCGCCATCAGCGTGACGAGCACGAAGCCGACGAAGATGATGCCGTGGATCGGGCCGAAGATCTTCACACCGATCTCGTTGTGCACCACGACGTACTTGAAGAACATCCCGAGCAGCAGCCCCGCCCAGGACATCGCCTCGGCGAGGGCGAAGATGCGGAACCGTCCAGACCACGCTGGAGAACGTCATGGCTCCCCATCATGAACCGTGACGGGGAGCACAACGCAGCCAGGTGTCTCATTCCTCCCATTTGAAGACGCGGGAGGCGATGAACCCGACGACGAGTGTGAAGCCGGCCAGGATGGCGGCGGGAAGCGCCAGCGCCTCGATCCCCTTGCCCCGCACCAGCACGTCGAGCATGCCGTCGTTCATGTGCCGCAACGGGAAGATCTTGGACACCGTCTGCAGCCACGCCGGCGCCTGGTCCACCGGGAAGAACGTGCCGGACAGGAACGCCATCGGCAGCACCACGATGTTCGCCGCGGCGGACGCGGCCTCCTCCGTCTTGGCGAACGCGCCGACCAGCATCCCGAGCGCGAAGAACGCGAGCGTTCCCAGGAGCAGCAACGGAATCGAGAGCCACCACTGCCCGTTCAGCTTCAACCCGAACACCGGCAGGGACGCGATGCCGACGAAGATCGCACCTTGCACCAGCGCGACCCCGGCGCTGACCAGCAGCCGTGACGACAGCACCGCCGTGACCGACACGGGCGCGAGCCGGATGCGCCGCAGGACCTGCTTGCGCCGCCACGACACCAGCGTCAGCGCGGACCCGAACACCGCGGACACGGCCACACCCCAGGACAGGATGCCCGGCGTCAGGTACTGGATCGGCTTCAGTGAGGCGTCCTCGACCTTCTCCGCCGCCAGCGTGAAGCGCGCCGGCTGTCCGGTCGCGACCAGGTTCGCCTTGTCCACGAACCCGTTCACGATCCCGACCACGGTCGCCGACTGCACCTGGTCGCTCTGCGCGAACCGGATGTCGAGCTGCTCGCCCCGCACGATCAACGCCGCGGGCAGGTCGCCGTCCTTCACCTTCTGCACGGCGGCGTCCACGTCGTTGTACGACTCCAGCTCCAGCACCCCGCTGTCGCGCAACGCGGACACGATCGGGCCGTCGCCGACCACCGCGATCCTGGTCTTGTCCGCGCCGACGTCGCGCAGGATCAGGCCGAAGATCACCAGGAACATCAACGGGAACAGGAACGTGAAGAACAGCGTCACCTTGTCCCGGATGAAGCCCTTGAACATCGCCAGCGAGAGCGACTTGAACGCGGTCATGCGCGGTACTCCCGACCGGTGAGGTGGAGGAAGACGTCTTCGAGGGTGGCCGTGCGGACCTGGAGCCCGTCCAGCGCACCGCGTTCGGCCAGCGCGGACAGCACGGGCGCGGGGGTGCGCGTGGAGAGCACCAGCGACACCTCGTTGTCGTGCGCCTCGTCGACACCGGTCAGCGCGGAAGCGTCCACGACGGACAGCACGCCCTTCTGCAACGTGATGTGCGTCGGCGCGTCCAGGCCGCGCACCAGCACCGCGGGCGCGTCCATCGCGAGGACCTTGCCGTTGTCCATGATGGCCACGCGGTCGCAGAGGATCTCGGCCTCGTCGATGTAGTGCGTGGTGTAGACGATGGTCTTGCCGCGCTCCTTGATCGCGCGCAGCACGTCCCAGAGGTTGCGGCGTGCCTGCGGATCCAGCGCCGCCGTGGGCTCGTCCAGGAACACGATGTCCGGGTCGTGCACGAGCGCGCACGCGATCGAGAGCCGCTGCCGCTGCCCGCCGGAGAGCTTGTTCTCCTGCTCGTTCGCCTTGTCCGCGAGCCCGACCAGTTCGAGCATGTCCGCCGCGGTGCCGGCACTCACGCCGTAGAGCGAGCCGAACGTCTGCAGTTGCTCCTTCGCCGTCAGCTTCTCGAAGAACGACGACGCCTGCAGCTGCACGCCCATGCGCGGCAGCAGCTTCGTGTTGCGCGGCCACGGGTTCTCGCCGAGCAACCGGACCTCGCCGCCGTCGGGCTTGCGCAGGCCCTCGATGATCTCCAGCGTCGTGGTCTTCCCGGCGCCGTTGGGCCCGAGGATGCCGAAGAACTCACCTTCGGCCACGGTGAACGAGACCCCGTCCACCGCTTTCAGCTCGCCGTAGTTCTTGCGGATGTCCCGCACGACGACCGCCGACCGTTCCTCCGTCATGGGCGAACGTTAAGTCAGCGCGTCTCAGTTCGCGGTGCGAAACAACCAAAGTCGGCGCGAAGTCGAGACGAAAGCCAGCGACCACCCTCGCCGTTGAGGGTAGTCACCGACAGCATTATCCGCCCGCGACCAGCAGCGGGCTCGCGGTGTAGACGTCGTTGAGCCGACGCAGTGCGGCAGCGAACTGCTCGAAGCGAGCGCGCGGAACGGCCGCACGGACCTCGCTGATCACCTGCCAGAGGTAGCGGTGCTCGGCGGTCTCCATGATCGGCAGCGGCGGGTCGACGCGGACGTCGCAGGCGAACGCGAGCGCGACCGTAGCGGCACGCAGGCAGGCGGTCGCGAGCGTCACGCAGTCCTCGACGAGCGGCCGGTCGCCACGGGCGCGCACGACGCCGCTGACGGCGAACCGGACGGCCTGCATCAGCGCGAGGTAGAGGCGTTGGCCCGCCTGGGCGCGTTCGGCGGCGAGGTACTCCCGGCCGGGGCCCGGTGTCACGACGGTCATGCCGACCTGGGGTCTGCGCAGCACGTGGTCGAAGAGCGCGGTCGGCGCCCACATCAGGGTGCGCCAGGAGTCCTCGGACAGCGAGGTGCCCATCCTGGTCGCGTTGTCGAGCACGTCGAGGTAGGCGATCAGCAGGCTGGACAGGAAGACGCCACCGCGGTCGCCACCCACCCTGATGATGCCGAACCGCTGATCGAGGCCGAGGTCGTCGGCGCCGTAACCGGGTTTCCACTCGATCACGTCACTGCTCGCGAGTACCACTCGGGCCAGCCGCTGGTGCACGGGCGAGGCCGAGAGCACCGTGTCGTCCAACCCCATCTGGACGAGCATGGACGCAGCGTGCTGAAGCGACTCGCGGCGCTGAGGCACGAGGTCGGGGTGCAGCAGGCGGAACGGTTCCACGTCGCCCCCTCCCCTTCCGTTGGTTGTGCTCACAATGAACGCCGGAAAGCGCGAAGTCATCCGGATGAACCGCAGCGTTACGTCTCAGTTGGACTGGGCCCACGCCACGAGCTGTGCTCGCGATGACAGGTTCAACGCGGTTTTCACGTTATGCACATGGGACTCCACGGTCCGGTGCGATATGCCGAGCTGCGACGCCACCTGAGCGTTCGTCATGCCTTGCGCCACCAGTTCGACGACCATGCGCTGCCGGTCGCTCAGTACCGCGGGCCGCACGATCTTCTTGTCCAGCGCGGTTTCCACGGCGTGCGCCACGTCCATCGACCGGCCGGCGGCGACCGCACGGGTGAAAGCAACGCGGGACAAGGCTTCTTGTGCGGAGGTCAGCACCGCGTCCGTCTTCCGCCGCCACCACGGTTCCGACGGAACAACCCAGACCGCGCGCATCTGCTCGCACGCGGCGAGGAGCCGTACCCCGAGCTCGTAGCGACCGCTGAGCACCGCGACCACCCCGCGACCCTCGACGGAATCGAGCACCGCTCGCGGCATGTTCGCCGAGAGCAGCACGCTTTCGGCGAACGCGGCGCCGGCCGCCGTCAGATCCCCTTGTTCCAACGCGATGCAGCCCCACGTGTGCACCGCGATGGCCACGACGTCCGGCCGTGCGTGCGCTCGCAGGACGGGCAACGCCTCTCTCACCAACGCACTGGCACCGTCCACATCGCCCACGGCGAGCAGGCTCCAGCCGAGGTTCTGCCGCGTCACGGCGACGCTGATGTCGTTGCCGTTACGTACGCCGTGCTCGATCGATTGGCGCAACGCCCATACGGTGTTCGGCACATCGTCCGCGGCGTCGTAGGCCGTCGCGAGCGTGCGGTAGAGGCGGCACATGATCTGCTGCTGCCCAACGGCTTCCGCGGTCTCGATGGCCTCCGTCGCGTACTTCACCGCCTCGCCGTGGCGTTCCTCGTGCACCGCAAGCAAAGTCGCGTACTCCAGCGCGAGGACTCGGTAGCGCGCGTCGGCCGCCGTCGTGTCCAGCACCTGCATCAGCACCGCGCCCGCCTCGGCGAAGTAGCCGCGGTCGAAGCACACCCGCAGCAACATCGTGGCGAGCAGCAGCCGGCGTTCGTCCCGCGGTGCCACCAAATGGGCGAACGCGTACGTCACGTTGTCGTATTCCTGGTGCTGCGCCTTGACCTGCTCCGGCGCGAGGATCGACGACGTGACACCGGGTTCGCCCATGCCGCCGAGCCAGTCGATGATCCGTTCGGCCGTCGCGTCGTACTCACCCTGCTCGCGCAGCCGTTCCTCCGCGTAGAGACGCACCGATTCGAGCATTCGGAAGCGGCCGTCGTTCTCGCGCACCACCAACGACTTCGCCTGCAACGCGGTGAGCACGCCGATCACCGAACCGCCGTGCACCACCTGCGCGATGTCGAGCCCGAACCCGCCTGGCAGCAGCGCGAGCCTGCGGAACAACTCTTTCTCCTGCGTGGTCAGCAGGTCGTGGCTCCACGCGATGGCCGCGCGCAGACTTCGGTGCCGCGCCTGCTCCTCGGCGTCGCTCAGCAGGTCGAGCCGGTGGTCCAGGTGATCGGCCAGCTCGGCGAGCGGCACGGACCGTGCCAGCTTCGCCGCCAGCTCCACCGCGAGCGGCACCCCGTCGAGCCGCGCGCAGATCGACGCGATCGCGTCCACGTCACCGAGCGTGAAACCCGCGCGTTCGGCGAACAGCCGGACCGCGTCGTCCTCCATGCCGTGCACTGAATAGACGGCCTCACCGATGGCGCGCAACGCCTCCCGGCTCGTCGCGAGCACCTGCACGCCCGAACAGCGGGAGAGCAACGCGTCCACGACGTCGCAGCACTCCTCGACGAGGTGCTCGCAGTTGTCGACCAGCAGCAGGATTCTCCGGCCGGAGAGCTCACCGAGCAGCGTCGTGCGCAGCGCGACACCCGCGTGCTGGTACACCCCAACGGCTTCGGCGAACGCCTGCACGACCTGCTCGGCGCGGCTCAGCTTGCCGAGCTCGACCGTACGGACCTCGACCCGCCTGATCCTTCGCGCGAGCTCCACCGCGAGCCGCGTCTTGCCGACCCCGGCCGCCCCGACGAGCGTGAGCATCCTGTGCTTGCGCAGCAACGAAAGCAGGTCGGCCAGCTCGGACTCCCGGCCGACGAACGCGTCGTCGTAGACGGGCAGCTCGGCGACCACTGTGGACGTACCCGCGGTGCGCCTGCGATAGGCACGCTGACGGCACGCGTTGGAGCAGTACCGCGCCCTCGACGGCCGGGGCGCGAAGTGCTCGCCACAGCTCGCGCAGGTGCCCATTGCGCGAGCCTACGACCGTTTTGTTGTCTCAATTGGAAAGTGTGCCGAGTTCGACGTCGAACGTCGTTCCCGAGCGCAGTTCGTCGAGCTCGATCCGATCCTTGTGCCGCGAGAGCCACCCGCTGCGAATACGGTGCACCACCTGCGTCTTCGTGGTGTCCGCGGCGTCGGCCTTGATCACGATGTCCTTGCCGTTCTCCAGATGCACGACCGCCCTGCGGAACTTGGGAGCGTGTGGCACGAACTCACCGGTTCCCGGCACCGCGGGGTACATCCCGAGCGCGCTGAACACGTACCAGGCCGACATCGTGCCGAGGTCGTCGTTGCCCGTGACGCCCGCCGGGCCGTTGACGAACAACGTCTGCGCGGCCCGCACGACCACCGACGTCTTCTCCGGCCTGCCGATCAACGCGTACATCCACGGCGCGTGCAGGTCCGGCTCGTTGTTGGGGTTGTAGCGGAACTGGTTGTAGTAGTCGTACGGCCCCACCACCCACTTCTCCCTGACCGTACGGGCCGGGTCTTTCAGCAGGTCCTGGTAGGCGAAGAAGTCGTCGAGCCGCGCCTCGGCCGCCGCCTTGCCGCCGAGCGCGGTGATCAGGCCGGGGACGTCCTGCTGCACGAGCCACTGGTACTGCCAGGCCGTGCCCTCGTGGAACCCGTCCGGACCCTGCGGGGTGAACGGGTTCAGCCAGGCACCGCCCTGCAGCTTCGGCCGGGGGAAGCCGGTGAAGCCGCGGTCGGTGACGCTGTGGTCCCAGAGGTTGCGATGGTTGAGGCCGCGCTTCTTCAGTCGCTCGGCGTCTTCCTTATGGCCGAGCTCGTCGGCCATGATCGCGAGCGTGGCGTCGGCGAGCGCGTACTCCAGGGTCGCGGAGGCACCGTGGTGCGGGTCGGTGTCCTGCCCCTTCTTCGGGAAGCGCTTGTCGTACTGGACGAACCCGTTCGCGAGGTAGTTCGGGTTGCCCGACCGGCCCTGGAAGCGCGAGGAGTTCGGCGGGATCCCGTCGGCGTTCTGGATGAGCGCCCGGTAAGCCTGATCCTCGAAGCCCTTGAGGTGACCGAACCGCCACTGGTCGACCAGGAACGGCGTGACCGGGTCGCCGGTCATGCAGTTCGTCTCTTGGTTCGCGTACGCCCAGCGAGGCAGCCAGCCACCCTGCTCGTGAATCGCGAGGACGGACCGTGCGATGTCCTGCGATCGCTTGGTACGCAACAGTGCGAGCAGCTGGTTGTGTGCGCGGTAGGTGTCCCAGAGGCTGTAGTACTCGTAGTACGTCCAGCCATCGGCCTGGTGGATCCCGTTGTCGAAACCGCGGTACCTGCCGTCGACGTCGTCGCCGGTCAGCGGCTGGAGCAGGACGTGATAGAGCGCGGTGTAGAAGACCGCGCGCTCGTCCCAGTCGTCCGTCTCGATCTCGATGCAGGCGAGCTCGGTCCGCCAGGCGTCCTGGGCCTCGTTGCGGATCTCGTCGAACGTCTTGTTGGCGGCTTCGGCTTCCAGGTTGCCGGTGGCGCCTTGAGGGTCCACTTGGGACAGTGCAGTCTTCGCGGTGACCGGGCCGGGTTCGAACGTCACCCAGGCGCCCCGGAGCCCGGCGCCGCCCGCTGATTCCCGTTGGCCCGGCTTGGGTCCGCTCGGGCCCCACGTGCCGAACTCGCGGAACGGGCGGTCGAACCTGGTGGTGAAGTACGTGACGTACGGGCGGCCGCCACAGAACGCCTGCGTCTCCACGGTTCCGACGATCGTCCAGTCGTCGACGACCTTGACACTGCTGGCCGACACCGGCTCTTTGTCGTTGGCCTGCCCGACGTTGACCAGCAACGTGCCGTTCGTACCGCTCGGCCACGTGTACCGCTCGACACCGGCTCGCGTCGTCGCGGTGCACTCGACGGTGATGTCGCGGTCCAGCCTGACCTTGTAGTAGCCGGGCTTGCCGATCTCGCCGTCGTGGCTGTACTTCGTCGCGTACCGCTTGTGGTCGAGGCTTTGCGGGACTCCGGCGGTCGGGAGGATCGGCACCAGACCGCCCTGCTCCCAGCAGCCCGCGCCCGACAGGAAGAAGTGTCCGAAGCCGCGGATCACCGGGTCGTCGTAGCGGTAGCCGGCGTAGTGCCCGCCGATCGGGCTGGAATGCGCCTTGCCGAACGGCATGGACGCCCCCGGGAAGGTGTTGCCCTCGTCCTTTGTGCCGATGAACGTGTTGACCGACTCAATGGGATCCAGTGCGTCCACCTGTCCAAGCCTAGTGCCAAGAGACGAAGGGCGCTTTTGTCCACCTGAGGTGGACAAAAGCGCCCTTCGTCACGAAAAGCGTGGTCAGCGGCGAGCGCCCAGGAAGATGTTGCCCTCGGTCGACAGGTAGTGGCTGGTGTAGTCGAACCGTGCCGCGTCACCGAAGATCAGCCAGTAGTACTTGAGCTGCTCGGACCACCAGTACCCAGGACAGAAGTCGCCCTGCGCCCCCGTCGTCACGTCCGTGAGGATCGTGTAGCCGTGGTTGGTGCGGGAGGTTCGTTTCATCTCCTGGTAGTGCCGGTGGGCGCGCTCGCGGTAGATCTCCTCGCGCGTGGCCAGCCAGAGGAAGAACGCCCCGTCGGCGTACTCCGGCCGTAGCTGGTTGCCGACCGACGTCGGGCGCAGCGACGTGTAGTTGATGCCCTCGGGCAGCACGCCGTAGCGGTCCTGCACGGCCGTCCACGAGTCGTGGTAGGCCCGGCCACGAGCGATGTCGCCGCTCTCCGCCAGCAGACCGCCGAAGAACGCGGCCAGTTCGCTCTGCGTTCGCGAGTCGCGCCTGCCGGTGAAGGCGTCGACCTGGGCGAACCACAACCGGCCGCCGACGATGTCGGTCTGGTTGCGCAGGATGCCGCGCAGCAGCACGTCCCACCAGCGTTTGAGGTCGCGGTCGCCGAACAGGTGCCAGCCGTCCCAGAGGTACTCGTAGTAGGAGTCGGCGGGCGGGCCGACGGTGGCGAAGCGGTTGCGCCAGGCGCCGGTCTCGGCGTGCACGTCCCACGGCAGCAGGTCGAACGACGTCCGCTTGTCGAACGTGACCTGGAATGCCTTCTTGGCGGCGTTGTAGTACTTGCGGTCGCCGGTCCACTTCGAGAGTGAGCCGAACTCGGTGATGTACGTGCCGGTCTCGGCGAGGTTCGTCTCGGGCCGTGAGACGGCACCCGTGCGCAGATTGACGTAGCGGTAAGGGATTCCGGTCGGCGACTTGGTGAAAGCCACCAGGAGCCGGTCGCCGAGGTCGCGGGCGAGGTCGAGCAACGCCCGGTCGTTCGAGACGTGGTAGGCGGAGAGCAGGCCGCCGAGCATGCGGATGTTGGTCTCGAAGACCTGGAACGACGCGTTCACGTCGAAGTCGAGGTTCGCCTTGACCCAGCGCACACCCTGGTCGAACTCGGCGTCGAGTTCCATGAGCCACAACGTGTCCAGCGCCTCGACGACGGTGAGACCCATCGGGTGGCCGGGAACGAAGAACTCCTCGAAGCCGCCGGAGACCGGTTTGATCTGGTCGTGACCGAATGCCTTGTCCACATAGGACCGCCAGGCCCAGCGGGTCTCGTTGCGCACGTCCTCGGCGACCCGCCGCCAGCCTCCGGGAGGCGGCGCGAGCGGAACCGCACGAGAATCAGGAACGGCCGCGCCTTCGACACCGGCGGGAGGTGGCGCGGAAGGTGACGGTTGGGCACCAGCAACACCGGGCACACCGGCAAGTCCGGCGGCTCCGAGGAGGCTGAGAACGCTTCGGCGTGGCAGGTCACGCATGGCGGTTCGCTCCTCTCAAGCTGACTAACACTGACAACGCTGTCTGTCACCAGATCCTTGCGGAGCGCGCATGGCGGCGGTCAAGGCCGGCGCGCCCACTTGTCTTGTTAAAGACACCAACTGAGGAAAAGAAGAGCCGCTTGACCGGTTCCGAGACGGTTGACAAGCCGGTGAACGCGAGGTGAGATACGGCCACTATGACAACGTTGTCCCCCAGCGGACCGGTAGCCGGTCAGCGCAAGGTACGTCGCGCGACGATGAACGACGTCGCACGGCTGGCGGGCGTGAGCATCAAGACCGTCTCGCGCGTGGTCAACGACGAGCCGGGCGTGCATCCCTCGACCGCCGAACGCGTACTGGCCGCGATCGACCAGCTCGGGTTCCGGCGCAACCTGAGCGCTCGCAACCTGCGCCGCGGGTCGTCCACCGGCACGATCGGGCTGGTGCTGGAGGACGTCGGCAACCCGTTCTACTCCGGCGTGACGCGCGCTGTCGAGGAAATCGCCCGTTTGCGCGGCAGACAGGTGATCTCCGGGTCGTCGGACGAGGATCCGAGCCGCGAACGCGAGCTGGCGCTGGAGTTCTGCTCCCGTCGCGTCGACGGGCTGCTGATCGTGCCCGCGGGGTTGCAGCACAGCTACCTGGTGCCGGAGATGCGCGCGGGCACGCCCGTCGTGTTCCTGGACCGGCCTGCCGGTGACGTCGTGGCGGACACCGTGCTGGTGGACAACATCGGCGGCACCATCGAGGCCGTCACGCACCTGGCCGCGCACGGGCACCGCCGCATCGCGTTCCTCGGGGACGCGCCGGACATCTTCACCGCGAACGAGCGCCTGCGCGGCTATCGCGAGGGTTGCGTGCGGGCGGGCATCGGCTACCAGGAGGACCTGGTGGCCATGGGGCCGCACGACGAGCACTCGGTTCTCGCGACGCTGCAACGACTACAGAACGCGCGTGAGCCCGCGACGGCGATCGTCGCGGGCAACAACCGCATCACCGTGCACATCCTGCGCGCGCTCGCAGGCGTCGCGGAACGGCCCGCGCTGGTCGGTTTCGACGACTTCGAGCTCGCTGACCTGCTGTCGCCGCCGGTGACCGTGATCGCGCACGACGCGAGCGCGCTCGGCAAGGCGGCCACGGATTTGTTGTTCGCCCGCCTGGACGGCGACAACTCACCACCGCGCCGCGTCGTGCTGCCGGTGCGCTTGGTGCCACGAGGATCCGGGGAGGTCCACGCGTGAGTTCTGGTGTTCTCCACCAGCCTGTCAACTTGCCCGCCAACCAGCCGAAGCAGTTCTACCGGGGTGGCGAGGCGATCGCCGCGCTGCGCGGTGGCAGCTCCGCGACCTTCGGTCCCGAGGACTGGGTGGCGTCGACGACGACGCTGTACGGACGCAGCGACGCGGGGTTGACAACGTTGCCAAACGGCGTGCTGTTGCGGGACGCCGTCGAGGCGGACCCGACGGGGTGGCTCGGCGCGGACCACGTGGCGAAGTTCGGCGCGGACACGGCGTTGCTGGTCAAGCTGCTCGACGCGGGCCAGCGCCTGCCGGTGCACTGCCATCCGTCGAACGCCTTCGCCTCAGCGCACCTGAACTGCCGCCACGGCAAGACGGAGGCGTGGATCGTCGTCGGCACGTCCGGACCGGCCCCGACCGTCTACATCGGATTCAAGGACGACGTGCCCGCCGAGGTCGTCGCGGACTGGGTCGGCACGCAGAACACGACGGCGATGCTCGACTCGCTGAACCCGGTCACGGTTCGGCCCGGTGACACGGTTTTCGTGCCCGCCGGTGTGCCGCACGCGATCGGCGAGGGCGTGTTCATCGTCGAGCTCCAGCAGCCGACGGACTTCTCGGTGACGCTGGAGTGGCAGGGTTTTCTGGCGAACGGGGACATCGGCCACCTCGGGCTCGGCTACGACGTGGCGCTCGACTGCGTCGACCGCCACGGCTGGGGCGCGAAGCTGGAGCAGCTCGTGCGCCAGACATCAGAGAAGTGGGCGCCGTCTGTCGATCTGCTCGGCAGCGCCGCCAACCCGTTCTTCCAGGCCGACCGCCTGCACGTGGAGGGCTCCTTCGCACTGGAGCCGTCGTTCGCCGTGCTGGTCGTGCTGGAGGGTTCCGGTCAGCTCGGTGAGCTGGAGGTGCATCAGGGCAGCACCGTGGTCGTGCCGCACGCGGCAGGCGAGATCGGGCTGTCCGGTGACCTGGTGGCGATCCGCTGCCGACCGCCTGTGTTGTCTGAAGTAGAGGATGTGTCGCCATGAGCGAGCCGTTGCTCGAGGCTCGTGAGCTAGTCAAGAACTACGGCACCGTCGAAGCGCTGCGCGGCGCGTCGTTCACCGCCTACCCCGGTGAGGTCGTGTCCCTGATCGGTGACAACGGTGCGGGCAAGTCCACCCTGGTGAAGTGTCTTTCCGGGGTGGAGCAGCCGAACGGCGGCACACTGCTGTTCGACGGCAAGCCCCTCACGCTGCACTCGCCCAACGAAGCCCGCGACCTGGGCATCGAGACGGTGTTCCAGGACCTCGCGGTCGCGCCGGACCTCGACCCGGCCGCGAACATGTTCCTCGGCAGGGAGATCCTGAAACCCGGCATCCTCGGGTTCCTCGGCGTGCTGGACAAGAAGAAGATGCGCCACCAGGCCGCGGAGCACTTCACCAGGTTCGGCGCGACGCTGCAGAGCATCGACGTGCCGATCGCGGCGCTGTCCGGTGGTCAGCGCCAGTCGGTCGCGGTCGCCCGGTCGGTCGCGTGGGCCTCGAAGCTCGTGTTCATGGACGAGCCGACCGCCGCACTCGGTGTGGTGCAACGGGAACGCGTGCTGGAAGTGATCAAGCGGGTGCGCGACGAGGGCATCGCCGTGGTGCTCATCTCCCACAACATGCCCGAGGTGCTGTCCGTCTCCGACCGCGTCGAGGTGCTGCGCCTCGGTCGCCGGGTCGCCCGCTTCAAGGCGGCGGACACCACTGTCGAAGAGCTGGTCGGCGCGATGACCGGCGCACTGTCGCAAGAGGACGCCGCGTGATGACCGAAACCAAGACAACGTTGTCAACGGACCAGCTGTCCACTCAGGAGCGCACCCCGCTGCTGAAGCGGCTGACGAACGCGAACACGCTGTGGATCGGCCTGGTGCTCCTGGTGCTGGTCGCCGTGTTCGGCGCGATCCGCCCGGACGCGATCTTCCAGGTGACCACGCTGCAGTTCCTGCTCGCGGAAACCGCTGTGCTGCTGGTGCTCTCGGTCGGCATGACGTTCGTGATCATCACGTCCGGCATCGACCTGTCCGTCGGTTCGGTGCTGGTGTTTGCCTCCGTGAGCTCCGCGCTGGCGATGAACTCGGTGTCCGGCGGTGACGCGACGAACGCGGGCTGGGGCGTGATCGCTTTCGGCCTGCTGGTCGCGGTCGTCAGCGGCGCGGCGTGGGGTCTGCTGAACGGTCTGCTGATCTCGCGTGCGAAGATCCCGCCGCTGATCGTGACCCTGGGTTCGTTCGGCGCGGCGCAGGGCGCGGCCCTGTTGCTGAACAACGGTTCCAACGTGTCCGGCATCCCGGACAAGCTGAACACCACCTTCGGTTCCGGCACGTGGTTCGGCATCCCGAACATCGTGATCGTGGCCGCGGTCGTCACCGCGCTCGGCGCGCTGTTGCTGACGACGACGCGGTTCGGCCGCTACACCTACGCGGTCGGGTCGAACGAGGAAGCGGCCCGGCGCGTCGGCATCTCGGTGCGCGGCCATCTGACGAAGGTCTACCTGCTCGCGGGCACCCTCGCGGGCCTCGCGGGCTTCATGGGCAACGCGTTCTTCCGCGTCGCGGTCGTCACCGGCCACGAGACGGACAACCTGAACGCGATCGCGGCCGTCGTGCTCGGCGGAACGAGCATCTTCGGCGGCATGGGTTCGGTGCTGGGCACGGTCTTCGGCGTGTTCATCCCGGCGGTGCTGGAAAAGGGCCTCGTCATCATCGGGGTCAAGGAGTTCTGGCAGCCGATCGCCGTCGCGATCGTGCTGGTGGCCGCCGTCTGGCTCGACCAGACAAGGCGGCGGGCGCGCAACCAACGTTAGGAAAGGGCTGGACCAATGAAGATCCGCTCCGCAGTGGCCGTCTCGGCCGTGTTCCTGCTCGCCGCGTGTGGCGGAGGCGGGCAGATTGGTGACTCGGGTTCTGGCAACACTGCCACGAACAAGAAGCTCGTGCTGATCCCCGGCATCACCGCGGAACCGTTCTACATCTCGATGCAGTGCGGTTTCCAGGATGCGGCCAAGGCCGCGGGCTACGAGTTCGACACCCAGGCCCCGGCGAAGTTCGACGCGGCCCAGCAGACCCCGATCGTCACGGGCATCCTCGCCTCCAAGCCGGCGGCCGTGCTGATCGCGCCGACCGACGACAAGGCCATGGCCGGCCCGATGAAGCAGCTCAAGGACGCGGGCATCAAGGTCGTCGAGGTCGACACCAAACTGCAGGACACCTCGATCGCCGCCTCCTCGATCTCGTCCAACAACGAGCAGGGCGGCAAGCTCGCCGCCGAGACGATCAACAAGCTCACGGCCGGCAAGACCGGCTCGGTGCTGGTGCTGAACACCAAGGCCGGCACGTCCACCACCGACGCCCGTGCCAAGGGCTTCGAGGACACCATCAAGAACTACCCGAACCTCAAGTACATCGGGCAGCAGTACACGGACAACGAGCCCGCCACCGCCGCCTCCAAGGTGACGGCGACGCTGGCCGCCAACCCGGACCTGGTCGCCGTGTTCGCCACGAACCTGAACACCGGTGAGGGCGCGGCGACCGGCCTGCGCAACGCGGGCAAGACCGGCGCGGTGAGCCTGGTCGGCTTCGACGCCTCGCCGAAGCAGGTACAGGACCTGCAGGCGGGCAACGTGCAGGCGCTCATCGCGCAGGACCCGGCCACGATCGGCAAACAGGGCGTCGAGCAGGCGCTGGCCGCGATCGACGGCAAGGAGAACAAGCGCAACATCGAGACCGACCTGGTCGCCATCACGAAGGACGACGCGCAGGCGAACTCGAAGTACTTCTACAAGCAGTCCTGCTGATCTGACGCGAACCACATCAGGGCCGTCCCGCACCTCGGGGGCGGCCCTGATGTTCTTCCTGGGCCAACGAGGCCGTCACCAGGGAAAATGACACACGTCACGGGCGTTTGGCCGTGTTGGCCTAAGACCAGAGTCGTACCGGGCGATCACCCTTCAGCCGTTGTACCGCGCGCCGGAAGACGGTGGGCTGGACGTACAACCGAAGGGGGAACCACCGATGCGCCGAAAGCAGTTGGCGGCCGCACTGGCCGTCGCAACGGCATCATCACTTCTCATCGCACCGCTCGCGCACGCCCAGAGCGGGTTCGCCGCCCAGGAAATCAAGTGGCAGCAGTGCTTCGCGACGCCACCTCCCGGCGCGCCGCCGGGTGCCGAACGACTGGAGTGCGGCAGCTTCACCGCTCCGCAGAACTGGAACAACCCGAACAACGGCAAGACGATCACGATCGCGGTCAGCAGGCTCACGCCGAAGAACGGCAAGGCCAAGACGACGGTGTTCACGAACCCCGGCGGACCCGGTGGCGAGGGCCGGACGTTCCCGCTGGCGTTCCTGCAACGGCCGCAGCTCAGCGAGAACGCCGACATCATCGGCATCGACGTCCGCGGCACCGGAGCCAGCAGCAACGTCACGTGCGGGATGTTCCAGACGCTCGGGCAGACCGACCCGCGTGATCGCGGCAAGGCCAACCTCGACCTGCTCTACCAGGGCATGGACCTGCAGGCGAAGTACTGCCAGACCAAGTCCGGCGAGCTCGGGCAGTACATCACCACCGACCAGACGGTGAAGGACCTGGACCTGCTCCGGCAGGTACTGCGCAAGAAGACGGTCGACTGGCTCGGCTACTCCGGCGGCAGTTGGATGGGGGCCTACTTCGCCACGTACTTCCCGAAGTCTCTCGGCAAGGTCGTGCTCGACTCGAACGTCGACTTCACCGGGACCTGGCAGCCGGTGTTCGCGAACTTCGGCTTCGGCTTCGAACGGCGGTTCCGCGTCGACTTCGCGCCCTGGGTCGCCAAGTACGACAACGTCTACCACCTCGGCAAGACCGGCGAGGAAGTGCGCCAGGTCTACGAACGGACTCGGGCGAAGCTCGCCGAGCAGCCGGTCACGTTGCCGGACGGCACCTACTACCCCGTCTCGCTGGACCTGGTGCTCTTCCGGGCGCAGTACAGCAAGTACGCGTTCGACGATGCCGCGCGGAAGCTGGCCGAGCTGGCGGGTGCGGTGCCCGCGCAGCTGAAGGCGCAGGCGAGCTACCCCGACGCGCAGGTGGCCACGCAGTTCAACATCCTGTGCAACGACACCCCGTTCCGCGGCGGCCGGAAGTTCCTGGAGCGCGAGGCCGAGGTGAACGGCGCCAAGTGGCCGCTGTTCGGCTACTACCAGATCATGGGCCCGTGCTCGTACTGGGACCGGCCGAACGTGAACCTCAAGCGGCCCACCGGAATCGGCGCGCCGACCACACTGATGGTGCAGTCCGAGCGCGACCCGGCCACGCCGATCGAGGGTGCGCAGCGGTCGCACCAGCGGTTCGCGGGCTCGAAGATGATCACCGTCACGAACGAGGGTGACCACGGCATCTACGGGTTCGACAACGAGTGCGTCAACCTGCAGGTCGAACGCTACCTGCTCGACCGGGTCGACCCGACCCGTGACACGACGTGTGCCAGCGCGCCGCTGCCCGAGCCGGGTCAGCAGCGGATGAGCCCGACCGAGCAGGCGCGGCGGTACGCGGCTCAGCTCGGCTGGTGAATCTCCAGCACCGCCTGTGACAGCGTTGTGTACCAGGGACTCTCGGTGAACCGGGGGCCGGTCTCCTCGCCCAGATAGAGGTCGATGTGCCGGTCCCCGCCCAGCCCTGGCGTGAACTCGTCGGTGATCTCCCACGCGGAGGACGCGAGCTTCTGGCACACCGCGAAGTCGACGTTCGAACCCTCGGGCGTCTGTCCACACGAGACGAGCCTGATCCGTGAGCCCGTCCTGACCCCGTCGGCGGCCGCCGAGACGAACGGTTTCAGCGGCTTGCCGAACGCGTCACGGGGCTCGGTGTCGAGCCAGTAGCCCTTGTCGTGGGACCAGTTGAGGTACCGGCCGGAGGAAGTGCGGCCGGTGCCTTCGTCCTTCACGGCCTTCGCGAACGACTGGGGAAACGTGCCGAGCAGGTCGTTCCCGTTCTCGCAGTCGATCGTCGGGCAACCCCGCACGGGCACCGACGCTCCACTGTGGAACGACTCGACCGCCGTGTAGTAGACGGTGACTTCCCAGCCCTCGGCGGTCGGCGTAGGTGTGCTGACCGGAGCCGAAGAACATCCGGCTGCCAACAGAACCACCAACGCCCAGCGCACAAGTGCCGTGACCGTCAGCCTTTGCCCCGTATTTCGACGGTCAGACGGGTGCATCGCGGTGCCGCCCCCGCACCCTCGTACTGGTGGTACGGGGGTGCGGGGGCGGTGCCGCGAGGCGCCCTGCTGAGCGCCGGAAGACGCGGCGATTGCTGGCGGTCGCGGCACTGGACCTCCTGGTCGGCCGGGAGACCCCGTGAGATCTCCCGGCCTCTTCTCAGCTCAGCCGGCCATGACGGTGCCGACGGACACGAACGTGAAGCCCGCGCCCTTCAGTCCTGCCACGGTCTGCTGCAGGTACCCGACCCCGAGGTACGGGTGGTAGAAGAAGCTCGCGACACCATCATCGACCACCTTGAGCTGGTTCGCCGTCTTGACCAGATCGGCAGGCAGGCGGGCAGGGTGGTTGTTGAACGGCTCGGGTTCGACGTTGCCCACCGCTTCGGGGGCGACGATCGAGCCGTAGACGTCGCGGACCAGGTACGGGAAGTACTGGCCGTAGATCTTGTCGTACTGCGGCGCACCCGTACCGCACGCGCCGCCGGGGCAGTAGCCGCCGAAGTAGAGGCCTCGGTCGTAGCGCCTGCCGAAGTTCTGCTGGATCACCTGGTAGTCCACGGCCGACGCGGCGTAGTGCGGCGGCTCGAAGATCGTCGGACGGGTGAAGCCGGCCAGGTTGAACGCCTGCGTGGCCGAGTTGATCCGGCCCTGCATCCACGAGGCCGAGTCGCCGGGCACCGGGCCGTCGTAGATCACGCTGTCGTTCTCGTTGACGTGCGCCATGTAGAACTCGAAGTCGTTGCCGCTGCGGCCGTCGTACGGGTTGATCGCCGTGTTGAACTGGTGCGTGTAGCCGTGCATCAGGATCGTGCCGCCGCGCTGGGTCATGTACCGCAGAGCGCTCATGACCTGTGGCTTCTGGGACAGGTTCGCGAATTCGGCCACACCGTTGTTGTCGACGCCGTGCGGGTTCGCATAGCGCGGGTAGACCGCGATCGAGAACGGCACCTTCTGCGCGTACAGGTAGTCGGCGACCGCACGCAGCTCGGCCGGGTCGGCGTCGGGACCGACGTCCTCGATGCGGACGAGTGCCCGTTTGCGGTCGACCATCGTCGGGTTCGAGATCTTGCTGATCAGGTCGGCGGCGGCCAGGTAGCGGTCACCGTGGTCGACGTAGCTGAACGGGATCTCGCCGATATAGGTCAGGTTCTTGGCCTTCGTGGCCCAGTTGATCGGGCCGACGGCCGAACCGGTCGCGATGGCGGGCGCCGACGCGATCGCCGGGTTGCCGATCTGCGTGATCATCAGGCCGGACGGGGTGGCGAGCGCGTTGCGGCCGAGGTCCGTGTTCTCGTACCGGACCGTGGTCGCGGCACCGGTGTCGTACTGGACCCAGTTCCAGCCGTAGGTGGTGGCGAAGCTCGGTGCGCGTGCGGTGAGCTGCCAGATGTTGTGCGCCATCCACAACACCGGCTTGCTGCCCGCCAGCACGTCGTCGAGGAAGGCAACCGGGATCGGCTCGTCGTAGGTCGAGCCGATGTAGATCACGCCGGTGTAGCCCGACATCTCACCGGCCACATAGGACCCGACCGGGTGCATGACGTAGGCGCTGCCGTGCGAGGCGAGGTTGCCCGCCTGCACCGCGTACGCCTCGCCGAGCCACGCCCACGGACCGGTGTTGTCGTAGAGCACCAACGTCTTCTGAGTCGCCTTCGCACCGGGCGCGCCACCACCGTTCGTGCCTGCCGCCGCGGCGGCCTGGGTGGAGGCCAGGCCGAGCGCGCCGAGCACGGTCGAGATCACGCCGGGCTGCGTGCTCCGCTTGGCGATGCGCGGGCTGGTGGTCGACGGCGTGGTGTCCGGCGTGGGCGGCGCGGGCAACAGGCTGTCGACGAGCTCGCCGACGTTCAGGTTGAGCGAGAGCGGTGCCGCCTGGGCGGGCGCGGGAATCATCGAGACCGCGAGGGCAACCCCGACGGCCAACTTGAAGAGTCGACCTTTCATGCCACATCTACCTCTCCGGACACGCGCACGGTCGCGCTGCCCGCGTAAGGAGCGAACTCGACGGGTCTCTGTTGTTGCAGGCCCAGCAGCCAGGCCAGAGCCTGTTCGGTGCGCACGGAGGCAAGCCCGTCGCCGAACGGGTTGCCGTCGGCGGTCATCGCCTCGCGAGCGGCAGGGTTGTCCAGCAGGCGGGTGGCGAGCGACACGATGCGCTCGCGGTCGGTGCCGACGAGCACGGCGCAGCCCGTGTTCACGCGCCTCCATCCGCTCGGTCACGTCCCGCAGCACCAGCGCCGGAACGCCGAACGACGGCGCCTCCTCCTGGATGCCGCCCGAGTCGGACAACACCAGCGTGCACTGCGCTAGCAGCCGGGCGAGCTGCGCGTACGGCAGCGGGTCGGTGATCGTCACGCGTTTGCAGTCGCCGAGCACGTCGAGCACCTGTCTGCGCACGGCCGGGTTCGGGTGCGCGGGAAGCACGACCTCGACGTCCTCCCTGGCCGCGACGATGTCCGCGACGGCGCGCAGCACGCGGTCGAGCGGCTCGCCCCACGACTCGCGGCGGTGCGTGGTGACCAGCACGAGCCGCGACTGTCCACCGTGGACCCGGTTCTCGATCTCCTGCAACCGGGCGTCCCGTAGGGCGCGCGCCGGGCTGCCACGTCGAGCACGGCGTCGACGACCGTGTTGCCGATCGTCAGCACGTTGTTGCCCTGCAGGGACTCCGCGCGCCAGATGGGCGGCGGCGTCCGCGGTCGGCGCGAGATGCAGCGACGCAAGCTGACCGACCATCTTGCGGTTGCCCTCCTCCGGGAACGGCGAGGTCAGGTCGTGCGAGCGCAGCCCGGCCTCCAGGTGCACGACCGGGATCTGCTGCCAGAACGCGGCGAGCGCGCCGGCGAGCGTCGTCGTCGTGTCGCCCTGGACGAGCACGGCGGCGGGCGTTCGCTCGGTGAAGAGCCGATCCAGCTCCTCGATCAGCTGACTCGTGAGCTCGGCCTGGCCGCCGGTCACCCGGTTCAGCTTGAGCCGGACGTCGGCGGTGAAGCCGAACGACTCGAGCGCCTGGTCGACCATCTCCGGGTGCTGCCCGGAGTTGACGACCACTGGCCGAATACGGCCGCCCGAGAACATCGCGGCGGCCACCGGTGCCATCTTCACTGCTTCCGGCCGAGTTCCCGCGACGAGGAAAACCTCGGGAACCTGGCCCCGGGAGAACTGACGAGGGCCGGGCACCAGGGCACTTAGTCCCATCTTCTACCTCTTCGTACTCCAGGCACGCGCGGCGAACGTGCGCCATCACACAGTGCGATTCGATCATCGCTGACAATCAATTGGTACCCGCACCCAGCGGGTACCGCCATATCGGTGATTAGCTTCACGAACTTCGTGTAACAACTGTCCATTCGTCCCCGATATGGCCTGTTGACGCCTGCGCTACCAGCCCCTACTGTCGCCCTGAACGCCAGCTCCCGGACGTGTCGTCTGGTATCTCGTACCGGCCCTGCGCTTCGTTACCGGGAGCACCCAATGCCAAAACCGAACATCCGGTTCACCTCGGTTGTAGGTGTAACCGCTTTTGTAGACAGGTTTGTGTCATGAGCGACACGACGCAATTCGCGACGTTCATGCTGGTTCTGCTCGTCTTTTGGCCGAGTTACAACCTCGTTCTCGCACTGTTCGTGTGGTGGCGGCCGAAACCGGGCGGACCGGACGTTCCCCCAAGGCATCCGCTCCAGTACTGGATCATCATTCCGGCGTTGAACGAGGAACGAGTCGTGGCGAACACGGTTCGTTCCGCGCTCGCACTGGACGGCGCGCGCACACCGGTCCAAGTCGTCGTCGTGGACGACGGATCGGACGACCGCACGCCGCACGTGCTGGCCGAGATCGACGACCATCGCCTGCACGTGCTGCGCCGGAACCCTCCCGAAGCGCGCAAGGGCAAGGGCGAGGCGCTCAACCACGCGTACCGGTACATCCGCGGCATCGCCGAGGAGGCGGGCACGGTGCACCGCACGATCGTCGGCGTGATCGACGGCGACGGCCGCGGCGAGCCCGGCATGCTCTCCGAGATCACCGCGTACTTCGCACAGCGCGACGTCTGCGCCGTGCAGTGCCGGGTCCGCATCCACAACCGGGACAACCTGCTCGCGTTCCTGCAGGACCTGGAGTTCAGCTGTGTCGTGGACGCGTCGCAGTCGCTGCGTGACGTCGTCGGCACCGTCGGGCTCGGCGGCAACGGCCAGTTCGTCCGGCTGCAAGCGCTGATCGGCCTCGGCGACGCGCCGTGGTCGGCGTGCCTGGTCGAGGACCTGGAACTGGGCCTGCGCATGCACCTCACCGGTCAGCGCATCCGCTACGCCACGCACGCGACGATCACCCAGCAGGGCCTGATCGACGTGAACCGCCTGCTGCGCCAGCGCACCCGGTGGGGCCAGGGCAACCTGCAGTGCCTCGGTTACGTGCCCAAGCTGATCAGGGCCAAGCACATCGGTTCCGTCGCGCTGCTCGAGTTCCTCCAGTACCTGCTGACGCCGTGGCTGGTCGCGCCGATGACGTTGCTCGTCACCGCGCTGGTGGGCGTGAGCTTCTACGCCCAGATCACCGGTACCCCGCTCGGCGGTGTGTCGGTGCAGGGCACCGTTGCGTTGGGGGCCTTCGCAATCTGGGCCGTCGCGCTGGTGCTGCCCGGCCTGATCTGGGGCGTGGTGCACCGGCTCAAGCACAACGACGAGCCGTTATGGCGGTGCCTCGTCGTCGGTCTGGCCTATCCGGGATTCCTGATCCTCGGCTCGATCTCGACGTTGCGCGCGCTGTACCGGCACTTCGCCGGACGCAACGCGTGGGCGAAGACGGAACGGCTGGCGGAGAAGGAACCGGTGGCGAAACCGATCCCACGAGTCGCCTAGAACGGACCAGGGTGAGTGCGTCTGCGCCGGGCCGCGTAGACGCCCGCCTCGGTACGTCTGTCGAAGCCGAGCTTGTGCAGCAACGACGACACGTAGTTCTTCACGGTCTTCTCGGCGAGGAACAGCCGGTTCGCGATCTGCCGGTTCGTCATGCCCTCGGCGATGAGGTCGAGGATGCGCCGCTCCTGCGGGCTCAGCGCGGCGTACCGCGGGTCTTCCTCGGGTCCGCCGCGCAGCCGTTGCAACACGGTCGCCGTCACGCCCGCGTGCAGCAGTGACCCACCGGCGGCGAGCGTGCGGACCGCGGCCACGAGGTCGTTGCCCGACACCTCCTTCAGCATGTAACCCGACGCCCCTGCCATGATCGCCCCGAACAGCGCCTCATCGTCCGAATAGGACGTGAGCATCAGGCAGGCAGGCGGCGGGTCGACCGAGCTCCGGATCTCCCGGCACACCGTCACGCCGTCCCCGTCGGGCAACCGCACGTCGATGATCGCCACGTCGGGTTTCAGCTTGGGTGCCAGCACGATCGCGGCGGTCGCGCTGTCGGCCTGGCCCACGACAGCGATGTCATCCGCCTGCGCGAGCAGCTGCACCAGCCCTCTCCGCACGATCTCGTGGTCGTCCACCACCATCACGGCTATCGCCATCTCGCCTCCTGCAACACCAACGGGACGAACCAGGTGATACTCACGCCGGCACCGGGAATCGAGTCCACCGAACACTCCCCGTGGTGACGCCGCGCTCGCGCCGCCATGTTGGCCAGTCCACCGGCGTGATGGGGCAGGCCGCGCGAATCTTCAGCCAACGGCAAGCCTCGCCCGTCGTCCTTCACCACGAGCTCCAGCCGCGTCACCTCGCGGTTGACACCGATGGCGACGGCCACGTGCCTGGCCCGCGCGTGCCGCACCACGTTGGTGAGCGCTTCCCGCAGCGTGGCCAGCAGATCCGGCCGCAGCTCGTCCGGCACCACCGTGTCGAGCGGCCCCTCCAGTGCCACGTCCGGCTCGAACCCCAGCAGCTGCGCCGAGTCGTGCACGGCCCTGAGCAGGTGCCCGCGCAGGCTCGTGCTGCCCGTCGCCGGTTCCTGCAACGAGAAGATGGTTCTGCGGATCTCCCGGATCGTGCGGTCGACCTCCTCGACGAACCCGCTGAGCCTGTCGGTGATCTGCGGCGTGGCCGTCATGTTCGTGAGGCCCTGCAGGCCGAGCCCGAGCCCGAACAGCCGCTGGATGACCAGGTCGTGCAGGTCCCGCGCGATGCGGTCGCGTTCCTCCAGCACCGCAAGGCGTTCGGTGTCGCCCTGCGCCCTGGTGAACTCGAGGACGAGCGCGGCCTGCGCGGCGAACACCTGCATCGGTTCGATGTTGTCGAACGGGGACTCGCCCGTCCTCCTGCTGATGATCAGGACGCCGATCACGCGGTCGCCCACCGCGAGCGGCACAACCGCGCACGGGCCCGGCACAGACGGGACCTTGCCCTCGTCGTGGCACTCGGCCCGCCCGGACTCGTAGACCCGGTAGCTGACGGTGCCTTCCTTGGGCACCCGCATTCCTTCGGCGTCGTACCTGCCGCCGTCGGCCACCTCGATCACGAGGTCGCCGTTGTGGTCGGGCAGCGCGAGGGCGGCGAAGTCGGCCGCCGCGGTCTCCCTGGCGTTCTTCGCGACGACGTAGAGCGCGTCGCGGCCGCTCGTACCGGTCAGCAGCTCGGCGGTCACCTCGGCGGCGACCCGCAGCCACACCTCACGTTTGCGGATCTGGTCGTAACGGCTGAGGTGGCCGATCGCCGAGCCCGCCGCCGTGGCCAGCGCGGTGAGGATGTCCCGGTCCTCGGCCGTGAACTCCTTGCCTGCCAGGTAGAGGTTGCCGAACGTCTCGTCGTGGACCAGCACGGGTGCGCCGAGGAAGTCGATTACGCCGATCGAGCGCGGGTCACCCGACGTGACGTTGACCTGCCCGTCCCGTGCGGTGAACTCCGTGTAACTCACGGTGCCCGTCGACCACGGCCAGCGCGCAGTACGGCGCCGCGATCAGGTCGCAGGCGGACTCCACCACATGGCGCAGCAGGTCGGGCAGGGTGTCGTCCTCGGCGAAGGACAGCACAACGTCGAGCACGCGCTGTTCTGTACTCACGTTGCCGTCCACGGCTTCACCCCTCGGGGGGATAGAAGTGACACCGCACGAACGACCGAGCGTAACTCCCCTGAGTAGTCAATGGGGAGACCATCACTGCAAACGGTGAATCTCAGAACTACTGAGAGTAGAACTTCATCGGGCCCGCAAGTGCACGCGGGGAGCTTTCGTACTCCAGGAGCGCACGAAAGGTCTCCGCGTGCGTCAGTGGAGACCGACGCTGAAGCCCTCGTCGATGACGCCGCGGTAGATCTGTGGCGCGAACGTGCGGAGGCCGTGGTCCAGAGGGGTGATGAACGACGCCGAGTCGCCGAGTGGGAGGCGGTAGCCGTTCTGGACGCGGTGGAACTCCCAGAGGGGCTCCATGGTCGGGTGCGCGGGGCGGAACCGCTGCGGGTCACGCGGGTGCAGGTCGACCCGGACCAGCGTGCGGGGCACCAGTGCGTCGGCGAGCTGGACCGCGCGTTCGCGGGTGCGGGAGATCGAGATCGCCCCCAGCTCCTGCCAGCCCACCGCCCACGGCGCGCCCTGCGGGTCGTCCAGCCGGATGCCCTGCTGCTCGATGACGAGCTTGCGTGGGCGAGAGATGGTCTTCCACTTCACCACGGCCATCACGCCGATGAACGTGAAAACGACCCCGATGACGCCGGCGATGCTCCCGCCGACCGGCTCACCGTCGACGAACGCGCTGACCGCGCCGACCAGGGCGAGGATGCCGAGCCCGCCGGCGACCGAGCCGCCGATGAGCACCTTGCGGGTGTCGCTCTTGCCGAGGTCGATGACGACAGGTGGTGGAGGTCCCCAAGAGGTCACTTGGCGAGGTTACCGCTGATCAACAGCTCCGCCGCGGCGAACGGATCGAGCTCACCCGCGACCACGCGCTTGGCCAGCTGGTCCACGGATCCGAGCCGCGTGCGCACCCGTTCGACCGCGATGGCCTCGATCTCGGCGCCCGCCCGGCGCAGCCGCCGTTCGGTCAGCTCACCGTGCTCGGCCATCCACCGCTGATGCTCGGCGATGGCGTCGACGACCTTGTCCAGGCCTTCCATCCGCGCCGCGACGGTCTTCACCACCGGCACCCGCCACAGCGGGCCCTCACGGTCGCGGCGACCCAGCGAGATCATGTACTTGAGGTCGCGGGCGGTCTGGTCGGCGCCGTCGCGGTCGGCCTTGTTGACCACGAACACGTCGGCGATCTCCAGGATGCCCGCCTTCGCGGCCTGGATGCCGTCGCCCATGCCCGGTGCGAGCAGCACGACCGTGGTGTCGGCCAGCGCGATGATCTCGACCTCGGACTGCCCGACGCCGACCGTCTCCACCAGGATCACGTCGAACCCGGCCGCGTCGAGGACCCGCAGTGCCTGCGGAGTGGCCCAGGACAGGCCACCGAGGTGGCCGCGGGTGGCCATGGAACGGATGAAGACACCGGGATCGGTCGCGTGGTCGCCCATCCGCACCCGGTCGCCGAGCAGCGCGCCGCCGGAGAACGGGCTGGTCGGGTCGACGGCGATGACCGCGACCTTCCTGCCCTGTTCGCGGTATGCCTTCACCAGGGCGTTCGTCGAGGTCGACTTGCCGACGCCAGGAGCGCCGGTGAGGCCGATGACCTGGGCGTTCCCGGTGTGCGGGGCGAGTGCCGCCGCCACCTCGGGCAACACCGGGCTGCCCTGCTCGACCAGGGAGATCAGCCTGGCGACCGCGCGCGGTTCGCCGTCACGCGCGCGGTCGACCAGTCCTGCTACGTCAACAGGCTTCGCCACACCAGAAGACCCTAGGCCTTCTTGGGCACGCGAATGATCAGAGCATCGCCCTGACCGCCGCCACCGCACAGCGCCGCCGCACCCACGCCGCCACCGCGACGCTGGAGCTCGAGCGCCAGGTGCAGCGCGATCCGCGCACCGGACATGCCGATCGGGTGACCGAGAGCGATCGCCCCGCCGTTGACGTTGACCTTGTCCTCGGTGATACCGAGCTGCTTGGCCGACACGATGCCGACCGCCGCGAACGCCTCGTTGATCTCGACCAGGTCGAGGTCGGCGGGCGTGATGCCCTCCTTGGCGCAGGCGGCCTTGATGGCGTTGGAAGGCTGCTCGTGGAGCGAGGCGTCGGGGCCGGCGACGACGCCGTGCGCACCGATCTCCGCGATCCACTCCAGGCCCAGTTCCTCGGCCTTGGCCTTGCTCATCACAACGACCGCGGCCGCACCGTCGGAGATCTGCGACGCCGAACCCGCGGTGATGGTGCCGTCCGCGGCGAACGCCGGGCGCAGCTTGCCCAGGGAATCCACGGTGGTCTCGGCGCGCACGCCCTCGTCCGTGCTGAACAGGACGGGCTCGCCCTTGCGCTGCGGGATCGCGACGGGCGCGATCTCCTGCTCGAAGACGCCGTTCTCGGCGGCCTTCGCGGCGAGCTGGTGCGAACGCGCGGAGAACGCGTCCTGCTCCTCGCGCGTGACGCCGTAGCGCTCGTTGTACTTCTCGGTCGAGACACCCATGGCGACCTGGTCGAACGCGCAGAACAGGCCGTCGTGCGCCATGTGGTCCTGCAGCTGGACGTCGCCGTACTTGAACCCGCTGCGCGACTTGGGCAGCAGGTGCGGCGCCTGGGTCATCGACTCCTGGCCACCGGCCACGACGACGTCGAACTCACCCGCGCGGATGAGCTGGTCGGCGAGCGCGATGGCGTCGACGCCGGACAGACAGACCTTGTTGATGGTCAGCGCCGGCACGCTCATCGGGATGCCCGCGGCGACGGCGGCCTGGCGGGCGGGGATCTGGCCCGCGCCCGCGGTGAGCACCTGACCCATGATCACGTACTGCACCTGCTCGGGCGAGACGCCCGCGCGTTCCAGTGCCGCCTTGATCGCGACGCCACCGAGCTGGGCACCGGAGAAGTCCTTGAGTGATCCCAGCAGTCGGCCCATCGGGGTACGAGCCCCGGCGACGATGACGGAACCGGACACAGCTGCCTCCATTGGAAGAGCGAACGGTCGTTAACTGGGCACCATACCTGGGGCTACTGCCCGGTAATCCTGTGAGACCCGGCACAGGGGGACCTGCACCGATCAGGTAGCTACCCTTCGTTGCCATGAACGCAGAACTCGCTCGATTCGTGACCGCGATCGACCATGTGGGCATCGCGGTGCCTGATCTGGACGTGGCGATCGCGTTCTACCGCGACAACTTCGGCCTCGTCGTCGCACACGAAGAGGTGAACGAGGAACAGGGTGTGCGCGAGGCGATGCTGCACGCGCCCGGCGACGACGACGGCACCGCGATCCAGCTGCTCGCG
Organism: uncultured Actinomycetota bacterium; assembly: GCA_963766275.1. Taxonomy (GTDB): domain Bacteria; phylum Actinomycetota; class Actinomycetes; order Mycobacteriales; family Pseudonocardiaceae; genus Lentzea. The sequence goes on from CAVYAD010000066.1 coordinate 45,031, forward strand.
CCGCTGTCGGAGTCCTCGACGATCGCCAAGTTCATCGGCCGCTCCGGGCCCGGCCTGCAGCAGCTCGCCTACCGGGTGTCCGATGTGGACCTCGCGGCGGGCGTGCTGCGCGGGAAGGGCCTGCGGCTGCTCTACGACAACGCGAAGCGCGGCACGTCGAACAGCCGCGTCAACTTCGTGCACCCGAAGGACGCGGGCGGGGTGCTCATCGAGCTGGTCGAACCTGCAGCGCACTAGCGACGAAGTTCAGCTCTTTGTCGATCGGGTCCTCCTCGTCGCTGTGCCGCGCCACCGAGTGCCGGTAGCTGACGGCGAGCGCGAGGAGTGCCGCGGCGGCCTCGACGTCCTTGATCGCCACCGCCGCGCCACCGGCGGCGATGATGACCTGTTTGATCTGCGCAGCGACGTTGTCGTAGCGGGCCTGCATGGCGTCACGGACAGCCGAATGCGTATCCGCTTCACGCCACAGCAGGTGCGAGAGCAGCGGCGAGGCGTTCAAGCGCGCGTCGAGTGCCGCGACGAGCCTGCGCAGCGACTCGGCGATGTCCCCCGCCACGACGATCCGGCGGTGGTCGACCGTGCTGTCCGGCAACCGCGCGACGAGCGCGGCCAGCAGGTCCTTCTTGCGGTTGAAGTAGTAGTGCACCAGGCCTTTGGGCACGCCTGCGCGTTCGGCGATGCGCGAGGTCGGGGTGGCGTCGAAGCCGGAGTCGGCGAACAGCTCCTCGGCCGCGGCCAGGATGCGCTCCTTGGCCGAATCCTCCACGCTTTCCTCCATGACACGGGGTGTGGGCCCAAGACCGTGCCCTGGGCCCACAGGTTGTCGACTGATCAGTGCGGCTGGGCCGCAGCGGAGTGCGCGGCGTTCGCGGCGGGCATTGCCAGCGCCCCCGCGGCAATGGTGAGCACGCCACCGACCCAGGAAGCCCACGAGGCCGCCATCAGATCGGTGTAGCTCATCACCCACGGCGAGATGAACAGAAGTGCACCGAGCACCATCTGCACGTACTCCCCGTAGATCATCGCGGGCATGGCGAGGTCGACGAGTCCGTCGATCGCGATGAGCGCGCCGAGCACGATCATCGTCCACATGGCCGCGTTCGAGGTGTCCACGACGAGCGGAGACAGCAACACCAGAACGCCGATCGCAACCTCGGCCCAGTCCTGCCACCTGCTCCACGCCTTGGTCATAACAGGCCCCCTTCCTTGGGCGACCTTCACCTTCTCGGACCCTTCCATCGTCCGCTTGGTTGGCCGCCCGGTCAAGAAATCTCAGTGGAATCCCTCACAGGCATGATTCTGGATCGTTTACTGGTCGGTAACCTCCGGCAACCTGCGACGATCCCTCACCGGGAAGGAATGCCGCCGTGCAAAAGATCCTCGATGCGATTCTGGCCGATGAGCTGGACGCGATCGGTTCGTTGGACGTCCCCGACAGCTACCGGGGCGTGACCGTGCACGCGGATGAGGCCGAGATGTTCTCGGGCCTCGAGACGAGGGACAAGGACCCCCGCAAGTCGCTGCACATCGACGAGGTCGCCACCCCGGAGCTCGGTCCGGGCGAGGCGCTGGTCGCCGTCATGGCCTCCGCCATCAACTACAACACCGTGTGGACCTCGATCTTCGAGCCGGTGTCCACGTTCGGCTTCCTGAAGAAGCTCGGCGGGCGCCACAACCTGCCGTACCACGTCGTGGGCTCGGACCTGGCGGGCGTCGTCGTGCGCACCGGTCCCGGCGTCACCGCGTGGAAGCCGGGCGACCGTGTGGTCGCGCACTGTCTGGACGTGCCGCTGGAGGCGCCGGACGGCCACAACGACACGATGCTCGACCCGCAGCAGCGGATCTGGGGCTTCGAGACGAACTTCGGCGGCCTCGCCGACCTCGCGCTGGTGAAGTCGAACCAGCTGATGCCGATGCCCAAGCACCTCACGTGGGAAGAGGCCGCGTCGCCGGGCCTGGTGAACTCCACCGCGTACCGGCAGCTGGTGTCGACCAACGGCGCCAACATGAAGCAGGGCGACACGGTCCTGATCTGGGGCGCGTCCGGTGGCCTCGGCTCCTACGCCACGCAGTTCGCGTTGAACGGCGGCGCGACCCCGATCTGTGTCGTCTCCTCGCCGGAGAAGGCCGCGATCGTCCGTTCGATGGGCGCCGAACTGATCATCGACCGCTCCGCCGAGGGCTACAAGTTCTGGAAAGACGAGCACGAGCAGGACCCGCGCGAGTGGAAGCGCTTCGGCGCGAAGATCCGCGAACTCACCGGCGGCGAGGACCCGGACATCGTGTTCGAGCACCCCGGCCGCGAGACGTTCGGCGCCTCCGTCTTCGTCGCGCGCAAGGGCGGCAAGATCGTGACGTGTGCGTCGACCTCCGGGTACATGCACCAGTACGACAACCGCTACCTGTGGATGAACCTGAAGTCGATCATCTCCTCGCACTTCGCGAACTACCGCGAGGCGTGGGAGGCGAACCGCTTGATCGCCAAGGGAAAGATCCACCCCACACTGTCCAAGGTGTACTCAATGGACGAAACGGGCCAGGCAGCGCACGACGTGCACCGCAACACGCACCAGGGCAAGGTCGGCGTGCTGTGCCTTGCGCCCGAAGAGGGTCTGGGTGTTCTCGATCACGACCTGCGCGCACAACACCTCACGGCCATCAACCGATTCCGGGGTGTGTGACGTTCTGGGCTTACCCGAACGGGTAGCGTGAGGGGCATGGGCCTCGCCGACGACCGTGACCTCGTCCCACTGGGATCCGGCTTCGACATCGTCAAGCGCGGTTACGACCGCGCTCAGGTCGAGGATCATCTCGAACGCCTCGACTCGGACCTGCGGCTGCTCGCCGCGGACCGCGACGCGTCCGTGTCCCAAACGTCCGATCTGGCTCGCCAGCTGGAAGCCGCGCGCTCGGAGATGACCGAGCTGCGCAGCCAGGTCGAGCGCCTGTCGCTGCCGCCGACGACGCTGGAGGGGCTCTCCGAGCGCCTCCAGCGCATGCTCCGCCTGGCACAGGACGAAGCGAACGAGATCAAGGCCCGCGCCGAAGCAGAGGGCGGCCACACCCGCGCCAAGGCGGAAGCCGACGCGGGTGTGCTCCGCCAGCGCTACGAGAAGCTGATCGCCGAGCTCGACGAACGCCGCGCCGCCATGGAAGCCGAGCACAAGGGCATCATCGAAACCGCCCGCGCCGAAGCCGAGAAGATCGTCTCCGAGGCCGAGTCCGCCGCCCGCAAGATCTCCCAGGACTCCGAAGACCGCCGCGTCACCGTGGAAGAGGACTTCGAGATCGCCATGGCCGCCCGCCGCAGCGAGGCCATGTCCACCCTCGCCACCCAGGAAGCCGCCTCGAAGGCCGACGCCGACCGCCGCATGCGCGAGGTCACCGAGGAAGCCCACCGCATCCGCACCGCCGTGGCCCAGGAACAAGCCACCTCCAAGGCCGACGCCGAACGCCGCATCCGCGAGGCCACCGAAGAAGCCAACCGCCGCCGCCACGACTCGATCACCGAGGCCACCGCCCGCATCCAGGAAGCCACCGACGAGTCCAACCGCCGCGTCCGCGAGGCCACCGAGGAAGCCAACCGCCGCACCACCGCCGCCACCCAGCGCGTCGACCAGCTCCGCAACCTCCGCAACCGCCTCTCCCACCAGCTCCACAACGTGCGCACCGCCCTGCAGGAAGTCGTGCCACTCCTCGACCCCGTCGAGGAGTGGCACCCCGCCTCCGAGGCCCCGCAGCAGCCCGTCCCACCCCAGCCCACGCCCAGCGCGCCGCCCGCACCCGCCGCAGCGCCCGCAGCCGTCACGCCTCAGGCACCGACCACCGCACCTCAGTCCGCCCCAGCCCCGCAGGCGGCTCCCGGCGGCCAGTCCCAGGCACCGCAGGTCGACGGCCCCACCACCACAATGGCGCGCCCACAACCAGCCAAGAAGTCCTGACAGCTCAGCACGTCACCATCGTCAGCGGGCCAGTTGGCGGTAGTTGGCGGCGGTTTGATCATGAGTTGGTGGTACTTGCATACACCATTTGAACGCCGCCCGCGTCCGCACCACCTACGGACCAGGCGTCACAGCGTGACCTCATAGACCGCCGGCATGGGCATCAAGCGGCAGAACTCCCAGTCCGTGTCGTGTCCGGCCGCGATCAACGCGCGTGCGACGAAGGTGCCGTGCGACCCCACCACCACAGTCGCCTCCGGATACTCGGCCGCAATCCGCGCCAACGCGTTGCCCGCCCGACAGTGAGCCCGGCGAGACTCTCGCCGTCTCCATGCGCAAACTCCGGGTGTGCCCAGCTGTAGGCGTACAACGTCTCCCATCCGCACTCGGCAACAGCCCCGACACCCACTCCCGCAACTCCGGCCACGTCACCACCGACAACCCCAACGCACCAGCGATCGGCGTCACGGTCTGCACCGCACGCAACTGCGGACTCGACAACACAACCGCCGGTCCGAACCCAGCCAGCCGCTCGGCCAACGACCGCGCCGCCACCAACCCATCCCCCGTGAGTGGACGCATGTCGTCATCCGGTTCCCCAAACCGCGGCCGCCGAGACTCCGCATGCCGCACCAATACGATTCGAGTAGTCACACACTCATCTTCGGATGAGCGCACTCGTCATGGGGGAAGTTGATGTTCGTCAAGCCGCTGACCGACAACGCCGAGCTACGCCCACTGGAACCACACCACGCACCAGAACTCCTCGCGAACATCAACCGCGGCCGCGACTTCATCGGCCAGTACATCAGCCTGGCCGACACCATCACAGACCTGGAATCCGCCCGAACCTACCTCCGGGACTACGCCCACAAAGCCGCAACCGACACCGCCCGCATCTACGGCATCTGGCTCGACAACACCCTCGTCGGCGGCGTCCTCTTCCGCACGATGAACCTCGACCAGGGCACCGCCGAGGCAGGCTGCTGGCTGGAACCCACCGCCGCAGGCAACGGCCTGGTGACACGGGCAGCTCGAGTGATCATCGACTGGGCGATTCGCGAGCGCGAGGTGCATCGGGTTGAGTGGTTGGTGTCGTCGGCCAACGCAGCGAGCATCGCGGTGGCGCGGCGGCTGGGCATGAGCAGGGACGGCGTGCTGCGGCAGTACTACCTCTACCGCGGCGTTCGTCACGACATGGAGGTGTGGTCGGTGCTGGCCCCGGAGTGGATCGATGGATGACCTGGTGCTGTTGCACGCCTTTCCGCTCGACGTGCGCATGTGGGACGTGCCGGGTGCGGTGACACCGACGTTGCACGGGCACGGCGAACCGGACCTGACGACGCTCGCCGAGGACGTTCTCGCCGAGCTGGACGCGCGAGGTCTCCGCCAGGTGATTCTCGGCGGGTGCTCGATGGGCGGCTACGTGGCGATGGCGTTGCTGCGGATCGCGCCGGAACGCGTGAAGGGCCTCGTCCTGGTCGACACCAAGCACACCGCGGACGCACCGGAGGCGGTCGCGACCCGGCTCGCCATGGCCGAGCGGGTGGAACGCGACGGCGTCGGCGAGTGGCTTCCCGACGCGCTGCTGCCGAACCTGCTCGGGCCACAGGCGTCCGACGACGCCAAGAGCGTGGTGCGCACCATGATCCTGGCGCAGCAGCCCGCGGACGTGGCGTGGTGGCAGCGGGCGATGGCGAAGCGGCCGGACTCGACGGAGACGCTGGAGGCGATGGACGTGCCGTCGCTGGTGCTGGTGGGCGAGCACGACGCCATCACGCCGCCCGACGTGGCCGCGAAGCTCGCGGTGACGTTGCGGCACAGCACGAGCGAACGCATCGAGGACGCCGGACACCTGTCACCCGTCGAGCAGCCCGCCGAGTTCCGTGCACGGCTGGAACGGTGGCGCGTCCAGGTCGGTCTCTAGAACCGCCGGGTCGGGCCACGGCGGCTGCGTGACTCCCAGCAGGCCGCGTGCCAGTGGCGGCGTTCCTCCACCGAGCCGGTGTCCTCGGCGGGCCACGCGACGACGTGGGGCGTGCCCGGCCGGATCTCGTGGTCGCAGCCGGGACAACGGTAGGTCTTCTGCGCTTGCGTGCCGGAAATGGCGCGGACCAGCCAGTCGCCGTCCGGTCCCGACTCTGCGCGTGCCCAGCCGACACCACCGCCGATAGGCCGGTGGTCGTCGCGCTGGGGTTCGTTACGACGTGGCACGAGAACACGTTAACCGCTCGTAGAATCGGTCTGTGCCGACCTATGAGTTCCGTTGCCGTGAGTGTGATGACACCTTCGAGCTCCAGCGCCCGATGAGCGAGTCGTCCGCGCCGGCGAGCTGTCCCGACGGCCACGCCGACACGGTCAAGCTGCTGTCCATGGCCGGTATCGGCGGCTCCGCGAAGGAACCGGCGGGGCGGCGGCGGTGGTTGCTGCGGCGGTGGATGCTGCAGCTAGCTGGGCTCACGTTCCAGCAGCACCTCGGCGACCTTGCGGCCCTGCTCGCAGACGGTGCCGAACTTGCCGGTCGAGTCGATCACGATGATGCCGAGTCCGCCGCCGCCGTAGGGCACGACCAGCACGCACGTCGGCTGGACCTCGGGGTCGTCGGCGCGGTCGAGGTAGGTGACCTTCTTGCCCTTCACCTCGTACTCGCCGGTGGTCCGCTCGATCTTGATCTCGCGGCCCTCGCGCCACCGTAGTGACACGCCGACATCGACGTCGTCGATCTTCGTCGTCCAGCGGCACGACTGGTCGAACGTCGAGTCGTAGTTGATCTGGGTGGGCGGCGTCTCGGTCTTGGCGCCAGGGTAGGGCAGGTCCGTCCACTTGAGCGCGGCGCACACACCCTGCAGCTCACCGTCGATCGGCGCGGTGTCCACGTCCGGGTCCTCGGACGGGTCGGGCTTCGGCGCGCCCTCCTGGTCGAACGGTGACGTCGCCTCCAGCGCCTCCTGCGCGACCGGACTGCCCTCGACCCTCGTCCGGGCGCAGCCGGAAACGAGCACGAGAACAGCCAACAGGAGCACCATGCGCCGCATGTCACCACCATGCCAGACGAGACATGGTGCCCCTGTAGCGCCACACCTCACGAGTAGTCGCGGAAGCCCTTGCCCGTCTTGCGGCCGAGCCGACCGGCCGTGACCAGGTGCTCCAGCAACGGCGCCGGCGCGAAACCGGGCTCGCGGAACTCGTTGAAGAGCGTCCGCTGGATCGCCAGCGACACGTCCAGGCCCACGACGTCCAGCAGTGCGAACGGGCCCATCGGCAGGCCGCAGCCGACCTTCATGGCGTTGTCGATGTCGTCGGCCTCGGCGTAGTGCGCCTCCAGCATCTTCACCGCGTCGTTCAGGTACGGGAAGAGCAGCGCGTTCACGATGAAGCCCGCAACGTCGCCGCAGTGCACCGGGTGCTTGCCGAGGTCGAGGCAGATCTTGCGCGCCGTCGCGACCACGTCGGCGCCCGTCGAGATCGTCTCGACGATCTCCACCAGCTTCATGATCTGCGCCGGGTTGAAGAAATGCAGGCCCACGACGTCAGCCGGGCGCGAGGTGGCCGCCGCGACCTCGACCACCGGCAGCGAGGAAGTGGTCGTCGCGAGCACGGCGCCGGGCTTGCACACCTCGTCGAGCGCCGCGAAGACCTCCTTCTTGATGCCGATCTCCTCGGCGACGGCCTCGACGACCAGGTCGCAGTCCGCCAGCTCGACGAACTCGACGGCGGGCGCGATCCGGCCCAGCGTCGCGTCGCGGTCGGCCTGCTGAGCTTGCCCTTCCACACCGCGCGCTCCAACGACTTGCGCACCGCCCCGATGGCCTTCTCGGCCTTCTCCAGGCTGCGGGCGCGCAACACGACGTCGTAGCCACGCTTCGCGAACACCTCGGCGATACCCGTCGCCATCGTGCCCGTGCCGATGACACCGACCCGCTGGACGTCACGCGCCTGCACCGAACCGTCCACATCGGACGACGGCGTCAGCGCGTCCGGCACGACCACCGGCGAGTCCGGCCCGTCGTAGGTGTAGAAGCCGCGCCGGTCTTGCGGCCGAGCAGCCCCGCCGTGATCATCTGCTTCAGCAGCGGCGCCGGCGCGTGCAACCGGTTCGCCGACTGGTGGTACATCGTGTCGAGGATCTCGTACGCGGTGTCCAGGCCGATCAGGTCGAGCAACGCCAGCGGCCCCATCGGGTAGCCGCAGCCGTAGCGCATCGCGGCGTCCAGGTCCTCGCGCTCGCGTACTTGGCTTCCAGCATCTTCACCGCGTGGTTGAGGTACGGGAAGAGCAGCGCGTTCGCGATGAACCCTGCCCGGTCACCGATCACGACCGGCGTCTTGCCGAGCCTCTCGGTGAACGCCACGACATCCGTGATGACGTCCGGCTCGGTGACGACCGTGCGCACCACCTCGACCAGCTTCAGCACCTGGGTCGGGTTGAAGAAGTGCAGGCCGACGACCTTGCCGGGCCTCCTGGTGACGACGCCGATCTCGGTGATCGACAACGACGACGTGTTCGACGCGATGATCGCCTCGGGCGCCAGGATGGTGTCCAGCTCGCGCAGGATCTGCGCCTTGAGCTCGACGTTCTCCGGCACCGCCTCG
>CAVYAD010000067.1:0-60389 GCA_963766275.1 uncultured Actinomycetota bacterium
GCGCGGCGAGATCAGCGAGTTCACCCACCACTACGAGCTGGCGCTGAAGTACGCCGACGAGTCCGGTGATCCGTTGCGCGTCGGCTATCTGCGCGAGTCGGTCGGAACGGCGTTGCTGCACACCGCGGACGTGCGTGCCCGGAGGCCCACTTCGTCGCGGCGCTCGACGTCGCGCAGGTCCACGACGACGTGCCGCTGGAGATCAGCAGCCGGGTGAACCTGATGGACGTGCGGATTCTGCGCGGCCAGCTGAGAACCGTGCTCGCGGAGTGCGAGGAGGCGGTGCCCGCGTTGCTGCGCGACCACTATCCCTACGAGCTGGCACATCTGCGCGGCACGTGGGGACGGGCGTTGCTGGAGGTGGGCCGTCTCGACGACGCGCTGCGCGAGCTGGAGCTGGCGGTCGATCTGCACGCCGAGTGCGGGGACAAGATCGGCACGATGCACGAGCTGATGCGCATCGGTGAGATCGACCTGACCGTGGGCCGCTACGACCACGCCTGGCAGATCCACCACGCCGCGATGGACATGGCCCGTGAGCTCGACAACGCCGATCTGCGCTGTGCGGCGGGGATCGGGATGGCGGCCGCGTCGTTGTGCACCGGCGACCACGATCTGGCGCTGGCGCTGGCGGAGGACGCGTTGCGGGTGTCGCGGCAGAGCGGCAACACGTGGCGCGAGACGGCGGCGTCGGTGGTGGCGGCACGGGTGCTGGCGACGACCGGGGCGTTCGACCGGGCGGCGGAGCTGGCCACGTCCGGGCTGACGCTGATGTCGCACCACGGCTGGAAGTTGCGGGTGGGCGCGGCGCATCACGTGCTGGCCCGGATCCAGCTCGCCATGGGGCATCAGCAGGACGCGGTGGCGAACGCGCAGGCGGCACGGGCCGCGCATGCCGCGTGCGGGCAGCGGTTGCGTGAGGTGCAGGACGTGTTGCTGATCGCCGCGCTGGACGGCCGGGACCAGGGCCCGGTGGCGCGGGCGATGTGCGCGGAGGTGGCCGGGTCGCTGGCGGACGACGCGTTCCACGCGCTGCGCCCGAACCGGCCGGTCACGCTGTTTTCATGAGCGAGATCGGCAGTTCGTTGCGCTGCCGCACGTTCAGCTTCCGGAACACGCGCGTGAGGTGCTGCTCGACCGTGCTGACCGTGACGACCAGCCGTTCGGCGATCTCCCGGTTCTTGTAGCCGCTGGCCGCGAGCGACGCGACCCGCTGCTCGGCTTTCGTGAGTGACAGCATCGCGTCCTCCGTGCACCGCCGCGGCTCCACGGTGTCGATGATGCGGGCCGCCTCGTGGCACAACGACTTCGCGCCGCACGCCCGTGCCGTGTCGAGTGCTCGTTGCGCGGTGACCTTGGCGAGTTTCTTCTTGTGCAGCGCGACCTGTGCGGCGGCCAGGTCGGTCAGGGCGCGGGCCAGTTCGTAGCGGTCGTCGCGCCGGTCGAGCACCATGACGGCCTCGGTGAGCAGGCGGGTGCGGCGTTCCGGGGAGTTGATCGTGGCCAGCAGCCGCAGCGCCGCGCCCCGGCCGCGGCCTTCGGCGATGTCGGGCAGGTCGAGCTGCGCGCGGGCATGCCGCCACACCTGTTCGGCGTCGCCCAGCCGCGACCACGCCTCGGCCGCGCCGGTACGCCACGGCACGACGCCCGGCAGGTCCAGCCGCCACGCCTTCATCAGCTCGCCGCACCGGGTGAAGTCGGCCAGCGCCGCGTTCGCCTGGTCCGACGCCAGCCGGCAGTGTCCGCGCGCGTGCAGGTAGTTGAGCCAGTAGCGGCTCGTGGTCAGCGCGGCGGGCACGACGCCCGCGAGGTGTTTGACGGCGGCACGGTGGTCGCCGACGCGGGTCAGCGCCAGGACGAGCGCGCCCAGCGGCAGCCCGACCACCACACCCCACGCCCGTGCGGGCAGCATGCCCAGCGCCGTTTCCGCGTGCCGGATCGTCGTCGCGAAGTCGCCGCGGCGGCAGGCGATCTCCGCCAGCATCGCCTTCAGCACCGCCTGCCACACAGGCAGGCGGGTGTGTGCGGCGAGCCGGGCGCACCAGGCCGTGGCCTCGTCGAGCCGGTCGACGAACACCAGGCCGCTCAACGCCAGCAGTACCGGTTCCACACCCCACGTCACGTCGGTGCCGACGGCGGCCAGAAGTCGTTCCGCCAGCGCTGGAACCTCGATGAGGGCACCTGCCGCGAGTGCCGCGGACAACGCCGCCATCGATGCGAGTGGTTCCGGTGCAACGGAATCCGCGTGCTCGGGCCGCACCGATCCCGGATAGGCCCCTGCCAGCCACGTCGAGACCGCGCCTCTGGTGTCGTCAGGCAACGCGGCCAGCCTCGTCCTGGCCTCGTCGAGCCGCCCGAACCACAGCAGATGACCGATCACCCGCACCGAGGCGGGCAGGTCGGCGGGGTCGACGGCGGCCAGGTGCGGTGCCGCGACCAGCGGGTTGAGCTGCCAGGCGTCCAGCACCAGCGCGGCCCGGCCGGGTAGCTCCAGTGCGAGCTTGAGGAACTCCACCGCGCGCGGGACCTGGTTGTCCGCCAACGCTTCCCGTGCCGCGGCCGCGTACACGTCGCCCGTCCAGGCCGGGGGATCGATGGCGTGCGCGAGATGGGCGGCGATCTCCCCGGCGGCCGCACCGCGATCGTGCAGAACCGTGGCTGCCCGGCTGTGCAACGCCGAGCGTTCCGGGGGAGTCAGGTGTGCCAGCACGGCCGCGCGTGCCGCCGGATGCCGGAAGCGGCCGTCGGCGAGAAGCCCGGTGCGTTCGAGTTCGAGCAGGCCCCTTCTGGCCTCCGCCGCGTCGCCTCCCGCGAGCTCGGCCAGCACCTGCGGGGTGTCGGAGCTGTCGTAGACCGCGGCGGCCCCCGCGACCCCGAGCGCCGCCGTCCCGCTGCCCCGCAGGCAGGCGAGAACCGCGCGGCCGAAGACGTTGTCGCCCTGCAGAAGTGCCTGCAGGAGCATCGGGTTGCCGCCGGTGGCGGCGAGGAGCTCCGGTGCGCGCCGGGCGTCGGCCAGCGCGGTGACGCCGGCGAGCGTCAGCAGCGGCACGGTCATCCGCCGTGCCTGCGACTGCAACGCGAAACCCGACAACGGCCGGTCGTCGGTGCGTTCGGTCGTGATCAGCCGCACCGGTGCCCGGTCGAGGACGCGGGTCAGCCACCGCAGCGACTCGGGGTCGGCGTAGCGCTGGTCGTCCAGGCAGAACAGCAGCGGCGTCGTCGAGGCGAACTCCTCGACCGCGTCCGCCAGCGCGGCGGCCGGACGAGCCGGATCGGGGGCGTCGAGCACGGCGGCGACGCGACTGCGCAGCCAGCGCGGCAACGTGTGGTTGTGCAGCAGCTGAGATACCACGCCGAATGGAAAAGCCTGCTCGGCCGGCGCGCAGGTGGCGATGAGCCTGCGATAGCCCACCTGCGCGGCGCGGCTCGCGAACACGCGCATCAGCGACGTCTTCCCGCTGCCGAGCGGTCCCTCCAGCACGATCACCCTCGTGACGTCCGAGGCGAGCCATTCGTCCAGTTCAGCGAGTTGATCGTCGCGTTCGACGACGGCCACCGAGCCCACCTCCCGCACCCCTGGACACCTTTCTCACAGCATCCGGGCCGGGCTTTCACCGCGCTTTCTCCTGCGTTCCCCCGGCGGGCTTCGAGCTGCGAAAAGCCGGTGAAACCGGGATGGAAAACCCCACCCCTATGGTCAGGGTCCCAGTGGTCTTCGGGTCGCAGTGGTCATCGTGGAGAGGGGCCGACGACTATGTTCCGGGTTCTTGGGCCCTTGGACGTGTCCGAGGAACAGAGCACGGCAGGGGTGCGCGGGGTGCGGCAGCGTGCCGCGCTCGGCTATTTCCTGCTGCACCACGACTCGCCGGTGACGGTGAGCAGGCTGGAGAACGCGCTGTGGCCGTACGACGCCCCGCCGACCGGCAGGCAGATGGTCTACAACGCGGTGCACGCCCTGCGCCGCACGGGCTTGCCGTTGATGAAGCAGTCCGGTGGCTACCGGCTGGTGATCGACTCGTCGTCTCTTGACCTGGCGTGCTTCCAGTCCCTGCTGGCACAGGGGAAGTCGCAGCTTTCGTGCGCCGACTGGGCTGCCGCGGCACGGACGTTCGCTTCCGCGCTGGCGTTGTGGCGCGGCCGGACGTTGGCCGATCTCGCGGAACAGGACCTGTGCTGGCCGGAGATGACCGCGTTGGACAACGCGCGGCTGACCGCGCTGGAGTACCGCGTGGAGGCCGAGTTCCGGCTGGGCCGCCACCGCGAGGTGATCGGTGAGCTGGAGCAGGCGGTCGAGGGGGAACCGTTGCGGGAACGGCTGTGCGGCCAGCTCATGCAGGCGCTCTACCACTCCGGCAGGCAGGCTGACGCGCTCGGCCTGTACCGGCGCACCCGCGCGGGTCTCATCGAGCAGCTCGGCCTGGAGCCGAGCCCGGCGTTGCGCGAGCTGGAACACGCGATCCTGAACCACGACCTGCAGGTCGACCTCCCGCGCCCGCGTCTGGTCGCGGTGGACAGCGTCCGGCCGGTGCTGGACGAGACGGAACAGCTGGTGCGCGAGCACGCCGGTGTCGGACCGGACGACGGCGACGAGGCGGTGGCGGCGAAGATCCGCTGGATCGTGCGGCGCGTGCTCGGGTCCGGTGACATGGCCTGCCGGGTCCGCGGCCACGTGGTCGACCTGCTCTCCGGCGTGCGCACCGACGAGACCCTGTGCGCGTCCGCGTTGCTGCTGGAGAAGATCAACCAGTTCCACCGGGCCGAGGTCCTTTCCAGCTAGAGCTGATTCGGTGAGGGCCGCCGGGCTGTCCGCCCGGCGGCCCTTTCCGTTATGGGGCGGGGAAGTACTCGACGTCGGTGAAGAAGTCGAGATAGGTGCCGAGCAGATCACCCTGCACGGCCGGGCACACGGTGCCGAGGGCCCGTTCGGCCTTGCCCGTGTCGATCGCCGGGTACACGCCGCCCTGCCACTGCGCGAGGATCAGGAACTGGTCGAGCAGCGGCAGCACCGCGTTCGACCGGTCGGCCTTCACCTTGCGGGTCCACGTCCGGACGTCCAGCGGGTCGATCCGGTGACCACGTGCCCGCAGCGCGTCGAGGATCTCGGCGAACGTCAGGCGCGTCGGGTTGGACAGGTTGTAGGTGTCGCCGGTGCCCTCGATGCCGATGCCCAGCTTGACGATCGCGCCGGCCACGTAGTCCGCGGGCGTGGGGTGGAAGAAGCTGTCCAGGGTGTCCGGCCAGGCCTGGGCCTCGACCATGCCGCGAACGCTCAGCCAGATGAAGTCCTGGGTCTGGCAGGCGCCGTTGGCCTGGTCGCCGGTCACCACGTCGACCCGGTAGACGGTCACCGGGATGCCGCGGTCGCGGGCGATGCCGATGACGTTCTCGCACACCCACTTCGTGTGGCGATAGCCGTTCGTGAGGTACTCGGGTGGGCCGATCGGCGCCTCTTCGGTGAGTGTCACGCCTTCCTCGGGCAGGTTCGCGTAAACGCCGGTCGAGGAGATGTAGTGCAACGGGACCGTGCGGTACCTGGCTGCGATCCGCAGCAGTTCCTCGGTCGCGGTCACGTTCGCGGCCTTGAGCTGTGGATACGGGTAGAGCCAGTTGACGTGCGCGCCGATGTGGAAGACGGCCTCGATCTCGTGTGCCAGCCGGTCTGACGTGGCGTCGTCGAGGCCGAGGCCTGGTTCGCCGAGGTCGCCGAGGACGACCTTGACGCGGTCGAGCTCGATCGAGGTCCGGTAGTACTCGGACGCTTTGCGGATCTTCGCGTAGGCCTGTTCCTCGGTGCCGGCCCGGACCAGGCAGTGCACGGTGGCGTTGGTGGTGCGGAGCAGGTCCTGCAACACGAACGAGCCCATGAACCCGGTCGCGCCGGTCAGCAGCACGTCATCGGGGTCCCGGTTGAGGTGGACCTCGTTCGCCTGGATGTCTTCTGCCAGCTGGATCTCGGCGTTCCAGTCCACAGTGGAGCCGCCGCCCGGTGCGCCGACCAGGTCGGTCAGCAGCCGGTCGGTGAGCGCGTCCGGCGTCGGGTGGTCGTAGATCAACGACACGGGCAGCTGCACACCGGTCTCGGCGAGCAGGTGGCCGCGCAGGTCGACGGCGGTCAGCGAGTCGAACCCGAGGTCGCCGAAGTCCTGCCCCGGAGACACCTGGCCGGGAGTGTCGTGGCCGAGCACCGCCGATGTGGTGGTGAGTACGAGTTTCAGCACCAGCTCGCGTTGTTCCGGTGCCTTGAGGCCGGTGAGCTGGTCGAGCAGGGCGCGGCCGCTGGACTCGTGCGCGGCCGCCGTGCGCCGGTTCTGCGTGCGGAGGACCTTGCGCATCAACGCGGGCACGTTCGCCTGTGCGGCGTGCCGGCGGGCCAGCGTGACGTCGAACGGCTGGCCGATCACGACCGGGCGGTCCATCGTCAGTGCCGCGTCGAGGATGGCGGTGCCGAGCGGTGTGGGGATCTGCCGCATTCCCTCGCGGGCCATCCTGTTGAGGATCACCGGGGTGAGGTGCGCGGACACCGCGCTGGCCTCCTCCCACAGACCCCACTCGATCGCCACCGCGGGCAGTCCCAGTCGCACTCGATGCTGGGCGAGGCCGTCCAGGAACGAGTTCGCCGCCGCGTAGTTGCCCTGGCCGGGACCGCCGACCGTGGCCGCCATCGACGAGAACAGCACGAACGCGTCCAGATCCAGGTCCTTGGTCAGCTCGTGCAGGTGCCACGCGGCGTCGACCTTGGGGCGCAGGACGTTGTGCAGCTGTTCCTGGCTCATCGAGGCGATCATGCCGTCCTCGGTGACACCTGCCGTGTGCACGACGGCCCGGAGCGGGTGTTCGAGGCTGTCGATCAGTTGCTGGAGCGCCTTTTTGTCGGTCGTGTCGCACGCTTCCACGCGGACGTCCACACCTGGCAGTTCCGCAACGATCTCCGGTGCGTGGCCGCGCCTGCTCACCAGGACGAGGTGCTTGATGCCGTGCTTGGCCACCAGATGCCGGGCGACGACCTTGCCCAGCGCGCCCGTGCCGCCGGTGATCAGCACGGTGCCGTCCTTGCGCAGGCTCGGCACGGCGGCCGCGGCCCTGGCGTGGTTGAGACGCGGCACGAACGCGCGGCCGTTCCTGATCGCGATCTGCGGCTCGTTCCCGGCCGCGGCCGCCGCGAGGACGTGCGGCATCGTCTCGCGCGCCGGGATGTCCGTGTCCACCAGCAGAATCCGGCCGGGGTACTCGTTCTGTGCCGACCGCACCAGACCCCACACCGCCGTCGCGGCCGGGTCGATCTCCTTGCTGTGCACCGCGTCGCGGGTGAGGATCACCAACCGGACCTCCTCGTCGAGGTGCGACCAGCGCTGCAGCACGTCGAGCGTCCGTTCGGCCGCGTCGTGCGTGCTCGCGATCGGATCCCCGGCCCGGACCGGCTCGAACAGCAAGGTGTCCGCGTCGTAGGGGATCTCGTCCTCGACGATCGCCCACCGTCCCTCGGCGGGCGCGGGCAGGTTGACCGGAGCCCACTCGACCTGCAGGAGCGCCGCGTTCACCTCCGTGTCGTCGGCAGCGACCTGGAAGGGTCTGGTGCGCACCGACTCGATCGTCAGCACCGGCTGGCCCGCGGCGTCCGTGGCGTACACCGTGGCGCCCTGCTCGCCGTCCGGGATGAGCCGGACGTGCAGCACCTTCGCGCCGACCGCGTGCAGCTGCACCCCGGACCACTCGAACGGTAACCCGGACGTGACCGCCACATGCGGCCTGAGCAGCGCGACCAGCATCGCCGGATGCAGCCCGAACTCGTTGTCCGACACCGACTCCGGGAGTTTGATCGTCGCGCACAGCACCTCGCCGTCGCGCCACACCTCGTCGATGCCCTGGAACGCGGGCCCGTAGGCGAGCCCGAGGTTTCCCAGTGAAATCTGGATTTCTTCTTCCGGGACAGGGACTGCTCCCGCCGGCGGCCACTCGGCGGTGGCCTGCGGTGGCGCGGCGAGCGCGGTGTTCGTCAGCACGCCGGTCGCGTGCAACGTCCACGTCTCGCTGCCGTCCGGGCGGCTCCTGATCGCGAGCGTGCGGCTGCTGTCGTCCTTCGCCGCGCCGACCGACACCTGCAGCTGGATCGGATGATGCTCGTGCAGCACGACCTGGTTGTGCATGTGCAGGCTCTGCAGCCGGTTGCAGTCCACCTGGTCGCCCGCGTGGATCGACAGCTCGACCAGCGCACTGCTCGGCAGCACCGCCTTGCCGGTGACCGTGTGCTCGGCCAGCCACGGCTGCGACGTGCGCGTCAGCCGCGCGGTGAACAGCACCGCGTCGTCCTCGGCGTGGATCGTCGCGCCGAGCAGCGGATGCTCGGCCCGGTGCAGGCCCGCGCCGGAGATGTCGCTGAGCGCGGTACTCGGGTCGAGCCAGAACCTCTTGCGCTGGAACGCATACGTTGGCAGGTCGGTCTGCCGGGCGTTGGGGTGGACTGCTTCCCAGTACGGCTCGTGTCCGTTGACGTAGGCCGTGCCGAGCGCCGCGAGAACCGTGCCGACCTCGCCGTGGTTCTGACGCAGCGCGGGCGCGAACTCGGCGTTGATCGTCTGCTTGGCCTGCGCGGTCAGGATCCCGTCCGGCCCGAGCTCGACGAACGTCGTCACGCCCAGCTCGTCCAGGTGCGTGACGGCGTGGTGGAACCGCACCGCCTGCCGCACCTGGTTGACCCAGTACTCGGCCGTGCCGATGGCCTCGGCCAGCTTCCCGGTGAGCGTGGAGACGATCGGGATCGTCGGCGGCTGGTAGCGGACCGTTTTCGCGGCGATGTGGAAGCGGTCGAGCATCGGCTCCATGTGATGGGAGTGGAACGCGTGGCTCACCACGAGCCTCTTCGTCCGCCGGTTCTTCGCCGCGATCTTCGCCGCCAGCTCGGTGGTCTCCTCGTGGTTGCCCGAGACGACCACCGACCTCGGCCCGTTGATCGCGGCGATGCTGACCGTCCCGTTCGCCGGGAGGAGCTTCGTCACCTCGTCCTCGTCCGCCTCGACCGCGATCATGGTGCCGCCGGGCGGAAGACCGTTCATCAGACTGGCGCGCGCGGCGACGAGTTCGGCGGCGTCCTCGAGCGTGAACACGTTCGCCACGTGCGCCGCCGCCAGCTCGCCGATGCTGTGCCCGACGAGGTAGTCGGGCCTGACACCCCAGTGCTCGAACAGCCGGAACAGCGCCACTTCCAGACAGAACAGCGCCGTCTGGGTGTACAGCGTCTGGTCGAGCAGGCCCGCCTCGGGCGTACCTTTCTCGGCGAAGAACACTGTGCGGAGCGGCTGCATCGGCCGATCCCCGAGCGCTTGGTCGACGGCGTGGACGGCCGCGTCGAGCGCCTCCCTGAACACCGGGTACGCCTCGTAGAGCTCGCGGCCCATCCCTGTGCGTTGCGAGCCCTGCCCGGTGAACAGGAACGCCAGCCCGCCGCCGCCCGCCACACCTTTCGCCACGATCGCCTCGTCCACGACCACCGCCCGGTGCGCGAACCGCGTCCGTGTCGTCGCCAGCGAGAAGCCGACATCGGCCCGGCGCAGCTCCGGCCGCTTCTCCAGGTACGCGAGCACCCGCGCCACCTGCGCCTCCACCGCCTGCGCCGACTTCGCGCTCACCGGCAACGGCACCAGCGGCATCGCCCCCGCCGGAGTCGCTCCTGGCGGCGTCGACCCGGCCTGAATCGATTCCCCCTGGCCCCCTCCGGGGGAGACCGAGGTCCCCATCCCAATCATCTCAGGAGGGTCTGACAATTCCTGGCCGGGCGCCTGTTCCAAGATCATGTGGGCGTTGGTGCCGCTCAGCCCGAAAGCCGACACCGCGGCCCGGCGTGGACGGTCCACCGACGGCCACGGCCGCGGTGCGGTGAGCAGCCGGGCCTCACCCGCGGACCAGTCGACGTGCGGCGTGGGCTCGGTGACGTGCAAGGTCTGCGGCATCACACCGTGCTTGAGCGCCTGCACCACCTTGATCACACCGGCGATGCCGGCCGCTGCCTGCGTGTGCCCGATGTTCGACTTCAGCGACCCCAGCCAGATGGGCCGGCCCTCCGGCCGGCCCTGCCCGTAGGTCGCCAGCAGCGCCTGCGCCTCGATCGGATCGCCCAGCGTCGTCGCCGTGCCGTGCGCCTCGATCATGTCCACATCGGACGTCGACAGACGCGCGTTCGCCAGCGCCGCATGGATCACGCGCTCCTGTGCCGGCCCGTTCGGCGCGGTGAGGCCGTTCGACGCGCCGTCCTGGTTCACCGCCGTCCCGCGGATGATCGCGTGGATGGTGTGCCCGTTGCGCCGCGCGTCGGACAGCCGCTCCAGCAGCACCATGCCGACACCCTCGCTCCACGATGTGCCCTCGGCGCCGGCGTCGAACGTGCGGCAACGACCGTCCGGCGACAGGTTCCCCTGCCGGGAGAACTCCACCCAGCTCTCGATCGACCCGACCACCGTCGAGCCGCCGGCCAGAGCCAGCTCGCATTCGTTGTTACGCAACGACTGCACCGCCGTGTGCGTCGCGACCAACGACGACGAGCACGCCGTGTCGATAGTGACCGCCGGCCCCTCGAACCCGAGCGAGTAGGCGACCCGGCCCGACGCGATGCTGCCGACCATGCCGGTGATCACATACCCGGCCAGCTCGTCGTTCGACATGTGTCCGATGTGGAGGTACGACTGCCCGGCCAGCCCGGCGAACACACCGACCTGGTGACCCTTCAGTGACGCCGGGTCGATCCGGCCGTGCTCGACGGCCTCGTAGGCGACCTCCAGCAGCAGGCGTTGCTGCGGGTCCATCGCGAGTGCCTCACGCTGGTTGATGCGGAAGAAGTCGGCGTCGAAGTCCGGTGCGCTGCCGATGAACCCGCCGTGCTTGGTGTAGGTCTTGCCTGACCGGCCGGGCTCCGGGTCGTACCTGCCCGCGACGTCCCAGCCGCGGTCGGAGGGGAACTCGGTGATCGCGTCCCGCCCGTCCGCGACGAGATCCCACAGCTCGTCGGCGCTCGTGACACCGCCGGGCAGCCTCGCGGCCATCCCGACGATCGCGATGGGCTCGTGCTTGGCGGACTCCAGCTCGTCGACGCGCTGACGCGTCTTCTTGAGGTCGGCCGTCACCCACTTCAGGTACTCGACGGCCTTCTTCTCATCGGACACTGCGATCGAACTCCTTCCTGCGGCACGAGAAGCGTCAGTTGGCGGCGCGTCCGAGCTGGTTGTCGATGAAACTGAAGATGTCCTCGGCGGAGGCTTCCTCGAAGTCCTCGTCCTCAGTGGACTGCTCCTCGGTCCACTTGGCGAGGATCGCCCGCAGCCGGTTCGTGATCGCCGCGCGATGCGGCGAGTCGGCGGCCGCGGCGAGGCTCGCCTCCAGCTGGTCGAGCTCGCCCGCGACCACCTGATGCGCCTGCCGTTCCGGATTGACCCGCTCCCGCAGCAACTTCGCGAGCGCGGCCGGCGTCGGATGGTCGAACACGAGCGTCGTCGGCAGCCGCACCCCCATCGCCGTGGAGAGCCGGTTGCACAGCTCCACCGCCGTCACCGAGTTGAAACCGAGGTCCTGGAACGGGTGCTCCGGGTCGATCGACCGCGGATCGGCGTGCCCGAGCACCACGGCCATGTGCTCGCGCAGCACATCCAGCACCAGCTGCGCCTGCGCCGCCTCGTCCAGTGCCGCGAGCCGGTCGCCCAGCGTCTGGCCGCGCTGTGGCTCCCGCGCCTTCACCAGCCCGCGTAGCACGGCGGGCACCGGCCCGGCCGCCCTGATCGCCGCCGGGTTCAGCACACTTGCCACCACCGCCGCACGCCCCGACGTCGCCGCCGCCTCGAACAGCTCACGACTGCGTTCCTCACCCCACGCGACGGAGAGCGCGGCCAGCCCGCGCGAACGCCGGTGCTGCGCGATCGCGTCCAGGTACGCGGCGGCCGCGCCGGTGGCGCCGTGCCCTGGGGCCCCGACCGTGCCGAAGATCGACGAGGCGAGCACGAACGCCTCCAGCTCCGCGTGCTCGGTCAACCGGTGCAGATGCCACGCGACGTCCGCCGCGTCGTGCACCGCCTCGACGAGCTGCGCCGCCGTGAGGGAGGCGACCAGTGCCTCGGCACCGGGCCTTGGCACGTGCACGACCGCCGTGACGCTGTTGGCGTCGATCACCCGCTTGAGCTCGTCGCGATCACTGCTGGACGTCACGACGGTGTCCACGTCCGGCAGGAACGGCGTCTCGCCGGTGACGAGAACCGTGCCCTGCCAACGAGGTCCAGGCACGGTGGCGGTCACGCGGGCCAGCCGCGCGACGAGCGTCTCGTGGCCGCGCACCACGACCTGGGGCTCGTCCTGCGGCACCGTCTCCGGCACGTTCTCGCCGTCCACCAGGACAAAACGTCCCGGCTCCTCGAGCTGTGCCGCGCGCACCAGACCCCACACCGCGGCCGCGGAGGGATCCGGGTCGTTGGCGTTGACCGCGTTGCGGGTG
This sequence comes from uncultured Actinomycetota bacterium, assembly GCA_963766275.1. Classification (GTDB taxonomy): domain Bacteria; phylum Actinomycetota; class Actinomycetes; order Mycobacteriales; family Pseudonocardiaceae; genus Lentzea. The sequence continues at coordinate 12,467 of CAVYAD010000067.1, forward strand.
TGGATCACGAGCGGCCTGTCACGTTCCTCTTGCAGCGCTTGAAGAACGTTCGTCAGCACCTCGTCCAGGTCGCCGAGTACCGGCACCTCGACGACATCGAACCCGCTGACACCGCCCGCATTCGACGGCACCCACGTGAGATCGAACAACGCGTGCCGCGCCGCGCTGACCGTCGCCGTGGTCACCTCGTCGGCGGTCAGCACCAGCTGACCCTCCTCGTCGATCACCTGCAGCCCGTCGTCCAGCCTGACGCGGAGAGTGGACGCCTTTGCCTTGTGCAGCTTGACGTTGCGCCACTTGAGCGGCTGCGTCGGTGCCGCGGTTTGCTGAAGCACGTTCGTCAGCAGGCCCGGATCGATGGCGTGCTCGGTCGTGGACGTGCTCGCTTCGGCGTAGTACGCGTCGTCCTGCCATGCCTGCGTGACGCCATCGGCTTCGGGGGTGATCTCCGGGGCGCTCGGTGGCCATGGCATCGGTGCGGCGGTGACGTCGATGGTGGCGACGGTGCCCTTGGCGTTGAGCTGCCACGGCGTGTCCTCGGCACGCGAGTGGATCGTGAGGGTGGTGCCTCTGACAGCGACCTGCACCTGCACGGTCTCGGCGGGCAACGGCGTTTCGACCGTGAACTCGCCGAGCGAGTTCGCGGCGTGCAGCGCGAGGTCCAGCAGTGCCGCGGCGCCGTGCTCGGTGCCGGTCAGCTTGCCCGTGTAGAGAACGGTGCCGGTGTCCGCCTGCTGGATCTCGCCGAGCAGCACGGGATGCCCGCCGGGCAGCAGACCGAGTTCGGTGGCGTCCGTGACGCCCGTGCCGGTCAGCCAGTAGCTCCGCCCCTGGAACGCGTAGTTCGGCAACGCGACCAGGTTCCCTTGCGGCAGAGTGGGAACCCGGCCGTGCACATACGCAATGCCGAGCGCGGTCAGTACCGTCGTGACCTCGTCCTGGCCCTCCCGCAACGTCGTCGCGAACTGACCGTCCACGAACTGCGCCGCGCCCGCGGTGAGCACCGCATCTGGCCCGAGTTCGATGTACGTGGTGACGTTCGGCAGGGCGGTGATCGCGTCGTGGAACCGCACAGCCCCACGGACCTGCTCCACCCAGTACTCGGGGTCGGTCATGGCCCGGTCGGTCGCGACCGTGGACATGATCGGGATCCGCGGCTCGTGGAACGTCAGCGTCTCGGCGACAGCCCTGAACTCGGCGAGCATCGGGTCCATCAGGTGCGAGTGGAACGCATGGCTGACCGCGAGCTGCTTGGTGCGGCGGCCTTGAGCCTTGAACTCCCCGGCGATCCGCCCGGTCGCGTCCGCGTCACCGGACACCACGAGCGCGTTCGGCCCGTTGATCGCCGCGATCGACACGTTCCCGGTCACCGGGATCTCGTCTTCGGTGGCCTCGATCGCCCACATCGCCCCACCGGAGGGAAGCGCGTCCATCAGGCCGGCGCGGGCGGTGACGAGCTTCGCGGCGTCCTCGAGGCTGAGAATGCCCGCGACGTGAGCCGCGGTGATCTCGCCGATGGAATGGCCGACCATGAAGTCCGGCCGCACTCCCCAGTCCTCGAAAAGCCGGAACAGCGCGGTCTCCAGCGCGAACAACGCGGGCTGCGTCAGCCTCGTCCGGCCGAGGTCGCCGCCGAAGAACTCGTCCGCGATCCCGAGTGCCACGAGCGCCTCGTCCAGGGCCGCCTTGAACACCGGATACGCCTCGTACAGCTCCTTGCCCATGCCTGCGCGCTGCGCACCCTGACCTGTGAACAGGAACGCCAACCCACCCGTGGTGACCGCGCCGCCGACCAGCTCCCGGTCACCGAGCAACACCGCCCGGTGATCGAACTGCGCCCGCCCGGCCAACGTGAACGCGACGTCCCGCGCCCGCAGTTCCGGATGCTCCTCCAGATGCCGCTGGACACTCACGACCTGCGCCCGCAACGCCTCCGCAGTCCGCGCCGACACCAGGAACGGCACCTGAACCGATTCGGACTGGCCCCCTCCGGGGGAGTCCGAGGTCCCCATCCCAATCATCTCAGAGGGGTCTGACAATTCCGGGTCTGACAATTCTGGGGCGGGCGGTTCCTCGATGATCATGTGGGCGTTGGTGCCGGAGATGCCGAACGACGACACGCCTGCCCGCCGCGGGCGGTCGCCCGCGGGCCACCGTTGGGCGGAGGACAGCAGTTCCACGGCGCCGGCGGACCAGTCCACCTCGGGCGTGGGCTCGTCGACGTGCAGGGTGCGTGGCAGCAGCGAGTTCTTCATCGCCATCACCATCTTGATCACGCCCGCGATACCGGCCGCGCCCTGCGTGTGGCCCATGTTCGACTTCAGCGACCCCATCCGCAGCGGCGCCGGACGGTCCTGGCCATAGGTCGCCAGCACCGCCTGCGCCTCGATCGGGTCACCCAGCACGGTGCCCGTGCCGTGTGCCTCGACAGCGTCCACATCGGACGGAACCAGGCCGCCGGAAGCCAGCGCCTCCATGATCACGCGCTCCTGCGCGGGACCGTTCGGCGCGGTCAGGCCGTTCGAAGCGCCGTCCTGGTTCACCGCCGAACCGCGGATGATCGCGTGCACTGTGTGCCCGTTGCGCACCGCGTCGGACAGCCGTTCCAGCAGCACGAGCGCGACGCCTTCGGAGAAACTGGTGCCGTCGGCCGCGCCCGCGAACGACTTCACCCTGCCGTCGCGCGCGAGACCGCCCTGGCGGCTGAACTCGGTGAAGATGTCCGGCTGCGCGATGACGGTGACACCGCCCGCCAACGCGAGGTCGGCCTCACCTGTTCGCAAGGCCTGCATCGCGATGTGCGCGGCGACCAACGACGACGAGCACGACGTGTCGACGGTCAGCGCAGGCCCCTCGAACCCATAGGCGTAGGCGATACGGCCGGACGCGACGGCGTTCGAGATGCCCGTCATCACGTGCCCCTCGACCTCGTCGAACGACTGCGGTGCACGCGGCGCGTAGTCCTGGCCGAGCAATCCGACGTAGGTGCCGGTCTTGGTGCCACGCAACGACTTCGGGTCGATACCCGCGTTCTCGAACAGGTCCCACGACGACTCGATCAGCACCCGCTGCTGCGGGTCCATCGCGAGCGCCTCCTTCGGCGAGATGCCGAAGAACGCGGCGTCGAACCGGTCCGCCTCGTGCAGGAAGCCGCCGACCCGGATGTAGGAGGTACGCGGCCGGGTGCGGTTCGGGTCGTAGAGACTTTCGAGGTCCCAGCCACGGTTCGACGGGAACCCGCTGATCGCGTCCTGCTCACCGGCGACGAGCCGCCACAGGTCCTCTGGCGTGCGCACGTTTCCGGGCAGACGGCACGCCATCGACACGATCGCGATCGGCTCGTCGTCGGTCACCACCGCGCGCACGGCAACCGCGGCCGCGGTCTGGCCAGTGACCTTCGACCGCAGGAACGTCGCCATCGCGGCGGCCGTCGGGTGGTCGAAGATGATCGTCGCCGGCAGCCTCACACCGGTTGCGCCGCTGAGCCGGTTGCGCAGCTCGACGGCGGTCAGTGAGTCGAAGCCGAGGTCCTTGAACGGCGTCTCGGGGTCGATCGCGTCGGCGCCGCTGTGGCCGAGCGTGTAGGCGGCGTGCTCCCGCACGATGCCCAGCAGCATTTCCTGCTGGCCCGCCACGTCGCGTGCCGCGAGAGCGTTCGCCAACGCGTTCGTGTCCACGGTCTGACTGCTGGCGGAACGACGCGACGGCGTGCGCACCAAAGCGCGCAGCAGCGGGGGAACCATGCCACGCAACGACGACAGCGAGATCGGCGCGGTGAGCACGGCGGCGTGCCCGAGCACGAGCGTGGAGTCGAACATCTCCATGCCCTGCTCGGCGCTGATCGGCGGGAAGCCGTCACGTTCCATGCGCGCGAGGTCGGCCGCACTGAGGTGCGCGCTCATCGAGCTCGCGTCCTGCCACAAACCCCACGCCATCGACACGGCCGGAAGCCCCATCTCGCGGCGAGTGTGCGCGAGGGCGTCGAGGTAGGCGTTGGCGGCGGCGTAGTTACCCTGACCGGGACCGCCGAGCGTGCCCGCCATCGACGAGTACAGCACGAACGCCGCGAGGTCGCGGTCGAGCGTCAACTCGTGCAGATGCCATGCCGCGTCAGCCTTGTTGCGCAGGACGGTGTGCAGTTGTTCGGGCGTCAGGTTCGTGACCATGGCGTCGTCGAGGACACCGGCCGCGTGCACGACACCGGTCAGGTTCTCGACACCGGCCAACAGTTCGGCAAGGGCTGCGCGATCGCTGGTGTCGCACGCCGCGATGGTGACTTCGGCGCCGAGTTCGGTCAGCTCCGCCTCCAGCTCCGGGGCGTTCCCACGCCGACTTGTGAGGAGCAGCTTGCGGATGCCGTGGCGCTCGATGAGATGCCGGGCGAGGATCGCGCCGAGCGTGCCGGTGCCGCCCGTGATCAGCACGGTGCCCTCGGGGTCGAGCGGCCGGTCCACGGTGAGCGCGATCTTGCCGGTGTGCTTGGCCTGCCCCATGTATCGGAACACGGACGGCGCCTGCGGAACCGGCCACGCCTGCACCGGTAGCGGCGTCAGCACGCCCTGCTCGAACAGCTCCGTCAGCTCGGCGAGCAGCGCGTGCTGGGTCTCCGGGGTGCACGCGGCGAGGTCGTAAGCCGTGTAGGCGACACCAGTGTGGTGCTCTGCAACCTCTTCCGCGTCGCGGACGTCGGTCTTGCCGATCTCCATGAACCGTCCGCCGCGCGGCAGCAACCTCAGCGACGCGTCCACGAAGTCACCGGCGAGGGAGTCGAGCACGACGTCGACACCGCGACCGTTCGTCTCGCGGAGGATGTGCTCCTCGAAGTCGAGCGTGCGGGAGTTCGCGATGTGCCGGTCGTCGATGCCGAGCGAACGCAGCACGTCCCACTTCGGCGGGCTCGCGGTCGTGAAGATCTCCGCGCCGTAGTGCCGCGCCAGCTGGATCGCCGACATTCCGACGCCGCCGGTGCCCGCGTGGATGAGGATCGTCTCGCCGCCGGCGAGGTGCGCGATGTTCTGCAAGCCCTGCAACGCCGTCATCCACACGATCGGCGCGGTCGCCGCCTGCGTGAACGTCCAGCCGCGCGGCATCGCGTGGACGGTGCGGTGATCGGTGACGGCCTGCCGCGAGAACGTGCCCTCCGCGAGCCCGTAGACGCGGTCGCCGACCTCGATCGACGTGACGTCCGGCGCGACCTCGATCACGACACCCGCGACCTCACCACCGAGGGGCGGCAACGGGTCGTGCGGATACATGCCGAGCGCGATGAGGACGTCGCGGAAGTTCACGCCGGACGACCGCACCTCGATGCGCACCTGACCGGGCTGAAGTTCCTGCTCCGCCTGGGGATCCGCGACGATCGCGAGGGTCTCCAGCGTGCCCGCGCCCTCTGACACAAGCTCCCAGATCCCGCCGGGCACGGGCAGCAGCGCGTCGGGGTTGGGCCGGGTGAGCCGGGCCGCCCTGACCTCGCCACCTCGGTGGAGCAGCTGGATCTCCTCGGCGGCGACCGCGCCGTTGATCACGGCGGTGTCGAGGTCGCCGTCGAGGATGATGATCCGGCCAGGGTTCTCCGTCTGAGCCGACTTCACCAGACCCCACACCGCGGCGGCGGCGAGGTCCGGCGTGCCGGTGTCGACGGCGTCACGGGTGTGGACGACGAGGACGTTGTCACTGTCGTTCTTCAGCCACTCCTGAAGCTGCGCGAGCACCTGCTCGGTGACCTCGTGCAGCTCGCCGCCGCCCGGCACCTCGATGACATCGTGCGGAATGTCGGGTGCGTCCAAGGGCAACGTGACGGGCTGCCAGCTCATCAGCAGCACCGGTTCGGGAGCGCGGGCGCCGAGCTGGTCGGCGGTGACCGGGCGCGTCGACAGCTGGGCGACACTGATCACCGGCCGACCGGCCAGGTCGACGGCGTGGATCGCGAGCCCGCTGTCACCGTTGGGGGTGAGGCGAGCCCGCAGCGTCGTGGCGCCCGACGCGTGCAGACGCACACCGTTCCACGAGAACGGAAGCCCGATGGTGCCGTCGGCGGAGTGCTTGTGCGCGTAGGCGTGCAGCGTCGAGTCGAGCAGCGCCGGGTGGAGACCGAAGTTGGCTTCCCGCAACGATTCCGGCAGCACGACCTCGACGAACACCGCGTCATCGCGCTGCCAGGCGCCCGTGAGGCATTGGAAAGCGGGCCCGTAGGCGAGGCCGACCTTCTCGAGCGCCGGGTAGATCTCCTCGACGGGGATCGGCTGTGCCTTCGGCGGCCACTCGAGGGACTCGGTGGATGGACCGGTGGTGCTGAGCGTGGCCGTGGCGTGTAGCAGCCAGTCCTGGTCGGTGGCGCAGGAGTGGATGCTGATGTCGCCGTCCTTGAGCGCCACCTGCAGCTGCACCGGCTCGTCCGTGAGGATGAGCGGCGCGGCCATCAGCAGCTCGTCGACGGTGTCGAAGCCCGCGTGGTCACCGGCGTGGATCGCGAGCTCGACGAACGCGGTGCCGGGCACGATGACGTTGCCCAGCACGGCATGGTCGGCCAGCCACGGGTGGGAGTTCCTGCTGACCTGGCCGGTGAACAGGACGGTGTCCGCGTCGACGACGTGCACCAGGCTGCCGATGAGCGGGTGGTCCACCGCGGTCTGCCCCAGTGCGGAGGCGTTCCTGGCGCTCTTCGCGCCCTCCAGCCAGTAGCGCTCGTGCTGGAACGCATAGGTGGGCAGCGTGACGTGCTCACCCGCCGGGATGTGCGGAACCTGGCCGTGGGCGTAGGCGGCACCGAGCGCGGTCAGGACCGTGGTGACCTCGTCGCGGCCTTTGCGGACGGCTGCCGCGAACGTGCCTTCGGCCGACTGCTGGGCCTGCGAGGCGAGGACGCCGTCCGGGCCGAGCTCGATGAACGTGGTGACGTTCTGCTCGGCCAGCTTCGTGACGGCGTGATGGAAGCGGACGGCTTCGCGGACCTGGACGACCCAGTACTCAGGGTCGGTCATCGCGTGCTCGGTCACGACGGTCGAGGTGATCGCGATGCGAGGCTCGTGGAACGTCAGCGTCTCGGCGACGGCCCTGAACTCGGCGAGCATCGGGTCCATCAGGTGCGAGTGGAACGCGTGGCTGACCGCTAGCTTCTTCGTCTTGCGGTCCGCGAACGCTTGCGCGACCTGGCTTGCCGCCTCCTCGTCGCCTGAGATGACGACGGAGGTGGGTCCGTTGACGGCCGCGATGCCGACGCCGTGCCGCAGCTTCGAGGTGACCTCGTCCTCGGTGGCCTCGATGGCGATCATGGCGCCGCCGCGGGGGAGCGCGTCCATCAGGCCGGCGCGGGCCTTGACGAGCGTCGCCGCATCGGCGAGATCGAGGATGCCGGAGACGTGCGCGGCGGTGATCTCGCCGATGGAATGGCCGACGAGGTGGTCCGGGGTGATTCCCCAGCTCTCGTAGAGCCGGAAGAGCGCGGTTTCGAGGGCGAACAGCGCCGGCTGGGTCAGCCGCGTCTGGTCGAGGTCGCCCTCGAAGAAGTCCTCCGCGATGCCCAGTGCGTCGAGGGCCTCGTCGAGCGCTTTCTGGAAGACCGGGAACGCCTCGTACAGCTCCTTGCCCATCCCGGCCCGCTGCGCCCCTTGACCGGTGAACAGGAACGCCAGCCCGCCGGTGCTGGTCTTGCCACTGAACAGCTCCCGCTCACCGTGAAGCAGCGCGCGATAGGGGAACTGCGTGCGCCTCGCCAGCGTCGACGCGACATCCGCGGCGTTCACCTCGGGGTGCTCGCCGAGGAACGCGGTGAGCCTCTCGACCTGCCCCCGCAACGCCACCTGCGACTTCGCCGACACCAGGAACGGCACCGGGCCACGCGAGTCCGCCCCGATCGGAATCGATCCCGATTGGCCCCCTCCGGGGGAGACTGAGGTCCCCACTCCAATTGTCTCAGCGGGGTCTGACAATTCCGGCTCGGGCGCTTGTTCCAAGATCAAGTGCGCGTTGGTGCCGGAGATGCCGAACGACGAGACAGCGGCGCGGCGCGGGCGTTCCGAGGAAGGCCAGGGTTCGGCCTCGGTCAGCAGTGTGACCGCGCCCGCGGACCAGTCGACGTGGGGCGTCGGCTCGGCGACGTGCAGCGTCTTCGGCATCAGGCCGTGCCGCATCGCGAGGATCATCTTGATGATGCCGCCGACACCCGCGGCCGCCTGTGTATGGCCGACGTTCGACTTCAACGAGCCCAGCCGTAGCGGACGGTCGGCCGGACGCCCTTGGCCGTAGGTCGCCAGCAGCGCCTGTGCCTCGATCGGGTCACCGAGAGAGGTGCCCGTGCCGTGCGCTTCCACGATGTCCACCTCGGACACCGACAGCCGCGCGTTCGACAGCGCCGCCTGGATCACGCGCTCCTGCGAAGGGCCGTTCGGTGCGGTGAGGCCGTTCGACGCGCCGTCCTGGTTGATCGCGGACCCACGGATCACCGCATGGATCGTGCGACCGTTGCGCACGGCGTCAGATAGCCGCTCCAGCAGCAGCAGGCCCACGCCCTCACCCCACACGGTGCCGTCCGCGTCGCCGGAGAAAGCCTTGGTGCGGCCGTCGGGCGCGAGGTTGCGCTGACGGCTGAACTCGACGAACGCCTCGGGCGTCGACATCACCGCGACACCGCCAGTCAGTGCCAGCGAGATCTCACCCGTGCGGAGCGCCTGCACGGCCAAGTGAGTGGTCACCAAAGACGACGAACACGCCGTGTCGATAGTGACCGCGGGCCCCTCGAGTCCGAGCGTGTAGGAGATGCGGCCGGACGCGATCGAGCCCGCGTTGCCCGGACCGATCAGGCCCTCCAGGACCGCGGGCACCTCGTCCACCCGTGACGAGTAGTCGTGGTACATCACGCCCGTGTAGACGCCGGTCTTGCTGCCGTGCAACGACTGCGGCGCGACGCCGGCGTCCTCCAGCGTCTCCCACGCGGTCTCCAGCAGCAGGCGGTGCTGCGGGTCCATCGCGACGGCCTCGCGCGGGGAGATGCCGAAGAAGTCCGGGTCGAACTGGTCGGCGGAGTGCAGGAAGCCGCCCGCCCGCACGTAGGTCGTGCCGTGCACGTCCGGGTCGGGGTTGTAGATGGCGTCGTTGTCCCAGCCACGGTTGGCCGGGAAGTCCGTTGTGCCGTCGACACCGTCGGCGACCAGCCGCCACAACTCGTCCGGCGTCCGCACGCCGCCGGGGTAGCGGCACGCCATGCCGATGACGGCGATCGGCTCGCTCGCCGCGTCCTGGACCTCCTGCAGTTCGCGCTGGGCCTGACGGGTGTCGGCGATCGCCTTCTTCAGGTACTCGCGGAGCTTCGCTTCGTTCGACATTGCCGGTCAGGCCTTCCTGTTCGTGTCGACGAGGGAGAACAGCTCGTCGTCGCTCGCGGCGTCGAGGTCGGTGTCGTCGGCGGAGTCGGGCTCGCCCGCAGCCCGGCGCCATCGGGTGAGGAGGTCTTCGAGTTGCTCGGCGATCACCGAGTGGTCGTCGGCATCCACGACCAGCGTCGACAGCAGCGCCGCCATCTCGTCGATCTTGACCCGCGCGGTCTTGCGGCCACTGGGCGCGAGCATCTCCCGCAGGTGCCTGGCCAGCGCCGCCGGTGTCGGGTGGTCGAACACCAGCGTCGGCGACAGCTGCGCGCCGGTCGCGCCGGTGAGCTGGTTACGCAGCTCCACCGCGGTCAGTGAGTCGAACCCGAGCTGCTCGAACGCGACGTCCGGTGCGATCGCGCAGGAGTCGTTGTGCCCCAGCACGACCGCGATCCGCGTGCGCACCAGGTCGAGCAGCAACGCCAGCTGCTCTGCCTCGCCCAGCCCGGCGAGCTTCGCGGCGAACGCCGCGCTGTCCTCCCGTTTCACCGTCGTGGAAGCCTTACGCCGCACCAAACCCCGCAGCAGCGGCGGCACGACCGGTGCCTGACCGACGGCGGTGAGGTTGATCGGCGTCGCGACGACGACCGCGTTCGGAAGGCCCAGCGCGGCGTCGAACATCGCCATGCCCTGCTCCGCCGTGATCGCGGACAGGCCTTCGCGGGCGATGCGGGCACGGTCGGCGCCGGACAGATGCCCGGTCGTGCCGCTCGCGTCCTCCCACAGTCCCCACGCCAGCGACGTCGCCGGAAGTCCCTGCGCCTTCCGCAGTTCCGCGAGGCCGTCGAGGTAGGCGTTGGCCGCCGCGTAGTTGGCCTGGCCGGGGTTGCCGAGCGTGCCGGCGAGCGACGAGTACAGCACGAACGCCTTCAGGTCCTTCGTGAGCTCATGCAGATGCTGAGCCGCGTCTGCCTTGGGACGCAACACGTTGTGCAGCTGCTGCGGAGTCAGCGACGTCAGCAGCCCGTCGTCCACAACGCCGGCCGTGTGCACGACCGCGGTGAGACCGGGGATGCCCTTGAGGAGCTTCCTCAACGCCTTCTTGTCGCTCGTGTCGCAGGCGACCGTCCGGACGTTCGCCAGGTCCGCGAGCGCCTCCGGAGCCTGGCCGCGGCGGCTGACGAGGACGACCTCGCCGACGCCGTGCCGTGCCACGAGGTGCCGGGCCAGGATCTGGCCGAGCGTGCCGGTGCCGCCGGTGATCATGACCGTGTCGTCCGCGCTCCACTCGACCGGCTCCGACGTTCCCGCCTTGGCGAGTCGTGGTGCGAACACCTTGCCTTCACGTACGGCGATCTGTGGCTCGTCACCGACCACAGTGGACAGATCAACACTGTCGTCGGTGTCGACGACGACGATCCGGCCGGGATTCTCCGACTGGGCAGATCGCACCATGCCCCACACCGCGGCGGCGGCGGCGTCCGGAGCGGCCGTGTGGACCGCGTTCCTCGTGATCACCGCGATGGTCTCGGCGGTACTGAGCTTGTCCTGCAACGAAGTCATGACCTGTTCGGTGACCTCGTGAACCTCCCCGGCGGGCACTTCGACGACCGTGTGCTCCCGCAGTTTCTTCGGCGTGACCGGCACCCAGCCGATCTCGAACAGGCCGTTCGTGCGCGACGCGAGCTGGTCGACGCCGACCGGACGAGTGATCAGCTGCTCGACCGTGAGCACGGGCGCGCCGTGCTCATCGAGCGCCTGCAGGCTGAGTCCGTTGTCCCCGTGGGGAGTCAGCCGCACTCGTGCGACGCTCGCCTGCCGGGAGTGGATCCGCACGCCGTTCCAGGAGAACGGCAGCGCCAAGCCTTCTGTGGCACTCGCCGACGGGTGCAGCGCGGCGTCGAGCAACGCCGGATGCACACCGAACCCGTGCTCCGGCACCTCCACCTCGGCGTAGAAGGTGTCGCCGTCGCGCCACGCCCTGGTGAGCGCCTGGAACACCGGCCCGTACTCGAGCCCACGCTCACCGAGCGCCGCGTAGATGTCGTCGACGTCGAGCTCCTCACCTGCGGGTTCGAAGGTGTTCGGAGCGATCTCGGTGCTGCTCAGCGTGCCGGAAGCGTGCAACGTCCAGTCGCCGTCGGTGCGCGAGTGGATCGTGACCGCGTTACCGGTGACCTTGACCTGTACCTGAACGGCTTCGTTCAACGTCAGCGGCGCTTCGATGACCAGCTCGTCCAGCGTGCTGAAGCCGGCCATGTCGCCCGCGTGCAACGCCATGTCGACCAGCGCCGTTCCCGGCACGATGACCGTGCCCGCGACCGCGTGGTCCGCGAGCCACGACGACGGCGACAACCTGCCGGTGAGCACGGTGCTTTCGCCGTCCGCGAGCCGCAGATGACCGCCCAGCAACGGATGCGCGCTGTCACTGAGCCCGAGCTCGGTGGCGTTGCCACCGCCGGTCGGGATCAGCCAGTAACGCTCGTGCTCGAACGCGTAGGTCGGCAGGTCGACCAGGTTGCCCGCGGGGATCCGCGGCGTCCGGCCGTGGACGAACGCCGCCCCGAGCGCGGTGAGCACGGTCGTGACCTCGTCCTTGTCCCGCCTCAAAACCGTCGCGAAGGTGCCTTCGGCCGACTGCTGGGCCTGGGCGGTGAGAACACCGTCCGGGCCGAGCTCGATGAACGTCGTGACGCTGTCCATCGCGGTGATCGCCTGATGGAACCGGACGGCCTCGCGAACCTGCGTGACCCAGTACTCGGGGGCGGTCATCGGCCTGCCGGTCGCCACTGTCGAGGTGATCGGGATCTGGGGTTCGCGGTAAGTCAGCGTGACGGCGACCGCCCTGAACTCGTCGAGCATCGGGTCCATGTGATGCGAGTGGAACGCGTGGCTGACCTGAAGCTGCTTGGTCTTGCGGTCCGCGAACGCCTTCGCGACCTCCGCCGCCGCGTCGTCGTCGCCGGAGATCACGAGCGAGCTGGGACCGTTGATCGCGGCGATGCTCACCCTGTCGGTGAGGAACGGTGAGACTTCCTCTTCGGCCGCCTGGATGGCGATCATGGCGCCGCCGGTGGGCAACGCGTTCATCAGTCGTGCGCGGGCCGCGACGAGCTTTGCGGCGTCATCGAGGCTGAGGATGCCCGCGACGTGGGCCGCGGCGAGCTCACCGACGGAATGGCCGGCGAGGCGGTCAGGCTTGATGTCCCAGCTCTCGAACAGCCGATACAGCGCGGTTTCCAGCGCGAACAACGCTGTCTGCGTGTACAGGGTCTGGTCGAGAAGGCTCGTCTCCTCGAAGAACACCTGCCGCAGGCTCGGATCGCCGAGGTGGTCGTCCACCGCGTCGATGGCCTGGTCGAGAGCCTCCCGGAAGACCTGGTAGGTCCGATACAACTCGTGGCCCATGCCCGCGCGCTGCGAACCCTGCCCCGTGAACAGGAACGCCAGTTCGCCCGCGCCGACCGCCCCGCTGATCAGCTCCTCGCCGCCGCGCAGCACAGCCCTGTGGTCGAACCTCGTGCGGCCGGCCAGGGTGTGCGCGACGTCGCGTGGGCTCAGGTCCGGGTTCTTCGCCAGATGCCGCCGGAAGGCGCCGACCTGTGCCTTCAACGCCTCCGGCGTCTTCGCCGACACCAGGAACGGCACCTCGGCCGCGTCACCGGCCGACGGAATCGATCCCGATTGGCCCTCTCCGCGGGAGAACGAGGTCCCCACTCCAATAGTCCCATGAGGCACTGACAATTTCGGGCCGTGGAGATCGACATCGGCCGAGTTGTCCACAGGCGCCGAGTTGTCCACAGATTCGATGATCATGTGCGCGTTGGTGCCGCTGATGCCGAAGGACGACACCGCAGCCCGGCGGGGACGACCAGTCGACGGCCACGGCTGGCCTCGGTCAGCAGGGCGACCTCGCCCGCCTCCCAGTCGACGTGTGGGGACGGCGTCGACTGCAGCGTCTGGGCAGCACCCCGTGCCGCATCGCCTGGATCATCTTGATCACGCCGCCGACCCCGGCGGCGGCCTGCGTGTGGCCGATGTTCGACTTCAGCGAACCCAGCCAGATCGGCCGCGACCCGGTTCTGGCCGTAGGTCGCCAGCAGTGCCTGCGCCTCGATCGGGTCACCCAGCGTGGTGCCCGTACCGTGGCCCTCCACCACGTCTACGTCCGCGGTCGACAGTCCCGCGTTGGCCAGCGCCTGCCGGATGACCCGCTCCTGGGCGGGGCCGTTGGGTGCGGTGAGGCCGTTCAGCACCGTCCTGGTTCACCGCCGAACCCCGCACCACCGCGAGCACCGGGTGACCGTTGCGCCGGGCGTCCGAAAGCCGCTCGACCAGGAGCAACGCCGATGCCCTCGCCCCAGCCGGTGCCGTCGGCCGGCGCCGGAACGACTTGCACCTCCCGTCCGCGAGCCAGGCCGCGCTGCCGGCTGAACTCGACGAACGCGTCCGGCGTGGCCATCACGGTCACGCCGCCGGCCAGCGCCAGCGAGCACTCGCCCGCGCGGAGCGACTGGACGGCCAGGTGCGGCGCGACCAGAGAGGAGGAGCACGCGGTGTCGACGGTCACCGCCGGGCCCTTCGAGGCCCTAGGACGTAGGCCACGCGGCCCGACGTGACGCTGGCCGTGTTGCCCGTGCCGACGATGTCCTCTGTCCTCGGGCGCGGTGGTGAGCCGGCGGCGTAGTCCGGTACATCGCCCGGCGAACACGCCGGTCTCGGTGCCCCGCACGTCCGGGTCGACGCCCGGCGCGTCTCCAGGGCCTCCCAGACGTCTCCAGCAGCAGACGCTGCTGCGGGTCCATCACGATCGCCTCGCGGGGCGAGATCCCGAAGAACGCCGGGTCGAACCCGCCGCGTCGTGCAGGAAGCCGCCCCGCGTCGACGTAGGTCGTGCCGGCGGCGTCGCGGATCCGGGTCGTAGAGCGCGTCCAGGTCCCAGCCGCGGTCGGCCGGGAACCCGGTGACGCCGTCGCCGCCCTCGACCAGCAGCTGCCACAGCTCTCCGGGCGTGGCCGACTCCGCCCGGGTAGCGGCAGGCCATGCCGATGATCACGATCGGCTCGTCCGCCGGCGTCCGCGCCGTGACCTCCGCCGCGTCTGCGCGGTCCGGACGCCTGCCGTGACAGGAGCGCGCGCGAGCGCGCGCCGGGGTGGGGCGGTCGAACGACGAGCGGTCGCGGGAGCCGCAGCCCGGTCGCCGCGCCGAGCCGGTTGCGCAGCTCGACCCCGGTGAGCGAGTCGAAGCCCAGGTCGCGGAACGGCGCGGTCGCTCCTCCATGGAGCCGGCCGAGCTGTGCCCGAGCGTCGCCGCGACGTTACCGGACGAGCTCGAGCCAGCGAAGCCTCGCCCGTCGCCGTAACGAGACGGAGTCGCGACGGCGACGCAGCGGGCCCCGCGGCAACGGCGTGACGGCGCGGCGATCCGACGACGGCCGGGTCCAGCGGCGGTGGCCACCACGACACCTGAGGGGCCGAGTGCGGGGTCGAACACCGCCATGCCCGTGCTCGGCGCTGAACGGGGACAGGCCGTCGCGGGCCAGCCGGGCGTGGTCGGCGCCGGAAGGTGCCCGGTCGGGCCAGGTGTCCTCCCACAGGCCCCACGACAGCGAGGTCGAGGGCAGCCCTGGCCCGTGCGGTGCTGGGCGAGCGCGTCCAGGTACGTGTTGGCGGCGGCGTAGTTGGCCTGGCCGGCGTTGCCGAGCGTGCCGGCGAGCGACGAGTACAGCACGAACGCTTCTTTCAAGGTCACGCGTCAGCTCGTGCAGGTGCCAAGCGGCGTCTGCCTTGGGACGCAACACAGTGTGCAGCTGGTCCGGCGTCAGCGACGTGACCAGGCCGTCGTCGACGACGCCCGCAGTGTGCACGACCGCGGAAAGGTTCGGGATGCTTTCCAGGAGCTCCCGCAACGCCTCCCGGTCGCTCGTGTCGCACGCGACGGTCCTGATGTCGACGTCGAGGTCCTGTAGAGCGTCGGGCGCCTGGCTGCGGCGACTGACCAGCACGAGGTTGCGCACACCGTGTCGTTCCAGCAGGTGCCGGGCCAGGAGTCTGGCCGAGCGTGCCGGTGCCGCCGGTGATCAGGACGGTGTCATCCGGTTCCCACACGATGCTTTCGGCACCGGACGCCTTAGCCAGACGCGGTGCGAACACCCGGCCGCCACGAACCGAGATCTGCGCCTCGTCACCGACCACAGTGGACAGCTCGGCCGAGCCGTCGGAGTCGACCAGGACGATCCGGTCCGGATTCTCCGACTGCGCCGACTGCACCAGACCCCACACCGCCGCGGCCGCGAGGTCGGGTTCG
Source organism: uncultured Actinomycetota bacterium (assembly GCA_963766275.1). Classification (GTDB taxonomy): domain Bacteria; phylum Actinomycetota; class Actinomycetes; order Mycobacteriales; family Pseudonocardiaceae; genus Lentzea. The sequence goes on from CAVYAD010000067.1 coordinate 28,076, forward strand.
GGCGTGTTGACGGCGTTGCGGGTCAGCACGACCAGCGTGCCGTCGCTGCTGGAAAGCTTTTCCTGCAACGCCAGCAGCACCTGTTCGGTGACCTCGTGAACGTCACCGGCCGGCACGTCGAGAACATCGTCGCACGGTGTGAGCGCACCCGGTGTGACCGTGCCCACGTGATCTCGAACAGGCCGTCGGTCCGCGCCGCCAGCTGGTCGCGGCTGATCGGACGGGCGACGAGCCGCTCCACCGTGATCACCGGCCGTCCGGACGGATCGACCGCGTGCAGCGCGGTTCCGTTGTCCTGCGGCGTGATCCGCACGAGTAACGTCGTCGCGCCGGTCGCGTGCAGCGCCACACCGCGCCAGCTGAACGGCACGGCGATCCCGTCCACGCTGCTCGCGAACGGATGCAGCGCGGCGTCGAGCAACGCGGGGTGGATACCGAAGTCGCTGTCCGGCACCGAAACCTCGGCGTAGAAGGTGTCGCCGTCCCGCCACGCCCTGGTAAGGCGCTGGAACGCGGGTCCGTAGTCGAGGCCCAGGTCCCGAGCGCCGTGTAGATCTCCGCGATGTCCAGCTCTTCGCCGCTCGGGTGGACCTCCTCGGGCGTGACCGGGTTCGAGCTGAGCGTGCCGGTGGCGTGCAGCGTCCAGTCGCCGTCCGCGCGGGAGTGGATCGTGACGGTGTCGCCGATGACCCTGACCTGTACCTGAACGGCCTCGGTGAGGGTGAGCGGCGCCTCCATGACGAGCTCGTCGAGCGTGTCGAACCCGGCCTGGTCGCCGGCGTGGATCGCGAGGTCGACGAGCGCGGTACCGGGCGCGATGACCGTGCCGAGAACCGTGTGGTCCGCGAGCCACGACGACGGCGACAACCGCCCGGTGAGCACCGTGCTCTCGCCGTCCGCGAGCTGCAATCGCCCGCCCAGCAACGGATGCGTGCTCGCCCCGAACCCGAGCCCGTCCGCGTTGCCGCTGGTGCGGGTGATCCAGTAGCTCTGTCGCTGGAACGCGTAGCCGGGCAGTCTGATCAGCTCGCCGCTCGGGATGACGGGAGTCTGGCCGTGGATGTAGGCGGCGCCGAGCGCGGTGAGCGCTGTGGTGACCTCGTCGTGGTCGCGCCGCAGTGCCGTGGCGAACATGCCTTCGGCGGAGTCCTGTGCCTGCGCGGTGAGGACGCCGTCCGGGCCGAGCTCGACGAACGTGGTGACGCCGTTCTCGGCGAGGCGGGTGATCGCGTCGTGGAAGCGGACGGCAAGGCGGACCTGCACGACCCAGTACTCCGGCGACGACATCGAGGACTCGTCCGCGACCGTGGACACGATCGGGATCCGCGGCTCGTGGTAGGTGAGCGTCTCCGCGACCGCCGCGAAGTCGTCGAGCATCGCGTCCATGCGGTGCGAGTGGAACGCGTGGCTGACGGTGAGGCGCTTGGTCTTGCGATCGGCGAACGCCCGCGCGACCGCTTCGGCCGCGGCCTCATCGCCCGAGATGACGACGGACGTGGGGCCGTTGACGGCGGCGATGCCGACACCGTCGACGAGCCTCGCCGCGACCTCGTCCTCGGTGGCCTGAATGGCGATCATGGCACCACCGCGAGGGAGGGCGTCCATGAGGTTCGCGCGGGCGGTGACGAGCTTCGCCGCGTCCTCGAGGCTGAGGATGCCGGAGGCGTGAGCCGCCGCGATCTCACCGATGGAGTGGCCGACGAGGTGGTCCGGCGTGATGCCCCAGTGCTCGTAGAGGCGGAAGAGCGCGGTCTCCAGCGCGAACAGGGCCGGCTGGGTCAGCCTGGTCCGGTCGAGGTCGCCGTCGAAGAAGTCGGCGTGGATGCCGAGCGCGTCGAGCGCCTGGTCAAGGGCCTCCCGGAACACCGGGTAGGTCTCGTAGAGCTGACGGCCCATACCGGCACGCTGCGAGCCCTGGCCGGTGAACAGGAACGCCAGCTTGCCCGCGCCCGTCTCGCCGCTGACCAGTTCCTGCGTACCGCGCAGCACCGCACGGTGCGGGAACTGGGAGCGGCGCGCGAGCGTGTGGGCGACGTCGGCGGGATCCAGCCCGGGATGCTCGGCGAGGTGCCGCTTGAGCACACCCACTTGCGCCTTGAGCGCCTCCGGCGTCTTCGCCGACACCAGGAACGGCACCTCGGCCGCGTCACCGGCCGACGGAATCGATCCCGATTGGCCCCTCCGGGGGAGAACGAGGTCCCCACTCCAATAGTCCCATGAGGCACTGACAATTTCGGGCCGTGGAGATCGACATCGGCCGAGTTGTCCACAGGCGCCGAGTTGTCCACGATTCGATGATCATGTGGGCGTTGGTGCCGAGATGCCGAAGGATGAGACGGCTGCGCGGCGAGGGCGGCCGGCGTGGGCCACGGCTGGGCGGAGGTGAGGAGCCGGACGTTGCCCGAGTCCAGTCGACGTGGGGTGAAGGCTCGGTGGCGTGCAGGGTTCGGGGTATTACGCCGTGCCGCATGGCCATGATCATTTTGATCAGGCCGCCGACACCTGCCGCGGCCTGGGTGTGGCCGAGGTTCGACTTCAGCGAGCCCAGCCATAGTGGCGCGGCGCGGTCGTGGCCGTAGGTGGCGAGCAGTGCCTGGGCCTCGATCGGGTCGCCCAGGGTGGTGCCGGTGCCGTGGGCCTCGACGACGTCCACATCGGACGGCGACAGGTGGGCGTTGGCCAGTGCCTGCATGATGACCCGCTCCTGCGAGGGGCCGTTGGGGGCGGTCAGGCCGTTTGAGGCGCCGTCCTGGTTCACCGCCGAGCCGCGGATGACCGCGTGCACCGGGTGGCCGTTGCGCAGCGCGTCGGACAGGCGCTCCAGCACCAGCACGCCCGCGCCCTCACTCCACGAAGTGCCGTCGGCGTCGGCGCTGAACGGCTTCGAGCGGCCATCCGAGGCGAGGCCGCGCTGGCGGCTGAACTCCACGAACACGTCCGGGTTCGCCATCACCGTCGCGCCGCCCGCCAGCGCCAACGAAACCTCGCCGGAACGCAGCGCCTGCGCGGCCAGATGGCGGTCACCAGCGATGACGAGCAGGCCGTGTCGACCGTGACCGCCGGCCCTTCCAGGCCGAGCGTGTAGGAGATGCGGCCGGAAGCGACCGACGCGGCCGTCGAGGTGCCGACGAAACCTTCCAGAAGCGGCGAACTGGCCCGCGCGTGGCGCGTAGTCGTAGTGCATGAGGCCCGTGTAGACACCGGTTTGCGTGCCCCGCAACGACATCGGCGCGATACCGGCGTCTTCGAGCGCGTGCCACGCGGTCTCCAGCAGCAGACGGTGCTGCGGGTCCATCGCGACGGCCTCGCGCGGCGAGATGCCGAAGAACTCCGGGTCGAACTGGTCCGCCTCGTGCAGGAAACCACCGTGCCGCACGTAGGAGGTCCCGTGACGTCGGCGTCCGGGTGGTAGACGTCCGGCCAGTCGCGGTTCGCCGGGAACTCGCCGATCGCGTCCACGCCGTCCGCCACGAGGCGCCACAGGTCCTCCGGCGACGCCACTCCGCCGGGGAAGCGGCATGCCATGCCCACCACGGCGATCGGCTCGTCGGTCACCGCCGTCGTTGCCGCCACGACGGTGACAGTGCGGGTGCCGAGAGCGGTCACCAGGACGAAATCGGCCAGTGCGGCCGGGGTCGGATGGTCGAAGATCACCGTGCCGGGCAGCTTCGTGCCGGTGGCGGCGTTGAGCTTGTTGCGCAGCTCGATGGACATCAGCGAGTCGAACCCGAGGTCGCCGAACGCCGTCTCGACCTTCAGCGCGCTCGGGTCGGAATGGCCGAGTACCGCGGCGACGTTCTCGCGCACCACGGAAAGCACGAGCGTGTGCCGAGCCTCCTCGTCGAGCGACGCGAGCCTGGCGCCGAAGTCGCTGATCCTGACAGGGCGGCTGGACGAACGCACCACACCGCGCAGCAGCGCGGGAACGGAGTCGCGGAACGCGGCGAGGTTCAGCGGCGCTGCCACCAGCGCGGGCACGTCCATGCCGAGCGCCGCGTCCAGCATCGCCAGACCGTGGTCCGCGGTGATGGGCAGGAAGCCTCCGCGTGCAAGACGTTCGCGGTCGGCGTCGGTGAGAGAGGACGCCATGCCGTCGTCCCACATGCCCCATGCCAGTGACACCGCGGGCAGGCCCTCCTCGGCGCGATGGCGGGCCAGCGCGTCGAGGTAGGAGTTCGCGGCAGCGTAATTGGCCTGGCCGGCCGTGCCGAACGTGCCGGCGGCCGACGAGTACAGCACGAACGCCTTCAGCTCACGGTCACGCGTCAGCTCGTGCAGGTGCCACGCGGCAGTCTTGGGGCGCAGCACGTTCTGCAGCCGCTCGGGCGTCAGCGACTCGAGCAGACCATCGTCGACGACGCCCGCAGTGTGCACGACGGCTGTCAGATCGGGAAGGTCCGCGAGCAATGTCTCCAGCGCCGCGCGATCCGTTACGTCGCAGGCGACCGCGCGCACGTGCTCGATGCCGGGGTCGGTGCCGCTGCGGCTCGTCAGCACGACGTCGCGCACGCCGCGGTTCTCCACGAGATGCCGCGCCAGCAACGTGCCGAGCGTGCCGCCCGTGATCAACACGGTGCCGCTCCACTCCGGCGCCGCACCGCTCGGCGTGACGCGGGCGAGTCGTGGTGCGTGAACAGCTCCGTCGCGCACGCGGACATGCGGCTCGTCACCGACCACAGTGGACACGTCGACGCTGCCGTCGGTGTCCACCAGCACGATCCGTCCGGGGTGCTCGGCCTGCGCCGACCGCACCAGGCCTTCGACGGCGGAGGTGCCGAGGTCGTCGCCGTGTCGGACGACCGTGATGACCTCGTCGTCGATGAGCTTCTCCTGCAACGCCTGCAGCACCTGCGCCGTGACGTCGTGAACGTCGCCGGCCAGCACGTTGATCACCCTGTGCGGCACCGGGGCCGGACTGACAGGAACCCACAGTGTTTCCCACAGGCCATCTGTGCGCATGGCGAGTTGGTCTGTTGACACGGGCCGCGTGCGCAACGACGACACCGTGAGCACGGGCGTGCCGTCGAGCGACGTCGCGTGCACGGCATTCGTGTCCAGGTCGATCCGGACACGCAACGCCGTGGCGCCCAACGCATGTAGCCGCACGCCCTGCCAGGCGAACGGCAGTGCGAGATCATCCTGCACGGCGGCGAACGGGTGCAGCGCGGCGTCGAGCAGTGCCGGGTGGACGCCGAAGTCGTGGTCCTGCACCGAAACCTCGGCGTAGACGGCGCTGTCCGACCGCCAGGCGGCGGTGACGTTACGGAACGCCGGCCCGTACTGCAGCCCGGACGCGCCCAGCGCCGCGTACATCTCGTCGACGTCGATCTCGCGGGCGTTCGGGGGCCAGGTCAGGCTGGTCGGCGGGACTTCGTCGTTCGAGAGCGTGCCGGTCGCGTGCAGTGTCCAGTCGCCGTCCGTGCGGGAGTGGATCGTTACGGCGTCCCCGGTCACGGCGACCTGCAGCCGCACGGGTTCGGTCAGGGTGAGCGGAGCTTCGATGAGCAGTTCGTCGAGGGTGGTGAAGCCGGTGTGCGCGGTGGCGTGCAGCGCCAGGTCGACGAGCGCGGCGCCGGGGACGATCACGGTGCCGAGCACGGCGTGGTCGTCCAGCCACGTCGACGGGGCGAGCTTGCCGGTGAACACGACGGTGTCGCTGCCTGCCGGACGCACGACGCTGCGCAGCAACGGATGGCCCGCGTCGTCCTGGCCGAGGTCGCTGAAGTCGGCGCCCGAGGTGCCAGGGGTGAGCCAGTATCGCTGACGCTGGAACGCATACGGCGGCAGGCTGACCCGCTGCGCCTCACCGAAGAGCGCCGGCAGTCGGCCGTGGGTGTACGCGACGCCGACCGCGGTCAGCACGCTCGTGATCTCGTCATGGCCCTTGCGGATCGCTGCCGCGAACACTCCGTCCGTGGACTGCTGGGCCTGCGCGGTCAGCACGCCGTCGGGGCCGAGCTCGATGAACGTGGTCGCCGAGGTCTCGATGATCGCGTGGTGGAAGCGGACGGCCTCGCGGACCTGCGTGACCCAGTAGTCGGGGTTGGTCATGTCGCTGCCGACCGCGACCGTGGAGATGATCGGGATGCGCGGCTTGTTCCAGGTGAGGCCGCGGGCGACCGCGCGGAACTCCTCCAGCATCGGGTCCATGCGGTGGGAGTGGAACGCGTGGCTGACGCTCAGCCTCTTGGTGCGGCGGTCCCGGAACCGCGCGGCTACCGCATCGGCAGCGTCGTCGTCGCCGGAGATGACGACCGCGCGCGGGCCGTTGACCGCGGCGATGCTCACAGCGCCTTCGAGGGCTCGGGTGACCTCTTCCTCGGTCGCCTCGATCGCGATCATCGTGCCGCCCTCGCGGAGGGCGTCCATGAGGGCGGCGCGGGCTTTGACGAGCTTGGCGGCGTCTTCGAGGTCGAGGATGCCCGACGTGTGTGCCGCGGCGATCTCGCCGATGGAGTGCCCGACGAGGTAGTCGGGTTTGATGCCCCACGATTCGAAGAGGCGGAAGAGGGCGGTTTCGAGGGCGAACAGCGCGGGCTGGGTGAGGCGGGTGCGGTCGAGGTCGCCGTCGAAGTAGTCGGTCTGGATGCCGAGCGCGTCGAGCGCGGCGTCGAGGGCTTCCCGGAACACCGGGTAGGCGTCGTAGAGCTCGCGGCCCATGCCTGCGCGCTGCGAGCCCTGGCCGGTGAAGAGGAACGCCAGCCCGCCCGGCCTGACCTCGCCTTCGGCCAGTGTCGTGTCGCCGAGCAGAGCTGCGCGGTGCGGGAACTGCGCGCGTTGGGCGAGGGAGAAGGCGACATCGGCGGGGAGGAGCTCAGGATGCTCGGCCAGGTGGCGGGTCAGCTTGCCGACCTGCGAGCGCAACGCCTCCGGCGACTTCGCCGACACCAGGAACGGCACCGCGCCGGGTGAGTTCGATCCGGGCTGAACCGATCCCGATTGGCCCCCTCCGGGGGAGGTCGAAGGCCCCACTCCCATTGTCTCAGGGAGGTCTGACAATTCCTGGCCGGCGGAAACGGGGGTGGGCGGGGCTTCGAGGATGGCGTGGGCGTTGGTGCCGGAGATGCCGAAGGAGGAGACGGCGGCGCGGCGTGGGCGGTCGAGGTCGGGCCACGGCTGGGCCGAGGTGAGGAGCTGGACGTGGCCGGCCGACCAGTCGACGTGCGGGGTCGGGGTGTCGACGTGCAGGGTCTGTGGCAGTACGCCGTGCCGCATCGCCATGACCATCTTGATGATGCCGGCCGACGCCGGCCGCGGCCTGCGTGTGGCCGATGTTCGACTTCAGCGAGCCCAGCCACAGCGGCTCCGGGCGGTCCTGGCCGTAGGTGGCGAGCACGCGCCTGAGCCTCGATCGGGTCGCCGAGCACCGTGCCTGTGCCGTGTGCCTCGACGGCGTCCACATCGGACGGAGACAGGTGCGCGGCGGCGAGCGCGGCGCGGATGACGCGTTGCTGGGCGGGGCCGTTGGGGGCGGTGAGGCCGTTGCTGGCGCCGTCCTGGTTGACGGCGGTGCCGCGGACCACGGCCAGTACCTGGTGGCCGATGCGAACGGCGTCGGACAGGCGGTCGAGCGACGAGCATGCCGACGCCCTCGGCCCAGCCGGTGCCGTCGGCCGCGGCGGCGAACGACTTGCAGCGGCCGTCGGGGGACAGCCCGCGCTGGCGGCTGAACTCGATGAACGATGCCGGGGGTCGGACATCACCGTGACGCCGCCGGCGAGCGCCAGCGAGCACTCGCCCGGCCGCAGCGCCTGGACGGCCAGGTGCAGCGCGACCAGCGACGACGAGCACGCGGTGTCGACGGTGACGGCGGGGCCTTCGCAGGCCGAGCGTGTAGGCGATCCGGCCGGAAGCGACGCTGTTCGTGGTGCCGGTGAGCAGGTAGCCGTCGAGCTGCCGGCGCCTCGGTGCAGCAGCGGGCCGTAGTCCTGGTACATCGCGCCCGACGAACACGCCGGTGTCGGCTGCCGCGCAACGACGGCCGGGTCGATGCCGGCGCGTCTCCAGCGCCTCCCACGACGGTCTCCAGCAGCAGGCGCTGCTGCGGGTCGATGGCCAGTGCCTCGCGCGGGGTGATGCCGAAGAACGCCGCGTCGAACTCGTCGGCGTCGTGCAGGAAGCCGCCGTCGCGGGTGTAGGTGGTGCCGGCCGCGGTCCGGATCGGGGTCGTACAACGCGTCGAGGTCCCAGCCGCGGTTGCGCGGGAACTGCGCAGATCGCGTCCCGGCCGGCGGCGACGAGCCGCCACAGGTCCTCCGGCGACCGCACGCCGCCGGGGTAGCGGCAGGCCATGCCGACGATCGCGATGGGCTCGGGTCTGTGCCGCCTCGACGTCGGCCAGCCTGCGCTTGGCCTGCTTCAGCTGGGCGGTGACCCGGCCGAGGTAGTCCCTCAGCTTCTGCTCTTCCGACATGCCGGAATCTCCCTCAGGCCAGCTCGTTGTCGATCATTGCGAAGAAGTCGTCGTCGGAGCTCTGCGTGTCGATCGCGAACTCGGCATCGGCCAGCCCCATCAACTCGTTCAGTGCCGCCACCACGGCTTGGCGGTCGCGGTCGAACGACGGGTCGTCCGCCGCCGCCGACAGCACCGCACGCAACGGGCCAGCTCGCCCAGCACGTCGGAGGCCTGCTCCACCTGCTCCCGACCAGCGGCGGCCGCAGATGACCCGCCACGGCGTCCGGCGTCGGGTAGTCGAACATCAGCGTGCTCGGCAGCTTCAGGTCACGAGCTTGCTCAACCGCGACCGCAGCTCGACCGCGCTCAACGAGTCGAAGCCCTGCTCGAGGAAGCCACCGTGCGGCGCGATCGCCTCCGCCGTGTCGTGCCCGAGCGCACCCGCCGCGGTTTTGCGCACGACATCGAGCAACAACGCGTGTGCTCGCCGGTGTCCGGAACAGACAGTTCGGTGGTGGAGAGCGTTTCACGCTGGCACGCTTGGGCTTCTTCCCGCGAGGCCCTGCAGCACCGGAATGCCGGACACGTCCACACCGAGCGTGTCGACGCGAGCGGTGACCATCGTCGGCATACCGCAGGTCAGCGCCGCGTCGAATACACAGTGCCAGGTCCGTCGGCATCGCGGCAGAGTCCGCGCTGCCCCATGCGTTCGACGTCGGTCGCGGTCATGTGCGGGGTCATGCCGCTGACCTCGCCCACGACCCCACGCCGCCAGACCGCGGGCGGTCCCTGCGCCCGGCGGCGATGCTGCCAGCGCGTCCAGGAATTGTTGGCGGCGCCGTAGTTCGCCTGGCCGGGGTTGCCGATCACGCCGACCGCCGACGAGAACATCACGAACGCCGCGAGCCCGACGTCTGCCGGTGCAGGTTCCAGGCCGCGTCCACCTTCGGGCGCATGGCCGTGTGGATCTGCTCCGGCGACAACGACGACACCGTGCCGTCGGCGAGCACACCCCGCCGTGTGCACCACCGCGGTGAGCGGGTGTCCACCGAGATGCTTTCCAACAGCGCGGCCAGGTCGGCGGCGTCGGCGGCGTCGGAGGCCTCCATGCGCACCGACGCACCAGCCCGGCCAGCTCCTCGGCCAGCTCCGCCGTGCCCGGTGTGCCCGCACCGCGGCGGCTGGTCAGCAGCAGGTGCCGGACGCCGTGCCGCGTCACCATGTGCTTGGCCACCAACGCACCCAGCCCGCCCGTGCCGCCGGTGATCAGAACCGTGCCCTCGGGGTCGAGTGCCGTGACGACCTCGGTCATGTCCTCGGCGTGAGCTGCGTCAGCCGCGGCACGAGCACCTTGCCGTCACGGACGGCGATCTGGTGTTCCCCGATCGCGAGCGCACCCGCGATCAACGCCTGGTCGGTGTCGCATTCCGCGTCCAGCAACACGATCCGGTCCGGTGCTCCGCCTGCGCCGTGCGGGCCAAGCCCCAGAGCGGAGCCGCCGCGAGGTCCGCGACGTCCTCGGACAGACCGGTCGCGACCGCGTTGTGCGTGCCCAGCACGAGCGTGGAGTTCGCGAACCTCGCGTCGGAAAGCCACTCCTGCAACAGCTGCGTCACCAGTACGGTCACCCGGTGTGCGTCCGCCACGACGTCCTGCGTGTCGTGCACGATCGCGTTCAGCACCACGAACTCGGGCACCTCGGTGATCGCGGCGAAACCCTGTTCGATCGTCGTGGACGCGACGGTGGCCGGCGGCGCGGCCGGCGTGACCGGCAGCTCCGCCCAGGTGAGCCGGAACGGCAGCGCGGCGCGCGCACCGCCCAGCTGATCGGCCGTGACCGGCAGCAGCCGCAACGACTCCACGTGCGCGACCGGCAGCCCGTCCGGTGTCGACGCGGTGATCGTCACCGACTCGGTGCCCTCCGGCGCGATACGGACCCGCACCTCGGACGCGCCCAGCGCGTAGAGGCGCACACCGTTCCAGGAGAACGGCAACCGCACCTGCGGGCCGTCGTTGAGGATGCCGACGATCGGGTGCAGCACCGCGTCCAGCAACGCCGGGTGCGCCCCGAAGTCCGCCGCTGACGGCGCTTCTTCGGGGAGGGCGACGTCCGCGAAGATCACGTCACCCTGCCGCCACGCCCCGCGCAGACCGCGGAACGCGGGGCCGTAGTCATAGCCCTGCTCTGCCAGCCGGTCGTACATGTCGTCCACATCGACCGCGGTCGCGTCCGGTGAGGGCCATACACCCGGCAGCTCCACCTCGTCCACAGTGGACGCCAACGTGCCGTGTGCGTTGCGGATCCACTCGCCGCCGGTGATCCGCGAGTACACGCTGACCGGGCGCTGCTCGGTCTCGTCCTCCGCGCCGACGGCGACCTGCACCTGCGCGCTGGAGTCGTCGGTGAGCAGCAGCGGCGCCTCCAGTGTCAGCTCGTCGATCGCCTGCGCGCCGATGTGCTGCGCGGCGTGCAGCACCAGCTCCACGAAGGCGGTGCCGGGCAGCAGCGGCCGGCCGAACACCGCGTGGTCGGTGAGCCAGTGGTGCGTGCCCAGCGACAGCCGCCCGGTCAGCACCAGCCCGCCGTCGCCTGCCAGCTCGACCGTCGCCCCCAGCAGCGGGTGACCGGCCGACTCGAGGCCCGCGGCACCGACGTCGCTGCTCCTCGCGGGAGCGTCCAGCCAGAACCTCTTGCGCTGGAACGGATACGTCGGCAGCTCGACGGTGCGGCCGTTGATCAGGCTCGGCCAATCGACGTTGACGCCGCGCGTATGGACGAACCCGAGCGCGGCGTAGAACTGGTCGAGCCCGCCATTGTCGCGGCGCAGCGTGCCGATGACCACCGAGTCGTCGGTGATCTGGTTGATCCCGATCGTCATCACCGGGTGCCGGCTGATCTCGATGAACGTCGTGCAGCCGTCTTCGAGCGCGGTCCTCACGGCACCCTCGAACCGGACCGTCTCACGCAGGTTGTCGTACCGGTAGTCGGCCGTCAGCAACGTCGTGTCCAGCGGCCGCGTGGTGATTGTCGAGTAGAACGTGAGGTCCGTGCCGCGCGGCGCGATGTCGCCGAGCGCTGCGGCGAGTTCTCCGTGCAGGCCTTCGACATGTGAGGAGTGCGAGGCGTAGCTGACCGGGATGACCTTGGCGCCGACGTTCTCCCTGCGGTAGCCCTCGACCATCTCGCGCAGCGGTCCCGCGTCGCCGGAGACGATGGTGGCGCTGGGGCCGTTGATCGCGGCGATGTCGAGCGCGGTGCCCCACTGCTTGAGGCGCTCGCGAATGGTCTCCGCGGCAGGGGAACCGACGCCATGCCGCCGTCGCCTCGATGCTCACGATGCGCGGCTGGTAACGCCGCGGCTTTCGCACCGTCCTCGACCAACAGCGCGCCAGCTGTGACCGCTGCCGCGATCTCGCCCTGGGAGTGGCCGATCACCGCGTCAGGTCGACGCCCGCCGACTTCCACAGCTCGGCGAGGGCGACGTTGACCGCCCACAGCACCGGCTGGACGACGTCGACGCGGTCGAGTGAGGCGCTGCCGGCTCGTCGCGGAGGACGTCGTGGAGGTCCCACTCGATGTACGGGCGAGGGCACGGGCGCACCGCGCGATGGTCTCGGCGAACACGGGGGCGGTGTCGAGCAGCTCGCGGGCCATGCCCGCCCACTGCGCGCCCTGACCGGGGAACACGAACACGGTCTTGCCGAGCGGCTCGCGCGTGCCGCTCGTCACGGCGGTGGTCTCGGCGTCGTCACGGACGGCGAGCAGACCGTCGAGGAGCCGGGCCCTGCCGCCGACGATCACCGCGCGGTGATCGAACGCCGAACGGGTGCGCACCAGCGAGCTCGCGATGTCGGCGATGCCCGCGTCCGGGTGGATCAGAACGTGCTCGTGCAGCCGCGCCGCCTGATCACGCAACGCCCCGTCGGACCGCGCGGACAGCACCCACGGCACCGCAGCCGACCCCACGACGCTTGCCCCGCCGCTCGGAATCGATCCCGACTGGCCCCCCTGGGGGGAGTCCGAGGTCCCCACTCCAAGCGTCTCACGGGGGGCTGACGATTCCGGGTTGTGGAGATCGACATCGGGCGAGTTGTCCACAGGCGCCGAGTTGTCCACAGATTTCGGGGCGGGGCTCTGAGCAGCGGTTTTGTTCGGTACGCTGGAAATTGGGGGGATCCCCGGCGCCTGCTCCAAGATCACGTGCGCGTTGGTGCCGCTGATGCCGAACGACGAGACACCGGCCCGGTGCGGGCGGCGGTGTCCGGCCACGGGGTGGGCTAGGTGAGCATCGACCGTGCCGGAGGACCAGTCGACATGGGGGACGGCTCGTCGATGTGCAGGCTGCTCGGGGAGGACGCCGTGCTGGAGCGCCTGCACCATCTTGATCACACCTGCTACGCCGGCGGCGGCTTGGGTGTGGCCGAGATTGGACTTCACCGAGCCGAGTCAGCAGCGGCTCGGAACGCTCCGCCCATAGGTCGCGAGCAGGGCTTGTGCCTCGATGGGGTCACCCAGCGCGGTGCCGGTGCCGTGTGCCTCGACCGCGTCGATATCTGACGGCTTCAGCCGGGCGTTGGCGAGTGCTTGGCGGATCACGCGTTCCTGCGATGGGCCGTTGGGGGCGGTGAGGCCGTTGGAGGCGCCGTCCTGGTTGATCGCGCGAACCCCTCATCAGCGCCAGTACCGGGTGGCCGTTGCGCATGGCGTCGGAGAGGCGTTCCAGCAGCGACACCGGCGGCCTCACTCCAGCCCGTGCCGTCGGCGTCAGCGGAGAACGGCTTGCACCGGCCGTCGCGGGCAGGCCCTTCTGCCTGCAGAACTCGATGAACATGCCCGGCGTGGACATCACCGTCACGCCGCCCGCCAGCGCCAGGTCGCACTCGCCGTGCCGCAACGACTGCGCCGCCAGATGGATCGAGACCAGTGAGGCGGAACATGCCGTGTCGATGCAGATCGCGGGGCCGTCCAGGCCGAGGACGTAGGCAAGGCGGCCCGAGGCGAAGCGGTAAGCCACTGGTACCCGTGCCCTCGTACTCCTCCGAAGTCGGGTGGGGTGTAGGGGGTGAGCCTGGTGGCGTACTCGCCGTGCATGATCCCGACGAAGACACCGGTGCCGGTGCCATGCAGGGAGCCGGGGGCGATGCCGGCGCGTTCGATGGCCTCCCACGCGATTTCCAGCAAGCAGTCGCTGCTGGGGGTCGACGGTGGTGCTTCGCGCGGGCTGATGCCGAAGAACGCGCGCGTCGAACTGGTCCGCGTCGTAGAGGAAACCGCCCTGGTTCGGGTGTACGAGGTGCCGTTGCGGCCGGGTCGGGGGAATAGAGCGTCGACGTCCCAGCCGCGGGTGACCGGGAACTGGCCCATGGCGTCCCGCCGTCGAACGCGAACTGCCACAGGCGTTCCGGGGTGGTGGCGCCGCCCGGCCAGCGGCCGGCAGGCGGACACGATCGCGATCGGGTCGTCCGACGAGGCCGGGGCGAAGAACTCCTCGACGGACGAGCCGGAGGTCAGAAAGGCGGCGACGGCGGCGGGTGTCGGATGGTCGTAGGTGAGCGTCGAGGTCATCTGCCTGCCGGTCGCCGACGCGAGCGCCTTGCCGAACTCCACCGCGCTGATCGAGTCCAGGCCAAGCGACTTGAACGTCGCGTCGGCGGGCACCGAGTCCGGCGACGCGTGACCCAGCACGGCGGCAACGGCGCCGCGGACGAGGAGCAGCGCGCGTTCGGGAGTCAGACCGTCGACGACCTCCAGCGCGGGAACGGCGCGGGGTGCGGGCAGTGCCGGGCCGGCCTCGGAAGCGGCGACGTCGAGCCAGTGCAGGGTGCGCTGGAACGCGTAGGTGGGCAGGCCGACGCGCCGCACCGGGCGGCCGGCCAGCAGGCCCTCCCAGTCGGCGGAAGCCCAGTCCACGTGGCCGCCGCCGACATGCACGGACGCGAGCGACGTCAGGAACTGGCGAAGATCACCGCGGTCGCGGCGCAACGTGCCGGAGACGACCGAGCCGGAGCCCTCCAGGATCTGGGTGAGGCCGACGCCCATGATCGGGTGGCCGTTGCACTCGATGAACGTCGTGTGCCCGTCGGCGAAGGCCACCCGCACGGCCTGCTCGAACTCCACGGTCTGCCGCAGGTTGCGGAACCAGTACTCGGGGCCCAGCAGCGAGGAGTCAGGAAGCAGCCCACCCTCCACAGTGGAGTAGAAGGCGACGGGGGACGACACCGGCTGCAAGAACGCGATCTCGCGCAGCAGGTCCTCGCGGATCACCTCGACCTGCTGCGAGTGCGACGCGTAGTTCGCGGGCACGACCTTCGCCTTCACCCCGTCGGCGAGGTAGGTGTTCTGCAGCTCCCGCAACGCGTCGGCGTCACCGGAGACGGTCGTGGCCGACGGGCCGTTCACCGCGCCGATGCTCAGCCGGTCCGGCCACTGCGCGATGTGGCTGCGCACCTGGGAAACCGGCAGCGGCACGGCCATGAGGCCACCGCCCGCGGGGATCGTGGAGGCCACCTGGCCCCGGCGCACCACCAGCGTCGCGGCGTCACGCAACGACAGGGCGCCGGCGACACAAGCGGCGGCGATCTCGCCCTGCGAGTTGCCGATCACCGCGTCCGGCACCACACCCGCGGCCTTCCACAACTCCGCCAGCGCGACCATCACCGAGAACAACGCGGGCTGCACCACGTCGTCACGCTCGATCGACAGGCAGCCGGGCACCTCGCGCAGCACGTCCTCCAGCGACCCGCCGATCAACGGATCGACCACCTCGGCGCACTCGCGGATCTTCGCCGCGAAGATCGGCGAGGTGTCGATCAGCTCACGCGCCATGCCGGTCCAGTGCCAGCCCTGACCGGGGAAGATCATCACCGTGCGACCTGAAGCAGACGCCTTGCCGCGCACCAGATCCGCGGACAGGTCACCGTCCCACAACGCCAGCAGGCCCTCGGTGTGACCGGACAACACGACGGCCCGGTGGTCGAAATGGGTGCGCGTGGTCGCCAGCGAGTAGGCGATGTCGTCGAACGCGGGCGCGTCGACCGAGGTCGCCAGGTCGTGCAGACGGGAAGCCTGCTCGCGCAGGCCCTGCTCGGTCGTCGCGGACAGCACCCACGGCAGCGGCCCTTCCAGCACGAGCCGGCGAGCCTCCCGCGCACGCGGCGCCGCACTGCCGAGGACCACGTGGCAGTTCGTGCCGCCGACGCCGAACGACGACACCCCGGCGACGGTCGGCCCCACCTCCTCGCACGCCTGCTGCACGGTCAGGTTCAGCTCGTCGAGCGCGATCGCCGGGTTCGGCGACACGTAGTTCAACGACGGCGGCACCACGCCGTGGTGCAGCGACAGCACCACCTTCAGCAGACCGGCGATACCCGCGGCCCCTTCGAGGTGGCCGATGTTCGTCTTCACCGACCCGACCCGCAGCGGCGACGACCTGAACCGGCCCAGAGCCACACCCAGCGCGTTCGCCTCGATGGGGTCACCGACCGGCGTGCCCGTGCCATGCAGCTCGACGTACGAGACGTCCTCGGGAGCAACACCCGCCCGGCGGTGCGCGGCCAGGACCACCGACTCCTGCGCCGAAAGCGACGGCGTGGTCAGGGTTTCCGCGGCACCACCGCTGTTCACCGCACTGCCGCGGATCACGGCGTAGACGGAGTCACCGTCCCGCAACGCCGCGGCGAGCGGCTTCAGGACCAGGACAGCGCCGCCCTCGCCACGCACATAACCGTTGGCGCGCGTGTCGAACGTGAAGCACTGCCCGTCCGGGCTGAGCCCGCCGAAATGCTCGGCCTCCGACATCGACGTGGGCGACAGGATCAGGTTCACCCCACCGGCCAGCGCCACCGACGACTCGCCCGACCGCAGGCTCGCACACGCCAGATGCACCGCCACCAGCGACGACGACTGCCCGGAGTCGACCGCGACGGAAGGCCCGTGCACGCCGAACACGTAGGACAGCCGGTTCGCCAGCAGACCGCGGTTCAGGCCGGTCAACGAATGCCGCGTCACCACCCCGGACCGCGCCGCGATGGCCGCGTAGTCACCGGAGATCGCGCCCACGAACACACCGATGTCACGCCCCCGCACCGACGACGGCACCACGCCCGCGTCCTCGAGCGCCTCCCAGCCGAGCTCCAGCAGCAGCCGCTGCTGCGGGTCCATCGCGGCCGCCTCACGCGGCGAGATGCCGAAGAACTCCGCGTCGAACGTGCCCATCTCGTCGTCCGGCAGGAAGCCGCCGGAAGCCGGGTCACCGAACCGCGACGACGACGTGACGGCGCTGGTCCCCGACGACAGCAGCCGCCAGAACGACGACACGTCGGGCGCGCCGGGCAACCGGCACGCAAGACCGACGACGGCAACGGAATCGTGCTCGAAGGTGTCCATGACTTCCCCGATGTGTGGTGAGGTCAGAAAGATCAGGCTGTGCGTACGATCGGCCGGGCGACCGGATAGTCCACAGTGGACACACCGAACGTCTCGGCCAGGTACAGCGCGGTGTGCAGCTGCAGCCGGTTGTCGCCCAGTGGCCGGCCGCGGACCTGCTCGGCCCGCTTGATGCGGTACAGCACGGTGTTCTTGGCGACGTGCATGAGCGCCGCCACCGTCGCGACACTGCGGTCGTGGTCGAGGTAGCACTTCAACGTCGCTCGCAACGCCTGCGCCGACGCCGAGTCCTCGGCCAGCGGGCCCAGCTCGCGGCGCACGAAGTCGGCCGCCGCCTGCTCGTCGCGGGCCAGCAGCGCGCCCAGCTCCAACGTCCGATACGAGTGCACCCGGCCCGGCGACGACGACCGCAGCCCGAGCTCGGCCGCCGCGACCGCCTGCTCGTGCGAGGCACGGAACCCGGCCAGGCCGAGACCGGGCAGGCCCACCGCGACGTGCACGGCGGGGTTCGCGGCCAGCAGCGGCGCGAGCTCCGCCACGTCACCGCTGGGCCGGACTCCCCACGCCCACAACCGGTTCCCGCCCATCGGCACCAGCAACGCCGACTGGCAGCCCAGCCGCGTGAGCACCCGTGCGGCGGTCTTCGACAGCTCCGGCGCGCAGGCGTCGGACGACGCCCACAGCACCAGGGCCACGTGGTTCTGCCGCAGGTCGTACCCGAGCTTGCGGGTCGCCCGCTCCACGTCAACGGGCTCGCCGCGCACGATCGACGTGACCACACCGCGCTGCTCGGCCACCGGACCGGCCAGCCAACGCTCACGTTCCGCCGCGTACTGGTCCGACACCAGCAACGACAGCTCGTCGACCGCGTCGAACACCCGCGCCGACACCTCCGCCATCGCCGACGTCCGCACGTCCGGGTCCTCGATCCGGGCGCACGCGGTCATCAACGCCAGCGTGATCCGACCCTGCGCCAACCGGATCAGGCCGAGACCGCGCGCCAGGTCGAGGCCGCGCTCGACGTGCTGGCGCACCAACGACTCCGTCTCGCCGATGACCGACGAAGGCAGCTCACCGGCAGCACCGAGCCGCAGCACCACGGACAGCGCCACCAGCTCGGGCAGCGCGCCCTCACCGCACGGCTCCAGACCGGCGGCGGTGCGCACGGCCCACGTCGTGGCGTCGTCACCACAGCGCGCGGCGACGTCCGCGCGAAGCCCAGGCGACGTCACGGGCACGAAGTCCCGGTTGTCGGCGGAAGACAGCAGTGAGAGCAGCATCAGTAGGTCCTCGTGCCCAGGAAGCCCAGCAGAGCGGCGTCGTCGGCATCGCGGATCGCCGTGCACAGCGCCCGCAGACCGGTGTCCAGCCGGGAGATCTGCTCGTCGGTGATCCCGATCGACGGCTGCAGCCGCATCGTGTTCGGCGCGCTGGCCGTCGGCAGCAGCCGCAGCTGGTGGTTGTGCAGCAGGAACCCGCTCACCAGATAGCCGAACACCCCACCGCCCTGCGCACCCGCGAGGGTCGCGGACGACGACCCGGACTGGTCATGCAGCTCCAGACCCACGAGCAGACCGCGGCCACGCACGTCCTTGACCACGGCAGGGAAGTCGGCCCGCAGCGACTCCAGCACCGAAAGCAGCCGGGCACCACGCTCCGCGGCGGCCGCATAGACGTCGTCGCGCTCCATCACCTCGAGCGTCTTCTGTGCGATCAGCGTCGAGAAGCCGTCCTTGGCGAACGTCGAGCTGTGCACCAGCTCGAACTCCGGGCGGTACCGGGATTCCCGGACCAGCAGCACCGACAGCTTCGCGACGCCACCCGCGATGCTCTTGGCCAGCGTCACGTAGTCGCCCTGCAGCCCGATGTGCGAGTCGCGAAGAACGCGCCGGCGCGGCCACAGCCGGACTGGATCTCGTCCACCACCACCGGGCAGTCGAAGTCCGCGCAGACCGCCGAGATCTCCTTCGCGAACTCCTCCGACAGCGGCACGATCCCGCCCTCGCCCTGGATCGGCTCGGCGAAGAACGCGCAGAACACCGGCGCCGCCAGCTCGTCCACCTCGACCACGCCGTCGGTGACGACCAGGTCGTACAGCGTGGCCCGCTCCGCCTCGAACGCCGGCCGCACCGCCTCCGCCGAGTTCACCGGCACGAACCGGGCCTGCGCCGCCAATGTCGTGAACGGCGTGCGGAACGCCGGGTTGTGCGTCAGCTGCACGCTCGCGGCGAGCTTGCCGTGGAAGCCGCCCTCCAGCGTCAGGATCACCGGCGCCTTCGACTGCGTCAGCGAGTTGTGCAGCGCGACCTCCGCCAGCACCGCCTCCAGGTCACCCGCCGCGTCACCCCGGCCCGCGATGCCCAGCCGGGTCAGCGTCTCCTGGGGGACAACGGCTTCACCCGCCAGGACCGCGTCGCGAACGTGGGTGGCGTGCTCGGCCGTCTGCGCGAGGAGAGCCTGCAACCGCAGGCCCCGGTCCATCTCCGCGTGCTTGACGGCGGCCTCGATCGCCTCCGCGCCGGTGTTCGCGAACACCCCGAAGTAGGTGTCGGACGTGCCGAACTCGCGGTGCAGGATCGTGTTCAGCACCTCGGTGACCTTGTTGGCCTCCGGGCGCCGCGAGAACTGGGAGTGGATCGCCGTCTGACCGTTCAGCACCTCGGTCGCGTACGCCACGATCTCCGGGTTGTTGTGGCCCAGCAGCAACGACCCGTAGCCACACACGAAGTCGACGACCTCGGTCCGCGCCCCGTGACCGTCACGGGCGGCAGCCCAGAGGCTGTTGCCCTGCGCGCGGACGTAGTGCGGGTCGAGGCCGATGCCGGAGATGCCGAGGTGGAGCGTCCCGTCCACGAGTTCCTGGGTCTCGGAAGTCATCGTCCCTCATTTCGCACCGACGGATCAGGTGCCCATCAGTGTTGGGCGAGCCGTTTCACTGACGACTAATCCGGACCTAACCCGGCTCGATTAGATCCGGATTAGAAATCGGTGAGCGCGGGTGGAGTTTCATGACGACTTATGACTGAAGACATGTCGTTCTGCGCGAGTTCGGCGCCAAATACACAGCGAACTTCAACTCGCACGACGCTCAGGGGATGTACGACTTCTACACCGGCAACGCGATCCTCGTGCGTGAACCCGGCGTCACCGCCACCGTCAACGAGGAGACGAAGGAAGAGGTCAAGGGCTGGTTCCAGGCCTACTTCGACGCATTCGCGCCGAAGCTGACCATCGACATCCGGCACGTCTACCAGAAGGGCGACGTCGCGCTGCTGATCGTCGATCACACGATGGCGAACACCGTCGACGGCGTGACCACGCAGCACGAGGGCACGTCGACGGACGTCGCGGTCAAGGATCCGGACGGCGTGTGGCGTTATGCGATCGACAACCCCAGTGGCGTTACGCGCATCCCCAGTGAGTGAAGGAGAAAGCGATGTCGCACGACATTTCGTTCTGGCGCGAGTTCACCGGGAAGTACCAGGAGATCTTCAACTCGCACGACGCAGACGCGATGTACGACTACTACGCCGAGAACGCGGTGCTCGTGATCGCACCCGGAATCTCGGTCAACAAGAGCGAGGACATGAAGGCCGGTCTCAAGGGCTACTTCGACACGCTCAAGCCCGTGCTGACCGCCGACGTGCAGCTTGCCTACGAGGCCGGCGACCTGTGCCTGATGATCGTCAAGGTCACCCTGACGACCACCCAGGACGGTGTGAGCACCACCAAAGAAGGCGTCGCCACGGACGTCGCGGTCAAGGAGGCGGACGGCGTTCTGGCGCTACGCCGTCGACAACCACCCCGGCACCGAACTTCCTGAATAGCACCGAAAACCCAGAAGGGGACCGGCCACTGTGGCCGGTCCCCTTCTGTGGTGGGCGGGTTCTCAGACCCAGGCCAGCTCCTTCTGTACGGGCTCGGCCACGCCGTACTGCTCCAGGTTCTTCTTCCTCATCCGCGGCTGCACCACGAGCAGGAAGATCAGCAGCTCCAGCTGCGGCATGATGAACCCGATGAAGGACATCACGCCGATCTGCCACGGCTTGGCCTTCATCGCGTGCAGCCGGTGGAAGGTCCACATCGTGGTGAACAGGTCGAGTGCGATGATGCCCAGCCAGCCGCCCTTCTGGATGCCCGACTGCGAGAAGAACTCCGCCAGGCCCGCCGCGGTCGAGAACGGCGGGACGTCCTGCCCGAACATCACCTGCGCCAGCGCCGGGACCTCGGTCATGAAGTAGAGCATGGCGATCGTGAGCGTCGGCAGGATCGCGATGGGCACGGTGATCTTCTTCGTCACCCACCAGTTGGGCGCGGCGAACATCAGGAACCACATCGGGATCGTGATGGCCTGGCCCGTGCCGATGATGAGGTCGTGGGGGATCTCCATTGTGCTTTCTCCCTCAGAGGTTGGCGGACACTGGTTCGGCCGCTCGCTCCTGCGCGGGCGGAGACGGGGGATCCGTTGGTGCGCGGCGGGCCCAGACGGCACCGGCGGCCGTGCCCAGCACGGTCAGCGCGACCGCGGCCAGCGTGAGCACGCCGGGACGGAACAGCGATTCGGCCGCCAGCGCCTGGAAGAACGAGATGAGGAAGATCGACGTGTAGCCCGCGCTGAGCACCCACACCATCCGGCGGTTCACCCAGCGACTGAAGAACAGCGCGGCCAGCGGCAGCAGCTGGAACCCGTGCAGCCCGATGAAGTGCGCGACCCGCAGGTCACCGCCCTCGGCCGACCAGAAGATCAACGGGATCACGTCGTGGTCGATGTCCGTGCCGACGTAGTGCCCACCGATGGTGTCCCGGACCAGCCCTTGCCGTTCTTGGGCTGCGCCATGAGGATCCCGACCATCGAGCTCATCACCAGCAACGCCGTGCCGGTCTTGAGCGCGAGGAGTACGGGGGAGGAGGCGGCCTTCTTCTTGATGACCACCGCGACCAGCAGCACGTGCAGCACCACGGTGCCCATCGCGACCGCGCCGACCGTCTCGTAGAGGATCGCGTCCCAGACCGTGCGGAAGTTGAAGTGCACCTGCTGGCCGCGGAACGCCTGGAAGTCCAGCGCCGCGATCTCGAACCAGAACCCGACGGCCATCCAGGTGCCGAGCTTGCGGGCTCTGCGTTCGAGCGACCCCGACGTCTTCTCCAGTAAATGGACGAGCGCACCCAGCATTGCCGCGTAAAGAGCGAACGACATGCTGAACTTGAAGGGTTTCATCCAGTTCGGCGACTGCCCGTACATCGTGTCGTCCACGAATACGCCGACGAGGTGCAGGATGCTCACGGCGGCCATCAACGCCGCGGTGATCATCAGAGCTGGGTGCCAGCGGACTATTGCGCGCACAGCGGTACTCCTTTAGTTCACGAACGACCCGTACTGGCCGCGGAAGAACACCAACGGCCCACCGTCGGCGCGTACGTCGAAGTCGATGACCCGGCCGACGACGACGAGGTGGTCGCCCCCGTCATGCATGGCCACCACATCCGCGCCGATCGTGGCGACGGCCTCGTCGAGCGCTGGTCCGGCGGAGGCCTCGTGCCATGGCACACCCGCGAACCGATCGGTGTCCTTGGCTGTGAACTGACGGCACAACGAGCGCTGGGACTTCTCGAGCACGTTCACCCGGAACTGCTTCGACTCCTGGATGGCAGGCAGGCTCGACGCCTCGCGCTTGATGCAGAACAACACCAGCGGCGGGTCGAGGGAAACCGACGTGAACGAGTTGCACGCGAATCCGGCCGGCGTACCGTCCGGATCGGTCGACGTGATGACCGTGACGCCGGTGGCCCAATTGCCGAGCATCCTGCGAAACTTGTCCGCGTCCCATGGCGTGCTCATGCGACTGCCCTCCAAAATGGTGTGCATCGAGCCTATAGAAACAACTCAGGCCGTGAATTGGGACGAAACCCAATAACGGGATCTCGGTTTGTGCTCCGGGCGCAATGCGCCTTTCGGTCAGCTGTCCTTGACTGGGAGGGCGAGTCGAACCGCACGACATGTGAGGAGCAGACCAGTGTCGTCAGCTGTGCAGGAGTCGGTCTCATTGGACGACGTCATCGAGCGGGCACGCGGCCTCGTTCCGTTGCTGCGGGCGAACGCCGAGAAGACCGAGCAGGCCAACCAGGCGCTCCCGGAGAACATCGCGGCGCTGCGTGACGCAGGGCTGTGGCGCATCTCCACGCCCGAGGTGTGGGGCGGATACGGCGAGTACGGCCTCGGCCTGCGCGCCGAGGCCGCCGTGTCGGCCGAGCTGGCCCGCGGCTGCCCGTCCACCGGCTGGGTGGCGATGGTCAGCAACGCCGGCCGCGGCTTCCTCCAGGGCATCTTCTCCGAGGAGGTGTGCACCGAGGTCTACTCCGCCGACCCGGATGTCACACTCGCCATCGCCGGCGCGGTGGGTGGTGTCGCGGCCAAAGTGGACGGTGGCTACCGCTTCACCGGCCAGATCCCTTATGCGTCCGGCTGCACACACTCCACCTACACCATCGCGTTGACGAGCGCGGTGACGGTGAACGGCGAGTACCAGATGGCGGTCGCCACGGTGCTGGTGCCCACCGCCGACGCCGAGATCAAGTACACCTGGGACGTCGCGGGCCTGCGCGGCACCGGCAGCAACACCGTCGTGTGCGACGACGTGTTCATCCCCGAGCGGTTCGTCGCCTACCACCCGCTCGACGCGAACGGTGCCCCGGAGGGCATGGGCACGGCCACGCACACCCTGGCCTCGAACGTGCTGGCCCCGCTGGTCGGTGCCGCCCAGGGCGCGCTCGACACGATCACCGAGCTCTTCGGCAAGGGCAAGCCGATCCACTACACGACCTACGGCACCATCGCGGACTCGCCGGGCGCACGTGCGTGGCTCGCCGAGGCCTCCCACCACGTCGACACGGCGTGGCAGCACCTGTGGGCCGTCATCGACGGGCTCGAGCCCGCACTGGCGAACCACATCGAGCTGGCCGACGTGGAGCGAACGAAGATCCGCATGCACCTCGCCGCCGCGGTGCGCGAGGCTCGCGCGGGCCTGGCGAAGATCATGGACCTGGGCGGTGCCGCCGGGTTCGCCTCGGCCAACCCGCTGCAGCGCTACTTCCGCGACTTCGAGACGGGCAGCAGGCACTGGTCGCTGAACCCGTTCATCGCGCAGGAGGACCACGGTAAGGCGCTGCTCGGCCAGGCACCCCTCGCGTCCATCGCGGTCTAGCACCCTGGTGATCTTGACCAGGCATTTCGTTGAACTTGGGATAGTTTCGGAATCGACTGAGTTCGCTAGACTGGTCGCATGACCAGTGCGCGAACTACCAGTGACCTGATCCTCCAGCTTCAGCAGCTGGGCCGGGACATCGAACTGCTGGCGACCCGGCGGCTGGAGGGTTCGGGCACATCACTACGCGCGGTCAGCGTGCTGATGTGCGCCGGCGCAGCCGAGAAGACCCAGGGGGAGCTCGCCGAGATGACCTGCCTGGACAAGTCGACGATGGTCCACACCGTCGACGCGCTCGAGAAGGAGGGTCTGGCGACCCGCAAGCCGTCGCAGACCGACCGTCGTGCCCGCGTCGTCGAGGTGACCGACGGCGGCCGCAAGCTCGTCGCCTCCACGGAGAACGCCCTGGACGACCTCTACGAGGAAGTCCTCGGCCGACTGCCGGCAGCCGACCGTGAACCGTTCCTCCGCTCGCTCGCCACCCTCTTCGACGCACGCTCCTCCGAGCCGGTCGTGACGGTCGATCGAGCACCTCGGAGGCGCTCCACGCGCTGAAGATCCCCAGGTCAGGAGCTTGTTTGAGAAATAGATAGTCTACTCTGAAACTATCTGCTACTGTTTGGTTACTGACAACGCGCCCTGACTCAGAGGGATCGAGACAATGAACAACATTCGCTCGCGCTGGATAGCTCTTGTCGTACTTTGCATTGGCACATTGATGACGATCTTGGACGAGACGATCGTCAACGTGGCTCTGCCCGTGATGCAGGAGGAGCTCGGTTTCTCCCAGGGCGGCGTCTCATGGGTCATCAACGCCTACCTCATCGCCTACGGCGGTCTGCTGGTCTTCGCCGGCCGCCTCGGTGACCTGATCGGCCACAAGAACGTGCTGCTCGCCGGCGTCACGCTCTTCACCATCTCCTCGACGACCGCGGGTCTCTCGCAGAACGCCGCACAGCTCGTCGCCTCCCGGTTCGGCCAGGGCGCCGGCGCGGCACTGGTCACCTCGGTGACGCTCGCGCTGATCGTCATGATGTTCCAGGAGCCGGAGCAGCAGACGAAGGCGATCGGCTTCTACAGCTTCACCTTCGCCGGCGGCGGCGCGATCGGTCTGCTCGCGGGCGGCGTGCTGATGCAGCTCCTGACGTGGCACTGGCTGTTCTTCATCAACATCCCGATCGGCATCGTCAGCATCGTGCTCGGCATGAAGCTGCTGCCGTCCGGCAAGGGCCTCGGCCTGTCCGCCGGTCTCGACGTGCCGGGCGCCGCATTGCTCGTCTCGTCGGTGTCGCTGCTCGTCTACGGCATCGTCCACGCCGAACACGTCGGCTGGAACGGCATCGTGTTCGCCTACCTCGGCGGTGCGGCGGCCCTGATGGCCGGCTTCATCCTCAGGCAGCAGAAGGCCAAGACGCCGCTGTTCAACCTCAACGTCCTGCGCAACCGCAACGTGGCGGGTGCCAACATCGTCCAGTTCCTGGTCACGGGCGCGCTGTACGGCTCGTTCTTCCTGGCGACGCTGTACCTGCAGCAGGTCCTCGGCTACACCCCGATGCAGATGGCGCTGTCGTTCGTGCCGCTCACCATCGTCACCGCGCTCGGCTCCATCGCCGTCGCACCGTGGCTGAGCGGCAGGTTCGGTGACCGCATCACGCTGATAGTCGGCCTCGCGGTGTTCTTCGTCGGCGCACTGCTGCTGGCCCGCACCCCGCTCGAGGCGTCCTTCGTGGTCGACGTGCTGCCTCCGATGCTCGCACTGGGTGTCGGTATCGGTGTGGCGCTGCCTCCGATCATGACGCTGGCGATGTCCACCGCCACGGAGGACGAGGTCGGCGTGATCTCCGGCCTCGCGAACTCCACCGGCCAGGTCGGCGGCGCGCTGTGGGTGGCCATCGCCGCCTCGGTCTCCGGCTCGGTGGCCGCGTCGCTGCTCACCAGCGGCGTGAGTGAACGAGAGTCGACGAGCACCGGCCTCATGTGGGGCAGTCTGGCGCTCGCCGGAGTGCTCGTCGCCGCGATCGTGGTGGCCATCACGGTGATCCGCCAGCCCCGTCCAGAGCCGTCGGCCGAGGGTGAAGCACCTGCCAAGAGCCGGGTGATCGCCCACTGAGTTCGGCCGCACGAAAGAAGAAGAGGCCGCCCCCTTTCTCCCGGGGCGGCCTCTTCTGCTGGTGGCTAAAGAAATTCTCGCCGAGGTGGGCGCGGATGACCTTCTTCGGCACGCACATCGTCCAGGCGCCGATGACGAGCTCGGTCATCTCCTCGACGTCGAGCTCGGCCATCGACGCGTGCACCCACTGGAAGCGCATGTCGGACTGGCTGGGCAGGGCGAACTTGACCGGGTCGCTCGCCACGAGCGCTTCACGTTGCTCGCGCGGGAAACCGAAGCCCAGCACGGTCTCGTCGCGGGACAGAGCCGCGTAGACGATCTGCCCGACGCGGAACTTCACGCGGTCGCGGATCAGGTGCTCGGTGGTGCGGGGCAGGCCCAGCGCCACGGCTCGGACGTCGGCGACGCTGACCATCAGGCGATCCGGTAGGCGGCGCGGGCGCTGTGCAGGAACTCCGCCCGGCCCTCGTCGTCACGGCCGACGAACGAGAGGACGTAGTGGCTGCCGAGCTCCGGTTCGGCGGTGATGATCGCGGTGTCGTCGTAGCGGACCACCTCGTCGCGAGTGTGTTGTCCGACGAGTTCCGCGGCGACCGCGTTGCGGGGGAGGTACTTCAGGAACGCGCGGCCGCCCTCGGCCTCCAGCACGAAGTCGACCTGCGAGCCGCGGTAGGTGCCGTACATCCAGGGCTCGACCGGGGCCGGGTCGGCCGGAGGCACGGGGCGTGCGGGCATCTCGATGTCCAGGGTGTGGGTGAAGATCTCGTGGGCCAGCGGGGCGGCGCCGGCGCCGTTGGTCAGCACGGCCACCGCGACGCCCGCGGCGGGGACCACGCGCAGGAATGCCTTCTGGCCCAACGTGGTGCCGGTGTGGCCGATCGTGCCGTCGCCGTAGCAGCATCCAGCCGAGGCCCCAGCCGTCGATGCCGGCGCCGAAGTTCGGGATGGCGGAGAACTGGGGTTCGCGCATGGCCTTGAGCGCGGGGTCCGTGAGGTGTAGCTGGACGAACGCCATGAGGTCGCGTGCGCTCATGGCGAGCTGTGCGCCGGCGGGCGCGTTCGAGTACGCGAGAGCCCACGTCCTGGCGGGCGTCATCCTGCCGTCGGACTCGACGTGGCCGACCGCGGCGCGGTGCAGGATCGCCTCGTCGGCGCTGGTCGCGACGGTGTGCAGGTCCAGTGGCGTGACCAGGTGTTCGCGCAGGACGTCGTGGAACGGCTTGCCGCGCAGCACCTCGATCACCCGGCCGAGCACCACGAACCCGCTGTTGCAGTAGGAGAAGAGCGCTGCCCGGCGGGAAGAGCTGGTGGGCGTCGTGGAGGGTGGCGACGAACTTCTCGATGGCGTCGTCGTTGCGGCCGGTGTCGGTGAATAGGTCGCCGTCGATGCCGCCCGTGTGGGTGAGCAGGTGGCGGGCGGTGACGGATTCGGTGGCCGCCGCGGTCGCTCAGCCGGAATTCCGGCAAGTAGGAACGAATCGGACGATCGAGATCGAGAACGCCTTCGTTCACCAATTGCTGCGCCAATGTGGCGGTCCAGAGTTTGGTGATCGAGCCGATCTGGAACACCGAGTCGGTGGTCGCCTCGACCTGTGTGTGCAGGCTCAGCACACCCGCCGCATGGTCCTCGATCTCGCCGTTGACCAGTACGGCGACCTGCGCGCCGGGAACGTCGTACTTCGCGATGAGCTCGCGTAGATTCCACCCCATGAGAGCACGATAGCGACGATTTGGGTAACTCGTCCGTATTTTGTGCCGTGACGAATTCCGGAAATGTGAGAGCGCGGCCACACTTCTGCTCCCTTTTCACTCGATCGGGTGAAAAGTGAGGCAATGAACCTAAGACGGTCCCTTCCGGCTCTTCTGCCGCTCGTGCTCACCGCTTCGTTCCTCGCGGTCGGCACGGCTGAGTCGGGGACACCGAAGCAGAGTCCCGTGAACGTCACGTCGAACGCGATCCGGTTCGACCCGGCCGCGCCCAAGCTGGACGTCACCTACGGGCACTCCGCGCTGGAACTGAAGTACATCCGCAAGGACGCGGACCAGCCCGACGGCTGCACGACCCGTGGCCACGAGGAGACCGAGGAGGCGGAGGTCGAGCCCGGTTCCGGGCACGTCACCGTCGCGGGCACCAGGTACGACCTCGTGCAGTTCCACTTCCACACGCCGTCCGAGCACCAGTTCTCCGGCCACAACTACCCGCTCGAGATGCACCTCGTGCACCGCAGTGCGGCGGGCAAGCTGCTCGTGGTCGGCGTTCCGCTGCGGGTCGGCTCGCACAGCGTGGTCGACGACGTGCTGGCGAAGCTCGCGCCCGAGTGCGGTGCGCCGGTGGACATCGAGCCGATCAACCTCAACCGGTTGCTGCCGCTGGGCCACCAGACGCTGCACTACACGGGCTCGCTCACCACGGCGCCGTTCACCGAGGGTGTCGAGTGGTACCTCACGACCGATCAGACCGTGTCGGCCGCGACGATCGCCCGCTTCCAGGGGCTGTTCAAGTCGGGCAACGCCCGCGCACCGCAGCCGCTGAACGGCCGGACCCTCGTCGAGGTCCCGCGCATCTGATCACCCGCGTAGTCCGACCATGAGGGGGCGCCTTCATGGACTTGAGGTCCTGAAAGCGCCCCTCATGGCGTTGGGGTGACGGGGTTCACCGGGGCACGACCGAGTTCGTGATCATGGGCCTGCTGCCCGAGGTGGCCACTGACCTGGGCGTTTCCATTCCCTCGGCGGGCCTGCTGATCTCCGGCTACGCGTTGGGCGTCGTCGTCGGCGCGCCGCTGCTGACCGTGCTCGGCGGCGTGTCCCGCGCAAGACGATGCTGATCGGGCTGATGGGACTGTTCATCGCGGGCAACCTGGTCTCGGCGCGCTCGGCCCGACCTATGGCGTGCTGATGAGCGGCCGGGTGGTCGCGGCGCTCGCGCACGGCGCGTTCTTCGGCGTCGGCTCGGTCGTGGCGGCGGATCTCGTTGCGCCGACAACGCAAGGCCAGCGCCATCGCGTTGATGTTCACCGGGCTGACGGTGGCCAACGTGCTCGGCGTGCCGATGGGTACCGCGCTCGGCCAGGCGCTCGGGCTGGCGTTCGACGTTCTGGGCGGTCACCGCGCTCGGCGTGATCGGCCTGCTCGGCATCGTCGCCTGGTGCCACGCCCAGGAGAACAAGGCCGGCAATCTCGCGCGAACTCGCGGTGTTCGAAACCCGCAGGTGTGGCTCGCGCTGCTGATGACCACGCTCGGGTTCGCCGGGCGTGTTCGCGTCATTCACCTACATCGCGCCGATGATGACCGAGGTCGCGGGCTTCTCGCCGGGCGCGGTGACGTGGTTGCTGGTGCTGTTCGGCGTGGGCCTGTTCGCGGGGAACCTGTTCGGCGGCAAGGCGGCGGACAGGGCGTTGATGCCCAGCCTGTATGTGATCCTGGCCACGCTCGCCGTCGTGCTCACTGGCGTTCATGTTCACCGCGCACAGCCAGGTCCTGGCCGCGATCACGATCTCTGTTGTTCGGCGCCGCCGGGTTCGCCACCGTGCCACCACTGCAGATGCGGGTCATGCGAGGCCGAAGGCGCGCCCGCGCTGGCGTCAGCGGCGAACATCGCAGCGTTCAACCTCGGCAACGCGGGCGGCGCGTGGCTCGGCGGTCTCGCGATCGGCGGCGGCCTCGGCTACACCGCACCGAACTGGATCGGCGCGCTGCTCGCCGTCGCCGGTCTCGTGGTCGCCGGCGTCTCAATTGCGCTGGAGCGCCGTGTGAGCAGTCGCACTGGTCAGAACGCTTCTGAAGCGCGTCAGAACGACCGTAAGATGGTTTCCGTCGCTAACTAGTTCGTCCTGTGTCACCGCCGACCGGGCATCTCTGATCAGGAGCGAGACTTGAACACGACCCGCGCCATGAGCGCGCTCGCGCTGGGCGGGTTCGCCATCGGCACCACCGAGTTCGCCACCATGGGCCTGCTGCCGCAGATGGCGGCCACGTTCGACATCTCCATCCCCGACGCCGGCCACGCGATCAGCCTCTACGCGCTCGGTGTCGTCGTCGGTGCGCCGCTCATCGCCGGGCTGGCCGCACGGCTGCCGCGCAAGGGCCTGCTGATCGGGTTGATGATCGCGCTGGCGCTGGGCAACGGACTGTCCGCCGTGGCCCCGGACGCGACGCTGCTGGTGGTCGCCCGGTTCCTGGCCGGGTTGCCGCACGGCGCGTTCTTCGGCATCGCCGCGGTGGTCGGCGACCACCCTCGTGCCCCGGAACGGCGTGGCACCGCGGTCGCGCGGATCATGGTCGGCCTGACGCTCGCCAACCTGGTCGGCGTGCCGTTCGCGACCGCCGCCGGCCAACAGATCGGCTGGCGCGCCGTGTACTTCGCGGTCGCGGTCATCGCGATCGCCACCGCCTGTCGCGTTGGCGAAGTGGTTGCCGCTCGTGCCCGCCGCCCACGACGCGAGCCCGGCCGCCGAACTGCGCGCGTTCCGCCGGCCGCAGGTGTGGTTCGCCCTGTTCACCGGCATGATCGGCTTCGGCGGCATGTTCGCCGTCTACTCCTACATCTCCCCGATCACCACCGAGGTCACCGGACTGCCCGAGTCCGCCGTGCCGTGGGTGCTGGCCGTGTTCGGCCTTGGCATGACGCTCGGCGCGACGGTCGGCGGCCGCTTCGTGGACCGGTCGGTCATGGGCACCGTGTTCGGGTCGCTGATCGCGGTGACCGCCGTGCTCGTCCTGTTCGGACTGACCGCCACGATGCCGGTGGCGGCGTTCGGCTCGGTGTTCCTGATCGGCCTGGTGTCGCAGATCCTCGCCGTCCGCGTTGCAGGTCCGGCTGATGGACGCCTCCCCGGACGCGCCGTCGCTCGCGTCGTCGTCGAACCACTCGGCGCTCAACATCGCCAACGGCGCCGGCGCGTGGCTGGGCGGCCTGGCCATCACAGCCGGCTGGGGCTACATCTCCACCGCCTGGGTCGGCGTCGCACTAGCCTGGCCGGCCTGGCGATCGCCACGTGTCGGTCTGGTACGAACGGCGCGCGGCCGCTACGGAGCCGGAGCCCAGCCGGCCCACTGCACATTCTGTTCGGTGACGGAGTAGTACTCGTAGACGTCGTCATCGCGTTCCGCCGGGCACGCGAGGTTCTCGCGGGACACGATCCGGTAGTTGAAGTTCTCGTGGCCGTCGTCGTAGTCGATCAGGTGCTTGGGCTGCAGCACGAGCGCGCGCAGGCGTGACTGCTCCTTCAGGTCGGTCACCGTCACGTTCGCGCAGGAGCCCGCCAGCGCGGGCGCGGGGTGGGATCCGGCGAGTGGTGTCCTGAGCCGGTCACCGCGGGCGTAGTGGAAGCGGAAGTGCAGCCGCAGCAACGGGTTTCCGTACGGGCGCGAGAAGGTGTGCTCCAGTTGAGCGCCGGGGTCGACCCAGCTTCGCCCGATCGGATTGGCGAGTTCGGGACATTCAGTGGTGGGGATGTCGTCGCGCTCGCAGAGGTACAGCACCGACAGGATGATCGTCGCTCTGACCTGGGACGGGTTCTTCACCGTGACCGTGACGCGCCAGTGCTTGCCGTTGTCCTCGGCCGTGACGAGCGTGGCGTTGAGCTGGGAGGTCACGCTGACCGCGTTCTGCGACGGCAGGTACGACGTGCTCTGCCACAGCGCGAACACCGGCGCGACGAACACGACCAGTGTCGCGGCGACGGCCTTGCGCGTGTGGGGGAGCGCGGGCCGCCACACGTCCTCGTACCAGGCCAGCAGAGCCAGCCCGAGCACGAGCGTGACGGCGGCGAGGACCACGACGCCCACCTCGTTGTCCTGCGGCGAGAACGTCTGGGTGAAGACGGCCAGTGCCAGCGAGATCGACATGACGGCGGCCGCCACGGTCGCCCGCCTCATCAGGAGACCCAGCACTCCGGCGACGAGGGTGAGGATCGCGAGGACCGCGCACACCACGTCGGCCAGCAACGCGGGCCCCGTGACCACCGACGCCTGATCCTCGGCGAGGTACAGGACGGCAAGCGCCAGTCCTGGTCCGAGCATCAGCAGACGTCCCATGACCTGCCATCGCGGCCGGTCGGACGCGCGTTACCTGGCCTTGACGCGAGCCACGACGAACCACCCGATTGCGCAAGCCAGCAAAACAAGCACCACTGTGGACACCCACCCCATGTAGCGATCGATCAGTTCGTAGTTCTCGCCGAGCGCGTACCCGGCGACGATCAGGCCTGAGTTCCAC
>CAVYAD010000068.1:0-157150 GCA_963766275.1 uncultured Actinomycetota bacterium
CTGATGTCCACAAAGGTCACTCTCTTGGCAAAGCACACAGCCTCAGCGACGGGTCCACTTCTGGTTGGCCTGGCCGTTGCAGGTCCACAGCTGGATCCTCGTGCCGTTCGCGGCGCCCTGCCCAACGGCGTCGAGACACAGGCCGGACTGCACGCCCGTGATGGTGCCGTCCGAGTTCAACGTCCACTGCTGGTTGTTCTGCCCGTTGCAGTCCCAGATCTGCACGGTGGTGCCGGCAGCCGTGCCCCGTCCCTCGGCATCAAGGCACTTCGTCCCGAACACACGCAGCTCGCGGGCATTCGTGGTGGTCCAGCGCTGGTGTGTGCCACCGCCGCAGTCCCACAGCTGGGCCTTGGTGCCGTTGACAGTGCTCGCCCCCACCGGTTCGAGACAGCGCCCCGACTGCGTGCCGACCAACGTCGGCGCCGGACCGTCCAGCGCCGCGGTCAGTGCGGGGTACCAGCGGCTCTCGATCTTGCGGATTCCGGTGGTGCTGTTGGGATGGACGCCGTCCGTGGTGTCCGCCGAGGTGCTGAACCCGGTCCACTGGTCCACCACCGTGATCGGCGACCGTGCCGTGGAGTTGGCCCGCGCCCAGGCCGGGATGGCGTTGTTGAGCGCGACCACCCGCTGCCCGCACGCCGCACAGTTGCCCGGGTTCATCGGGATGATCTGGGCGACCAGCACCCGCATGCCGGGGTTGCTCGCCCGCATCTGGTTCAGCAACGTGGTGTAGGCGCTCAGGATCGTGCCGGCGGGATGTTGCTCCACACGTCGTTGGTGCCCAGGTGCATCAGCACCACGTCGGGCCGGGTCGCCGACAACCAGCCCGGCAGCTGGTTCTGCTGGGCGATCCGGGTGGCGAGGAAGCCGCCGTGCCCCTCGTTCTCCCCGTCGTAGGCGAACCCGCAGCCCGGCGCGGGCAGCGTGCCCACGAAGTCGACGTTCGTGCGACCGGTGTTGCGCAGGTGTTGCCACAGCAACGCCCGCCAGCACCCTGGCGATCCGGTGATCGAGTCACCCAGCGCCATGATCCGTGTCGGTTCCGCCGCCGAGGCCGGGACCGGCACGAGACACGCCAGCAGCGCGACGAGCACACCGGCCGACCACCTGGTGATCCTTTTCACGGCCATGGCACCTTCCCGTTTGTTTTCAGTGCTTCTGGTGCGGTACGGCGGAAGAACTTTCCCTAACGACGAGTGCGGCGGTGGGCGACCACCGTTCGGCGACCGGGTGTCCCCCGATCAGTTCGAGCACCGACTCCGCGACTGAGACGCCGAACCGGTGGACGTCCACGCTCATCGTCGTCAGGGCGGGCGACGCCAGCCGGCACAACGTCGAGTCGTCCCAGGCGATCAGGCTGAGCTCGCCGGGCACCGAGACACCCAGTTCCTTCGCCACGCCCAGTCCGGCGACCGCCATCACGTCGTTGTCGTAGAGGATCGCGGTCGGCGGCTCGGGCCGGCCGAGCAGCGCGGCGGTCAGCTTCGCGCCCGACTCCTCGGAGTAGTCGCCTTCCAAGATCAGCGGAGCCGCGTCGCGCATCGCCGCGGTCCTCGCCGCTGTGTGCAGCAGACCGGCCGGGCCGGTGATCCGGGCGATGCGGGAGTGACCGAGTTCGGTCAGATGGCGCAGTGCTTCCGTGACCGGACCGGCATCGTCGGTGCGCACGGCGGGCCCGTCCAGTTCGGCGGCGGGTTCGCCGACGACGACCACGGGCAGGCCGACTTCACGGAGCAGCGCGGGTCTCAGGTCGTCGATGGATCGGTTGACCAGCAGGACCGCCTCGACCAGCCGGCCGGCCGCCCACCGCCGGTATGCGGCGAGCTCCGCGTCGTGTGTCGTGACCACGTGCAGCAGAACGGACATGTCCTGCTCGGTGAGGCGTTCCTCGATACCGGCGATGAACTCCATGAAGAACGGCTCGACGCCGAGTAGCCGGGCCGGGCGGGCCAGCACCAGCCCGACGGCGCCCGAAGACTCCTCGGTGGTCACTCGGACCTCACCATCGGCGCGCAGAGCCCGTTGGCACTGCGCAGGACCAGTGGCCCGGCGAGCACCGCCGGGTCGGCGAGCCGGGTCTCGGTCCGCACGACGAACGAGCGGCACTCGCCGGCGAGCATCGGCACCAGCATCTCGTCGACGACAGCGTCCGGGGCGACCCGGTCGGCCAGCACCGCGACATCTCGTGCGAACGATGTGGCGCGCACGTCGACTCGGTATCCACCCTCGATCGCCGCCACGTGCGCCGTGAGCGCCGCCGGGTCGTACGCCAGGTCGAGATCCTCGCGGAACACGTGCACGACGCGGGCCTCGTCCGTGGTCGCGACGAGTACCTCCCCCACCGGACCGGACGGGGCGAGCACGGCGTCCGGCAGCGCGACGCCGACGACGGATCGGGCGGTCGCCGAGAACGGGAGCACGATCTCCACCTGCACCGCTCCCGCGAAGGACTGGCGCTGGACCCGCACGCCGCCGCTCCACGGCTCGTCGTGGTCGTTCACCAGGAACAGGACGGGCCGGCTCTCCCGCGGCTGCACCGTCAGCAGACGTGGCGCGAACGCGCGCCGCAGTGCGTACCAGAGCGGCTTGCGCCGGCCCTCGCTGTCGATGGCCGCCCACGACGTCGCGGGCCAGCAGTCGTTGAGCTGCCAGACCAGCGCGCCCGCCGTGCGCGGCCACCACGACCGGAAGTGCTCGATGCCGAACGACACGGCACGTGCCTGGTTGAGCTGCGCCGCCCAGTGCCAGTCGGCGAAGTCAGCGGTCAGCGGCAGGTGGGCGGCCAGCCCGCGTTCGAGCTTTCCGCTGCCGTCATCGGCTTTCTGGTGCAGGAGGAACCCGGCCGAGGTCGGGGTCAGTGGTTCGTCGTGCACCCAGCTCGACAGCGTCGCCCACGTGGGCGGGCCCTGGAAGCCGAACTCCGAGCAGAAGCGCGGTACGTGGTCGCGGTAGTGCGCGTAGTCGATCTGGTTCCACACCTGCCATTCGTGGCGGGTGCCGTGGTCGGCGTGGTTGGGATGCCGGTCGCCGGGGCTGTACGGGCTGCCCGGCGCGTAGTGCCGGGTCGGGTCCAGCTCGGCGACGATCGCGGGCAGCAGTTCCGCGTAGTACCGCAGGCCCCACGTCTTCCCACCGAGCTGGTCCGACCAGCCCCAGTCGGCGAAGCCCCACAGGTTCTCGTTGTTGCCGTTCCACAGCGCGAGTGACGGGTGACCGGTCAACCGGGCGACGTTCTCCCGTGCCTCGGCCTCCACCTCGCTCCACAACGGTTCTTCCTCGGGGTAGGCGGCGCACGCGAACGGGAAGTCCTGCCACACCAGGATTCCGCGTTCGTCGCAGACGTCGTAGAAGTCCTCGGTCTCGTAGCTGCCGCCGCCCCACACCCGCAGCATGGTGAAGTTCGCCTCGACGGCCTGGTCGACCCGGCACGCCAGGCGGTCACGGGTGATGCGGGTGAGGAAGTGGTCGTCCGGGATCCAGTTCGCGCCCTTGGCGAAGATCCGCCTGCCGTTGACCACGAAGGTGAACGGGGTGCCGATCTCGTCCGGTTCGGTGTCCACCGTGATCGTGCGGAACCCGATGCGGTGCGTGGTCGCGTCGATCGTCTTGCGGTCGACCTCCAGCGACACGGAGAGGTCGTACCGAGGCTGGTCCCCGTGTCCGGCAGGCCACCACAGCCGCGCGTCGGGGACGAACGCGGTCACCACGGCCTTGTCCCCGCTGAACGGAACCCGTGCCGTGCGTCCATCCACTTTGGCCACCAGCCAAAGCCGCTGCGTCCGGGTCTCGCCGCGCTCGACGTCGGCGTGCACCTCGACCCGGCCGGTGCCGTCGGGGTCGATGGTGACCTGCGGGCGGACCGAGGCCAGGCGCGCGGTACGCCAGTACTCCAGGCGCACCGGCCGCCAGATGCCCGCGGTCTGCAGGTCAGGGCCCCAGTCCCAGCCGAACGAGCAGGCCATCTTGCGGATCATGTTGAACGGGTGCGGGTAGGCGTGGTCCCGCCAGCCCAGCTCCTGCTCGACCTGCTCGGCGTAGGTCAACGCGGAGGAGAAGGTGACGGTCAGCTCGTTGTCGCCGTCGCGGAGCAGGTGGCGCACGTCGAACCGGTGCGTGCGGTGCATGTTCGCCGCGGTGCCGACCGGCAGGCCGTTCAGCTCGACGGCCGCCACCGTGTCGAGCCCCTCGAACACGAGGTCGACCCGCTCGTTGCCGGTGGGTGCCCTGGCCACGAAGGTCAGCTCGTAGCGCCAGTCCGCGCGGTGCATCCAGGTGAGCGACTCCTCGTTGCGGTCGAGGAAGGGATCCGGGATCAGTCCCGCGGCCAGCAGGTCGAGGTGTGTGCTGCCGGGCACGGTGGCAGGCACGCGAGCGTCGCGCACACCGTCGGGCACAGGTCCCGCCGCGACGCTCAGCTGCCACCCGTCGTGCAACGTCTGGCGCTCCATCGTTTCTCGCTCCCCGGTGAAGTTGGTCGACGCCTGTTGAGACCGGCTGTCGCGGGCCTACCGCCCGCGTGCCCGCGACAGCCGGGGCGGGCTACCTCAGATTGGGTAGCTCATCGCGGGTGATCACATAGCTGTGGCCGTACACCTTGCGCAGGTGGCTCAGCGAGTTGCTCTGCGTCAGGTGGTTGCCGTGCCAGGTGCCGAACAGCACCCAGCGCGCGCCGGAGGACTGCAGGCGGTCCGGGTCCGGAATGGGACCGTTCTCGTGCAGTGCGATCGGGACGGTGCCGCCCACGATGTTGCGCACCGAGTCGTACATCGGCTTGAGCGGGTCGTAGTTGCCGTTACCGGCGTAGGTGTCCGCGCCACCGATGTCCACATAGGACTTCCCTGGGTAGAACGAGGCCTGCGGCGCACCGTTGTACCCGTGCAGCCACACCAGGTTGTTCAACCCCTTGACCCTGGTGAAGTAGTCGAACACGAAGCGCCACAGCCGGTTGTACTGGCCACCGCCCTCCTTGCTCCACCAGAACCAGGTGCCGCCCGCCTCGTGGAACGGGCGCCAGATCACCGCGGCACCCGCGTTCTTCAGCTGCTGCAACATGCCCGCGGCGCCGTCGAGGCGCTGGATGAACGAGGCGTACTCCGCCGTGCCGGGCGTCAGGACGGCATTGATCGACACCGCCATCATGGTGCCCTCGTAGGTGTCCGGCTTGGTCGGCGCGCCCATGTGGTAGCCGATCATCGGGATGCCGCCCGCCTGCCACCACGCGATCGCCCTGGGCGCGAGGTCCTTCGAGTCGCCGTAGTCGAGTCCGCGGATGGCGGGCAGCTTGCCCGTGTTGGTGCGGATGTGGTTCATCTCGTACTCCGGGCCGCCGATCCAGGTCGACTCCTGCTGCCCGGACAGGATGTGGTTGCCGTACTGGCTGTAGACGTAGCACAGCAACTTACGGGCCTGGACCGTCGAGTTCGGGCCGACCGGGGTGGCCGAGCACTCGGGCTGCGGGGTGCCGCCGCCCGCCGACCAACGCTGGTTCGTCTGCCCGTTGCAGTTCCACAGCTGCACCGCGGTCCCGTTCGCCGTGGCCGCGCCGTTGACGTCCAGACAGAGCCCGGTCTGGGTGGCCACGACGCTGCCGTCGGCGTTGAGCCGGAACTTCTGGTTGGCCCCACCGGTGCAGTCCCAGATGCGCAGACGCGTACCGGGCGCGGTCTGGCCGCTCGGCGCTTCCAGGCATCGGGTCCCGGCGTACCCGCGCAGTTCCGCGGCGGCGGTCAGGTCCCAGGCCTGGTTGGCCTGGCCGTTGCAGTCGTAGATCTGCACCAGTGCGCCGGGAGTGGTGGAGGCGCCGACGACGTCCAGGCACCGGCCGGACGCCGCGCTGACGTAGGGCGCGGGCGCCGCGACCGCGACAGCCGGGTTCATCAGCGCCAGCAGGGGTGCTATCAGGACGAGCGCGGACAACGCCGCGCCCACCCGGTGGAGGTGCCGCATGAGATCTCCTTTGATCGCTTGCCAGCGGGCAGGGATGACGGCGGAAGCAGGGGGATCACGCGACGCCCTGCCACTGTCCGGTGTGGTGGTCGTACGCGGCGCCGGCACCCACTGCCGCCATGACGTCGCGGCCGGTGTCGAGCGTGCGCCCGCGGGCCTCCGGGTTCGGCGAGGCCGCGGCGAGCAGCTTGGTGTAGGGGTGGCGGGGGTCGAGGATGACCGCGTCGGCCGGGCCGCGCTCGACGACGCGGCCCCGGTAGAGCACCAGGATCTCGTCGGAGAAGTGCCGGGCGGTCGCCAGGTCGTGGGTGATGTACAGGACGGCGAGGTGCTCCTCGCGTTGCAGCCGGGCGAGCAGGTTGAGCACGCCGAGCCGGATCGACACGTCCAACATGGACACCGGTTCGTCGGCGACGAGCACCTTCGCGCCTGGTGCGAGCGCGCGGGCGATGGCGACCCGCTGGCGCTGGCCGCCGGACAGCTCGTGCGGCCGCCGGCTGCGACGAAGTCGCGCGGCGGCAGCAGGGTGACCCGGTCCAGCAGCTCCACGACCCGCTGAGCGTCTCCGCACGTCCGCTGGCCTTGCCGTGCAGCCGCAGCGGGCGGGCCAGGTGGTGCTCGACGCGTGTGGAACGGGTTGAGCGAGGCGAACGGGTCCTGGAACACCATCTGCACGCGGTGCCGATAGTCGCGGTCTCGGCACCTGGTCTCGCCGTCGAACGCGTGACCACGATGGTGCCCGAGGTGGGTCGCTCCAGGCGGGCGATGATCCGCGCGATCGTCGACTTGCCCGAGCCGGACTCGCCGACCAGCGCCACGGTCCGGCCGGGTTCGAGCGTGAAGGCACAGGTCGACGGCGCGCAGGGCGGTGCGGCGCAGTCCATCGCGGATGGTGAAGTCCTTGACCAGGTCGGTCACTGCAATGTGGTCATCGACACTCCTCGCGTTCGGTGCTGCATGCGCTCGCGGTCCGTCGCCCGATCGGATGAAGCCGCCGCGTATCGCCGGTGAGGCTGGGGAAAGCGAGCGAGCAGCTCGCGGGTGTAGGGGTGCTCGGCGGCGCGGTCGGATCTCGTCGGCCGT
Organism: uncultured Actinomycetota bacterium; assembly: GCA_963766275.1. Taxonomy (GTDB): domain Bacteria; phylum Actinomycetota; class Actinomycetes; order Mycobacteriales; family Pseudonocardiaceae; genus Lentzea. The sequence continues at coordinate 7,033 of CAVYAD010000068.1, forward strand.
GCTCGAGCTCGACGATCTCGCCGTCGCGCATGACGGCGATCCGGTCGCTGATCTCCAGCAGCAGCGGCAGGTCGTGGGTGATGAAGAGGACCGCGAAGCCCAGCTCGTCGCGCAGCCGCAGGATCTCCTGGAGGATTTCGCGCTGCACCACGACGTCCAGCGCCGTCGTCGGCTCGTCCATGATCATGACCTGCGGGTCGAGCAGCAGGGCCATGGCGATCATGACCCGCTGCCGCATGCCGCCGGACAGCTCGTGCGGGATACGAGCCGAGCCGGCGCGGGTCGACGCCGACCAGCTCCAGCACCTCGACACCGCGTGCCGCCGGTCTGTCGCGGGTCATGTCCGGGCCGGTGCGTGATGAGCACGTCGTCGCAGCTGTGCGCGGATCGGTGATCACCGGGTTGAGCGCGTTCATCGCGCCCTGGAAGACCATGGAGAGCTTCGACCAGCGGAAGGCGCGCAGTTCTTCGGGTTCCAGCGCGAGCATGTCGACGTCGCGCGCCGTCGCGGTCGTGGAAGGTCACTGACCCGGACGCGACTTCGGCCGGAGGCCGGTGCAGCCGGTTGACCGCGTAGGCGAGGGTCGTCTTGCCGCAGCCCGACTCCCCCGCCAGGCCGAGAATCTCGCCGCGACGCAGCGTGAAGCGACGACGTCGCGCACCGCGTGCGACCGGCGAAGTCGTCCCTGGTAGACCACGGAAGGTCGCTCGACGGCGAGTACCACGGTCATCGTTCCGCACGCGTGCGGCGCGGTCGGCGCCGCGCGACGTCACGGGCGCCCTCGTCCGCGCGCAACGGCACGTTCCTCAGCTTCGGGTTGATGATCTCGTCGATCAGAAGTTGATCAGCGACAGGCCCACCCGAACAGGGCGATGAGCAGGCCCGGCGGGACGAACCACCACCACGCGCCGAGCTGCAGCGCGAAGCCGTTCTGCGCGAAGAAGAGCATCGTGCCGAGCGTCGAGGAGTTCGAGGCGCCGAGGCCGAGGAACGACAGGCCCGCCTCGCCGAGGATCGCCGCGATGACCGCGAACACGAACTGGGAGGCGATCACCGGCAGCAGGTTCGGCAGGATCTCGACGACGATCACCCGCCAGGGCTTCTCGCCGGCGACACGCGGCCGCGGCGACGTAGTCGCGGTTGCGCAGCGAGAGGGTCTGTGCGCGCAGCACGCGGGCCGACGCCGCCCAGCTCGTGATCGCCAGCACGATCGCGATGGTCCACAGCCCACGTGCTCGGCGGGCACGAACCCGGAGATCACGATGACCAGCGGCAGGCCGGGGATGACCAGCATCACGTTGGAGAACAGCGAGAACGCCTCGTCGGTGGAGCCACGCCGCGTAGGCGCCGATGATGCCGAAGAAGCGCGGACAGCACCGTGGCGATCACGCCGACCAGCAGGCCGATCTGCAGCGATCCGCGGGTGGCGTAGGCGAGCTGGGCGAGCACGTCCTGGCCGGTCTGGGTGGTGCCCAGCGAGGTGCTCGCCGCACGGCGGCGTCAGGCCGATGTCGCGGATCCGCGTCCGGGTCGCCCACGAGCAGCGGGCCGACGACTCCGAACAGGGTGATCGCGAGGATCAGGCCGAGGCCGACGGCGAGCTTCGGGCGTCCAGCGCGGCAGCATCGAGCGCCAGCCCGCCTTCGACGCCGCGGCGGCGGACGGGTGGTGGCGGTGCTGATGTTGGTCATGGTCGTCTCCTGTCAGGCCGCGCCCGGGTGCGGGGGTCGATCAGGCCGTACAGCAGGTCGACCACGAGGTTGGCGCCGAGCACGGCGAGGGTGATGACCAGGAAGATGCCCTGCATCAGCGCGTAGTCGTTGTTCTGCACCGCCTGCAGCAGCCGCGCCGCCGATGCCGGGGTAGGAGAAGACCTGCTCGGTGACGATCGAGCCGGCGACCACGAAGCCCAGCGAGATCGCGAAACCGGCCACCGACGGCAGGACGGCGTTGCGTGCCGCGTAACGGACCATCACCGGCTGCTCGCGCAGACCTTTCGCCCGCGCGGTCAGCACGTAGTCCTCGGACATGGTGGAGACCATCATGTTGCGCATGCCCAGCAGCCAGCCGCCGACCGAGGAGATGCACGATCGTCAGCGCGGGCAGGACGCCCGTGATAGATCGCGGAGGCGAGGAACTCGGCGTTCCAGCCGGGCGTGCAGCATGACGTCGTACCCGCCGTGCAGCGGGAACCAGCCCAGTGCGGAGCGAAGAAGCAGACCAGGAGCAGGGCGAGCCAGAAGTACGGCACCGCGGCGAGCAGGGTGGTGGCGGGCACCAGCGAGTCGAGCCAGGTGCCGCGCTTCCAGCCGACGAACGCGCCGAGCGCGACGCCGAGCAGGAACGACAGCATGACCGTGGCGATGCCGACCAGCACGACGGTCCACGGCAGCGAGGCTGGAGGATGACTCGGACACCGGGGCCGGGAAGTACGCTGACCGAGATGCCGAGGTCGCCGCGCAGCGAGATTGCCCAGGTAGGACAGATACTGCTCGCCGAGGACCGGCTCCGGCGTCGCGTGCCGAGCAGCAGCGCGTACGCGCGCCGCACCGCCGGGTCGACAGCGCCGCCACGCTGCTGCAGCCTCGCCAGCAGGATGTCCACCGGGTTGCCCGGCATCAGCCGCGGGATCACGAAGTTCAGCGTCACCGCCGCCCAGAGGGCGACCACGTAGAAGCCCAGTTTTCGCAGGCGTAGTACGCGCATCGGTTCGGGCTCACTTGCCCGCGGGCTCGAGCCGCAGGTAGATCTCCGCGTTGTCCGGCTTCGACCACACCGCCGGGAAGGCGTAGAGGTCGTCTTCCGTCGGCCAGCCGGTGAACTTCTTCGCGTTGTACTCGCTGGTCGTGCCACCGGTGAGGATCGGGATGTAGGGCATGACTCGCTCGATCCGCGTCTGGATCGTGTCGAAGTGCGGCTGCCGGGCCGCGTTGTCGCTCGGGATTGATGCGCTTGAGCGCGTCCAGCGCCGCGTCGACCTCGGGTTGTCCGTCAACCGCGCGAAGTTCGGGGCGGCGGTCTCGCCGACCCGGCGGTGGTGGCAGTGCTGAAGAAGTAGCTGTAGAGTGTAGTACGGGTCGGCTGCGGGCCCTGGCTGACGCGAGTCGATCACCAGCTGGAAGTTGCCCTGGTTGCGCTGCGTCGGACCACTCGTTCCAGGAAAACTGCTGCGGCGTCAGCTTGATGCCGGCACCTCTGAGCTGCTGCCCGATGGTGTTGACGGCGGTGATGTAGTCGGTCCAGCCGGTCACGACCTCACGGTCAGCGACAGCGGCTTGCCGTCCTTGGCGTAGATGCCGTCGGCGCCCTTGGCGTAGCCCGCGCCTTCGAGCAGCTGGTCCGCCTTCGCCGACGTCGGGGCTCATCGGCGCCACCGGTTCTCGCGGAGCTCCCGGAGATGGAGGTCTTGTCCCGCTCCGGGCAGCGCGAATACCGGCGAGATCTCGCTCGACGGTCTCCTGGAAGGCCAGTGCGTTGAGCTGCTGCGGTTGAGGCCGTGGTAGATCGCCTGGCGCACGGCCGGGTCGGTCTGCGGGCCGACGCAGCCGAGCTCGGCGTTGGAGCAGGTGACAGCGCCATCTGGTTCTGCGGGATCGTGACGGCCTGGTAGCCGGGGTAGTTCTTCGCGGCGTTCTGGATGTCCGGGATCGGGCCGGTCTGCCAGTCGACCTTACCGGCCTTGAGCGCGTCGGCACCGGCCTGGTTGCCGGACAGGGCGAGATAGCGGATCTTCTTCACGGCGGGCTCGCCGTCCCAGTAGTCCGGGATTCGACTTCGAGCGTGAAGGCCTGCGGCTTGAACTCGTCGAGCATGGAACGGACCGGTGCCGACCGGGTTCTCCATCATGTCGGTCGCCGGCGTGGCGACGTCCTTCCACAGGTGCTCGGGGACGATCCAGAGCCTGCCGAGGATCTGCGGGCCCTCCATGAAGGCGGGCCTCGTCGAACGTGAAGACGACGTGCGTGTCGTCGACGGCGGTGGCCGTGCCGTCGTAGCCGGTCGAGTTGATCGGCGGCGTTCTTGCGCAGCATGTCGAAGGTGAACACGACGTCGTTCGCGGTGAACTGCTCGCCGTCGGTCCACTTGACGTCGTCGCGCAAGGTCACCGACAGCTCGGTGCCGTCGTCGTTCCAGGCGTACTCGGTGCCCAGCAGCGGCTTCGGCTCGGCGCCAGGCTTGATGGTTGAAGAAGAACAGCGGTTCGAAGATCGTGCCCGCGCCCCCGATCTGGAGCGGCGAGTACGGGTTGAAGTTGGTCTGGTAGTCCCCGGCCTGGCCGGTGTAGGCGACCAGCGTCTCGGCGTCCGCCGAACTGGTACCGGAGGACGGGCCGCATCCGGCCGCCACCAGGCCGAGCACCGCCAAGCCTGCCGCGGCTACGCGCACCCGCTGTGACTTCAGGGACATCATGGATCCTCTCGCTGGCCAGGGACCTCGGGGTGGGCTGGGTCACACCATCGGGTGGATTCTTAAGTAAGTGAAGAAACGAAGTCAATACCTGCCGGCTCCCTGACGTTAACGAGCACGTCGAAGACCGAACCAGCTTGGTAGCCTTTGATCGGCAGGCGAATTAAGCACGCGGAGGTCACCGTGAACGGCCCGGCCCGCAGCACCCCGCACGCGAGCAGCAAGGCCGCGGTGCTCGACGTCATCCGAGCGGCGGGCACGATCAGCCGGGTCGGTCTGATCAACGCGACCGGCCTGACCGGTGCGACGATCTCCGTCGCGGTCCGCAAGCTCCTCGACGAGGGCCTCGTGCTGGAGACCGGGCACGCCGAGTCCACCGGCGGCAAACGCAGGGTGCTGCTGCAGCTGAACCCCCACTCCCGCTACGCGGTCGGGGTGCACCTGGACCACGGACGCATCAGCTACGTGATGACGAACCTCAGTGGTGCGGTGGTCGCGCGCATCACCAGGCCCGGCGCCGGCGTCCGGGAACCCGCCGTGATCGTCAGGCGGATGGCCGACGAGGTCGCGGCACTGGTCAGAAGGGTCGGCGTCGAGCCGAGCCGCGTGCTGGGAGTCGGGCTGGTGTCCCCCGGCCCCCTCCGCGCGAACAACGGCATGGCCCTCACACCGCCGCCGATGCGCAAGTGGGAGGACTATCCCGTCGACCGGGAGCTCGCTGCCGCGACCGGCCTGCCGGTGGTGCTGGACAACGACGCGACCGCCGCGGCGCTGGGCGAGCACTGGTCGGGCGGCATGGGGAGCGGCTCCACCTCCGCCGCGCTCTACATGGGAACCGGCATCGGCGCGGGCATCGTGATCGGCGGCATCACCTATCGCGGCAGCAGCGGCAACGCCGGCGAGATCGGGCACGTGTGCGTCGACGTCATGGGTCCCGAGTGCTGGTGCGGGGCTCGCGGTTGCGTCGAGGCACTGGCAGGACCCGCCGCCGTCGTCACGGCCGCGCGCGCGGACCCGGACCTGGCCCGCCTGGTCGGCGACAACCGATCCCGCGACTCCCTGGCGGCGGACTTCGCGGCGGTGAGCCGCGCGGCCTGCCGAGGCGAACCGCGGGCGACCGCGATCCTCGAACGTTCGGCGCGGTACGTCGCGGTGGCCGCCCGCACCTTGGCCGACGTGATGGACGTGGAGTTCCTCGTGCTCACCGGGCCGAGCTTCGCCATCGCGGGATCGGTGTACCTGCCGATCGTGCGCGAAGAACTCGACCGCGGCTTCTTCGCGCGTGGCGTGCACACGGTCAAGGTGCGACTTTCACACACGGCGGCGACAGCACCCGCGATCGGCGCCGCCGCCATGGTCCTGCAGTCCGAGCTCGTGCCCCTGCACGCGGCGCGTCGACTGCCGGAGAACCTCACCGTGGACGAACCACCCGGTGCATGACCGAACACTGCCGGGGTGGTGACTCCGGCAGTGTTCGACAAGCGGTTCGACTCAGGCGAGCGTGCGGGCGATGGCACGGCCCGCGGCGCGGCCGGAGAAGATGCAGCCGCCGAGGAAGGTGCCCTCGAGTGCGTTGTAGCCGTGGACGCCGCCGCCGCCGAAGCCCGCGACCTCGCCCGCCGCGTACAGGCCGGGGAACGGGGTGCCGTCGGTGTGCAGTGCCTGGGAGTCGAGGGTGGTCTGGACGCCGCCCAGCGTCTTGCGGGTCAGGATGTTGAGCCGGACCGCGATCAACGGGCCGTGCTCCGGGTCGAGGATCCGGTGCGGCTTCACGACCCGCGCCAGCTTGTCTCCCAGCGTGCGGCGGGCGTTCGCGATGGCCATCAGCTGGAGGTCCTTGGTGAAGGCGTTGCCCAGCTCCCGGTCACGGGCGACGATCTGACGCTCGATCTCGGCGGCGTCGAGCTCCGGCCCGCGGGCGAGCTTGTTCATGCCCGCGACGAGTTCGGTGACGTTGCCGGCGACGACGAAGTCCACGCCGTGCTGCTTGAACGCCTCCACCGGCCCCGACGCGCCCTTGGCCAGCCGGCTCGCGAGGGCGAGACGGATGTCCTTGCCGGTCATGTCCGGGTTCTGCTCCGAACCCGACAGCATGAACTCCTTGCTCGATGATCGTCTGGTTGAGCACGAACCACGAGTAGTCGTAGCCGGTCGCCAGGATCGCCTTCATCGAGGTGTTGGTGTCGAATCCGGGGAAGTTCGGTGCGGGCAGCCGCTTGCCGTTGGCGTCGAACCACAGCGACGAGGGACCGGGGATGATCCTGATCGCGTGGTCGGGCCAGATCGGGTTCCAGTTGTGCAGACCCTCGGTGTAGTGCCACATCCGGTCGCGGTTGACCAGGTTGGCGCCCGCCGTCTCGCTGATGGCGAGCATTCGTCCGTCCACATGCGCGGGGACACCGGAGATCATCTTCTCCGGGCACGGGCCGAGGCGGTCGGTCGGCCAGTTGGCGCGGATGAGGTCGTGGTTGTGCCCGATGCCGCCGGAGGTCACGATCACGGCCTTGGCCCGCAGCTCGAAATCTTCGACCCGCTCCCGCGACGACGCCTTGCCCCGTTCCTCATCGGAGGGCTCGAGAACGCTGCCCCGCACACCGACCGCGGCACCGTTCTCGACGACGATCTCGTCGACCTGGTGGCGGAAGGCGAACCGGACCAGACCGCGGCGTTCGGCCTCGAGCACGGGCTCGACGAACACGCGCACCACCTCCGGGCCCGTGCCCCAGGTCAGGTGGAACCGCGGCACGGAGTTGCCGTGGCCGTCGGCGAGGCCGCCGCCGCGCTCGGCCCAGCCGACGATCGGCGTGAACCGCAGCCCCAGGTCGTGCAGGTACTGCCGCTTCTCCGTGGCCGCGAACCGGACGTAGGCCTGTGCCCACTGCCTGGCCCAGTGGTCCTCGTCGTCGCGGTCGAACCCCGCCGAACCCAGCCAGTCCTGCAGCGCCAGGTCGTAGGAGTCCTTGATGCCGTTGCGGCGCTGCTCCGGGCTGTCGACGAGGAAGAGCCCGCCGAGCGACCAGAACGCCTGACCGCCGAGGTTCGCGCGGTTCTCCTGCTCGACGACCACCACCCTGCGGCCGGCCTTCGTGAGCTCGTACGTCGCGACGAGGCCCGCGAGCCCGGCTCCGACGACGATGACGTCCGCTTCCTCGGTCATGACGGCTCCTTGCTTTCGTTGCTGTACGCGGTGACGACACGGGTGAACAGGTCGGTCCGGCGCTGCCACACCACGGCGTCGTCCGGTTCGCTGAGACATTGCAGCGCGGTGCCGTCGTGCACGGCTACCAGCGCCTGGGCCAGTGCTTCGGGATCGGGCACGGTGCGGCCGACTCCCGCCAGAGCCGCCAGCACGAACGGCGTGGACGACGCCGCGATCGCCCGCTCCCGGTCGGCGATCACCCGCCGCAGGTCCGGGTTGCGCAGCGCGTGGGCGGTGAACTCGGCGCTGACCCGGTACCAGTCCTCGTCCAGCGGCACCGCCCGCAGCAGATGCGCGACGACACCGTCGACATCGTGCAGTGACGCCCGCTCCGCGGCTTCGAACGCCGCGCGCATCCGGGTGAGGAGTTCGGCGGACCGCTGCTCCCACATGGCGAGGAAGAGCTCGTCCAAGGTCGAGAAGTTCGAGTAGAACGCCCCGCGCGTGTAGCCGGCGCGGCTGCACACCTGTTCCACCGTCGACCGGCCGAAACCCTGCTCGGCGAACACGGCGAGTGCCGCCTCCAGCAGCCGCTGACGGGTCTCGACCCGCCGCTTGGTCACCCGCGGTTCACGCTCGGGTGTGCCCATGCCCGCCTCCGTTCGATACACAAATGTATCGGATACACGAACGTATGCAAATAGACCGGTGAGAACCGCGGCACGTTCTCGCCCGGTCCGATCGGCGAGGGGGTAGAACGTGATCATGTCGACGCCGTGGCCGCACCCGCGGCGCGGACGGACGAAGCCTGACGTCCGTCCGGCGCATCTTCACCGACAGCGGTTTGACCTGGTCACACCAGGGGCACAGGACCGTTCAGTGCGCGTGCACAAGGTCGGAGCGGTGAAAGATGATGGCGTCGTACTGGGAAACCGTTCGGACCGGGTTCCTGGCGTTCGTGGGTGTCGGGCTGCTGGTGCTCGTTCCCCTGGTGTTGCTGCACTACTTCCGCTTCGGGCGCGTGGAGCCGCGCCGGGCATTCGTCCTGTACGGACTGCTGGCCTATGGGCTCGTCGCGCTGGCGCTGATCTTCCTGCCGTTCCCGGCCGATCGGTCGCAGGTGTGCCAGGGCGAGGAGATGCTGTCCGTGGTCCCGTTCCAGTGGATCACCGACATGCGCAACAACATGGCGTGGAACGGGCGCTCCGGCATCGCGGCAATGGTGACATCAAAGGCGTTCCTGCAGCAGATGTTCAACGTCGCGCTGTTCGTCCCCTTGGGAGTCGTGCTGCGCAAGGCCTACGGCAAGGGGCCGTTCGCCGTCGTCGCCATCGGTCTGGGGATCTCGCTGGCCGTGGAAGTGGTGCAGTACACCGGGAACCTTGGCTACTACGCGTGCCCGTACCGGATCTCCGATGTGGACGACCTGACCTCGAACACCGTCGGCGCGCTGCTGGGGTGGATGGTCGCGCCCGTCGCGCTCGTGGTGCCCAGGGTTCCCACGTCCGGCGACTCGTCCGCCCCGGCCGGCACCGTGACCGTGCCCCGCAGGCTGCTGGGACTGGTCGTCGATCTGATGCTGGTGCTCGTGATCGCCAAGCTGGTGCTGCCGCCCGATCCGCGCTGGGCCCTCGGTGTGCTCGTGGCGTTGCGCGTCGTGCTGCCCGCTGCGGCGGGCGGGCTGACGGTCGGCGGATGGCTGATGCGCTACCGGATCCGTGGGGAGGACGGCTCGGCCGCCAACCCGGCGCGCATCGTTCTGCGTGAGCTGCTCGGCGTCACCGGCCTGATGGCCTACGCGACCGTCGTGTCACCGTTGATCGATGTCCACCTGGTGGATCTGGCCGTGGTGGCGTTGGTCGTCCTCGGGACGTTCGTCGTCCCGGTCTTCCGGCGCGATCAGCGAGGTTGGCACGAACACGCGGCCCGGACCCGCTGCCAGCGGACCTCGCCGTCCTCCCACCGCGATGTGGGTGACAACCCGGCTCGCCGCGCCACCGCCGCCGACGCGTGATGGTCCGGGTGGACGTGCGCGACGACGGTCTCGACTTCACGGTCCAGCCACCCGACGAGTCCGCAGGCCGCCTCGGCCGCGATTCCCCTGCCCTGCCAACCGGTTCCGACTGCCCAGGCGATCTCCGCGGTGTCACCGGTGATCGTCGCCTGCACGGTGCCGACGAGACAGTCGTCCGCGCGCAGCCGGATCACCCAGTTCAGCCAGCGCACGTCCGGATCGGGCGAGCCCGCGGCCAGGCGTTCGTAGCGCGCCGACAACTCGTTCGCTGACAGCGGGGCGCCGCCGATGAACGTGTGCAGCGCCGGATCCGCCAGCACGACGGCCATCTCCGCCGCGTGCTCCACCCGGAGCGGCACCAGGTCCAGTCGCGCTGTGCTGATCACCCCTCCCACGTTAGGGAAGTTGACGAAGCAACGCCACGGAGTGCATAGTGCCTTTCACTAGTTAACTAGTGAAAGGGTCATGGGTGATCGAGTTCCGGATCGACCGCCGTTCCGGCGTCGCCACCTACCAGCAGCTGGTCAACCAGACCAAGCACGCGCTGCGCCTTGGCCTGCTGCAGCCGGGAGACCAGCTGCCCACGGCCAAGGAGGTCGTGGCAACGACGTCGATCAACCCGAACACCGTGATGAAGGCGTACCGGGAGCTGGAGCGCGAGGGGCTCGTCGAGGGACGGCGCGGGATGGGGACGTTCGTGTCCGCGTCGCTGCCCCAGCCGGACGCGGGCCAGCTGCGGGAGGAACTGGCCGGGTGGATGCGTCGCGCACGGGAGGACGGCCTGGAACGCGAGTACGTCGAGGCACTTGTCAAAGCCCAACTGGATCTGCACTACGAAGGAGAATGACGTTGACCACGATCGCGCTCGACGCGACCGCGCTCACCATGCGCTACCGACGCGGCTGGGGGCTGCGCGACTGCACGTTCCAGCTGCCCGCCGGCCGGATCGCGGCACTGATCGGGCCCAACGGAGCGGGCAAGAGCACGCTCATGCGCATCGCCGCCGGGCTGCTGCGACCGACCGGCGGGGAGATCCGCGTGCTCGGGCAGGCTCCTGGCAGACACGGCACGAACCGGCAGCTCGCTTTCCTCGGGCAGGACAAGCCGTTGTACAAGAGGTTCACCGTGGCGGAGATGCTGCGGGCGGGCGCGTTGCTGAACCCCGGCTGGGACGACCAGTACGCCCAGCGGCTGGTGCGCGAGGCGGATGTGCCGTTCGACGCGAAGATCGGGACGTTGTCCGGCGGGCAGCGCACACGGGTCGCGCTCGCCATCGCGATGGGCAGGCGCCCGGAGCTGGTCATGCTCGACGAGCCACTGGCCGACCTCGATCCCGTCGCACGACAGGAGGTCATGCAGTCCGTGCTGGCCGAGGTGGCGGAGACGGGCATGACCGTGCTGCTGTCCTCACACGTGATCGCCGACCTCGACGGTGTCTGCGACCATCTGCTGCTGCTCTCCGACGGACGGGTCCAGCTGCAGGGTGACGTCGACGATCTGCTGTCACAGCACCGGGTTCTGGTCGGCTCGCGCGAGCTGGTGCTGCCGGACGGCGTGGTCGAGTCGCGCACGACCGGGCGTCAGGCGACCGTGCTCGCCCGCACGTCGAACGCGCCCGGCTGGGACAACAACGAGCCGTCCCTCGAAGAACTGGCACTGGCCTACCTGCGTTCCGCGAAGAAGGTGACGGCATGACCTGGGTGGCATGGCGGCAGCAACGGCTGCAGATCCTCCTCAGCCTCGGCATCATCGCCGCACTGGCCGCTGTGCTGACGATCGTGCGGTTCGACGCGCAGTCGATCACCGACGGGCAGCTCATCGACGCGCGGTACGGCACGTACATCAACTACCAGCGTCTCGTGTTCCTCGCGCTGCCCGTGCTGCTCGGCATGTTCGCCGGCGCACCGCTCTTCGCCCGCGAGATCGAGCACGGGACGCACGTGTTCGGGCTGACCCAGTCGATCGGCCGCACCCGGTGGTGGGCCACCAAGATCGCGATGGCCGGAGTGCCCGTCATCGTCGGCCTGACTCTGCTCGGGCTGCTCAACGCGTGGTCGTCCGCGCCGCTGCAGGCCGTGATGTACGGCGGCCGGATGACGACGCCCACGTTCGAGATCCAGGGCCTCACCCTCGGGGCCTACACCGCGCTGGCCTTCACGCTCAGCGCGACCATCGGCCTGCTCCTGCGCAACACACTGGCCGCCATGGTCGTCACGGTGGTCGCGTACATCCCGCTGATCGGACTGGCCGGCAACGTGCTGCGCCCTGGCTACGCGACGCCGGTCACGACGACGTACGACCAGATGCCCAGCGGCGCGTGGGTCGTCGAGTCGTCCTATGTGGACGCGGCAGGCAACCAGGTGTCCTTCTCCCCCGCCGGCTGCACCACGAGCGTCGCCGACTGTCTGACGGCACAGGGGGTGCTGCGCGAGGTCGGGTTCCAGCCGGACGATCGCTTCTGGTCGTTCCAGGCCATCGAAGCCGGTCTCTTCGTCGCGCTGGCCGCACTGGTCGTCGGGATCGGCGCGTGGGCGTTGCACAGCCGGATGCGCCTGGCGTAAGCCTCCGAACGGACGTGAAGAATTAATCTTGTCGGCACGTTCGACGGGAGCTTTTGCACCACACAGCAATAGCTTTTCCCGCCTTCGCACTCCGGCCTACAGTGGCCGCGTTCGACACGGCCGAAACGCCTCGAAGTCCATTCGACGCAATGGCGTTTCGGCCGATCCGTGCGATGAGGGAGGAATCGTTGAGGTTCGTTCGGCGTATTTTCATGGCGCTTTTGCCCGCCGCGATGCTCATGGTCGTCGCCGTCGCCGCCCCGAGCGCGCAGGCGGCCCCGGCTGAGCCGGTCGCGCAGAGCACGGCCGCGGCGTGGGACGACCAGACGGGTGTGGCGCTGGCCGCCTGGGACTGCACTCCCGGCCATGTCTGCTTCTGGAACGAGTTCGGCGGGACCGGCGGCCGCTGCATGTGGGAGGTCGCCGACCCGGACTGGACCGCAGGGAGCATCAAGTGTTCCTGGGCGACGTCCAGGAACGTCAAGTCGGTCTACAACGCGGGCACCTCGTCCTCGCTGACCGGCGTCGTCTTCTACAAGAACACCGGCTACAACACGAGGATCGGCTGCACCCGCCAGGGCAAGAAGGGGGATCTCGCGGGGACCTACCAGGTGCGTTCGCACCAGTGGACCAACGGCAGCTGCGGCTGATCGGAACGACATGAACCGGGCGCGGGGACTGATCCCCGCGCCCGGTTTCTCATTTCCCGTAAAAGCGCGGAACATGCCAATTCCAACCGGGACCGATTACGGAGTTCGGCGGAGTGACAAGCCCGGTAGCATGAAACACGGTGACCTGTTCAGGGGGAGGTTGCTTGTGTTGCGAATCCATTTTTCGCCTGGGGATCTGGAACGTACGCAGGTTGCGGACCGGGTCGATCCTCTGTGGGAGATGGTGTTCAGCTGGCTGCGGCTGACCGAGCGCGACAGCGGGTTGCTGTTGCAGCCGTGGGTGCGGGAAGTCCGGCGCGACGCGGACCGGCAGGTGGTCCGTTCCGGCGTGCGGATGCTGTCCGTGCTCGCGCCGCTCGGGCCCTACTTCCCGGACTTCCTCACCCCACCGGAGGGTGCGGACGGACTGGCCGGCGGGCTCGCCGCGATCCGGGCGACGCCCCGTGCGCGGCTTCGCGAGGAGTTCGACCTGCTGGCCGCGGTCTCCCCGACGCCGGTGTGGACCCAGCGGCTCGCTGACGGGGAGACCTGTGCGCTCGCCGAGCTCACCGACACGTTGGCCGGCTACCACGCGGCGGTGATCGAACCGTACGGCGAGCTGATCGACGAGGCGGTCGAGACGGATCGCATGCACCGGGCCGGGCCGCCCGCCGATGTCGAAGGACTCCTGCGGGGCATGTGGCCGTTGATGAACTGGCGTCCGCCCGTGCTGGAGGTCCAGTACTCCTACGACCGCGACCTCCACCTCGCCGGGCGCGGCCTGCGCCTGGTGCCGTCCTACTTCTGCCGCCGCACCCCGGTCGCGTTCGCCGATCCTGGTCTACCGCCGACCCTGGTCTACCCCGTGCACCACGACTGGACGTGGCGGCGTCAGCTCGCGAGCGGGTGCCGTCCGGAGAGCGCTCTCGCTTCACTACTGGGCTCGACGCGGTCCGCGGTGCTGGCCGCCGTGGGCGCCGGAGCGACGACCACCGAACTGGCTGAACGGCTCGGCGCCTCGCCGTCGTCGGTGAGCAGACATGCCACCGTCCTGCGGGAAGCGGGTCTGTTGACCACGTCGAGGCAGGGCCTGTCCGTGCTGCACCGCAAGACACCGCTCGGATCGGCCCTGCTCCACAACTAGTGTCCCGCGCCTGACGTTCGCCGTCCAAGTCCCGTTTTGGAGCGGAGGTCGGCAGCGGATTTCTGGCGCGGGCACTAGTCCTCGACGACGATGGCCGCAGCCGGGCACACCGCTGCGGCGTGCCGTACGTCGCCGAGCCGCGCGGCTGGTGGCGCTTCGTCGAGCAACGTCACGACCCCGTCCTCGTCGCGCTGGTCGAACACGTCGTCGGCGGCCAGCACGCACTGCCCGGCTCCGACACATTTGCCCTGATCGACGGCTACCTTCACGATCCGCTCCTCACCAGGTGACGGGAAGTTCGGCGACACCACCGGTGAGCGTGGTGCGCACTTCCAGCTCGTCGAGGTCCTTGGCGAGCCGCAGGCCGGGCAGGCGGCGGGCCAGCGTGGCGAACACGACCCGCAGCTCCGTGCGGGCCAGGCTCGCGCCGATGCAGAAGTGCGCGCCGTGACCGAACCCGAGGTGAGTCGCTTTCCGGACGGTCGGGGTCGAAGGTCTCGGCGTCGGCGTAGACCGCACGTGTCCCGGTTGGCGGAGTTGATCGACAGGATCACGGCGTCGCCGCTGTGGATGGTGACACCGGCGACGTCGAGGTCGGTGTGGGCGTAGCGCAGCAGGCCGAGGTCACCGGGCGCGCCCAGGCGCATGATCTCCTCGACGGTGGCGTCGACCCGGCCGTCGGGGTCGGCGGTCAGCGCGTCCCAGTGCTCGAGGCGGGTGAGCAGGAACAGCGTGCCAAGCCCGATGCGGTTGACCGTGGTCTCGTGCCCGGCGAACAGCAGCCCGACGCAGAGCCGGATCATCTCGGCGTAGTCGAAGGCCGCGTCGGCGTCCTGGGCGCGCACGAGGTCGGAGATCACGTCCTCGCCCGGCTGCGGCGCGTTTGGTCTCGACGAGACCGACCATGTACCGGCTGAACTCCTCGCGCGCCTGGTGGGCGTCGTCGCCGATGGCGTACGTTGGCCATGCGTTCCGACAGCGAGTGGAAGCGCTCGCGGTCGCTCCTCCGGCGCGCCGAGCAGCCGGCAGATGACCGCGACCGGCAGCGGGAAGGCCAGCCCGGCGTGCAGGTCGACGACCCCGTCTCGGTGGCGGCATGCTCGACGAGCAGCTGGTCGACATAGCCGTCGACCAGCTCTTGCATGTGGTCGGACGAGCATCCGCATCCGCTTGGCCGAGAACGCCGGGGTCAGCAGCCGGCGCATCCGGGCGTGGTCGGCCTCCTCGGTGTCGTAGTTGCCAGAGGGCCCGTCCTGCACCGCGGCGGTCGTGATGCGCGCCGCCCGTTCCGGCTCGGGATGGGAGCGACCGAGCCGCTTGTCGCCGAGCAGCTCGCGTACCTCGTCGAACCGGGTGACCAGCCAGGCGGCGATCCCCGGCCGGTGTGGTGACCGGCGTGATAGGCGTCTCCCGGCGCAGCACCTCGTACAGCGGGGCGAGGTCGAGGACGTTCGGCCTGGCGAAGGGCAACTGCGGACGCTCGGTGGCAACGCTCATGGCTCTCCTTCCGTGATCGTGCGACACCACGACCGTAGCACTTTCTTGGCAGTCTCTGCCAATAAAGGTGGACCGTGCTTAGATCGGCCTGGTGGAGGACGTGCGGACATGGCGGACACCGGGACACGCCCGCCGAGGACGGCCGCCGGTCGAGCGACGAGCAACGCCAGCGGCAACGCCTGGACATCTCCCGCCACGCGGTCCGGCTGTTCGCCGAACAGGGCGTGGCCGCCACCTCCGGCGAGCAGATCGCCCGGGCCGCCGGCGTCTCGGAACGCACGCTGTGGCGTTACTTCCGCAACAAGGAAAGCTGTGTCGAGCCGCTGCTCACCGACGATCGATCGACGCCTTCCAGCGCGGTGGTGCGCGCCTGGCCCCCCGAGCTGGACCTGACCGAGTACCTGCGAGCGGCCTACCTGCCCCTGGCTCGACTCGGCACCGGCTCGGACATCGAGGCAGTCCTCGCCGTGATCCGGATGACCCGCGACGAGCCCGGGTTGCGCGCCGTCTACCTCCTGCTGCGGGAACGCGCGGAGGACTCGTTCGCCGAGGTGCTGGCCGAACGCGCGGGTGTCGCGGCCGACAGCTTGGACATCCGCGTGCAGGCCGCCGCGATGAGCGCGGTGCTCAAGGCGGCGAGCGACCACCTGGCGGAGGTCACGGCCGAGGACGGCCTCACCCTCGAAGTCCATGGCCACGCATCGCGAACACATCGCGGGCGCGGTGACCCGCATCATCCGAGGATTGTCGGAGCACTGACCGGGGCGGGCTGTCGGATCCCGGGTGTGCCGTTCGTGGAGAGGGTGAGCGGCCGCCACGAGGGCGGCGCCGTGAATCGCAGGGGATGACGATGTCGCACCCGGAACCCGTAGCCCGCCGCATGTTCGACCTGGTCGAGCCCATCGGCCTGGTGCCCTACTTCGCCGACGAGTCGGACGAGGCACTGATGGCGCTCGGCCTGCGCGACCAGTGGGACGCCTACTTCGCCGGACGGGCCGCGCCGTTCGGGCGGGACGTGCCGGCCGAGGTGATCCACGCGATCTTCTACAACTTCGCGCCAGGCGAGGTCGCACGCCACCTCCCGCGGGTCTGGGACCTGACCACGCCCGAGGCGGCGCTGGCCGCCCGCGAGCAAGGGTGCGTCGCTGGGATGCGGCGGATCCTCGGCGACCTCGCCGACGACCCCGGCGTCGCGCGCGCCGGCGACCTGCTGCTGAAGGCGGCGATCAGCGCACCGGTGGAGGGACGCGCCCTCTACGCCGCCCTCCGCGCGCTCCCGGTACCGCAGGAGCCGGTGGCCCGGCTGTGGCACGCGGCCACCCTGCTCCGTGAACACCGCGGCGACGGCCACACCGTCGCTCTGGTGGCCGAGGGTGTCGGCGGGACGGAGGCCCACGTGCTCCACGCCCTGTCCGTGGACATGCCGGCGAAGGAGTTCGGCCGAGTCCACCATCTCCCTGCCGCACAGCTGACCGCGGTCATCGACGGTATGCGCGCCCGCGGTCTGGTCGGGGCCGACGGCTGGCTCACCGCTTCCGGCCGGGCCACCAAGGAACGGGTCGAGGCGCTGACCGACCGGCTCGCGGAGGCGCCGTACAACGCCCTGTCCCCCAGCGACCTCGACCGCCTCGTGGCCGACCTCGAACCGGTCTCCACCACCATCCGGGCGACCTTCCCGTGGTAGCGGGCCATTTTCCGGGAGCGGCTCAGGTCCGTTGTGGACGGTCGGCTAACTCGCGGTGGTCTCGCGCGGCTCGCTGTCCGCGTTGTCGATGTCGAGCAGGCCCAGCAGTGATTCCACCTGGCCTCCGCGGAACGCCAGGCGCTGCCGGTCCGCACCACATCCCTCGCGGTCCAGCAGTCGCACACCTCGTCGCACCGCGGGCAGGTCACCGTTGGCTTCCAGCACCGGCGACAGCCCGCGCACGAGGTCGTCCAGCTGCCGTCGCACCGGCCGCGGCTCGCCGGAGAACACGTCCAACGTGGTGCCCCGCAAGCCTTCGTTGGCCGCACCCCAGCACGCCTGCCGCAGCGTCTGCTGGGGAACCGGTTCCGCCTGCACGCCGCGTTCGACGTCGACGACAGCCTGGGCGATCAGTGCCCGAACGAGGGCCGCGAGCAGCACCGCGTCGTCCACGCTCACAGCGACGTCCGAGATCCGTACCTCCACTGTCGGCAGGTCGGTGGCGGGCCGGACGTCCCAGTAGGCCATCGCCCGGTCCAGCGCGGTGCCCGCCGCGATCATCGTGTCGCAGACTTCCTCGTAGTGCTGCCACGAGGTGAAGACCGGCGGCGGACCGGACACCGGCCAGCGCGACCACACCGTCGAACGCCAGCTCGCGAAGCCGGTGTCCTCACCACCCGAGAACGGCGAGTTCGCGGTCACCGCACCCAGCACGGGTAACCACGGCCGCACGTGGTTGCACACCTGCACAGCGGTCTCCCGGTCGGGTACGGCGACGTGGACATGACATCCACAGATCAGCTGCTGCTCGGCCAGCGCGCCGAACTCACGGGCGATGCGCCGGTACCGCAGGCTGTCCGTGATCTCCCCGGTCGCGTGGCCCAACGGCGGCGCCCCGACGGCGATGACCCGGCACCCGGCCGTTCGCGCGGCCCGCGCGACCACGCGGCGTGTCTCCAGCAACTCGCGACGAACCTGCTCCGCGTCTCGGCACACCGACGTGTTGATCTCCACCTGTGCTCCGGTCAGCTCGTGCTCCAAAACAAGACCGAGCTGCTCGCGCGCAACGGTGACAACGTCCTCCGCCCGGTTCACCGGGATGCCGGTCACCGGATCCACCAGGAGGAACTCCTCCTCCACACCGACCGTCGGACACCACTTCTCGTTCGATGGTGCCTTCTTCACGTCTCCCCATCCCGATCATGGCGCGGATGCGCTCCGCAGGGGAATACCCCTTTGTGGCAACCAGAAACGCCACACTGACCGGGCGTCAGCTGAGCAGTTCCGCGATGTGCATCTGCTGCACGCGAGCCCATGACCGGCGCCCTCCGCCATGAAGGTCCACCTCGACGTTCTCCCCGAACGTCACCGCGGTCACCCGGCCGACCGGTCCGATCGGCCCGTGCAGCCGGACGACGTCACCCGGCGACAGCTCGTCCGCGGGTTTCGTCGCGATGTTGCGCGCCGAGGACGCGGGCCTCAGCCGCGAGGTGAACAGCCACCACGACGCACCGCACAGCACCGGCAGCGTTAGTACCAGAACGCCTGCGGCCACGGGAGAACTGCCTACCAGCGCGGCCGCGCCGAAGACCCCCCACAGCAGACCCGCCACCGCGGCCAGGTGCGCCGAGCTCACGGTGTGGTGGCCGAACTGGAGCCAGCCCGTGGTGCGCACCCACCCATCCGCGGTCAGGCCACGCGGCGCCCTGCCGTCCGCGAGGGTCGGTGCCGGATCGACCACACAGGCCGGTTTGCTGAAGTAGTTCACCCCGTCGTCACTCCGCACGCCGCCACCTCAGCTTGCCCTTGTCGTTGCGGGCGCAGACCAACTCGGTGCCGTTCGGAGAGGTCGTTCGCGAACCTTCGAAAAGACACGCCTTGCCCACCCTGCCGCCGGCCCACTCGTCGTCGGGTGCCGACGACGTCGGCGTGGTGGAGACGGACGGCGATGGCGTCGTCGACGATGCGTGAGGAGGTTCCGTCGTGGTCGTCGCGCCCGTTGTCGTCGTGGTCGTGCTCGGCGCGGAGGACTGGGGTGCGCTGGAAGCCGTCGCGGTCGCTTCGTCGAGGGAACAGCCTTCCGCCCACAGACCGCGGCGTCCCTGACGCGCGGCGGACTCGACCTCCGCGAGCTCTCCACGGGCCGACAGGTCCGCCACCGCCGCACCTTCATGCACGACGGTGAGCGCGTAGTCCGCGCCGTTCGGCAGTCTCACGTCGACCGCGATCCCGTCGCTGCCGGAAATGCCGTCCTTCCTGACGGCGAGCCACACGTTCTTGCCCCTCAACAGGTTTTCGGCGGTGGTGCGCGACTCGGCCGACCAGCAGTCCGTGATCCGGCGCAACCCGGCGACGCGAGCGTCGAAGAAGAGCCCGGTGGCGGGCTCCATGCCCTCGAACGAGTCCACACCGGACACGGTGTAGACGGTCACCTCGATGGCGTCACCTCTGTTCAAGGCCGCCTCGAGTGCGGCGCTCCCCCGTTCCCGAGTGGGCCCGTCGCCGGGGAAGCCGGCTGCTCCGGCCGTGGCGAGCGGGGCGAGCGTGGCAAGAAGACCGAGGCAGGCGATCGAGAGCCTCGCCTGTTGGCTGGTGCGCCACCACAAGCGGCGAACAATCCCCGGAGACGTCTTGTGACTGGTCGAATCTGCGGTGCTGAGCAATGGCGATCCAGAATTTGTGGGGGTCGGACAATCCGTGACACAAATAGGCGCGTCCGCCGTTGCTCAGGCAGTGTTATCGCTAACAACCAGACCGTCAAGAACGTAAAAGGTTCAATCAAATACTGCGCCGTCGTTCACAGATCGCCGATGTGATTGCCCCTGCACGCTGTTGAAGGGGCACATCACACCTGGTCAGGCGAGGTGGCCAGTAATCGATTACATCAGCCGGCTCCGAATCACGACGGGATGGAAGACGTGCTCGGCGCGGTTGCGGCGTCTCCCCCGGTGAAGGTCCAACGCCCATGCGGCACTGACACCACCGAAAACCCGTCCTTCACCGGCACGTGCACTTCCGCCGTGGAACCGACCGGCACCTCGACGGTCAGCCTGAGCACGCCGTCGACCTTGTTCCACGCCACGGAGATACGGCCACGCACGCTCGTGAACTCCAGCCGGGCCCACGACACGAGCTTGGTGACGTCCGGCCGCACCGTGAACGTCCGGTAGCCGGCATCGCCCGGACGCAACCCGGCGACGTGCTCGTAGAGCCACTGCACGACGGTGCCTTTGAAGTAGTGGTTGCGCGAGCGGGTGCCGGTGTCCCACATCTCCCACATGGTGTCGGCGCCGTTGTCGAACCAGTGGCCCCAGCTGGGATAGCCGCGTTCCGTGGCGATGGCATGGGCGACGTCGGCGTGCCCGTTGTCGGTCAACGCCGCCAGCAGCACGCTGGCGCCGAGGCAGCCGACGTCGACGTGGTTACCGTTCGCCCTCATCTCGGCGGCGAGCCGGTTCGCCACGGCCGCGACGGACCCTGCGGGCACCATCCCGAACGCGAGCGGCACGGCGTTGGAGGTCTGCCGGTAGCCGGGATCCTTGGCAGTGCGGTAGTGGCCGCCGGGGTCGAGGAACGCGGCGTTGAACGCGGTCAGCAGGTTCGCCGCGACTTCGCGGTAGCGCGGCACGGGCGTGCCGATGACGTCACCGAGTTCGGCGGTGTGCAGCAATGCCCGGTAGAGGTACGCGGTCGCGGTCAGCCTGGTGTCCTCCGGCGGTATGCCACCGGAGTCCGGCGGCAGGTAGTCGCCGAGCGCGGTGACCGCGAGCCCGTCGCGCAGCCTGCCGATCTCCCAGTCCAGGTAACGGGTGAGCACCGGCCAGTGCTGCCGCGGCAGCCGGTCGTCGCCGTAGATCCGGTACATCTCCCGCAGCACGAACGGATACACCGTGGTCCACTCCGGAGCGGGTGCGAGCTCGCGGTAACCCCAGCCACCGCTCGGCACGATCACCGGCAGCTGGCCCGCGGTGTCCTGGCTGTCGGCGAGGTCGCCGAGCCACTTCGTGAAGAACTTCGCCATGCCGAACTCGGCGAGCATCGACGGCGCGCCCACCTGGGCGTCACCGGTCCAGCCGTTCTTCTCGTAGGTCGGGGTGTCGGTGGGGATGCCGTGCAGGTTGTTGACGACGGTCCGGCGCATCGCGGCGTCGTACCGCTCGAACAACGGCTCCGAGCAACGGAACGTGCTCACCGACGGCACGTCCGAGTGCACGACCCGACCGGCCAGACGTGGCGCCGCGGCCAGCCCGGTCACCTCGACGTAGCGAAAACCCTTGTAGGAGAACCTGGGTTCCCACGTCTCGTCACCGGTGCCCGCGCAGACGTACTCGTCGACCTGATCGCGGGTGCCGGTGACGAGATCGTTGACCATCCGCACGGTGCCGTCGGGGTTCAGCGTCTCGCCGTGCTTGAGCCGCACCACCGTGCCCGCGGCCGCCTTGACGGTGAGCTGCGTCCAGCCTGACATCGTGCGCCCCATGTCGGCCACGAACACACCGGGTTTCGGCGTGGTGACCGCAGTCGGCGTGACGGACTCGATCACGCGGATCGGCTCGTGTTCCTGGGCTTTGAGCGTGCCCTTCGGCGCGGGCCTGATCGGCGCCCGCTGCCACGCCCCGTCGTCGAAGCCCGGCTTCGTCCAGTCGCGCGGGGCCCGCCTCGCGTCGTACGTCTCACCCAGGTAGAGCGAGTTGACCAGGGTCGGGCCGCCGGTGATCCGCCACGTCTCGTCGGACGCGATCGTGGTGCGGGTGCCGTCCGGGTGGTCGATCTCCAGCTGAGCCAGCAGCTTCGGCTCGTCGTGCCACGACGGACGCTCCCAGCTCCACGCGTTCGGCGTCTTCATGCCGTAGAAACCGCGGCCGAGCGCGACGCCGACCGCGTTCGAGCCACGGCGCACCAGCGCGGTCACGTCGTGCACGGCGTACAGGACCGTGTTGTCGTAGTCGGTGAAACCCGGATCGAGCACGCGGTCGCCGACGCGCCTGCCGTTGATCTCGGTCTCGTAGTACGCGAGACCACTCACGTACAACCTGGCCCTCGCGACCGACTTGCCGAGGGTGAACTCCTTGCGCAGCAACGGTGAAGGCTGTTCGACGACCGTCACGTTGCTGCCCCACGGCCCCTTCCCGTACGGCTGCAGGACGGTCGCCGCCGCCCACGTCCCGTCGTCGAAGTCCGGAGTCTGCCAACCGGGTTCCTCGGTGGCCGACACCTTCCACCCAGGCCCGGTGACCAGCTCGCGCGTGCCGTCGGCGAGGTCGACCAGCAGCCGCAGCAGCAACCCGGCCGGTCCGTCCGACCGGTTGGTGGCGCGAACGGCCAGCACGATCCGCCTGCCCTTGACCAGCGTCGTCACGTCCGCACGCTGCCCGACCTTCCACACGTCGACCTGCTGCGGCACGTGCACCGCTTCGGAGCCGTTGACGTACAACGTGAAGTCATCGTCCGCGGTCGCGACCAACCGGGCGCGAACGGCGTCGGACGGCAGCTCGATCGCCGTGCGGAACCACCGGCTCTCCGGCGGCGTGGTCGCCGACCAGATCCACGACGCACCACCGAACCCGAGCGAGGAGTCCGCGGCGCCGATCCACCGCGCCGTCCACGCCGTGCCGAGCAACGCGGTCTCCCACCAGCTCCACGCGCTCCAGGCCGACTGACGGCCGCCGCCGTCCCACACCCGGACGCGCCAGTGATAACGCGTGCGCGGCCGGAGAGCCTTGCCTCCGAACGGCACCCCGGTCGTGACGTCCGACGTCACCCGGCCGGACTGCCACACGTCGGCGCGGCCGGGCGCGGTGCCGACCTCGACCTGATAGGCGCTCTGCCGCGCGGAGTTCCCTGCCGCCTCCAGCACCCAGGACAGCCGCGGCACCACGACGTCCGTGCCCAGCAGCGTTTCCGCGTACTCGGTGGCGGTGCGCACGACCTGCGGGCCGCTCACCCTGCCGTCCTCATCGGCGTGCGCCACACCCCACGGCAACGTGGTGGCCGACAGCCCGGCCGCCGATGTCATCAGAAAGTCTCGTCTGCGCACGTCGTCTCCACCCTTGTCGCTGGATAAAACGTTTCAACCCGCACGGCGAGAGCTAGACTGTTGGGTGCGTTAGGCACCTGTCAATACGCTGTGGGACAGGATGTCCACTACCGGACAGCCAGGATTACACGTTTCAACCAGACGGAGTCACGCGCTGCCGCCTGCGTGACCAGAACCCGAAGACGCACGCGGCGAGCGCCGCCACGGTGAACAGGACGTGCAGCGCGCCGCCCCACCTGGTCGCGATCGTGATCTCCGAACGCAGCGGCACGGTGCCGGTCAGCAGGTCTTCGGTGAACATGCCGGTGGACTGCGCGACGCTGCCGTCCGGGCGCACGATCGCGCTCACCCCGCTGATCGCCGCGACCACCACCGCGCGGCCGTGTTCGACGGCGCGCAGCCGGGCCATCCCGAGCTGCTGGTAGGTCATCTCGCCGCGGCCGTACCAGGCGTTGTTCGTCGGCACCACGAGCAGTTGCGCGCCGTTGGCCGCGGTTTCGCGCAGCACGTAGTCGTAGGCGACCTCGTAGCAGATGCCGACGCCGATGGGCGTGCCTGCGATGTTCAGGTTGCCGGGTTCGGTGCCGGCTTTGAGGTCCGGTGTGTCGGCGAACGGCGTGACGAGACGAGCGAGTGGACGCAGCGGGATGTGCTCGGCGAACGGCACGAGCTCCTGCTTGGCGTAGGTCTCCGCCGGGCCGGTGCCGGGATTCCAGGTGATGACCGCGTTCTCGGCGTCGTCGCCCGTGCGGAGCAGCGCGCCGATCAGCACGGGTACGCCGAGGTCGTCGACGGCCTTGTTCAGCACCGGATCCCTGCCGGTGGTGGCGGTCGCGCTTTCCGGCCACACCACGAAGTCCGGTTTGGAACCGACCAGTTCTTCGGACTTACGAAGGTGGTTGTCGCGCAACGTGTCCCGTGCGGTCAGCAGACCGAGACCGATGTCTGGGGCGTTGCCCTGCACGACGGAGACGGTGCGCTGCCCGTTCTGCGCGTCGACTCCGACGACCGGCGCGAGGGCCAGCGCGGCGACGAACGGCAGCACGGCCCAGGCGCGGCGCCACTCCTTGCGGTTCAGCCCCCAGGCGGCGAGCCCGAAGCCGGTCACGACGACCGCGAACGTCACCAGCGGCGCGCCACCGATCGCCGCCAGCCGCACGTACGGGCCGTCGACCTGGCCGAACGCCACGCGGCCCCACGGGAAGCCGTTCAACGGGAACAGCCCGCGCCCGGTCTCCTCCAGCACGATCAGCAGCGCCGCCCACACCGGCGCCGCGGGCAGCCTGGCGACCAGGGGCACGAGCGCGCACGCCCCGGCCACGAACAACGCCATCAGCGCCGACAGGACGACCCACGGCGAGGGTCCGTACTCGCGGCCGAGGAAGTGCTGGATCCACCACAGGTGCGGGAGGAAGAACGCGAGCCCGAACACGAACCCGAGCCCGGCGGCGCGGCGGGGCCGCGCCTCGTTCAGCGTGAGCCACAGCACCGCGAACGCCGGCACGGCCGCCCACCAGAGCGTTCGGGGCGGGAAGCTCGCCGCCAGCAGGGCGCCCGCGAGCGCGGCCGCGCCGTAGCGGGCGAAGTCAGCCTTGCGCAACGCACTCCCCCAGCGGTCCACCGATACCTTGCCGGGGAAATCATCGCTCAGGTCAGCCGCCGGCGAAGTCGTGGGTCATCCAGACGGTGCCTTCGGCGTCGCGGGTGACGACGATGCCGACCCTCGTGAAGGACTTGCTGAGGATGTTGCGGCGGTGGCCGTCGTTCGGCGGCTTCTCGTCGATCATGCTCTGGGTGAGGCCGAGCGCCATCTCCGAGATCGGGTCCACCCGGTTGGCGACCGGGCCGCCCATGCCGACGTTCTCGCCGACCGTGCTCCACTTCGCGCCCGCCGCGGTGGCGCGTTCGCCGAGGCCCTTCTCGCCGGGGCACTGGTGGGACAGGCCGCAGTCGGCGATCATCGCCCCATTGTGCCGGTCGGCGGCGGTGACCAGCGCGTTGTCCACCTTCAGCGCGGGCACGCCCGCTTCGGCCCGGACCTTGTTGATCAGGGCGAGGACGCGTTCCTCGGGTGTCGCCTGGCGAGGCGGCTCGGGGGCCGGGGGCGCGGGCTGCGACGTCGTGGCGGGCGCGCTGGAAGGTGCGGCGGACGAGCTCGGCGCGGGTGACGCGGAGGTGGTGGCCGCCGCGGACGTGGTCGAGGTGGGGGCGGACAGGAACGCCGGGGCCTGCGCGGTGACGGGCGGTGGTTCCGACGGGACGAACACCATGGCACCGGTCACGCCGACCAGGGCGCAGATCGCCACCGCTCCCGCCACCGCGAGCACCGGCTTGGTGGCGACGAACTGCTTGAACAGGCCCGCGTCCGACAGGTGGGTCGCGTGCGCGACCGGTTCGACGGCGAGCGCACCAGGAGCCGAGAGGTTGTCCAGCAGCCAAGGGAAGTACCCGGCGGGCACCACCAGCAACGCGGCACCGGTCAGGATGCGTTCGACGGGAATGGTGTCGGCCACCCCGCGACGGCACCGCGCGCACTCGTCCAGATGCCGCAACAGCCGCTTGCGCCACAACGGGTTCGGCTCGCCGGGCCAGCCGACGACAGCCTCGGACAGGCCGCCGCACCGTGGCTCGGCGGCCAGCGCGCGGACCAGCGGCCGGATCGCTTCCAGGCGGTTCTTCAGCCTGCTCACCCGCACCGTGACGGCGTGGGCGCCGAGGTCGAGCGCGTCGGTCACCTCGCCGC
This sequence comes from uncultured Actinomycetota bacterium, assembly GCA_963766275.1. GTDB lineage: Bacteria > Actinomycetota > Actinomycetes > Mycobacteriales > Pseudonocardiaceae > Lentzea. Next base: position 32,910 of record CAVYAD010000068.1, read on the forward strand.
GGGTGAGGTGACCTGCGCGTTCGAGCGTCCATAACGCCAGCAGTTCGCGGTCGGCCGGGTCGAGCCAGCGGGCGGCCTCGTCGACCTCGCGGCGTTGCTGGGCGAGGTGCAGGCGGGACAGCGCGACCTCGACGAACTCGGCCTGCGGGTCCGGGCGTTCGGAGAGCTCGTCGAGCGGTGCCGGGGCGATGTCGCGGCGCCGGTAGTGCTCGCGGATCTGGTTGATCGTCACCGCGACCAGCCAGGACCTCAGCCGTTCGGGCTCACGCAGCGAGTCGATGCCGCGGATCACCCGGAACATCGTGTCCTGCACGACGTCGTCGACATCGGCCGTGCAGGACATGGCGCGACCCGCGATGTTGTACACCAGCGGCAGGTAGGCCGAGACGACCTCGTCGAGCGCTTCCCGGTCACCGGCCCGCGCGGCGAGCACCTCCGGTACGCCCACCAGCCGCTCCTGAACCGTCACGTCCTCAGCCCTCACTTCGCCGACGATTTCCGTACGACCGGGGAGACCGGCGAGTCTCACCTCAGGTCACAGAAATCAGGCGTGCATGTGAGCCAGGTCACGTTCGCGGGTCCGGTCGAAGCTGCGCCACCAGCACCAAGCCAGGAAAGCGATGCCGAGCCACACGTAGGAGTTACCGACCACGTGCTGCCACCACGACCACTTCAGTTCGCGATCGCCGGCGGTGGGCAGCCACCAGTGCAGTCCTAGCGCGAACACCGCGGCGACCGCGATCCGGACCCGGCCGTGCAGCAGGAACAACGCGGGCGCGGCCCACACCCAGTGATGCGACCAGGACACCGGCGAGATCAACAGACCGGCGGCCGCCACGGCGACCAGGGCGGTGAGGTCGTCGCGCAGACGTGGGAGCAGCACCAACGTGGCCGCCAGCACGACCATGCACAGCACCAGCCACACGGACTCGGGGGCGCCGAGCCGGAACAACATCCCGCGCAACGACTGGTTCGCGCTGTAGGCGAGGCCGCCGACGCGGTGCGGGTCGAGCATCGCGTCGAACCAGAACTGGCGTGACTGTCCCGGCGCCAGCACCCACCCGAGCGCACCGCAGGCCAGGAACGTCCCCACGGCGGTGAGCGCGGGCCGCCACTGCCTGCGGGACAGGAGGTACAGCACGAAGATCGCCGGGGTCAGCTTGATCGCGGCGGCGATGCCGATGAGCATGCCGCGGGGCCACGGTGTGCGCGGCAGCAGGCAGTCGACCGCGACGAGCCCGATCAGCACCATGTTGATCTGGCCGAGGTCCAGGCCGCCACGCAGGGGTTCGAGCAACAGGCACACCGCCGCCAGGCCGAAGCCCGCCCACGGAAGCTTGGTGTCGCTGCGCAACGCCGCCGTGTGGCACGCGGCGGTGAACAGCAGGATCCCGATCGCGGTCCACAACAGGGCGACGATCGGCACCGGCAGCGGCGAGAGTCCGCTGAACAGCATCGCCGCGAACGGCGGGTAGGTGAACGGCAGGCCGTTCGGGCCGCTGAACGCGTCGCTGTACAGGTTCGTGCCGTCCCACCAGGCGTCGCCGCCCGCCAGGTAGACCCGCAGGTCCAGCACCCCGGAGCCGAAGCTGCGCGCGGTCACGTACACCAGCGCCACGAAGGCGGCCGCCATCCACACGCGCCGCAGGTCGACGCGGGTCGGTAAGGCGTTCATCGCGTCACCGCCGTGCGTTCCCGCAACCCCAGCAGGCCGGCCGCCGCGATCGCCGCGACGATGGCACCCGCGCTGTTGTTGAGAAAGTCCTGCGTCTCGCACAGACCGCGGTTCGTCAGCGGCTGCACCACTTCGATGAACGCGCTCAACGCGACCGCCGAACACGCGACCGCGACCGGGCGGCGAGTGGCCGGCACCGCGCAGAACACCAGCGGCACGAACAACAGCGCGTTCAACAGCTCCGTCGAACCGTGCAGCGAGAAACCGTTGAGGTGGCAGAACTCCCGGCCGGGCGCCGAGGCCCAGTCCGGCACCGTGCGCGAGAACGTCACGCCCAGCACGACCCCCAGCGAGATGCCCGCCAGCACCGACGGCACCGGCCGCCACCCGTACCGCCGTGCCGCGTATCGGGCCCCCAGACCCAATCCCACGGCACCGACGACCACACCGCCCGCGATGAGTGGGTTCGTCAGCGCGTCCAGGGCCGCGCTCACCGCCCAGCCCAGCTGATCCAGCACAGTGACCCCTCGTTCGCCTTGTCCGATGTGGACAAGATTGCTGGTACGAGAGGTACGGGCGGATCATCCCGCAGGCTTGGAAAAACTAGCCCTCAGGTGGGCAACCTGGGCGCGGGTCAGACTTTCGGCTGAGGTCAGGTGACCACGACGTGCGGCTTTGCCATGAGGGGCGCAGGTCGCTCACCCTTGCGCGCCGGTGAAATACTCCCGCACCTTCCGCAACGTCTCCGGGTCGTCCATGCCGCCGCCATGCCCGATCTGGCCGGTCCGGACGTGCACCGTCCTGGCGCCCAGCTGGGCCTCGACCTGCTCGGCCCAACGCACCGGGGTGGCCGGATCGAGGGTGTTGCTCAGCAACATCGTCGGCTGACGACTCTTGGACGTCACCGGCGCGAACGAGCCCGCGGCGGGCCGGGGACCGGACAGGCAGATCGACGAGTAGTTGCTGGAGTTCGTCGAGAACCCGGTGACCGGCGCGGCTGCACGGGTCGATGCCAGATCGCCGCGGGCCTCACCGACGGTCGGCACGCCCAGCGCGAAGTCCGAGCAGACGATCAGATCCGCGTACTCGAACCTGGCAGGCAGCTCCCCATCGGGAGTGCTCGGCACGGGATTGCGGCCCTCGGACAGGTCGAGCAGACCGCGAGCGGCCTTGGCGAAGTCGTGGACGCCGAACACCTCGAAGTACCGCGTGACCATCACGTCCGACCAGGCGAGGCCGAAGAGCGTTCCGGGCACTCGGCCCGCGTTCGCCTGAGCCTTGCGGAACACGGCGGCCACGTTCTGGCCGTGCAACGCGCAGTCGCTCTGTCTCGGCACACCACCGGGTGAACCGGGTGAAGATCGCCTCGACACCGGCGGCAGCGGTGGTGATGAACTCCCGCCGGGTCTGCGCCGGGTTCATCACGCCTTCCAGCACCGATGCGTCGACGTGCTGCCCGAACGCCGCCAGGTACCGCTCGGCCGGCAAAGTCCCGTAGGAGAGCCCGTACACGTTGATCCGCTCGACTCCGACCGCCTGTCGCAGGGCATCCGCGTCCCGCGCGGTGGTCCTCGCGTCCAGATGACGGTCGAGCCCGGGAACGCCCGTGGTGCACGACGCCCAGAAGTCCTTCTGGTTCTGCCTGCAACGCCTCGAACGCGGCTGGTTCCGCCGGCGGCACGTGCGGGATCTTGAGCGTCATTGTCGACGTCGCACGTCATGGGGTGGCTCTGGCCGACCCCTCGCGGGTCGATCGCCACCAGGTCGTAGCCGGGCAACGCCCTGCGCAGTGACGAGAAGCCCAGATCGCCGGTCTGGCCGGGACCCGACGGGAAGTTCAGCACGGTTCCCTTGCTGTCAGCCACCTTCAACCGGTAGGCGCGCAGCCCGACGGTCGCGCCACGAGGCTTCGCCCAGTCGATCGGCACGGTCAGGGTGCCGCACTCGACGCCGGGCGCGGTCGGCAGTTCCGGCCGGTCGCATGCGCCCCAGGTGATTCCGGGCGTGGTCGTGGCGGCAGCCACTTCGCCGGTGAAGGTCAGTGCCACGAGCAGGGCGGCGACGATTCTCATGGGAGCGAGGATGGTGGAAGGCGGACCGCTGTGGCATCAGGCCCTGGTACCACAGCGGGATCAGCCTCCGGTAGGACGACCTCAGCCGACGATCATGTAGAGCACCGCCATCACCGCGCTCGGGCAGCAGAGGACGAACAGCCCCACCGCGCCGTAGAACGGTTCCTTCTTGACGAGCATCGTCACCAGTCCCCCGATGCCGGAGAGGATCATTGCCAGGAACAGCACGGTGACGACAACAGACAGAACAGCAGACATGTGTTTCCTTCGAATCAGGGATGAACTGGGTGGGAGGCCCGCCTGCGGGCGAAGAACTCGCCGACAGGTTCGACATAGCGCGCGGCGATGGGCCCGATGATCGCCATCAGCAGCACGTAGGCGGTGGACAGCGCGGCCAGCTGTGAGCTCACGTGGCCGGACGCGACCGCCAGCCCGGCGATCACGATGGAGAACTCGCCGCGGGCCACCAGTGCGGCGCCCGCGCGTGCCCGGCCCATCGTGCCGATGCCCTGGCGGCGGGCGGCCCACCAGCCGGTGGCCACCTTGGTCAGCGTCGTGATCACCGCGAGCAGCACGGCCAAGCCCAGCACCGGCGGGATCGTGCGCGGATCGGTGTTGAGACCGAAGACGACGAAGAACATCGCGGCGAACAGGTCGCGTAACGGTTCGAGCAGGCGGGTGGCGTTCTCGGCGGTGGAACCGGAGATCGCGATGCCGAGCAGGAACGCGCCGACCGCGGCGGAGACCTGCAGCTCCGAGGCGATGCCCGCGACCAGCAGCGCCGAGCCGAGCAACTTGAGCAGGAACACCTCGTGATCCGGACTGTCCACAATGGCCGAGATGACCCTGCCGTACTTCAGCGCCACCACCAGGACCACGGTGATCGCGAGCAGTGAGATCCCGACCGAGGTCAGGCCACCGAGGAAGCTCACACCTGCCAGCACCGCGGTCAGCACCGGCAGGTAGACCGCCATCGCCAGGTCCTCGAACACCAGCACGGACAGGATCACCGGTGTCTCTCGGTTACCCAGCCGCCCGAGGTCGCCGAGCACCTTGGCGACGATGCCGGACGAGGAGATGTAGGTGACGCCGGCCATCGCGAGCGCGCCGACCGGTCCCCAGCCGAGCACCAGGGCGACGATGGCGCCGGGCGCGGCGTTGAGCACGATGTCGAGCACGCCCGCCATCCAGGACTTCTTCAGCCCGGTGGTGAGCTCGGAGGCCGAGTATTCGAGGCCCAGCAGCAGAAGCAGCAGCACCACGCCGATCTCGCTGGCGAGGTGCGTGAACTCCTCGATGCCCTGCAGCGGAAGGATTCCGCCGGAGCCGAACGCGAGCCCGCCGACGAGGTAGAGCGGGATGGGTGAGATGCCGAACTTCCAGGCGAGCCGTGCCGAGCAGACCCAGCCCGAAGAAGACCGCACCCAGTTGGATCAGGGCGATCGTGGTGTCGTGCACGTGACTCAGCCGCCTGTCAGGATGTCCGCGGCGGCGTCGAGCCCCTCCGCGGTACCGACGACGACCGCGAGGTCGCCGGCGGAGAAGAGGAATTCCGGGCCTGGCGACGGATGCGCCACCCCGGCACGCAGGACCGCGACGATGGACACGCCCGTGCGGGTGCGCAGCGCGGTGTCGCCGAGCGTGCGGGTCGCGAACGCGGTGACCGGAAGCTGCCGCGTGGTGATGCCCGTCGATGTCCCGGTGCTGGTTCGCGAGGCGCGCCACCAGTTGCGGGGCGCCGAGCAGACCGGCGAGCGTGCCGGCTTCCTCCGGTCGCGAGCGGGATCGAGGCCGCGGTGGCGTCCGGGTCGTCCTGTTTGGACAGGATGAGCTCGAACCTGCCGTCACGGTAGGAGATCACGCCGACCCGGCGGCCCGAGCGGAGGGCGAAGTCCTGCCGGACACCTATTCCTGGCAGTGGCGTCACTTCGACGTTCATGGGCTTCCTGACTAGGGTTCGATGAGCCCGGCGCGGATCGCGTACCGGGTGAGTTCGAGCCGGTCCTTCAGGCCGAGTTTCTGCAGCAGGTTGGCGCGGTGTCGTTCGACGGTCTTGATGCTGATCACGAGCAGGTCGGCGATCTCCCTGGAGGAGTTGCCTTCGGCGACCAGCTTCAGGATCTCCTCCTCGCGGTCGGTGATGGCCTCTCGGGAATGCGCCGCCGTCACCCGGTCGAGGTAGTCGCGAATCAACGAGTTCACCGCGCCGGGATAGACGAACGGCTCGCCGCGCATCGCCGCTCGGCAGGCCTCGACCAGGTCGCGGTCGGCGACGGACTTGAGCACGTACCCGGACGCGCCCGCCTTGAGCGCCTCGAAGAAGTACTGCTCGTTGTCGTACATCGTGAGGATCAGGATCCGCATGTCGGGCAGCAGTCGGGACAGTTCGCGTGCGGCCTGCAACCCGGTCAGCCTCGGCATGGCGATGTCGAGGATCGCGAGGTCCGGCCGTTCGGCGCGCGCCATGGTGATCGCCTCGGCGCCGTCGCCCGCCTCGGCCACCACGGTCAGGTCCGGTTCGCTGTCCAGGATCAGCCGGACGCCACGCCGCACCAGCGCGTGGTCGTCGGCCAGCAGGATCCGCACGGTCATCAGCGTTCCCCCGCCACGACAAGGCGAACCTCGGTGCCGCCCTTGCGTGCCGGGACCGACGCTGAGCTCCGCGCCGACGAGCAGCGCCCGTTCCCTCATGCCCCGGATTCCCGCGCCCTCGGCCGAGTCCGCCGATCCCACGGCCGTCGTCACGAATGCACAGCTCCGCACCGGCCGGATGGGTGAGCAGCATCAGGTCCACGTGCTCGGCGGCGGCGTGCCGGACCGTGTTCGTCAGGCCTTCCTGCGCGATGCGGTAGACGACGAGCTCGGTCTCGGCGTCCAGCGCGGGCAGGTTCTATGTCGAACGACCGCCGCACGTGGACCATGCTCGGAGAACTCGGCCGTCAACGCCTTGAGCGCGCTCACCAGCCCAAGTTCCTCCAGCACGCCCGGCCGTAGCCTGCGGGCGATGCGGCGGATCTCGTCGAGCTGAGCTGCGCGTGGTCTCCTGCACCTGCGACAGCTCGTCGCGCATGGGCGCGGGCGACTGGTCCGCGACCCGCTTGAGCCCCAGCAGCACGGCGGTCAGCGACTGGCCGACTTCGTCGTGCAGCTCCTGCGCCACCCGCCGCCGTTCGGCCTCCTGCGCGGACAACGCCCGCGCCGAGCTCGTACCCGCGTTCGGCCTCCAGGCGGTCGATCATGCTGTTGAACGTGGTGATCAGCTCGGCGATCTCACCGTGGCCCGTCGCGGTCAGCCTCGGGCCGGGCTTGAGCAGGTCGATCGTCGTCATCGCACGGGTGAGCCGTTTCAACGGCGACAGGCCGACCCGGATCAGCACGGCGTTGGCGATCAGCATGACCACCAATCCGGCCGCGAGGACCACGATCTCGCCCAGCAGCGCGGGTGTGGAGACGGTGGCGGGGCCGAACACGAGCAATGCGGCGGCCACCGCCAGAACCAGGGCGTTGAGCAGGAAGATCCGCCCGAACAACGACACGCGTGCCGCCTCCTCTTGATCACTCCCGCCACGCCCCTGCGAGGCTGACGGGTCACCCGGCCACGCGTCTATCCGTGGCAACACCCATTAGAAGGGCTGATTGGGCCGATCGAGACGTGTGCGTCCGGACGCACTGGACATTCTTTCGAGTGAAAGATTAGGTTAGGCTAACTTCAACTCGGAGGTGGGCGCTGAACGCCACGCTGTCCCGCGCACTGCACGCACAGGCGGTGCTCACACGGAAGCGGTCCATCGGCCGAGTTTCAGTGGCGTGCGCGGTCGGTGGCGCATCCGATTAGCAGCATCACGGTGGTGAAGGCGAGCAGGTGGTCACCGCTGAGCGCGCACATGCACGCCAGCGCGAACCACAGCAGCAGCCTCATGAACCAAGGTTAGGGACCGAACTTCCCGAGTCATAGCCGAATTGACCAACGCTTGAGGTGCGGGCCACCGGCAACGCCGTGCACGATCTTGATGAGGGGAGCGTTCATAAACCTGGGGTTTATGAACGCTCCCCTCATCAAGGAGGGCCCATCATGACTCCGCCACGGCGGAGAACACGATCGAATGCCAGCCGGTGGCGCCATCCGGGATCGGGTTCGCCCGATCGTTCGTCTGGGTGTACCCGTTTCGGTCAGTGGCACGGCATTCCACGGTGTAGCCGCCCGGCGCAAGATCCAGCTCGACGCGCCACATCCGCCACGTGTCGACGTTGACCTCGGTGGCAACCGTCGCCTCCTGCCACGGCCCACCGTTGACCCGCACCTCGACGCGGTCGATTCCGGTGTGCTGCGCCCAGGCCACGCCGGCCGCGACGAACCGCCCCGCCCGCACCCGTTCGAACGGTTTCGGTCTGTCCACTCTGGACATCGTCTTGACCGGGGCTTTCCTGCCCCAGCCGCGCTGGGCCCAGTAAGGGTCGAACGCGTCGAACGTGGTGAGCTCGGCATCGACCAGCCACTTCGTCGCGGACACGAACCCGTAGAGGCCGGGCACGACCATCCGGACCGGGAACCCGTGTTCGATCGGCAGCGGCTCCCCGTTCATCCCGAGCGCCAGCAAGGCGCCGGAGCCGGGCGCCATGATCGAGGCGACCGGGGTGCCGCACGTCCAGCCGTCCACGCTGCGCGTCGCGAGCTGGTCGGCACCCGGCCTGATGCCCGCCTCCCGCAGCAGGTCGGGCAGTGAGACGCCGATGAAGTTCGACGTGGAGATGTACTGTCCGCCGACCTCGTTGGACACGCAGACCAGCGTGATCGTCTTCTCCACCAACGGACGGCGCAGCAGGTCGTCGTAGGTGAGCACCAGCTCGTTGTCCACCATGCCGTGCACCCGCATCCGCCAGTCCTCGGCCCGCAGCCTGGGCACGGTGAGCGCGGTGTCGACGCGGTAGAACTTCGAGTTCGGCGTCACGAAGGACGGTGTGCCCTCGCCTGCATAGTCCGCGCCGAACGGAATCTCCGGCGCGGTTTCTTTGGGCCGCAACCGGATTCCACGCCGGGAGGCCTCGACATCCACCCGCCCGGCGAGCAACTGCCCGCCCACAGCGGCAAGACCGGCGCCGACCGCGACCGCCGCGGTCGACAGCAGGAACCTGCGCCGTCCCGGTTCGACGGCGGGCGCCTGGGTCCACAGCCAGCGGAACGCCGCCACACCGACCACGAGACTCGTCAGCGGAGCGAGCACCGCCAACGGAGTCGTGGTCGGCCTGGCCAGCACCGCGGCGATTCCCAGCAGCCCCAGCAGAGCCGCGAGGGCCGTGCCCGGCCATGGGCTGCGGCGGGACAGCAGCCCGGCCAGCACGCCGAGCCCGGCGAGCGCGACGGCCATGCCGCCGAGCAGCACCAGCTTGTCGTTCTCGCCGAACGTGCGGATCGCGAAGTCCTTGACCGGATGGGGCGTCAGGTCGATCGCGGTGTTGCCGACCGCGAGGAACGGCGATGCCAGCGGGTTCACCAGCGCGGCGACGAGATGCCCCGCGGCCAACGCCGCCGCCACCGACACCAGTCCGATGAGGACGGTACGTGTTGCCTTCACACCAATGATTCGGAGCGAGCGACCCGCCGGATTGCCTACGCGTAGGGAAGAGACACGATCGCCGGGGTGGTGGGCCCCTCGGAGCCACCGCGCGGTTCCACGGTGAGCGCCAGCTTGTCCAGTCCCGGTACGAGGTCCATCACCATCGGCTTCTCCACGCCGTCGAGCAGCGCGACCGAGTGCGGCCCGGACCCGTCGACCATCCACAGCTGGTAGGAGCGGTCCGGCGGCAGCGCGGGCAGACCCGCGGCCAGGAAGAGCACCTTGTTGTGGCCGGGCGAGTACACCGCCATACCCGTACCGCCGGTCGGCGACACCCGGCTCACGGTCTTCGCCCCTGGCGCGGACATCAGCGCGTTGAGCTGCTCGTACTGCGCGGCGACCTGGCGCAGTTCGTCGACCTCGTTCGACAGCCTCAGGTTGCTCTGCACCCCGACCCCGACAGCACCCAACACGGCCGCCGCGGCGACGAACACCGCCGTCCGTCGCGCCCATTGCCTCTTGGGCCGCAACGCAACGACCGGCGCGGGCATCTCCGGCGGCTGCTGCCTGGTCTTGGCCGCGACCGCCAGCACCCGTTCCCGCAGGTGCGGCGGCGGCGCCACCTCGACCAGCACGCTCAGCCGAGCCGTGGTCTCCCGCAGTTCCGCGGCCTCGGCGGCGCAGCTCTCGCATTCGCGCAGATGCTGCTCGAACACCGCGCTCTCCGCCTCGTCCAGCGCGCCCAGCGCCCAGACACCCGCCATCGTGTGCAGTTCCGCGAGGCTCATGCCGTCACCCCCATGCAGTCACGCAGCCTGATCAGGCCGTCCCGCATACGGGTCTTGACCGTGCCGAGCGCGATCCCCAGCAGGCTCGCGACCTCCGGGTAGGTATAGCCCTGGTAGTACGCGAGCCCGATGGACTCGCGTTGCAACTGGGTCAGCGTGCCGAGGCAACGCCGCACCTGCCGTTGCTCGAACCGGCTCGCCGCCAGCTCACTGGCGTCGTCGAACGGCGTGCCGACCTCGAGCTGCGCCGCCTGGATGTCCCGGTCGGCCGCGGCCTGCGCCGACCGCACCCGGTCGACTGCCCGGCGGTGCGCGATGGTCATGATCCAGGCCGTCGGGCTGCCCAGTGCGGCGTCGTAACGACTGGCCTTGCGCCACACCTCCAACATGACCTCCTGGAACACCTCCTCGGACTGCGCCTCGTCCCGCAACACCCGGCGGACCAGCCCGAACACCTTGCTCGACATCAGGTCGTAGACCCGGCCGAACGCGTCTTCGTCGCCTCGCGCCACCTCGCCGAGCAAGGTTGGCGTCACCTGTTCCGGCACCGACTCCACCGCCCGCGGCGGCCGTGGCCGCACGAGATCCCGCATCGTGCCCCTTCCCTGGTTCCCACCGGGTATTCGGAGCAGAGGCGCAAGTGGTTCGGTCGCTGATCGAAGCCGTCGCCGCCGAGCCGTGCGACTGCTCAGCCGGGAAGCGCGAGCTTCAGCACCCGCTTCCACACACTGGCGGTCTGCCGCAGCAACGGCCCCGTGTTGTACGGCAGGCCGAAACGTTCACACAGCTCACGTACCTTCGGCGCGATCTCGGCGTACCTGTTGCTCGGCAGGTCCGGGAACAGGTGGTGCTCGATCTGGTGCGACAGGTTGCCGGTCATGATGTGGAACAACGGCCCACCGTCGAGGTTCGCCGACCCGGACAGCTGCCGCAGATACCACTCGCCGCGGGTCTCGCCGTCGAGCTGGTCCTCGGTGAAGACCACCGTGCCGTCCGGGAAGTGGCCGCAGAAGATGACCGTGTGCGTCCACACGTTGCGGATCACGTTCGCGGTGAGGTTCGCGAACAAGGTCGGCAGGAACGACGGGCCTGACAGCAGCGGGAACGCCACGTAGTCCTTGAACACCTGGCGGCCGGCCTTGCCGAGGACGCCGCGGAGCTCGGTCAGCGTGTCGCGCCAGCTCTTCTCGCCGCTCCACGCGCGTTCGAGCTCGACGTCGTAGATCGAGATGCCCAGCTCGAAGAACATCGCGAGCGCCACGTTGTAGAAGGGCTGCGCGAGGTAGACGGGATGCCACGGCTGTTCGGGGTGGATACGCAGCGCGCTGTAGCCGATGTCCCGGTCCTTGCCCAGCACGTTGGTATAGGTGTGGTGCACGAAGTTGTGCGAGTGCTGCCAGGCCCGCGCCGGGGTCGCGAAGTCCCATTCCCAGGTGGTGGAGTGGATCTTGGGATCGCACATCCAGTCCCACTGGCCGTGCAGCACGTTGTGGCCGATCTCCATGTTCTCCAGGATCTTGGCGGTGGCCAGCGCCGCGGTGCCCGCCAGCCAGGCGGGCGGCAGGATCGAGACGAACAGCAGTGCGCGACCGCCTGCCTCCATTCCCCGCTGGACCGCGATCACCCGCCGGATGTACCGCGCGTCGGTCTCGCCGCGGCTGGCGATCACCTCGTCGCGGAGGCGGTCCAGTTCGCGGCCGAACTCGTCGATGTCGCACTCGGTCAGCTGTTCCGTCGTCGTCACACGCGGCTCCTAGAGGTCGGCCCCCGACCTCAACCTACGCCTACGTAACCGTAGGTACCGGCTGTGCGTGTTTCCTCGGCGTGAACTGTTCCCGTTGCACCACAAGGTTCGTCCGGATGGCGCATGACTTGATCTCAAGTTGACCGCAGGTTGTTCGATGACGCTCATGGAAATCATCGGCTGTTCACGCTCCCGGACGGCGGCATCATCGAGGTGTTCGACGACGGCTGCCGGGGCAAGGAGCACTTCGACACCGGCCCGGTCGCCGGGTTCCGGGTCCGCGACCTTCCCGCGGCGGTCGAAGAGCTGCGGGCGGCCGGCGTGGAACTGCTCGGCGAGCCAGGACCGAGCTGGGAGCACTTCCGCGGGCCGGACGGAAAGGTGTACGAGCTCGTTGTCCTGCCTGGCTCATGACTTGCAGGTCGCTCCCCGCACCGCCTTCGGGACACTCTTGTAGACCTTGGCGCCGTCGGAGGCGTGGATCTGGAAGCAGTACTTGCGGATCGGGTCGACGGTGATGGTGGTGCTCTGCGCGCGGTTCGCCATCTCGAACCGCGGCGGCTGCCCCTCCTCGGCGATCGCGACGCCGAAGTCCAGGGTCGCCTGGCTCGTCCACTTCAGCTCCACCTGCTCGCCCCGGTCGACCGGGTCCGCCAGGTCCAGCGTCACCGGCGTGGCGGCCGAGGTGGGCGCCGCGGTGGACGACGGGGCGGGCAGCGACCGCGGCTCTGGCGGCCGGTTCACCACCACGACGGCGAACGCCGCCACCAGCACGAGTGCGGCCGCTCCCACCAGCAACGGGAGGCGCGATCGGCGTGGCGAGGTCTCGGAAGTGCTGACGTACACCGGGGTTCGGCCGACGGGAGGCGGCGCCGAGGTGAAGTCGTCGAACTCGTCCACGGCGGGCGGAGTGAGCACCTCCGCGGCCTCGGCTGCGGTGAAGCCGCCCGGATCCACGGCGAGCAGGTGGGTGAGCGCGGTGGCCAGCGGCGGAGGCACGTCCGGGCGGTCCAGCTCGGGCACCGGGTCGCTGAGCACGCGCAGCACCCGTTCGGCCGGGCGTTCGCCGAGGCGGCCGGGGTGGGGTGAGTGGCCGGTGATCGCGTAGTGCAGGAGTGCGCCGAGGCCGTAGAGGTCGGTGTGCTCGTCCAGCGTGCCGGAACGCACGGTCTCCGGTGGCTGGAACTCGATGGCGTGCAACGGATCGCACGGGAACGCGTGGCGCAGCGTCACACCGCAGTCGGCCAGCACCGGTTCGCCGGAGGCACGGAAGAGGACGTTGTGCGGGGTCACGCCGCCGTGCACGACTCCAGCGCGGTGGGCGGCGGCGAGCGCGAGCGCCAACGTCCGGCCCAGCACGACGACGTCCGCCGGTGGCAGCGGTCCCCGTTCCTCGACCAGGGTGGCCAGCGAGCGCGGGCACACTTCGGTGCGCAGCGCGTGGTTGCCGTCGGTGTGCGTCACCAGTTCGGTGGGAAGGATCGAGGGAATACCGCGCAGTGCGGCCTGTTCGCGTTCGAACGCGGCGAGCGTGCGCTTGTCGAGGCGTTTGGTGAACACCTTCAGCCCCGCTTCGAAATGTGGCATCACGTCACTCGCCTCCCCAACACGCCCGGATCTACCGCCGCGCGCATCCGCACCCGCCACGGCGCCCGTGCCAATCCCTTGCGCACCAGGCCAACCGCGGTCCAGGCCTCCGCCGCCGACACCTCGCCGTTCTTCGACCACAACGCGGCGTCCACGCTGTCCGCCAGCCGGTTCAGTCCGCTGTGGACGAACGTGTGCAGCTCGGGCAGTTCGGCCACGTCGCGGACCGTCATGCCCGGGGTCACGGCGAAACCGTGTGCGCGCAGGCGATCCCGCGCCTCCGACCAGGCGCCGACGATCGCAGCCCTGCCTGTTCTGCGTCGTCGGCGCCACCCCCGGATCATGGTCAGCAACGGGACCCCGGCCAGCCAGGTGATCAACACTCCGGCGAAACCGAACAACGCCATGCGCGAAAAGGGGAAGGAACGACCCCCTGCAGCGACACCAGTGTTGGCCTCCTGTGCCGGAAGGCTGGGATCTTGCAGCTTCTCGCGAGGTTCGAGCTTCTCCCGCGCCTTGGCCTTCGCGGCCTCCAGCCCCACCGTGCCCGTCGCCGCGGCGCCGCTCGGGTCGAGCGGGACCCAGCCCGCGCCCTCGACCGCGACCTCCGGCCACACGTGCGCGTTTCCGCCGCGCACCACGACGTGATCTCCAGCGCCGTCAGGTGATCGGTAGCCGACGACGAGGCGTGCCGGGATCCCGAGCGTCGCCGCCATCGCCACGTAGGCGGCGGCGAACTGCTCGTTGGTGCCCGTTTTGGTGTCCAGCAGGAAGGTTCGAAGCTGCGGCCAGCCGCTGCCGGTGGGCAGGTCCGGCGCCTTCGCCAGGCGGTAGTGCTCGCTGAGGAAGCGTTCGAGCGCGAACGCCGCCCGCATCGACGGGCGCGTGCCGTTCACCGCGGTCGTGGCCAGCGTGCGCACCTCGTCGGGAACGCGACCGACACTGGTCACCTTGCCCGTCGCGGCGTGGTCGACAGCGGCGTCGATGAGCTTCTCGCCGACCGCCGGTTCCCACCAGCTCAACGTGTACTCCGTCGTGGCCGCGGTCGGCAGCCGCAGCACACCGGACGCCTCGTCGACGAGCGTCGGCACGCCGATGACTCCCGCGGGCAACGCCTGGCTCGGCAGCCACGGACCAGCGGCGCGGACCTGCGCGCTCTTCAGGTCGCCCACGGAAACGCCCCGCGGCGGCGCCAGTTCGGTACCCATCCGCCGGGGCACGCCGGTCGTCCGCCAGGTCACGCCGTCGAACGAGTCGAGCACCACCTCACGCCAGCGGTCGACGCGCTCGGCCGAGGTGTAGGTGAACACCGGCACGTCCGGCCTGCGCAACCGGTCCGCGACCTCGTCGAGCGGGTTCACGATGCGCGCGGACGGCAACGACACGGCTTCCCCTGACCGCAACGAGTACGCGGGCCTGCCGACCGGATCGGCCACTCCGACGAGCACTGCCGCGGCCGTGGCCGTCACGGCGATCGGGATGATGGCGACCAGGACCGACCGTCCGCTCTTGGACAGCAACACCGCGGCCACCACAACGAAACCGAGAGCGGCCACGATAGCCACAGGCCCCCGCAGCGCTTCGTAGGACTGGCTCAACACGAGCAACGCCAGGCCGGGCACCAGCGCGAGCAACGGCACCCGCAGCAGTTCCACGCCGATCACCGCCGCCACCAGCACCGCGAGCGGGACGAACAGCATCAGCTCGGGTTCGGGCCGCGCGGGCCAGGTGGACTGCAGGGTCAGCTGCCACGAGTCGAGCGCGCCTGCCGTCAAAGCATGCCAGGTACCCGTCGGAATGGTGTCGCGCAACAGGGTCAAGGTGATCGCGAGCAAGCCGACAAAGATCATCAATACCGGCCGCCAGGGCACCAGTCGAGGTATCCGCACGCACAGTTCGGCTACCGCGAACAACACCGCGACGAGCACGCCCAACGGCAACAACAACGCACCCCAGCCGAACACCGGGGCGAACAACAAGCCCGGGACGGCAGCGGCAACCAACACACACACCGTCGCCCGACGCTTCCGGTTCGGAGCGAAAGGCACGTTCGGACCGCTAGATGACGCGAACGTGCTTTTCGCTCCATAAACAACCTGCCGCGGATCGACGGGCTTCATCGGCCGACCACCGCGTTCCAGCGGCGAGCCGCCTCGGCCGCGTCGGGAGCGTGCAGCACCTCGATGCCGGGCACCAGATATCCCGGCGTAGGGCCGACGACGAACACCACCGTGCCCGAGTGCCGGGACCTCAACCGGCTCAACGACCCCACGTCATCGGACCGCACGCGAGTGCTCACCACCGCCAGCCGTCCACCGAGATCACCGAACACCGGACAGAGCGGCAGATCGGCTGAGCCAGGACCGAGTTCGGCGAGCCGGTCGAGCAGCCCGAGCACGTGGTGCGGAGCGGACGTGCCGGACGGCGTGCGCGCGTCCGTTCCGCACGACGTGACCAGGCGGCACCGGTGACCGGCGGCCGCCGCCGTGACGAGGAGTGACCCGGCCAGGTCGACCGCCTCCTCGAAAGCCGCTGGGGCGCAACGGGTGTCGAGCACCACGGTGAATCGGGGCAGATCGGGGTCGGCGTGTTCGCGCACCATCAGCCGACCGGTTCGCGCGGTGGCTTTCCAGTGCACGAGCCGGACCTCGTCGCCCGCCACGTACTCCCGCACGTCGCGCAGGTCCAGCGAACCGCGCGGCGAGGCGTCGGTGGTGACTCCCTCGTGGTGATGTCCGGGCATACCGCCCGCGGGCACGCGCATCGGATGAGTACGGGGATGCACCCACAACGTCGTGGTGTCCCCCGTGGAGATCCGGCGCACGCCGAGCCCGAGCGGGTCGGAACGTTCGACGACGAGCGGGCCGACCTGATGACGGCCTCGGCGACCGGTCGGCAGTTCGTAGTGCTGCACGCTCTCGCCACCCGGAGAGAGCGCCCGCACCGTGACCTCGCGCCGCGCCTCCCCCACGCGGTCCGACGCCACGAACCCCTGCTGCCAGCGCGTGCCGGGGTTGGCGACACTGAGCCTGGCGAGCGCGGGCCTGCCGCGGCCGACCCGGTCCGGATAGACCTCCCTGGTCACGGTCACCCGTGGGCGGCGGGTGCCGAACACCAACGCCGCGGCGACTGCGCCGAACCCCGCACCGGCGAGTGCGCGCACCAACGGGTGACCGAACCAGATTCCCCAGCCCATCAGGACCGCGGAAGCGATGAGCACGGCGGCGCCGCGCCGGGTGAGCCTCGTCATCGCGCGCTGCTCGTCGTCGGAGCCGGCGTCGCGGCCAGCACCTCCGCGACCACGTCGGCGGGCTGCAGCTGGTGGAGCTCGGCGTCCACGGTGAGCACGAGGCGGTGGGCCAGCACCGGTTCGGCGACCTCTTTCACGTCGTCCGGCGTCACGAAGTCCCGGCCGTGAGTGGCCGCGATCGCCTGTGCCGCCCGCACCAGCGCGATGCTGCCGCGCGGGCTCGCACCGAGTCGCAACGCGGCGTGCTCACGGGTGGCCGCGGCGAGCCGGGCGGCGTACTCGCAGACCTGGGGGTCCACATGTGTCGTCCGCACCTGCGTGATCGCCGCCGTCAGCTCGTCGACGCCGACGACGGGCCGCAGCTCGTCCGGCCCGACCCCGGCGCACTCGCTCATGATCACCAGCACCTCGGTGGCGAGGTCCGGGTAGCCGACCGAGAGCCTCATCAGGAACCTGTCCAGCTGCGCCTCCGGCAGCCGGAAGGTGCCCTCCATCTCGATCGGGTTCTGCGTCGCGACCACCAGGAACGGGCTCGGCACCACGTGGCGCACCGAGTCCACCGTGACGGTCCGCTCCGACATCACCTCCAGCAACGCCGACTGCGTCTTCGGCGTACCGCGGTTGATCTCGTCGGCCAGCACCACGTTGGCGAAGATGCCGCCGGGATGGAACTCGAACCGTTCGGTGCCCTGGTGGTAGACCTGCACGCCGGTCACGTCGCCGGGCAGCAGGTCGGGTGTGAACTGGATGCGGTTCCACGAGCCCCCGATGCTCCGCGCGAGGCACCGGGCCAGCGTGGTCTTGCCCAGTCCTGGCACGTCCTCGATCAGCAGGTGCCCCTCGGCGAGCAACGCCGCCACCGCGAGCCGCACCACCTGTGGCTTGCCGCGCACGACGAACTGCACGTTGTCCGAGATGCGCTGGTAGACGTCGGCCGCGTTCATCCTGTCCTCAACTTCGCAGTCCTGATGATGCCTTCGGGCGTGTGGACCTCGATCCACACGTTGTAACCGGTGCCGTAGTAGCTGAAGGGCTCCCACACGAGCGCACCGTTCGAGTCGGTGGTGTTGTACTTGTCGACGCTCCACGGTTCGGGCTTGTCCCAGCGGGCGCGGAAGAGGTACCGGGTGTTCGGATTGAAGTCGGCCAGCACGAGGTGCATGTAGTAGCAGGAGTCGCGGTACTCGTCCGGCACCCGGCCGTCCTCGTCCCAGCACTCGTGGCGGCCCCGGCTGATCGTCGCCGTGGGCGTTCCCTGCGGGGTCACGGGGCTCGCCGCGACCGCCGGTCCCTGGCCCGCGGAGTTGGCCGCGCGCACGCTGAACGTGTAGCCGGTCCCGTTCACCAGGTTCGGCACCGCGAGGCTGCGGCTCGCCGGGCCCGCGGGCGTCGACCCCGCCGCGCCGTTGCTTCCGGTCCACGACACCACGTAGCCGGTGACTGCGGCGCCATTGTCCGGCGCGGGTCCCCACGTCACGTTCGCCGTGCGGTTTCCGGCCGTCGCGGCCACGGACGCGGGTGCGCCGGGAGGACTCGCGGGCACGGGCGGTGGCACGGCCGGAGGTTGCTGAGTGCGGACAGGAGGCGCGGGCTGTTGCCGATTGGGCACGACGGGCGGCAACGCCACGATGTCCGGCTGCCGGGCGGGCGGCTGCGTGGTGGGTGGCGGCGGTTCGGTGGGAGGCGGCGACGGCACCCTGCCGGGCTTGCCGGGCGTGATCGGCACGTCCGCGACGTCGCCGTCCTTGCCGACGACCAGCACGTGCTTGCCCTCGGCGCCGTCCACGTAGACCCTGGCGTCCTCGCCCCGGCTGATCCTCGGGTCGCCGCGCTCGGCGGGGATCTCCTTGACCTCGCCGGGTTTGCCTGAGCTGTCGTAGGTGTAGAGCGTCCTGGTCGTCTTGTCGACGAGCGCGACGACGGCTCCAGTGGACGCGGGATCGGCGTAGTCACCCGGCGGCACCGGCACGACGATCGGGTTCTCCGTCGGTTTGGCGGCGTTCACCAGGTGCATCCGGTTCTGCGCCTTGTCCAGCACGGCGATCCGTCCGGCGACGTCGTGCGCGGCGACCCGGACCGAGTCGGGGGCGTCGAACCCGAGGCCTGCGCCCGCCTCCAGCGCGGTCGCGCCCAGGGCGTGGACCGTGTCGGACGCCGTGTCGACGAACACCGGCTTGTCGGCGACGACCGTGAGCGCGCCGCCGTGGCCCTTCGGCGCGGCGAGCGGGCAGGACACCTTGTCGGCACCCCGCGCGAGCTTGCACAGCACCCCGGAGTCCGGCCGGTGCAGGTACACGGTGCCGTCACCGGTGGCGACCGGAGTTCCGACCGGCTCGCCCGCGTTCACGACGGCCGAAGGTTCGCCGAGCCGGACGACGGTGCCCATCTTCCGGTAGACGAGGTACGGGCCACCCGCGGCCGTGAGGTACTCCGGGTGCTCCCCTGTCGGCACCGGCTTCGATCCGACGACCTCCAGCGTCGACTTGTCGAACTCGGTGCTCTCGCCGTTCCCGACGACGAACCCGCTGGTGTCGCCCTGCAGCACGATGCTGCCCTCGTCGGCCGGGACGCCCGCCCGTGCGTCGACGGTCCCGGTGGGGCCGCTGACGTGGACGGCCTGCCCGAACGCCGCGTTGAACACCCAGTGGCCGGAGGTGAGGAAGTCCGGCGGAAGTGGCGACGAGACCGCGCCGGTGACGGCCGCGACGACGCTCGCGACGCACACCCCGGCGACCACCACCGTCACCCCGCGTCTGCGCACTCCTCGGGCCACTGCTCTGCTCACGTTCACGGCGCCAACGCTAGGAACGCGGGTACAGAAATCGCTCAGGCGCGGTACATCGCCTGATCAGGTGCCGTTCGGACCAAGTTGAACCGAGCTGTAGGCGGCGCTGTGAGATGCTCGTCGCGCGGGTTCCGTGTGGGAGATTTTCCCTGCACAGAGCCGTTTTCGGTGAAATAGGAACAGGGGCGACAGTGATCTTCCGGGTGGTCGGCGGGCTCGAGGTGACCCTGTCGAACGAGGTGCTCAGGCTGACCGCGGAGAAGCCACGGCGGATGCTCGCGCTCCTACTCCTTCGCGCGAACCAGTGGGTGCCCGACAGCGAGCTCGTGGACACGATCTGGCCCGCGGGCGCGCCCGCGTCGGCGGCGGGCAACCTGAAGACCTACGCGACCCAGCTGCGGCAGATGGTCGGCCCGCGCGTCGACCGGCAGCCCGGCGCCTACCGCCTCGAGGTCGCCCGCGACGAGCTCGACGCCGCGATCTTCGAGAACCTGGTCGAGCAGGGCGTGGCCGCCCGCGACCCGGAAGCGGCACTGACCTGTCTCACCGAGGCGCTGGCGCTGTGGCGTGGCACGCCCTACGAGTCGCTCGACGTCGAGGCCGCCGTGTCGGAACGCGCCCGGCTCACCGAGCTGCGCTGGTCGGCCCGGACCGCGCACGCCGACGCGCTGGTCGCGGTGGGCAGGCACGACGAGGCCATCGCGTCGCTGCGGGCGATGACGACCGAGGACCCGCTGCGGGAACGCGCCTGGTTGCGGCTGATGGAGACACTGCACGAGCGAGGCCGCCGGGCCGAGGCGCTCAGCACGTTCCACACCGCGCGGCGCGCGATCGTCGACGAGCTGGGTATCGAGCCCGGTGCGGAGCTGCAGGACCTGCACCTGCGGATGCTGCGCGCCGACGACACACCCCCGGCGCCTGCCCTGCCCGAACCGACGCCCGTGGTCCGTCGGCGTTCGCGGAAACCCGCCGTGCTCACCGCGGCCGCGCTGGTGGCGACCGCCGCACTCGTTGTCAGCCTCGTGCTCGTGTGGCAGCCGCAGCAGACAGACCTGTCGGCGACCACCGCGGCGGCGCGGTGGGGCTGGGGTCTGCCCCGGCACAGTTCGGAGTTCACCGATGGCCTCGACGGCTGGGGCGCGCGCGGACCGGTGGCCGGCCGGGACGGCAAGGGCCAGCAACTCCCCTCGCAGGTGACCGTGCGCGACGTCGCCACGATCACCGGCCTGCCCAACGGCCACACCGGGTTCATCGAGCGCAGGCCGGGGTTCCTGCACGGCAGGCTGGAGGCACGGATCCGCGTGCCCAAGGGCTGCACGTGCTACCGCGCGGTGGTGACGTTGTATCCGGAGGACGACGACCCCACACGCGGCGGCGAGGTCGTCTACCTGGAGACACTCGACGGCGACCGGCAGAAGGCGAGCTTCTACCTCTCCGTGCCCGGCGAGAGCCAGCGGCTGGAGGCGCACCGCTCGGTCGACCTGACGCAGTGGAACCACTTCGCGGTCGAGTGGACCGACGAGCACATCACCGCCTACGTCAACGGCGAGGCCTGGTACACCACGAACTCGCGGACCGCGGTGCCGCCGGGACCGATGTTCCCCACCATCAAGCTCGACTTCCTGCCGGGCAAGGGCGTCGCGCCGGTGGAGTCGAAGGTGGAGATCGACTGGGTGCGCGAGTACGGCACGTGACCGCAACCTGCCTCGCACCGTTTTCAGCGGCGTAGGTGGCCCAGGGTTGGCATGGCTCGCCGATGCCCGGTGAGTGCCGCGACCTCAGGGAAGGCCACGATGAACACCACCGGCCTGGTACGGGTGACGATCGCCGCGCCACGGCGCCGGATCGACCTCGCGCTCCCGGAACGATCCCCGCTCGCCGAGCTGCTGCCAGGGTTGTTACGGCATGCGGGGGAACCCCTCGGTGACGACTGCGTGTGGGTGCTGCGACGCCCGGACGGCGCGCCGCTGGACGTGAGCCGCACGGCAGCGGGTCACCGGGTACGTGACGGCGAGGTACTGCACCTGACGTCCGCCCGCACCGAGTGGCCGGAGCTGGAGTACGACGACGTCGTGGACGCGATCGCGTCCGGTTCCGCGCGCACCGGCGGCGCCTGGGCTCCCCCGCACACTCGCCTGGTAGGGCTGTGTTTTGCTTTTGTGGCAATGCTTTGCGGTCTCGCCGGGGTGCTGATCAACGGCTCGGCGTCGTTGGCGTCGGGAACGGCCCTGGTGCTGCTCTTCGCCGCGGTGTTGCTGGCTCGGGCGGCCGGTGACGCGGGAGCAGGTGCCGTGGTGGCGATGTGCGCGCTGCCGTTCGCTTTCGTCGGCGGCGTGCTCCTGTTCGCCGGGCAACGGCATCTGGTGGACCTCGGCCCACCACACCTGCTGACCGGTTCCGCCGCGGTGCTCCTCGTCGCGCTGGCCGCGTTGTTCGGCGTGGTGGACCGCGCCGCCGTCTTCGTCGCCGCCTTGACCTCGGGTCTGCTCGGCGTCGCGGGTGCCGGGCTGAGCATGGCCGCCGGATGGACCGCGGCACAGTCGGGCGCGGTGCTCGCCGGTGCGGTGCTGGTGTTCTCGCCGTTGCTCGGGCCGCTGGCGATCCGGCTGGCCGGACTGCCGCTGCCGGTGCTGCCCAAGGGGCCCGCCGATCTGGTTCGGTCGACGCCTCACGTGGAACGCAAGGTCGTCTACGCGGCGGTCATTCGGGCCGACGGCCTGCTCACCGGCATGCTCGCCGGGGGTGCGTTGGTCGCGTTGCTGTGCCAGGCGCTGATCGTGCGGGCGGGCGGCACCGCCGGAACCGTCCTGGTACCCGTGCTGGCCGCCGGTTTCCTGTTGCGCGCACGGCTGCACCCCATTGTGCGGCAACGGGTTCCACTGCTGGTTTGCGGGTTCGGCGGACTTGTGTGCCTTGCTGTTCCTTTGCTGGGCTTCAACCCGTGGCTCGTAGTGGGTGGTGCGTTGACCGCCGGGGCCGTGGTTGCCTGGCTCGGCCTGCACCACAGCGTCCGCCGGCCGAGCCCGTACCTCGGCCGCTACGCCGAACTCGTCGAGGTCGTCGTGGTGCTGGCCGTGGTGCCGTTGGTGTGCTGGGTGCTCGGCCTGTACGTGTACCTGCGCGGACTGGCGGGCTGACATGGCGTCCAACAGGGATCAGTTGCAGGCGCACCAGTTCGTGGTGCAGCGGACCGTGTCCGCGTTGGTGATCCGCGAGACCGACCCCGAACAACCCCCGTTCCGCCGCCCCACCGCGGCGGCGTTCGGCGGCATCGCCATCGCGGTGCTGATCCTCGCCGCGTTCGGCGTCTACGGCCTGCTCGTGCCCGGCGGCAACAACGCCTGGCGCTCCGGCGACGCCGTGATCGTGGAGAAGGAGACCGGCACCCGCTACGTCTACCTCGACGGCAGGCTGCACCCCGTCCTGAACCACACCTCCGCGCTCCTCGTACTCGACGGCTCCCCCAAGACCCTCGACGTGTCCCGCGCCTCCCTTTCCGACGTGCCCCGCGGCCCCCGGCTCGGCATCCCCGACGCCCCGGACGCGTTGCCCCCCGCTTCGCACGTGGTCGGTGGCGAGTGGACGCTGTGCTCACGGCCGGGCACCGACCTCACCGGCGCACCTGTCGCGGAATCCGTTCTGCTGCCAGGATTCGTTCCCACCGGGGTTGGGCCTGCCGCACGGGCTCTGCTCGTCGAGGTCGGCGGTTCGAACGAGAAGTACCTGGTACACAACGGCTTCCGGCACCGGATCCGCGCCGCCGACGTGCCCGCGACCGCGCTGGCACTGCGTTCACCGCCGACAATCCGGGTAAGCCCGGCCGTGGTCGACGTGCTGCCCGTCGGCACTCCGCTCGCCCCGATCACCCTGCCCGACGTGGGTTCCCCGTCGACCGCCGTCCCCGGCCAGGACGTCCTGATCGGACAGCTGCTGACCGCGCGCACGGCGAACGCCCGGCCTAGCTACTACCTCGCCGAGGCCACCCGGCTGCGGCAGATCACCGAGCTGCAGTACGACATCCAACGTGCCCATCCGCCGACAGCCGCGGCCTACAGCGGCGGTCAGCCTCTTGGCATTCCGCTCGGGCTGGTGGCGGCTTCGCGTGCGCCGCAAGCGGAAGCCCCTGCGCACGGGCCTGGGGATGCTCCTGAGATCAGTCCGGAGTTCGCGGGTTCGGCGGGTGCGGCGTTGTGTCTGACATTCTCTGGAGATTCGCCGACGCCTCGGTTGACGTTGGATGCTTCGGTGCCCGCCGGTGATCCGCTCAGTGCCACTCCTGGGCGCACTGATGGTGGTGTGGCGTTGGCGGATCGGGTGGTGGTGCCGGCGGGCAAGGTGGCGGTTGTCGAGGTCGTGCAGGGGCATGGCACGCAGGCGGGGACGTTGTGTGTGGTCACCGATCAGGGACGGGCGCATCCGGTGTTGGACGGGAAGGTGTTGGAGACGCTGGGGTATGGCGGGGTGCGGCCTTCGCGCGTGCCCGCCGGGTTGGTGGCCAAGGTGCCGTTGGGGCCGGGGTTGAGCCATGAGGCGGCTCTGAAGCACTGAACTTCAGCCGCGAGGAACTATTCGCACGCGACGCCGTCCTTGTCACGGTCGAGTGCCGCCCGGTAGCCGGGCTGTCCGGCGTAGAGCGGTGCCGCACCGGCCGCCTTCGCTGCCGCGCAGTTCGCATAGTAGGCGGCTGCCGGCGGCGCGGGCTCCGGCTTAGGTTGTGGTTGCGGTTGTGGCACAACGGGTTGCGGCACAACTGGCTGCGGCGCGGGCTTCACGTCGAGTCCAGCGCACGACGGACCCCAGAACCCCAGCCCTGCCTGCTTGGCTACCGCCTCCGCCTGCTGAATCGCAGCGTCCGCCCCGGCCGCAACCCGTGCAACGCCCTGGCTCGCCGCGAGAACCGCGTAGTCGTTGCCGTCGGCCAGCAACAGTCGCGACCCCAGAGCCTGGACCGGCTTGCCCACCAGCGTTTTCGTGGCGAACTCGACCGAGGAGGCGGCCCAGCACTCGCCGGGCGGGGCCAGTCCGGGAACCTGCAACCTGGTGCCGTTCGACAGAGTAACCGTGCGACCGTCCACAACCGACTCCACGGTCACCGGCGGTGGAGTTGTCGTTGTCGTTGTGGTGGTTGTGGTTGTGGTCGTCGTGGTCGCGGAGGCCGCGAGACGAGTGGGTTGCTGCCCGCAGCCTCCGATGACCATCGTGGTCGTTGCGGCGATCATGAGTACGGCGATGCGAGGCTTCTTCGGCGGTTGTCGCCGTGGCATGAGTGCGGTCACGGCTGTCACATCGCGGCGCCGCCTACGCAGTGTTACCTGCGTCACCCGGACGGTCTATCCGCGAACAACCGTGGCAACGGTGTCTACACGCACTGACCCGCCCAGGCCCACGGACCATCGTTGGGCCTGGTCGATGACGCTCTGGAGCTCGCAAGCAGACCACTCCCACGACGGATCCGGCGTTCCCGGAACGCCCTCGTCGAAGCCGAGAACCGTTGGCGCGTCGGCGAACCCCAGCGGCACCGGCAGCCCGATCCGGGCGCGGAGCGAGTTCCATCCCCGCGTCAACACGTCACGGGAGTCGTCACCGAGGTCGGCCGCGATCAACGCGGCCACGAGCGCACCGGTGAACCCCACCCGCAGGTGGGTCCGGCGCATCGCCTGCGACAGGGCGCCGGAGAGGACGTCGCGAGCGCGGAGCGGTTCACCGGCGAGCCGGAGTGCCTGTGCCAGCAGGATCGCCAGGTGCGAGCTGCCACGGCCGACATCGGGCGGATAGGCCCGGTCGAGCTCGGCGACCGAGTCGGCGAGGAAGTCCACCGCTGCCTGGTACTCGCCCGCGGTCAACAGGACCAGCGCGATCGCGCGACGGGCGGGCTCCTGTTCCAGCGGGCTGCTCGCGGCGGGAAGTTGTTCGGTGAGCAGTCGTGACCACGCCAAAGCTTCGTCCACGGCGCCGGTGCCGAGAGCGATCTCGGCGCGCACCACCTGATGGCTGACGGAGAACGGTGTGCCGCGGCGGGCGGCGCGGGCGGCGTAGCGGGTACACAGCTCGACCGCATCGTCGCAACGGCCCCAGGTGCCGTAGGCGCCGGCGCAGGCGGTGAGGGCGGTGGAGGGCTCGTCGCCTTCCCAGGACTCGGGCAGTGCGGCGAGGGTCGCCGGAATCTGTTCCAGCACAACGGGGTTGAGCACGAAACGGGCGTTGGTCACCAGTGCGACAACGCCTTCGCGGTACTCGCGCTGGCGGTGCCCGCTGATGCGCGGGAGTGCGGCGGCCATGTCCTCCCGCGCGCCGACGTAGTCCTCACGCAGCGCGCGTCGGACGGCGGATTGGTACAACAGCAGGCTTTGGACCTCCGGCGCACACTGCTCGGCGTGTTCGACCGCCTGGCGGAGGCGTCGTTCGCTGCCGCCGAGGTGGGCGCGGTTCGCCAGCCAGAACGACGCCAGCCGAACGACAACCTCGGCCGCGTCGGACTGGCGGTTACCGGAGAATCCGTGGTCGAGGGCCGCACGGATGTTGCCGCCGTCATCCGCCAGCTCCCGTGCCCTGGCCATCCGGTCGCGGTAGTGGGGCAGAGCGTCGATCTCACCGGCGACCGCGAGCCAGTGGTCCAGGAGGCGGTCGTGAGCGGAAAGGGAGTCCTCCAGCCGGCCGGCGGCGAACTCCCGGACCGCGGCCAGCAGCGCGTAGCGGCGTTCGGAACCCTGCACCTGCACCAACGACCGTTCGACCAGCGAGATGAGGTGCGTCAAGGCGTCACCGGACACCGCTTCGGCGGCCTCCAGCGAGAAACTGCCGCGGAACACCGAAAGCTGGGTGAGCAGGCGCTGCTCCGGGCCGGTCAGCAACCGGTAGGACCAGTCGATGGTCGCGCACAGGTCCAGCACGCCCAGGTCGTTCTCCAGCCGCTTGCTGAGCTGCGTGATCGAGAGCGCGCGCAACCGTGCCGCGGCGAGCTCGATGGCGAGCGGCAGGCCGTCGAGCCTGCGGCACAGCGCCCCGGCCAGTTCGAGGTCGGCGTCGGTCACCGCGAGGGTGGGCACGGCCTCGACGGCACGCCGGAGGAACAGCGCCACCGCGGGTGTCGCGGGATCCACCCGTGTGCCCTCCTCCGGCACCTCGAGGGTGGCCAGCGGCCAGACCCACTCCTCGACGACACCGAGCGGCTGACGTGAGGTGGCGAGCACGACGACCCGTTGTGTGTGGTCGGTGATCCGCCGCACGAACTCCGCGCACTCGGCGACCAGGTGCTCGCAGTTGTCCAGCACCAGCAGCAGATGCCAGGACTCGAGCACGTGTGTGAGCGCGCTCATCGTCTCGTCGACCGTCGGCGCGGAGACGTCCATCAACGCGGCGAGCGCGGTGACGATCTCGTCCAGACAGGTCAGCGACGCCAGGCTGACGACGGCGACACCGTCACCGAAGCTCGCCTCCGCCTTCTTGGCCACGTGCATCGCCAGCGTGGTCTTGCCGCACCCGCCCGCTCCGGTGATCGTGACCAGCCTGCGGCCGCCGAGCGCGTCCTCCACCGCCTCACGCTCGCGGTCCCGACCGATGACGACGGCCAGGTCGGCCCGCCTGCCCCGCCATCGCTCGGTGGGTGCCCGCCGGTCCGCCACCACGGGCATCGCCTGTTGCCGGAGCACCAGCAGCTGCGCGGCACGAAGGTCCTCGCCGAGGTCGATGCCGAGCTGACCCGCGAGCCGTTCACGGGTGCGTTCGATGAGGTCCAGCGCCTCGCACTGCCTGCCGCTCGCCGCGAGCAGCAACGCGCAGGCCGCGTGCAGTTGCTCGTCCAGCGGATACAACGCGATCAGCTCCGTGACCTGCGGCAACGCCCGCAGTGGCGTCCCGGCGGCGAGGGCCGCGTCGGCGAGACCGAGTGCGGCGTCGACCCTGAGTCGCTCGATCTGCACGGTCACCGGCTCGTAGTCGTGCAACGAGGTGACCACGTCGGCCAGCACGTCACCTCGCCAGAGCGCCAGCGCCTCGGCCCGCAGCTCGACCTGCCGGAGCGCGTCCGCGCCGGCCGCCTCCGCCTGGAGCCGGCGGAACTTCAGCAGGTCCAGCCGGTCCTCCGGCACCTCCAGCAGGTAGCCGTCCGTCCGCCGGGCCACCGTGATCTGCTGGTCGGTGGTCTTGCCGAGCCAGGTCCGCAACCGCGACATGACGACGTGCACCCACGCCTTCGCGTCGCCCTGCCCGCCGTCCGGGCGGAGCACCGCCGCCAGCCGATCGGCCGACAGCGGCCGGTTCTCCGCCAGCAGCAACACCCCGAGCAACGCCCGCTGGGTCGCCGGAGTGGGTGTCACCACCTCACCGTCACGCCAGACCGCGACCGGTCCCAGCACTCCGAACCGCACATCTTGCATGGCGCAACCCCCCACGGCGCACGCCGGCCCGGAGGACCGGCGTGCTCCCTAATAAGAGGCACCGTAGTGCTGATGTGTTGCCTCCACCGAGGGATGTTCAAAGGGAGGATTTCCAACCCACTGCCAGCATCTATCCAACAGCGCCGCTACTCGCTCAATCATCTACCGATAGACCGTTCAACAAGCCCGATCACCGCAGGTCCTGGGGTCCGTACCGGGCAGCGGGCGCGCCGGTGATCATGGCCCAGTAACGGTCCCCATAGGACCAGTGCCACCACTCAGTGGGGTAGTTCACCAGCCCGGCGGTGCGCATGGCCCCGCCGAGCACCCGCCGGTTCTCCCGCGCCAGCGAGGAGATGTTGACCGCGTCGGTGTAGCACCCGTTGTCGCTCTCCTCCGGACTCGCGTTGACCTCCGTGCCCATCGGCAGCTCCTCACCGTCCGATGAGCACAGTGTCAGGTCGACCGCCGCCCCGCTGACGTGTGGAGCGATCTCCGGTGGCGAGACGTACCGGCTGGCCTGCACGTGCACCTGCTCGTCGCACCACGACGGGTTGGCCGCCCGCAGCTCCTCCGAGTACGAGGTGAAGTACCTCCGCTGCAACCACAGCGGCCGGAATCCCTCGACGATCAGCAGCCGCGTCCCCGCGGGCAACAGGGTCTGTGCCACGAGCAGCCGTTCGAGGAGCCCGGCCCGCAGGTGCGCGTACGCGCCTGCCTCGTCGGCCTTGCGGGAGTCGAGCAGGAGCTCCCGGCGAGTGCGGAGATCCACCAGTGGTTCACCGCACTCCCGCACGGGCAGTTCGGCGACACGGGGATTGGACAGCAACACGAGTTCGGTCATGGTTCACCTGCAACGGAGATGGCGGTCAGGGAAGGGTGATGGTGTCGAGCGGGCGGCCGAAGTCACGCTGGAACTCGCCGAAGCCGGCCGGGTTCGCACCGCCCTTGATCACCCGCAGCTCGGTCGTGTCGGCGTCCTTCGGCCGTGCCAGCACGATGTCCGCCGCGCCGTCACCACCGACGTCGGAGACCGTGATCTTCGCGTTGGCGGCGTAGGCGCTGTTGCTGAACGGGACCTTCGCCGACGCCCAGAAGCCGTCGCCGTCGCCACCGAGGAAGACGTACAGGTCCGCCGCGCCGTTCGCGGTCTTCGTGTAGACGGCCAGGTCGCCCTTGCCGTCACCCGTCACGTCGCCACCGGCCAGCTGGATGTGGTCGAGCGGCTGGTGGAACACCCGCGCCAGCTCACCGAAACCGGCGATGCCGGGGCCACCGGGGATCACCCGCAGCTCGACCGAGTCCGCGTCGAGCTCCCGTGCCCACACCACGTCGTCGGTGCCGTCGCCGTTGATGTCGCTCAGTGCCATCTTCGCCTTGGCCCCATACGCGCTGCCGCTGAACGGAAGTTTCGGCGTGGCCCAGAACCTGTCGCCGTTGCCGCCCTGCCACACCCACATGTCCCCGGCGCCGTTCACGGCACGGGAGTGCATGACCAGGTCGCCGTTGCCGTCACCGGTCACGTCACCGGCCATGCCGCTGGAGCCGCCGTACCCGGCCAGCGCCCGCAGCTGCGCGGCCGTGCCCCTGAACCGGTTGTGGTCGGTCTTCGCGGGAATGCCCGCGACCGTCCCCGACTCGGTGTACTGCCACAGCGTCCAGTTCGACCAGCCGACCGGCAGGTTGGGCGTCGCGTCGGAGGTGAAGTGCGCCACCTGCAACGGATACGAGCCGAACGCGGAACTGTTCACCCGCGCGTTCCAGAAGCCCGCGCTGGTGTAGATCATCGGTTTGCGGCCGGTCAGCTTCTGCACCTCGTCGAGCCACGCCCTGGTCCACGCCTGCATCTGAGCGGTGCTCATGCCGTTGTGCTCCTCCAGGTCCAGCACCGGTGGCAGGTGCCCCGGTTTGTTCATCGGACCTGCTTTCGAGACGTACCAACGGGCTTCGGCGACGGCGTCACCGGCGGCGGTGCTCGGTTGCGCGTAGTGGTAGGTGCCGCGGATCGCGCCCTTGGCCTCCAGCTTCTGCCAGTCGCCCGCGAACGTCGGGCTGGTGAAGTCGGCGTCCTCGGTGGCCTTGACGATCGCGAAGCTCTGGCCGCCGCTGCCGAACACGGTGTCCCAGTTGATCGCCTGGCCGTTCGGGTGCTGGTAGGAGGAGACGTCCGGGCCGACGAGGTGGGTCGGCGCGGCCTGCGCGAAGGAGAGCGGGAGCGCGAGTAACGCGGTCACGAGCGAGGTGACGAGTGCAGCACGCATCGGAAGAACTCCGTTTCAGGGAAAGGAAAAGGTGGGCGGTGCGCGAGGCACCGCCCACCTGGGAAGGTCAGGCCAGTTCGATGACGGAGAGCGGACGGTTGAAGTCGCGCTGGAACTCACCGAAGCCGGTCGGGTTCTTGCCGCCGGTGATCACCCGGATCTCGCTGGTGTCGGCGTCCTTCTCCCGCACCAGGACGATGTCCGCCGTGCCGTCGCCGCCGACGTCGCTCGTCGTGATCTTCGCGTTGGCCGCGTAGGCGGTGTTGTTGAACGGAACCTTCGCCGACGCCCAGAAGCCGTCGCCGTTGCCGCCCATGAAGATGTACATGTCGGCCGAGCCGTTCGCCATCCTGCTGTGCACGACCAGGTCGCCGTTGCCGTCGCCGGTCACGTCGCCACCGGCGAGCTGCATGTCCGCGACCGGACGGCCGAAGTCACGCTGGACCACGCCGAACCCGGAGATGTTCTGCCCGCCCTTGATCACCCGGAGCTCGGTGGTGTCGGCGTCCTTGGCCCGTGCCAGCACGATGTCGGACGTGCCGTCGCCACCGACGTCGCTCACGGTGATCTTGGAGTTCGCCGCGAAGGCACTGCCACTGAACGGAACCTTCGGCGTGGCCCAGAAACCATCACCGTTGCCACCCTGGAACACGTACAGGTCGGCCAGGCCGTTCGCGGTCTTGGTGTAGACGACCAGGTCGCCCTTGTCGTCACCGGTCACGTCGCCACCGGCCAGCTGGATGTTGTCGAACGGCTGGTTGAACTCCCGGATCAGCGTGCCGAACCCGGACGGGCTGGTGCCGCCCTTGACGATCCGCAGCTCGGTGGTGTCGGCGTCCTTCTCCCGTGCCCACAGGATGTCGTTGATCCCGTCGCCACCCACGTCGCTCAGCGCCATCTTCGCCCTGGCCCCGTACGCGCTGCCACTGAACGGCATCTTCGGCGTGGCCCAGAAACCGTCGCCGTTGCCGCCCTGCCACACCCACATGTCACCCGCGCCGTTCACGGCACGGGAGTGCATGACCAGGTCGCCGTCGCCGCCACCGGTCACGTCACCGGAAATCGGGCCGTTGTTGCCGTTGTCGCCGCCGGTGATGATCGGCGAGATGTAGCCGTCGATGCCCGCGGGGTTGACGTGCTGGTCGACGACCGAGTTGCCGGTGTTGCCCTCGATCGTGACGACCTTGCCGGACGAGACCCCGGCGACGATGCCGACGTGGTCCACGTGCCCGTCGCCGTCTCCCCATTCGAAGACGACCGCGTCACCGGGTCGCGGCACGTACCCGGATCCCTTGGCGTGCCACGTTCCGTGCTTGATTCCGTAGTTCTTGAAGGAGTACGCCCAGCCGTCGAGCTCGTTGAGATACTCGACGTTCCCGGCGGTCTTCCAGATGTACTTGGCGAAGTTGGCGCACCACTCGTTGCGGCCCCATCCGGCCGGGCAGCTCGGAGACGTCGACTGCACCTGTCCGGTGTAGAAGTTGCAGCCGTTGACCTCGTGGTTTCTGGTGTCGTTGTTGAGCTCCGACTTCGCGATGGCGACGATCTTGTCGCGGGTCGTCGCGGCCTCGGCCTGCGGGTTGCTGAGCACGGAGGCGGCGCCGAGGAAGGCCAGCGCGGCGAGGGCGGTGCCGCTGAACCTGCGGGCTGCGGTGCGAACGTCCATTTCGACTCCCGATGTCCTGGTGTTCCCTGGTGACATCGCAAAGCTTCTTCGACGGTCCTGTAGCGAGGTCGGCATCGAGCCTGTAGCGGTTCTGTAGCGGCGCTGCAGGCCGACTCAGCCGCTCATCTCGCCGAACTCACGGCAGCCCAGCGCGCTGAACGTCGCCATCGCGTCCTGCCTGGCAGCCTGGGCGGCGACGTCGTCACCGCGCCGGGCGTGCAGCTCCGCCAGGTCGCGCAACGTGCGCGCGCGGAAGACCGGTAACGCCATGACCTCCCAGCGGCCCAGCGAGTCCGTGAGGCGTTCCTCGGCGGCCTCCAGCCTTCCCTGCGCCAACGCCAGCTCGCCGAGCGTGCGCAGCACCAGTGCCTCGCCGAAGCCGTCACGCAGGCCGCGGCAGACTTCCAGCGCGCCGAGCAGCGGTGTCTCGTCGTAGTGCCCCTGACGGAGGCGCACCTTGGCGAGTGCCTGCGCCGCATAGGCCTCCGCCAGCCGGTCGCCGACGTCCCGGAAGATCTCCAACGCCCGCGCGCACAGCTCCGCGGCGGCGTCGAGCTCGCCGGTGGCCCGACGCACGAGGCCGATCGACCGCAGCGTGAGGCCTTCGCCGCGCCGGGCGCCGGTCCTCCGGTAGATCAGCAGCGCCTGATCGAGCGCCGTGAGCGACGCGGCGAAGTCCCCGGTCTCCCGATGCACCATGCCGATGTCGTAGGCGGCACTGGCGATCCCGTTGTCGTTGCCCAGTTCCACGAACGCCTGACGAGCCCGCTCCAGATGCTCCAGCGCCCCGGCGAACTTGCCCTCGTCCCGGCAGGCCGCGCCGAGACTCGCCAGCACCACGGCCTCCCCCGCCAGGTCGCCGAGTTCCCGGAACAGCGGAAGTGCCTGGCGGAACACCGAACTCGACTCGGTGAACCGTTCCTGCTCGACGCGCAGCTGGCCGAGTCCGGTCAGCAGCACCGCCTCGGCCCGCCGGTTTCCGGCCTTGCGCGCCGCGGTCAACGCGACGTCGTGGGTGCGCCCCCAGTCGTCGAACTCGTTGCGCACACGGAACAACACGGCGGCCAGCGCGGCGGCGAGATCGCACGCGAGGTCGGACAGTTCCATCTCGGCGGCCCGCTGCACGGCGGCGACGAGTGCCGCGCGATCGGCCGTGAGCCAGACACCGGGATCCGCGGCCACCAGTTCGGCGACCAGTGGATCCGGTTGTTCCTCGACGGGAGACAACCGGACGATGCCGTTCGGGGTGCGCGCCGCCACGTCGTCCAGCAGACCGAGCCAGCAGCGCAACGCCCGGCGCACGCCACTGGTCGCGTCCGGCTCCTCCAGCTCGCCGCGTTCCCTTGCGTACACCCGGATCAGGTCGTGCATCCGGTACCGCAGCTCGCCCGTGGCATCGGTGCCGACGAAATCGAGCAGCTGCGCGTCGGCCAACGCCTCGACGAGCTGCTCCGCCTTGGGGATCGCGACGCCGAGCAGCGGCGCCACCACCCACGGCGCGAAGTCCGGCACCCCCAGCACACCGAGCATCCGGAACGCCCGCCGCACGTCGTCGGGCAGCTCCCGGTAGCTCAGCGCGAGGCTGGCCCGGACCTCAAGGTCACCGACCGCCAGCTCGTCCAGCCGCCGTCGTTCGTCGGCGAGTCGTTTGGCCAGCGCGGAAAGCGGCCACTCGCGCCGTCCCGCCAACCGGGCGGCGGCGGTCCTCACGGCCAGCGGCAGGTGGCCGCACAGTCGCGCGATCTCCCGCGCTGCCACCGGTTCGGCCGCCACCCGATCGCCGCCCGCGACCCGTGCGAGCAGCTCCACCGCGCCGTCCGGGTCGAGCACGTCGAGCTTCAGCTGGGCCGCGCCCTCCAGCCCGTACATGCCGCTGCGGCTGGTGACCAGCACCGCGCAACCGGGCAGCCCCGGCAACAACGGGCGCACCTGCCGTTCGGATCCGGCGTTGTCCAGCATGATCAGCACGCGGCGGCCGGACAGCGTGCTGCGGTACAGCGCGGCCCGTTCGCTCACCGAGTCCGGCAGGGTCGCCGGATCGGCGCCGAGCGACCGTAGGAACCCACCGAGCACGTCGCCCGGATCGGCCTCGGCGGTGGTGTCGGTGCCGCGCAGCACCGCGTACAGCTGGCCGTCCGGGAAGTCCTCGCGCACGGCGTGGGCCACCGCCACCGCGAGCGCGGTCTTGCCGCTGCCCGCCTTGCCCGAGATCGCGCACGGCGCGGTCCGCAGCACCTCGCGCAACTGAATGACCTCCGCCTCCCGGCCGGTGAGGTCGGTGATCGGTGACGGCAGCTGATGCGGCACATCCGCGCGTGCCTCCTGTTTGTGCACGGCGATCTCGACCCGGCGCCCCGGCCCGGTGAGCTCCGGATCGGCGCCGAGGATCTGCCGGTGCAGCCGCTGCAGCTCCGCACCGGGCGCCACGCCCAGTTCCTCGTCCAGCACGATGCGGGCGTCCTGGTAGGCGCCCAGCGCGTCGCCCTGCCGTCCGATCCGGTAGAGCGCCAGCATCAGCTGCCCGCGCAGCCGTTCCCGCAGCGGATACGTGCCAACGAGCCCGGTCAGCTCGGCGACCAGCTCGGCGTCGCGCCCGATCCGCTGGTCGGCGGCGATCCGCTCCTCCAGCGCGGCGAGCCGCATCTCGTCGAACCGCGCCGCCTCCGACAACAGGAACGACTGCCCGATGCCACCGAACGCCGGGCCGCGCCACAGCTCCAGTGCGCCGCGCAACGTCGCCGACGCCTCCTCGAACCGCCCCTGTGCGGCGCTGGCCCGGCCGTTCGCCAGCAACTCCTCGAACCTGCCGAGGTCGACCTGTTCCCGCTCGACGTGGAACACGTACCCCGGCGCCCTGGTCGTGATCACGCCCGGCAGCACGCGGCGCAGCTGTGAGACGTACGTCTGCACCAGGGCGGGAGCGGTCGACGGCGGCTCCTCACCCCAGACGCCGTCGACGATCCGCTCCACCGACACGACCCGGCCGGCGCTGAGCAGCCCGACCACGAGCAGCGACTGCTGCTTCACCGCGGCCAGCGACACCGGCCGCCCTCCGGACGAGACCTCGACCGGACCCAGACAGTTGAACAGCATGTCCGCCCCCTGTGCCGGCATCAGTCGCAGAGAGCCGTCCAGACGTCCCGGCTCGGGGCGTCGAGCAGCCGGTAGTCACCGTTGGACCAGTCGAGGTCGAACCAGAGGTTCCACAACGAGCCCTGCGCCTGCAGATAGGTGTTCATGTCCCGGATCCACTGCGCACGCCGGACCCCGGTCGAGTCCCCCGTCGCCAGGTGGCTTCCCATCTCCGCGATCCCGAACGGCAGCCCGACGGACCGGTTCACCGCGACGATCCGGTCGAGCAGCTGCGCGGGTGGCACGTAGATGCCGTCCTGGGCGCGCGGGGTGTAGTTGTAGACGTCCCACGCCAGCACATCAAGCACACCGGTACCGGGGTAGTAGTTGTGCCAGTCACGCCCCGACGCGGGGTTCAACGTCCACTCCATCAACACCATGGTGGCGTGCAGTCGCGGATTCTGGGCCTCCGCGGCCAGCTGGGCCAGCCGCGCATACGCAGCCCGGTAGTCGGCGGCCGTGAACTCGTTGGCGGCGATGTTGTCCTCGGGCTCGTGGTAGAAGACCCAGTAGACGTCCTTGCCACGTGGGGCGGTGGCGAACCAGTTCCGCAGGTGCGTGTCGTGCAGCCCGGCGAGAACGTCGCGCGGCGCGGCCTTGAAGGACACGACCTGCACCCGGTCACCCGTGTCGACCTGACCGGGCCACGCCGGCGGCAGGCCACCGTAGAAGGTGCGCACCGCCTCCAGCCCGCCGTACCGCGCGTCCTCGCGGGCGAGCGCCTGCTGCCAGGTCTCCCCGTTCTCCCGCGCGAACGACGCGCCGCACAACGTGGTCCCCTGCCGCAGCACCAAACGCGGCCCGGCCGTCCCCTGCTCACGTGCGTGCAGCACAGCCGCCGACTGCGCGGTCGGGTTCGTCACCGCGAACGAGCCCGTGCCCAGCTTTCCGGTCACGTCGAACGTCACGGTGGTGGCTCCGGGCGCGACCTGCGCGGTCGCGATCACCGGGCCGAGCGCGGGCCGGTTGGCGTAGCTGGTCGACGTCTCGGGCCAGTTCGTGCTCGCCACCGAACGAAGCTCGACCTGCGACGGCTGCTGGTCGACCTTCTGGAACGTGAACTCCAGCCTGGCACTGGAGATCGGCGTGTTCGGCAGCGCGAACCGCACGTAGACGTCGCTGTGCCAGGGCGTCGACCAGTTGGACGCGGCCAGTTTCGCCGCCGAGCCGAACGTCTGCGCCGGCTGTTCCGCCACGACGTAGGTGTCGGCAGCGGCGGCCACCACGGTCTCTCCGGCGGCCTGCGCCGCCGCCGGAACGCTCATCAGTCCCGCCACCAGAGCAGCGGCCATCAATGCAGGTCGTCTCATGGTGACAGGCCTACACATCCCCGCTTTCAACTCACTTACAGCGCTTCTGGGAAATCATATTTTCATGATTAATCCGAGGCGTTAGCTTCTTGTTGATGAGCATCCTGATTCGCACCGCCGAAACAGCGGACGTACCCGCACTGGTCACCTCGGCCAGCGGCCTGTTCCACGACGACGCAGGCGTGCACGACCGGACCGTGAACGTCGGGTGGGCGGTGGCGGAGGGCGAGCCCTACTACGCGGAAGCCGTGTCCGACCCGGACAGTCTGTGTCTCGTCGCGGAGGACGACGGCGACGTGCTCGGCCACCTGATCGGCCGGTTCCAGGCCGCGTCGTCGTTGCGGCCGGTCGGCACCGCGATCCTGGAGAGCATCCGCGTCCAGCCTGCCCGTCGCGGCTCGGGCGTCGGAACCGGCCTGGTGGAGTCGTTCGGCGACTGGGCGAGGTCGAAGGGCGCGACGCGGGCTGTCGTCACCGCCTACGCCGCCAACGAACGCGCGGTTCGCTTCTACGAACGCCACGGCTTCGCCCTTCGATCCGTCATCCTCGACAAAACCGTCCACCCCTGACAAGCACCTGTTTTGGAGCGAAAAGCACGTTCGGTCCGCTAGATGGCGCGAACGTGCTTTTCGCTCCATGCCGGCAAGAGTGGACTTCGGCGCAGGAGGCCAGGGGTGAGCGGATCAGTTCGACCGGCGGCCTCGCCGAGGCGGGTCAGTGGGAGCGGCGGGCCTCCGCCACCGGCGTGTCCCACAGCTCGTCGTCCAGCGGCGCCTCCTCGGCCGCCGTGCGACGCGGCACCTCGCTCGGCTCCGTCGAACGCCGGTCGAGTCTGCCCGCCCGGCCGCCGAGCTGCTGCGCGAGTCCCGGCGTGTGGGTGGGAACTCGACCACGGTTCGTGGCCTTGCGGTCCGAGCCACCGGCACCGGGTCGCTGTCCGTTGGAGCCTCCACCCGCACCACCGTGCGGCATCATCGGCACGCCACCGAATCCGCCCGCCCTGGCACCGTCCGCCCGCACGCCCGAGGCCGATCCGGTCGCGGTGGGCGCCGCGCCGTTCGCAACCGGTGCCGCGGACGT
The DNA here is from genome assembly GCA_963766275.1 of uncultured Actinomycetota bacterium. Lineage (GTDB taxonomy): Bacteria > Actinomycetota > Actinomycetes > Mycobacteriales > Pseudonocardiaceae > Lentzea. Next base: position 70,190 of record CAVYAD010000068.1, read on the forward strand.
CTGCGGCACCTGGGGCGTGGCGAGGCGGCCCGTCGGCACGCCACCACCGGCCCGGCCCGCGGTGGCCCGAGGAACCCCGGCCCCGCTTCGAGGCGGCGTGGCGAGCGGAGGCCGCACTCCCCCGATGGGTGGCAAGACCGGTTTGGGCGGGATCACCGGCGGCTTCAACGGTGGCGGCAACGGCTTGGGCGGAGCCACCGCCGACGGACCACCAGAGAGCGACGGCGAACCACCGGCCGGAGCGCCACCACCGGGAGGGGCACCACCACCGGCGGGAGCACCCCCACCCGCCGGACTCTCGCCACCGGCCATCGCGGGATCCCCTCCCGGCGGAGCCCCACCGGGACCGGCCTTCGGTCCTCCGGGGCCTGCCGGTCCGTCCGCGGCGGACGTCGGGCCGGGGAACATCGCCGGGAACTCGATCGCCCGCAGCGCACTCGTGACGGTGGTGAACACCTTGTCGAGCGCGTTCATCTGAGCGCCGGTCTGCTTCTGCATCTGCTCGATCAGATCGTTGGCGCCCGGCGTTCCCTGCAGTGCCAGCGCACGTTCCGCGGTGGCCTTCACGGCGTTGTAGACGCACTCGATCTGGGTCGTGAGGGTGGGAACGAGGCTCGTCAGGTTCTGCTGTGTGACCGACTGGGCGAACGTCCTCATGGCATTGGAGGTCTCCACGGCACGGTCGTTGAAGCGGTCTCCGTTCGCATCGCCCCACTGCTCGTGCAGCTCGGTCGTGCTCGTGTGCAGGGAGGTCGCGGAGTTCCGGAACTCCGACGCGATCACCTCCCAGCGCTTGCCGAGGTCCTCGATCGTCGGGATGTTCCGCTTGTCGATCGCGATCCGCGCGAACTGGTCCGGCAGCGACTCCTGTTCGTAGTTCACTTCGGCACCTCGTCCAGCTTGGTGAACTCGGCCGCCGCGGCGGCGTTGCCCGCGAGGTAGAGCTCGCCGCTGCGTGCCGCGATGGCCCGGTACGCCGCGTTGGTGTCGATGGCCTTTCCGAGCAGCTGCACCACTTTCCTCGCGGTCTCCTCGTCCGCCTTCGCCAGCTTGTCGGCCTCCTGCAGCCCGCCGTCACTCAGCAGCTCGTACGCCGTCAGTGCCTCCGTCTTCGGGGCGTCCGGTGCGAAGTCGCGCATCGCATCGGTGTAGCCGTCCATGTTCTCGTTCGGCATGTCTCCTCCGTCCTGTCGAGTTCGAGCGAATCACGTTGGCGGGCAAGGAAATCCGTGACGACCGCAACCGGCCATCTCAGCCCGACGGCGGCAGCCAGCCGAGCTGGACGAGCTGCGGCGCGGCCCGGCGGCCGACCAGCCTGCCGCGGCCCGGCGGCAACGGCTCGGGCTTGAGTCCGCCCAGCAGCACGCCTTCGTCCTTGTTGCCGGACATCATCAAGCCGTGCGCGCCGACGTCCCGCATCCGGCTGACGAACGGGTCGTACAACGCCCTCGCCGCGCCGCCCGTGCGCCTGGTGATCACGACGTGCAGGCCGAGGTCGGCCCCCTGGGGCAGGTACTCCATCAACGGCGCGAACGGGTTCGCTCCCGGCGACGCGACCAGGTCGAGGTCGTCGACGAGCACGTACAGCTGAGGTCCCGTCCACCACGTCCGGTTGCGCAGCTGATCCGGTGTGACGTCCGCACCGGGCAGCCGCGTCGCCACGGTCCGGGCCACCTCGGCCACCAGTGCCGTGGTGCTGGTGAGATCGGTGCCGTAGCCCATCAAATGCGACGGCGGGACCTCGCCCAGCAGGCTCCTGCGATGGTCGATCAGCACGACCCGTGCGGTGTCCTCGGAACCTTCCGCGATACGACGCGCCAGCAACCGCAGGAACCCTGTCTTGCCCGACTCGCCGTCACCGAACGCGATCAGGTGTGCCTCGGCGCCGAAGTCGACGACGGCGGGCATGAGGTCCTGCTCGCCGATGCCCACGGCGAACCTCAAACCGTTCTCCGCCGCAGGCAGTTCGGCAGCAGGCACGATGCCGGGCAGCAACCGGACCGCGGGCGCCGGATCTCCCTGCCACGCCTCGGAAACCGCGCCGACCAAGGCTGCGCTCGCCTCCGTCAGACCGTCCGATGTGGATGATCCATCTATGCGGGGCAACGCCACGAGCATCTGGTGTTTGGAAGGCACGACGCCACGGCCGGGGGCGTTCTCCGGCACGGACAGGGCACTCACCCGGTCGACCGTGCTGTCCAGCGGGTCGCCGAGCCGCAGCTCCAGCCTGGTGCCGAACAGGTCCCGCACCGCCGTACGCAGGTCGAACCAGCGCGTACAGCTCACCAGCAGGTGCACGCCGTACGCGAGGCCCCGTGCCGCGATGGCACTGACGATCTCTTCCAGGTCCTCGAACTCCTTGCGCAACGTCAACCAGCCGTCGACGACGAGGAACACGTCACCGTGCCGTTCCGCGGGCACCGCGCCGGCGGCGAGGCGTTCGCGGTAGGCCGCCATGCCGTCGATGTCCAGCTCGGCGAACCGGCGTTCCCGCGCGGCCAGCACCGCCGACACCTCGGCGACGGTCCGCCGCACCGCGCCCGCGTTCTGCCGGGACGCGACGCCGCCGACGTGCGGCAGTCCGCGCACCGCGGCCAGCGTCCCGCCGCCGAAGTCGAGGCAGTAGAACTGGGCTTCGCGCGGGGTGTGGGTGAGCGCCAGGCTGGTGATGACCGTGCGCAACGCGGTGCTCTTGCCCGACCGGGGTCCGCCGATGACCACGGCGTGCCCGGCCGCGCCGGAGAAGTCGAGCACCAGCGGGTCGCGGCGTTGGTCGAGCGGCCGGTCCACGACGCCGACGGTGGCGCGCAACGCTCCCTGGCCCGCCATGAGCCCACGTTGTGGATGCCGCGACGGCACGCCGAGCAGCCCGTCGAGCGTGGGCGACTCCGCGAGCGGGGGCAGCCACACCTGGTGCGCAGGCGTGCCCTTGCCCGCGAACCGGTCGACCAGGATGTCCAGCAGGCTCTCCCCCACCGCCTCGTCGAGATCGGCGGGCTGTTCGACCTCCTCCTCGACGACCGGTGCCACGTAGTCGGTGCCGTATTCCAGCAGCCCCAACGGTTCCGCGGCACCGCCCGGCACCCGGTGGTCCGCCGCGCGGTGCACGCCCGAGACGTAGGCCGCGCGGAACCGGGTCATCTGCTCGGTGCCGACCTTGAGGTAGCCGTGGCCGGGCGCGCTCGGCAAGAAGAACGCGTCCGGCACGCCGAGCACCACCCGGCTCTCCATCTCGGAGAACGTGCGCAGTCCGATCCGGTACGACAGCTGCGTGTCCAGGCCGCGCAGCCTGCCTTCCTCCAGGCGCTGGCTCGCGAGCAGCAGGTGCACGCCGATCGATCGGCCGATCCGTCCGATCTGGACGAACAGGTTGATGAAGTCCGGCCGCGCCGACAACAGTTCGCTGAACTCGTCGCAGACCACCAGCAGTGTCGGTACCTCGGCCAGCGGCGCCCCGGCCGCGCGTGCCTTGTCGTAGTCGCGCAACGAGGCGTAGTTCCCGGCCGCGCGCAACAACTCCTGCCTGCGGATCAGCTCACCGTTGATGGCGTCGGCCATGCGGTCGACCAGCGGCAGCTCGTCGGCCAGGTTCGTGATCACCGCGCTGGTGTGCGGCAACCGGTCCAGCCTGGTGAACGTCGCACCGCCCTTGAAGTCGACGAGCGCGAAGTTCAACTGGTTCGGCGGGTGCGTCACGGCCAGCGCGAGCACGAGCGTGCGCAACAGCTCGCTCTTGCCCGATCCGGTGGCACCGATCAGCAGGCCGTGCGGGCCCATGCCGTCCTGCGCGGACTCCTTCAGGTCGAGCTCCACCGGGCTACCGTCCGGACGGATGCCGATCCGCACCCGCAGCCGGTCCCGGCTCGGCCGGGGCACCCAGGTGTCCACCGGGTCGAACGCGTACGGGTCGCCCAGGTCGAGCAGCTCCGCGAGACCGAGCTCGGCGCTCAACGGCTGTTCGCCACGGCCACCGGCGGTGAGCCGCAACGGGGCCAGCTCGCGGGCGAGTGCCTCGGCTGACGTCTCGGTCATGTCGTCCGCCTCGCCGAGCACGGTCTCCCCGTCGACCGTCCTGGTCGACACCGTGCCGTCGGCGTCCACGCGCAGCACGGCGGTGGCGTGGTCAAGGATGCGTGGTTCCTCGGCGGAGAGGTCGATCACCGTGACGCCCTCGACGCCGCCGTCGGTGGTCAGGTGGTCGGAGCCGGCGACCGCGCCGCCGTCGAGCAGCACCACCACATGGGGCTCGGCGATGCGCCCCGGGCCGTCCGGGTCGAACCTTGGCCGGTCGGCGAGCAGGTCCTCCAGCATCGCCTCCACCGCGGGCAGTGTCGTCGCGACCAGCCGCAACGGGCCGAGCGCGTCCGACCGTTCCGGGTGCAGTGCGTGCGGCAGCCACTTGACCCACGACCACCGCGCCAGCCGATCCGCACCGGCGCACACCGCGACGCGCATGTCGTCGGGCGACTGGAACGCCGCCAGCTGCGCGATGATCGCGCGCACCAGCCCCATCACCCGATCCCGGTCACCGACCACGTGCACGCGCGCGAACCCGTTGACCGCCATCGCGAGCGGCAGGCCGTCGATCTCGGTGAACGTGGTGATGAACCGGCGCAACGCCAAGGCGGACAACGGTTCCAGGTCCTCCAGCGGCTTGGTCTCCGGCGGCACCAGGGCGGTGGCGAGCGGCTGCGTGCCCCGGCCGATCCGCACGACCAGGAAGTCGGGATCGTCCGGGCGGTGCTCCCACAGCCGCGTGCTCTGCGGCAACGACCACAGCGACGCCGGGTCGGGGTGCAGGTACCAGAGCGCTTCCCGCTGCTCGCGCACCGTGCGCCGGACCCGCACCCGTTGCTGGGAAAGGCCGCGCAGGTAACGGCGGCGTGCCTCGCCCATCTCGCGCCTGCCCGGTCCTCCGCCCGTGACGAACGTGGCGACGACGGTGCCGATGATCGCCACACCGAACAGGCCCATCGTCAGGTACCGCAACGGACTCACGCCCGTGCCGCCACCGCCGAACGTCAGCATGATCGCCGCCATCATCGCCACCATCGGCAGGACCATGACCAGCTGCGTCCACTGCTTCGCGGCCGGTTCCGGGATCTCCGGTGGCGCCTCCAGCAGCAGCTCGCCACCCGGCATGTCCGGCGCGGGTTTACGTGCCGGCCTGCGCACCACCATCGTCGCCACGGCTGTACCCCTTTCTCCGTCTGTCGTGGCCGATCGTGCTGTGCTCGCGCCGGCGCAGGCCGCCGATGGCAGGAACGTGCCTACGCCCACCCCGGCGGGTGGACGCCGCCCTAGCGTCACCCCAAGCCGGGAAACACCGGCACGACAAGGGAAAAGGGGTGAGGTCATGAGCAACATGGATGCGGAAGCCGGCATGCTCGAGACCGCGGGCGCCAAGGCGCAGGTCGTGGCGGAGGAGATCCGGGCCGCGCTCGGCAAGCTCACCGGCATCATCGGTGAGATCCAGGCGGGCTGGGTCGGTACGGCGCCCGTCGCGTTCCAGCAGATCCACGAGACGCTCAACACCAAGCTCACCGCGTCCGCGCAGGACCTGTCCGTCACCGGCGACAAGGTGACCGGCGCCGCGCAGCAGTACCGGGCGAGCCAGGAGCAGGCGACGCAGGACGTCCGCTCCGCCGAAGTCGTCTGAGTTCCGACAACCCGTCACACACCAAGGAGAATTCGTCATGGCCGGCGATCAGATCAAGATGGACTTCGGGTGGGTCGATGGACTCATCGCGCAGATGCACGGCACCAAGGGGCAGCTCGACACGACGTTCGGCGAGTGGACCACCACGGCGGACGCGGCGATCGCGGTGTGGCCCGACGGCGTCGGTGGGCTGTTCACCGAGAGCAAGGAGGTGCTCGCCCGCACGTCGGAGGACCTGCGGGAGGCGCTGTTCAACCTGACCACCGCCGTCGGCAGGGCGAAGGCGTCGATGGAGGACGGTTTCTCCGCGGCATCGCGACTCTTTGGATGATCCCCACGGCTGATGGCCCCGGCGACGCGCCGGGGCCATCAGCCGTTTCCGGGGTTTCTCACTCGTCCATCGCGGGACGCCGACGCGGCGCCCACTGGTGCGGCCGTCCCGACTGCACGGCACCGACACAGAGCAGCACGAGCAGGACCACCACACCGAACGCGCCGGTGACCACGAGCGCACGGTTTCCGGCACGCCGCCACCACGCCGCCTCCTGCACCGCCGCGGGATCAGGCAGAGGCAGCACCACCGGTTGGGGCGCACGGACTCCGACAGACGACAATCCTTCGGCGACAGCACGATGCGGATCCACCACCCCGGCGCCGTACTCGGGCCCGACGCCGCCCGCCGCCGGGCTCGCCGTGGCGATCAGGCGTTCCGCGACCTCCTGCGCGGTCAGCCGCGGCGACGCACCCCACACCAGCGCCGCCGCACCCGACACGAACGGCGCCGCGAAACTCGTGCCCGTCCAGTAGGAGTGCCCGCCGACCCTGGTCGTGCCCGCGACGTCGACGCCCGGCGCCACGACGTCCACATAGGACCCGATCTGCGACGCCGTCGCCCGCGCGCTGTTGATGTCGATCGACCCTACGCCCAGGACACCGTCGTATCCGGCGGGGAAGGAGGGCCCGCCGCCCTGCTCCTGCCGGTTTCCGACCGCCGCGATCACCAGTGCGCCCTTGGACTGGGCGTAGATCACCGCGTCGCGGACCGCCGGGTTGTCGCCCGAACCGGCCAGCGAGAGATTGATGATCTTCGCACCGGCGTCGGCGGCGTACCAGATTCCTCGCGCGAGCACGACGGGGTCGATCACCTGCACGTCGCCGCTGGAGACGTCGCGGTCGATGACGCGCACCGGCAGAATGCGCGCTCCCGGTGCCACACCGTGGAAACCGACGCCTGGCGCCGGACTCGCGGCGATGATGCCCGCCACCGCCGTGCCGTGCGAGACGCAGTCGAACGAGCCGGGGAGGTCGCCGGGCAGGAAGAAGTCCTCGCCGCGCGCCACTTTTCCGGCAAGCTGCGGGTGGTCCGCATCGACGCCGGAGTCGATCACGGCGACGAGCACGCCCTCGCCCGTGCTGTACGGCCAGGCGCGGCGGGGATCGAGGAACCGTTGCGCCCACGGGAGTTCGGCGATGGTCTCGTGCGCGGGAGCCGGGTTGCGGCAGGCGCCGTCAGGAGGCGCGGCGAACACGGGCGCCGGCCAGCACAGCATCGCGACGGCCAATGCGGCTAGTGATTTCATGGACTCATGCTGGTCAGCGCCGTCGCCGCGGGGTCGGCGCTGACCGGTTGCGGTCAGCGGTGTTCAGGCAGCGCCAGCTCGAAGATCGCGCCGCCTTCGTCGGCGTTGTAGACGCTCAGCGTGCCGCCGTGCGCCTGGGCGACCCAGCGGACGATCGACAGCCCGAGCCCGGACGACCCGCCGGCCTGACTGGGAACCGGTCGAAGAGCCTCGCGGCCTCGCGCGGGTCGATGCCCGGTCCGTGGTCGGCGACGGTGACCCGGCCGCTGGCGACGGTGACGTGACCACCGCCGGCTCGCCCGGGCATCCGGCCGTGCCGCAGCGCGTTGTCCAGCAGGTTGCCGATCGCCCGCCTGCACCAGCGTCGGGTCGGCGTCCACCTTGGTCGGGGCGGCGGTCAGCGGTCACCTGCGGCGCCGTCGGCCGGGGTGTCCTCGACCACGCCGGCGACCAGCTGGTCCAGCCAGACCGGCTGGATCGCGAGCTGCTCGACCCCGGCGGCGAGCCGGGCCCGGACCAGCAGCCCGTCGATGATGTCGCCCATCCGCCGGCGACAGCCCCACCGTGCGGGGCAGCAGCTCGGTGCGCTGGCCGGGGTTGCCGGCCGCCGCCTCGGCCAGCGCGCGCAGCCCGGCGACCGGCGTCCGCAGGTCGTGCGCGGTGTCGGCGAGCAGCACTTCCTGCTGTTCCAGCGCGGCGCGGCGGGCCGGATCGCCCGGCCGGCCAGCGCGTAGCCGCCGAGGCCGATGGCGCCGACCAGCACAGATGCACCGGCGCGCGACGCAGGAGCGCCATCATGCCGGTGCCGGCCGGCCTCGGCCGGTCGGCATCGGCGATCGCGACGATCGCGCCCGCGTACGGCCCGGCCGGGCGCCCGGAACAGGTCGATCGCGAACCGCACCGGCCTGCCGTCCGGCGCGGTCGGCGTCAGCGTAGATCGCAGTTCGCGTCGTGCATCGCCTCTCGATGGCCAGCAGCGCGAGCCGCTCGTCGAAGCCGGACCCGCGCGCACGTCTGCTTGCTGGCGTCGGGTCGAACCGCGCTCCCGCCGTCGGGAGGATGGCGAACTCGGGGCAGCTGGTACGTTGATCGCGATCGCCGTGTTCACCCGGCTGGAGTCGATCACGCCGGCGCTGTGCTCGAGATCAGCCGTGCAGCACGGACGCCGTGGCCCGGTTCAGCGTCAGCCGTCCAGCTGCTCCTCGCACTGCTCGTGGTCGGCCGCCGATCACCAGCCACGCGAAGACGACCAGCCCGGCGGCGTTCACCGCGGTGAACAGCGCGGCCGAGCACAGCCGCAGCCTGCGCAGCCGGTCGGCGGCGGAGTGCGTCACGCCGGGGCCTCACTCGCGCGAGCCGGTAGCCGAGGCCGCGCACGGTGTGGATCAGCTCCGGCTCGCCGCAGCTTGCCCGCAGTCGCTTGATCGACCACGTCGACCACGTTCGACATCGGGTCGGCGACTCTCGTCCCAGCAGTGCTCGATCAGCTCGTCCCGGCCGACCGCCTGCCCGGCCCGGCAGAGCAGGAACTCCAGCACCGCGAACTCCTTGGCGGTCAGCGTGAGCAGCACCCCGGCCCGCCGCACCTCCCGCCGCGGCCGCAGTCGACCTCCAGGTCGGCGTGCCGCAGCACCGACGGGCTGGCCGCGGCCGCCCGCCGGCACAGGCGTCAGCACCCGGGCGGCCATCTCCGGCCACCGCGAACGGCTTCACCAGATAGTCGTCGCCGCCGTGGCTCGAACCCGTCGACCCGGTCGGCCAGCGGTGTCGAGCGCGGTCAGGAACAGCACCGGCACCGCCCAGCCGTCCTGCCGGCGCCGCTGCACGTAGTCGATCGAGTCGCCGTCGGGCAGCATCCGGTCGAACACCACGCAGTCGTAACTCGTACCGGTGCGAGTCTCGGCGTCGGCTGCCGCGATGTCCCCGGCGGACCTGATCAGCACCGCACGCGCCGCGGCCAGCTCCGCGGACACCGCGAGCCGCAGGTCTTCGTCGTCCTCGACCACCAGCACGCGCGCTGTCATCAAATCCTCATGTCCGCGGGTAGATCGTCTGTGTCGTGGCGCTGGACGGCGCCGACTCGACGACCAACGGGGGTACCTGTGCCAACGCTCTTCTCCGTACTCGGCCCGATCGAGGTGCGTGGCGCCGACGGCTCCGTCATCGGGCTGCCCGCCCGCAAGCCGGTGTCCGTCCTGACCACGTTGCTGCTCCACGCTAACGCCTGGGTCGGCGTCGACACGTTGATCGACGCGACCTGGCCGGAACAGGCCGCGCCCGCCTCGGCCAACGCCAACCTCAAGACCTACGTCTGGCACCTGCGCCGGCTGCTGCCGCTCCCCCGCCTCGACCAGCGGCCCGGCGCCTACCGGCTGCGCGTCGAACGCGGCGAGCTCGACGTCGACGTCGTCGAACGCCTCACCGCCCGCGGCCACGACGCACTGGCCCGAGGCGACCTGCCGTCCGCATCCGTGCTGTTCACCGAGGCGCTCGGCCACTGGCGCGGCCGCCCCTACGACGGCGCCCAGTCCTCCGCGTCCGCGGGCACGCTGGCCTGGCTCGACGGCCTGCGCCGCGGCCTGCTGGGCTCGCTCGCCGACACCCACGCGGCGCTGGGCCGCACCGACGCCGCCGTCGCCGTTCTGCGCATGCTGCTCGACGCCGACCCGCTGGACGAGGGCGCGTGGACGCGGTGGGTGTCGGTGCTGGGCGCGGCCGGGCGGCACGGCGAGGCCCAGGCCGTCTACCAGCGCGCCCGTGCCGCACTGGCGAGCGAGCTCGGCGTAGCGCCAGGTTCCGACCTCACCGCCGCTCTGCGCCGCCCGGCCCGACCGCTGCTCCGGCAACTGGCTGGGTGACCGCCATGCCGAAGCAATCACCAGTCGTGAGTGGAAAGCGTCGTGATAGCGACGTAAACCACTCACGACCCCACACTCGTGAAGCCCACGCGACCCGGACGAGCGCCCCCGTGCTCGTGGTCTCCGCCGCCACCCAGACCGCCCCACCCCGCGCCACCCCCAAACCCGCCACCGCACCCACCCCGGCACCCGCAATCAACACCAGGCTCGTCCAAGCCGTCCCACCTCCACCTCCACCACCCGCCCTGCGCACCGCCCCACCCCACCCGAACAAGCGCATCGCAGCCGGTCGGATCGTGTGCTGGCAGGTGTCCGCCGTACTGGTGCTCGCCTCACTACAACAGCCCTGGCCGATCCTCACGGCGGCGCTCATCACCGCGGGCCTGCTGACAGCCGTGACAACGATCCGAATCGGCGGCCGCCTGGTCCCCGAGGTGGCCGTGCTGGGCCTGCGCTTTCTGGCGAGGCAACGCAAACGTGACCTACCCGAACACGAGAAGGCGCTGGCACTGCTCGACCTGCTGCTGCCCGAAACCACCCTCACCGCCGTCCACACCGGACACAAGGCGACCGCTGCGGTCAGCCACGAGTACGGCGTGACCGCGATCATCCGCGCCAACGCATCAGCCGGGCCGACAGCGCTGCTCGAAGCCGCGGGCACCCGGCAAGGCGCGGTGCAGGCCGTGTTCCACGCAGGCGCCGACCGCACGCCGAGGCAGTGGCTGGCGGTGCACATCCCACGCACACCCACGACCACCGATGACGAACTCGTCGGTCTCCTCGGCAACGCGCTACGACGAGTGTTGCGCGCGGTGAAGAAGGCCGAGCCGTTGGACGAGCAAGCCGCTCTGGCCGCCGTCGCAGCGCTCGGGCACATCACCGGCGGCCGCACCGAGGTGCGCGAGGAGTGGTCGTTCTGGCGCACGGGGCCGGTGGTGCAGGCGTGCTTCCTGCTGCCCGGCTGGGACGGCCTCAGCGACCACGGTGTCGGCCACCTGCTCACCCGCCTGCTGCACGACAGCAGGCCCGCGGCGGCGACCGTCGCCGTGACCGCACGTACCGGTGTGCCGGTCGAGGCGGTATTGCGCCTCGCCGCCACGACCGAGGCCGCGATCAGCGCGGCCGCCGCCACCGCCGCCCGCCACGCCGCCGCCGCGGGCGTCCGGCTCGACCGGCTCGACGGCGCACACCACTGGGGCGTCACCGCCTCGCTCCCGATCGGAGGTCCTCCGCGATGACCGTTTCCACGCTGCCCACGAAGCCCTGGCACACCCCCGCCGTCGCGAGTGCGGGTGTCGACACCCTGCTCGCCGACGCCCGGCACGAGGTGCTGGTGATGAGCACCCGTACCGCGATGAGCGCCGATCCGTTCAACGTGATCCGCCGCGCCCATCACGAGAACCTGACCCGTGGTGTGCGGTACCGGGTGCTGGTGCCCGACGCCGCGCGCACCGCGTCGTTGCTCGGGCCGCGGCTCGGCGGGCTGGCGTTGATGGGTGCGGACATCCGCACGGTGCCTCAGGTTCCCGCCGACGCGCTGGTGATCGACGGGCAGGCCGTCGTGCTGCCCGCGTCGCCGACCGCGGTGGCGGCGTTCCGACTGCCCGGGGTCGTGACGACCACGACCGAGCTGTTCGAACGGGTGTGGCAGCTCGGCGTGCCGGTGACCGATCTGCCGGAGGCGACCGAGCTCGACGGCAGACAGCAGAAGTTGTTGCGGTTGCTCGTGTCCGGCAGCACCGACGAGGCGGCGGCACTGAGGCTCGGTGTGTCCGTGCGGACCGTGCGGCGGATGGTCGCGGGCATCATGACCCAGCTCGGCGCACGCAGCCGGTTCCAGGCAGGCGTCAAGGCCGCCGACCGCGGCTGGCTGATGGCGGAGGCGGGCTGATGACGCGCACACTCCTGGTCGCGCCGGGACGTCCCGGCGCGCACGCCACGATCGGCGACGCCGTGCGGGACGCCACCGACGGCAGCGTGATCTCGATCGAGGCCGGCGAGTACGGCGAGGTGTTCGACCTCGCGGGCAGGCAGCTGACGTTGCGGGCCGCCGAGGGCGCGAAGGTGACGCTCGACGGCACCGGAAGCGAGTGGCCGGTGCTGCGGGTGCGCGGCGGATCCCTTGCGTTGCAGGGCATCACCATCCGCGGCGAGACAGCGGGTGTCGTCGCGGACAACGCCGAGATCACCGTCGAGCAGTGCGAGCTCACCGCCCCGCTCGGCCCGGCGATCAGCCTGCGCGGCTGCGCCCGGTTCGTGGTCAGCCGGTGCAGGATCGACCGGGTGAGCCAGGGCGTGGTGATCGAGGGCTCGACCGGCCGCGTCGACGGAACATCCATAGTGGACGCCACCGGTGACGCGATCGTGGTGGGCCTGGGCGCCGATCCGCAGATCGTCACCTGCACGATCACCGGCTGCGGCCACCGCGGCGTGTACGTCTACCAGTACGCGCGGCCGGTCATCGAGGGCTGCGAGATCTCCCGCACCGGCGGCGACGGCATCGAGGTCACCGGCCAGAGCCGCCCGGAGATCCGCCGCACGTCGGTGAACGACGCACGCGGCGTCGGCATCTCGTTCGGCGCGGGCTGTGCCGGTTCGGTCAGCGACTGCCGGATCTCCAACACCGCGGAACCCGGCGTCCGGATCGCCGAGGGCGCCACGCCGACCGTCACCGAACGCGTACAGGCCGCCGAGACCGGCGACGGACCCGATCACCTGCTGTCCGAGCTCGACGGCATGGTCGGCCTCGCGGGAGTGAAGGCCGAGGTGCGGGCGATCGCCGACGAGATCCAGGTGGACGGCTGGCGTCGCGCGGCGGGACTCGCGGTCGGCGCGGTCAGCAGGCACCTGATCTTCGCGGGCGCTCCCGGCACCGGCAAGACCACGGTCGCGCGCGTCTACGGCAAGCTGCTCAAGACGCTCGGGGTGCTGCCGCGCGGGCAGTTCCGCGAGGTGTCCCGCCGAGACCTGGTCGGCCAGTACGTCGGGCACACGGCCGAGAAGACCGCCACGGTGTTCGAGGAGTGCCTCGGTGGCGTGCTGTTCATCGACGAGGCCTACACGTTGTCCCGCTCCACCGGCGGCAACGACTTCGGCCAGGAAGCGATCGACACCCTGGTCAAGCTGATGGAGGACCACCGAGACGAGGTGGCCGTGATCGTCGCCGGGTACACCCGCGAGATGGACGGGTTCCTCGCCGCGAACCCCGGCCTCGCGTCGCGGTTCGCCAAGACGATCGAGTTCGAGGACTACACCCCCGACGACCTGCTGCGGATCACCTGGCACATGGTCGAGAGCACCGACTACCGGCTCGACCCTGCGGCCCTTCCCGTGCTGCGCGAGCACTTCGCCCGGCTGCTCGACGCCCCCGACTTCGGCAACGCCCGCGAAGCACGACGCCTGCTCGAAACCGTGCGCAAGGCCCAGTCGCACCGCCTGCGCTCACTCGGCCGCATTCCCGCCCCCGACGAATTGCGAGAGCTGCTCGCCTCCGACGTGATCGCCTGCGTCGAGGCATGATCGACTGCTACGGTCCGCACTCGTGCGGGTACTCGTGATCGAAGACGAAGAAGACCTGCGCCTCGCGATCGGCACATCGTTGCGGGGCGCGGGTTTCGCCGTCGACGTCGTGGCCGACCTGCCCGCCGCCGACGAGGCGCTGTGGGTGAACCGCTACAACGGCGCGGTGTTCGACCGCCTGCTGCCCTCGGGTGACGCGCTGCAGTTCGTGCGCTCGAAACGCGCCGCCGGCCTCACCACCCCTGTGCTGTTCCTGACCGGGCTCGGCTCCGAACTCGACCGCATCGCGGGCCTGCGCGGTGGCGGCGACGACTACCTGGTGAAGCCGTTCGCGATGGCCGAGCTCGTCGCCCGCGTCGGCAGCCTGTGCCGCCGCGAGTCCGCCGTTCTGGCCAGGCCGGTGCTGCGCTGCGGTGACCTCGAACTCGACCCCGGCAGCCGTCGCGTGCGGCGCGGGGGCGTGCTGCTCACGTTGACGGCCAAGGAGTTCGCCGTGCTGGAGCTGCTCATGGGCAGCCCGTCCGTGCCGGTGCCGAGGGCCGCGTTGCTCGCCCGCGGCTGGGACGAGTACGTCACGCCCACCTCCAACGTGCTGGACGTGCTGATCGGCGGGCTGCGCAAGAAGCTGCGCAACCCGCCGATGATCAGCACGGTGACCGGGGTCGGCTACCGGATCGACCCTTCCTGAAACTCGACGGTCTTCAAGAGGTTCTCGAACACCGCGGCGAACAGCGCCCAGTCACCGACGTCCTTCGTCGCCATCGTCAGCTGAGTGGTACGCGGACCGTTCGCCAGCAGCACATGTGACTGCACGACGATCTCGTCGGACTCCCGGACCATCTCGGTGACCAGTGCCGCCGGACCGGCCGGAAGGTCGATGACGCGGACCTTCCGGGACAACGAGGGTTCACTCCTGTCCACAAAGGTCTGCGGGTCGACGCTGTACTGGTGCGCGGCCACGCTGAACACGCCACTCGTCGTCCGACCGTCCGCAGTGTCCAGCAGGAACACCGCCATGAACCGCAGGTTCGCGGCGAGCAGGTCCGGCCGCTCGTCCAGATCGAGCACCACGAACTCCGACGGAACGTCGAACCGCACCATGAGGTCTTGCCTGTCCAAGGTGTTCATCAGCGGCTCCCTGCCACGTTGACCGCGATTCCGGCGATCGTTCCCGCGTCCTGTGCTTCGTCACTCACGTCAGCGCCGAACAGATCCAGCGTCCCCGGGATCTGCGGCGCCAGTCCGGCCGTGCCCTGCACCACCCTCGCGACCCCGTCGCCGGTCGCCGCGAAGGAACCCAGCGACGACGCCACCGACTGCGTCCGCGCCCAGGTGCTCGGCGCGTGCGACGCGATCGCCCGACCGGCCGCGTTCACCGCTCCGGTCACGCCCGGAGCGGCCAGGGTGCCCGCGCGCGTCGCCAACGTGCCGACACCCGAGGCCGCGTTCTCGACCGCCAGCAGGCTGCCCGCCAAACAGCCCGCCGATGCCCACGGACGCGTTCACGCCCGGAATCCGCCGAGGGCGGCGCCCACGCCAGGGATCAGCCCGACGACGTCCCCGGCGATGTCCAGACCCGTGTCACCGCCTTGAGCCGCGGAGATCCCGTGTGCGACGAGCGCCACCGCACGGCGGCCAGCGCGATCGGCCCGGCGATCATCGCGGCGCCGGGAATCAGCGCCACGGCCCCGGCGATCGAACTCACGGCCGGCCCAGTCACCGATCTCCTTCGCGAGCGCGCCTGGTTCCTCCTCCTCCTTCTTCTCTCACGGAGGCGGCGCGGCCCGTGCGCCGGCAGGCGGCTTCGCCGCGTCGCCGATGGGCGGCTTGGCGGCCTGCGCATCTCGCGCGATCGCCTGCGCCGCCGGTTCATCGTCTCCTGCACGAACCCGGCCAGCTGCTGCTCGAAGAAGAACTTCCACACCTCGCGCAACCCGAACGGCAGGTCGTTCAGCTCCTGGTACGCCTTGGAGTGGTTGGCGATCGAGTCCACGATGGCCTGCTTCGCGGTGCGGACCGTCTCCTCCATCGCGAGGGTCGTCGCACCGGCCTGCTTCAGTCCGGCGCTGATCTCCCCCGCCGTCTTGAGCACCGCCGCCAGATCCGTCAGCGCGGTCGTGGCCGTGCCATCCCGCCAGCTGGAGCGCAAACCCGTTGTGTCGTAACGGGAAGCTTTCTCGAAGCTCGCCGCACCCTCGTCCAAGGCGGTGGCGAGGGTCTTGAGCCCGTCCTCGTTCATCTCGATCCACCCGCTGCTCGCCTTGACGGGCGGCCACAGCGGGTCAGTCGGCTCGGGAATCACCTCACTCCCCCTTCCCGAGCTGCGACTCCGCGATCTGGTTGGACCGGCGGTAGATCTGGACGGCGGCCTTGACCTTCTCCGCCGACTCCTCGAACCTCGGCACGACCCGGTCCGCCGCGGGCACCAGCGCGTCGTTCATGGCTCGGACGGCCTGCTCGGCCGCCTGGCTCACGATGTCGCCGCCGAAGGTGACGGAGCTGAAGGCCTGCTTCGAGGCCGTCCACTCGTTCTGCAGCGCGGTGCCGGTCTGCGCGATGTCCTCGCCCTGCGCGGCGGTCCGGTCGCAGTCCATGTCCATGACCTCGCCGCCGGGCGCGCTCATCGCGCATCACCGGCCAGCCGGTCGAGCTCCCGCAGCACCCGGTCGAACGCGAGATCACCGGGCGGCAGCAACGACTTCGACAGCTCGGCGGTCTGCACCGCCGCGTCCTTCGCAGCCCTCCGCACGGTGCTGAGCACTTCCTCGCTCAGCTTGCGCCCGTTGGAGTCGCGGAACACCCGCGAGTCGATGTCCAGCTCCAGGAGCTCGCCGCGCCCCGACACGGTCGCCGTGATCATCCCGTCGTGCGACCGCGCGTTACCCTTGATGTCCTCCAGTCCACGCTGGACGCCCGTCAGCGACTTCTTCAGCCCTTGGTAGTCCATCCCCAAGTCCTTCCCCTTGTGCCTGCGGGGAACGACGCTCGCGGATCGGAACCCGCCCTGGCGCGCCTCGGCCTGTTCCGGCCACCTGCTGACAGACTGTCCCGACCGACTCGCCACCCACGGAGCTGACCACCGCATGAGTGCTCGTTTTCAGGAACTCGACTGGCGCCAGACACCACTGGGTGAGCTCACGCTGCGTCGCCGGCTCGACCCCGGCACCGGCGAGGAGATCCACGAGATCAAGCTCAACGACGAGTTCCTGATGTCGAGCCTGTTCACCGTCGCTGAGGTCGAACTGGCCCGCCTCGCGCTCGCCGAACTGCCGCAGGCACCGCTGGACGTGGTCGTGGGCGGCCTCGGACTCGGCTACACCGCGCAGACCGTGCTGGAACAGCCGGACGTCGGCTCACTCGTGGTCGTCGACGCGCTCGGCGAGGTGATCGAGTGGCACGAGCAGGGCCTCATCCCCGCCGGGAAGGCGCTGGCAGCCGACCCACGCTGCCGCCTGGTCCACGGAGACTTCTTCGCCATGCTCCGCTCCGGGCAGGGCTTCGACCCGGCCACCCCCGGCCGCATGTTCGACGCCATCATCGTCGACATCGACCACTCGCCTCGGCACCTGCTGCATCCGGACAACGCCGACTTCTACGAGCCCGAAGGCCTACAGCGGCTGGCCGGGCTGCTGCGTACCGGCGGAGTGTTCGCGCTGTGGTCGAACGACCCGCCCGACGAGGAGTTCATGGCGACTCTGTCGACGGTCTTCCCCGACGTCAGGGCCGAGATCATCAGCTTTCCCAACCACCTGCAGGGCAGGGACTCGACCAACACCGTCTATCTCGCGAAGGTGCCCTAAGCGCGGATCGCGCGGGCGAGCAGCGCTGCCGCATCGGCCAGTTCGGCGGGCGGCAGCAGCGAGAAGCTCAGCCGGATGTGGTCCGCGCCCACACCGGGGTCGATGAAGAACTCCGTCCCCTCGGTGAACGCCACCCCGAACGCCTCGGCCCTCGCGGACAGTTCTCCCGCGGCCAGCCCGGAAGGCAGCCGCAGCCACAGAAACCAGCCACCCGCCGGAGACGGCACGGCCAGCTCCGGCAGTTTCGCGCGAAGCGCGCCCACGAGTGCGTCACGCTGCGCCCGATAGACAGAGCGCACGTGCGAGACATGGGCGTCATAGGCGCCGGACGCGGCGAACGTCGCCATCGTCATCGCGGTCGCGTGGTTCAGCCCGCCGCCGCTGTCGACATAGGCAAGACCGGTCAGACTCGCCAGCACGTCGGGACGAGCCTGGATGTACCCCAGCCGGAGACCAGGGGCGACCGTCTTCGAGAACGACCCGATGCGCACGACCGGGCCGTTGGGGTCGGCGGACCACAGGGACGGCGGGGCGGTGCCCTCGTAGCCGAGCTCACGGTAGGTGTCGTCCTCCACCACGGTCACCTGAGCCTCGCGGGCGAAGCGCACGAGCTCGGCACGGCGGTCCGCGGGCAGGCTGCGGCCGGTCGGGTTGCCGAAGGTGGGCACGAGGTAGAGCAGCGTGACCCGCTTGCCCTGGCCGCGAAACGTTCGCACCAGGTCGTCCAGCGCGGCCACGTCGATGCCGTGCTCGTCCTGCGGAGCGCTGACCAGCTGCAGGCCTCGGTCGGCGAGGACGCGGACGGCGAAGTGGTAGGTCGGGGCGTCGACGATGGCCACGTCGCCAGAGGAGGTGACCACGCCTGCGGTGAGCGCGAGCGCGTGGGAGGCGCCGGCGGTCACGAAGAACTCGCCGGGCTCGCCAGGTATCGCATCCACCTGGCCCTGATGTGCGGCCAGCCAGTGAACCAGTGGTGCCGGGCCCGAGGCGTGGCCGTACGTGAGCGCCTGCCAGCCATAGGTCTCCAGCGCGGCGTGGGTGGCCTCCTGCCACGGCCCGACCGGGAGCAGGTCCGGACGCGGATGACCCCAGCCGAGATCCGCCACCCCTGGCCGGTCGACGAACTGCAGGATCGGGGCATCGGCGGGGTGGGTCGTCACGACTGCATCGTCGCACGATGGATCTATCGGAGGCTGATGAGGTTCTCAGCACCTCGGCCGTAGCGTGCGGGTATGACGCGCTTCGAGGTGGTCACGGCTGTCGCGGCGCCTCCGCGACGGGTGTTCGACCTGTCGCTGGAGGTCGAGGTGCACACAGCGTCGATGGCCAGGTCCGGTGAACAGGTGATCGGCGGGGCCGGAGGGCGGATGAAGCTCGGCGACACCGTCACCTGGCAGGCCAGGCACTTCGGTGTCAGGTGGCGGATGACCTCCCTCATCAGCGTCTTCGAGCCGCCTGGTCACTTCGTCGACGAGCAGGTCGCCGGGCCGTTCAAGCGCTGGCGCCACGCCCACCACTTCGAGCCGGACGGGCACGGCGGAACGGTCATGCGCGACGTCGTCGACTTCGCCGCCCCGCTCGGGCCGCTGGGAGCCGCCGCCGAGTTCTTCGTGCTCGACCGGTACCTGCCCAGGCTCATCCGTGTCCGCAACCACTACCTCCAGCAGACGGCGGGGCGAGGGCACGATTGAGGAGTCGTGCCCTCGCCCCTCGGCGATGGATGCGGTCCCCTGCGACGGCACATCGCCGGCCGGGGACGGTGCTAGCTCGCCCGGCGGGTGAGGCTCGGCGGGTTCAGGTCGAGGCCCCACGTGTCGAGCGTGCCGACGTCGCGATCGAGCGTCAGCACCGCCACGCGTCCCCGGCGAGCGATCCCCACTGGTAGTCGGGGTGCTTCCAGAACGACGAGATCTTCGCGACCGTCCCGTCCGAAGTGGTCAGATCGGTGCGGCCCCAGATCACCGACTTGTCCTTGACCTCGCCGTAGGTCGGATCCATGCAGTGCGCCGCGGTGACGACCTTGTTGGGCCGCACGAGCGCGCCGCCGCAGGAGACCTTCTGCGGGTGGGCGCTGCCGGGCCTGGTGATCACCACCTGCCACGGGTATTCGGCGTGGGTGGCGTGTTCGCCGCCCTTGACGGCGTTGGCCGCTTCAGGAACGAGCGTCGCGACGAGTGCCGCAATGCACACCACAATTAATCGCTTTGTTTTCACAGGGTTTGCCTCTCGGACAGCTACAGGGATCCACAGATTCGTTCGAAATATGTCCGCACACAATGCAGGCGCCGCGCCAACTCTTAAGAAGGACGACGAGCGGGGCCTTTCACTTTTAAGTTATGGGTTCCGTTAGGCCATCCGACGGAATACCGTCTGAGGACTCACCACGAGGGAGTCACCATGTCGATCTCGCCGGCGGCGCTGGGGCCGACCGAGGGCTTCGCGGAGACCTTGCGTGCGGCCATCGCGGCCCGCGGCCTCTCGCTCGACCGGATCCGCGAGCACCTCGCCCGCCGCGGTGTCTCGCTCAGCCTGGCGACGCTGAGCTACTGGCAGACCGGCCGGAGCCTGCCCGAACGGCGCGCGTCGCTCGAGGCCGTCAGGCACCTGGAGGACGTGCTCGCACTCGAAACCGGCACGCTGTCCGAACTGCTGGGCCCCGCGCTGCGAGGCAGGCGCCGCCAGGACGACGCCATCGGCGCGTTGTGGCCGGCTCCCGCGGTGATCGACGACGTGGTCGGCGGCGTCGACACCAGCTGGGACTCCCGCCTCACCAGGATCAGCCAGCACGACCACGTCACCGTGGGCCCGGAGCGGGGCGAGCGCGCGTTCCGGTCACGGCAGGTGCTGCGCGCCGAGGAGGACGGCCCGGACCGCTGGGTGGTGATCCTGCACCTGGACGAGCACGACCGGCCGCTGCCGTTGATCAGGCCGCGCCACAACTGCCGCCTCGGACGCGTGATCACCCGCCCCGAGGACGGGCTGCTGGTGGCGGAACTGCTGTTCCGGGCGCCGCTGCGGCGGGGCCAGACCGTGATCACCGAGCACGAGCTGGTCAACCGCGCCCCGTACCCGCTGGCCACGAACTACGAACGCAAGTTCCGGCGCCCGGTGCACGAGTACGTCCTGGAGATCTCCTTCTCCCCTGCCGCACTTCCTCGCACCTGCACCCGCACCGTTCAGGATGCCGACGGCACCCGCCATGCCTTCGGGGCACGCCTGGACGAGGGCGACGCCGTCCACGGCGTCGCCCTCAAGTTCGGCCCCGGCTGCTACGGCTTCACCTGGACCTGGTGACAGCCCCACACGTCTGAGCGAAAAGCACGTTCGTACGAACAGGCCGTACGAACGTGCTTTTCGCCCAATGAGCGGGTTGGGGCTTTAGAGGGTGAGTGACCAGGCGCTGAGGACGCCGGTGTCACCGGGGCCGTTGTCGCCGATGCGCAGGGTCCAGGTGCCGGTCGCGGCCTCACCCGATGCCGGGGCAACCGTGAACGTGCGGCCCGTGGGGAACGGCGTGCAGTCGTAGTAGCCACCGGGGGTCCGCAGCAGCGGGTACCAGCGACCGCTCGGCGACACGAGCGTGACGTTCAGATCCTCGACACACGTGTGTGTGGCGTCGACCTTCACCGTGATCGGGTTCGCCGCCGGGCCGGTGGCCGTGGAACGCGCCGCGCTGACCGCCACCTGGAAGTCACGGATCTGGTAGTCGGTGTCGTTGCCGAACGTCCGGCCGCCGGTGTCACCAGGGCTCGTCCGCGCCGAGACAGCGTTGGTGGGCTTGGACTTGTTGCCAGCCGCGTCCCTGGCCTGCACGGTGAACGAGTACGCCGTGTCCGCGGTCAGACCGCCCACCGTCGCGGTGGTGCCGGTGACCGTGGTGGCCAGGGTGCTGCCGTTGAACACGTCGTACCCGGCGACCCCGACGTTGTCGTTCGAGGCGTCCCAGGCAAGGGACACGCTGGACGAGGTGACGCCGGTCGAACGCGGGTTGCCCGGTGTCGTCGGCGGTTCGTCGTCCTCGGCCCCCGGCTGGGTGCGTGCGCTGACCGCCACGCTGGCGCCGGAAGCGTTGCCCGCGGCGTCCTTCGCCTTGATGGTGAACGTGTAGGCGTTGTCGGGCTTCAGGCCGGAGACCGTCGCGGTGGTGCCGGTGACAGTCGTGGCCAATGCGGTTCCGTTGTAGACCTCGTATCCGGTGACGGCGACGTTGTCGGTGGAGGCGTCCCAGGCCAGCGACACGCTGGACGACGTGGTGCCGGTGGACCGCGCGTTGCCGGGGACGCTCGGTGCGGTCTTGTCGTCCCCGCCGGTGACCAGCGTCAACGACCACTTCTTCAGCGCCTCGTTGACCGGCTGGAAGATCGACATGTCGTCGTCGGCCGGGTTCTGCACGCACTGCGACGGACCGCCGTCGTGCAGACCGACCGCCTTGTCGCCGAGCAGCCACCCGCCGCCGGAGTCGCCGCCGAGCGAGCACGCGGTGGTCCACGTCAGGTCCTCGATCACGAGCCCGCCGCCGTAGTCGACGGACTTGTGCGTGTACTTCACCTCGCCGCACTGCCACTTCGAGGTGTTGCCGGAGTGGCAGACCCGGTCGCCGACCATCGCCTCCGCGGACCCGGTCACGGTGATCGCGGGCTGGCCCCACGTGTTGACCGCCGCCGACAGGTTCCAGCCCGCCTCGGTGACCGCGACGACGCCCATGTCGCCCTCGCGGCCGTTCACGCCACGGGTGCCGCCGACGTTCGACGTGCCGATCTTGTTCTGCTGGCCGCTCTGCCCGTACGCGGCCTGGTTCGCGTCGTTCGTACAGTGCCCGGCGGTGAGGAAGTGCTTGCCGCCGTTGGCATCCGTCGCGCCGAACCCGACCGAGCAGTTCGACTCCGAACCCGGCCACCACGGGCTGCCGGTCTGGACGGTCCCGGCCTGCTGCCGTTGCTGCGAATCGGTCTCCACGACGTTCACCCCGGCGCCGAGCGCACGCACCGACGTCAGGAACCGGTCCGTGGCCGGAGTCTTCTTCGAGGTGTTGACGGTGACGTCGACCTGGTTGTCCCGCGCGTCGACACCCCAGCTGTACACGCCGGGAACGCCGTCGCCGACCTTCTCCCGGACCACGCCGAGCAACCGGTCCAGCTCGGCGGCGCTCCTCGGCACGATCGTTGCCTTGACGCCGAGGCCACGGGCCTGGGCCGCCGCCTTCTCACTCGTCACCGCCACCGTGAGCGCGCCCGCCTCGGCGTCGAACCAGTGCCCGGCCAGCTGGTCACGCACGAACGCCGGCAGGGCCTTGAACCGCTTGTGCGCGTCGTCCTGCGCGACGAGCTGCGTACGGGCCTGCTGGGGCGAGATGCCCAGCGCCTTGGACACACCGTCGACGGCCGCCGGCGGCACGGAGGAATCCGGCTGGACAGCGGAGGCAGCCGGGATCGCGGCGAACAATCCCGTCGCCAGTAACGACCCGCACGAGGCCGCAATGATTTTTCTGCGCATTAGCATTGTTCGAACTCCTTCACAGGCAGGGTGGAAAAAAGATATGCCCGCGACCGGATCATTCGAATGTTTAACTGTTCAGTTCGCGGGTCGATGAACATGACCAGGGTTACGATCATGTGCACCACATGCTCGCTACTTCGTCGGCGGACGATTCGTGAGCTCCGTGAGCGGGCATACAGGAGGCACTTGACCGCCGACGGGAAGGCCGCCATGTCCGTGTCCGCACGGCGCCCGCTCGCTGAGCGTTACGAGCTGGGCGAGCTGCTGGGTTCCGGTGGCATGGCCGACGTCCACCGCGCATGGGACACCCGGCTGCGGCGTCAGGTCGCGGTCAAGCTGTTCCGGCCGGGAGCCGACGCCCGCCGTTTCGACAGTGAGGCCCGCACTCTCGCGTCCCTGTCGCATCCAGGTTTGGTGCAGGTGCACGACGCGGGAACCGCCGATGGCACGCCGTTCGTCGTTCTGGAGCTCGTCAGGGGTCCGACGCTGCGCGACCGCGTCGAGAGTGGACCGTTGCGCGTCGAGGAGGTCAGACGGCTCGGCGCCCAGCTCGCCGATGCACTGGCCTACGTGCACGGGCGCGGGGTGGTCCACCGCGATGTCAAGCCGTCGAACATCCTGCTCGGCGATCAGGCCCGGCTGGCGGACTTCGGCCTGGCGAGGCTGGTCGACTCCACCCACCTCACCGAGGCAGGCCAGCTCGTCGGCACCGCCGCCTACCTCGCGCCGGAACAGGTGCGCGGGGAAGAGACCGGTCTGGCGGCGGACGTGTACGCGCTCGGGCTCGTTCTGCTCGAATGCCTCACCGGGCAACGGGAGTACCAGGGCAGCGACATCGAAGCCGCGGTCGCCCGCCTGCACCGTTCGCCCGTGGTTCCCGACGAACTGCCCGCGGACCTCAGGCACCTGCTGACCCTGATGACATCGCTCTCACCACGCCGCCGCCCGACCGCGGCACAATGCGCACACGCGCTTCGCCACCCCGGTCAGACCCTGGTCGGCCCGTCGGTGCCGGTGCGTCCACCGGTCCGAATGCTGGCCGCTTCGGCGGTGCTGGTGCTGCTCACCGTGGCCGGTGTCGCCACCGCGCTCATCGACCCGCCGCCGCCCGCCGAGTCGGCGCCCCCAGCCGTCAGCTCCACCGCACCACCCGTCACCACCACCCCCGTCACCCCGGCCGCGACGCCCCAGCCCGACGCTCCGGTGCTTGTGGACGATGACATGACGGACACGAGCGGCAAGAAGAAGGGGTCCGGCAAGGGCAAGGGGAACTCGGGCAAGGGCTGACGGCGGTCACTCGGGCGGGTGAGCAAGGTGGTGCGCCGGGGAACCATTATCGGGCGGGGGCGATTATTGAGGTGTGACCGTCGACAACGCCGCCTCCGCGGACACCGGATCGAAGCGAAGCCGCCTGACGACCTGGCTGGGCCGCCGCTATCTGGCGAGGCTCGGCCGGACCGGGTTCGACCTCGACCACTGGTTCGTGCCCAAGCGGGTGCTGGCGCCGTTGCGGCGGAACTTCCTGGACCCCGTGCCGGAGCTGCTGCGCACCCGCAGCCCTCTGACCAGGCTGCCGTTGCCCGTCGGCGTGACGGTGTGGCTCGCGACCGGCTATGAGGTGTCGCAGCAGGTGCTCGCCGACGCCACGACGTTCAGCAACGACTTCTCCCACTTCGACGCGGTCGGCCTGATCCCGGAGCACGCGCCCGGCGGGCTCGGGTTCAGCGACCCGCCCGAGCACACCAGGCTTCGACGGGTGCTGACGCCGGAGTTCACGATGCGGCGGCTGGCCCGGCTCGGTCCGCGCATCGACGCCATCGTGGCCGAGCACCTGGACCGGATGGCCGCGGTCGACGGCCCGGTGGACCTCGTGGAGGCCTTCGCGCTGCCGATCCCGGCGTTGACGATCAGCGAGCTGCTCGGGGTTCCCGCGGCCGACCGCGCGGAGTTCCAGCAGCGCAGCGTGGCCCGGTTCGACCTGGCCGGTCCGGCCACCTCGTCGATGGCGGCCGTGTCGGAGTCCATCACGTACTTCCGCGAGCTCGTGCAGGCACAGCGCCGATCCCCGAGCGCCGGGCTGCTGGGCGAGCTGGTGCGCCAGCACGGCGACGACCTGAGCGACGACGAGCTCGCCGGTCTCGCCGACGGCCTGCTCACCGGCGGGTTCGAGACGACCGCGAGCATGATCTCGCTCGGCGTGCTGGCCATGCTCCGCGAGCCGCACCTCATGGACCGCATGCG
Organism: uncultured Actinomycetota bacterium; assembly: GCA_963766275.1. Lineage (GTDB taxonomy): Bacteria > Actinomycetota > Actinomycetes > Mycobacteriales > Pseudonocardiaceae > Lentzea. The sequence goes on from CAVYAD010000068.1 coordinate 95,343, forward strand.
CGACGACCCGGACGCCGTCTCCCCGCTCGTCGACGAACTCCTGCGCCACCTCTCGGTCGTGCAGGTCGCGTTCCTGCGGGTGGCCCGCCACGACATCGAGATCGCCGGCACGACGATCCGCGGCGGCGACATCGTGGCGTGCTCACTGTCGGCCGCGAACCGCGACGCCTCGGTGTTCCCCGACCCGCACACGATCGACCCCGAACGTGCGGCGTCTCGGCACGTCGCGTTCGGCTACGGCGCTCATCGCTGCATCGGCGCCGAGCTGGCGCGGATGGAGCTGCGCACGACCTATCCGGCACTGGCCCGGCGCTTCCCCAGGATGCGGCTCGCCGTCGAACCGGAGGAGCTCTCGTTCCGCGGCCTCTCGATCGTGTACGGACTCCACTCGCTGCCGGTCCTGCTCAACTGACGTCCTGCGCCTGTTGCATTCGGCGCGAAAGCACGTTCGGACCGCTAGATGGCTCGAACGTGACGTTCGTGCCGCGCCGGACTGCCGAACTAGTTCAGCGTTGGCTGTACAGTTGCGTCCATGCTGACCTGTGAGACGCGTGGCGCGGCGCTGGCCCGGCTGGGGCGTGCCCTGGCCGATCCGACCCGGTGCCGGATCCTCGTCGCCCTGCTCGACGGGCCCGGCTACCCGGCGCAGCTCGCCGAGCAGTTGGAGCTGACCAGGTCGAACGTGTCGAACCACCTGTCCTGCCTGCGCGGTTGCGGTCTCGTCGTCGCCACCTATCAGGGCAGGCAGGTGCGCTACGACCTGGCCGACCCGCACCTCGCCCGCGCGCTGGGCGAGCTCGTGGACGTCGTGCTCGCCGTCGACACGGACTGCGAGCACGACAAGGTCACGTCGTGAGCAGCTGCTGTTCGACCCCCGCCACCGAACGCAAGACGGTGCTGACCAGGCGCGTTCGGCTGCTCGTGGCCGCCACCATCACCTACAACGTGATCGAGGCGGTCATCGCGCTCGCCGCCGGTGCCGCGGCGTCGTCGACGGCGCTGATCGGGTTCGGCCTCGACTCGGTGATCGAGGTGGCCTCTGCCGCCGCCGTGGCGTGGCAGTTCTCCGGCAGCAACCCCGAAGCCCGGGAACGCACGGCGCTCAAGGTGATCGCCGTGTCGTTCTTCGCGCTCGCCGCCTACGTCGTGGTCGAGGCCGGTCTCTCCGTGCTGGGCGGGGAACGCGCCGATCACTCGACGGTCGGCATCGTGCTCGCGGCCGTGTCCCTCGCGGTCATGCCCGGCCTGTCCTACGCGCAACGACGGGCCGGACGCGAGCTGGGTTCCGCGAGCGCGGTCGCGGACTCGAAGCAGACGCTGCTGTGCACCTACCTGTCCGCCGTGTTGCTCGTCGGACTGGCGGTCAACAGCCTGTTCGGCTGGTGGTGGGCCGATCCGCTGGCGGCACTGGTGATCGCCGTGGTGGCGGTCAAAGAAGGCCGTGAGGCGTGGCGGGGCGATCACTGCTGCTGACCCATCGGCGCCGCAACCAGAGGCTGACGTACACGAGTCCGACGAGGACGGGCACCTCGATCAACGGCCCCACCACGCCGGCGAGGGCCTGGCCCGAGGTCACGCCGAACACGCCGATCGCGACGGCGATGGCGAGCTCGAAGTTGTTGCCCGCGGCGGTGAAAGCGAGCGTCGTGGTCCGCTCGTAGGACAAACCCGAGGCCTTGCCCAGCGCGTACGAACCCGCCCACATGATCGCGAAGTAGACCAGCAGCGGCAGCGCGATCCGCACGACGTCGAGCGGACGGCTCGTGATGGTCCCGCCCTGCAACGCGAACAGGATCACGATCGTGAACAGCAGGCCGTACAAGGCGATCGGGCCGACGCGCGGCAGGAACTTCGACTCGTACCAGTCCCGGCCACGGGAGCGCTCGCCCAGCTTGCGGCTGAGATAGCCGGCGAGCAGCGGGATGCCGAGGAAGATCGAGCACGGACTTGGCGATCTCCCAGCGCGGAGAAGTCGACCGACGCGGTGCCGAGGCCGAGCCAGCCGGGCAGCAGATCGAGGTAGAACCAGCCGAGCACACCGAACATGACGACCTGGAACACCGAGTTGAGCGCCACGAGCACGGCGGCGGCTTCGCGGTCACCGCAGGCGAGGTCGTTCCAGATGATGACCATGGCGATGCAGCGGGCGAGCCCGACGATGATCAGGCCCGTGCGGTACTCGGGCAGGTCGGCGAGGAAGATCCAGGCCAGCGCGAACATCAACGCCGGGCCGAGCACCCAGTTCAGCACGAGCGACAACACCATCGTGCGGCTGGTCGCGGGTGACGGTGCCGAGCCGGTCGTAGCGGACCTTCGCCAGCACCGGATACATCATCAGCAGCAGACCCAACGCGATCGGCAGCGACACCTCGCCGATCTTCACCGTGTCCAGCACGCTCTGCAGACCCGGCACGAACCGGCCGAGCAGCAGCCCGGCGACCATGGCGACGCCGATCCACACCGGCAGGAATCGATCCAAAAAGGACAGTCGGTGCAGGACGTCCGGTGCCGCGGTTTCAGTGGTGTCAACAGCTCCAGGGTGAGCAGGCGTCATCGCCGATGACGTAGACGGGCTCGGTGTCGTCGGATCAGTCGCAGCAGTCACTGGTGTCGCGCAACGGCCCTCCCGGGGCCAGCACCACCGCCAGGGTGTCGATGGCGGCGTTGTCGATGCGGTACCAGCTCCAGGTCCCGCGGCGTTCACGCTGAGCACACCGGCCTTGACGAGGATCTTGAGGTGGTGACTCAGCGAGGACTGCGGCATGTCGAACTGGTCGGCGAGGTCGCAGAAGCACGCTTCCTGCCCCTCGGTCCGCCGCACCAGTCCGACCAGCTCGACCCGGACCGGGTCACCGAGCGCCTTGAACAGGCGCGCGGCGGTCGCCGAGTCGAGCAGCGTCTGGCCAAGGCTCGTCATGTCGATCAGCATAGCCAGCTGGATTGACAAAAGTCGATACAGCGGGTGTGATCTGCATCGACAAACGCCGGTCCAAGGAGATCTGATGCCCGAGGTGCTGTTCGTGTGCGTGCACAACGCCGGCCGTTCCCAGATGGCCGCCGCACTGCTGCAGCACTACGGTCTGGGCCGGATCAGCGTGCGCTCGGCCGGGTCCGAACCCGCGGACCAGGTCAACCCGGCCGCCGTCGCGGCGCTGGCGGAGTGGGGGCTCGACATCACCGCCGAGGTGCCGTCGAAGCTCACCACCGAGGACGTCGAGGCATCCGACGTGGTGATCACGATGGGCTGCGGCGACACCTGCCCGGTGTTCCCCGGCAAGCGCTACCTCGACTGGCAGCTCGACGACCCCGCCGGGCAGGGCATCGACGCCGTCCGCCCGATCCGCGACGACATCGACCGCCGCGTCCGCGGCCTGGTCGCCGAACTGCTCGGCTAACGCGGCACGCTGGCGGTCGACAACGCGGCCGCCAGCAGCCCGATCGTGCCCAGCACCACGAACACCGCCGGATAGCCGCCGAGCCACCCTGCCATGGCACTGCCCGCCCACGGCGCGATCGCCGCCGTCAGCATGACCGGCGCGGTGAGCAGGCCGTTGAGCTGTCCGTAGTGGACAGCACCCCAGCGGTCGGTGATCGCCGTCGCCTGCACCAGCGTGAAGATCCCGCGCGTGACGCCGGCGAGCACCGAGCCCGCGATCAGCAGCGAGCGCCGGACCGGGCACCACGCCCAGCAGTGCCGTGACCACCGCGCTCGCCAGGAGGACCAGCGGGTGCGGGTGCGCACCGATGGTTCTCGCGGCCAGCCTGGCGTAGCCGAGCCGGCCGAGCACCTGGCCGAGACCGCCCAGACCGAGCGCGATCGCGGCGGCCGAGGTCGTCATGCCGCGTTCGGTCAGCAGCGGGACGAGGTTGATCACGACCGCGTAGACGCTGAACGCGGCCAGGCTCATCGCGACGACCAGCACCAGGAACGGTCCTGCTGCGCGCCACCGCCGACGGCGTGTGGCGGTCTCGTGCTCGATCGGCCGGCCACGGCAGCCGCAAGCCCCACAGGTGCAACGGAATCGTCGTGACAGCGAGGAACCCGGCGAGCACGAGGTAGGTGCCGCGCCAGTCCAGGTGGTCGTTGAGCACGGCGGTCGAGCGGCGCGAAGACCGTGCTGGCCAAGCCCGCGACCAGGGTCACCGCGGTCAGCGCCGACACCCGGCTGCGGCCCGTACCAGCGGGTCAGTGCGGCGAACGCGGGCGCGTAGAAGACCCCGGCCATCGCGACTCCGGCCAGCAGCCACGAGGCCGTGAACCACGCCAGCGACTGCGCGGTCGCCAGCCCGACCAGGGCCGGGACAGCGACGACCGAGCCCGTGGTCATGATGGCGCGAGGGCCGTGCCGGTCGAGCAACCTGCCCACCGGCATGCCCACGAGCGCCGCGACGATCTGGCTCGCGGAGAACCCCGCCGTGATCGCGGCCAGCGACCACCCGGTTCGCGCGCTGATCGTCGGCAGCAGCACCGGAAACGCGTAGAAGAGCACGCCCCAGCTGATGATCTCGGTGGTGCACAACACGATCAGGACGCGGCGCAGCCCGGCATCGATGCCGGGCCGCGCCGTCGTGTGTCAGCACGCACTGGGTGCGAGGCCGATCGTCAGTCGCCGGCTCCGGCGAGCCGCAGCAGCCGCTCGTTCTTGTTCACGTCGGGAGCGTCGAACACGCCCGCACCACCGCACACCCCGGTCTCGGGCAGCACAGCTCGACGCGCCCGGCCGACTCGTGGTCACCGACGATCGCCGCCACGACGGACCGCGCCTGCTCGTAGCCCGTCAGCGACAGGAACGTCGGCGCCCGGCCGTAGCTCTTCATACCCACCAGGTAAACATTCGGCTCAGGGTGGCGCAGCTCGTTCTCACCATGCGGGTAGACGGTGCCACACGAGTGGACGTTCGGGTCGATCAGCGGCGCGAGCTTCGTCGGCGCCTGCAGCACCGGGTCCAGGTCGAGCCGGAGCTCCGACAGCCACGACAGGTCCGGCCGGAACCCGGTCAGCACAACGACTTCGTCGATTCCCTCGACCCGGTGGCCGTCGAACGACTCCAGCGTGAGGCTGCCGTCCGCCGCGCGTTCGACGGACCGCCGTGCGGAACCCGGTGGCCGTCTCGATGTGCCCGGCTTCGGCGGCCTTCTTCGCCCGCAGCCCCAACGCGCCGCGCGCCGGCAACTGGTCGGCCTCTCCCCCACCGAACGCGTTGCCCACCGCACCTCGGCGCAGCAGCCACACGATCTTCGTGCCGGGCTCCTGCTCGGCGAGGTCCGCCAGCACCACCAACGCGGTCAGCGCGGAGTGCCCGCTGCCCGCCACCGCGATCCGCTTGCCCGCGTACCGCGCCCGTTCCACCGCGAGGTCCGGCACCCGGTAGTTGATCTTCTCGGCCGCCGCCCGTTCCCCCGCCGCGGCGAAGACCGTCTCCGCCCAGCGGGTTCGGCGAGCCCCACGTTCCGGACGCGTCGATCACCGCACGAGCGGTGATCCGCTCCTCTGCCGGCGGCGGTCTGCACGTGCACCGTCAGCGGCTCCTCCTCACGCCCGGCGTCGACCATCCGGTCCCGCCCACGCCGCGCGACCCCGACCACTCGAGCGCCGAACCGCACCCGATCGCCGAGTACCTCGGCCAGCGGCCGCAGGTACAGCTCGGCCCACTCCCCACCGGTCGGATAGGTGTCGCCCGTCCGGACGGACCCAGCCGGTCGGGACCAGCAACCGCTCGGAGGCCGGGTCGACCAGCTCGCTCCACTGGGAGAACAGCCGAACGTGGTTCCACTGCGACACGGCGGCACCGGCCCGGTCCCCCGCCTCCAGCACCAGCACCTGCTCGCCCCGTTCGACCAGGTGCGCTGCCGCCGCCAAACCCGCAGGTCCGGCCCCTACCACGACGACCGGCAACTCGCTCACTCAACCCCTTGTATCGAAGTATTTCGAATCAACATGCCGGACTGTATCGACCGCCATCGATTGACGCAACCATCGATCTACGTCGATACTTCCGCCGTGATGACGAAGGCCCGGCCGTGCTGCCCACCGACGACGCAGCGACCTACGCGGACTGGTTCGCGTGCCTCGCCGAACCGACCCGGGTGCGGCTGCTGCACGCGGTCGCCACCGCGGGCCGCGCGATGACCGTCGGCGAGCTGACCGAGCTGCTCGGCATCAGCCAGTCCACCTGCTCACACCACGTGCGCAAGCTCGCCGAGGTCGGCTTCCTGCGGGTGCACAAGGAAGGCACCGCCACGCACGTCACGCGTGAACCCGTCCTGCTGCACCGGCCTGCCCCACGCCGCCGACGTCGTCATGGGCATGCTCGCGCCCCGCCCGTGCTGCCCGGACGACCTGCCGGTCGACGTGACCGTTCGCGCGATGCGCGACGACGACTGGACCGCCGTGCGCCGCATCTACGCCGAAGGCATCGCCACCGGCGACGCGACGTTCGAAACCGAAGTCCCCCAACGCAGAACACTCGACGCCAAGTGGCTGCGCGACCACCGCTGGGTCGCCGAGGTCGACGGCGCGGTCGCCGGCTGGGCGGCGGCCACCTCCACGTCCGCCCGGGACTGCTATGCGGGCGTCGCCGAGACCTCCGTCTACGTCGGCGCCGACTTCCGCGGCCGAGGCGTCGGCAAAGCCTTGCTGCACAAGCAGGTCACCGCGGCCGACACCGCCGGCCTGTGGACGTTGCAGACCTCGATCTTCCCCGAGAACCGCGCCAGCCTCGCCCTGCACCACTCGGCGGGCTTCCGCACCCTCGGCGTCCGCGAACGCATCGCGCAACACCACGGCGTGTGGCGCGACACCGTCTTCCTCGAACGCCGGGCCAACTAGGGCGCAGCGGCGTACAGCGCGAACAGGCGAAGGCTTTCCGGTGACTCGATCTCCGCCAGGCGGTTCCAGCAGTCGGCGGCCAGACGGCGGGCGGCGGTGCCGGGCCAGGGTTGCGGCAGGAGCTCCAGGGGTAGGAGCGGGTCGCGCTCCATCGCCACGGTGAACTGTTCGGCGAGCTCGACGGCCATGGTGAGCCGGTCGACCTCCGACAACTCCCCGGCGAGCTGGGCCAGGCACTTCTCGGCGAAGGCTGCCAGGTGCACGTGCCGTTCGGCGATCTCACCGAGCGGCCACAACGCGGCCGCCAGCGCGCGAGGCTTCGTCATGCCGCCGACCTGCAGGTCCGTGGTCGTGAGGCGAGTGAGGGCGCACATCACATCGAGCTGCCTCGCCTGCGCTTCGACCAGCTCCGCCACCGGGCTCGCGGTGACGTACAGGCCACTGTGGACGGACGCGGCGCCGAGGTGGAGCAGGTGCTCGCGCAGGGTGTCACGGGCGGCGCGGCGGGATTCGGGAATGGCGAAGGAGAACAGATGCCAGGTGCCGTCCCACGGTTCGAGCCCGGCGTCCTGCCGGTAGGCGCGACGAACGTAGGCGGCGTCGGGGGCGAGCGACCCGGTGATGTCGGCGACGGCGTGCAGCGTGCCTTTGCGGCCGCGCCCCTCCGAGGTGAACCGGCCTTCCGCGACGAGCCGTTTGACACACAGCCGGACCTGCTGGTCGCTCATGCCGAACCGCCCGGCGACGTCGTAGAGCTCGCCGGCGTCGACCGTGCCGTTCGCACGGACCAGTGCCTGCACGAGCACCCGCGTGTTCACGTTCATACCCTAAACGATCGTTTCTAGTATGAACGTTTCAGGGGCAGTTCGCCGACGGGTTCCTCGCGGATCAGGCCCGGTTCTTCACGGCGACGCCTTCGCGGAAGTAGGTGTCCGTCTTCCACCTGCGCAGGTCCAGGTACCGCAGGTGCGCCATGGCCGGCGGCACCTCCGCCTGGTCGATGACGACGGGAATGACCCGGAAGTCCGACCCGATCGCCCTGGTTCGCCCGGCGGCGATCTCCTCGCGCACCCACGCCGACGTGACCGAGGAGGCGGACACGATCACGAGCTGGGCCGCCGCTCCCGCGATCGCCTCGAAGACGGAGTCGACGACCAGGTCGCCGTACCGGATGTCCCGCTTGTCCAGGAACACCTTCAGCCCGTTCGCCCGTAACGCTCCCCTCGATCACCCTCCGCCAACCTACTGGAGCCGATTCGTACCCTTCGCACTGATTTCATTGGCCGTGCACTGCCTTGTCGCCGCGACCTGGCATGCTGCGCAGGTGGCACTCCGGCAGGCGAGCGACTTCGCCCACTTGGCCGCCTCGATCAAGCAGGCTGGCCTGCTGAGTCGGCGGCGCGGCTATTACTACGTCCGCATCTCCGCGAACCTGCTGGTCTACGCAGGTGCCTGGGTGGCGTTCGCGCTGCTCGGCGACTCGTGGTGGCAGCTGGCCGTGGCGTTCGTCCTGGCAGTGATGACGACGCAGCTCGCGTTCATCGGCCACGACGCTGGCCACAAGCAGATCTTCACGTCACGCCGGTGGAACGACATCGCCGGCTACGTCCACAGCGGCCTCGTAGGCGTGAGCTACGACTGGTGGGTCGGCAAGCACAGCCGCCACCACGCCAACCCGAACCACGAGGACGAGGACCCGGACGTCGACATCTCGGTGCTCGCGTTCACCCAGCGCCAAAGCGCCGCGAAACGTGGCCCGCTGCGCTGGATCGCCGCCCATCAGGCGTTCCTGTTCTTCCCGTTGCTGCTGCTCGAAGGCTTCGCGCTGCACTGGCACTCGATCAAGTACGCGGGCCGCGAGCGCTAGATGAGGGTGATCGCGCAACGTCGTCGTCTACCTCGGCGTCGTCTTCTGGGTCCTCTCCCCCGTCTACGCGATCGCGTTCGTCGCTGGTGCACCAGGGCGTGTGGGGCTTCTACATGGGCTGCTCCTTCGCCCCCAACCACAAGGGCATGCCGGTGCTGTCGGCCGGTCACACGCTCGACTTCCTGCGCAAGCAGGTGCTGACCTCGCGCAACATCCGCGGCAGCTGGTTCGTCGACTTCCTGCTCGGCGGGCTGAACTACCAGATCGAGCACCACCTGTTCCCGAGCATGCCGCGGCCCCACCTGCGGCACGCGCAGGCGATCGTGCGCGAGTTCTGCGCGCAGCGTGACATCTCCTATGCGCAATGCGGATTGTTCCGGTCGTACGGCCACGTGCTGCAGAACCTGCACGAGGTCGCGGCGCCGTTGCGCAAGCGCGCGGCCTGATTTCTGCCTCACCACGGGCGGCGCCCTCCTTCGGGAGGCGCCGCCTTTGCGGTTTCAGGGAAGCCTCGCCGCCTGCCGCGCGGCCGCTTCTCGAACCTTGCGCAGCGCCCGGTCCGCGACGTTGACCATCGGCGCACGTGTCCGCTACTGGCGCGAACGTCGCAAGCTGCCACGCAAGCAGTTCGCCGACATGGTCGGCCGCTCGACGTCGTGGCTGGACAAGATCGAGTCTGGCGAACGGGAGCTGGCCCGCGTCCCGATGATCGAGCGCGTGGCGGACGCTCTGGGCGTCGACCCGGCCGTACTCACCGACGAGGGTTACGTCCAGCGTGCGCGGCGATGCGTAGACGCCTTCGAAGTTCAAGCCATCCGTCGTGCGCTCGCCGCCTATCCATGACTGCAGACCCGGACGCCACCAGCGATCGACTTCCCGATCGTCCTGCGCCAGGCGTCCTGCCTGGAACATGTCGCGCCTCACGGTTGTCACGCGGCACCTGCCGGAGCTGGTGGGCACACGGCCTGCTGCGGTCACTGCTGAACAACACCATGGGCGAACCTGCCAGGCTCGTGCGTCAGATCGCCGAGCGAGCGGGAGTCGAGTGGTGGTGTGTCGCCACGCCATCGGCGGTAGAACACTTCCTCGACTCGGAAGCACTCGAAGCGCTCTGCGGCCACCCTGTCCGGACGGGGCACCAGCGGGCCGGATGACCAGCCCTTCCCCAAGCCACGGCGGTCATCGTCGCACCGGCCACCTACAACACGATCAACAAGTGGGCGGCGGGCATCGCCGACACCTACGTCCTCAGTCGCAGCACTGGAAGCGGTCAACCCGTTCGCGTAAGAAGAACGGCCAGTCACCATCCTCCACATGCGACTGACCCCGGCCACCGACGCGAGGACGCTGGTTGCGTAACGCCCTCCCGCCAGCCGCGTCGTTGCGTAACGGCCCGGGATTTCCCTGATGGCGGAACACGGTGCGACTGCGAGTCTTTCCTTGTCAACAAAGCAACACCGAGGAGGAAAACATGTCGGACGTGACCAAGCCCGAGCTGACCGAGATCCCTGAGACCGAGCTGGCCGAGGTAGCCGGCGGCTACCGCTTCGCCATCGACAGCCACTCGACCCCGGACCACCGCGGTGGCGGCCTGCAGTCGGCGAACCCCGACAACCGCTTCTCCCCCGGCCGGTGACGACCAGCCACGTGGTCGACAGCGAGCCCACCGAGATCCCGGACACCGAGCTGGCCGGAGTGGCCGGTGGCGTGCGCTACGCCATCGACAGCTACCCAAGCCCGCAGTGCGCCGAGCCCGAAGGTGCTTCGGCACAGTCGATCGCGCAGCCGGGTCTCTGAACAACCCCATCTGACGGAAAGGATCTGACATGGCCGAGAACCAGAACCAGGACCAGGACATCAACGACGAGGAGCTGACCGACATCGCGGGCGGCGGCGGCTACCGCGGCGGTGCGGCGCAGAGCGTGCGTCCCGAGTACCGGGGCGGCGCCATCCAGGGTGTCGAGCCGGACTACCGCGGCGGCGGCGGTCAGTGATCTGACCTCACGGAGCAAGGGCCGGAGCGAATCTCGCTCCGGCCCTTTCGCGTGCCGAAAACCAGGCCACCACGAGGATGACCTGGCTCCGGCTACACGTACGGCGGGTATGACGGCTGGCCGCCGTCGCCGCCCGCGATGTCGTCCAGCTGCTCCTCGTCCAGCACCTGGACGATCTCCTGCGGTTCCTCGGTCATCGTGTTCTCCTCGATCTTTCCGGTGGGTCCCGTCAGCGGACGCTGATCGGGGTGTCGGAGTAGGCGAGCACCCTCGCCTGTGCTCCAGACGTGCGAGCGGGCAGATAGGTCAGGTAGGTCTGCAGCCGGATGACCTCGAACCGCGGCGCGCTGATCGGCCGGTCGGCCAGCAGGGCGCCCTCGTTGCTCTTCGGGTCGAGTGTCACGACGGCGCCGGGGTCGGTGGCCGTGATGACGTCGACCACGGTGGCCGCGGTGAACGCGAGAACGCCGCCATCCGTTGTGCGCACTGCGAAAACGGGGTGCGTCGTGGTGCCGAGCGAGCGGTCCAGGGATCTGCCCTTGGTCTTGAGGACCTGCCTGCCGACCGCGAACCCGTTGGCCAGCTGGTCGTCGAGTGCCGCGCTGCGCAGGAAGTCAGTACCAGCGCGGCCGGTGACGTAGTGGTCGAGGATCTCCTTGCCGACCTCTTCGGGGCGCATCGACAGATCCGAGAAGTCGGTGACGGCGGTGGCGGCGGACGCGGCGTTCACCGCGGGAGAAGGAACATCGTCGAGCGGCGTCAGCGAGTACGCGGCCCGCCACTTGCCGTCCTCCAGCACGTGCACGACCTGCACCGGTCGTGGCGTCGGAACGCCGCCGCGGGCCCGGTTGGAGGTGGCGACGAACCACGAGGCGTTGGACGGCACGACGTAACGGGTGTCGCTGCTGGTGATCAGCGGCACGGTCTCGTTGTGCGCCTTGGTGATGCGCAGCCAGCTTTCGCTGCTGGTGCGCAACGGCCGGGTCTCGATGTCCGGCAGGCCCGCCGGGTCGAGTGTCGCGTTGACGCCGTTGTTGGCCTGGTCGTAGGCCGCGACGACGTCGGCCGCCGCGGCGTTGGACAACGCGGGCGCGGCGGCCTGTTCGGTGGTGGGCTGACCGGTGCCGCACGCCACCGCCGACACGAGCAGCAGTGCGACGGGAACGGCGGGAACGAGTCTGAGCACGGGCTCTCCTCACTGCATCTGTCTGCGGACGAGCTGGTGGAACAGCCCTGCCTGCTCCGCGAGCAGGTCGGCGGGTCTGCCGAGCTGCTCGATCCGGCCGCCGTTGAGGACGATCACCTTGTCGGCGTCCATCACGGTCGACAGCCGATGCGCGATCACCACGCGGGTGGCCTGCAGCCTGCGGGTGCTGGCGGTGACGACGCGCTGGGTCTCGTTGTCCAGCGCGGAGGTCGCCTCGTCGAAGAACAGCAGCCGCGGCCTGCGGATCAGCGCGTGCGCGATCACCAGCCGCTGCCGTTGCCCGCCCGACAACGTCGCGCTGTCGGCGAGCACGGTGTGCATGCCCATCGGCATCGCCCTGACGTCCTTGGCGATGCCCGCCATCTCGGCGGCTTCCCACGCCTCGTCCATCGTGTAGTTCTGGGCGCCCGCGATGGCCTCGTAGATCGAACCCGCGGGCGGCTTGGCCTGTTGCAGCACGACACCGCACTGCGCGCGCACCGCCGAGATGTCCAAAGAGGACAGGTCCTGGCCGTCGTAGAGAACGGTGCCGGACAACGGTTTCTCGAACCCGAGCAGCAGACGCAGCAACGTCGACTTGCCACACCCCGACGGCCCGACCACGGCGACGAACTCGCCGGGCTGGACCTGGAACGAGACGTCGGTGAGCACCGGCGGCGAGTCGTCGCCGTAGGCGAACGTGAGGTGGTTGACCTCGATCGCACCGGAGAGCTCGCCCGGCACGACCGCCGCCTCCGAGACTTCCAGCGGTTCGGTCAGCACCGGCTTGAGCCGGTTGTACATCGGCACGATCGAGATCACCGACGTCAGCGAGGTGGTGAGCTGGGTCAGCGACACCAGCACGACGGCGAACGCCGCGTTGAACGCCAGGAACTGCGCCGGTGTCAGCACCCCGGCGGACGGACCGGAGAGCACGAGGAACAGCACCATCGTGCAGAACGGTACGTATCCCTTGTCGAACGTGGTGATCAGCGTCTGGTAGCGGCCGATCCGCTTCTGGTATTCCTTCTCCCGCACGAACTCCCCGGCCCAGTCGCCGTACGCGCGGTCCTCCGCGGCGGCGACGCGGAGCTTCGGCAGCCCGCGCAACGTCTGGAACACCTTGTTCGTCAGCCGATGCCCGATCTCCAGCGACGCCCGCTGCCAGCGCATCTGCCGCACGCCGAGCCACACGAACACCACACCACTGACCAGCACGAACCCGCCTGCCAGCAACGCCAGCGGCACGCTGTAGACGAACAGCAGCCCGAAGTTGAACAACGCCACCGCACTCGACTGCAGCACGATCGAGCTGACACCCATCAGCACCGCGCGGATGTGCTTCACCCCGAGCGCGGCACCGGCGAGCTCACCGGTCGAGCAGCGGGTGAAGAACTTCGCGGGCAGCCGCAGCAGCCGGTCCCACACGGCGGCCTGCAACGTGGCCTCGAAACGGCCTTCGACCCGCAGCAGAGCCAGGTTCTGCAGCAGCCCGAACCCGGCGGACACCAGGCTCGCGACCACGAGCGCGCCGCACAGCTGCCAGATCAGGCTCGTGTTCGCGCTCGGCACGTACTCGCCGAGCACCTGACCGGTCGCGATCGGCACGAGCAGGCCGAGCAGCACCGCGACGACCGTGCCGAGTACGAGGGTCCGCACGTCCGGACCGCTGCCGCGCAACCCGAACAGCAGCAACTGCCAGCTGCGCACCGGTTTCTCCGGCAACGGCCGGTAGAGCATCACCGCGCGGCGTTCCAGCTCGTCGGCCCGCACGGCGGACATCGCGGTCCGGGCACGGGTGCGCGGGTCGACGACGTGGTAGCGGCCGCGCCGCCAGAGCAGCGCCACCGGCACGTGCCCGTCGGCCAGGAAACCGATCAGCGGACCGACGTTGACCCGCCACCAGTCGCCCCGCAACGTGATCGTGCGGGTGCGGAACCGCGACCGCAGCGCCACCCGTTCGACCGGGCCGACCTTGCTGTTGGTGTGGTTGACCTCCGGCGCCACCACGGTGATGCCGAGCTCGGCCGCGGCCAGCTCGCAGGCCGCCACCGTCGGGTCGTCGTCGCCGGGCAACGCAGCGCGCGGGCCGCCACTGGACAGCAGCACGTCGCGCATCGCCCGGTCGGCCCGGTCGCGCACCTCCAGCCCGGCCGTGCGAGCCGCGGCCATCCGCTCGCTCTCCAGCCGGTTCTGCCGTTCCACCGCCCGGTCGATCGTGTAGAGCACGCGGGTCTGCAGGTCGAGCAGGTTGCGCCACAGCTCGCCGTCGGCGATCAGGCTTTCGGTGTCACGTACCCGCAGCGAGGCGTAGGTGTCGCAGGAGATCCAGTCGAGCTCGCTCATCGTCACCGAGTCACCGGCCTGCCGCTCCCGGAACCCGGTCGTCGTACCGCCCGAGGAGATCCGGCCGCGCTCGACCCTGACCCACAGCACCCCACGTCCGGGGCGGGCTTTCTGCCCGGCGGTCAGCTCCACCTCCGCGCCCGAGTGCAACGGGACGAAGTCGCGCGGCGGAAGGCCGTCACGGGTGAAGTCGAGCAGCATCCGCAACCCGGCGTCGATTCCGCGCGCCAGTTCACGTTCCTGCGGGCTCAATCCGTTGTCCCCGCGCCACGTCTCGCGTTGCGCCGCCATCAGCTCCTTGATCGGGATCGCCCTGATCACCGTGCCCGCGCGAGGACGGCCGATCAGCACGTGCTTCGGCCCCCGCACCGGCGCGGACAGGATCGCGCCCGCCTCGGCCGTGCCGACGAACTGCCAGCGACCGCCACGGCCGGTGTCCACGGCGAAGACGTCCAGCACGCCGCGCATGACGTGCCAGAGCACGTGCCTGCCCTGCAACGGGATCCGCTGCGCACCGTCCACTTCGGAGCCGAACCCGCTGAGCGACGGCAACTCCAGGGCGGTCATCAGTGCTCCTCGATGAGTGCGGCGTACGGCCCACCCGCGCCGGCCAGTACCGAATGGGTGCCGCGCTCGACGACCTTTCCCTGGTCGAGCACGATGATCTCGTCACTGTCGCGGATGGTGGACAGCCGGTGCGCGATCACGATGCACGCGCAGCCACGGCGCCGGACGTTCTCGGTGATGACCAGCTCGGTCTCGGCGTCCAGCGCGCTCGTCGCCTCGTCCAGCACCAGCACGCCGGGGTTGCGCACGAGCGCCCTGGCGATCTCCAGCCGCTGCCGCTGGCCGCCGGAGAAGTTGCGGCCGTCCTCGGCGATCCCGCTGTTCAGCCCGCCCCGCCGCGCGGACACCACGTCGTAGACGGCGGCGTCCTTCAGCGCGGCGATCACCGCCTCGTCCGGCACGGACGGGTCCCACAGCGTCACGTTGTCCCGCACGGTGCCCTCGAACAGGAAGATCTCCTGGTCCACGAACGCCACCGATGCCGCGAGCACGCTGCGGGGAATCTCCTCGCGCGGCACGCCGTCGATGAGCACCTGACCTGACCACGGCCGGTACAGCCCGGAGATCAGCCTGGTCGCGGTGGACTTGCCGCTGCCGGACCCGCCGACGAGCGCGACCTGCTCACCGGGGCCGACGGAGAACGAGAACCGGTCGAGCAACGCCGTGCCGAGCGGGTTGTAGCCGAACGTCACCTCGTCGAACACGACACGTCCGTCGAGACGCCCCGCGCGCTCGGGCTCCGGCACGCGGTCGAGGTCCTCGGCGGGATAGTTCTCCACGTCGCGCAGGCGCAGCACCTCGACACCGAAGTCCTGCACGCTGCCCGCGAGGCCGGTCAGCTGGGTGATCGGCCTGCTGAACGAAGTCATCAACGTCTGGAACGCCACCAGCAGACCGATCGAGATCGCGCCCTGGACCGCCTGCAGCCCGCCGATCAGCAGGATGGCCGCGGAGTTCAGCGCGGCGAGCGTGGGAGCGACGACCGACAGCATCGCGCTCGGCGCACCGAGCATCTGCTGCCCGGACAGCGCTTTCGCCTGATGCCCGGCCCACTTGCGGAAGTACTCGTTCTCGCCACCGGTCGCCTTCATCGTCTCGATGAGCTGCAAACCGTTGTAGGACACTGAGAGCAGGTTCGCCTCGTCGCGCGCGAGCTTCTTCACGCCGCTGGCTCGCACCCGCACGACCGCCCGCAACGCGACGACGTTGAGCAGCGCGATCGCCACCCCGATCACGGTGAGCTTCGCGTTGTAGCTCCACAGCAGTCCCGCGTAGAGCAGCACGACGAGCGCGTCGATCACCGCGGTGGACAGGTCGCGCGACAGGATCTCCGCGACGTGGTCGTTGGACCGCATGCGATGCGTGATGTCGGCGGGGCTGCGCTGGGTGAAGAACCCGACCGGCAGCCGCAGCAGGTGCCGCATGAACCGCGAGCTGCTCAACGTGCTGCTCGCCAGCCGTGCCTGCACCAGGTACGACTGGCGCAGCCAGGTGATGCCGAACGTCGCGGCGACGATCGCGGCCATCATCGTGAAGAACGGCACCAGGATCGAGGAGTCCCCGCCGAGCAGGACGCTGTCGATGAACGCGCGGGTGAACGCGGGCATCGTGATGCCGAGCAGCATCAGCAGCAGGCTCGCGATCGTGCTGAGCACGAGCAGCCCCCGGATGCCGCGCAGCCGAGGTGCCAGCCCGGCGAGCAGTCCGGGACGGCGGCCACCCGGCCGGAAGTCCGGGCCGGGTTCCATCGTCAGCACGACACCGGTGAAACCTTCGTCGAACTCGGCGGCGGGCAGCACCCGCCTGCCCTCGGCCGGATCGTTGACGTGCACGACCGGCCTGCCCCAGCGGGTCGTCTGCCCCTCCAGCACCACGAAGTGCCGGAACTCCCAGAACACGATCGCGGGCAGGGGCACCGACGCCAGCGCCTCCGGGTTGGTCTGCAGTCCTTTGGCGGTCAGCCCGTAGTGCCGCGCCGCCTTGACCACGTTCGACGCCTTCGAGCCGTCACGGGAGATGCCGCAGACCACCCGCAGCTCCTCCAGCGGCACGTACCGGCGGTAGTGCGCGAGGATCATCGCGAGCGAGGCGGCGCCGCACTCGACGTTCTCCATCTGCAGCACCGTCGGTGTCTTCACCGGCATCTAGAGCACCACCCAGTCGATCGGCCGGATCGGCGTGAGGTGCACGGCGCCGGTGACGAGCGTGCGGGAGTCGATGCGGTACGGTGGACCATCCTTTGTGGACCAACGGAAGCCGCTCGCGGTGCTGGCCGCCGTCAGCCGCACCACGACCCTGAGCGGTTGTCCCTGAGCGGAGAACCGCTCACCGAGCTGGTCGTCGCCGAGGAAGTCGGCGATCTGCTGGCGGCTCTCGGCGAACTGGCTGATCGAGTGCACGGTCCCGCGCAGCACACCGAACTCCTGTGCGGGCGCGGACTGCACGGCGAGGTCGACCTCGCTGTCCCTGCGGATCAGGCCCGCGTCGCTGGTCGGGACGAAGAGCACGGCGACCAGGCCGTCCGAGGCGCCGTCGACGCGTTCGACGACCGCGAGCTCGGTGCCCGGCGCGATGACCTGGCCGACCTTGCTGAGCATGGCCGTGACCCTGCCGCCGGTCACCGAGCGGATCACCTCGGTGTGGTCGCCCGACTGCACCGTGAGCATCGGCGTGCCCTGCCCGAACGTGGCGCCCTGCCCGACGAACACGCCGGTCACCTGCCCCGCTACCGGGCTCTGCAACGTGAAGCTGCCCTGCTGGTGGGTGAGGATGCCCGCGGCGGACACCGTGCGCGGCAACGCCGCCACCGTCGCCCAGACGCCACCGCTGACCACCAGGAACGCGGCGATCGCCAGCGCGATCCAGCGGCGTGGCGCGGCGAGACGGACCGGGGCGTCGATCTCGTCCGGCGCGTTGAGCTTCTTCAGTGCGTTCTGCCGGAACTCCATCAGCTCTGCTCCTCCCGCCGCGACCCGAGGAGGAACTCCCCGACGCTCGACTCGTTCTCGTAGGAAAGTCCCGCGGCGGCGGAGAAGAGGTCCGAGTCGCCGCCGCCGAGCGCGCACGGGGCGAGCCCCATCGCGGTCGCCACGAGGTACATCACCGACATCAGCGCGCCCGTGTTCTTGAGCGTCAGCGCATACGCCATCGACTCGTACTTCCACATCACCCGCTCGAACCGGGCGGTGATCACGAACAGCACCTGTGGTGTCGCGGTGCCGGTGTCGGCGAGCAGCCGGTCCAGCTGACCGGGTTCGGCGTCGCGCGCGACGAGCTCGTGACGGTGCGAGTTGTAGTGGTAGAGCCCGCGCGGAATGCCGCTGACGCGGTGCACCACCGGGTAGATCTCCAGTTCGTGCAACGCTCCCGCGGACGGGTAGGGCCGGTCGAGCAGCTCGACACCGGACAGAGTCGTGCTGCCCCTGGTGCGCGCGGTGCGGAACAGGAACTCGCCGAGCTGAGCCTCGGTGAGCGGACGGGTGTCGTCGTGCTCACGAATCGACCGGCGCGACTCGACGGTCTCGGTGAGCGACATGGGCCACGGTGAGGTCGTTACGGGCAAAGGGATTCCGCGCACACCGCCAGACCGTGCCGGGGGCGGGTCGAAGCGCAGGGTCGGGCCCCACGGCTGTTCGTGGCGCCCGCGCCTGCTCCTCGCGTGGAACCACAGCTCGTGCGGGCTCCACGAGCTGTGCTCGGGGTCTTCGGCGGGCACGGCAAGCCCGAGTTCCACGAACAGTCCAGCCACACGGGGATCGGTCATCCGCAACACCGCCGGGTCGGACAGGTGCACGGTGAACCCGGACCTGGGCGACTCGACCACGAAGTGACCGTTCTCCGGCCGCACCAACGAGAATCGCGACAGCACAATGTCGTGCGCGGCTCGGACGGTCGCGATCACCGAGGTCAGGTTGGGCGCGGTCCGGCAGGCCGGGTGCACCGTGAGCGGCGGTCCGTCGTCCGACAGGGTGGCCGCGAGCCAGTTCCCGCGCCGTAGCCTCGCGAGCAGCCCGCACACCTGCGCGAACGTCGCGGGCGTCAGCAGTTCCTGTTCGTCGCGGTCGACGCGCAACGCGTCGAGCGCGTGGTGCTGGGCGTCGGTGAGCACGCCGAGCGACTGTGCGCCCGTCCGGCTGAACAGCCTGGTACCAGTAGACGTGGTACTCACTTCGGCACCAGCGCGCAGGCGAATCTTCGTACGCATCAGAAGAACACGCTCACCGGGTTCAGGTCCGGCTCAGCGACCGCCCCACGCACCCAGCCGAGCGCGACCGGCACGTCGTAGAGCCGTCCCGGCGCGAGGCGACGCCAGAAGTGCCGCAGTCCCGGCACGACCACCTTCACCACGGACAGCTCGATGTCGGGCCGGGTCTGGTCGCAGACGATGACTTCGAGACCGGCAGCGGCGGCCTTGCCGACACACGACCGCACGGCCTCGGCGAGGTCGGTCGGCGACGCCGTCTCGGCGAGCGGGACCGGATCTCCCGAGGGCAGCAGCCACGGGTGGTCCGCCACTCTGGTCGTACGCAACCAGTCCACAGTGGACCGATCGTCCTCACGGTAGTCGGTGCTGCCGTCCGGGTTCCGGCCCACGACGGCGGGCAGGAACTGGTTCAGCTCGGTCAACGCGCGCACCGCAGCCACTCGTGCGTCGAGGTGGGCGCCGAACGCGACCAGCACGTCCTCGACAGGGTGGTCGATCCGGCGCGACACGGCGGCGAACGCCGGGACGCCGAGATCAGCGGTGATGTCGAGTACCCACAGCTCACGGCCGAGTGTGGCGTAGTGCTCGCGCAGTGCCGTCACGTACGGGTCGGCCAGGCTGTCCAGGTCGAGCGCGGGTCTGCGGGCGCGGTTGTACCACCACAGGGCGACACCGTCACGTTCCACCAGTTCGCAGAAGCCTTGCAGGATGGCCTCTTCGACGGTGTTGCCCGCCGCGTTGCCGTTGGAGTCGGGGAAGCAGAACGGCGCGGGGTCGGGGCAGCCGAACCAGGTGAACGCCGCAGGCAGCAGACGTTCCCGGTCGTGCGTGAGCGACCACGCCGCCGTCCACTCGATCGGCCGGGTGTGGTCGTAGGGCTCGGGCACCTGGTGCAGTCGTCCGGCGGCGGCACTGCGGTTGAACGACTCGCGGTCGGCGTACTGCGCGGGGGAAAAGAGCAGCAGGTCCTCGACGGCCACCGCCCGGTCCGGCCCCAGCTCGGCGAAACTTCCCGTGATGGTCGGCCGGTCCGGCGACCACACACCGTTGTACCGCTCGATCGCCTCGCACATGGCGCTCGCGCGGGCTTGAACACCGGTGCGGCCCTTGCCCCCGCTCTGCCCTCGCAACGTGCGCCGCAACGCCTCCACGCCGACAGCGGGCAACGCAAAGTTGTGCCCTGCCACGTAACTGGGCGTGAGGTCCTCTTCGGACAGAGAGCGCACCGACGTGATCGCGCCCAGCAACCGGTCGACGTGCTTCTCCAGCCTGCGCACAGTGGCCTCGGCCGACTCGACGCGGTAGCCGCCGTCACGGGCGACACCGGGTCGTGAGGTCAGCTCGATCCTGCCGGTGCGCAGCAGGCCGGGGTCACCGCAGTGCCCGCAGTGCGGGAGGCGGATCAGCTCGTGCCGCTCGCTGGACATCGCGGTCAGGTCGTAGGAGACCAGCACGTCCCGCAGCGCGGGCACATCCCCCGTGGTCACGGCCGTCACGACGGCACCGGCGATCAGGTGCGCGGCAACGCCGGTAGTGTGCGGCAGCGCCGCGACCGACCGGCGCAGCGGGGCGGGGTCGTGCCGGGCGAGATAGCGCGTCAGCGGCTGGTTGCCGAGCAGGCGTTCCCGCAGGCAGTGCCAGCATCCGGTGCCGGGTCGCAGCCACGGGCCGAGCCACACCTCCGCGCCCACCGGCTTGGCCAGCAGCACGTCGTCGAACGCGGCGAGCCGGCGATCGAGGTAGTCGTCGGTGATCACGACGGTGCGGGCACCGGTGCCCACGCGTACGCCGCTCGCGGCCAGCGCGGCGGCCACGGGGGCGGTGTCGACGTCGCCGATCGCGATCAACGAGACCTCGGCCGTGGCCAACAGGCCGGGGGCGACGCCACGCGCGTCCCAGGCCGCCTCCACGCGCGGGTTCCCGTTCGCCGGTCCGTCGGCGAGCAGCCCGGACCGGTGGAACTTCGTCAGCGCGAACAGGCAGTCGGCGGGACTCACCGGCCCGGCGACCGCCACCGCGATCTCCTCGACCGTCCTGGTGCCGTCCAGCAACGGTGCGATCGCGGCGGCGGCCGTGCCGCGGACCAGGCGCTGACCGGCCTCGGAGACGAGGAACACCTGGTCAGGCGGCACCACGCGGGTGACAACGTGGGCCTTGAGCCGCGGCCGGCGCAGGCCGTTGAGGAACACGTCCGCTCCCGTCACACGCTGCTGCTGCACGGGCAGCAGCAACAGCAGCTGTCCGCGCCACCCGCGACCGCGTCGAGGTCCTCCTCGGACAGCTCGCGTGCGTCCACCTGCGGCATGTCGGGCACGTAGAGCACGTACTTGCCAGAGGTGAGACCGTTGCGCCACAACGTGATCTGCGCTTCGAGGTCAGGTCCGGCGTCGCGGGCCCTGACGATCTCGATCTCGGCGTCGGCGGGCGTGGGCAGCCCGTGCTCGCTCAGCACGGCGCGAGGTTCGCGCCGCATCCGTTCGCCGAACTCCTCGCTCGACCACGCCTGGCTGAGCACTCGGGTATACGCCCCGATGAACTCGGCCCTCTCCCCAGCTTCCACTTTCCTGCTCCTCCCGTAACCAAGGGCAAGGATTACCGCTCCCGCCATCCGAGACATCAGGGAAAGCCGCAGGCGTTACGCAACGGACCATTGAGCCGGTCACGTATGTGAACATGACCTGTTGTTCTCCTACGTCTCAATTCGACTGTATTCAAAAATGGCATATTGGCTGCCGCAATGCGGATGAAGTGGACTTTTCCAGGTCAAATGGAACCATTTGTGACGAAATTATCGCTAGGCTGTTCGAGTGAATAGGGATACCCTTCGATCAGCGTCGCGCAGCGTGCGTTTATTGTCGCGACCAGCACATCGGCGTGCATCGGGGATCGCTTCGGGACTATTTGGGATCAAATTCGGCCTGCGGCGGGAACATTGCTAATTGGTTATCGGCAGTTGTTGGGAAGCGGTGAACCGGGTGTCCGGATTGGTGACCTGCGTCGAGTGCGCCGCGGACATTCCGGGGGCCACCGGTGCCCGGAACAGCCGCGTCTACTGCTCCAACGCGTGCAGGCAGCGCGCCTACCGACGGCGGGCCAGGCCGACCAGTACCGATCACGGCACGGTGGCACCCACGGCCATGCCGGCACACGCGCTGGACAGCTTCGTCGGCCGCAAGGAGGAGCTGGCGGCGCTGAACCGGCTCTTCCGTCAGCACCGTCTCGTCACGCTGTTCGGTCCCGCCGGAGCGGGCAAGACGCGGGTGGCGGCGGAGTTCGTGACGGCCGCCGCGCCGATGTTCGGTGACGGCGTCCACCTGGTCGAGCTCGCCAAGACCAGCGCGCCCGGTCTCGTCGCGCAGGCGGTGGCGATGGCGGCGCGCGCGGCCGAACGCCCGGACACGACGATCACCGAGTCGATCGTCAGCGTGCTGGGGACCCGGCAGGTGTTGCTGGTGCTGGACAACTGCGAGCACCTCGCCGACGCGTGCGGTGAACTCGTCGCCGAGCTGCTGCACCGCTGTCCACACCTGCGCGTGCTCGCGACGAGCAGGGAGATCCTGCGGCTGCCAGGTGAGAAGGTGTTCGCGATCAGCCCGCTCGGCGACGACGACGCGGTGCGCCTGTTCGCCGACCGCGCACAGAGCGCGGCTCCCGCGTTCGCACTGGACAAGGACAACCGCGAGGTCGTGCGGTCGATCTGCCGCCGGTTGGACAACCTGCCGCTCGCGGTGGAGCTGAGCGCGCGGCTGGTGCGGCTGATGCCGCTCGACTACATCGCGGGCCAGCTCGAGGACAGGTTCACCCTGCTCACCTCCGGCGCCCGCAGCGCGGATGCCCGGCACCGCAGCCTGCACGCGGCGATCGACTGGAGCTACAGCCTGCTCGACGCGGACGAGCGGGTGCTGCTGCGCAGGCTCTCCGTGCTGCCGGGCGGTTTCGACTTCGAGCTGGCCGCCGTCATGTCCCGTGACCTGCGGCTGCCGGTGATCGAGCTGATCTCCAGCCTGGAGTCCAAGTCGCTGCTCGGGGCCGCCACCGACCACCAGGGCGATCCCCGCTTCCACCAGTGGGAATCCGTCCGTGCGTACGCGCACGAACGGCTCGCCGACAGCGGCGAACTGCCCACGGCCCTCGAACGGCTCGTCGAGGCACTCACCACGCTCGCCACGCCGCTGACCGAGTGCTTCACCCCACCCCGCACGCTGGTCGACCGCCTGCTCGCCGAGCACGAGAACCTCCAGTTCGCGGTGGATCACCTGGCAGGCAAGGCAGACAGCAGGCAGCCACTGCTCGCGGGCGCGCTGGCACGGTGCCGCACCTCCCAGGGCGTCGTCGCGGAGGCACGTGCGGTGCTCGCCGAGGCGTTGCGGGTACCGGACGCTCCCGCGGCGCACCGCGTCGTCGCGCTGGACGAGGCGGCGTGGAGCGAGGCGTGGCAGGGAAACCTCGGCGTCGCACTGGAGCTGGCGGACCGCGGCGTGCGGACGGCGGATCAGGTCGACGTCCGGCTGCGCTGCCGTGCGCTCACCGGTCTCGCGCACGTGCACCAGCAACTGGGTGACTATCCGAGCGCGTTGGCGTGCTTCTCCGAGTGCCTCGACCTGCTCCGCGAGACCGGCGACCCGCACAGCATCGCCATGTGCGGCCACAACCTGGCCTGGACGTCGATCCTCGCCGACGATCTCGCCACCGCCGGATCGGCGCTGGCGGAAGTCCTGCCCCTGTACGAGGAACTGCAGGTGTCCAAGGCCTCGGTGTCGCACACCGCGGGCACGCTGCACCTGAGGCGCGGCGACCTCGTCACCGCGCAGCGCTACTACATGGCGAGCCTGTCCGAAGTGGACATCAACGCGATCTACCTCCCGTACCTCGTGGAGGGCGTGGGGTTGACCGCGTTGCTGAGCGGCCGTCCCGAACACGGGCTGAGGCTGCTCGGCGCGGCCGAGCGGTTGCGGAGCAGGACCGGCGCGAAGTGCGACGAGTGGTGGTCGCGTCACGTGGCCACGGTGCTCGCCGACCTGCGCGCCCGCAGGCCGACTCTGGACGTCGACGCGAGCCTCGCCGAGGGCAGGCGCGTCCCGGACGCCGCCTCGGCCATCGAACTGGCGCTGCGCCACGGAGCCGTGGTGCCCGGCCCGCGCGTCACCTCGATCACCACCCGCGAGCAGCAGGTCGCCGCACTCGTCGCACGTGGCAGCACGAACGTCGAGATCGCAAGGACCCTGCACATCTCGGAACGCACCGTGGAAAGCCATCTGGACCACGTGCGCACGAAGCTCAACCTGCGGTCACGGGCACACGTGGCCGCGTGGGTGGCGCAGAACCTGCCTGCCGCCCGGTGATCAGTTCGTGCGGCTGGCGGCGGGCGGTTCCCACGCGGTGGCCGTGCCGCCCGCGAGCCTGCGCAGCTCGGCCTCGTGCAGCTCGCGGTGCAGCACCCGCGCGTCGCGTTCCTGCCGTGCCAGCGGGTCGACTTCCTTGCGCCGCCTGAAGAACTTCATGGTGTGCTCCCGGTTTCCGTCGGTTGTGGCGCAGCCAGGATCCGGGAGCGGCACCGAGGTGTTCATCGGTGAATTCCGCAGCCGTTACGCAACACGGTCACCGATTTCAAGGCGAACTCGACCGCGACCAGGTTCGATGGTGTTATGACCCACCCCGAACACACCGTCACGCTGGAACGCACCGGGGTGACCGCGTCGTCGCCCGGCCTGCCGGAGCTCTCCGAGCGGTCATGGGTGCGGCTCGGCAGGTTCACCCTGGTCCGCCGCCGTGACGCGGACCTGGTGCTGGAGTCCCCGCTGTCGAAGTACCGCGCGGTCCTGCTCGACCCGGCGCTGTTCACCACGTTCGCGGTGGCCCAGCCGGTGCCGGGACCGGAGCTGTGGCCGCAGCTGGCACTGCTGGCGGGAGCAGGGCTACTGGACATCGGCGTGGACGGTGAGTTCGAAGCCGAGACCGATGTGCTGCGGCAGTGGGACGTGCACGACCTCTACTTCCACAGCCGCAGCCGCCGGGGACGCACCGACGAACCGTTCGGCGGCCGCTCCCCGTACGTCGGGGAGATCGAGCCGCTGCCCGCCGTCAAACCCGCGCCCGCCGGGCCGGTGATCACCCTGCACCGGCCCAAGTTCGACCAGGTGCGAGCCGACGACCTCGGGCTGCAGGAGGCGATCGAGGCACGGCAGTCGATCCGGACCTACGGGGCCGAACCGATCACGCTCGACCAGTTGGGCGAGTTCCTGTACCGGACGGCGCGGGTGCGCGGCATCCTCAGCCCCCGGCCCGGGCTGCTCTACGAGGCCTCAAGCAGGCCGTATCCCAACGGTGGCGCGGAGTACGAGCTGGAGCTCTACCTGACCGTGCGCCGGTGCGCCGGTGCGGAGCCTGGCATCTACCACTACGACCCCGGACTGCACGCGCTCCGGCTGATCAACGCCGACGAGCCGGACCGGATCGGGCTGCTGCGGGCGGCGAGCACGTCCACGGGTGGGCAGGCGGTGCCGGACGCGCTGATCACCATGACCTCGCGGTTCCAGCGGCTCGCGTGGAAGTACAAGGGCATCGCGTACGCGTTGACCCTCAAGCATGTCGGCGTGTTGCAGCAGACCATGTACCTGGTGGCGACCTCGATGGGGTTGGCCGGGTGCGCGTTGGGCAGCGGGGACTCCGACGCGGCGGCGGAGGCGTTCGGGCTCGACTACGTGGTGGAGTCGCCGGTCGGCGAGTTCATCCTCGGCAGCGCTCCCGCCGAACTGCCCGCTCCGGTGTGCGCGGACGACTGGCAGTCCGAAGCGTTGGGCTAGCGTCCTGCGCCTGAGGTTCGCCGTCTCAGTCGCGTTCTGGCGCGGGACACTAGTTGGCGAAGGCGTCTGCCTGCGATCGGTACAACTCGGCGTACCCGCCACCGCGGGCGAGCAAAGCCCGGTGTGAACCGAGTTCCGCGATGCCCGCGTCCGCCAGCACGACGATGAGGTCGGCGGAGGTGACGGTCGAGAACCGGTGGGTGACCAGCACCGTGATCAGTGAGCGTCGGTCGCCCTGGCCATGCCCTCGAACAGCGCGTCCTCGGTGAACGCGTCCAGCGAGGCGGTCGGCTCGTCGAAGAACCGCACGAGCGGGGAGGTTCTGGCCAGGCCGCGGGCCAGCGCGAGCTTCTGCCACTGGCCGGTGGACAGGTCGGTGCCGCCCCACGACGTGCCCAGCTGGGATTCCGGCGCCGCGACGTGGGCGCTTGCCTTCTCGATGGCCGTCCGGACGTGGGCGGTGTCGTCGAGGCGGGGCAGGTCACCGATCCCGACCGCGTGCTGGACGGTGAACTCGAAGCGGGCGAAGTCCTGGAAGGTCGCGGCGAGCCGGTCGCGCCACGATGCGATGTCCAGGTCGGCGAGGTCGATGCCGTCGACGGTGATGCGGCCTTCGGTGGGCTCGTACATCCTGGTCAGGAGTTTGACGAGAGTGGTCTTGCCGGCGCCGTTCTCCCCCACCACGGCGAGCACGGTGCCGGCCGGGATGGTCAGGGAGACGTTGCGCAGCACCCACTTCCCGCTGCCGGGATAGCGGAAGGACACGTTCTCCAGGCGGATGCAGGCGGCGATCGCGGCCGGCGCGGGCAGGGTGCCGGTGGGGGTGGCGGCGCGGGCGTGGTCGGCGAGCCACAGGAAGCGGCTGACCGTGTGCAGGGTTCTGCCGAAGCCGGTGACGGCCTGGATCGGCCAGAGGACGGCGGTCTGCACCTGCTGGCTCAGGTAGATCGCCAGCACCACGTCACCGGGCGCCGACCTGCCCTGGATCGCTTGCCACAGCACGAAGCCGACCGCGGCGATCACGCCGGTCACGTACAGGGTCTGCTGGGCGAGCGAGGCCAGGGCGACCTTGCGTTCGGCCTGCTCGATGGGCTGACGCTGCTGGCGCCACAACGACGAAGCCCGCCGTTCGAGGTCGTCGGCCAGCCCGAAGAGCCGGATTTCCACTGCCGCGTCACGGTCTTGCGCGACGGTCGCGCAGATGGCGCGCGGTGCGGCCGGGCAGGGCGGAGCGATCCTCCGCGGCGGCGCGCCACCGTTGCTGCGCCTTGGTGATCAGCAAGGCGGGCAACGCGAGCAGCACCAGCGCCGGCATCGCCGGGTGCGCGACGACGAGGAGAACCAGCACGGTCAAGCCCGCGCAGATCGCCTTCACCGTCACGGCGAGCGCGCTCATCGAGTTGCCGAGCCGGCCCTGGCGTTGCCGCAGCAGCTCCAGCTGGTCGTGGTACTCGGCGCGTTCGAAGTGTTCGAGGGTCGGCAGTTCGGCGGACAGGCGAGCGATCTCGGTGTCGAACGCGTGCGCGACCTTCTCCCCCAGCACCATCCGCCACTGGGTGCTGGACAGTTCGAGCTGCCAGCCGAGCCCGGCGCCGAGCACGAGCCCGGCCAGTCCGAACGCGATCTGGCGGGAGTCGTCCTGCACGACGCCGTTGGTGAGCATCGCGAGCCACAGCCCGGACATCAGCACGAGCGTGTTGCCGAGCGGTTCGGCGATCACGGCCAGGGTCAGCCTGCGATCGACCCGCCACGCGGTCGCGACGAGCAGCCGGATCTCACGCATGGCTCCACTCCTTGTCCGCGAACCGCTCTGCCTGCAACGAGTACATCGCCGCATAACGACCACCCGCCGCCCTGAGTTCGGCGTGCGTGCCGTCCTCGACGACTCGTCCGTCGGCGATCACAACGATCCGGTCGGCGTGCCGGACGGACGCGAGCCGGTGCGACACCAGGATCGTCGTGATCTCCCCCGCCAGCTCACCGAACCGCCGGAACAGCTCCTCCTCCGCCTTCACGTCGAGATTCGCGCTCGGTTCGTCCATGATCAGCACCTCGGCACCGGCCTCGACCGCCAGCAACGCCCTGGCGAGCGCGACCTTCTGCCACTGGCCCCCGGAGAGATCACGGCCCTCGGGATGGGCGGAGGACAGGACCGTGTCCCGGCCGTGCGGGAGGTCGTCGAGGAGGCCGAGGCCACCTGCGCGTTCCAATGCCCGGTCGACCGCCTCGTCGGAGGCGCCGAACCCGATGTTGTCGCGCAGGGAGAGCTCGAAGCGGGTGAACCGCTGGACGATCGCACTGACCCGGCCCGGCATCGCGACCTCGCCCAGCTGCGGGCGATAGATCCCGCACAGCAGGTTGACCAGCGTGCTCTTACCGGCCCCGTTCTCGCCGACGATGGCCAACGACTGTCCTCTGGGGACGGTGAGATCCAGTCCTTCCAGCACAGGCTTGTCGCGGCCAGGGTAGGTGAAGTGGACGTTGTCGAGCTGAATGACAGCGGCGCGCTCTTTAGGTGCAGAGGTCGCTTTGAGCCGGTTCACCAGGGCCGTGACGAGCGCCGACACCTTGCGCGCACGGGCAAGCGGAACCTCCGCGCCGAACACGTATCCCAGCGCACTCGTCGACAGCACGGCCTGGGCGAACACCACGATCTCGGCCGGCGTGGTGGAGTTCATCGCGATAGCGGTCAGCACCACCAGGTGCGCGAGCAGCACCCCACCGGTCGCCGCGACCACGGTCCGCATACCCAGCCGCCGCCCCGCCCACACAACCTCCAGCGCGGCCAGGTACGACTCGCGGTACAGCGGCACCAGCCACCCGGCGAGCCCGAACACGCGAATCTCCTTGGCGGCCGGACTGTCCACCGCAAGCCCGCGCAGGTAGCGAGCGCGCCGCAGGGCGTTCTGCCCCTGCTTCGCGCCGAGGTTCATGCCTTCGTCCAGCCACCTGCGCACACCCGCGCTGAGCCCGCGCCACCCCAGCAACATCACCAACGGCGCCCACCACGCGAACGCCGCCAGCACCACGCTCGCCCCGACCCCGGTCGCCCGCTGCCGCAACAGCTCCCGCAGCGCACTCACGGTGCCCACGAACCCGTCCACCCGCTCGAACTCCGCCAACGCCCCGAGCTCACCGGCCGTACTGGGGTCGACCAGCTCGGCGACGTCGGCGCGCAGGCTCGCGCGCGTGACCGTGTCGTGGATCGTGCGTGCGAACCGGCCGTCGAGCACCGCGACCTCGTGGTCGAGCACCGCAGCCAGCACGGTCCCCAGCAGGAGCGAGCCCCCGAACAACGTCAGTCCGAGGACGGCCTGCCGGGGATCGTCCGGCAGCCCGCCGATGAGCACACCGGACGCGGCGATGGCGGCGGCAGGCGTGAGTCCTTGCAGCACAGCCAGAACACAGAACAGCGCGAACCGCCAGCGGCCCGCCTGCCACAGCAACCTGCTCACGCCGGCACCTCCTGACGCACTCGGACGTGCTCGACCACAGCCGCGGTCCACTCCGCCATGTCGGCGGGTTCGTGCCCGTTGCCTTCCTGCTCCAGATAGCGCACCTCGGTCAGCCGCTCGACGAACCGCCGCGACTGCTCGACCGGGCACCTGTCGTCGCCGTTGCTGTGGCCGATCAAGAGGCGAGGGAAGGTGCTCGCCCGGTTGATCGGGCTGCGCTCACGCAGTTGCCGCTCCGAGGACGCGAGCTCGCCGAGCTCGCCCAGCAACCACTGCCGGTGCAGGCCCGTCGCGGCCTCGAGCAGGTGCGGCAGATCGGTGACCGGCGCCCACACCGCGACCGCGTCCACCAGCCCTGGCGCCGCCAGCAACGCCAGATACGCGCCATAGCTCTGCCCGTACAGGCACAACGGCCCGTCCCCGCGCAGTTCACGGAGGCGCGTGGTCACTGCTGCCGCGTCCGCGCCGCCCCAGTCGCCGACCACCCCGTCACGGAACTCGTCCCCGTAACCGGAGCTGCCGGGGTAGTTCATGCCGATGACGGTCCAGCCGTGTTCGACGAGGGCGGCGATCACGGGTTCGTGGATCTGGCGGAGTTGGCTGCGCGGGCCGCCGTGCAGGTGCAGGACGACACCGCCGTGCCCGTTTTCAGGCTCGTAAAGCCATTCCGGGGACTGCGCGGTCTGCCGGTGCCGCCACCGGACGGCCACCTCGGACCGCTGCTGGCCAGGGAGGACACGCATTCGTCCGCGGTGGATGTCCCACGTGACGAGCGCGGGAGACGCCGCCGGTGACTGGTGGCGACCCAGCAGGTGCCGTTCGTCGGCGGTGAAGGCGAGGTCGGTGGCGATGCCGTGGTCGGGCACGGCATCGCCGACCGCCTGGCCGTTCCCGTCCAGGACCTGGTAGCGGTAGCGGTGATCGGTCCAGGCGACGGTCAGCAGGAGTCCGGACGGCGACACCACAAGGCCCGCGCTCCCCGCCGCGAACCAGCGCACGCCCTGACTCGCGAGGTCGAGCACACCCGGTACCTCGCGACCGTCAGCATCCACACCCGTCAACGCCACCAGTGGGCCATCACCCGTCGCCGACACCGCGCGGACTCCCTCAGGCCACTCCAGTTCGACCTGCTCGCTGCCCTCGTCGTCGTAGCGCACCAGCACCACCTGCCGGTCACGGTTGACCACCGCGATCCGGGCTCCTGGATCCCACGCGGCCACAGACGACACACCTGCAGTGGCATCAAGCACCTGGTAGGTAACGACTTCCGGGCGAAACCGGCACAGCACAGGACGCCCATCGCGCACAACCGCGACCAACGCTTCCACACCGCCGGAGGTCATCGCGCAACGCAAAGTGCGTCCGACCACCGGGTGCGTCGCTGACAGCACCCGGCGGCCGGTGTCCAGGAGGCCGAGCTCGGCCCGACCGTTGACGCGGCGGCGCAACGCCACCAGCTCCGCCCCCGCCCAGCCCACGAGCTGCCAGTCCCCCACCGGAAGCCAGTCCACGCCCGCCAGGTCTCCGCCACCGACCAGTTCGGGCTCGCCGTCCGGAGCAAGCCGCGCGATGCCGACCTCACCGGGCCGTGTCACGGCAAGCAGGCCGCGGTCCGCGCTCACGGACAGCTCGGCGACGCTCATGACGCCGCACCCGCCAGCAATCCCCGCAGCGCGACGAGATCGTCCGCGACCAGCGCGTGCACGGCCCGTTCCCGGACCAACGGCTCGATCAACGCCGAAGGCTGTTCGCCGAGGTTCCGTAGAATCGTGTCCACCACATCGGGAGCCCCACGCCGCATCCGGCTGACCGCCGCGAGATACCACCGCGCGGCCTCCGCAGCCACACCCGAGGCGAGCTGCTGGTCAGCGAGCAGGAAACACACCGCCGAGACCGCGCGTTCGCTCGCCTGGCTGGTGTCCTCGGCCTGGTCGTGCAGGCACAGCAGCCGCATGGCGACCGCAGACGCCTCAGCAGGCTCCCCCGCGGCGAGCAGCGCCCGCACCAGGTCGGAGGCGACGTAGGTGGCGGTGGCCAAGGTGGACACGACCCGCCACGCCTGCCGATAGAGCCCGAGGGCCTCGGGGGTGCCGCGGTGCAGCTTGGCGAGGTTGGTGAGGAGCTGGACCTGTTGGTCGGCGGCGGTGTCCTGACCTTCGAGCGAGGCCAGCGCGGCACGCATGCTCGCCACAGCGCCGGCTCGGTCGCGGTCACGGTAGAGGGCCAGTGCGGCGCCGTTGAACGAGGCGGCGAAGTGGTGGGCGGGCACGTCGAACGACCGGGCCTGGGCGAAGATCCCTGCCGCGGCGGAACGGCTGGCCGGGTCCGGGTCCTTGGCGAGGAGCTGGCCGAGACTGAACGCGAGCAGCGCGCGGTCCTGCGGCTCGACGCCGAACCTGGCAGCCTGCGTGAGCAGCAGGTCGGCCATCGAACCGGACACCCGGCGGCGGTCGGCGACCAGCGCGGCGAGGTAGGCGGTCGCGGCGATGGGGATGTCAGTGCCACGCCGAGCGAGCCGGTACAGGTTGCCCGCGTACCGCGAGAGCACCCGGCCCTGGCCCGCGGCTTCGGCGGCTCCACCGGCCGAGAACGCCGCGAGTGCCAGCGCCGGGTCCGTCACCAACGCGGCAGTGGACAGCATCGGAGTTTCAGCGCCCGCAACGACCTCGGCCGCCAGTGACGGGTCGACGGACAAGGGCCGCGACACCGGGGAGGCGTAGGTGCGCAGACCATCCCTTGTGGACGTGACGGCGTCGACGAGTGCGGCGGACCACCCGCGCGAGGACTGCCAGCGCGCGAACTCCGTCTCGGGAACCTGGCCACCGGCCAGGCGCAGCATCGCCAGGATCTCGTCGCCGGCGGCCGGAACGGGAGCAGGAA
Organism: uncultured Actinomycetota bacterium; assembly: GCA_963766275.1. GTDB lineage: Bacteria > Actinomycetota > Actinomycetes > Mycobacteriales > Pseudonocardiaceae > Lentzea. The sequence continues at coordinate 127,474 of CAVYAD010000068.1, forward strand.
TGTGCCGCAGCACGGTCACCGACTGGGCGGCGCCGCGGCGCAACCGCATCCGGCACTCCTGCAGGAACCGCACGTCGTCACGGGTGGGCGCGCCGAAGAGTTCCACCACGACCGCCCGCGACGAGCCCGAGGCCAGCCACGAACGCACGGCCTTGGCCTCGGCGCGCAGGCGGGCTTCGCGTTCGTCGTGGCAGCGCAGCAGAGCGGTGGCCATCTCCACGGAGCCCGAAGTCGGACGCAGCCACAGCGGGCGGCCGGAGGACAGGTAGTAGCGGACCTCGTAGCCGGAGCGAAGGTCGGCCAGCACGGCGGGAATCCGCGCGGACTCCACCGACAGCACCGTCACGTCACCCATGGCTCACCCTGCTCGCCCGCAGCGTCGCGCGGTCCTGCACGAACCCGATCGACCGGTACAGCCGGCGCGCCGCGAAGTTGTCCGCCATGACGTTGAGGCGGCAGTCGGTGTAACCGGCCTGCGCCAGGCCGAGCACGCTGCGCACCAGCAAAGCCCTGCCGAGCCCGCCACCCCTCTCGGCGGGCTCGACCACGAGGTGCCCGATCAGCGGCACACCCCGGTCCACGGTCACAGCGATCGCGCCGCGGGTCGCGCCGTCCGCGACGATCCGCAGACTGGCCGCGGGCACCAGCGGCCCGTACTGGCCGGACAGGACCTCGTCCCACACCTGGTGGTCGTGCTGTGAACCCGGCAGTGCCGAGACCTTCAACGGCTCGATGCGGTACCCGATGGGCAGCGCCCGTTCGAACGAGGAGATCAGGTCGCTGTCGAGCCGCAGCCACATCGGCACGATCGTTCCGCAGTCGACGCCGCCGACGTCCCAGAAGTCCGGGTGGACGGCAACAATGTCGGTGATCCCGTGCTCCGCGGCCAGGAACGAGCAGACCCGCGACAGATCTGCGGCGGCAGTGGGGTTGTCGCGCTGCGGCAGGCAGTCCGTGACGTACCAGAGGCCAGGAGCCGGACGCAGCACGCACGAGAACACGGTCTCGCCGTCGCGGGACGCCACGACCCGGCGGTTCGGGCCCCAGTCCGCGACCACTTCGTGGACCACGAGGTCGGTGAGGTTCACGGTCACTTCTCCAATCGCAGGGTCAGGGGCGAACGAGCGACGTGGCCCGCGAGCCGCAACCGGAACGCGTGCACGCCGAGGTGTCCCCGCATGTAGTCGGGACGCGGCACGCCAAGTCCTTCGGGCGCCCACTTGACGGCGTACCCGTCGCGGAAGCGCAGCGCGTCGAGCTTGCGTCCGATGTGGACGGCACCTTCGTGGAACTCCTCGCCATGGGACGGATCCGCGGCGAGGTCGAGCAGGTAGTCGCCGTCACCGGCCAGGCCGTGACAGCGGCAGACGCTTCCGAACGGCCGCGCCGACGTGATCGCCCGGCCCGCCGCCAACGCACCTTCCAGCAGGTCCGGGTCGCCCGTGTGCTGGGCAAGAGCCTGCAGGAGGATGCCGACGCCGGCAGCGCCGTTGCACCAGTGCGACCACACGGTCTCGGAACCCGGCTTGTGCGGCCATGACCGCCCGCGAGCCGCGGGAACAGCGGCGCCGAGCAACGCGCGACCGGTGGCCACCGCGAGGTCGACCGCGACCGGGTCGTCGATGGCGAGCCCGGCGTGCAGCAGGAAGTAGGCCACGCCCGCGCTGCCGTGCGCGAAGCCGTGGAACGACGAGCCCGCCTTCGGCCACGACGGCATTCCGTCCTGATTGGACACCGCGGCGAGCAGCCTGCCGACGATCGCGTCGATCTCTTCCGTACCCTCGCCGGTGGCACGCAGCAGTGCGATCCGGGCCAGCCCGATGCCTGCCCAGCCGTGCGTCACGTCCGAACCGTGGACCTCCAGCATGCCGAGCTCGCCGGCGAACCGTGCCGCCTCACGACGCCACAGGTCGGGTTCGTGGCCCGCCGCGGCGAGGTCGGTCATCAACCACGGCAACGACCCGAGCCCGAAGTACAGGCCGGGCGGCGTCTGGCCGGGGACGACCGGCTGGTTCTCACACGTCCACGTCAGCAGCGCGTCGGTGTGCCGCAACCATGCGCGGTCGCCCGTGGCTTCCCACAGGTCGAGGTAGTAGCGGGCGATACCGGCTGTGCCCGCCATGAACGACGCCGGGTGCATCGAGCCTGGCGCCCAGCGTTGTGGCCAGGGGAACGGATGCCGGTCCCACTCCACGAGCCGGACCAGTTCCTCCCCCGCGCCGACGGCTTCCTCCACCGTCCAGTCCTCCGCGGCGGAAGGCGCACCGAGAGGAGTCCCGCCCAGCTTGACGCGGATCTCCTCTCGCACAACGGCATCGAGGTCAGGCGGTGTGAAGGCGTCCAGCACATCGGACACATGCGCGGAATAGCCGACGGACCGGCCCAGCGTCGGGTCGATCCCGGTCAGCACGTAGTGTCCGATCGCGGCGAGCGCGTGCTCGGTGTCGGCGGCCCATGGCCGGGACTCCGGCACATAGCCCGGGGTGTGCGCGACGAACGGCGGTTCGGGCGAGTCGGTGAGGCCCGCGTGTTCGAGGTCGATCACGGCCAACCGGGAACCGTCGACCATGATGTTGTTCGGCGTCAGGTCGAGCAGCTGGACTCCGTACCCCTCGACCTCGCGCACCAGGCGTTGGATGCCGTGCAGCAGGTCTAGCAGTGCACCGGAGTCGACCGCGGCGGTGTAGTTGCGGCGTTCGACCTCGGCGCGCAACGTCCGGCCGGGCAGGAACTCCTGCACCAGGTAGGCGTTGTCCTGCTCGTGGAAGAACGCGAGTGGTTCGGGAGCCAGCCCGGTGCCGCTCAGCGCCCGCAGCAGCTGCCATTCGTTGCGCAGCGCGGTGCGCGAGTCACGGCCGAGACGGTCCGGGGTCGTGCCGATGCGCGCTTCCTTCAGCACCGCGGGCACACCACGATGCAGGACCCGGAAGACACCACCCTTCACGGACTGCCGCAGCACGCCCTGCACCACGATGTCGCGTCCGAACAGGCCTTTGCCAGGCCGTTCGTGGAACACGCGCGTCTGGACCGGGAACGGGTCGTCGACCCAGTCGGGCGCGGCCACGCCCGGCGCGCGCCGATCCTCCACCCGGTGCCCGTCGGGGTGGGTCAGCACGTTCTTGAGGCTCTGCTCGTCGGGGTCGAAGACGCTCTGCGCGGTGAACGCGCCATAACGCAGATAAACGTTGCTGTGCGGGCGGAATCGCCGGTCGCTGGGCACGACGGGCCCGTCGAACTCGCGCGTGGCAACGTCCAGTTCGGCCGCCAGCGAGACGACCTCGCCGGTGTCCGGGTAGATGGTGATGAACTTGCCGGACTGGGTGAGCGGCGACGGCGGCGCGCTGAGGTCCATCAGCTTGTCCAACGAGCGCGCGGCCTTCCAGCGGCAGGCGCGCGGGATGACGACGGCGGCGACCCGGCGCAGCACTTCTCCCGCGTGTGCCGGCGAGGCGCTCACGTGGATCTTCCAGCCCTGCCGCAGGACCGGACGGTCGGCGACCGGTTCGAAGTGCCACCAGTACGGCTCACCGCGCAGGGTGTAGGAGTCCGCGTACTCGGTGGCGATTTCCCCAACCCCACGGCGGATCGGGTCTGGAGCGACGCGTCGTCGCATTGAACTCACCTGCCTGGGGGTTAGGGACTTGCCGTGGGCCGCACGAGGCGGCCCACGGCATTACCGGGCTACCGGTCAGTTCTCGTGCATGGTCCACGAGCAGAGCGTGCAGAGGGAGTTGTCCTCCATCAGCAGCGCGTCGTCCTCGAAGCCCAGGGACAGCAGGTCGTTCGCGTCCACGATCTTCTCCATCGGAAAGCACCTCCGTGTAGGGGTTTTCGTTTCGGGCCTCGTTGTTGCGGCCCGAGAGAAATCTCCCGTGTGGAGGCCGGTTTCTCATCCGTGGCGGCCACCACCATTCCGTCGTCGCAGGTACGGACGGGCGTGGGAGCCCATGGCGGAGGGGTTGCGCCCAAGCGGTTCGCGAGCGGGGTGCGGCAGGATGCGTACGACCATGTACGTGCCCCGGCGCCAATGGTGGTGTTCTCCACGCATGACCCGCCGGTGGGCTACGTGCCAACGTACGTGTCATGGAGATCGCTTGTCACACCGAACCCGCCGCCACGGACGTGTTCACGCACGTCGTGGCGCCCTGGGTGGATGCGGCGAGCGCCCGCCTGCGTGACGAACTCACGGCGCTGCCCACGACGGCGGTTGATCCGTCCGCACTCGTCGCGTCGTGCGCCGAACGGCTCAGCAGGCGGCTGGTCCGCCTCGTGACGCCGTCGCTCGTGCACGAGCTCTCGCAGATGCGTGATCACTTCGAGCGCTACCCCGTGCTGGCACGGGAACTCGACCGGGAACGCGACACCGCGGTCGAGGTGACCGCCGAGATCGCGGCACGGTACGCGGCCGACCAGGCCGAGCTCACCGACGCGGTGCTCGACGCCAAGTCCGCGCTCGTCGCGGTCCGGCCGGAAGGTGACCGCCATCAGGGAGGGCGCGCCACCACCATCCTGGAGCTGGCCGACGGACAGCTCGTGGTCTACAAGCCACGCGGTGTCGACGCACATCTGGCATTTGCCCGCGTGGTCGCGTTGGTGAACGACGTCACCGGCCTCGATCTCGCGACGGTCGGCGCGGTCGCGAGCAACGGCTACGGCTGGACCGAGCACGTCGAACCCGCGCCGCTGCCCACCGCGGACGCGACAAGGTACTTCGAGAGACTCGGCGGTCTGCTCGCGGTGCTGCACCTCGTGCGGGCCACGGACATGCATCACCAGAACGTGATCGCCCGCGCCGGGCAACCGTTGCTGATCGACGTCGAAACGCTCTTCCAGGCCCAGCTGTCGGTCGAACGGCCCGATCCCGCCGCCGACGCGCTCGCCCGTTCGGTGGCACGCACCGGCATCCTGCCCGCTGTCGCCGGGCGGTACGGACTCGCCGACATCTCCGCGGTCGGTGGCGACAACGACGAGACCACCTCCACCGCCAACCGTCCGACGTGTGCCGGTCAGCCGGTCGAGGCCGCCGACCACGCCGACGCCGTGCGGTCCGGGTTCCGGCTGGTGTACGACGTGATCTCCCAGCACAGCGTGGAGTTCGCCGCCGTACTGGCGACATGCGCGTCGGTGCCGGTGCGGGTGGTGCCGCGGCCGACGCGTCAGTACGTGGACCTGATCGCCGCCACCCGCGGGCCGGAGCTGTTGCGTGACCCGGCAACCCGGCTCCGCGCGCTCGTCGCCGCCTGCGCCACGGACTTCCTGCCGGGCCTGGCCGAACTCGAGGCGGCCGAGCTGGACGCGGGCGACGTTCCGCTGTTCACCGCCCGCGCGGACAGCCGTGATCTGGAGTCCCGCGCCGGAACGCTGCCGGGCGTGCTCGCCACCTCCGGACTCGAGGACGCCCTGGAGAACCTCGCGAAGTTCGACGAGTTCGACCGCGACGACCAGGAATGGGTGATCGCCGCGGCGCTCGCCACCCGCCGGGTCGCGTTGACCGGCGGCGGTCCCGGCCACGTCCAGCAGCACGCCGTGGGCACGGACGAGGTGCTGTCCGCCGCGTGTGCGGTGGCCGACCGGATCGTGACCGCCAGCTTCGGCTGCGAGCGGATGAACTGGATCGGCCTCGAACCGGTCGGCGACACGCGGTGGCTGGTCCTGCCGATGGGAGCGGGGCTCGCGCACGGCTACACCGGGGTGGCGCTGTTCCTCGCCCAGCTGGGCCGGATCACCTCCGTCCGCCGCTACAGCGACGTCGCACGGCGCGCGCTGGACTCGGTGCCGGACCTGCTCGCCGTACTGCGCGCCAACCCCGACCTGATCGCCGCCGTCGGCTCCGACGCCCTGACCGGATTCGGTGGCATCGGCTACGCGCTCACCCGGCTCGCGGTCCTGCTGGACGACAAGGAAGTCGCCGGCTGGGCCGACGAGACCGTGCCGCTCGCTGCCGCCGCCGCGGAGCTCGAACCGGAACACCCGCACGGACCCGCGGGTCCCGCACTGTGGTGTCAGCACGGTTGTTCCGAATGGACGGACGACGACTTGTCCTTGTGCCACGGGGAACTCGGCCGGGTGGACGTGTCGGTGACCGGCCTCTCCGCCGCAACCCGGCACCGCCGGACGGGCGAAGTGCTGGCCACGTTGCGCCGCGAGGGACCCCGCTGTGTCACCCCGGACCGCGTGCCGACACCAGGCCTGCTGACCGGGCTCGCCGGGATCGGATACGGCTTGCTGCGCCTGGGATTCCCGGAACAGACACCATCCGTCCTGTTGCACCACTAGTCTTCCCGGCTTCGCCGGGATCATCGAGAAACAACCAATCCATAGGAGAAGCAATGAGAATGTCGGAGACCAACGCCGCCACGAAGAAGATCGGTCTGCGGATCGCCGCACTGACTGGCGCCGTCCTCTCCGCGAGCGTGCTCGCCGCCGCCCCCGCCACCAGCGCGGACATCGACGTCGTGCTCGACTCGGTCGTGTCCGTCCACGGGGGCGGCGGCAACGGTTCCACCTGTTGCCGTCCGGTGGAGAACTGACCGTTATCTGACTGTGTGTCACGTTCGTGTGGCATGTCGTGATGTCATGTGCGCGTGGGATTGCGTGCACCGGTTGTCGTTGGCCGTGACCAAGAGCTCGGACAGATCACGACAACGTTGGCGAAGGTAGCCGCGGGGAGGGGTCAGGTCGTATTCCTGACCGGCGAAGCCGGGATCGGCAAGTCCCGGCTCGCCACCGCCGCGACGGATCTGGCCTACCAGGACGGCATGTGCATCATGCGCGGACGCGGCAGCGCGATGAGCCGCACGATCCCGTTCCGCTGCCTGAGCGAGGCCTTGCTGTCGCTGCAACGCCTTGGCACCACCGTCGACATCGGAGCGCTCGGCCCGTACCGCCCGGCGCTCGCCCGGTTGAACCCCGACTGGGGCACGCCCGCCGACGACGCGTCGAGCAGCTCGCTGATCGTGCTGGCCGAGGGCGTACTCCGGTTGACGGAACTTGTCGGCCGCAACGGCGGTTGCGCGGTCGTGATCGACGATCTCCAGTACGCCGACCCGGACACGCTCGCGGTGCTCGAGTACGTCATCGACAACATCGCGCACCAGCCGACCTTGCTGCTCGCGACCATGCGCGACGACGACAGCGCGGCGCTGGAGTTCGCCCGCGCCACCAGCAAACGCGACTCTGCCACGTTGATCGAACTGCGGCGGCTCGGTCAGCAGCAGGTGTCCGTGCTCGCGGACGCGTGCCTGGAGGGAACATTGCCCGCGCCCGCACTGGACCTGCTGTGGGCGGGCAGCGGCGGATTGCCTTTGTTCGTCGAGGAACTGCTCGACGAGATCGTGTCGGCCGGACAGCTCGTGCGCTCCGGCGACGGCTGGCGAATGGCCGAGGCCGCGGGTGCGCCGCCGTCCGCGCTGGTGCAGAGCGTGGCAGGCAGGTTCGGCAGGCTGAGCGAGCAGGCTCGCGAGTTCGTGTCGGTCGCGGCGGTGATCGGGCTCAGGTTCCCGTTGACCGTCGTCCGCGAGGTGACCGGCCTCGATTACCGGACCTTGTTGCGGTACCTGCAAAGTGAGCCGGTCGCGCACCTGATCGGGCCGGACGACCACACGCCGGACTGGTACCTGTTCACGCACGCGCTGGTCGCCGACGCGGTGCTCACCCTGATCCCCGAGGACGTCCAGTCCTCACTGGCCCGCCGCGCGGCCGATGCCATCGAGGCGCGCTATCCCGGTGTGCCGGGCGACTGGTGTCATCTGTGCGCCACGTTACGCGAGGCCGCCGGGCAGACGGCCGAAGCCGGTGCGCTGTATGCCGAAGCGGGCAGGCGGGCGTTGGCGCACGGTGCGGCGCAGTCGGCGGTGACGTTGCTGGACCGTGCGCTGGAACTGGTGCACGACCCCGTGCACCGGTTCGAGGCGCTGGAGACCCAGCTGCTCGCGCTGACCGAGGCCGGGCAGGTCGACCGGGCGCTGGCGATCAGCTTCGACAGCTCCGGATTGGACCGCCCGCACCGAGCCAGGCTGCACACCCAGCTGGCGTGGGCGGCGAACCTGGCCGGCCGCACTTCGGACGGCCTGGCACAGGTGGAGATCGCGCGGGCGATGCTCGGACCGGACGCACCCGCCGAACACTCCGCGCCGATCGACGTCGTTGCCGCGCACCTGGAACTGGACCGCGCTTCGGCGGGACGGCTCGAACGTGCCGAGGAGATGGCGTTGCGGGCGGCGACCGTGGCCGAACGCGTGCCGCTGCCCGTGGTGGCGTGCCAGGCGTGGCAGCTGCTCGGGGCGTTGACCCGAAGACGCGATCCCGCGCAGGCCACCGCATACCTTGAACGCAGCCGGGCCTTCGCCATCGCGCACGACCTGCCGATCTGGGAGATCCACGCGTTGGTGCGCCTCGGTTTGAACGACGCCCTGCGCGAGGGCGAGATCGGCAGACTGGAGCAGGCACGCGACCTGGCGTCGCGGATCGGCGCCGTGATCGCCCGCTACCAGTCGGAGGTCAACATCGGCCTGCAGCTGGTGCTGCGCGGCGACTTCCTCGCGGCCGACGAACTCATCGAGGACGTCTCCGCCGCCGCGACCAGGTTGGGGTTGCAGGAGATCAGCCAGTTCATGGCCGTGCTGCGCGCGATTCTCGCCGGGCATCGCGGCGACCGTACCGCGCTCACCGATGCCTGGTCGGTGCTGAACGAGCCGGGCGGCGAGCAGCACACCGCCCGGTTGCTCGGGCTCGCGGCGGCGTTCTGCTCGTTGCTGGAGGAGGACCGGCCGCAGGCACGGGCGGATCTCTCCCTCGCACTGGCCGCCGAGCGTGCCACGCCCACGACGTTCCACCTGACCGGCAGGTTCGGGCTCGCGCTGTTGCTGCGCGCGGTGGACGGCGACCTCACGCGCGCGGAGCACGAGGAGGTCGTCGCGAATCCGGCGGCGGGCCTGCGCTGGGACCACCACTTCGCGTTGCTGGCATCCGCCGTGCTGTCCCGCTCTGCTGCGGAGGTGGAGGCGAGCGATGCCGTGGGAGCGCTCTACCCGATGGCGCGGCACCTCGGGTTGCGGCTCGTCGGCGAGGCGGCGCGCGCGGGACGGCTGGGGTGAGCCGGAGTCGTGGCTGCGCTCGGCCGAGCACTACTTCCACGACTCCGGTGTGCCCGCGGTGGCCGGGGCGTGCCGTGCCCAGTTGCGGCAGATCGGTGCGCGGGTGACGCAACGGCGCAGCGGGGCGGACGAGGTGCCGGACCGGTTGAGGCTCGCCGGAGTGACGGTGCGGGAGTACGAGGTGCTGCAGCTGCTCGGGTCGCGGCTCGCGAACAACGAGATCGCCGCGCAACTGCACGTGTCACGGCGAACGGTCGAGAAGCACGTCTCCAGCCTCCTGACCAAGACCGGCCTCACCAACCGCCTCGCACTCGGCAAGCTCGCCTCCACCCACCCCGTCTAACCCTGACCAGGTTTACGAAGGGCGCCTTTGTCCACCTGAGGTGAACATAGGCGCCCTTCGTACTGAGTCAAGGCCCGCACCGAGGCCAGGTAAGGGTGAGCTAACGTAGCCCGTCGTGAGCATCGTGGTGGAGCAACGCGGGCTGGAGCCCGCACCGGCCGGTGAGGTCAGAGGTCCACGCAGGCTGCTCTGGCTCGCTTTCCTTCTGGCGTTGCTCGTCGTCGCCGCCGTGCTGTCACTGGCCGTCGGCGCACGCGGCCTCACCCCGTCCGAGGTGTGGCAGGGGCTGTTCGGCGATCCCGGCAACGACCAGCGGCTCACCGAGATCACGCTCATCGTGCAGACGCTGCGGGTGCCGCGCACCGTCCTCGCGATCGTCGCGGGCCTCTCGCTCGGCGTCGCGGGCGCGCTGATCCAAGGTCACACCCGCAACCCCATCGCCGACACCGGCCTGCTGGGCGTGAACTCCGGCGCCTCGTTCGCCGTGGTGCTCGCCGTCTACCTGTTCGGGCTGGGCGACCCGCTCCAGTACATGTGGTTCGCCTTCGCGGGCGCCGCGGCGGCGGGCGTGCTCGTGTTCGGGCTCTCCAGTCTCGGCCGCGGCGCCGGCAACCCGCTCACGCTCGCACTCGCCGGTCAGGGCGTCACGATCTTCCTGGCCTCGATGACGACGGCCGTGGCGCTGTCCGACAAGGCGAGTCTGGACGTGCTGCGGTTCTGGAACGCCGGGTCGGTGCAGGGTGCCGGCTTCGACGTCATCGCGGTGGCCGCGGCGTTCGTCGGGGTCGGCCTCATCCTCGCGATGATCAACCTGCCGACGATCAACCTGCTCAACCTCGGTGACGACGTCGCCCGCGGCCTTGGCGTGAACATCGCGGCCGGACGGACGATCGGCGTCGTCGCCGTGACACTGCTGGCGGGCGCGGCGACGGCGGCGTGCGGGCCGATCGCGTTCCTCGGGCTGATGGTCGCGCACGTCGCGAGGTGGTTCACCGGGCCTGACTACCGATTCCTCGTGCCGTATGCCGGACTGCTCGGCGCGATCGTGCTGCTGCTGTGCGACATCACGGGACGTCTGGTCGTGCGGCCGGCGGAACTGCAGGCAGGCATGGTCGTCGCCCTCGTCGGCGCCCCGTTCTTCGCGGCGCTGGTCTGGCTCGGGAAGTTCAGGCAGGCATGACGACAGAGATGCATCCCGGTGTCCGGATCGGCGGCTGGTCGTGGGTGTGGCGGCCGTGGGTCGTGCTGGTCTCGGTCCTGCTGGCCGCGGCGACGTTCCTGGTGTTCTGCCTGTCGATCGGCGTCGGCGACTTCACGATCGGCCTGCCGCAGGTATTCAGAACGATCATCGGGCAGGGCGAGCGGGTCGACGAGTTCGTGATCATGGACCTGCGCATGCCGCGGGCGCTGGTCGGGCTCGTGGCGGGCGTCGCGCTCGGGATCTCGGGCGCGCTCACCCAGTCGATCGCACGGAACCCGTTGGCCAGCCCCGACGTTCTCGGCATCACCGGTGGAGCGAGTGCGACCGCCGTCTTCCTCGTCACCACGTCCGGCAGCGCGGCGGCGCTCGGCTCGATCGGCCTGCCCACGGCGGCGCTGGCAGGCGGGCTCGGGACCGGGATGCTCGTGTACTTCCTGGCATGGAAGAAGGGCATCGACGGCTTCCGGCTGATCCTCATCGGCGTCTCGGTCAACGCGGTCATGCAGGCGCTCACGACCTGGTTCCTGGTGCTGGCGGACATCCGTGACGTCGCCCGCGCGCAGGTCTGGCTCGTCGGCTCGCTGGACTCGCGGTCGTGGACCGAGGTGTGGAGCTCGTTGTGGTTCACCATCGCGTTGATCGTCATCGTGCTGTGTGTCGCGTTTCACCTGAGGCCGATGCACTTCGGTGACGACGTCGCCGCGGGCCTGGGTGTGCGGTTCTCTCTCGTGCGCGCCGCGCTGCTGCTGTGCGCCGTCCTGCTCGCCGGAATCGCGGTGTCGGCGGCCGGGCCGATCCCGTTCGTCGCGCTGGTGGCACCGCAGATCACCATGCGGCTGCTGCGCACCCCGGTGCCGCCGTTGCTCGCGTCGGGGCTGTTCGGGGCGTTACTGCTGATCTGCTCGGACCTGATCGCACGGCTCGTGCTGCCGAACGACCTGCCCGTCGGCATCGTGACCGCCATGATCGGCGGCCCGTTCCTGGTCTACCTGCTGGTGCGCGCGAACCTGAAGCGGTCGGCCTAAGGCAAACCTAGGTTAAGTAAGGTTGCCCTCATGACCGCGCTGCGCAACGATGCCGCCCGATTGGGGGCCGAGGGTGTCACGGTCGGGTACGCCGACCGGATCGTGCTCGACAACCTCGACGTCGCCATCCCGACCGGAGTGATCACCACGGTCATCGGGCCGAACGGTTGCGGCAAGTCGACGCTGCTGCGCACGCTGTCGAGGCTGCTCAAGCCGCGTAAGGGCACGGTGCTGCTCGACGGTGGCGACATCGCCCGACTCAAGACCAAGGACGTCGCGAAGCGGATGGGCCTGCTGCCGCAGACCCCGATCGCCCCGGAAGGCCTCACCGTCGCCGACCTGGTCGCCCGTGGACGGCACCCGCACCAGAGCTGGGTCCGGCAGTGGTCCTCCGACGACGCGCAGATCGTGGCGAAGGCGCTGGACATGACCGGTGTCGCCGACCTCGCACACCGCCCGGTCGACTCGCTCTCCGGTGGCCAGCGGCAGCGGGTATGGATCTCCATGACGCTCGCGCAGGGCACCGATCTGCTCCTGCTCGACGAGCCCACGACCTATCTTGATCTCGCGCACGCGATCGACGTGATCGATCTGGTCGACGACCTGCACGAGGGCGGCTGCACGATCGTCATGGTTCTCCATGATTTGAACCTGGCCGTTCGTTACAGCGACAACCTGATCGTGATGAAGTCGGGATCCATTCTCGCGCAGGGCCATCCCAGCGAAGTGATCACGAGCGCGTTGTTGCTGGACACATTTGGTTTGCAGGCAAAAGTCATCGACGATCCGGTCAGCGAACGCCCATTGATCGTGCCCATCGGTCGGACCCACGTGGTATCGAAGAGTGACCAAGGGCGAGGTTAGCCTGCCCTAACTGGGTGATAAGGTTCGCCTGTCCTAATTTCCCCCGCCGCGTGGGCAGCGAAGAAGAAGGTGCCGAATGGGCTTCAACCGTGCGAGAACAGCCATGACCTGGAAGCGATTGACCGCGACGGCAGCAGCCGTGGTCGTCGGTGCGAGCGTGCTCGCCGGGTGCGGCTCTTCCACGCCCGCTTCGACGCCTGACGCGAACGCCTCCGGTGGCGGCACCTACCCCGTCAAGGTCGAGCACTTCTTCGGCACGACCGAGGTCAAGGAGGCGCCCAAGCGCGTCGTCTCCCTCGGCTACACCGACGACCAGTCGATGCTCGCGCTGGGCACCGTCCCGGTCGGCATGGTCGACCAGTACCCGAACCCCGAGGGCACGAGCCCGGACATCAACACCCAGTGGCCGTGGGTGAAGAGCCTGTGGGGCTCGACCAAGCCCGAGGTCGTCATGAAGAACGGCGACACCGAGCCGAACTACGAGAAGATCGCCCAGCTGCGCCCCGACCTGATCGTCGCGGTCTACTCCGAGGCCGACCAGGCCTGGTACGACAAGCTGAGCAAGATCGCCCCGACGGTCGGCCGCACCAAGGCCGAGACCGAGCCGTTCAGCGCGAAGTGGCAGGACAACACCCTGCAGATCGCCAAGGCGCTCGGCAAGCAGGCCGAGGGCGAGAAGCTGATCAAGGGCATCGACGAGAAGCTGGCCGCCGCGAAGAAGGCGAACCCGGCCTGGGCGAACGAGACCGGCGTCGTCACGTCCTGGTACAAGGACGCCATCGCGCCGTTCACCACGACCGACGTGCGCAGCCAGCTGATGACCGGTGTCGGCTTCAAGGGCAACACGAAGATCGACGAGATCGCGGGCGGCAAGTTCTACGTCTCGCTGTCCCCGGAGCGCATCGACCTGATGAACGTCGACCGCATCTTCGTGATCGCCGACAAGGCGGACGCAGACTCGCTGAAGGCCAACCAGCTGTTCGCGAACCTGCCCGCGGTCAAGGCCGGCAAGGTCTCGTGGCTGCTCGACAGCGAGGGCCCGGCCATCGGCGCCGCGATGTCGCAGGCCACGCTCGCGTCCCTGCCCTACGCGATCGACGAGCTGGTCAAGTCCATCAAGTAGTCACACAACCACTCACGACCCGCCCCCGAAAGGCCTCTCTCCCGTGAGCACCACTGTCTCTGGCGTGTCCGTGAACAAGCTCAACACGGCCACCGGGCGGGAGGCTTTTCGCTGGGTGCTCGACCACTGCCGCGTGGCCCCCGGTCTGCCGATCGCCACCGTTCTGGCGACGGTGGCCGGAGCGGTGCTGCAGATCATCCCGGTGTTCCTGCTGGGCACGGTCGTCGACGGGATCGTGGCCGGGCGCTCGTCGGAGCTCCTGTGGTCCGTCGGCATCACGACGGTGGTAGCCGCGCTGTCCGGCGCGTTCATGACCGCGGTGTCGACCTACCTCGTCGGCCGGGTGGGCGCTGATCTGCTCGCCCGCCTGCGGGAGGGCGCGGTCCGGGCGGTGCTCGGGATGCCGAGCGCGCGGATCGAGCAGGTCGGCCGCGGTGACGTGCTCTCGCGCGTCGGCGACGACGTCGCCGTTATCTCCAAAGGTTTCCGCACGGCGATTCCGACGATCTTCTCCGCGACCGTGCTCGTCGTCATCGCCACCGCGGGCATGTTCGGGCTGGACTGGCGGCTCGGCATCGCGGGTGCGATGGCGCTGCCCGCGTACTGGCTGGCGTTGCGCTGGTACCTGCCCCGCTCGCAGCCGCTCTACCGGGCGCGCTCCGAGGCGCAGGCCGATCGCGCGCAGGCGTTCATCAGCGGGCTGGACGGCATCGCGACCGTGCGGGCGTACCGGCTCGAGAACGCCTTCCGCGACAAGGTTTCCGCCGAGTCGTGGCGGGTGCGCAACATCGGCATCGACGTCTTCCGGTTCTTCGGCAGGTTCATCGGCCGGGAGAACCGCGCGGAGTTCATCGGGCTCGGTCTGATCATTGTCGTCGGCTACTTCCTGGTGACCGGCGGACAATCCACACTGGGCCAGGTTTCGGTGGCGGCGTTGTTGTTCCACCGGTTGTTCAACCCGCTCGGCCTGATCATGGCGTTCTTCGACGAGGCACAGAAATCCGGCGCCGGTCTGACGCGTTTGGTCGGTGTGCTCGGTGAATCCGACGGCGACAAACTCGTGCGCAGCGCGGTCGCCGTCGACGCGAACGCCGCGCCGCTTCCGGTGTCGGTCCGCGGGCTTTCCTTCCGCTATCCCGAATCCGAGCACGACGTGCTCCAGGACATCGACATCGAAATCCCGGCGGGCACTTCGCTCGCGCTCGTCGGTGCGACCGGTGCGGGCAAAACGACTTTGGCGGCGTTGGTCGCCGGTACCGGAACTCCGCAGACCGGCTCCGTGCACATCGGCCCGGCCGACCTCGCGGAGCTCGACGAGGCGGGCGCCCGCGCGTTGGTCAGCATCCTCACCCAGGAAGCACACGTGTTCGCCGGCCCGCTCGCCGGGGACCTGCGGTTGGCGGCGCCGGACGCGACCGACGACGAGCTGATGGACGCACTGCGCACGGTCGGCGCGGACACGTGGGTCTCTGTGCTTCCCCAAGGCCTGCGGACGGATGTCGGTGAGGGTGGCGAACGCCTCGACGTGACCAAGATCGCCCAGATCGCGCTCGCCCGCCTGGTGCTGGGGCGCTCCCCCGTCGTCGTGCTGGACGAGTCGACGGCCGAGGCGGGCAGCCAGGGCGCCGCCGCGCTCGAACGGGCGGCTCTGGCGGCCTGTCGTGGCCGCACAACGCTTCTGGTCGCCCACCGCCTCACGCAGGCCGTCGCGGCCGATCGCATCGCCGTGCTCGACGCGGGACGCGTTGTGGAGCAGGGGACGCACGACGAACTGGTCGCGCGTGACGGGCGTTACGCCAGGCTTTGGGCCGCTTGGAGACTCGGAAGTGCAAAAGCTTAGGTTAGGCTCACCTTCACCGAGATGAGGGGATGGCTGAGTCGTCGATGGAACTGATGGCCGACCGTGACGTACTTCTTTCGACCGCCCGGATTGCCTCCGTTCGGCGCCGTGCCGGTGAGTACCCTCAGCGGACCGTCGCCGTCGCGAGCGCCGTCGCGCTGACCTACTGGGCGAACCCCAGGTGCGGTGCGGATCGAGGGCTTGGACCTCTCCCCTGCCACGCTCTTCAGCGATCTTCTCGTCTGGGCGGACAAGAGGGAAGACGTAGGTCGGTGGAACGTCATCGAACACGCTGAAGGCTGGGTCATCCCCTTGCCCGAAGGTGTTTCCCCGGCGGAAGCACAGCTCGCGTTGGACGATCTGGCCGAGTTCCCGAACCGCGCCATCGGCTCGATCACCACTCAGACTCTTGACGAACGTCTCGCGGATCTGGCCCGGTGGAATGACAACGAGTTCCCTCGCGAGCGGCCGAGCATCGTCGGACTGTTCCGCGCGCAGGCGCGGAACGTCCGACGCGGTCGCGATCAACGACGGCGAACGCGCTCTCACCTACGGCGAGGCGCTGTCCCTCTCGAACCAGCTGGCCCGCCATCTGATCGAACGCGGCCTCCAGTCCGAGCAGGTCGTCGGCATCTCGCTGGACCGGTCCGCCGAGATGGTGATCAGCCTGCTCGCCGTGCTGCAGGCCGGTGGCGCGTTCGTGCCGCTGGACCCGCAGTGGCCGGCCGCCCGCCGCGAGTCGGTCATCACCGACGCCGAGGTCGTCCTGCTTCTCGGTACCGGCACCGAGGTCGAGGCTGTTCAGGTCGACCTCGCCGACTGGGGTTTCGGTGAGTACTCCGCCGGCCCCACGGACATCACGATCGTCGGCGCCTCGCTCGCCTACGTCATCTTCACCTCCGGCTCGACCGGCACGCCCAAGGGCGCGATGATCCGGCACGAGGCGATCGCCGAGCGGCTGCGCTGGCAGGTGGAGCAGATCCTCGGCTTCGGGCCGGGCGACGCGTCGCTGTTCAAGGCGCCGCTGTCGTTCGACATCTGCGTCAACGAGATCCTGCTGCCGCTGGTCTCCGGCGGCTACGTGGTGGTGGCCGAGCCCGGCGGCGAGCGCGACCCGCAGTACCTGCTCGACCTGATCGCCACCGAGAGGCGTCACGTTCGTCTACCTGGTGTCGTCGATGCTGGACGTGCTGCTGCAACTCGCCGGCGGCACCCACCTGCTGGACGGGCTCAAGCACGTGTGGTGCGGCGGCGAGGTGCTGACCCCGGAGCTGTTCGACCGGTTCCGCGCCCAGCTCGAGCACCACGCTCTACCACGGCTACGGCCCGGCCGAGGCGACGATCGGCGTCTCGCACGTGATCTACCGCGACTCGGCCGAGCGGATCGCCACCTCGATCGGCCGGCCCAACCCGCACACCCAGCTCTACGTCCTCGACGACGACCTGCGGCCGGTGCCCGTCGGCGTCGGCGGCGAGCTGTACGCCGCCGGCTTCCTGCTCGGCCGCGGCTACGTCAACGCGCCCGGCACTGACCGGCGTCCCGGTTCGTCGCGAACCCGTTCGGCGCGCCGACGGCGCGCGGATGTACCGCACCGGCGACCTGGCGCGGCTGGCACGCCGACGGCGACGCTGGAGTTCGTCGGCCGCGCCGACAACCAGGTCAA
Organism: uncultured Actinomycetota bacterium; assembly: GCA_963766275.1. Classification (GTDB taxonomy): domain Bacteria; phylum Actinomycetota; class Actinomycetes; order Mycobacteriales; family Pseudonocardiaceae; genus Lentzea. The sequence continues at coordinate 144,629 of CAVYAD010000068.1, forward strand.
GATCCGCGGCATGCGGCTGGAGCTGGAGGAGGTCGAGGCGCGCTCGCCGAGCACCCCGCGGTGCGCCAGGCCTGCGTCGTGGTCAGGAAGAACTCCGCGGGCGGCAACTACCTCGTCGGCTACGTCGATGCCACTGCTGACGAGGGTCTCTCCTGCGGATGCGGTGAAGCAGTGGGCGACCGAGCACATGGTCGAGTACATGGTGCCCGCGCACATCGTGGTGCATCGACGAGTTCCCGTTGACCGCCAACGGGAAGCTCGACCGCCGCGCGCTGCCCGAGCCGGCCGTCGAGACCGGCCCGGTCACCGCCGCGGCCAACGACGACGAGCGCGTGATCTGCGAGACCGTCGCGTCGGTGCTGCGGGTCGAGCGGGTCGGCGCCGACGAGGACTTCTTCGAGCTGGGCGGCGACAGCATCGTGGCGATCTCGCTGCTGTCGGCGTTGCGGGCCGAGGGCGTGCTACGTCACGGCCACCCAGATCTTCGTCAACCGCACCCCTCGCTGCGCTCGCCGCCGTCGCCGTCGCGTGACGGCGCGGCCACCGTCGACCACGACGACGTTCCGACCGGTCCGGTCGCCGGCCTGCCGATCGTGCAGTGGCTCGGCGAGACGACGGACGCCATCGACGGGTTCGTGCAGTCGGTCGTCGTCAACACCCCGGCGTCGCTGACCGCTTCGGCGTTGTCGCAGATCCTCACCGCGTGGTCGAACGGCACGACATGCTGCGCGCCAAGCTGGTGCGTGGTCCGCGGTGGTCGTTCGACATCCCGGAGAGCGGCCCCGCGCTGTGGGAGGAGAGCAACGCGCCGCTGGAGGAGTGCGTTGCCGCCGCCACCGAGGGGCTGAACCCGGATGCCGGTGTGATGCTGCGGGCGGTGTGGCGTTCCGACGCACGGCAGCTCGTGATCGTCATCCACCACGTGGTGATCGACGGTGTCTCGTGGCGCATCCTGTTCGACGACCTCGCCCTGGCGTGGCAGCAGCTTTCGTCCGGTGCCGCGATCGAACTGCGGCCCGTCGGCACCTCGTTCCGCCGCTGGACGCAGCTGCTGGAGCAGGCCGGGTTCGAGGCGGATCTCGACCACTACCGACGCCCGCTGCCGGGAACCGACGAGCTGCTCGGCCGTCGCCATCTCGACCGATGACGATGTCGTTGCGCGCGAGCAGGTTCGCACGGTCACGGTCGGGTCTGCCGCCACTGCCGCGCTGCTCGGCGATGTGCCCGCGTTGTTCCACGCGAAGGTCAACGACGTGCTGCTCACCGGTCTGGCGGTCGCACTCGCGCGGTGGCGCCGGGACAACGGCCAGGTGCAGACGTTCGCGCACATCGAGCTCGAAGGCCACGGCCGCGAAGGCCGGTTCGTGCCGCTGGACCCGGATCTCTCCCGCACGGTCGGCTGGTTCACGACGCTGTTCCCGGTGACCGTGGATCCCGGTGCCGGACGACCTGGCCTCAGCGCTGAAGCGGGTCAAGGAAGACCTCGCGCGGGTGCCGCACAACGGTGTCTCCTACGGTGCGCTGAAGTACCTGGGTGGCAACGACTTCCACGCTCCCGCGCCGCAGGTGCTGTTCAACTACCTCGGCCGGTTCGGCGGCAGCGACACCGGCGAGTGGCAGCTCGCGGAGAACGCCGGGCAGCTCGGCGAGAAGCGCGACCCGGAGATGCGGCTGCCGCGTGCGCTGGAGTTCAACGCCAGCGCCGAACCCGGCGCCGACGGCGAGCTGGAGCTGGTCACGGTCATCTCGTGGCCGCAGGGCGTGTTCACCGACGAGGACACCACTCGTATCGGCGCGTACTTCGTGTCCGCGCTGGAAGGTCTGGCCGCGTTGACCCGCGGCGGCCACTCCCCCAGCGACTTCGACCTGCTGCCGCTCACCCAGTCCGACGTCGACTCGCTGGACAGCCTGGCGTTGCGCGACATCCTGCCGATGACGCCGTTGCAGGAGGGCCTGTACTTCCACTCGATCTTCGACGACGAGTCGTCGCACCGTTATGTCGAGCAGCAGCTGCTGACGTTGACGGGCTCGGTCGACGCTCAGCGGCTCGAAGCGGCGGCGGCCCGTGTGCTGGAGCTGTTCCCGAACCTCGCCGCGCGGTTCGTCGGCCTGCCCGACGGCCGGGTGGTGTCGGTGCTGGAGTCGGGGTCCGTGCCGGAATTCTCCACTGTGGACGGTCAGGGGATGACTTTCCAGGAGATCCAGGCGTACGCGGAGCAGGACCGGGTCGCCGGGTTCGATCTCGCGCGCGGCCCGTTGATGCGCTTCACGCTGATCCGCACGGCGCCCGGCCGATACGTGCTGGTGCAGACCGTGCACCACATCATCGCCGACGGCTGGTCGGTGCCGCCGATGCTGCGCGCTCTGCTCACCGAGTACGACGCGCCGGGATCCGGATTGTCTGCTTTGGGCAACGTGCGCCGGAGCTACGCCGACTACGTGCGCTGGCTCGTGACGAGCGACGCCGACGAGAGCGACCGCGTGTGGGCTGCCGAGCTCGCCGGTCTGCCCGGGCCTTCGCTGGTCGCCGAGGGACACACGCCGTCCGAGCACTTCGCCGACATGGTGATCGACGCGGCCGCCGACCTGGACGAGACCGTCCGCAAGGCCGGAGTGTCGCTGAGCGTCGCCGTACACAGCGCGTGGGGCGTGACGCTCGGCGGGATCCTCGGCAGCCAGGACGTCGTGTTCGGCTCGACGGTGTCCGGCCGTGACGCCGACGTGCCGGGGATCGCCGACATGGTCGGCCTGTTCATCAACACGATTCCGGTGCGCGCCAAGTGGTCTGACTCGGCCTCCTCGTTGCTGGCCTCGGTGCGTGAGCACCAGACCGCGGTGCTGCCGCACCAGCACGTCTCGTTGACGAAGATCGGGCGGCAGGCTCCGCACGGCTCGGCGTTCGACACGCTGGTGGTCTTCGACGTCGCCACCGACGTCACCTCGCTGCAGGCCTCGTTCAGCATCACCGAGGTCGTCAACGAAGGAGCGCCGCACTACCCGCTGACCCTGGTGGTCGAGCGCGGCAACGACGGCGCACTGCGGTTCAACCTCATCTACGACACCACGGTGATCCGCGAGGCCGGTGCCCGCACGATCCTCCAGGCCTTTGTGGACACCCTGGACTCGTTGCTGGCCGGTGGAACCGTCCCGACGCCGGCGCTCACCTCGTCCCGCGCTGCCGCTTCGGTCGAACCGGTCACGCTGGCGCAGCTGTTCGACGTTGCGGCGGGGCGTGATCCTTCGGCTCGCGCCGTGACCATGTGCCACCTCGACGGCAGCTCCGAGAGCCTGTCCTACGGGGTGCTGGCCGACACCAAGACCCGCTTGGCTCAGTCACTCGTCAACGCGGGTGTCGGGCCACACCAGCGGGTCGCCGTCGCGATCCCGCGCTCGCTGCAGCAGGTGACCGCGCTGGTCGCGATCGTGTCGGCCGGTGGCGCGTACGTGCCGCTGGACATCGCCTACCCGGACGAGCGCCTCGAATACATCCTCGCCGACTCCGCACCCCAGGTCGTGCTGGTGGAGCGGGAACACCAGGAGCGCTTCGAACGGCTGCTCTCGAACGCCGGTGTCACGGCGCGCGTGCTCGTCTACGGCGACTCGGTGCCCGGTGATGCCGAGCTTCCGGCCTTCTCCTCGAACCACCCGGCATACGTGATCTACACGTCCGGCTCGACCGGCAAGCCCAAGGGCGTCGTCGTCTCGCACGCCAGCGTGGTCTCGCTGCTCGCGAACACCCAGCCGGACATGAACTTCGGCCCGGACGACGTGTGGACCCAGTTCCACTCGTACTCGTTCGACTTCGCGGTGTGGGAGTTGTGGGGCGCGCTGGCGCACGGCGGCGAGCTGCTGGTCCCCGACCACGGCCTGACCCGCTCTCCGGTCGACTTCCACCGGCTCGTCCGGCAGCGCGGCGTCACCGTGCTGAACCAGACGCCGTCGGCGTTCTACCAGTTCATCGAGGCGGACCGCCTCAGCTCGCCGCTGCCCGCGTTGCGGCGCGTCATCTTCGGCGGCGAGGCACTCGACCTGTCGCGGATGCGCGGCTGGGTCGAGCGGTACGGCTGCGACCGGCCCCAGCTGGTCAACATGTACGGCATCACCGAGACCACTGTCCACGTCACGCATCGCGTCCTCGACGACCTCGACTTCGCGTCCGGCCGCGAGGTCAGCCCCATCGGTGGCCCGATCCCCGGCCTGCGCACCTACCTGCTCGATGATCGGTTGTTCCCGGTCGCGCCGGGCCAGGTCGGCGCGATCTACGTGGCGGGTTCACAGCTGGCGCTCGGCTACCACCAGCGGCCGGACCTGACCTCGAGCCGGTTCGTGGCCGACCCGTTCGCGGGCGACGGCTCTCGGATGTACAACTCGGGCGACCTCGCCCGCCGCAACCTCGACGGCGAACTGGAGTTCGTCGGCCGCGCCGACAACCAGGTGCAGCTCAAGGGTTTCCGGATCGAGCTCGGCGAGGTCGAGTCGGCGATCCGTGAGATCGCCGGTGTCGTCGACGTCGCCGTCACGGTGGCGGACACCGCCGACCACCTGATCGCTCACGTCGTCGGCACGCCGTCCGCTTCGATTACCGCTGTACTGGGCGCGAAGTTGCCGGTGCACATGGTGCCGCAGCGGGTTCTCCTGCTCGACGCTCTTCCTCTCACGGTCAACGGCAAGCTGGACCGCACGGCACTGGAGGAGCGCGCCCGCCAGGACGACGCCCCCGTCGCCGTCACCGACACCCCGGCACTCACGTCGCTGATCGGCATTTTCTCGGCCGCGCTGCCCGGCACCGCCGTCGACGCCGACACCGACTTCTTCATGGCCGGCGGCGACAGCATCATCGCCATCGGCGTCGTCAACCGCGCCCGAGCCCTCGGTCTGACGCTCACTCCGCGTGACCTCTTCCTGCACAAAACCCCCCGCGCCCTTTCGACGCACGCGGGGCCCTCCCGTGCGCGCCTAGCGAACGAAAGCTCCCCGCGTGCACTTCAGGAGCGGGCGGACGGGCCGATCGTGGCCACGCCGATCATGTTGCGGCAGCGGGAGCTGGGCGGGGAGCTGAATCGATTCGCACAGGCCCGGCAGGTGGAGTGCGCCAGCCTGGCTGAGGCACAACGCGCTGCGAACGCCGTGGTCGAGGCGCACGCGGCCCTGCGGACGCGGTTGACGGTCACGCACGGGGTCTGGACGTTCGGAATCGATCCCGTCTCGCCCCCTCCGGGGGAGGCCGAAGCCCCCACTCCCATTGTCTCAGCGAGGTCTGACAATTCCGGCGATGCTCAGATCGTCGCGAACGAGGCTGCCCGCAGGGTCGTTGTCGCGGACACCGACGACCCGCAGGCGGCGGCCAACGAAGCGGCCTCCAGACTCGACCCCGAAGCCGGGGCGATGGTCGCGTTCACGTGGCTCGAAGCCACCCGGACGCTGGTCGTCGTGGTGCACCACCTGGCCGTCGACGCCGTCTCCTGGATGATCCTGCTCGACGACATCGCCGCCGCCATGCGCGGCGAGGATCTGGCGCCTCCGACCACCTCGTTCGCCACGTATGCGGACGACCTCACCCTGGACGCTCAATCCAGCGGTGACCTGCGTAGGTGGATCGAGGCACTGGACGCCCCGGTCCTCACGCCGCAGATCGGCGACCTCCGCGAGGTCACCGTGAACCTCTCGGCCGACATCACCGACCGCGTCGTCCACACCGCCCCGACCGCACTCGGCCTCGGCCTGACCGAACTGCTGTGCGGTGCGCTGCAGGACGGCGTTGACCGAGATCCAGGGCACGCCGACGGATCTGGTGATCGAGCTGGAGCGCCACGGCCGGGTGCCGGTGCTGGAACACCACGACTACACCCGCACGGTCGGCTGGTTCACCTCCATCGCGCCGGTGAAGCTCAGCCCGCACACCGACCCGGTCGACGGCCGCGCGCGAGCTCGTCGACGACAGCCGGACGAGCAGCGCACGTCAGCTACGGCCAGCTGCGCTACCTCAACCCGCAGACCGCGCCGGTGCTGGCGGCGCTTCCCAGGCCGCAGGTGCTGTTCAACTACCTCGGCCGGGGCAGCGAGGCCCAGGCGCTACACATCGACACCGACAACACAGCCGAGCCCGTACGCGGTCGAGGTCAACTCCTGGGTCGACACGACGACCGGCAGTCTGCGGGCGACGTTCGCGTTGGCCGAGGACGTGTCCGACGAGATCGCGGCACGGTGGCTGCTCGCGCTGGAACGGATCGCGGACGCCTCGGTGACCGCGCGCCGGACCGCGCCGGTGCTCGCCGTTGCAGCGTGGCCTGTACTTCCAGGCGGAGCTGGCGGGCGAGGCCGGGCATTACGTCGCGCAGAGCTACTTCACGTTCGACCGGCGCCTCGACACCGACGCGCTGGCCAAGGCGATGGCGCACGTGATCGCCAGGCATCCGGTCGTCGGCGCGGGCTTCGAGGACGAGGACGGCGCGCCGGTCCAGGTGTTGTCGTCCGGCGGGCAGGTCAGGTCCGCACGTTCGACGTGCTGAACCAGGAAGCCGTCGACGCGCTGCGGATCGAGGACCGTGGCACGGGCTTCGACCTGAGCGAGCCGCCGCTGGTGCGGCTCACCGTGCTGCGGCTGCCGGAGGGCCGGGACACGTTGCTGTTCAGCTACCACCTGCTGCTGTGGGACGGCTGGTCGCGTGAGATCGTGTTGCGCGACCTGTTCGGGGCGTACCAGGCGATCCTCGCCGGTGAGCCGGTCGACTCCTCCCCCGCGACGCCGAGCTTCGAGAGCTACACGCGTGCCCTGCACGCAAAGGACGCCCAGGCCGCGGACCGGTTCTGGGCCCGGTACCTCGGCGGAGCTGCCCGGTCCGACCCTGCTCGGAGATCGTCCACTTCGGACGCACTGCCGACCAAGATCGTACGGACGCTCGACCAGGAAGACTCCGACCGCGTCAAGGAGGCCGCGCGCAGGCACGGCGTGACGCTGAACTCGGTCGTCACGGGCGCGCTCGGGCTGTTGCTCGGCAGCGAGACCGGCCGTGGCGACGCGGCGTTCGGCGTGACGGTGTCCGGTCGTGAGGAAGAAGGCACGACGGAGATCGTCGGCGTGCTGCTGAACACCGTGCCGATGCGAGTCAAAGCGCAGCCGCACGAGACGGCGGCGACGTTCCTCGCGAACGTGCAGGCGTCTCGGGTCGACGCGATGGAGCACGAGCACGTCGGGCTCGGCGAGATCCAGCGCGCGAGCGGGCACGACCAGCTCTTCGACAACCTGTTCGTGCTGCAGAACTTCCTGGACGACAGCACGTTCGACGAGCTGAACAAGGCGAACGGGATCATCGACCACGAGTCCGAGGACTCGACGCACTACCCGTTCACGTGGGTGGTGACGCCGGGCAAGCAGCTCACGGTCAAGCTGGAGTACCGCCGGAGGTCACCGAGACCGCGCTGGCCCAACGGTTGTTCGACGACTACCTCGCGTGCTCGAGATCTGGCGGCACGGTTGGCCCGCTCGGCGCGATCCGGGGCACCGGGCCGCAGCCGGAACTCAACCCCGCCAACGACTTCGGCGACCAGACCGTCGTCGACCTGTTCGACACCGCGGCGGACCGCAACCCGGACCGGATCGCGTTGGTCGCGCACGGCAAGACGATGACGTTCGCGGACTCAGGGACCGCAGCCGGCACCTCGCGGGGGTGTTGTCCGACAAGGGCATCGGCGTCGAGACCTCGGTGGCCATCGCGGTGCCGCGCTCGTTGGACTGGGTCGTCGCGCTGTTCGGGATCCTGCGGTGTGGGGCGGCGTACGTGCCGTTGGAGCTGGACCACCCGGACGAGCGGATCGCCGCGATCATCGACGACGCGCAGCCGTCGTTGATCATCACGACCAGCGCGGTGGCGCCGCGGATCCGGGGCGAGGTGTTCCGGCTCGACGAGCCGTGGCCGGACGCCGAAACGGTGATCACGTTCGCGGCCGGCGACCCGAACCGGCTCAAGCACGCGGCCTACACGATTACACCTCCGGTTCGACCGGCAAGCCCAAGGGTGTGGTCACCGAGTACGCGGGCCTGACGAACATGCTGGTCAACCACCAGCGGCGGATCTTCGAACCGGTGCTGGCCGAGCACGGGCACCGGATGTTCCGGATCGCGCACACCGTGTCGTTCGCGTTCGACATGTCGTGGGAGGAGCTGCTCTGGCTCGCCGACGGCCAGAGGTGCACATCTGCGACGAGGAGCTGCGCCGCGACGCGACCGGGCTGGTCGAGTACTGCCTGGAGCACGAGATCGACGTCATCAACGTGACGCCGACCTACGCGCAGCAGCTGGTGGCCGAGGGTCTGCTGGGCGGCCCCGAGCACAAGCCGGCGCTGGTGCTGCTGGGCGGCGAGGCCGTGACGCCGACGCTGTGGCAGCAGCTCGCCGACACTCCCGGCACGATCGGCTACAACCTTACGGGCCAACGGAGTACACGATCAACACGCTGGGCGTCGGCACGTTCGACTGCGTCGACCCGGTGGTGGGCGTGGCGATCGACAACACCGAGGTGTACGTGCTCGACCCGTGGTTGCGGCACGTGCCGGACGGGGTTGCGGCGAGCTTTACGTGTCGGGCGTGGGCATCGCGCGCGGTTACCTCGGCCAGCCAGGACAGTCCGCGAACGGTTCGTGGCGTGTCCGTGGGTGCCGGGTGAGCGGATGTACCGGACGGGCGACCTGGTGATCAGGCGGCCCGACGGGAACCTGCTCTACCTTGGCCGCACCGACAAGCAGGTCAAGATCCGCGGGCACCGCGTGGAGCTGGGCGGGGTCGAGGCGCGGTTCGCCGCGCATCCGGGCGTCCGGTTCGTCGCGGCCGTCGCGCAGGCGGACCCCCAGGTCGACGGCGCGTACCGGCTCGCGGCCTACCTCGTGCTGGCAGAAGGTGCGGACATCCCGTCGATCGCGGCGGAGGTCGGTGCCGGGATGCCGGACTACCTGCGGCCGTCGCACTTCGCCGAGGTGGACGCGATCCCGTTGACGGTCAACGGCAAGGCGGACACCTCGGCCTTGCCCGAAGCACGTCCGCTCGGCACCCTGGTCCAACAGGAAGCCCGGGAGCTGACCGAAACCGAGCCGTGGTCAGGGAGATGTTCGCCGAGGCGCTCGACCTCGACGAGGACGAGGTGGGCATGGCGAGCGGTTTCACGGACCTGGGCGGGCACTCGATGCTCGCGGTCCGGCTCATCGGCCTGCTCCGCCGCGAGTTCGGCCCGGTCGTCACGATCCGCGACCTCCTGGCCCTGTCCACCCCCGAAGCGATTGCGCGCCACGTTGACGAACACTGAAGTACGGACCGGCCGGGACATCCTGCGGGTCGCACTCCGCCGCAACGGCGGCGCCATGGCCTCTGGCACCCTGCTGATGGGGTGCTACCAGGCCGCTGAGACCGCCGTGCCGATCCTGCTCGGCGTGATCGTCGAGTTCGCGCTGCGCGGCGGCAGCTCAGTTCGCTGGGCTGGCGTTGCTGGCGCTCGGGCTCGTGATGGCCACGGTGTCGTACTCGTGGCGGTTCGGCATGCGCATCCTGCAGAAGGCGAACACGACCGAAGCGCATCGATGGCGGGTCGCGGTCGCGGACCACGGCCTGCAGCCGGTGGCGCGCGACGTCGACCTCAAGTCCGGCGAGGTCCTCACCATCGCCACCGAGGACGCCGACCAGACCGCGGACATCATCGAGGTGGTGCCGCTGCTGGTCAGCTCGCTGGTGTCGGTGGTGATCACGGGCGTGGTGCTGGCGGTGATCAGCGTGCCGCTCGGCGTGCTGGTGTTCGTCGGTACCGCGGCGATTCTGAGCGTGCTGAGCGTGATGTCGCGGCGGATCGGGGCGAGCACGCAGACGCAGCAGGCGAAGGTCGCGCGGGCCGGCGCGAAGGTGTCCGACCTGATCGCGGGCCTGCGGCCGTTGCACGGTTTCGGCGGCAGCTACGCGGCTTTCCAGGCCTATCGCCGGGTGAGCACCGAGGCCAAGAAGCAGTCGATCGTCGTGGCGCGGGTCAACGGCGTCTACGCAGGTCCCGCGTTGGCGCTGAACTCGTTGCTGGCCGCGGCGGTGACGTTGTGGGCGGGCGTGCTGACGTTCCAGGGGAGATCTCCGTGGGCCAGCTGGTGATGGTGGTCGGGCTGGCGCAGTTCCTGATCGAGCCGCTGAAGCTGTTCTCGGAGATGCCCAAGTACGTGATGATCGCGCGGGCCTCCGCCGAACGGATGGCGCTGATCCTGGCCGCACCCGCGCGGATGACGCCCGGTGTCGAAGTGCCCGGACCGTCGAAGCGGCCTCGAGATCGGGCGGTCACGCACGGAACGTTGCGGGGCTTGACGTTCTCGGTGCGGCCCGGCGAGTTCGTGGCGATCGCCGCCTACCAGCCCCAGGCCGCGGCCGAACTGGCGTCGCTGCTTTCGGTCGAGGTGCCGCCCGCCACGTACGCGGGTGTCGTCCGGGTGGCAAGCGGGAGATCGCGTCGCTGACGATCGAGAGCGTGCGCACGCACCTGCTGGTGAACCCTTCGCACCACGAGGTGTTCGCGGGAACGTTGCGCGACAACGTCGATCCGTCCGGCACCAGCAACTGGTGCAGAAGCCGTCGGCGCCGCGATGCTGACCGACGTCGTGGCGCTGCACTCCGACGGCCTCGACTACGCCGTCCGCGACCGCGGCGCGAACCTCTCCGGCGGCAGCGCCAGCGGTTGTCGCTGGCCCGCGCGCTGGCCGCGGACCCGGAGATCCTGGTGCTGCACGACCCGACCACGGCCGTCGACGCGGTGACCGAACAGCTCATCGCCCGCAACATCACGGCGTTGCGCAGCGGCCGCACGACAATCGTGATCACCAGCAGCCCGGCGCTGCTCGACGTGGCCGACCGGGTGATCGTGCTCGACCGGCGCGGTCACCGGCGAAGGCACGCACCGCGAACTGCTCGGCCGCGACTCCGGCTACCAGCTGGCGGTGGCCCGATGAACTTCGGCGAGTTCGGAGCTCCGGCGAGCCCGCGTCGTTCTGGGAGCGATCTGTCCGGGCCCGTGTCGATCTCGGCTACCGGACGCTGGAGGACACTGTTCCTCTGGCGTGGCTCTCCGGCCACGGTGCGGTTCGAGAGCTCGCTGGACCCGGTCGCGTTGCGCCCCGGCAGAACCGACTTCTGGTACGCCGAGGTCGAGATGCCCGCGCGGCTTCGCGTGACCTACCACTTCTTCGACGGCGACGAGGGGGAGCACGCCGACCCGCTCAACCCGGCCGGCGCCGGACCGAACCGGTCGATCTTCGCCACCCCGGACCTGGAACCGCAGCCGCACTGGCCGGTCGTCGGGCCGGACGAGGTGCTGGACGTGCCCACGCTGCGCATGCGCTGGAACGGTGCGTTGGGGCGCAAGACAGTGCGGGTGCACAAGGGCGGCGAGCCGGTCGTGTGCTGCTCGACGGCGACGACTGGATGTACGTGCACCCGGCCGTGGCCGCGTTCGAGTCGGCGGTGAAGAACGGCGAGATGCCCGCCGCCACCCTGGTTTTCCTGCCCACGCCACGGGATCGTGACGCCGAGTACAGCTCTTCCGCGCTGTGGCAGGCGATCCGCGACGAGCTGCTGCCGTTGCTCGCGGAGAACGGCGTGGACGCCCGCCGGTTCGTGGTCGCGGGCCAGAGTCTCGGCGGGCTCAGCGCGTTCCAGGCCGCGCTGGACTTCCCCGACCTGGTGTCACGGGTGGCCTGCCAGTCAGGGTCGTTCTGGTGGGCCGGATCTGCCGGAGGACGGCCCGCTGGACGGACCGGCCGGTGGTGACACCGCGGAGCGGCTGCGGACTCACCCTGATCTGTCCGGTCTGCGGGTCGCTTTCGACGTCGGCGAGCACGAACCGGCGATGCACCGGCACTGCGAGGCCGTGGAAAAGCTACCGCCCAGGCGGGTGCGACCGTGCGGGTCAACCGGTCGCCCGCCGGGCACGACCGAGAGGCTGGCGGCACGCGCTGGTCCGCGACGTCGCCTGGTTGCTTTCCGGTCGGTAACGCGGGCAGATACAGCCTCGGGGCAGGGCGCCGGCGACGGTCGCGGTGCAGAAGCGAGCGCTGATCGGGTCGTGCTCGCTCGACGGGTGCGGACATGCGACGCAGACGCCGCTGGTGTCGGGGTGGTCGGCCACCACGGTGGACTCAGACATAGGCATGCGGGTACTCCGATGAACGATGTTGGAACGAGAGGATGGCTGGGTTCTCGATGACGCCGGCGCGAATCTCGATGGCCCGCCGGATGATGTCGCTGTCGTCCCAGGCGCCGGTGAGAACGGTGTGCAGGTGCGGGAGCAGCGCTTCGCTGATCTCCCAGGTCGCGGAGTTCCACAGGTAGGACGGGCTGTGGTCCACCCCGTAGTAGTGGACGTGGTCGCCCACCATGAACGACGGCTCGGTGAACGTGGTCGGGCGCGCCCAGTCGAAGCCCATTCCCCGGTCGCAGGACACGTCGACGATGAGCGTCCCCGGCGGCAGCACCGGCAGATCTTCCTCGATGAGGAACATCAGCGGCTC
>CAVYAD010000069.1:0-14421 GCA_963766275.1 uncultured Actinomycetota bacterium
TGGTCGGCCTCGGGGTCTTCGTGCTGGTGCTGGTGCTGGTGGTCCGGCCACTGCTCGGCTTGCTGATGGCCCGGTGCCCCGGCCGTACACCGATGGCGCTGTCGGTGGCCGCCGTGCTGGTGTGCTGCGCCGCGGCGACCACGGAGATGCTCGGACTGCACCTGGTCATCGGCGCCTTCGCGGTGGGGCTCGCGTTCCCGGCGTGCTGGGCGGGCCAGGCGATCACGGACACCATCAAGCAGTTCAGCGTCACGTTGCTGCTGCCGTTCTACTTCGTCTACACCGGACTCAACGTCGACCTGCGCGTGCTCACCGATCCTGAGGGACTTGGTGTGACGGTACTCTTCCTGGTCGTCGCCATGGTCGCCAAGCTGGTCGCCGGCTCCGTCGCCACCCGGCTGACGGGGGAGCGGTGGGTCGACGCGTTGCGGGTCGGCGTGCTGATGAACGCCCGCGGCCTCATGCAGTTGGTGGCGCTGGACATCGGGCTGCGCAGCGGGTTGATCACGCAGAGCACCTACTCGCAGTTGGTCGTCGTCGCCGTCGTCACGACCGTGGTGACCGGTCCGCTGCTCAGCCTGATCAACCGGGCCGCGAGCAGGAAAGAGAGGGTGCCGGCCCTGCGGATACCCTCTCTTTCCGACGTCAGACGCGGGCTTTGACGGTGCGGACCGAGTAGGGGGTCCAGGACGTTCTCCGGGTGGTGCTCGATCGGTACCTTGGTGCCGAGTCCGAGCTCCTCGGCGGCGGAGAGGAACACGTCGAGTGCGATGTGGTCCTCGAAGGCGAACCCGGTGGAGTCGAAGACGGTGAGACTTCCCCGGCGTGCCAATGCTTCCGCGGGGTTTGCACACAGATGGTCGAGCGTCGGGCCGATCTGGTCGGGCGGCAGCTGCTGCGACTCGCCCTCGCACTCGGCCTGTGCCCGGTGGTCCGGGCACACGAAAGCCCGCTGCAGCAGGCTTTTCGGCAGCTCGGTCTTGCCGACCTCGTCGGCGCCGAGCGAGTTGATGTGCAGGTGCGGCACGTGGTCGCCGTCGGGCAGCACCGGACCGCCACCGACCGGGACGGACGTCGCGGTGCAGATGACGTCGCTCTCGGCGAGGATCCGTTCCGGTCCGGCGATCTCCACCGGGAGGCCGGTGAACGCGATGCGCACCGCGAAGCTCGCCGCGGCACGCGGGTCGATGTCGTGCACGAGCACCGATTCCAGTGGCAGCACCTGGCTCAGCGCGTGTGTCTGGGTCACGGACTGCGCACCGGCGCCGATGATCCCCAGCCGGGACGACGCCGGCGCGGCGAGCAGGCGGGTGGCCACCGCGGACGCGGCGCCGGTGCGCACGGCCGTGAGCAGCACGCCGTCGGCCAGTGCCAGGAGCCTGCCGGTGGCGTCGTCGATCCGGCAGATCGTGCCCAGGATGGTGGGCATCCGGTGCTGCGACGGGTTCTGCGGGCTGTAGGCGATGGTCTTGACCGTCACACTCGATCCGGCGACCCGGTGGGGCATCAGTTCGATGACCCCCGGGACGTCGCCGCCGCGGGTGAAACCCGTGCGGGCGGGGGAGTTCTCGCGCTCACCGCGGCCGAGCGCGGCCAGGCCGTCGGCCATCCGGTCGATCATCCTGCGCATCAACGCGTCACGGCCGATGACCGTGAGGATGCGTTCCAGGTCGTCCTGGCACAGCAGCCAGGTCTCCATACGTCACCTCATTGCCGGAGGGAGTCAGGCGGGCAGGTTCACCACGAGCTGCTTGAGACCGACCATGTTCGGGTTGTCGTGGAACAGCACGACGTCCGGCGCCGTGGTCATCGTGGCGTGCCGCTCGAACACCGCTTCGAGCGCGATCTTGGTCGTCAGGCGGGCCAGCGACGCGCCGAGGCAGAAGTGGATGCTGTGGCCGAAACCCAGGTGTGGGTTGGGATCGCGGTGCAGCACGAAGCTGTCCGGGTCGTCGAACACCAGTGGATCGCGGTTGGCCCAGGCGGCCCAGACCATGAGGATCGAGCCCTCGGGCACGGTCTTGCCGCCGAGCTCGACCTCGCTCGTCGCGATTGCGGCATGCGGGTCACGGACGGGCTCATCCGCAGGATCTCCTCGATCGCGGGACCGATGGCGTCCCGGTCGGCCCGCAGCTCGGCCTGCACGTCCTGGTTCTCCGCCAGGAACAGCAGGCAGTTGCCCAGCAGCATGGTCGACGCGAGAGGCCGCCGCCACCAACATCATGCCCGCCAGGCCGACGACCTCGTCGTCGGAGAGCTTCTGCCCGTCGACCTCGGCAGTGGTCATCCGGCTGATCAGGTCGTCCCGCGGTTCCCCCCGGCGCTGATGACACACGTCGAGCAGGTACGCCTCGACCTTCTTGACCGTGCCGGTCATCTTGTCGATGGCGGCTTCCATGGCCTCTGGCGACGCGGCGAACTCCTCGTCGGACTCGCTGGCCCCGATCATCGTGTCGACCCACCACCGGAACGTGTCCCGGTCGGAGGTCGGGATGCCGAGAAGTTCGGCGATCACGGTGATGGGCAACGGGTACGTGAGCTTGTCGACGATGTCGACGCTGCCGGTCCCTGCCTCGTCGAGCAATTCGTCGGTCATCTCACGGATGCGCGGCGCCAGCCGCGTCACCATGCGCGGCGTGAACGCCTGCTGGAACAGGCGGCGTGCCTCGCGGTGCTCCGGCGGGTCCTTGCGTGCCAGGTTGTGCTCGGCGATCAGGCCGAGCTTCTTGCGCAGGTGCTCTGGCATCTGGACCGACAGCAGGTCGGACGAGAACGTCGCCGTGTCGGACAGCACCTGCTTGGCCTCGGCGTGGGTGAAGACGTTCCACAGCCGCAGTTCCTCGACGTGGCTGACGGACGCGGCGGCCATGTTCTCCCGCAGCCACGCGACCTGCTCGGGTCCCGAGGGCGGCTGGACCGGAAGATCGGTGATGGACATGGGCCAACTCCCTCAGAGCTTCTCGAGATTGAGCTTGAGACTGCGCAACCCGAAGGTGTCGGCGTTGTCGTGGAACTGGGCGCTTCCCGGATCCATCGTCAACGGCCGGTACCGGCTGAACAGCTGCTCCAACGCGACCTTCGCCTCCAGCCGCGCCAGGTTGGCGCCGAGACAGAAGCGGCTGCCGTGCCCGAACGACAGGTGCGGGTTCGGGTCGCGGTCCGGGTTGAACGCGTCCGGGTCGTCGAACACCAGCGGGTCGCGGTTGGCCGCCGCCATCCACACGACGAGCGGAGCGCCTTTCTTCAGCCGCACACCACCGAGTTCGGTGTCCGCCATGATCCGGCGCGGGTTGCGCGTCAGCGACGGGCGCAGACGCAGAATCTCGTCGATCACCGGGGGCAGCCGGTGCGGCTCGGCCCGCAGCCGCGCCTGGACGTCCTGGTTCTGCGCCAGGAACAGCATGCAGTTGCCGAGCAGCATCGTCGCCGTGAAGTACCCGGACACCAGCAGGTTCATCGCGAGTGCGGTGACCTCGTCGTTGGATAGCCGCTGCCCTTCCATCTCGGACTGGCCGAGGCGGCTGATCAGGTCGTCGCCCGGCCTGTCGCGCAGGTCCTGGCAGTGGCCGATCAGATAGTCCTGGATCTCGCGCAGCGGATGGCTCAACGCGTCGGCGACCGTCGGCACGTGGTCCTCGGGAAAGCCCTCCTCCTGGCCCGTGACCGCGAGCAGGGCATCGGCCCAGCGCATGAACGTGTTCTCGTCGGCAGGCGGGATGCCCAGGATCTCGGCGATGATCGTGACCGGTAGCCGGTAGCTGAGCTTGACGACGACGTCGACCTCGCCGGTTCCCGCGTCGTCGAGCAGTTCGGTCGTCATCTCGGCGACCCGGTTCTCCAGCTGGGCGACCATGCGCGGGGTGAACGCCTGGTTGAACAGGCCGCGCATGATGCGATGCGACGCCGGGTCCTTCTTTCCGAGATGGTGCTCGAAGAAAAGGCCGACCTGTTTCTGCATCTCGTCAGGAATCAGTCCGGTGATCATGTCGGACGAATAGGTCACCGGATCCGACAGCACCTCCCTGACCTCGGCGTACCGGAAAACGTGGTAGAGCCCGAACTCCTCGCTGTAGCTGACCGCATTGCGTTCCCTGTTGGCTCGCAGCCAGTCGATCAGCTCCGCGCCGCCGTCGACCGCTGACGGTGGCTTTTCGGAAAGGGTGTCGACAGTCGCCATCAACCGCTCCCTCGTGTATTCAATCGGCTGCGACTGTAACCCAGCCATCGCCGGGCCCGGCTACCACAACTCTCATTAATTACCTCGTAGTGGAAGCGCCGTGGAAAAGCGGCAGCCCTCATATTCGGCGTCGATGTGGGTGAATGTTCTGGTGACTCGGACACCAGCATGGACAGCAGGGGGACCCGGTATCGATCTCGCCGCACCGGAGTTCTACACCACCGAACAGCACTTCGAGGTCTGGCGGGAGGCGCGCGCGACGCACCCCATCGCGTGGGCCTCATCGGCCTCGGCAGGCGAGTTCTGGTCGATCACCGGATACGAGCTGGGCATGCAGGTGCTCAAGCAGCCGAAGGTCTTCAGCTCCGAGTCGGGCATGCGGCTGGGCGGCAGCGAGGTCGCGGTGAAACGGGCGGCCGGCAAGATGCTGGTCGTCGCCGACGGCAAGAACCACCGCAGGCTGCGCGGCGTCCAGGCGTCGTGGTTCACCACACAGGCGGTCGCCGACATGCGGCCCGACCTGGAGACCAAGCTGCGTGCCCACCTCGACCGCCTGATCGCCCGCGGCACCCCGTTCGACGCGGTGCAGGAGCTGGCGGCGAAGATCCCCAGCTGGATCCTCTGCCAGCTGATGGGTGTGCCGAAGAGCGACTGGAACCGGCTCAGCAGGCTCACCGACGCGGCGTTCAACGACAGTGACGACAGCCGCAGCGGCATGGTGGCGCGGGTCGAGGCGCACTCCGAGATCTTCTCGTACTTCGGGGAGCTGCTCGAACATCGGCGCACCCATCCAGGCAACGACATTGTCTCCACGATGGCGCACGCCGAGGTCAACGGCGAGAAGCTCAGTGAGGAGGAGATCCTCTTCAACTGCGACGGCCTGATGAACGGCGGCCTGGAGACGACCCCGCACGCCGTGGCCGGCGCAATCCTCGCCTTCACCCGCTACCCCGACGCCTGGCAGCAGCTCCGCAAGGACCCGGACCTCGTCGACGCGGCGGTCGACGAGACCCTGCGCTGGACCTCACCGCCGATGCACGTCATGCGTACCGCGACCGAGGACATCACGGTCGGCGATGCGGAGATCCGCATCGGCGACCGGGTCGTCGTGTGGCTGCCGTCGTGCGACTACGACGAGACGATCTACGTCGAACCCGAGCGGTTCGTCCTGGAACGATGGCCGAACCCGAAACCGCACCTCGGCTTCGGCGGCGGGCCGCATTTCTGCGTGGGCGCGAAGCTGGCGCGAATGGAGATCCAGTGCGTGCTGGAGCTCATGCTGCCGCTCGTGCAGTCGTTCGAGCTGGCGGGCGAGATCCGGCGGAAGCGGTCCAACTTCCTGCACGGGTTTGACCGCCTCGACGTGGTCATCGAGCCCGGCTGAGGCGAAGACGGGAGTCGGTGTCGTCAAGGGCACCCTCGCTGGGCTGGATGCAGAGAGGGTGCCCTTGACGACACCAACGGGCAGCGAGCTGGTCAGTGGGCGGGCCACGAGTTGAAGCGGCGCATGCCGTAGAGCAGCGGCACGTGGCGGCCCTGGTGCATGGTCACCTTCTCGACTTCCCCGAACACCACCACGTGGTCGCCGACCAGTGACGTCTGCCTGATCCGGCAGTCCGCCACGGCGTGCGCGTCCGCGGCCAGGTGCGGGCCACTGGTGCCGGGGTTCCACTGCACGCGGGAGAACCGCTCCGCGTCACCGGAAGCGAACAGCTCGGCCGTCCGGCGTGCGTGGTGGTGCAGGAGGTTCACCGCGAACGCGCCGCTGAGACGCATGGATCGCAGTGTGGGGCTCGACTCGCGGATGCACACGAGAAGCGTGGGCGGTGCGACGCTCACGCTGCACACCGAGGAACAGGTCATGCCGCGCGGCAGCCCGTCCTGGAACGCGGTGACGACGGCGACTCCGGTGGGGAAGGTCGCCATCAGCGAGCGGAACGACGTTCCGAGGTCGACTTCTACCGTGGTCATCGCGTCGCCTCGTGCAGGCCGGCGAGGTACTCCCGCTGACTGGGGAGCCGGTCGACCAGGTACCGGGGCCTGGTCGCTGAGTTGCTGGAACTCCTTGCGTGCCGCGGTGTCGTCGAAGAGCCGCAGCGCGGGCGCCGCCTGCAGGTCGAACCCGCCGAGACCCAGGATCATCGCGCTGTACGAGTACGGCTCGAAGCCGTGGTAGTACGGGAAGATCGATCTACACCGTCGGGCAGGCCCGGCTCGCCACATGCTCCAGGCGCTCGGCGAGACCGTCGGGCAGCGGGCGCGTCTTGGCGTCCCGCCAGTACTGGTTGTCCTCACGCGCGGCGGCGTAGTAGTGCAGCACCAGGAACTCGCGCACGCCGTCCATCACGTTCGCGATCTGCCGGTTGTAGGACCGGCGCAGACCGTCGTCCCACCCGTTCGCCGGGAAGTGCTTGACCAGCTGCTCGACCGCGTTCTGGATGAAGAAGATGCCGGTGGACTCCAGTGGCTCGACGAAGCCGCTGGAGAGGCCGACCGCGACGCAGTTCTTCACCCACGAGTTGCGGGAACGGCCGATCCGCATCCGGATGTGGTTGGCCTCCAGGTCGTCGGCGGCCGGTCCGACGTGCTTGCGCAGTGCGGTCTCGGCCTCGTCGGGCGTGCAGTAGTCGCTCGCGTAGACGTAGCCGGTGCCGACCCGGCCGAACAACGGGATCGTCCAGATCCAGCCCGCGTCCTGTGCCGTCGCGGTGGTGCAGGGACGAAGGTCCGCGGTCTCACCGGCCGGTACGCGCAGCGCCACCGCGCGGTCGTTGGGCAGCGTGTCCTGATAGGACAGGAACTCCTCGCCCAGTGCCTGGTTGATCAGCATGCCGCGGAAGCCGGTGCAGTCGACGAACAGGTCGCCGTGCAGCTCGCCGTGTTGCTTGGTGACGACGTGGCTGATCCAGCCGCGCTCGTCGAGCGCCACGTCGACCACGTCGTCGAGCACGTGCCGCACGCCGCGGTCGGTGCCGTACTTCGGTGAGGAAGCCGGCCAGCTGCGTGGCGTCGAAGTGGTACGCGTAGGGGAACTGGGTGCCCTGTTCGGAGAGGGTCGTCCGGTACAGCGGCTTCTCGTCGTTCTCCTGGAAGTCCTGCTCGAACAGGGTGCCGTCGAGGTGGCGCGGTGAGCGGAAGTTGTCGCACAGCGACGCGATCAGGAAGCAGTCGTTGTCGAACCTGCCCTGTTTCCTGGTGTGCAGCCACCAGTCGGTGAGCGGGAAGCCGTCGACCACCCGCAGTCGCTCGAACGGGTGGTAGAAGTGGTGTCCCCTGGCCCGCCAGTTCTCGAACCGGATGGCGAGCTTGTAGGAGCCGCCGCAGGCGGGCATCCACTCCTGCTCGTCGAGGCCCAGGTAGTCGAAGAAATGCCGAACCGTGAGAACGTCGCCTCGCCGACTCCGATGGTCGGACATCTTTTCGGATTCGACCAAGGTCAGCGAGATCTGGTCCCCGAACGCGGCCCGCAGATACGACGCTGTCATCCACCCAGCGGTACCTCCGCCTACGACGACGACGTTCCTGAGCATGACGCCTCCACCGAGGATTCGGATACTTTCCGGGTCGTCCGAAGAGTATCGGCGACGTGTCCGCCGAGAACTTGAACGTCGCAATGTCGTGGTAATCGAGACGCGATTACTTTCCGGTGGAAAGACCGTCGTACACCAGTCGGTGATCGACTTCTACAGTAATTGAGCATTCCTGGAACGGAGGCTCCGGTGTTTGATCGTTCTGATTCATCCCGCACGCTGCCCGAGCTCTTCGAAGGGCGCGTGGCGGAGAATCCGCACGCCACCGCAGTTGTCTCCGATGACGTGGTGCTCTCGTACGCCGAGCTCAACTCGCGCGCGAACCAGCTCGCGCACAAGCTGATCGGCGACGGCGTGGGGCCCGAGGACCTCGTGGCGCTGTCGTTGCCGCGCACCGCGTGGATGCTCGTCGCGCAGCTCGCCGTCGTGAAGGCGGGCGCGGCGTACCTCGCCGTCGACCCGGAGTACCCCGAGGATCGCGTCGCGCTGATGCTGTCCGATGCCAAACCGCGCCGCGTGCTGACCGAGGACGACGTTGCCGCGGACGGGTATCCGGTGACCAACCCGCCGCGGCGAGCCCGCCACGACAACCCGGCCTACGTGATCTACACGTCGGGCTCCACCGGCAGGCCGAAGGGTGTTCTGGTGTCCCACACCGGGATCCCGAGCCTGGTGGAGACGACGGTCGGCGCGTTCGGCCTCGGGCCGGGCGACCGCGTGCTGCAGTTCGCGTCGATGAGCTTCGACACCTCGGTGTGGGAGTGGACGATGGCGTTGCTCTCCGGGGCGACGCTGGTGATCGTGCCGAGCGTGGAACGCCTGGGCGGCCCGCTCGCCGAGTTCGTCACGCGGTACGAGATCACCCACCTGACCCTGCCGCCGAGCGCGCTGACGTCGCTGCCCGGCGGGTTCGCCTTCCCGGATGGCGTCACGCTGATCGTCGCCGGTGAGGCGTGCCCGCCGGACCTCATGCGGCGATGGGCGGCCACCACTCGGATGTTCAACTCGTACGGCCCTACCGAGACGACGGTGGACGCCACGTTGTGGACGTGCCGCGCGGACTTCGGCGGTGCGGCCGTGCCGATCGGGCACGCGGTGTGCGGGACGCATCTGCACGTGCTCGACGCCGAGCTGCGGCCCGCGACGAGTGGCGAGCTCTACGTCTCCGGCGACGGCCTGGCCCGCGGTTACCTGGACCGGCCGGGGCTGACGGCGCAACGGTTCGTCGCGAACCCGTTCCGGCCGGGCCGGATGTACCGCACCGGCGATGTGGTGCGGTACAACGACGACGGCGAGCTGGAGTACCTCGGCCGGGCCGACGACCAGGTGAAGATCCGCGGGTTCCGGATCGAACCGGGGGAGATCGCCGCGGTGCTGGCCGCGGACCCCGCGGTGCGCCAGGCGGTGGTCGTCGCACGGGAGGACCGGCCGGGCGACCGCAGGCTGGTCGGCTACGTCGTGCCCGCCGATGGCTGCATGCCGGACCCGGTCGCACTGCGCGCGGGCGTGGCGCAGACACTGCCCGAATACATGGTGCCAGCGGCCGTGGTCGTGCTGCCTGCGCTTCCGTCGAACCCCAACGGAAAGCTCGACTGCGCGGCATTGCCGGCCCCCGAGTACACCGCGGCCGGCCGTCGTGCGCCGCGGACCGCGCGCGAGCAGGTGCTGGCCGGAGTGTTCGCCGAGGTGCTCGGCCTGGCCGAGGTCGGGCTCGACGACAGCTTCTTCGACGTGGGCGGCGACAGCATCAGCGCCGCGCAGGTGGTGAGCCGGGCCCGCAAGGCCGGGCTGCACCTCGTGGTGCGCGACGTCTTCCGCCACCCCACGGTCGCCGGCCTGGCCGGGACCGTCAGCGACAGTGCGGCGTCCACCGAGGACGGTGTCGCCGACGTCGGCACCGGTTCGGTGCCGCCGATGCCGATCATCCGGTGGCTGCGTGACCGCGGCGGCACGGTGGAGAGCTTCCACCACTCGACCGTCGTGCGCGTCCCGGCGGGCATGACCGAGCACGACCTGGTGGCCGCGGCGCAGCGGGTGCTCGACCACCACGACGCCCTGCGAATGCGGTTGTCGCGCGACTGGTCGGTGGAGGTCGCTCCGGCAGGTTCCGTTGCGGCGCAAGGGTGTTTGCGTCGGGTCAGCGAGGCCGAACCGACCGACGAGCGGGTGGAGCGGGAGAAGCGCATCGCGGTCGCGGAGCTGAACCCGTGGACCGGTGTGATGGCCCGGTTCGTGTGGTTCGACGCGGGAGAGCTGCCCGGCCGGTTGCTGATCGTGCTGCACCACCTCGTCGTCGACGGTGTGTCCTGGCGGATCCTGCTCGACGACCTGCGCCAGGCCTACGAGTCGGCGCAGCTCGACCCGGTCGGCACGTCCTGGCGACGCTGGGCACAGCTGCTGCACGAACAGGCGGACAGCCCCGTGCGGCGTACCGAGCTGTCGTTGTGGACCGGGATGCTGGCCGCACCGGACCCGTTGCTCACCGCGCGGCCGCTCGACCCGGACATCGACACCACCGCGACACTGCGAGCGGTCGAGGTGACCCTGCCCACCGAGGTGGCCAAACCGATCCTGACCCGGTTGCCCGCACTGTTCGGCGTCCGGGTCAACGACGTGCTGATGACCGGTTTCGCGCTGGCTGTCGCCCGGTGGCGCGAGCAACGCGGTGGCGCGGGCAGCGCGGTGCTGGTCGAGATGGACGGACACGGCCGCGAGGCCGACGGCGCGATCGACCTCACCCCACGGTCGGCTGGTTCACCAACCTCTACCCGGTCCGGATCGACCCCGGCCCGGTCGGCTGGGACGACGTCGTGTCCGGCGCGCCGGCACTCGCCGATGCGGTGCGGAGCGTCAAGGACCAGCTGCGGGCCATCCCGGACAACGGGCTCGGCTTCGGCATCCTGCGTCACCTCAACCCGGACACCCGGCCGGTGCTGGCCGAGTTCGGCGAACCTCAGGTGCTGTTCAACTACCTTGGCCGGTTCGCCGCGCCCGGCGACGAGGACTGGGCACGCACGTCCGACGACGTCTCGGTCGACGGCTTCGGCGACGCGGCGATGCCGCTGACCAACGCGATCACGCTGGACGCCACCGCGCACGACCGGCCCGACGGCCCGGAGCTGACCGCGCGCTGGTCGTTCCCCGACACCCTGTTCGCCGACGACGAGGTCCAGGAGCTGGCGGACCTGTGGTTCGCAGCGCTGCGCGGACTCGTCGCGCACGGGCACGCCGACCAGCTGGACGCCGCCGAGATCCTGCCGCTCACCCCGTTGCAACAGGGCCTGTTCTTCCACGCGATGAGCAAGACCGACGCGTCCGACGCCTACATCATCCAGGTGATGTTCGACATCACCGGACCACTGCGCCCGGACGTGCTGCGCACCGCGGCGAACGCGGTGATCCGCCGATACCCGCATCTCGCCGCCGGGTTTCGGCACGAGGGGCTCGACGCCCCGGTCCAGGTGGTGCCGGACCGGATCGACGTGCCGTGGCACGAGATCGACCTCGGTGACGGCTCGCTGGACGAGATCATGGAGACCGACCACGCCATCCGGTTCGACGTGGCAGGCCCGATGCTGCGCTTCACGCTGGTCAAGACCGCCACTGACCGGCACCGGTTGTTGTTCACCAGCCATCACATCCTGCTCGACGGCTGGTCGATGCCCATCCTCATGGCCGAACTGTTCGCGCTCTACACCTCGGAAGGCGATCCGCGTGACCTGCCGGCGGTCGCGCCCTACCGCGACTACCTCGCCTGGTCACAGGGTCAGGACCGGACGGCCGCCCGCGCCGCGTGGTCCGATCTGCTCGCCGGTCTCGACCACCCGACCCGTGTCTCCGCAACGGGTTTCGGCAACGGCCAGGACCTGCCGGTCGCGACGTCCGTCCTGCTGACCGAGGAGCTCAGTGAGCACGTCACCACCCGCGCGCGGAGGCACGGCCTCACCCTCAACACCGTGGTGCAGGGAGTCTGGGGCATCGTGCTCGGCCAGCTCACCGGCAACCGCGACGTGGTCTTCGGCAGCCCGGTCGCGGTGCGCTCGCCCGACCTGGCAGGCAGTGAGCGGATGGTCGGCCTGTGCGTCAACACCGTGCCGGTGCGGATGGAGTTGGACCCGGCACGCTCGCTCGGCCGCCTGCTGGCCGACCTGCAGGACCAACAGGCCGCACTCACCGAGCACCAGCACCTCGACCTGTCCGAGATCCAGGCGCTGACCGGAGTCGGCCAGCTGTTCGACACGCTCGCCGGGATCGAGCGGTACCCGGTCGACCACAGTGCCTTCGAGAGCTCGGTCGAGGGACTGCACATCGCGGACCGCACGCCGTGGGACACCTCGCACTACCCGCTCAGCATGTCGGCCCGCGCCGGGACACAGTTGTTGGTACGGCTGGGGTACCGCGCCGACGTCTTCAGCGCCGACCAGGTCGAGGCCGTCGCCGGGCGGATCGTCCTGCTGCTGGAGGCGTTCGCCGCGAACCCGGACCAGGCGCTGCGTGACGTCGACCTGCTCGCGCCCGCCGAGGGTGAGCGGATCCTGGTGCGGTGGAACGACACCGCGCGCGAGGTCCGGCCGGCACGGTCGTCGACATGTTCGCCGCCCAGGTCGCACGGACCCCCGGCAACACCGCGGTGGTCTTCGAGGACGATGCACTGTCCTATGGGGAGCTCAACGCGCGGGCGAACCAGCTGGCGCACCACCTGATCGGTCTCGGTGTGGGGCCGGAGAGCCTGGTGGCGCTGACCATGCCGAGGTCCATCGCGATGGTGGTCGCGATGCTCGGTGTGCTCAAGGCCGGTGGCGCCTACTTGCCGATCGACCCGGACTACCCTGCCGACCGCATCGCGTTCATGCTGGCGGACGCCGCGCCACAGGTGGTGCTGCACGACGTTCCCGACCTGACCGGCCCGGCCACCGATCCCGTGGTGGCGGTGCGGCCGGAGCATCCGGCGTATGTGATCTACACGTCCGGCTCGACCGGCGTCCCCAAGGGCGTTGTCGTGTCGCACGCGGGCGCACCCGGCCTGGCCGTGTCCCAGATCGAACGGTTCGCCGTGCGACCGGACAGCCGGGTGCTGCAGTTCACCTCGCCGAGCTTCGACGCCACGTTCTCCGAGGTCTGCATGGCGTTGTTGTCCGGTGCCGCACTCGTGCTGTCGGACCGCAAGCTGCTCGGCGACGAGCTGGCCGGTGTCGTGCAGAGGCACGGCGTCACCCACGTGACGGTGCCACCGGTGGTGCTCGCCGGTCTTGCCACGGCGCAGCTCCAGGGTGTGGAAACCGTTGTGGTGGCTGGTGAGGCGTGCTCCGCCGAGCTGGCCGGGGTGTGGTCGCGCGGACGCCGGATGATCAACGCCTACGGCCCCACGGAGACCACCGTCTGCGCGACGATGAGCGAGCCGCTCTCGTCCGGTGTGCCACCGATCGGCAGGCCTATAGCCAACACCAGGGTCTTCGTGCTGGGCGACACGCTGCGCCCGGTCCCGGCCGGCGTGGTCGGTGAGCTGTACGTCGCGGGCAACGGTCTTGCCCGCGGCTACCTGAACCGGCCGGGGCTGACGGCCGACCGGTTCGTCGCCTGCCCGTACGGGGGCAGGATGTATCGCACCGGCGACCTCGTCCGGTGGACCTCCGACGGCCGGCTGGAGTTCATCGGACGAGGCGACGAGCAGGTGAAGGTGCGTGGCTTCCGCATCGAACCCGGTGAGGTCGCGGCGGCGCTGGCCGAGGACCGGACGGTCGCGCGGTCCGTCGTGATCGTGCGGGACGGGAGGCTAGTCGGGTACGTCGTGCCCGCGATCGGCCAGGTCGTGCGGCCGGCCACGCTGCGGGAGCGGGTGGCTCAGCGCCTGCCGGACTACATGGTGCCCACCGCGGTCGTCGTCGTGGACACCATTCCGTTGACGCCCAACGGAAAGCTCGACCGCATCGCGCTGCCCGCACCCGAGGTCTCCGGTGGCGCCGGCCGCCCGCCCGCCACGCCGCACGAGCTGATCCTCGCGCAGGTCTTCAGCGAGATCCTGGGTGTCGGCACGCTGGGCGTCGACGACGACTTCTTCGACCTCGGCGGGGACAGCATCACCGCGTTGCAGGTGGTGAGCCGGGCGAAGCGGGCCGGTCTGGAGATCGCGGGCGTGCGCGAGGTGTTCCGGCACCCGACGATCGGCGGGCTGGCGCGCGCCGCCGCGCCGGCCGTGGTGGAGAACGGGTCGGTGCCGGACGTCGGGGTCGGCAGGGTGGGCGACCTGCCGATGACGATGTGGCTGCGGGAACGTGGCGGCGACGTGGAGCGGCTGCACCAGTCGGTCGTCGTCCGGGTTCCGGCCGGGATGACCGAGGACGACCTGGTCGCGGCAGTGCAGCTGGTGCTGGACAAGCACGATGCGCTGCGGATGCGGCTGTCGTCGTCCTGGTCGCTGGAGGTCTCCGCGCCCGGCGCGGTGTCCGCGCGGGACTGCGTGCGCCTCGGCGGAGACTTCACCGCCGACGCGCGACAGGCCGTCTCCGAGCTGGATCCGCGGAAGGGGCGGCTGGTCCGGTTCGTCCGGTTCGCACCTGACCGCCTGCTGATCGTCGTGCATCACCTCGCGGTGGACGGTGTCTCGTGGCGGATCCTGCTGCCGGACCTGCGGCAGGCGTTCGAGAGCGGCGAACTCGATCCGGTGGGCACCTCGGTGCGCCGGTGGGCACGGCTGCTCGCGGACGAGGCCACCGG
>CAVYAD010000070.1:0-24667 GCA_963766275.1 uncultured Actinomycetota bacterium
ACGGTGATGACGAGTACCGTCGCGGTTGTCGGCACCGCTCAACCAGGATGCATGCCGCAGAGGACCCCATCCCGTTGCTGCATCAGTGAGCGGTGCCGACGCTCGCCTTTCTAACCCGGATGGGCGGCGGTGGACCAGAGCAGCGCCCTCAGGGGCCGTTCATCGTCCGGCAGCCACGGAGCGTAGGCCGCCGCGCAGTTCGTGCAGCACGTCCTCCGCAGTCGGCGGTCCGCGGTGGCGGCGAGCTGGCCGGCGACGCCGTGCACGTACGCGCCGGCCGCGGCGGCCGGCGGGTCGAGAGCCCGCCGCGAGCAGCGAGCCGATCAGCCCGCAGCACGTCGCCGCTGCCGGCGGTCGCGAGCCACGGGGTGCCGGTCGGATTGATCCACGCCGACCCGTCGGGTGCGGCGACGACGGTGGCGTTGCCCTTGAGCAGGACGGTGGCGCCGAGCTCGGCCGCGGCGGCGGGCGGCAGCCGAGCCGGTCGGCGGAGGCGCCCGGCGATGCGGGCGAACTCGCGGTCGTGCGGGGTGAGCGACGGTCGGCGCGCGCCGGCCCCGCAGCAGTTCCGGTCGATCGCCGAGCAGGGTCATCCGTCGGCGTCGACGATCACCGGGACGTCCGTCGCCAGCACGTCCGCGAGCAGGTCGCGGGCCGCGGCGTCGGTGCCGATCCCGGGCCGATCGCCCAGGCCTGCACGCGCGGCCTCGTGCGGCCGGCCGTCGCGTGCACGACGACCTCCGGGTAGCGCGCGCGGACCGCGTCGGCGGCCGCCCCGCGTAACGCACCATGCCGGCCCCGCCGTTGATCGCCGAGCCGGTGCGTCAGCACGCCGGCGCCCGGGTAGACGGCCGAACCGGCGACGATGCCGACGACGCCGCGGGTGTACTTGTCCACTCGCCGCGTCCGGCGACGGCAGGAGCCGCGCACGTCGGCGGCCTCCAGCACGTGCGTGCGCGGCGCGGGCAGATGCCGAGGCCGATGTCGACCAGCCGCACCTCGCCGGCGTGCTCCGCGCCGCGCCGACGAGCAGGCCGGCCTTCAGCGCGCCGAAGGTGACGGTGATGTCGGCGTGTACGGAGTGCTCGCCGGCCGGCGCCGGTGTCGGCGTCCAGCCCGGACGGCACGTCGACGGCGACCGTGCACGCGTTCCGCGCCGCCGCAGCCACGCGATGGCGGCATCGCGGAGGCCGCCGTGACCGCCGATGCCGACGATGCCGTCGACGACCAGGTCGCATCGACGTTCGCCGGTTCGCCGGCCACGTCCGCCGGCGTCGCGCAACGCCGAGACCGCCCGTGCGCCTTGTCCGGCGCGAGAGCAAGGCGGCGACGTGCGCTCCGCGCCGGGCGAGGTCGGCGCCGGCGTACAGCGCGTCCCCGCCGTTGTTGCCCGCGCCGACCAGCAGCACGACCCGCGCGCCGTATACGTTCCCGAGCACGCGCGCACTCGACCGACAGCGCGTACGCCGCGCGGGCCATCAATGCGCCGGCCGGCAGCCTGGCCATCAGCGCTTCCTCGGCGGCGCGCACCTCGGCGACGGTGTAGACCCCGGTCATCGTCCCCCTGCGCTCGGCGATCACGGTGGCCGCGGCGATCCCGCCGTCGTGCGAGAGGGACACGTGCCAGCTGGCGACGCCGAGCGAGTCGGCGCGGCCGGCACCGTCCCGCGACCCGAGGGACGGCGCCGGCGTCGTCGACGAGCACTTCCGCGTCGGTCCAGAGCATCCCGCCGCCCGCGCCGAGCGCCTTCGCGAGCGCCTCCTTCGCGGCAAAGCGCGCGGCGAGCGACTCGGCGGAGCGCGGCTCGCCGGCTGCGTGACCAGCTCGCCGGGGGTGAACAGCCGTGCCTTCATGCGACGGCGTCCGGGCAGCACCGACGCGAACCGCTCGATCGGCACCACGTCGATCCCGACGCCGACGATCGTCACGCTGTGGGACGAGGTGGCGGCCGCCTCCCGCGGGGCGCGTAGTCGGACAGGTGCCCGGGGAACGCGGACTTGCCCGGGTTGAGATAGGCGAACGCGTTGTTGACCGCGGTGGCGACCTCGCCGAAGCCGGTGGCGATCAGCTTGACCTTGCCGTCGTAGTCGACGATGTCGCCGGCCGCGTAGATGCCCGGCACCGACGTCGCGCCCTTCGTGTCGACCATGATCTGGCGCTTCTGGATGTCGAGGCCCCACTCCATCAGCGGGCCCAGGTTGGCGGTGAAGCCGAGCGCGGCGATCAGCTTGTCGCAGGCCAGCGTCGGCTCGTCCTGCCCCTTGACGTTGACGTCGACCTCGGTGACGTCCGGGTCGCCGCGCACGCCCGACACCTGCGCCTCGGTGATGATGCGGACGGACGACGCCTGAGCAGTTCGACCGAGTGCTGGTGCGCGCGGAACTCGTCGCGGCGGTGCACGACGGCCACCGATTTGCCGATCGGCTCGAGCATGAGGGCCCAGTCGAGCGCGGAGTCGCCGCCGCCGACCACGACGATGTCCTGCCCCTCGTACGCGGTCGGGTCGGGGACGAAGTGCACCAGCCCGCGGCCGAGGTAGTCGCCGCCGGTGGGCAGCGGCCGCGGGGTGAACGTGCCGATGCCGCCGGTGATCACGATCGCGCGGCACTCGATGCGGTGCCCGGTCGAGGTGGTCACCGCGAAACCGCCGTCACCGCGCTCCAGGCCGACGGCCTGGTGGCCGAGCAGGTAGGCGGGCTTGAACGGCGCGGCCTGCGCGACCAGCTGGTCGACCAGGTCGCGTCCCTTGATGGCCGGGAAGCCGGCGACGTCGAAGATCGCCTTCTCCGGGTACATCGCGGTGATCTGGCCGCCGGCCTCCTCGAGCGAGTCGAGCACCGCGGTCGACAGCAACCGCACGCCCGCGTAGTAGGCGCCGAACAGGCCCACCGGCCCGGCGCCGACGATCAACACGTCGACGGACTCGGTCACGGTTCACGGAGGAGCCTACCGAGGGGACACCGCAACAACTGTCGGGACGGAAGGGCGGGTCGCGCTGCCACGATCGAGACGTGACCGACACCGGTGGCTGCACGAGGTCCTCGACATCGTCGAGGCGAGCCTCGCCGAGCCGGAGCTTGCCGGGCCGAGCTCGCGGCGCGCGCGTACCTGTCCCGGTACCACTTCGACCGGCTGGTGCGGGCCGCGCTCGGTGAGCCGCCCGGCCTTCCGCCGGCGGTTGCTGCTGGAGCGGGCCGCGCACCAGCTCGCGACGGAGCGGACAACGTGATCGACGTTGCGCTCGCCGCCGGCTACAGCTCACCGGACGCGTTCACCCGCGCGTTCGCCGGGCTACGGCAGCACGCCGAGTGCGTACCGCCGCTCGGGCGCACGGCGCCACGACCTGCCGTGCCCGAACGGCATCCATTTCCACCCGCTGGGCGGCCTGCGGCTGCCCGCCGAACAGAGGAGCACCACGATGGACGTCCTGACCCGCATGTACGACCACCACGTCTGGCTGACCGGCGAGATCGTCGACCGGCTGGCGCAGCTCGACGACACCCTCGACCGGCCGATCGAGATGTCGGTCGAGGGCATCGACGAGGAGCCGACGCTGCGCACCGAGGCCGACCGGCTGGTCCGGCAGCTGGAGATGTGGGTGACCGCGCGTCGAGGGCGGCACCACGATCCCGTCCGGGCCGGCGACCCCGCCTCGCTGCGCGAGCGTCTCGACCGGCCGCGCCGCGCTTCGCCGAGACGGTCGTCGAGCCGGTGCGCGACGGCCGGGCGGACGACACGTTCGTCGACGCGACGTGCCAGCCGCCGCAGACGTTCTCCCTGGGCGGCGTGCTCGCGCACGTCCTCACCTTCTCCGCCGTGCGCCGGACGATCGCGATCGGCGCGCTCGAGACGGCCGGGGTCAGCGACCTCGGCGCCGGCGACCCGATGACCCACGTCGGCGGCCGGCGAGGACGCCTCGACCATCCGCCGCAACGTCACTCGACGGTGACGGCCTTCGCCAGGTTGCGCGGCTTGTCGATGTCGTAGCCGCGGGCCTGCGCGATCTCGGCGGCGAGCACCTGCAGCGGCACGGTCTGGACGAGCGGCGAGAGCAGGGTCGGCACGGCCGGCACCTCGATGAAGTGCTCGGCGTGTACGGCGGCCTCGAGGTCGCCGGCCTCGCTGATCACGATCGTGCGGGCGCCGCGGGCCTTGATCTCGGCGACGTTGGACAGCATCTTCTGGTGCAGCAGCGGCACGTCCGGTCGGCGAGGGCATGACGACGACGACCGGCAGGCCGTCCTCGATGAGCGCGATCGGGCCGTGCTTGAGCTCGCCGGCCGGAAACCCCTCGGCGTGCATGTAGGCGAGTTCCTTGAGCTTGAGCGCGCCCTCGAGCGCGACCGGATAGCCGACGTGCCGGCCGAGGAACAGCACCGCCTTCGCTGCGCGATCTCGCGGGCGAGCGCGCGGACCGGCTCGAGCATGCCGAGCATCTTCTCGATCGCGTCGGGCATCGCGCGACAGGTTGCTCGAATTCGCGCACGACCTCGTCGCCCCACTTCGTGCCGCGGGCCTGCGCGATCGCGAGGCCGACGAGCTCGACCGCCGCGATCTGCGCGAGGAACGTCTTCGTCGACGCGACGCCGATCTCCGGCCGGCGTGCGTGTAGAGCACCGCGTCGGACTCGCGCGGGATCTGCGCGCCGTTGGTGTTGCAGATCGCGAGCACGCTCGCGCGCTGCTGCCGGCGCGTGCCGGACCGCTTCGAGGGTGTCCGCGGTCTCGCCGGACTGGCTGATCGCGACGACGAGCGTCTGCCGGTCGAGCACGGGGTCGCGGTAGCGGAACTCCGAGGCCATCTCGACCTCGACCGGCACCCGCGTCCAGTGCTCGATGGCCTGCTTGCCGATCAGCCCGGCGTGGTAGGCCGTGCCGCACGCGACGATGAAGACCTTGTCGACGTCGCGCAGCTGCTGGACGGTCGAGCCGCTGCTCGTCCAGGACGATGTCGCCGTCGACGAGGTGGCCGCGAAGCGTGTCGCGCACCGCCGCCGGCTGCTCCTGGATCTCCTTGAGCATGAAGTAGTGGTAGCCGCCCTTCTCGGCGGCGGCGAGGTCCCAGTCGATGTGGAACGGCCGGCCCTCGACCGGGTTGCCGTCGAAGTCGGTGATCGTGTAGCCGTCGCGGCGGATCTCGACGACCTGGTTCTGGCCGAGCTCGACCGCGTCGCGGGTGAACTCGATGAACGCGGCGACGTCGCTGCCGAGGAACGTCTCGCCGTCGCCGATGCCGAGCACCAGCGGGGAGTTGCGCCGCGCCGCGACGACGACGTCGGGCTGCTCGGTGTCGAGCAGGACGAGCGTGAACGCGCCCGCCAGCCGGCGGCAGACCGCCCGCACGGCGTCGGCGAGGAGCCGCCGTCGCGCTCGAGCACGCCGGCCACGAGGTGCGCGACGGCCTCGGTGTCGGTCTCGCTGGCGAACTCGACGCCGGCGCTCTCCAGCTCGGCGCGGAGCGTCCGCGAAGTTCTCGATGATGCCGTTGTGGACGACGGCGATCCGGCCGCTCGCGTCGGTGTGCGGGTGGGCGTTGCGGTCGTTCGGCGCGCCGTGCGTGGCCCACCGGGTGTGCCCCATCCCGGTGGTGCCGGTGATCGTGCGGGTGGCGAGTTCCTTGTCCAGGTTCTCGATCCGGCCGGCCTTCTTGGCGACCTGCAGGTCGGCGTCCGGCCGAGATGACCGCGACGCCGGCGGAGTCGTAGCCGCGGTACTCGAGGCGGCGCAGCCCCTCGACCACGACGTCGAGAGCACTGGCCGCGGACCGACGTATCCGACGATGCCGCACAGGCCGTCAGCGTAAGGGAGCGGTCAGCGGCCGGAGCGGATGGCGAGCGTCGGTGCCGCGCCGCGTGGCGCTGTCGCGGGGCGTCGGGTCGGGGCGGGTCGCGACGGTGACGGTCGTCGGCGTCACCGTCTCGGTGACCGGCGGCGGCGGTCAGGGTGACGGTGGGCGTGGCGACGACCACGGCGGCGTGACGGTGACCGTGGTGGTCGGCGTCGGCGTCGTGGTCTGCTGCGCGCCGGTGCGCCGTCGACCACAACGTCGTGCCGGACCCGCTGTCGCCGCGGACGAGGTCGCTGATCGGCCGGCCGGCGACGAGTTCGATGCCGGTGACGACGATCAGGACGCGGCGAAAACACCGACGCACCGGCGGCGAGCACCTGCCAGCACCGGGCTGCGGCGCCGGTCGCGCGGCGCGGCGCGCCGGCGGCGGCGCGTCGTCGGCGCGGCGGGCAACGGGCGCCGCGCGGGAGCACGGCGTCGCGCACCCGGTTGCCGGTCGGCGGAGCGAGTGGCTGTAGACCGCGTTGCCGATGACGGTCATGACGCTCGCGACGGCCGCGCCGATCACCGTGCCGCTGACGCCGAGATAGCTCGCGGCGACCGTGGCGGTGATCGCGGCGAGCGCGCTCGCGACCAGCTGGGTGGCGGACAGAGGAAACGCGCCGCTTGGGGCGCGTCGTCGGTGGTGTCGGGTCGCTTCGGACGGGGGCAGGGCGGTGGTCTTCGTACTCATCTCGCGGTCGAGTCTCTCGGGGTGGCCTGTGTGCGCGCCATGCACGCTTGCCGCAGCCTCAGATGCCTGCGCCTGCAGGTGATCGCGCTCACGCCGATACGGTGAGGCGATGGAGGCCCGGCTGGCCGAGGCCGCCCGCCGGAGCACGCCGTGACGGCTCGCCCGGTCCGCCCTCTGTTCTTGATGAGGGGAGCTTTCATCAAGAACCAGGGTGGGGTGCTGGGCGCGGTGGTTTCAGTGCGCGCCGAAATTGTCGGTGTCGGCTGGAAGAATGAAAACAAGGGGTCCCCTTCGCGAGGGGACGCCTGCGCGAGCGTGCACCCTCGGCGGCCCGGCCCTCCGCACTCTCTACTGTCGAAGCACGTGAACTCCGGAGGAACCAGGTGATCTCGTCACTGCGCGGCCAGGTGCAGCACGTCGGCCTCGACCACGCCGTCGTCGAGGTGGGCGGTGTCGGGTTCGCCGTCCAGGCCACGCCCACCACGCTCGCCACCCTCCGGCGCGGTGAGGAGGCGACGCTCGCCACCACGCTGGTGGTCCGCGAGGACAGCCTCACCCTCTTCGGGTTCCCCGACGCCGAGGCCCGCGAGCTGTTCGGCCTGCTCCAGACGGTCAGCGGCATCGGCCCGCGGCTCGCGCTGGCGACGCTGGCGGTGCTGGAGCCGGACAAGCTCCGCCACGCGCTCGCCGAAGGCAACATCACCGTCCCTCACGCAGGTGCCCGGCATCGGCAAGAAGGGCGCGGAACGTCTCATCATCGAGCTCCGCGACAAGGTCGGCACCCTGCCGAGCGCCGCCACCCCGGCGCAGCACAGCCAGACGCGTGACCACGTCGTGGGAGGCGCTGCTCGGCCTCGGCTTCCCGGCCAAGTCCGCGGAGGCCACCCGTCGACACCGTCCTCGCCGACAACCCGCGAGCAGTCCACGGCCGCCGTCCTGCGCCGGTCGCTCGCCACGCTGGGGCGCAAGATGACCGAGGAGCGACGAGCTCAGGCCCCTTCGCCGCGCCGGGCCGAGCGGGACATCGAAAGTCACTGCGGCCTCGCCGACCTGCACGAGTTCGTCGGCCAGCATCGAGTGAGAGAGCAGCTCGAACTGGTGCTGCACGGCGCCATGCGCCGAGGGACGGCCTCCGGACCACGTCCTGCTTCAGCGGCCCTCCCGGCCTCGGCAAGACGAGTCTCGCGATGATCATCGCCAAGGAGCTCGACAGCACCATCCGCATCACCAGCGGCCCGGCACTCGAACGCGCGGGCGACCTCGCGGCGATGCTGTCCAACCTGGTCGAAGGCGACGTCCTGTTCATCGACGAGATCCACCGGATGGCGCGGCCCGCCGAGGAGATGCTCTACCTCGCGATGGAGGACTTCCGCGTCGACGTGGTCGTCGGCAAGGGCCCCGGCGCGACCAGCATCCCTCTCGACATCGCCCCGTTCACGCTGGTCGGAGCCACGACCAGGTCCGGCTCGCTCACCGGCCCGCTGCGCGACCGCTTCGGCTTCACCGGCGCACATGGAGTTCTACGGCGTCGGACGACCTCGACCTCATCGTGAAACGCAGCGCAAAGATCCTCGGGGTCGATCTGCACGTACGACGGCGCGAAGGAGATCGCCGGCCGACAGCGGGGAACGCCCCGCATCGCGAACCGGCTGCTCCGAAGGGTCCGCGACTTCGCCGAGGTCAGGGCCGACGGCCGGGTCACCGAGGACATCGCGAAACAGGCGCTCGAAGGTCTACGACGTCGACGAGCTCGGCCTGGACCGACTCGACCGCGCGGTGCTGCACGCACTGGTCAAGAGCTTCAACGGGGGCCCGGTCGGGGTATCCACCCTCGCGGTGGCGGTCGGCGAGGAGCCGACCACCGTGGAAGAGGTGTGCGAACCGTATTTGGTGCGGGCTGGCATGCTGGCCAGGACACCGCGTGGACGAGTGGCGACGCCCGCCGCGTGGCTACACCTGGGCTTGGAACCGCCCGCCGGTGATCAACTGTGGTGACCTGGCACAATCGGTGAAAGCACCTGGACATATCGGACGTGCGCTCCAGCAGGTCCACTTGATCGGAGAATGATGGGCAACCTTTCGTCTTTGATGTTCCCGTTGTTGCTGGTGCTGCTGGCCGTGCCGCTGTTCCTCAGCGCTCGCAAGCAGAAGCGCGCGGCGGCCGAGCAGCAGCAGCTGCAGAACTCGCTCGCCCCCGGCGACAAGGTCATGACGACGTCTGGCCTGTACGGCACCGTCGCGGACGCGAGCCACGACACCACCATCGACATCGAGATCTCCGAGGGTGTCGTCACCCGGTGGCTGCGCGCCGCGATCCGCGAGAAGGTCGCGGAGGTCGAGGAGACCATCGAGAAGGCCGACGACGACGAGGCCGAGGTTCCGGAGTCCGCGGCCCAGATCGCCGAGCCCCTGGACCACAACGCCAAGAAGTAGCGCATAAGCTCGCTCAAGCTCGCACTCCTGGAGTTGGCAACTGTGAACTGCGCCAACTCCAGGTAGTGACGCGCAGCTCACGCGGCGCGCGTTACGCTGCGCGCTTCGACAACCATCAGCTTCTAGGAGACGGACGGATCGTGGCACCTCCGGCCGGGCAAATTCGCCCAGCGAAGTATCTGGCGAGTTTTGTCCTCATCGTGGTCGCGCTTTACGCCCTGGTGTTCTTGACCGGGAACGGTTCGGCCAAACCCAAGCTTGGAATCGACCTCCAGGGCGGCACGATCGTCACGCTGACCGCGCGTCAGGAAGACGGTCAGCAGCCTAGCGAGGAAGCGCTGAACCGCGCTCGCGACCTCATCGAGGTGCGCGTGAACGGTCTCGGTGTTTCCGGTGCCGAGGTCGTGCGCGACGGCAACAACCTGACGATCACCGTGCCCGGCGCGGACAGTGAGGGCGCGAAGGGCCTCGGCCAGACCGCTCGCCTCGCGTTCCGCAAGGTGGTCGGCCAGCCGATCCCGGCCGCGATGCCGCAGCAGCCGCAGTCGTCCACGCCGCCGTCGAGCACGCCGCCGAGCGGCTCGAACACCGCGCCGCCGAGCCAGACCGCGAGCCCGCCGTCGAGCAGCAATGCTCCGGCCGGTCGTCCCGCGCCGAACCTGGCCGCGCAGCCGTCGAGCACGCCGCCGCCGCCGAGTTCCACCGCGGCGAGCACCCCGCCGAGCACGCCGTCCGCCCCCTCCAACGTCGACCCGAAGGTCGCGAAGGAGATCCAGGAGGCCAAGGCGCTGCGGCAGAGCACCG
Source organism: uncultured Actinomycetota bacterium (assembly GCA_963766275.1). Classification (GTDB taxonomy): domain Bacteria; phylum Actinomycetota; class Actinomycetes; order Mycobacteriales; family Pseudonocardiaceae; genus Lentzea. The sequence continues at coordinate 9,759 of CAVYAD010000070.1, forward strand.
ACCAGCAGATCCTGTCGCAGGCGGCGCTCATGCTCGACTGCTCGCAGCCCGACCCGTTGCGCGGCAACGACGACCTGGACAAGCCGCTCGTCACCTGTGACGAGAAGGGCGAGTTCAAGTACGTGCTGGCCCCGGTCAACCCGGCCGCAGGCGACACCACGGTCAAGCCGGACGACTACGCGAACTACTCCCGCCTGACCGGTGAGGACATCAACAACGCCGCCGCGAACAGCAACCCGAACGGCACCGGCTACGTCGTCAACCTCGACTTCAAGACCGAGGGCGGCACGAAGTGGGCGAAGTTCACCGCGGCCAACGTGCAGCAGGCCGTCGCCGTCGTCCTCGACGGTGAGGTCATGTCCGCGCCGACCATCCAGTCGGCCATCGAGGGCGGTTCGACCGAGATCAGCGGCAAGTTCACGCTGAAAGAGGCGCAGAACCTCGCGAACACCCTGAAGTACGGCGCACTGCCGCTGTCGTTCGACGCCTCCGAGGCGCAGACGATCTCGCCGACGCTGGGCCTTCAGTCGCTCAAGGCCGGTCTGATCGCGGGCGGCATCGGCCTCGCGCTGGTGTTCGTCTACTGCATGTTCTACTACCGCCTCCTCGGCATCATGACGATCCTGTCGCTGGCACTGTCCGGCGTGATCGTCTACGGCGTGCTGGTGCTGCTCGGCCGCTGGATCGGCTTCACCCTCGACCTCGCCGGCATCGCCGGTTTCATCGTGGCGATCGGTATCACCGCGGACTCGTTCATCGTCTTCTTCGAACGACTGAAAGACGAGGTGCGCGAGGGACGCACGTTCCGCTCGGCCGTGCCGCGCGCGTGGGTCCGTTCCCGCCGCACGATTCTTTCGGCCGACGCGGTCAGCTTCATCGCCGCCGCCGTGCTGTACGTGATCGCGGTCGGCCAGGTGAAGGGCTTCGCGTTCACCCTCGGCATGTCCACGGTCCTCGACCTCGTGGTCGTGTTCCTCGTGACGCACCCGCTGGTCGGCGATGGCGTCGAAGTCCAAGTTCCTGTCCAACCCGAAGCTGTCCGGCCTGGGCGGCGCCCTGCGCGAGGGTGCGTGCCGCCACCGCGCCGACACCGCAGGCAAGTCCGCTGCCGTGAAGGAGGCCTGACATGGGCAACGTGTTCACCGCCTCTATGTCGGGCAACGGCGCGTTCGACATCGTCGGCAAGCGCATCCGCTGGTACATCGTCCAGCATCATCCTGCTGGTCTGCATCGGCTCGATGGTCTTCAACGGCTTCAACCTGGGCATCGACTTCAAGGGCGGTACGAAGATCTCGCTGCCGTCGGTGTCGGCCTCCGGGCAGACCATCTCGACGGCCAACGTCGAGGAGCGTTACGCCAAGGCGCTGCCGGGCAAGAAGCCGAACGCCGTGCAGGCCGTCGGTACCGGTGACAGCGCGTCGATCCAGATCAAGTCGCCCGCGCTGACCATCACGAGGTCGCGACGCTGAAGACCGGCCTCGCACAGGACACCAACCCGCGCGGCGGCCAGGGCGCGATCTCCGACAGCGCCGTCTCCGCGTCGTGGGGCGGTGAGATCAGCGGCAAGGCCCTGTGGGCGCTGTTCTGGTTCTTCGTCGCTGGTGACGCTGTTCCTGGTGTTCTACTTCGAGTGGCGGATGGCCGCCGGCGCGCTCGTCGCCGTCTTCCACGACGTCATCATCACCGCGGGCGTGTACTCGATCATCGGCTTCGAGGTGACGCCGGCGACGGTGATCGGTCTGCTCACCATCCTCGGCTTCTCCCTGTACGACACGGTCGTCGTGTTCGACAAGGTCAAGGAGAACACCCGAGGCCTGCTGGGCCTGACCCGCCGCACCTACGGCGAGGCCGCCAACCTGGCGCTGAACCAGACCCTGATGCGCTCGATCAACACCTCGCTGGTCGCGCTGCTGCCGGTCATCGGCCTGCTGGTCGTCGGCGTCGGCATCCTGGGCGTCGGCACGCTGCAGGACCTCGCGCTCGTGCAGCTCGTGGGTATGTTCACCGGCGCACTGTCGTCGATCTTCATCGCCACGCCGGTGCTGGTGGACCTGAAGATGCGCGACCCGAAGTACATCGCGCAGGCCAAGCGCGTGGCCACCCGCCGCGCGAAGACCACCTCGACGGGCGCACAGGTCGCCGAGGGCATCGAGTCGGCGGACGACGAGCAGCTGTCCTCCGACCTCCGCAAGGAGGAGGCCTACGCCGCCGCGGCGTCGGTGCCGTCCCGCACGGCCAAGGCCGCCGACGCCCGTCGCGGCCGCCCGACCGGAAAGCGTCAGCGTTGAAGCTAGATCGTGCACTGGGACTGATGCGTGAGGTCCCGGACTTCCCCAAGCCAGGGGTCGTCTTCCGGGACTTCACGCCGGTCCTCGCCGACCCGGACGCCCTGCGCGCCGTGGTCGACGCCCTGCAGGACAAGATCGACGACAGCACCCAGGTGATCGCCGCCATCGAGTCGCGCGGCTTTCTCCTGGGTGCTGCTCTCGGTTACGGCTGGCGCTACGGCGTCGTGCCACTGCGCAAGCCCGGCAAGCTCCCTGTCGTCGCCGACTCCGAGTCCTACGACCTGGAGTACGGCTCGACGTCGCTCGAGCTGCCCGCGGACGCCATCGTGCCCGGCCAGCGCGTCGTCGTTGTCGACGACGTGCTGGCCACCGGCGGCACCGCCGAGGCGGCCTGCACGCTGGTCGAACGCGCCGGCGGCATCGTGACCGGTGTGTCCGTCGTGTTGGAGATCGTTGCTCTTGGCGGACGTTCCCGCCTGGCCGGCCGTGAGGTCAGCGCGCTGCTAGCCGTGTGACAGCGCGAAGAACGCCAGCACCACGAAGGCCAGTGTGCTGATCAGGTTGAAGATCACCCAGCCGAACGGCAGCGCGATCACTACCAGCAGCCACGGCGCGACCGGCTTCCGCGTCCGGCGGAGCAGCCCCACATCAGGGTCGTGGTGAGCAGCCACCCGATCGCTCCGGTGATCGCCATCTCCAGCGCCCGCTGGCTCAGCACCTCGGAGCCGAAGCGGGCGATCATCGCGACGTACCAGATGCCCGCCGCGACCGCGCAGTGCCAGAACGGCGTTCGCTGCGGAGCCTGCTGCGGCTGAACCGCCGGTTGTTGCGGATACGACGGATCCATGCGGTCCCCCCAGACCTTGGTGATCCTCCATCTAAGCAGCTGGACGGTTCGGCAGGGGAGGCGAGACGAACCACGCGCCCGTCGTCACGAGCACCAGCGCCACCAACGACGCCGGCGCCGTCACCACCGCGAACTCCCACAGCGCCAGCTTCCTGACCGAGCGGCGCAACAGCATCCAGCTCGCCGCGGTGGCGAACAACCACGCCACCGACGTGCCCGCGATCGCCCGCGCGTCGAAGTGGGCGAACTCCTGCAGGGCGAAGAACGCCATGATGCCCAACCACACGATGTTCATGACCGCGCACCACAGCAATGTCCTCACCGGACCAGTGTCCCAGGCTCCCGTTTTCACCCGAACGAGCTGGTTCGTGGAGCAGGGTCAATCCCTACCGTTCAGACGCATGACTGCGATCACCTCCACGGCCTACAGCAGGGATCTGGGCGACGAGCTACGCCGAATCCGCGAGAAGTTCTCGCCGCTGACCGGCGCGGGCTTCCTGAAGTGGCGCATGGAACGCCAGGCAATCCTGAGGCGGCAGAGCCGTCGGCCGGAATGCCTCTTCTACGTGCACGAGCTGGCGCTCCAGCTTCAGGTCGGCGACGACCGGATCATGGAAGAGCAGTACCTCCGGATGCTGTTCAACACGCACATCCTGCGGGTCGTGCCCATGTCGGCCGGCCCGGCCGCCATCAGGGATCCGCACGCATGCTTTTCAGCTTCGAGAAGTTGGTGCCGGTGGCGTACAGCGAGACCGATCTGGCGAGGGTTTTCGCACACGATGGCAAGGCCATCGCGCAGAGCCGGGTGTTCTTCAAGTGGTTGGATGCGCTCTCTTTGGATGAGGGACAATCTCGGAGCCTGCTGGCGAACTACGTCAGCGGACTGCGGAAGGACCCTCATGTTCCACGAGCGGAGCTGGCGTAAGAGCACCTACAGCGGCCCTCAGGGGGACAGCGCGTGCGTTGAGGTGTCACTCGCTCACGACGTGCTCGTGCGTGATTCGAAGGTTGCGGAAGGTGACGTTCTCGCCTTCTCGATCGCCTCGTGGCAGGCGTTCGTGGCAGGTGTCGCCTGATCGGCTCAGCGGAAGTTCGGGCGGCGTTCACCGTGTGAGCTGCGCCGCTCAGCGCGCGATGGCAAGTTTCGTCACCGTAAACGCGTTATCCTCGGTACTCGCGAGACCCGAGGAGCGTGGGGTTGAGTCAAGACACCGAACCCGCTGCGACGGTTGTTGGTCAACCGTCGGCAACCAGGCGCGTGCGCGCCCGCCTCGCGCGGCGCATCACCGCCCAACGAGCGGCCCCGGTGAAGCAGGTTCTGGAACCGCTGGCCGCAGTTCACCGTGACCTCCACCCCAAGGCCGATCTGGCGCTTCTGCAGCACGCATACGACGTGGCAGAGGAGAAGCACCGCCCGCAGCGCCGCAAGTCCGGCGACCCGTACATCACCCACCCGCTCGCCGTGGCGACGATCCTCGCCGAGCTGGGCATGGACACGACGACGCTGGTCGCCGCGCTGCTGCACGACACCGTGGAAGACACCGACTACTCACTGGGGCAGCTGAAGGACGACTTCGGCGAGGAGGTCGCCCGTCTCGTCGACGGCGTCACGAAGCTCGACAAGGTCAAACTGGGGGCCGCGGCCGAGGCGGAGACCATCCGCAAGATGGTCATCGCGATGGCGAAGGACCCGCGGGTCCTGGTCATCAAGCTCGCCGACCGGCTGCACAACATGCGCACGATGCGGTTCCTGCCGCCGGAGAAGCAGGCCCGCAAGGCCCGCGAGACCCTCGAGGTGCTCGCGCCGCTGGCCCACCGCCTGGGCATGGCGACCGTGAAGTGGGAGCTGGAGGACCTCGCGTTCGCGATCCTGCAGCCGAAGAAGTACGACGAGATCGTCCGCCTGGTCGCGAAGCGGGCGCCAAGCCGCGACACGTACCTGCGCACCGTCGTACAGGAGATGAACACGCAGCTCGAGGCCGCGCGGATCGTCGCGAAGGTCGAGGGCAGGCCGAAGCACTACTACTCGATCAACCAGAAGATGATCGTCCGCGGTCGCGACTTCGACGACATCCACGACCTGGTGGGTGTGCGGATCCTGGTCGACGAGGTGCGTGACTGCTACGCGGCCATGGGTGTCGTCCATGCGGCCTGGCAGCCGATGCCAGGACGGTTCAAGGACTACATCGCGCAGCCGCGGTTCGGCGTCTACCAGTCGCTGCACACGACGGTCATCGGGCCGGACGGCAAGCCGCTCGAGGTGCAGATCCGCACGCAGGAGATGCACCAGCGGGCCGAGTACGGCATCGCCGCGCACTGGCGGTACAAGGAGACCAAGGGCGCGCTCAACGGCAAGTCCGTCGAGATCGACGAGATGGCGTGGATGCGCCAGCTCCTCGACTGGCAGCGGGAAGCCGCGGACCCCGGCGAGTTCCTCGAGGGCCTGCGCTGGGACCTGGCTGCGCGCGAGATCTTCGTGTTCACGCCGAAGGGCGACGTGCAGACGTTGCCCACGGGTTCGTGCCCGGTCGACTTCGCCTACGCCGTGCACACCGAGGTCGGTCACCGCTGCATCGGCGCCCGCGTCAACGGTCGTCTCGTCGCTCTGGAGCGCAAGCTCGAGAACGGCGAGGTCGTCGAGATCTTCACGTCGAAGGCCGAGGGAGCGGGCCCGTCCCGCGACTGGCTGTCGTTCGTCGCCTCCCCGCGCGCCAAGGCGAAGATCAAGCAGTGGTTCGCCAAGGAGCGCAAGGAAGAGGCGATCGAGCAGGGCAAGGACGCGATCACCAAGGAGGTGCGGCGCGTCGGCCTGCCGATCCAGCGCCTCGTCTCCGCGGACTCCATGCAGGCCCTCGCCAAGGAACTGCACTACCCGGACATGAGCGCGCTGTACGCGGCGGTCGGGCGAGGGTCACACCTCGGCTCGCCACGTCGTGCAGCGCCTGGTCGCCCAGCTGGGCGGCGTCGAACACGCCGAGGAAGAGCTCGCCGACCGCGCCACCCCGTCCACGGTCACCCGGCGCCGCCCCACCGGCGACGCGGGCGTGATCGTGAAGGACGCGGGCGACGTGTGGGTGAAACTCGCCCGCTGCTGCACCCCGGTGCCGGGCGACGACATCCTCGGCTTCGTGACGCGGGGCGGCGGCGTGTCCGTCCACCGCACCGACTGCACGAACGCCGACGAGCTCCTCAAGTCGCCCGAGCGGCTGCTGGACGTCGAGTGGGCGCCGTCGGCGTCGAGCGTGTTCCTCGTGGCCATCCAGGTGGAGGCGTTGGATCGGCACCGGCTGCTCTCGGACGTCACGAAGGTGCTGGCCGACGAACGCGTGAACATCCTGTCGGCGTCGGTGACGACGTCGCGGGACCGGGTGGCGGTGTCGCGCTTCTCGTTCGAGATGGGCGACCCGAAGCACCTCGGGCACGTGCTGAAGGCCGTACGGAGCGTGGAGGGCGTCTACGACGTCTACCGCGTCACCTCGGCCTCGTAACCGCCAGTAAGGGCCCGTAGGCGGCGTCAGCGATACGACAGCGGTCCCTGAGATCGTTCTCCCCACGGGGAAGACACAGGAGCCCCCGACCTCACCGAGGTCGGGGGCTCCTGTGTGTGAAAAGTTAGTTCGCGGCCACCGCGGTCTTGATCTCGACCGGGGTCTTCGGCTTGCCGTCACCCTGGCCGGGCGACGCCGAGATCGTGCCGGTCTTCGCGACCTCGTCGATCTTCTTCAGCGAGTCCTCGTCGAGGGTGCCGAAGATGTTGTACTTCGGCTGCAGGTTCGAGCCGTCGCCGTAGACGATGAAGAACTGCGAGCCGTTCGTGTCCGGGCCCGCGTTCGCCATGGCCAGCACGCCGCGGCCGTAGGTCAGCTCCGGGAAGACCTCGTCCTTGAACGAGTAGCCGGGGCCGCCACGGCCGGTGCCCGCCGGGTCGCCGCACTGCAGGACCTGGATGCCGGTCACCACGAGGCGGTGGCAGGTCGTGTTGTCGAAGTACTTCTGCTTCGCCAGGTTCAGGAAGTTCGCCACCGTGCACGGCGCGAGCGACCGGTCGAGGTTCAGCTTCAGGTCGCCGATGGAGGTGCCCAGCGTGAGCGGGACGGTGCCCGTCGACGGCTGCTCACCGTTCGCGGGCGGCGTGTTCTCCTTGGCCGCGGGCTCCGCGCCCTTGGTGTACTCGCAGTTCACCTTCTCCGGGAGGGCCTGCGGGCGCTTCGCGACCTTGTGCAGCTCGGTGGGAATGTTCTCGGCCTTGTCGACCGACTCCTGCTGCGGAGTCTCCGAGGCGGCTGCGTCACCGTTGCCGAAGTCGTGCGTAGCGAGGAACCACACGCCACCTCCGACGAGCGCAACAACGACGACCGTCGACACGACGGCGAGGATGCGACGCTTCTTGGCCCGCTCGTTGCGGTACACCATCTGACGCTCAAGCTTGCGCTTGGCTGCCGCGCGTCGCTGCTCGTTGGTGGGCACGTGCTCCCTCCCCAGGGACTCATGCGTAAAGGGCGGTCGGCTGGGCAGTCTAGGGCCTGCGCATATGAGCTTTGTGTGGTGGTTAGGCTAGGCATGACCAGGGAGGTAATTTTCGTGCTCGTGATCGGGTTCCCGACCGGTGCGCTCCAGGCGAACTGCTACGTCCTGGCGGCCGGTGAGGGCGAGCCCTGCGTGATCATCGATCCCGGTCAGGACGCGGTCGAGCCGATCGAGCAGGCGGTGCGCGAGTACAAACTCGCACCGGTCGCCGTGTTGCTCACGCACGGTCACTTCGACCACACGTTCTCCGTCACGCCGGTCTGCGACGGCAACGACATCCCCGCGTGGATTCACCCGGACGACGTCGCGATGCTGTCCGACCCGCTCAAGGGCATCAGCAACGAGTCGCGGGCGTTCTTCGGCGGCAACCTCGAGATGCGCGAGCCCTCGGAGGTCCGCGAGCTCACCGACGGTGCTCACCTGGACCTCGCCGGACTGCAGATCACCGTCGACCACACGCCGGGCCATACCGGCGGGTCGGTGATGTTCCGCTCCGGCACGCAGGAAGGCGGTCGCCTGGTGATCTCGGGTGACACGCTCTTCGCCGGTTCCATCGGACGCACCGACCTGCCGGGCGGCGACCACCGCCAGATGCTGTCGTCTCTGCAAAGCAAGGTGCTGACCTTGCCCGACGACACGGTGGTTCTGCCTGGCCACGGACCGACGTCCACCATCGGCCGCGAGCGCGTGACGAACCCCTATTTGGTTCAGTTGCTGGACCTTCAGGACACTGTTCACATCAAGGGCGCGGCCGCCCCGCACCGAGGACTCTGAGAATCGTGTTTTCCGCTCCCAAGGGCGTTCCCGACTACATCCCGCCGACGTCCGCCGCGTTCACGCACGTCCGGTCCACGTTGACCCGTGCCGCTGAGCTGGCCGGCTACAGCTACATCGAGCTGCCCGTCTTCGAGGACACCGCGCTCTTCGCACGTGGCGTCGGCGAGTCGACCGACGTCGTGTCGAAGGAGATGTACACCTTCGAAGACCGCGGCGGCCGCTCCATCACGCTGCGCCCCGAGGGCACCGCGGGCGTGATGCGGGCCGTGATCGAGCACAGCCTCGACCGCGGCGCGCTGCCCGTCAAGCTCTACTACGCGGGCCAGTTCTTCCGCGCCGAAGCCCCGCAGCACGGCCGGTACCGCCAGTTCCACCAGGTCGGCATCGAGGCGATCGGCGTCGACGACCCGGCACTGGACGCCGAGGTCATCGCGGTCGGCGACTCGGCGTTCCGGGCGCTGGGGCTCACCGGCTACCGCCTGGAGCTCACCTCGCTCGGCGACGCCAACTGCCGCCCGGCCTACCGTGAGTTGCTGCAGGCGTTCCTCGCGAAGCTTCCGCTGGACGAGGCGACCCGGCAGCGCGCGTCGCTGAACCCGCTGCGGGTGCTCGACGACAAGCGGCCGGACGTGCGCGCGTTGGTCGCCGACGCGCCGTTGATGGTGGATCACCTGTGCGACGAGTGCCTGGAGCACTACTCGTTGGTCAAGGGGTACTTGACCGAGCTGGGCGTGAAGTTCGTCGAGAATCCGCGCATGGTCCGCGGCCTCGACTACTACACGAAGACGACGTTCGAGTTCGTCCACGATGGACTGGGCGCGCAGTCCGGCATCGGCGGCGGTGGCCGCTACGACGGGCTGATGGCCCAGCTCGGCGGCCAGGAGCTCTCCGGCGTCGGGTTCGGTCTGGGCGTCGACCGGGCGTTGCTCGCGGGTGAGGCCGAGGGCGTGCTGCCGCCGTTCACACGCGTCGACGTCATCGGCGTGCCGCACGGCGAGGCCGCGCGGGCCCGACTGGTCGCCATCGCGGGTTCGTTGCGTGCTGTGGGCGTGCGGACCGACCTGGTCTACGGCGGCAAGTCGATGAAGGCCGGGTTCAAGGCCGCGGACAAGTCCGGCGCGCGGCTGGCCCTCGTGCTCGGCGAGCGCGATCTGGAAGCCGGGACCATCGGAGTGAAGACCCTGGCCACGGGCGAGCAGGAGACCGTGGCACTGGCCGACGTGGTCGAGGCGGTGCGGAAGTCGCTGTGAGCTCCGACGAGAAGCTTTCCTTCGACCTGCTGGACAAGGTGACGGTGCGCAAGCGCGCCCGCATGGTCGCCATCGGCGGACTCATGGTGGCGCTGGCGTTCGGCGCCATCGTCGGGTTCATCGGCGGGCGGTGGGCAGGTCTCATCGCGTTCGTGATCGTGTCGCTGCCGGTGGTGCTGCTGGCTATGTCCGAGGCGCGGCGGACCGTGTGGCTGGAGGGAACTTCGATCTTCGTCCGGGCTTTTGGGACGCGGACCGTCGACCTGACCACGGCTGACGCGCTGGACCTGCTGGTCACCGACCTGCGCGGGGCCCGGACGGTCGGGCTCTTCGTGCGGGGCAAGTCCAAGGCGATCAACATCGCGTTGTCGATCTATTCGGGGACGGGTGGGCGGGAGCTGGGGATCTATCAGCTTCGGCGGTTGGCGGATGTTCTTGCTGGGCGTGGGGATACTCCGGGGTTGGTGTTCTCCGAGCTGCTCGTGGCTCAGCTGCGGGCTGAGGCTCGCGGCGTGGCCCCGGCCGATCGGCCTCTGTACCGCCTCGGCTCACTTGCTCCGGCCGGCCGGATGGCACAGAAACTCCATCCGGACGCCGTCTCCAAGTTCGTGACCTCGCTCGACTGAGCCGATCTCCCCTCCGGTTTGCGGTATGAAGGGCGCTTTCGTCCACCTGAGGTGGACGAAAGCGCCCTTCATCGCGAGCTAGCCGACCGACTTGACGCGGAAGAAGGCCGTGCCGTGGGCGGGGACCTTCGCTGAGATCGTGCCTGAGGTGTAGGTGACCTTCTTGGACCAGAGGTCCTTCACCTCGTAGCGGGCGATGCTCATGATTCCGGCCTCGCGGGTGTTCGTGGTGATCGTGGCCGCCGCGTCGGTCTCGTTGTAGAGGGCGATCGCGGTGTCGCCGTTGGCCAGCGGCTTGGACAGGACGCGCAGGCCGTTCTTGTTCGAGACCTGCTCACCCTGCTTGCCGAGCGGGTCCTGGTTCACGGCGATCGCGTCGTCGTTCGCGAAGATCGCCAGGTCGGCTTCGGAGGCCTTGGTCAGGTCGGTGCCGATCAGCAGCGGCGAGGCCATGATCGACCACATCGACATCTGGGTCTGTTCCTCGGTCTGGGTGAGCTCGCCGTTGCCGATCTCCAGCATGTCCGGGTCGTTGAACGCACCCGGCTTCGCCCACTTGTGCAGCGGGATGTTCTTCGAGGTCAGGAGCTTCACGCGGGCCCAGTTCGGGCGGATGTCGGAGGTCGTGCGCCAGATGTTGCCGACCTCGGGTGACCACGGGAACGGCGAGATGCCGCGGTCGCCCTTCTGGCAGATGCTGTAGAGGATCTTCTGACCGGTTTCGCGTCCGGCGGCCAGCAGGGCGTCGCCCATGGCGGTGTAGCGCGCGACGGTGCGCTCGTAGTTGTCGTCGGCCGGCTGGTTGCAGTTGTCGTACTTCATCAGGTCGACCTTCCAGCGGGCCCACTGGAGAGCGTCGATCTTCTCGAAGCCGAACGAGCCGGGGAAGCCCTTCTTGTCGCACGTGCGGGAGCCGGAGTCGGCGTAGATGCCGAGCTTGAGGCCCTGCGCGTGGACGTAGTCGGCCATGCCGTCGATGCCGTCGGGGAACTTCGAGCGGTCGACGACGAGGTTGCCGTCGGAGGCGCGGGTGGGCAGGGCCCAGCAGTCGTCGATGTTGATGTAGCTGTAGCCGCGCTGCTGAAGCGTTTTGCCGTTGATCTTGCGGGAGTGGATGAAGTCGGCGGTCTTGCGCATGAACGCCTGGTCGACGTTGCAGCGGACCGCGTTCCAGTTGTTGAAACCCATCGGAGGTGTGCGGGCCAGGCCGTTGTCGGCGGCCTGGGCGGGTGTGGTGACCATGAGACCGCTCAACAGCAACACCAGGACAGTGAAGATGCGCATCGACGCCCCTCTTGAGTCGAAACGGAGGCGGCGGAGATCCGATGTTTCGCGACCCAGGCTAGCGGTCAGGTGCCCCAGAGGCCAGACGGTGGCGCGGGGGAGAGTGTCGCGGTCTCGTCGGTGGTGACGGGTGCGCCGCCGATGAACTTGGTCAGACCGGTGCCGTGTTCGACGCGGCCCTGGAACGGGTCGCCCGCGGTGGCGCGCATCAGCTGCTGCATCGGGAGGCCGGTGTGCGACGCGAAGATCACGAAGTTGCCGAAGCGGCGGCCGCGGAACACGCCGGGTTCGGCGAGGACGCAGACGTGTTCGAACACCGCGCGGACGGTGGCGCACTGGGCGCGGGCGAACTGGAGGCCGTTGCCGTCGCCGATGTTCGCGGCGTAGACGCCGTCATCGGCCAGGGCGGCGGAGGCCTGCCGCACGAACTCCACGGACGTGAGGTGTGCCGGTGTGCGGGCGCCGGCGAAGCAGTCGGTGATGATCAGGTCGAACGTGCCGGGGCGTGCTTTCGCGAGCACGGCGCGGGCGTCGCCTGTGGTGATCTTCACACGGGCGGGTGGCGGTAGTTCGCGGCGGATGAAGGCGATCAGGCCCGCGTCGATCTCGGCGACCTGCTGAGACGCTCGTGGGAGCGATTCCGCGACGTAACGCGCTAGCGTGAGAGCGCCACCACCGAGGTGCAGAACACGAGACGGCGCGGTGAGGTCGACGATGTGAGCCAGGCGGCGAACGTACTCGAACTCCAGGTAGGTAGGGTCGTCCAGGTCCACATGCGACTGTGGCGTTCCGTTGACACGCAACGTCCACGAGCGCCTGCTGCCCACCTCGGGGACCAGTTCGGCCGTGCCGGAGTCGATCGACTCGGAGATCGTCTCTGTGTCAGGCCGCTGTCTTCCCACTGCTCTACTCTCTCACCGGGTGCGTCACTCCAGAGGAGGACCTAAGTGCAGGTTGTTGCGAATGTACTGCTCGCCCTGGTGGCGTTGATCCACATCTACATCGTGGTGCTGGAGATGTTCCTCTGGACGACGCCTCGTGGCCAGAAGGCGTTCGGCATCACGCCCGAGTTCGCGGAGGCGTCCAAATCGCTCGCTGCGAACCAGGGCCTCTACAACGGGTTCCTCGCCGCCGGTCTGATCTACGCGCTGATCCGCGACGACTTCGGCGCGTCCGTGCTGTTCACCGTGTTCGTGATCGTCGCGGGCATCTACGGCACGTTCACGGCGAGTCGGAAGATCTTCTTCGTGCAGGTGGTGCCGGGCGCCCTGGCGCTGCTCTTCGTGCTGCTGGCCGGGTAGCGCGCGGGCGTTCCCACGGCCCCTTGTCGGGGTCGTAGCCGATGTGGAGGTCGCCGGTCATCCTGGACTGCCGAGTCTTCGGGGCGGGCTTCTCCGGCTCGGGTTCGGGCTCGGGTTCCGGGATGGCCGTGGTGGGGGCGACCTCCTGGCGTGACGCGACGATCGCCGCCAGCGCGGTCGTCACCGGGATCGCCGCGACCAGGCCGATGCTGCCGACGAGTGTGCGCACGATCTCCTGCGCGATCTGCTGCGCGGACAGGATCTCGCCCATCGACCGCCCGGCCAGCGAGATCGCGAGCAGCAACGGCAGCGCCGCGCCCGCGTAGGCCATGACGAGCGTGTTCACCACGGACGACATGTGGTCGCGGCCGATGCGGGAACCGGCGGCGAAGAGCTCGCGCACCGTCAGCCTGTCGTTCGCGCGCCGCAGCTCCCACACCGCGCTGGTCTGCGTCACGGTCACGTCGTCGAGCACGCCCAGCGCGCCGATGATCGTGCCCGCGAGCAGCAGGCCGCGGGTGTCGATCTCGGTGCCGAGCACGGTGACGAGGTTGATCGTGTCCTCGTCCAGGCCGGTGAGCTTGGCGGCGTAGGAGAACACCGCGCCCAGCACGCCGATCAACGCGAGGCTGACGAGCGTGCCCAGCACGGCGGTCGACGTTCTCGCGGAGACACCGTGCGACAGGTAGAGCACCACGAACATGATCAGCCCGGCGCCGGCCACCGCCACCAGCAGCGGGTTCTCGCCCGCGAGGATCGACGGCAGCACGAACAGCACGAGCACCACGAAGCTCAGCAGCAACGCGCCCAGCGCCGCGAGGCCCTGCCATCGGCCGAGCAGCAGCACGGCGGCCGCGAACAGCACCGCCAGCAGCGCGAGCGACCAACCGCGTTGGAAGTCGACGATCTGGTAGGACTCCGCGGCCTGCGGCTGACTGCCCGAATAGGACAGCACGACCTCGTCGCCCGCCTGGTAGCGCGGGGATCCGGGGCCGCGCAGGTTCGGGATCGTGATGCTCTGCCCGTTCGCGGCGCCCTCGGACATCTTCACCGTGACGGCCGTGCAGTTCTCGCCGCACACACCGTCCTGCACGCCCGTGACGACGGCGTTCACCGGCTGCTGGTTCAGCCCGACCGCCGCGCCGGTGCGCTGCTCGTGCCCGAACGGGTAAAGCAGCGCCGCACCGACCACCGTGGCCAGCATCAACGGCACCAGCAGCCACATCAGCAACGTGCGAACGCGCTCCGAAGCGGGCTCATCCGCCGCATGTCCGTGACCGTGACCGTGACCCACGCGTGACATCCTGCCCCATCAGCTCCTCGACGGCGTTCACGGCCGTCGCGAACCGGTCCTCGGTGAGCTTGCGCCACGCGACACCGCGCCGGTCGAGCTCGCGTTCGAACAGGCCGGTCATCCACTCCCGCAGGTGTTCGCCGTCACGCCAGCCGTCCTGTTCGAACGGAACACCGACGTGGTCGGTCAGCAGGTACAGATGGGGCGGCGTGCCCTGGCAGATGTCCGGGCGGAACCCGAGGTAGCGCTCTCCCCACACCGTAGCGGCGAACGCGTCGTTGTCCGCGACGACCAGCGGCGCGGTTTCGGCGTTGAGGCGGCGTTCCTGTTCGTGCGCAACGTCTTCGAAGTCGCCGAGCGTCCACACAAGACTGTCCACGGTGGCGTCTGGATCGAACGCTCGTGCGGCCGCCAGCTTGTGCTCGGTGTGTTCGCGGCCGTATTCGGCGATCCAGGGCGCCTGGAAATGCGCGGCGAGTTGTTCGGAGAGCGTGGTCGTGCCGGTGCTCTCCGCGCCGACCACGACGACCCGGCGGCCGAGGCCGCGTTGCGTGGCGGGGGAGAGGTGGTGCCAGTTCGCCACCGGGTCGGTGCGGACGGCGGTGCCGGAGACGGCGTGCGTGACGCGGTCCAGGTCGACGAGAACGTGCTGCGCGCCGAGGCGTTGGGCCAGTTCTTCGCCGTACTTCTCGCTGGAGAACACGACGTCGACCGT
>CAVYAD010000071.1:0-17656 GCA_963766275.1 uncultured Actinomycetota bacterium
AGTGTGAAGCCGCCGTCGCCGAGCTGGGCGCCAAGTACGGCACCGAGTACTTCGTCGCCAAGGCCAAGGCGGGGGAGAAGACCAGCGAGCTGTGGGAGGAAGCGGGCAAGCTCGGCTACCTCGGCGTGGCCGTGCCCGAGGAGTACGGCGGAGGTGGCGGCGGCATCGGCGACCTCGCGGCGGTGTGCGAGGAACTGGCCGCGGCGGGGTGTCCGTTGCTGCTCATGGTGGTGTCGCCGGCGATCTGTGCCACCGTGATCGCCAGGTTCGGCACGAGCGAGCAGAAGACCAAGTGGCTGCCCGGTTTCGCGGACGGCACGCTGAAGATGGCGTTCGCGATCACCGAACCGGACGCGGGATCCAACGCGCACAAGCTGAAGACGAACGTGCGCCGAGACGGCGACGAGTGGGTTCTCAACGGCGCCAAGACGTTCATCTCCGGCATCGACGAGGTCGACGCCGTGCTGGTGGTCTCGATTCAAAAGACCGGGCCGGTGCTGGTGGTCGTGCCGGCGAACGCGCCGGGCTTCACCTGGCACCAGATCGAGATGGACCTGGTGTCGCCGGAGAAGCAGTTCACGCTGTTCTTCGACGACGTCCGGCTCCCGGCGGACGCTGTTGTGGGCTCGCCGGACCAGGGGCTGCTGCAGGTCTTCGCCGGGCTCAACCCCGAACGGATCATGGGCGCGAGCATGGCGACCGGCTCGGCCCGGCTGGCCGTGCAGAAGGCCGTCACCTACGCCCAGCAGCGCAAGGTGTGGGAGACCGCGATCGGTGCGCACCAGGGCCTCGCGCACCCGTTGGCGAAGATCGCCATCGAGATCGAGCTGGCCCGGCTGATGACCCAGAAGGCGGCGGCGCTGTACGACTCCGGTCGTGACAAGGACGCCGGTGAGGCAGCGAACATGGCCAAGTACGCGGCGGGTGAGGCGATCGCGGCCGCGGTGGATCAGGCGATCCAGACGCACGGCGGCAATGGGCTCACCACCGAGTTCGGGCTGGCGTCCATGCTCGGGATGTCCCGGCTCTCGCGGATCGCACCCGTCTCGCGAGAGATGATCCTGAACTTCGTCGCGCAGAACTCGCTGAAGCTGCCGCGCTCGTACTGATGGTCGTGAGTGGTTTCCGTCGTTCCAGCGACGGAAACCACTCACGACCTATGCTCGCGGGTATGGGGACCTTCAAGACTTTCGACGGCGTCACTCTCACGTATCACGGCGAGGCTGACGACCCGCTGATCTGCCTGCCCGGCGGACCGATGCAGGCCTCGTCCTACCTGGGCGGCCTCGGCCTCGACAACACGATCAGGCTCGACCTGCGCGGCACCGGCGAGTCCGAACTGGCCGAAAAGGACACTTACCGCGTCGACCGGCAGGTCGACGACGTGGAGGCGCTGCGCCAGCACCTCGGTCTGGACAAGATCCGCCTGTTCGGCCACTCCGCGGGCGGCACGCTCGCGATCCTGTACGCGACGCGATACCCGCGGCATGCCAAGGAACTCGTCCTCGTCGCACCCAGCCCGCGAGTCGTCGGCATCGACGTGACCGATGACGATCGCCGGGCGGTCGCGTTCAAGCGCAAGGACGAGCCCTGGTTCGCCGAGGCCATCAAGTCGTTCGAGGAGATCTGGGCCGGGAACATGACGCCCGAGGCGTTCAAGGGCATCGCCCCGTTCTGGCACGGCCGCTGGGACGCCGCCGCGCGGGCGCTCGACGACCACCCGGACAACGAAGAGGCCGCGCGGGAGTACTACGCCGACGGTTCGCTCGACCCCGCCACGATCCTTGCGGCGCTCAAAACCCTTGACGTGCCAACGCTTCTGGTCGCCGGCGAGTACGACGTGGCACTACCTCCGAACCGCGCCCACGAGTACGCGGGCTTCTTCGCGAACGCGCGGCTCGTGGTGCAGCAGGGTGCGGGTCACTGCCCGTGGCTCGACGACCCGGCGGCGTTCACCGGCACAGTCCAGCGCATCCCGTAGAGACCGGGCCCGAAGTCGAGTGCGGCGGCGTGCGCGTAACCCCATGCGTCCACGGGCGCGGGGCGCGCGCCGCCGAACATTTCCGTGCCCGCCGGACCTGACGCGAATTGCTCGCAGGAAGCGGGCGGGTCCTCGCCCGAGAATTTGATCTCCAGCACGTAGTCGTGCACCCGTTCTCCGAAGCGGCGGAAATGCGTGTGTTCGACCGTCGGATGTGGATAGATCAATTCGTACTCGATCGCGATCGACTGGCCGGGAGCGATCGGCCCGTCGAACAACAGCTCCGCCACGAGCACGCCGTTCGTGCGTTCACGGGCCAGCCGCCCGACCCGGCACGCGCGGATCGCCGTGAGCGCGGGCTGCGCCGAACCTGTTTCCTGGCAGAGGATCCAGCGGTCCACACCGGCCGCCGTCGCCTGCATGACCTGGCGTGACCGGACTCCGCGGACGCCTCCGCACGGCGCGACGTCCACGCGGTCGTGCTGCGCGGTCAACAGGAGCCCGGAACCGTCCCACGGCGCCCGTGGCGGCACCTCCCGCCTGCGCGAACGACCACGCGGGCGTGGTGGGCCGAGCAGTCTGGACAGTGCGGTCTCGGGCAGCCCGAGCACGTCCTCCAGGTGGGCGAGCGCCATCAGCGACTCGGGGCGTTCCGGTCTGCGGCGACCGGACTGCCAGTAGCTCAGCGCCGTCACGCTGATCGGCGCGCCACGCACCCGCAGGCGGTGCTGCAACCGTTCCAGGCTGAGTCCCCGCACCTGGATCGCGACCCGCAACGCGTCCGCGAACGGACCCGTCACCAAGAGGTCGGCGAGCTCCTCGCGCGGTGGGTAAATGGTCAGCATCACCCCTCCGTTTCGTGGGGTCAAGGTCGAGAGGCTATCGGCAGTAAAGGTGGCTCGGTACAGCCGATCGGCGGTTTTGCGCCCGATGAAAACCCGGAAAGTTCAGATCTCGGGTCTATTACGCCGCCAATAGTCTCGATTGGGTTCCTGATCACCCCTGCGACGAACAGGACTACGCAATGCGCAAGACAGCAACCCTGCTGGGATCGGCGGTCATGGTGGCCGCGTTCGCCGCTCCCGCAACCGCCGCCGTCGGTGAGATCCGCACGTCTCCCGGCGACAACATCGCGGGCAGCTTCATCGTCAAGCTCAAGGACGACCGCGTCACCGCGAGCGCGCAGACTCTCGGCTCACGCTTCGGCGGCCAGATCGGGCACGTCTACGACACGGTCTTCAAGGGCTTCTCGGTCAAGATGAGCGAGACACAGGCGCGCAGACTCGCCGCCGACGACTCCGTCGAGTACGTGGAACGCGACCAGGTCGTGAGCATCCAGGCCACCCAGGTCAACCCGCCATCGTGGGGCATCGACCGCATCGACCAGCGCAACCTGCCGCTCGACCAGCGCTACACCTACAACAAGACCGGTGCGGGCGTGAACGCCTACATCATCGACACCGGTGTCCGCATCACGCACCGCGACTTCGGCGGCCGCGCCCGCAACGGCCGTGACTTCGTGGACAACGACGCCATCGCGCAGGATGGCAACGGCCACGGCACGCACGTCGCCGGCACCGTCGCGGGCACACTGCACGGTGTCGCGAAGGGCGCGACCATCCACGCCGTCCGCGTGCTGAACAACCAGGGCTCCGGCACGATCGCCGGTGTCGTCGCGGGCGTCAACTGGGTGGCTTCCAACCACGTCAAGCCGGCGGTGGCGAACATGTCGCTCGGCGGCGGCGCCAACACCTCGCTCGACAACGCCGTGCAGGGCGCGATCACGCGCGGCGTGACGTTCGCGGTCGCGGCGGGCAACTCGAACACCAACGCCGCCAACACCTCGCCCGCACGCGTGGCGGCAGCGCTGACGGTCGGCTCGACCGACCGCACCGACGCCCGTTCCTCGTTCTCCAACTACGGCCCGGTAGTCGATGTCTTCGCGCCCGGCGGCGGCATCACATCGGCGTGGAACACCAGTGACACGGCCGTGAACACCATCTCCGGCACCTCGATGGCGGCGCCGCACGTCGCCGGCGTGGCTGCCCGGTTCCTGCAGGGTGGCGCGAACGTGACGCCCGCCCAGGTGGCGGCCGCGATCACCTCCAACGCCACCAACGGCAAGGTCACCAACCCCGGCCCGAACACGACGTCCAGGCTCCTGCACTGGCCCGGCATCAACTGATCACCCCTGATGTGCGGCCCCGGCTCCCTGTTGAGCCGGGGCCGTTTCCCTGTATTAGGAAAGGAAGTCCGCACGTGAGATCCCTGCTGACAGTCGCCGTCCTGGCGGCAGCGGTCGTGGTCGCTCCGGCGTCCGCGGCCACATCGTCCTACATCGTGGTGCTCCGCGAGGGAGCCGTGTCCTCGTTCAGTGGCACGGTGGAGCACCGGTACACCAGCGTTTTCAACGGCTTCAGCGCACGGCTGACCTCCGCGCAGCTGAAGTCCGTGCAGGCCGACCCGAACGTGTCCTATGTGGAACGTGACTCGGTCGTGCACGCGAACAGCATCCAGCTCAATCCGCCCTGGGGCCTGGACCGGATCGACCAGCGTGCGTTGCCGCTCGACCAGAAGTACTCCTACACCAGCACCGGTGCGGGCGTGAACATCTACGTGATCGACACCGGCCTCCGGGTCACGCACACCGACTTCGGTGGTCGTGCGCGCAACGGCTGGGACACCGTCGACAACGACGCGATCGCGCAGGACGACAACGGCCACGGCACCCATGTCGCAGGCATCGCCGCAGGTACCCGTTTCGGCGTGGCCAAGCGCGCGACGGTGTGGGGTGTGCGGGTGCTCAACGGTCAGGGTTCCGGCACGACCGCGGGCGTGATCGCGGGCATCGACTGGGTGACGCGCAACGCGGTCAAGCCCGCGGTGGCGAACATGTCGTTGGGAGGCGGGGCATCCGCGGCGCTGGACGACGCGGTGCGCCGTTCGATCAACTCCGGTGTCTCGTACACGGTCGCGGCGGGCGGCAGCAATACCGATCCCTCCGGCTCATCGCCGCAGCGGGTTTCGCAGGCGATCTGCGTGGGCGCGCTGACGCAGACCGACACCAAAGCGCCTTCGTCGAACTGGGGCCCGCTGGTGGACATCTGGGCGCCGGGCGTGAGCATTCCCTCCGCGTGGAACACGAACGACACGGCGACCGCGACGTTGAGCGGCACCTCGATGGCCGCACCGCACGCGGCCGGAGTGGCGGCCCGATATCTGCAGTTCAACAGGGCCGCGACACCCGCGCAGGTCGAGCGCGCGCTGGTTACCACGGGCACTCCGGGCACACCACCCGTCACTCGTGTCCTTTATTGGCCGCCGTCACTGTGAATCGTCAATGGTTCGGTTTGGCAAGCCGTCCTAATCTTTAGGACACCCTTGGCAGGAACCGGATCTCTCTTTAGCGTCGAAAGTGTTCGTTCCCCTGCAAAGAACGGAATGCACATGACGCGAAAGATCCGGTTCCTGGCCGGTGCCGGCGCGGCGACCCTCGCCATGTCGGTTCTGATGACCCCGGGAGCTTCCGCCGCCGAGGGCGAGGTCCTGTCGCTGGGCTCGCCCGAGAAGATCGCCGGCAGCTTCATCGTGAAGCTGAAGGAAGGCAAATCCTCCGCCCACACCCTGGCTTCGCGTTTCGGCGCGAAGGTGGAGCGGGACTACGCCAGCCTCGGCGGTTTCAACGTGAAGCTGACCGACAAGCAGGCCAGGCTCCTCGCCGCCGACCCGTCGGTCGAGTTCGTCGAGGCCGACCAGGTCGTGCACACGCAGGCCACGCAGACGAACCCGCCGTCGTGGGGGCTCGACCGCATCGACCAGAAGAACCTGCCGCTGGACCAGAAGTACAGCTACACCTCGGCTGGCGCGGGCGTGACCGCTTACGTCGTGGACACCGGCGTGCGGATCAGCCACTCCACGTTCGGTGGCCGCGCTTCCAACGGTCGCGACTTCGTTGACAACGATGCCGTCGCCCAGGACGGCAACGGCCACGGCACGCACGTCGCCGGCACCATCGCGGGCTCGCGGTACGGCGTCGCGAAGGCCGCGAAGATCGTCGCCGTCCGCGTGCTCGACAACAACGGCTCCGGCACCCTCGCCGGTGTCGCCGCGGGCATCGACTGGGTGGCCGCCAACGCCGTCAAGCCTGCCGTGGCGAACCTGTCGCTCGGCGGCGGCGCCAACGCCACGCTCGACTCGGCCGTGCGCAACGCCGTCGCGAAGGGCGTCACGTTCGCCGTCGCCGCGGGCAACTCCAACGCGAACGCCAGCACGACCTCCCCGGCCCGCGTGGCCGAGGCGATCACGGTCGGCTCCACCGACCGCACCGACGCCCGCTCGTCGTTCTCGAACTACGGCGCGGTGCTGGACATCTTCGCCCCCGGCCGCGACATCACCTCGGCCTGGAACACCAGCGACTCGGCCACCAGCACCATCTCGGGCACCTCGATGGCCACCCCGCACGTCGCGGGTGCGGTCGCCAGGTACCTCTCGACGAACCGTGCGGCCACGCCGGCCCAGGTGGCTTCCTACCTGGTGGCGCAGTCGACGCCGTCGAAGGTGACGAACCCCGGCTCGGGTTCGCCGAACCGCCTGCTGTACCTCGCGCCCACCGCGTGAGCTGAGTTCTGACGGGAAGGCCGCGGCGGTCGCCGCGGCCTTTTCCTATTCTCTGGTCCATGTTGGACGGATTGGACGCCGTCGCGTGGCACAGCCACGACCACGCCTACGGCCCCGCGTTGGACACTCCGGGGCACCTCCGGGCGTTGCTGTCAGATGATCCCGAGGTCGTCGCGCAAGCCGTGGCGGACCTGGACAGGACCATCCACGAGGAGGGCGGGTTCGTGTGCCCGGCGGCCACGGCGGCGCTCCCGTTTCTGGTCGAGGCGCTGCCGCACCTGGACGCGGTCAACCGGGCCGCGCTGCTGGACCTGATCGAACGCCTCGCGGACGACGGGGAGAACGCCGAGCAGGTCGACCCCGGCTGGGCAGCCGCCTGGGCTGCCGCTCAGACGAAACTAGAGGACCTGCTCCGCGACTGACAGCGCCACCAGATAGGTGCCGATGATCAATGCCGCCCCGATCCACGGCCAGTAGGCGCGCGGCTCGCGCAGTGCGCGGAACCAGGTCGCGAACGTCGCCGCCAGCCCGAACACCGCCGGCGCCACCAACGACATCATCATCGGCAGGTGGCACGCGCCGCTGCACCGCGACACCGGTGTGAAGCCGAGGATGCCGAAGAACATCACGAAAACGGCGGCGCAGAACATCACGAGCATCCCGAGCAGGGCGACCACGATCCGCATGACCGAACGCTAGCCAACAGAGATCAGCTTCGCCCGCGAAAGCCCTGCACGAAAGCCCTGCGTGAAAATCGGGAGGCGGCGTTGGCTAGCCTTGACGGCAAAGCTGACTTCGTCTACAAGGAGCCACCACCGTGTTGCGCACGCACGAGGCCGGATCACTCCGGGCCGAGCACGCCGGGCAGTCCGTCACCCTCACCGGGTGGGTCGCTCGCCGGCGTGATCACGGCGGTGTCATCTTCATCGACCTCCGTGACGCCAGCGGTGTCGCCCAGGTCGTTTTCCGCGAGGGCGAGATGGCAGAGCGGGCGCACCGGCTGCGGTCCGAGTTCGTCGTCAAGGTCGTCGGCGACGTCACCAAGCGTCCCGAGGGCAGCGAGAACCCCGACCTCGCGTCGGGTGCGATCGAGGTCTACGCGACCGAGCTCGAGGTGCTGAACGAGGCCGCGCCGCTGCCGTTCCAGGTCGAGAGCGACATCGAGCCCGGCGAAGAGGCCCGCCTCAAGCACCGCTACCTCGACCTGCGCCGCAGCGGTCCCGCGCAGGCGATCCGGCTGCGCAGCGAGGTCAGCCGGATCACCCGCGACGTGCTGCACGCCGAGAAGTTCGTCGAGGTCGAGACGCCGACCCTGACCCGGTCCACGCCCGAGGGCGCGCGTGACTTCCTGGTGCCGGCGCGACTGCGTCCTGGCTCCTGGTACGCGCTGCCGCAGTCGCCGCAGCTGTTCAAGCAGCTGCTGATGGTCGGTGGCCTGGAGCGCTACTACCAGATCGCGCGCTGCTACCGGGACGAGGACTTCCGCGCCGACCGGCAGCCCGAGTTCACCCAGCTCGACGTCGAGATGAGCTTCGTCGAGCAGGACGACGTCATCGCGCTCACCGAGAAGCTCCTCGCCACCATCTGGAAGGAGATCAAGGACGTCGAGCTGCCGCTGCCGTTCCGTCGCATCTCCTACGCCGACGCGATGGCGAAGTACGGCTCGGACAAGCCGGACCTGCGCTTCGAGGTCGAGCTCACCGAGCTCACCGAGTACTTCAAGGACACGACGTTCCGCGTGTTCCAGGCGCCGTACGTCGGCGCGGTCGTCATGCCCGGTGGCGCGTCGCAGCCCCGCCGCACGCTCGACGGGTGGCAGGAGTTCGCGAAGCAGCGCGGCCACAAGGGTCTCGCGTACGTGCTCGTCGCCGAGGACGGCACGCTGGGCGGCCCGGTCGCGAAGAACCTGACCGACACCGAGCGCGATGGCCTGGCCAAGGCCGTCGGCGCGAACCCCGGCGACTGCATCTTCTTCGGTGCGGGCGAGGCACGTGACGCGCGCGCTCTGCTGGGTGCGGCGCGCGTCGAGATCGCGAACCGCGTCGGCCTGATCGACGAGAACGCGTGGGCGTTCGCGTGGGTCGTGGACTTCCCGATGTTCGAGTCCGTCGACAAGCTGGAGGCCGGTGACGTCGCCGTCGGTGGCGGCAAGTGGACCGCGCTGCACCACGCGTTCACCTCGCCGACGCCGGAGTGGATCGACCGGTTCGAGGAGGACCCCGGCAACGCGCTCGCGTACGCCTACGACGTCATCCTCAACGGCAACGAGCTCGGCGGTGGCTCCATTCGTATCCACCGCGCGGACGTGCAGCAGCGCGCGTTCGGCGTGATGGGCATCGGTGCCGAGGAAGCGCAGGAGAAGTTCGGCTTCCTGCTCGACGCGTTCAAGTTCGGCGCGCCGCCGCACGGTGGCATCGCGCTCGGCTGGGACCGCCTCTGCATGCTGCTCGCGGGCGTCGACTCGATCCGTGAGGTCATCGCGTTCCCGAAGAGCGGCGGCGGCTACGACCCGCTGACCGCGGCCCCGGCGCCGATCACCACGCAGCAGCGCAAGGAAGCCGGCGTCGACTTCAAGCCGGAGCAGAAGGCCTGATGTTGCGGCTGAGGGTGGTCTGCCCGGCAGACCAGACCGATGCCGCGCTGGAGATCCTCCGTGACCACGCGGGAGCCACCCACCTGGTGCTCCTGCGTGGCGCGGCGATCGCCCCCGAAGGCGACCTGATCACCGCGGACGTGGCGCGCGAGTCGGTCGACGCCATCGTGGGCGCGTTGTGCGACCTGCGCATCGACCACACCGGCGGCGTCACGATCGAGACGATCGACACCTCGCTCTCCGACGCCGCCGACCGGGCGGAGGAGCAGGCGCCCGGCGAGGGCTCCGACGCGATCGTGTGGGAAGAGCTGATCACCCGCACCGGTGAGGAGTCCAAACCGAGCGTCACCTTTCAGGCGTTCCTCACCATCGCGTGCCTGCTGGCGGCGGTGGGCGTCGCGACGAACTCACCCGTCACGATCGTCGGCGCGATGGTCGTCGGGCCGGAGTTCGGTCCGCTCGCCGCGATCGCCGTCGGACTCGTCGCGAAACGCTGGGACCTGGTCAAACGGGCATCGCTGGCGCTCGCGATCGGCTTCCCGCTGGCGATGGTGATCACCGCCGCGCTCACGTGGTTCGGTCAGCTTGGCGGGTTGTTCGACAAGGCCGCGCTGGTCGACGGTTACCAGGTCGACTTCGTCTACCAGTTTGGCCCGTTCTCGCTGATCGTGGCACTGCTGGCGGGCGCGGCGGGCATGCTGTCGATGACGTCGGCGAAGTCGGCGGCACTCGTCGGGGTGTTCATCTCGGTCACCACGGTTCCGGCCGCCGGATACGCCGCGCTGGCCGCGATTCTCGGAGTGTGGGACAGAGTCGGGCCCGCTGTCGTCCAGTTGGGCATCAACTTGATCGGTATTGTCGCCGCGGCTTCACTCGTTCTGTTGATCCGCAGGCGCAGGGCAACGGATGGTGTTTCCACACGTCCACTGTCCAAGGGGTGATCCGGAAACGGCCCGAGCCGTTATCAACGAGTGGTGGTAGTCGCGTCCTGTGCGGATTAGCGTCGGTCGGGCTCACCGGACATGGGGAGTAGGGTCGGAGGGGATGAGCGTGGAGATCACCGCGGGCCCTCCCGACACGACTTCACCTGAGATCGTCGAAGCTGTCGAAGCGGCCGAACGGGTACTGACCAGGCGACTGGGCGCACAGGTGCGTCTCGCGGACCCCGAGACTCTCGGGGGTACCGGTCGTTCCGTAGTCATTCGGGTGAGAGTCGCGTCCTCCCCGTTCTCGATGCCCCGCACGCTGGTGGTGAAGCGCTACCCACCCGCGGCCGGTGATCGCGACCCGTGGGCACACGAGGCGGTCAGCCACCAGCTGCTCACAGCCTTGCCCGCCGAGGAACGCGCCACCCCCGAGCTGTTCGCGCACGACGCCGCCTCGCGTCTCGTGGTGCTGGAGGACCTTGGCCGGGCGCCACGGTTGTCCGAGAAGCTGCACTCCAAGGACGCCCGCGTCGCCGAACGCGGCCTGCTGTCCTGGGCACACGCCATGGGCCGCCTGCACGCCACGACGGCCGGGCGTGACGCCGACTTCGACGCGTTGATGCGCCGTGCGGGCGCGCAGTGCTGCCAGGACCCGATCGCCGTCGACGTCCACGCGGCCATCGTCGGGTTACCGTCGCTGCTCGAGTCTTCTTTGGGCGTTGAGACCTCACCGCAGGCCACCGAGTTCGCGGCCGAGGCGGCAAAGGCGTTCAGCACGTCACGACGGCGCGCGTTCAGCGCGTCGACGTCCTGTCCGGACAACCACCTGGTCACCTCGCGCGGTGTTCGTTTCGTCGACTTCGAGGGCGGCTGCGTCCGCGACATCGTGTTCGACGCGGCCGCGCTGCGGGTGCCGTTCCCGTCCTGCTGGTGCGGGTGGGGCCTGCCGCCGGGCATGTCCGAGGCGATGGTCGCCGCGTGGCGGGCCGAGGTCGGGTCGGTGTGGCCGGAGATGGACGACGACGCGGTGCTCTTACCGCGCCTGCTCGAGGCCCAGCTGCTGTGGGTGTGGCTCGCGACCTGGCGGGCCCTGCCCAAGCCGATGCCCAGCGTGGGCAACGCGCCACCGCGCAGTGTCGTGCTCGCCGGACGGTGGGTGCGGCTGCGGTCCGACGCGTTGACGCTGGGCGAGAAGACGGTGGCGACGCACGCCGACGTCGTGGTCGGCGCACTCGTCGACCGTTACGGTCCCGAGGTGCTCGAACTCCCGCTTTACCCAGCATTTCGCTGAACGGTTCCCGCCTGGTCATACCGAGATCACCGGGCCACTCGATCCTGTCGTGTGTGCTGGTGCTACTCGGTGACTCGACAGCGGTGGGGATCGGCGACCTCGTCCACGGCGGCTGGCGCGGCTTCGGACCGATTCTTTCCGTCCGCGTACGAGACCAACGGTTATCGCAACCTCGCCGTCTCCGGCGCGCGTCTCGCGGACGTGAGACGGACGCAGCTGCCGGTGGCGTTGCGGTTGAAGCCGACCGCGGTCGTGGTCGTCGCCGGCGTCAACGACACGTTGCGCTCCGACTACTCGTCGCGACGGATGCACGCGGATCTCGACCACATCGCCCGCGAACTGACCGCGGCGGGTGCATCGGTTGTCACTGTGCGGTTCCACGACCAGGGCCGCATGTTCAAGCTGCCGGGCAAGTTGCGGCGGGTGTTGAAAGGTCGCATCGACGAGTTGAACCGGGTCGTCGACGTCGTCGTGGCACGGCACGGGATCCGCTGCGTCGACCTGCACACGTTGCCGGGCGCGTACGAGCTGGAGGCCTGGGCGGTCGACCGGCTGCACCCGTCCGAGCTCGGGCATCGCATGCTGGCCAAGGCTTTCGCGCACGAGCTCCGGTCGGTGGGGCACGGGTTCGGCGAGATCAGTCTGGAGTGCTCCGGCGGCCGCGAACTGACCGTGTGGCACCACGTCGCGTGGCTGATGCTGAAGGGCGTGCCGTGGTTGTGGCGGCGCGGAGCCGATCTGCTGCCCTTACTGTGGAGTGATGGCATTCAAGGAGAGGCACCTTCGCCCGTTACCGGTATCGGTGGCGGGCCAGTGGCAGGTGAAGCGGTACGAGCTGACACTGGACGGTTCTGAGGTCGCGGCGGACGTTCGGGCCGCGGCGGACCACCAGATGGAGAAGATGGTCGCGCCGTTCGTGCCGGACGACGCGGACTCGGCCGGGTTCTCGGTGCTGCACCGCGGCGAGGACGCCGTGTGGCTCAACGTGTACATGTGGTGCCGCGGGGCGATCGTCCGCTGTGTCATGGCATCCGCGCCTCTCGACGATCCCACCGCTTTCGCGCCGCTGGACGAGCCGTTGATCGGCTGTGTGTGGGAGCTTCCCGTGCTGTGCCACGAACGTTCCGCTTGGGTGCGGAACATGATGATGGCGCCCCCGGATCTGGCCGCGTACATGGCCGACCGGGTCTTCGAAGGCCCGGTCGGCGCACCGTGAGTCACGCGCTGAGGTCGTAGACGGTCTGCCCGCCGATCGTCACCGCCTCGAACTCGGCCGTGACCCATTCGGTGATCTCGTTGTTGCCGCGTCCACCGCCGCCACCACCGTTGCCCGCGACGAAGTAACGCACCTTTCCCGCCGCGACTAGGGCTTTGAACTCGTCCAGCGTCGGCGCGGGATCGCCGCCGTTCCACCCGCCGATCGCGATGACCGAGCGGCCGGACGCCAGCTGCAACGACGCCGCGCTCTGTGCGCCGACCGTCGCGGCCGCCCACTCGCTGTCCGTGCCCTTCAACAGCTGTACGACCTCGGTCGACGACCGGCCTTCCCGCATGCCGCCGTCCAGTTGCTGCGTGCGCGGTCCGGACAACGGGATCGATCCGCTGTGCGTGGTCGCCGCGGTCGCCAGCGCGTACCCGGACGTGCCGAGCAACGCCGCCGCCACCAGCACGCCCACCAGCCAGCGGCGTCCGCTCAGGCCGAGCAGCAGCGCGCCGAGGGCGACCGCCGTCGCCGCCAGCACGACCCAGCGCAGCCACGGCAGCCAGGTCGGTGTGCGGTCGAGCAGGATGAAGCCCCACACGCCGGTCGCCGCGACCATCGCGACGAGCGACATCCGCACCGGGAAGTGCGCCCGGCCGCGCCAGAGCTCACGTCCCGCGATGCCGACGAGCGCGGCGATCGCCGGTGCCAGCGCGACGGTGTAGTACGGGTGCGTGATGCCGCTCATGAAGCTGAACACCAGGCCGGTGACCAGCATCCAGCCGCCCCACAGCACCAGTGCCGCACGGGTGCGGTCGGTCCTCGCGGCGCGCCGGGCGAACCACAGCCCGGCGACGAGGCCGATCAGCGCCGCGGGCAGCAGCCACGAGATCTCCGGCCCCATGCTCGCGCCGAACAACCTCCCGATGCCCGTCGAGCCACCGAACCCGACGTTCCCGTTGCCGCCCATTCCACCGCCGCCACCGCCCGCTCCGCCGCCTCCGTTGCCGAAGATGCGGCCCAGCCCGTTGTAGCCGATCGCCAGTTCCCACAACGAGTTGTCGGTCGACCCGCCGATGTACGGGCGGCTCTCCGCCGGCCACAGCGCGACGAGCGCGATGTACCACCCTGCCGAGACGGCCACGGAGACGCCCGCTCCGAGCAGGTGCAGCAGCCGCTTCGGCAGCGACGTGGGAGCGGCGATCAGGTAGGCCGCCGCCAGCGCGGGCAGCACCAGGAATCCCTGCAGCATCTTGGTGAGGAAGGCGAACCCGATGGCCGAACCGGCCAGCGCCAGCCACCACGCGCTCGCGGACTCGATCGCGCGCACCGTCGCGTACGCCGCCGCGACCATCAGCAGCACCAGCAACGCGTCCGGCAGATTGAAGCGGAACATCAGCGTCGCCACCGGGGTCAACGCGAAGGCCGCGCCGGCGAACAACGCCGCGCCGCGCCCGGACGTGCGCCTGACGGTCGCGTACAGCAGCGCCACGGCCGCAACGCCTTCCAGTGCCTGCGGGGCGAGCACGGTCCAGCTGGAGAAGCCGAAGAGCTTCGCGAACAGTCCGCTGGCCCACAGGAAGGCGGGTGGTTTGTCGACGGTGATCGTGTTGCCGGGGTCGAGCGAGCCGAACAGCAACGCCTTCCAGCTCTGCGACGCCGCCTGCGTGGCCGCGGCGTAGAACTCGTTGCCGTAGCCGGACGCGGTGAGGTTCCACAGGTACAGCACGGCCGTACCGGCGAGCAGGCCGAGGAACGCGATGCGGTGCGCCAGGTTCGGGTTGAACCTCCGGCGGGTCCGCGGCGCCGGGGAGGCGACGGTCGCGGGGGTGAGTGTGGCGGTCATGCCGGGACCTTTCCGAGGTCGTAGATGGTCGTGCCGGCGACGGTCGTCGCGAGGTAGTGCTCGCCGACCCACTCGGCGATCTGGTGTGCGGCGTCGCTGCCGCTGTTGCCGCGCATCATGGTGCTGTCGACGAAGTAGTGGATCTGTCCATTTCGGACCATCTCCTGGAACTGCTCCAGGGTCGGCGCGGGATCCGTGCCGTTGAACCCGCCGAGCGCCATGACCGGCTGCCCGCTCGCGAGCTGCAGCCCGGCCGCGTTGTTGGAACCGATGGTCGCCGCGACCCACGTGTAGCTGGTTGCGTTGTCCTGCAACAGAGACACGACCTGCGCGTCCGGCGTGGTCGCGTCGAGCAGCCCGCCGCCGCGCATCCGCCCGCTGGACGGGCCGGCCACGGGCAACGCGCCGGTGTGCGGGGTGGTGACGGTGGCGAACGAGTAGGTGGTGGGGCCGAGCAGCGCGGCGACCAGCGCGACGGGGATGGCCGCGCGCATCGACATCACCAGCCCGACCGCCGCGATCAACCCGGCGACCAGCACGATCACCGCGACCGGCGTCGAGAATCCGTTGATCAGCAGGTAGCACTGCAGCGCGCTCAACGCGACCGAGCCGGACAGCACCGCTGCCGCAACGGGTTCGCCGCGGCGTTCCCAGAGCGCGGTGGCACCGATGCCGACGACGGCGGCGATCGCGGGAGCCAGCGCCACGGTGTAGTAGGAGTGGATGATCCCGTTCATGAAGCTGAAGACCGCGGCGGTGACGACAAGCCAGCCACCCCACAGCGCGAGCGCCGTGCGGGTGCGGCCGCGCGTCAGCCACAACCCGCCGACCAGCAGGACCAGCGCGGACGGCAGCAGCCACGCGATCTGACTGCCCATCTCCGAGCTCAGCAACCGGCGTCCAGCCCGCCGAACCCCAGCCGCGACCGCCGCCGACGCTGCCGACCTCGTCACCGGTGAGGCCGGCCGAGTCCGTTGTAGCCCAACGCCAGTTCGAGCACGCTGTTCGTCTGCGACCCGCCGATGTACGGCCGGTACGGGTGTCAGCTCGACGGCGACGATCCACCAGCCGCCCGCGACGACCATCGCGCCCAGTGCGCCGAGCAGGTGCAGGACGCGTTTTCCGATCGACACGTGGGCGCGACGAGCAGATAGACCAGCGCGAACGCGGGCAGCACCAGGAACGCCTGCAGCATCTTGGTCAGGAAGCCGAACCCGACGGCCACTCCGGCCAGCGCCAGCCAGCCAGGGCTCGCGCTGCTCGGCCGCGCGCATCACGCAGTAGGCGCCCGCGATCAGCAGCAGCACGAGCAGTGCGTCCGGGTTGTTGAAGCGGAACATCAGCACCGCGACCGGTGTCAGCGCCAGCACCGCACCCGAGATCAGCGCGGCGGCGGGGGAGAACCAGCGGCGGACCGTCGCGTACAGCAGGCCACACGCTGCCGACGCCCATCAACGCCTGCGGCACCAGGATGCTCCACGCGTTCACGCCGAACAGCCGTGCCGACAGGCCCATCACCCACACCGAGGCGGGCGTCTTGTCGACGGTGATCGCGTTCGACGCGTCGGTGGAGCCGAAGAACCAGGCCTTCCAGCTCGTCGCGCCTGCCTGGGCGGCGGCGGAGTAGTAGGCGTTGGCCCAGCCGGAGGCCCCCAGCCGCCACAGGTAGAGCGCGCCGGTCGCGATCAGCAGCGCGGCCAGCGCCAGGCGTTCTCGTCTCATGCAGACGAGAATCGCCGCTCACCCTGGGTCGGTCGTGTGCTCTTGCTGTGAGCGACCTGTGTGCAGCGAAACCGTGAAAGTCGTGCGTCCGGGCGTGCTCGCCACGGACACCTCGCCGTCGTGCGCGCCCACCACCGCGGCCACGATCGACAGCCCGAGGCCGGTGCTGCCCGCGGCACGGGACCGCGAGCTGTCCCCGCGAGCGAACCGCTCGAAGACCTCCAGACCTTGCGGAATGCCAGGGCCATTGTCCGCGACGGTCAGGTCCACCCGTCCGTTGTGGACGGACAGCCCGGTGGTGACGACCGTGCCCGGCGGGTGTGCGTGCGGCGTTGGACAGCAGGTTGCCCAGCACCTGGTGCAGCCGCTGGACGTCCCCGGTGATCACCACGGGTTCGGCGGGCAGCTGGATCTTCCACTGGTGGCCGGGACCCGCGATCTGGGCGTCGCCGACGACGTCGAGCACGAGCCGGGACAGGTCGACGCCCGCGCGTTCCAGCGGACGGCCCGCGTCGAGTCGCGCCAGCAGCAACAGGTCCTCGACCAGCGAGGTCATCCTGATCGCCTCGGACTCGACGCGGCTCATCGCGTGGGCGATCTGCGGTGGCACGTCCTCGGTCGAGCGCCGGGTGAGCTCGGCGTACCCGCGGATCGCGGCGAGCGGCGTCCTGGAGCTCGTGCGAGGCGTCCGCGACGAACTGGCGCACGTGCGTTTCGCTGTCGTGCCTGGCTTTCAGCGCGTCGCCGATGTGCCCGAGCATCTTGTTCAGTGCGAGGCCTACCTTGCCGACCTCGGTGCGTGGATCGGTGTCCTCGTCAGGGACGCGTTCCGCGAGCGCGACCTCGCCCTCGTGCAACGGGAGCTCGGAGACGCGGGTCGCGGTGTCGGCGACGCGGTCCAGAGCACCAGCGCCCTGCGGACGATCACCCGGCCCACCAGTGCGACACCGGCGGTGCCCGCGATGGTGAGCGCGATGAGCACCCAGATCATCTGCCAGGTGCCGTCCGTCACCGAGGTGGTGGGCAGGCCCTTGATCTGCCTGCCTTTCGTGGCAACGCGAAACTCGCCCTTCTCGCCCATGTCGAGGGTCTGCCTGCCCGCCGGGGCATTGGCGAGCACGGCGCTCTCGTCGCCGGTGAGCGCGCGGGGCCCGTTGTCGCTGGGCAGCTCGATCGTTCCCGAGATGGAGCCGTCCTGGTCGATGAACGCGTTGATGCCGGGGCTGTAACCGACCCCCGGCCGGCCGGGTCCCCCCTGCTTGAAGAGGTTCATCACCTGACCGTCGAGGTCCCTGACAAGGAACTCGCGCACTGCGAGCACGGCGACACCGCCCATCACCACACACAGCGCCAGCGCCAGCGCCATCTGGCCGATGACCAGCTTGGCGCGCAGGGTTCTAGGTCGCAGGCTTGAGGACATAGCCCGCGCCCCGCATCGTGTGGATCATCGGGGTGCGGCCGGCGTCGATCTTCTTGCGC
>CAVYAD010000072.1:0-12026 GCA_963766275.1 uncultured Actinomycetota bacterium
CGGCGGCGACCCGTTCGCCCAGCTGCTGCCGGTGCAGTGCCCGCCGGAGGACGTCCGGCTCGGCTTCACCGTCTGCCACGAGCTGCACGCCCGCCTCACCCAGCACGTTCACGCCGCGCACCTGGCAGGCCGCACCTCACTGAGGGGTCGTTGGCTGCCAACCGCTGGGCGCGTTAACGTGGGGTGCTGACGAAGGAGAACCGCGTGCCCGATTCCACCGCCCTGGCCTCTGTGGTCGTCGACCGGATCGCACCCGACGTCGTGGTGCTGCACGTGTCCGGGGAACTCGACACGACAAGCAGCAACGAGCTGACCACCCCGCTCGACAGCCATGTGGTGGAAGGGAACCGCGCGGTCGTCGTCGACCTCAGTGGCGTGAAGTTCCTCGGCTCGGCGGGCCTCGAAGCCCTCGTCGTAGGCCAGCAGCGCGCCACCCGCGTCGGTGTCGGCTTCGTCGTGGTCGCCAGCAGCCGCGCGGCGTTGCGGCCGATCGAGGCGACCGGGCTCGACAGCGTCTTCACGATCGTGGCCTCGGTCGACGAGGCCGTGGAGCGCTACACCTCGCCCTGACCCGCCGCCCTTGATCTTGATGAGGGGAGCTTTCATCAACGGTTGATGAAAGCTCCCCTCATCAGTCAGTCCTGGCCGATGTCCTCGAACCAGAGCTCCGGCCGCTCGGCGATGAAGGACGCCATCATCTCGATGCACTCGGCGTCGTCGACGATCGTGATGCCGACGCCGTGCTCAGCCAGCCAGTCGTGGCCGCCGTAGAAAGTCGTGGCCTCGCCGATCAGCACGTGCGAGATGCCGAACTGCCGCACCAGGCCGCTGCAGTACCAGCACGGCGAGAGCGTGGTCACCATCGTCGTGCCGCGGTAGGTGCGTTGACGGCCGGCGTCGCGGAAGGCCGCGGTCTCGGCGTGCATGGAGGCGTCGCCGTCCTGCACCCGCATGTTGTGGCCTCGGCCGAGCAGACGGCCGTCGCCGTCGAAGAGTGCCCCGCCGATGGGGATTCCGCCCTCGGCGAGTCCCATCCGCGCCTCTTCGACGGCGACGGCCAGCATGTCCTTGGCAGCGGTCATGCTGCTCAAGCTACCCAATAAGTGCGGCTACTTCGTCTTGAACAGTTTCACCGTCATCGACGTGCCTGCCTGCTTCGTGACGCGCAGTCCGACGCCCACCCCTGGCAGCTTCACGCCGGCGTTGGGCTGCTCCGCGAACCAGAACTGCTTGGTGTCGTCGAACGTGGGCTGTGCCGCCTGGCCGCGGACGTAGGAGGCCTTCCCGTTGACGTGCAACGTGAAGGAGTCCGACTTCTGCAGGCTGAACGGCGCGTCGTAACCGCCGATCGTCGGCGACCAGCGCGCGCCCTCGAGGTTGTAGATCGGCGCCGGGTTGGCGTCGACCGGCAGGATCAGGCCCTCACCGGGGTGCTCGCTGACGTTGTTGTCGAGGAACGACGTGTTCCACAGCGAGACGAGCAGGCCGTCCTGGTACGGGAAGTGCTCCACGAAGTCCGGCTTGTCCGGGAAGCTGTACCGGTAGGGGCCGGTCTTGTTGTACTTGCCGTAGGACTCGTAGGTGCGGTTCGACGCGATGTAGAACTGGTCGAACGCCTTCGTCTCCTTGCCCTCCGTGGTGCGGAACCCGCGCGTGGTCCACGTGCCCGCGGTCTCGCCACCGTCGGTCAGGATCGGCGCGCCATCCGCCGTGACCGTGATCGAGTCGGCGAAGAACCCTTGCGGCGCAAGAGCGCCGTCGGTCCGGTACGCGAGGCGCAGCTTGGTGTTCTTGCCCGCGTAGGCGTTCAGCGGGACGTTGATGTCGACCCACTGGTTGTTCGACGAACCGCTGATCGCGGGCGCGTCGCCGGAGTCGCGCACGAACGGCTGCCCGTTCGCGGTGCCGTCGAGCTGCGTCCAGCTGCCGTCCTCATCGGACGCTTCGACGTAGAGGTAGTCGTAGTCCGCCTCGATGTCGTAGCGGGCCTTCAGCGTCAGGCCGCCGAG
This sequence comes from uncultured Actinomycetota bacterium, assembly GCA_963766275.1. Taxonomy (GTDB): domain Bacteria; phylum Actinomycetota; class Actinomycetes; order Mycobacteriales; family Pseudonocardiaceae; genus Lentzea. Next base: position 2,010 of record CAVYAD010000072.1, read on the forward strand.
GTCTTGCCCCGCAGGTCGAGTGGCGTGGTCATGCGAGTGGTCGAGGTCGTTGCCCTTCCCGCTCCACCACATCTTCTGCCCGCGAACGGCGTGCCGTAGTCGAACGACTTCGAGATGTCCGGCAGCACGACCACGAGCCCCTGGGCCTTCGCGGTGTTGTACTCGTGCGGCCCGAGCTCGAAGGTCCGGCTCCTGCCCCGCGACCGCGACCTCGTAGTCGAGCCAGCCGAGCTGCAGTTTGTCCCACGCGGAGAACTCGTTGGCGCGCTCACCGGTCGCCTCACCCGGCGCGTTCACCCGGTTCTGGCCCATGATCGACCACCAGTTGACGCCGTTGGCGCCACCCGCGGTGTCGTAGTGGTCGGGCAGGCCGAGGTCGTGCCCGAACTCGTGCGCGAACACACCGACGCCGCCGTTCTCCGGCTGCACGGTGTAGTCACCGACCCAGAGGCCGGTGTCGCCGACGGGGCGCCGCCGAGCTTGTTGGTGCCAGGCCCGGAGTTGTAGTTCTTGTACGCGTAACCGCGGTGGCTCCAGAGCGCGTCCTCGCCCTGCCACGGGTCACCGTCGGCCTGGTCGCCACCCGCGTGCACGATCTGGAAGTGGTCGATGTAGCCGTCGGGCTCGTTGAAGTCGCCGTCGAAGTCGTAGTCGTAGCGGTCCCACTCGTCGAACTGCTGCCAGCTCCTTGGTGATCTGCTCGGTCGTCTTACCGGCGGCCTTCTGGTCGTCGATCCACTGGGTGACCGCGTCCTTGATCAGCTCGCGGGAGTTGTTGCAGATGTTGTCGGCGCACGGGTAGCCGTTGCTGCGGCCGTAGCGGGCCTCGTTGTAGCGGACCTTCACCCAGTCCGTGACCGTGCCGCTGACGGTGTACCGCCCGGAGGACTGCCGGTCGTAGAAGTTCGCGACCGAGCGGCGTCCTTCTTGCGGGAGAAGTACAGGTCCTGGAAGTACTTCTGGCTGAAGTCCGGGCGCCAGATCGTCGTGTTGTCCACGGCCCGGTTCGGCTGCGGGGATCTGGTTGCGCGTCGGCCCGTCGAACCGGGCCGGGCCCGGCGTGGCCGGGTTGGTGTCGCGGTCGGGGTAGTCCGGGTGCCGCTCGTTGCCGAACTCGGCCAGGATCACGAAGATCCGGTCGGTCTTCTCCCGCTCGAGCTCGACGTACTGGTCCTTGCTCTGCTTCTTGCCGACCTTCGCGACGGTGCTGGTCCCGCGCTTCTCCGCGGTCGCCTCGCCGGTGAGCACGTCGGCCAGCGCCTGCTGCTTGAGCGCGCGGCGCTTGAGCTCCAGCTCGTGCGGCTGCTCGTCGGTCTGATGCGTGGTTTGCGGCTCGGACTGCGCGGGTGGTGTCGCGGTCGCCGGACTGACCAAACCTGTGGTGATCAGCGCGAGCGCCGCTGCTCCCGCCAGGACTCTTCGCATTCGTTTTTTCCCCTCTCGGAACCCGGACGGCACGCTACGTAGTTGACCTGCCGCTCGACACGTCCGAAAGTTGGGACTACTGCCCCGACGTGTCTCGGGAGGTTCGACAATGTCGTCGATACAGCTCGGCGTGAGCAGGCCGCCTCTGGACGTGGCCGACCTGCCAGAACCCGAGGAAGTCTTCAAAGTTCGCAAACTGGGCGTGCTGCAGATAGTCCAGTTCGTCATCGGCCCGAGCCTCATCGCCCTGGGCATCTCGATCGGCAGCGGCGAGTGGCTGCTCGGCCCGCAGGCGGTCGGCAAGTTCGGCTTCGTCGGCATCGGCTGGGTCATCACCGTGTCCGCGCTGCTGCAGACCTTCTACAACGTCGAGATCGCGCGCTACGTCGTGGCTACCGGCGAGGTCCCCGTCGTCGGCTTCGGCCGCGTGCCCCCCGGCTGGAAGTTCTGGGTGCCGTTCTCGCTCGTGCTCTTCTACTTCGCGTTCATCTTCGGCGGCTGGGCGGCGGGCGCCGGACAGGGCCTCTTCGCACTGATCGCGGGCCGCGTGCACCGGCCGGAAGAGATCGAGCTGGTGCGCCTGCTGGCAATCGGCCTACTGGTCGTGGTCTTCCTGATCACGGCGGGCGCTCGCAAGGTGTCGCGAGCGTTGGAGTTGACCAACTGGGTGCTCGTCGGCTCCCTGCTGCTGGTCCTGATCGTGGTGACGGTGTCGATCGTGCCGTTCTCCGTGTGGGTGGAGGGTGTGCGCGGCCTGGTGACTCCGGCTGCGCCTCCTTCGGGGATCACCGCTACCCAGCTGGGCGGACTGGCCGGGTTCACGGCCCTGGCCTCCGGGCTGAACTGGTACGCGATGAACCACTACCGGGACAAGGGTTACGGCATGGGTCACCGGGTCGGGTTCATCTCCGGGATGCGCGGCGGCAAGCAGGAGTTACGGCCGGTCGGTGTGACCTTTTTGGACACTCCGAAGAACGCTTCGTTGTGGAAGCGTTGGTACCGGCTGCTGTTGATTGACCAGTGGGCGGTGTTCTTCGTCGGTGCGATGCTCGGCATGTTGCTGCCGACCGTGTTGATGGCTCACATCGTGGCGGTCTCGGGCCAGCAGCCCACAGCGGCGAACGTGCCGACGTTCTCCGCTTCACAGCTCGGAATCATCTACGGGCAGGGCATGTTCTACCTGATGCTGATCGTGGGCGTGCTGGTGCTGTTCTCCACGCAGCTCGGGATCTTCGAGGCGTTGGTACGGAACTTCACCGATGCGGCGCATGCGGTCTCGCCGCGGCTGCGCAAGCGGATCGAGGATGATCCGCGGCGGTTCTACTACCCGTTCATGCTGGCGGTGCTCGCGGTGATCGCGGGGGCGATCCATTTGGCGTTGCCGGTGGAGTTGGTGCAGATCTCGGCGAACATGTCGAACCTGGGTGCGCTGATGTTTCCGTTCGCGTTGATGTATCTCAACTCCGGTTGCCGCGGGCGGCTCGGCCGCGGTGGTGGCACTACTTGGTGCTGTCGTTGAATGTTGTGTTCTTTGGGTTCTTCTTCGTCAACTTCGTGTACGAGTTCTTTACGGGAGGGGCGTTGGTGAGGTTCTAGGAAGCCGGCTCCCACACACTCGCAGCCGCGATCTTGATGCCGTCGATGGCAGGGATGCCGGTCTCCGCAGGACGAGGTACACCGGGTGCGAGGTGACGATGCAGTTGCCGAGCCAGTCGGCGACCTCGTAGTGCACGCGGGTCGCCGTCTGGGTCGTGCGGTCGATCTCGAACTCGTCGCCCCAGCCGCCCGCGACCTCTGGCTCGATCAGGTAGTACGTCACGCGGGCATCGTAGGTTGTGCGTTCTCCAGCACGATGTGGAACGCGAAGGACGGCACGTCCGGCTCCGGCTCGCCATCGGTCATCGGGCCGTAGTCCTTCACGGCCTCGCGGACGCGGTCTTCGGGGCTCACTTCGGCGGCAGCGCTTCCACGAAGTCACGGCACCGCGCGATCCAGTCGTCGAGCGCCTCGTCCTCGGAGACCACCACACCGTCCACCATCACCCAGCCCTTCATCGGACGGCCGGTGAAGTCGAAGACGCGGGCACCGGGCTGGGCGAGCGCGTCCTCCTGCGCCTCGGGGCCAACGCGAGCGATCAGGTCGTCGCCCATCACGCCTACCAGCATGTTTCCCTGCCAGAGGAACGCGATTCCGCCGAACATCTTCTTCTCGCTGACACCGGGCAGGCCGCTCAGCGACTCGCCGAGGCGGTGCGCCAGTCCTTCGTCGTACGCCATACGCTGAATACTGTCTCAGCGAGTTGCCAGGCGCCTCTCAGATTCGTGTGGCTTCATGGACGTACAGGACATAAGGGAGGGCGCCGTGTTCGGCATCGTCGGCTTCGTGCTCTATTGGCTGCTGACGCTGTTCATCCTGGTGATGATCGGCCGGATGATCGTGGACTGGGTCGTCGTGACCCAGCCGCGCAGCGACACCCCGTACAAGGTGCAGCGGTTCACGCACTCCCTCACCGAACCGGTGCTGTCGCCGGTGCGCCGGGTGCTGCCGCCCGTGCGGTTCGGCGGGTTCGGGTTGGACCTGGCGTTCACGGTGGTGTTCATCGCGGCGCTGATCCTGCGGTCGATCGTGTGGTGAGGACGCCGGGATTGAGCATCCCGGCGGGGTCGAGGGCGGCTTTGGCACCGGCCAGGGCCGCCCCGAACACGTCCGGACGCTGACGCGTGTACCAGGGCATGTGGTCGCGGCCCACGGCGTGGTGGTGGGTGATGGTGCCGCCCGTGTGATCAACGCCTCGGACACCGCGGCCTTGATCTCGTCCCACTGCGCGGTGAGGCTGCCCCACCGGCCGGGCGCGTAGATGCCGTAGTAGGGCGCGGGGCCGTCCGGGTAGACGTGGGTGAAGCGGCACGTCACGATGCCGATGCCGCACACCTCCCGCAACGCCTTGGTCGCCGCCTGCATAACGGCCGCGTGCAGCTCGGGGAACCGGTCCCAGGTGCACGCCGTCTCGAAGGTCTCGGTGATCATCCCGTGCTGGGCCATCGCGTCACGTTGGTAAGGCATGCGCAGGAACGACTTCCGCCACTGCTGCGCCGCCCCTCGCGACCTCGCCCGCCGCTCGCAGAACTCCAACGCCCGCGCGAACACCGTCGACCGGGATGGTCGGCCGACTCGAACGCCAGCACCAGGACAGCTTGAGGCGAACCGGCGTTGAGGAACGCCTCCGCCGGGTCGAGCAAACGGCAGTTCGCCGGATACAGGCCGGACTGCGACGATCAGCCGGGTGGCCTCGACGGCCCGGTTCCCAGTCGCGAACCGGCACCGAGGCGCCCGCGCGAGGACTCGGCGGCGCCTGCAGCCGCATCCACGCCTCGGTGATCACGCCCAGCGAGCCTTCGGAGCCCAGGAAGAGGCGATCCGGTGACGGCCCCGCCCCGAACCCGGCAACCGGCGTGACTCGCATGATTCCTTGCGGCGTCACGACCCTGAGCGACTCGGTCAGGTCGTCGATGTGCGTGTACAGCGTCGCGTAGTGGCCACCCGCCCTGGTCGCGAGCCAGCCGCCCAGCGTCGAGAACTCGAATGACTGCGGGAAGTGCCGCAGGGTCAGGCCGTGCGGCTTCAACTGTGCCTCCAGGGACGGCCCGAACACGCCCGCCTGGATGCGCGCGGCACGACTCGTCGGATCCACCTCCAGCACCTGGTCCAGGCGCCGAGAGGTCCAGCGTCACGACCCGGTTCGAGGTCACGCGGCTCGACCCCGCCCACGACGAGGTGCCGCCGCCGAACGGGATCACCGCGACGTCGTTGGCGCCGCACCAGTCGAGAACGTCGACGACGTCCTGTTCGGTGCGCGGGCGGGCGACGGCATCCGGCAACGTCCCGATGTCGCCGGCCAGATTGCGGGTGACGTCGCGGTAGGCCTGGCCGCGGGCGTGGGTGAGCCGGTCTTCCGGGTCGGTGGAGTAGAGGTCGCCGGGCGGCTGGATCCGGACGCGGGCAGATCCAGGCTCGCGGGATCCGGGGCCTCGTGGAACGTCAGGTCCGCGTCCGGCAGGACAGCCCGGACGCGGTCGACCAGCGCACGCCGTTCATCAGGGGTGACGGCGTCCTCGACGTTGCCCCAGCCCCACCACGACCTCGTTGTCATGGCCAGCAACCTATGCGAAACGCCGCCGTTCTGGAACGCCTCGCGCCACCGTGATCGATCGTGACAGCGCCATCACCCTGGGCGCGGGGACAGCGGCACACTTCGCACACGGCGGAAGGCAGCTCGGCGAGGAGGCCGAACACGCGGCGCAATGCCTCCACAGGAACCCGATGATGGCCGACGTCCGCCCGTGCAGCGGCCAATGGAACGTCATCAGGTCCACCACCCTCGCGAACCGTCTCACCGAACTCGAGAAGCCCAGCACGCAGAAGGTCATCCGCATCCACCACGACGAGCTCATCGCCGGGTTCAGCTACACCGCCGCCATCACCACGTGCTACCAGACGAAGTACAACTTCTACGGCCTCGTCGACGGCCCCGACCGCGTGGACTGCCCGCCGGACGCGAAGTGATCACCCCGCGCCGAAGCACACGAAGCCAACTGCCGCAGCATAGGAAGCGTTGTCGGACGCGGCCCTTTGCACCGCGGCCAAAGCTTCGGCCGGTGCCATGCCCGCGGCGAGTTTCCGGTGCAGCTCCACCATGACCGGCGCCGTCCCGTCCGTCGGCACCGGCACGACAGGAGCGATCAGGGTCCGGGTCCCCAACCCGAGTAGAGCCGCGGTGAACCCCATCAACTCGTCACCGGGCCGGACCGCGGACTGCCCGGTGTCACACGCCGACAGCACCACCAACGTCGGCGGCGTGCGCATGCGCTCGATGTCGTAGACCGTCAGCGGCCCGTCAGCCAGCTCCAAAGCCGAGAACAGCGGGTTGTCCACGCGGAACGAGCCGTGCGCGGCGATTGTGCGAGCGAGGCACCGTCCATTGCGGACGCAACCGCGCTCACAGTCGCTCGGCATCAACAAGAACGCGCCCAGGCACGTGTGCGCTGATGGCCTTGATCTCGGCGGGTGCGGCGGCCATGCGCGGGCCGGCGGCCAGCACCGACTCGCCGGAAGCGTCGGCGACAGAAGTCGCGCGCAGCCACACGGAAGCAGAGGGTGCGACGGTCACCTGGCGGTCCAGCACCGCCCACGGCAAGCCGTTCAGAGCGCCGGTGGGCACCACGACCAGTGGACGGTCGTCGATCCGCGAGGCCAGTGGCTTCAGCAGACGCTTGGCCAGGAGTAACGCCGCGTGTGCGGCGGAGGAGCGGGCCACGGCGAGGTTCGGCAGTTGCGGGGGCAGGGTCACCAGGCGGTGCAGGGCGAAGCGGAGCAGGCGGATCTCGCGGACCACGCCTTCGACGGGGCCAAGCGAGTGCAGGGAGGCGCGGCCGTCGGCCAGGACGACGGCGATCAGCGCGCCGTCGTACTCGACGAACTCGATCAACGCCGCGGTGCCGAGCGCAGCGGCCAGTGACGCGACCGGTGGCGGTTTGAAGACGGCTACACCGCCGGACGTCTGGCGGGTGAGGTCGCGGACGCGTTGTTCGGCGCGGACCAGCTTCACCCGCAGGGCATTGGCCGGTTTTCCGGCCAGGACAGCGGATTCGACGTCGGCGGTCATCGCGCGCAGTGATGCAAGCGCGTCTTCCAGGCGTGGGTCGTCCGGTGGCGAGACGGACTTCATCCGCAACGCGCCGGCCCGCCAGGTTTCGGTCCACGACAGCACGCGGGCGCGTACCCCGAGGCGATGGCCAGCCGAAGACCTCCAAGGCCAGAGCCTGGCCCTGCAGGCCGGTCGAGGCCCGCAGCTCGGCCGCGCCCAAGGACAACCGGTACTCGTCCAGCAGCCCGATACCGCGACGCAGAGCGGAAGAGGTCCCGCGGACATCGCCGGAAAGCTTGCGCCGCAAGGCTTCCGCGTACCAGCCACGGACCCGCAGGCCGGCCGGGCCGCGCAACCGTGAGGAAGCCGCAGCGGAGAGCTCGTCGAGCGCACGAGCACGATGGCCGAGGTCGGCGGCGACCAGACCGGCGTCGATCCGGGCTTCCAGTGCGGGCAACCGCCAGTCCATCGCGTCGAGCTCGTAAGCCACCCGGGACAACGCCAGCCGCAACGGACGCGTCCGGTCGCCGCGCAGGACAGCGGCGTGCAGCTCCAGATAGCGGGCACCTGCGGCCCACAGCAGGCGTTGCTCGCGGCGGAACCGGTGCCGTGCCTCGGCGGCAAACGTGTTGGCCGCGTCCAGATCGTCGTCCAGCAGGGCGATCCGGGCGCGGAAGTACAGCGCCTCCGAGACGGCGAGCGGGTTCTTCAACGCCTTCAGCTCGATGATCGCCCGGTCCGCCGCGGCGCGGGCCTCGTCCACCAGTGGCACCGAGACCAGCAGCTCCAGCCGGTTCACCAGCAGGACGGGGCGCATCACGTCGAGCCGCCGGTAGACCTCTTCTGCCTTGTCGAACAGGGTCAGCGCGGCCGGGACGTCACCCCAGCGGGTGGCCATGATTCCCGCGTTCCAGTGCACGTCGGCGACGCCGAGCTCCTGGCCCGACTCGGCCATCAACTGGCCGCGAGGGTGAAGTCGGCCGAGGCCTCACGCATGTCGCCCAGTACGCGCGGATGAGGCCGCGGTTGTTCAAAGCCCGTGCCTCGACGAGCTTGTCACCGACTCGGCTGGCGCACCGAGATGGCGGCGGTGTAGTCGCGTTGGGCGTCGTCATGACAGAGGTAGTGGAAGACGATGCCGCGCTGCTTCAACGCGGCCACCGCGTCGCCGCCAGTCAGCTCGGCATCGCGACGTCGAGCGCCCTCAAAGCTGCCGTGCTTGCCGGTGTAGACGAGCACCCACGCCAGACTCACTTGCGCCAATGCGGACAACCGGGGGAGCGTTGCGTCGCCCGCGATCTTGATCGAGCGACGCAGATGCCGAGCCGCACCGGGAAGTCGTGCATCTCGCGCAACGCGAGGCCGATGGCGCGTTCCGCGATCGCCCATTCCGCGCGATCTTCCGTCGTGCGGAGCACCGCGCGGGCCATCTCCACGGCCGCGCGCGGGTTGCGCTGGCGGGCCTCCAGCGCGTCCTCCGCAGAAAAGTCGGTCACAGCGTCACTTTATCGCTGTGTTCGTTTGTAGTCGGCGGGTGCCCGTCAACGCTTTTGTAAGGCCGTTGTCTCAGAAGCCGCCAGAAGTTCTGAGCTTTACGAAAGAGCCTTTGAGCAGCTCGTCGCCGATGACAAGACCTCGGCTTCCACGCCGAACACAGGCGAAATTCCTTATCAGCCAAGTCAGCTGCTGGTCTCACTCGCCGACCGGGACCGGGTCGATCGAGAAGCTGCGGCGAGACGATATCGACGTCCGAGCCCGTGAAGGATCAGCAGAATGGCCCGGTTCATTCTGTCGACAACGCCGATGGAACTCCGCGGATCGTCCGGCTGTTGCAGGACCAGCGGACTCGCCCAACGAGCCGGTACCGCTGGTCCAGCCGCATCACGTGATCGCGGTCATGGCGGCAACGTGATCGGCAGTACCGGCGACCGGGCGCAGGCCCACCGACCCGACTCACGTGGCCTCAGGCGGACGAGCGGCACTCCGGCGTCCGGGTCGGGATGACCGACGCCGGCATCTCCACGGGTGACCAGAGCGGGCCTCCGGACTGGTTCAAGAACCGGTACACCGCCGAATCCGACGGCGTCGAAAGGCCTGCGGCAGCGGTGCGACTGTTCGGCGCTGCAGGGCGGGCACGGCACGTTCATCACATGTAGTCCAGGGCGCGCGGCCAGTGTCGCGCTCGACCGAGAGGTCGCGCTGGACGTCGTCAGGCTCGGCGGCGGGGGGCGGCTCATCGCCGAGGTCGCGGAGTTCGGCCAGCGAGGGGCTCGACGTGGTGGACCTGTCCTCAGCTGCTCACCCAGGCGTAGCCGCGTCCGAGCGCTGCGCAGGCGGTCGGCGACCTTGTCCGTCCCAGCCAGTCGTGCGTCGCGTCGGCGGGCGACCCGCGCAGACCAGCGCAGGCGTCGGCCGGCGGCGACCTTGCCGCATCCGCCGCCGTCTTCGCGCTGCACGCTGCGCGCAGGACGGCACGCTGATTTCCCCGCGTGTCTCGAGCTCGGCCGCTCGGTGAACGCCTGCGCGTCGGCGACCGTCGCTGCCCACCTCCTCAAGGCAGGTCGCAGCTCGCCGACGTGCCCGCGCCGACGCCGTTCAGCTGAGCGTCTCAGGCGGGAACATCATTACCTCAGCGCGTACGTGTCCCAGACGATCGCGCACGATCGCCTCAACGGCCTCACCGCCGCTCAGGCCCGCGATGGCTGCCTCACCAACCGAGCACCACGCGGCTACAAGTCTTCCGTAGAATAGTTGTTTCTGCTCAAGCAGCGGTCTCGGCCTCCGCAGGTGCTCAAGACCGCGAGGAGAAGTCGACGTGGCCTCAGCGTGCCCGAGTGTCGCCGCGCTTGTAGGCGCGGCGGCCGAGGGCGACCAGGTACGTCGAACGAGGTGCGTCGACCCGCCTACGCCTCTGGTGGTGTCGGTGATCTCCGAGCTGCGGCTGCGCC
>CAVYAD010000073.1:0-40680 GCA_963766275.1 uncultured Actinomycetota bacterium
ACGAACGCATGCACGTCGTCGGCGAAGACGACGTTGCGCGCCTGGCCGAGTCGTTCAACGAGATGGCCGAGTCGATCCAGGCGCAGTTCAAGCAGCTGGAGGAGTTCGGTCAGCTGCAGCGCCGGTTCACCTCGGACGTCTCGCACGAGCTGCGCACGCCGTTGACGACGGTGCGCATGGCCGCGGACGTCCTGCACGCCTCACGCGAGCAGTTCCCCGCGGGCCTCGCCCGGTCGACCGAGCTGCTGGTCGACGAGTTCGACCGGTTCGAGTCGTTGCTCGGCGACCTGCTGGAGATCTCCCGGCTGGACGCCGGTGTCGAGGAGCTGACCGCCGAACAGGTGGACATCCGCGTGCTGGCCCGTCGTGCGCATGACTCGGTGCGGGCGATCGCGGCCACCGCGGGCACGCCGGTGGTGCTGGACCTGCCGGACGAGGAACTGATCGCGGAGCTCGACTCCCGCCGGGTGGAACGGATTCTGCGCAACCTGCTGGCGAACGCGATCGACCACGGCGAGGGCCAGCCGGTCGAGCTGACCATGCGGGGCAACGCCGACGCGGTCGCGATGACGGTGCGGGACCACGGGGTCGGGCTGGGGCAGGGCGAGGCGGAGCTGGTGTTCAGCCGGTTCTGGCGCGCCGACCCGTCGCGCAACCGGCGCACCGGTGGCACGGGTCTCGGCCTGTCGATCTCGCTGGAGGACGCGCGGCTGCACGGCGGCTGGCTGGAGGCGTGGGGCGAACGTGGCCACGGCGCCGTGTTCCGGCTGACGTTGCCACGCACGCGCGGCGACGACTGCGGGTGAGCCCGTTGCCGCTCGCACCGGCGATCGAGGTCGCCGCTGTCGCGGCCGTTGAGGAAGTCGTCGTCGCGGAGGAACCGGAGGAGGTCGAGCTGACCCCCGAGGAGATCACCTGGCAGCCCGCCGAACCGGTGGACGGGGTACCCGCGGACGAGGTTTCGGAGGAAGTGCGGTGAAACGGCTGGCGTTGGTGCTGTTGGTCCTCGTGACGATCACGGGGTGCGCGGCGATCCCGACGAACACCCAGCCGAAGCCGATCGGGACGAAGGACACCAAGTCCACGAACACGGCCAACGCCGCACCGGAGCCACGGCAGGGCATCGACCCGTTCATGCTGGTGCGCGACTTCATCGACGCGACGTCGAACCCGGACCGCAACTACGCGGCCGCCCGCGCTTTCCTGACGCCGGAAGCGGACAAGAAGTGGGACACCAAGAACCCCACGATCATCGAGTCCGGGTTCGGCACCGTGCCGGCGCCGCAGCCGACGCAGGAGAAGGCGCAGACCGTTCTGCTGCAGGGGAAGTACGTCGGTCGCCTCGGCAGCAGCGACAACGCGTTCGTGCCGCAGCTCGGCGAGTTCTCGACGCCCGTGAAGCTGGAGCGCAACAACGAGGGCCAGTGGCGCATCTCCGAGCCACCGCCCGGTGTCTTCATGCCGCAGAACCTGTTCAACGCCAACTACCGGCGTGTGGTGCTGTACTTCTACAACCCCGAGTTCACCGTCCTGGTGCCCGATCCGCGGTTCGTGGTCGTGCCACCGCGACGGACATCCCGACGCGCGTGACCGAGCTGATGATCAAGGGTCCCGGCGACGCGGTGCGCGACACGCTGGTGAGCGCGCTCGGCCCGGATCCCGACGCTCTCGAACACCAAGGAAGCCGACGACGGGGCGTGGAGGTCAACCTCACCAACGTCGGCAAGGACCTGACGCCGGAGAACGCAAGCAGATCGTGGCGCAGGTGGTGAAGTCGTTCCAGAGCGTCACTTCGTCACGGGTCCGGGTGCTGATCGACGGGTTGCAGATCCTGCCGGACCAGCGCGACTACCGGCCGTCCGACGTGTCGGGGATCGCCGGTGAGGCGTTGTTGTCGTTGAACGTCAACCTGCAGGGCATGCTCGTGGTGGACGGCCGGGTGCGTTCGCTCACCGACGGCGGCCCGATCAAGGGCCCAGCCGGTGAGGGCGCCTACAACGTGGCGACGCGGCGCAGTCGCTCGACGGCTCGCGGCTGGCCGTGGTAACCGCCAGAACTCGACGCAGGGCACGACCATCGGTTGCGGATCAGGGAACTCGAAGGTGGCCTGTCCGAAGTGGACCTGCCCGCGACGACGCTGACGCGGCCGACGTGGATGCTTCGAGCGGGCCGAAGGAACCGGGCAAGGAGGTCTGGACCGTCGTCAACGGGACGTCCCTCGCCCGCGTGAGCCGGTCCGACGACGGGAACTGGACGGCCAAGGGCGTCAACATCGCCGACCTCGAGTCGTTCGGTCAGATCAGCGAGCTGCGCCTGTCGCGGGACGGCACGCGCGCGGCCCTGGTCATCGCTGGGAAGCTTTTCGTGGCCTCGGTGGTCCGCGACCCGCAGGACGTGGCGTCCGGGCTCTCCGGCCCTTCAGCCGTCCGCGCTGGGGGCCACTGTGCAGTCCATCGACTGGCTGTCGCAGGACGTGCTGGTGGTGTCGTCGTCGCTGCCGTCGCTGCCGGTCAGCAAGGTCTACACCGACGGGTCCAAGCTCGACCGGTACAGCCAGGCGAACGTCGCCGCGCCGGTGGGATCGGTGGCCGCGGGCCCGTCCAGGTCGGTGCAGGTGATCGACGGCTCCGGGTTGTGGTCGGCGTCGGACATCACCGACGTGTGGCGGGCCAGCGGGATCCGGACCTCGCTCGGTCGCTGGTGTTCTACCCGGGCTGACCTGGTCTTTCCGGAATTGTCAGACCCCGTCGCCATGCTGGTGGCCATGAGTCTCGACCTGCTCCTACCCGTCCGCTGCTACGGCTGCCGCCGGCCCGGTCCCGCGTGCTGCACGCGCTGTCTCGGCGGCTTCGGCCCGCCATGCGCTTCCAGGTGCCCGGTGTGGCGCCGCCGGTGTAGGCTCTGGCGGCCTATGACGGCGTGGTGCGGGAGTTCGTGCTCTCGTTCAAGGAGCGTGGCGCGCGGGCTCTGGGCGCGTGGTTCGGGGCGTTGGTCGCCGCGGCGCTGGTGTCGGTAGGGCCGCGGCCGTGGACGTTGGTCCCGGCACCGTCGCGCCGGCGGCCGCCCGCGGTCGCGGTGGCGACCACATGGTGAGAATCGCGCGGGCCGTGGAGATCGCTTCGGTGGCGCCGGTGCTCCGGTTCTCGTCCGGCGTGGCCGATTCCGTGGGTTTGGGTCCCGGTGCGCGCCGGCGAAATCTCGAAGGTCGTGTGCTGGTGCGGGAAGTCCGCCGCCGGGCACAACGGTCCTGCTGGACGACGTGGTCACGACGGGTGCCACGGCCGCCGCCTGCGTCCGGGCGCTGCGTGGATCCGGGGTGCGGGTGGACGCCGTTCTCGCGCTGACATCCGCGAGCCCGTGGGACTGAGGGGCCCGGCCGGGACTTTTGGCACCGCCCACAAGGGTGAAGTTGGTGCGGGACAGTCGATCACGGTCGAGTACGGGATGGACACAAACTCGCAGGTCGTTGCTTCGGCTCCAATGCGTCCCAAGATCCGGTACTACGGAGTGGCACGTTTGGGCCCAACGACCGTGTCGCCCACGTTTCGTCGCCGGCGCTTCGCGCCGCTGTTCATGGCGCTGCGGCGGTATGGACCATTTCGCCTGGTTGTGGCCGCACGCAAGGCATGCGCGGCGGGGTGGGCTGCCGGTGTGCTCGCGGTGAGGCTCCAGTGGGCGGTTCATGGTCGCGAGGGTTGACCGCGGGGCCGGGCTGGTTAACGATTATTCACAGATGGAGCTGACCAGCGGTTATTCCTGGGAATGCCCGGATGGTCCGGTGGCGACGTTGATCAACGGCCTTGTGCGTCATTGGGCGAAATCACCCTGGAGGCCCGGTGTGACAGGTCTGTGATCAGGCAGCGAAACCGATCAGTTCAGTTGGAAGATGCGCGCTTCGGTCGTGTCTCAACTGGTGTGCGGTCATCCGAATCGATCTCTTCGAGGTTTCGGGAACATGAAGCGCGGGTCACCCGTTGGCTGGGTATGAGGTCGCCACTGGATCCGTTCGACGCAGCGAGGCTGCCGTCGAGTGCCGGTGCGCGACTGCGCCGTCCGGGTGAGCGAGGTACCGGTGGGCGGGGTTCGTGGCACGCTCGGGACACGGCTATGACGGTGCGTCGTCACGCTGCGTAGTCGCCAAAAAATCTGCCGGTTCCCCCGGCAAGGGGGCTTACGCACGGTGAATCCCAAGCTAACGTGCACCGCTATCAGCGTTCCCGGCCCTCGGGGAGGAGGCGAACAGCCCATGACCCTGGCGCCGTGAGACCTGCGGAGGACGACCCTCTGCGACACCCGCGATCCAAGATCGCGACGGCGCTTGAAATCAGTCCAGCCATAGCTCGCATCAAAGCGAGGGAGGTCGTGTATGGACATCGTCGTTAAGGGCCGCAACGTCGAGGTGCCCGATCACTACAGGGTGCACGTCGCCGAAAAGCTGGCCCGGCTTGAGCGCTACGACCGCAAGGTCATCCGCTTCGACATGGAGCTTTTCCACGAGCCGAACCGCCGCCAGTCGAAGAACTGCCAGCGGGTCGAAATCACCGGCAAGGGACGTGGACCGGTGGTCCGTTCCGAAGCCTGCGCGGGTGACTTCTATGCCGCGCTCGATGCCGCGGTCGCAAAGCTCGAGAACCGCCTGCGTCGGTCGCACGACCGCAGGCGAGTCCACCACGGGGCGCGGGCCCCGATTTCGGTGGCCGAAGCGACAAGCGGACTCGGAGACATCTCCTCCGCTGCTGACCAGAACGGTCAGGTCATGACATCGCGCCGCGCGAAGACCGCGGTGCTCGACGCACCCGAGGCCGACTACGAGGGCATGGCGGAAGTGCCCACGCAGCGGTGGGACGACGGCCTCGAGGACAAGTTGCCCGGACGCGTAGTTCGCGAAAAGGAGCACGCCGCCAAACCGATGACCGTCGACCAGGCCCTCTACGAGATGGAACTGGTCGGACACGACTTCTACCTATTCGCTGATGACACCGACAACGGGCGCCCGAGCGTCGTCTACCGCCGGAAGGGATTCGACTACGGCGTGATCAGGCTGGCCTGATCCGGTTCTACCCACACTCCCTTCGACCGCTGCCGCCTCCGCACCCCTCGCGTGCGGGGGCGGCAGCGTCCGCTCCCTGCTCCCCCGCAAGGCCCACTCTTTCGGAGCGAAAAGCACGTTCGTACGGCCTGTTCGTACGAACGTGCCTTTGCTGAGTTGCAAGTGCCACAGGGTGGCCCGAACGGGGGTGTGGGCGGGGTCGCTGGAGCCTTGTCAACGGTGTGGTGTTCACCGTCAAGGTGAAGTTGGGCGGGCCAGGAACCTTTACGCGGTCCTCATGCGTTCAGCACTCCAGTAGCCGAGTTTGGGGGCACCGGCGACAGGCGGACTGCGCTTGATCGCAGAAACGGCCCGTGACCTGCATATACCAGGTCATCGGGGTCAATCCGCCTGTGTCTGTGCGCACATCTTGGCGACTTGCCTACGATGGGCAGGGGAAAGGCGTCCGACGTGGGCGCGCCGCGATACAGGTGATGAGGTCATTCCAGATGGTGCTGTCCCGACTGCTCCGCTCCGGCGAGGGCAAGATGCTCAAGCGCCTGCAGCAACATCGCAGCGCACATCAACCACCTCGAAGACGAAGTGGTCGACCTCTCCGACGCAGAGTTGCGCGCCAAGACCGAAGAGTTCAAGGAGCGCTACACCAAGGGCGAGATCGTTGGACGAGCTGCTGCCGGAGGCGTTCGCCGTGGCCCGTGAGGCCGCGAAGCGCACGCTGGGCCAGCGCCCCTACGACGTGCAGATGATGGGTGGCGCGGCGTTGCACCTCGGGCAGATCTCCGAGATGCGCACCGGTGAGGGCAAGACGCTGACGAGTGTCATGCCGGTCTATCTGAATGCCATCGCCGGCGAGGGCGTGCACGTCGTCACCACGAACGACTACCTGGCCAAGCGCGACGCGGACTGGATGGGCCGCGTGCACCGCTTCCTCGGCCTCACCGTCGGCGCGATCCTTTGCGAGATGACGCCCGACCAGCGGCGCGTGGCGTACAACTCGGACATCACCTACGGCACGAACAACGAGTTCGGCTTCGACTACCTGCGCGACAACATGGCGTGGAGCCTGGACGAGTGCGTGCAGCGTGGCCACCACTTCGCGATCGTCGACGAGGTCGACTGGATCCTCATCGACGAGGCGCGGACGCCGTTGATCATCTCTGGTCCGGCGGAGCAGTCGGCGCGCTGGTACACCGAGTTCGCGCGGCTCGTGCCGAGGATGCGTGGCATCGACGTCACCCAGCTCTCCCAGAAGGACCGTATCGAGGTCATCGAGGAGAAGTCGAAGTCGTTCCACTACCAGTACGACGAGAGGAAGCGCACGGTCGCCGTCACCGAGTTCGGTGTGGAGTTCATCGAGGACCAGCTCGGCATCGACAACCTGTACGAGGCGGCGAACACGCCGTTGGTGGCTACCTGAACAACGCCCTCAAGGCGAAGGAGCTCTACAACCGCGACAAGGACTACATCCTCCGCAACGGTGAAGTCATGATCGTCGACGAGTTCACGGGTCGTGTGCTCTCCGGTCGCCGTTACAACGAGGGCATGCACCAGGCCATCGAGGCCAAGGAAACGTCGAGATCAAGGCGGAGAACCAGACTCTCGCCACGATCACGCTGCAGAACTACTTCCGCCTGTACAAGAAGCTCGGCGGCATGACCGGTACCGCCGAGACCGAGGCGGCGGAGTTCCACCAGACCTACAAGCTGGGTGTCGTCTCGATCCCGACGAACCGCCCGCCGCGCCGTACCGACCAGCCCGACCTCGTCTACAAGAGCGAGGAGGCGAAGTTCGAGGCGGTCGCCGAGGACATCGTCGAGCGGCACGCGAGGGGCAGCCGATCCTGATCGGCACGACGAGCGTCGAGCGCTCCGAGTACCTGTCGAAGTTGCTGGTGCGTAAGGGGATCCCGCACGAGGTGCTGAACGCGAAGCACCACGACCGGGAGGCGCTGATCATCGCGAAGGCGGGCCGCAAGGGCGCCGTCACGGTCGCGACGAACATGGCCGGTCGTGGTACCGACATCGTGCTGGGCGGCAACCCGGACATCATCGCCGACCACGAGCTGCGCGACCGCGGCCTCGACCCGGTGACCACGCCGGAGGAGTACGAGGCGGCGTGGGCGAAGGTCGTCGAGGAGCTCACGATCCAGGGCAAGGCCGAGGCCGACGAGGTGCGTGAGGCCGGCGGTCTCTACGTGCTCGGCACCGAGCGCCACGAGTCGCGCCGCATCGACAACCAGCTCCGCGGTCGTACCGGCCGTCAGGGCGACCCCGGTGAGTCGCGCTTCTACCTGTCGTTGCAGGACGAGCTGATGCGCCGCTTCAACGCGTCCATGGTCGAGATGGTCATGACGCGCCTGAACGTGCCGGACGACGTGCCGATCGAGCACAAGATGGTCACCCGCGCGATCCGCAGCGCGCAGACCCAGGTCGAGCAGCAGAACTTCGAGATCCGCAAGAACGTCCTGAAGTACGACGAGGTCATGAACCGCCAGCGCACGGTGATCTACGCCGAGCGCCACCGCGTTCTCGCCGGTGAGGACCTGCGTGAGCAGGTCGAGCACATGATCGAGAGTGTCGTCGAGGAGTACGTCAACGGCGCCACCGCCGACGGCTACGCCGAGGACTGGGACTTCGAGAAGCTGTGGACGGCGCTCAAGACGCTGTACCCGATCGCGCTGAACGCCAAGGAACTGCTCGAGTCCGATGAGGACATCACTCGCGAGTACCTGCGCGAGCTCCTCGTCAACGACGCGCTCGACGCCTACCGCGCCCGCGAGACCGAGATCGACGGCCGTGTCGGCGAAGGTGCGATGCGCGAGCTGGAGCGCCGCGTCCTGCTGTCCGTGCTGGACCGCAAGTGGCGTGAGCACCTCTACGAGATGGACTACTTGAAGGAGGGCATCGGCCTGCGCGCCATGGCGCAGCGCGACCCCCTCATCGAGTACCAGCGCGAGGGCTTCGACATGTTCGGCGCCATGCTGGACGCGTTGAAGGAAGAGATCGTCGGCTTCCTGTTCAACCTCCAGGTCGAGGCCGCCGAGCCGGAGCCGCAGGCCCCGCCCGAGGTCCCGGTCGTGCTGAGCCAGACCCCGCAGCCGCTTCCGCAGTCGGGCGCCCGTGCCCGTGCGCGCGCGGCGGCGGCCGCCCAGCAGCAGGCGCAGCAGCAGGCGGCGGCTCCGGCCGGCCCTGCGATGGCGCAGCTGCAGAGCGGCAACGCCATCCCGCCCGCACTGCGCGGCAAGGGTCTCGGTGGCCCCGGCCAGCAGCACCTGAGCTACAGCGGCCCGGCAGAGGACGGCGGCGTCGAGCAGCACGCCGACTCCGAGGGGGGCGGCGAGCAGGGCGGCACCCGCAAGGAACGCCGTGAGGCGGCCCGTCAGGCAGCGAAGCAGCGCAAGCAGCGCTGACCCAGCCGGTTTTGTCAGAGCGAAAAGCACAGTGAGGATGTAGATGTTGGTGGTTCCCCCGGACCGGTCTGACTCTGAAAAGCACCGGCCTTGTGCCTTGCGAACGATCTGTCGTCTGGTCTTGGGGGATCACCACGCGCTCTCCGAACCGGCGTTCGTGACCTGATAGGAGCCTGTAGCCGCAGGCCGCTCATCACTGTGCTGTCCGTCCCGCCGGCCCGGAGTCGCACCACCCTCCGCGCTAACGAACAGGATGGCCTCTCCAGCATGGCAAAGACCCGCGGTAAGTCCACTCCCGCCCCGAGCGTGATCACCCCGATCGGCGACATCACCGGCGGAGTCGACACCCACAAGGACTTCCACGTCGCCGCCGCCGTGGACTCCATCGGCCGGACACTGGGCACCGAGAAGTTCCCCGCCACCGCCGCCGGATACGGCGAACTGCTCGCATGGCTGCGCGGCTTCGGCCCGCTCGCCTTGATCGGAGTGGAAGGCACCGGTTCCTACGGCGCCGGGCTGAGCACCCACCTGACCGGCCAGCCCCACGGCAGCCAGGTCCGGGTGGTCGAGGTCAACCGACCGAACCGGCAGAAACGACGCCAGCGCGGCAAGTCCGACCCCCAGGACGCGATCAACGCCGCACTCGCGGCACTGGCCGGCGAAGCCACCGCGACCCCGAAACCCCGCACCGGCCCGATCGAGTCCGTGCGCGTCCTGCGCACCACCCGCCGCCAGCTGATCGAGGCCCGCACCGCCCTGATCAACACCCTGCACGCGTTGATCGTCACCGCCCCCGCCACGCTGCGGGAATCCCTGCACGGCCTGTCCACCACCGCCCTGATCACCCACTGCGCCGCGCTCACCACCCCGGCCCTGCCCGCCAGCGGCCTGCGCGGCACCGCCCGCACCCAGGCCCGTGACCAACTCGCCCAGGCCCTGCTCGACTCCACCACCACCGTCAAGTTCACCCTGGCCGGGCTGGCCGCCACCATCACCGACCACAACACCCGGATCGCCGAACTCGACACCTGCCTGGACACCCTGGTCCGCCGGATCGCACCCCGCACCTGCGCCCAGTTCGGCATCGGCCCCGGCCGCGCCGCCCAACTCCTGCTCACCGCCGGCGACAACCCCGACCGCGTCCACAGCGAAGCAGCCTTCGCCCACCTCATCGGCACCGCACCACTGGACTGCAGCAGCGGCCGCCAGCAACACCACCGACTCTCCCGCGCCGGCGACCGCCAAGCCAACTCAGTCCTCTACTACATCGTCCTCACCAGACTCGCCCACCACGAAGCCACCCGCACCTACATCGAAGACCGCCTCGGCGCCGGCAAGAAGATGACCAAGAAACACCTCATCCGCTGCCTCAAGCGCTACATCACCCGCGAGATCTACCCCAAACTCATGGCCGACCTCACCGACCTCACAACGCTCCAACCAGCACAAGCCGCTTGACAATCCATAGGAGCATCGTTCGTACGAACAGGCCGTACGAACGTGCTTTTCGCCCAAACAACAGGGGCTAGTTCACTGAGCGGATGAGGGCCTTCAGGCCTTCGGCGTCCAGCAGGTCGGCCGGTCGCAACGTGTGGTCGTGCCGCACGTAGTGGAACGCGGCCCGCACGTTCTCGATCGGCTCGTCGATCAGCGCCGCCCACGCCAGCCGGTACGCCGCGAGCTGCACCGACAGTGCCGGCAGCGCGTCCGGATCCGGCACCGCGCCGGTCTTCCAGTCGACGACCGTCCAGCCGTCCGGGTCCCGGTACACGGCGTCCATCCGGCCGCGCACCGAGATGCCGTCGAACTCGGCCTCGAACGGCACCTCCACGTCGTGCGGCGTCCGGTCAGCCCACGAGCTGTTCAGGAACGCCTCCTTCAACCTGTCCAGGTCGGCGTCCGGCGCCGCGTCCGCGTCGCCCGCGCCCGGCAGTTCGTCGATGTCGAGCAGCCGGGTCGCGCCGAACCTGTTCTCCAGCCAGGTGTGGAACGCGGTGCCGCGCCGGGCCAGCGGGTTCGGCGGGAACGGCAGGGGTCGCCGGAGCCTGCGGGCCAGCAGGTCCGGGTCCTTCGCGAGCTCGACGAGCTGGCTGACCGACAGATGGTCGGGCAGCTCGACCTGCTCGCGGCGGTTCATCGAGGCCGCGCGTTCGGCCAGGAGCACGTCGACGTCCTTGGCCCAGCCCTCCGGGTCCGCCTCGTCGGGCATCTCCGGGTCGTCGGGCACCACGTCGTCGGGCAGCGGTTCCGGCTCGGGCGGGAAGTCGTCGTCCGGAGGTTCGTCGTCCGGCGGCGGGTAGTCCTCGTCCAGGACCTCCGCCGGTTCCTCTTCCTCGAAGATCAACGGCAACGGCTCGGGTGGCGCGTTGCGCAGGTCCTCCAGTGCCTGGAAGACCATCTCCGCGCCCTCGACGACGGCGTCGCGGCGCTTGCCGAGCGGGTCTGATGGCCACTGCGAGACCTTGGTGTCCTCGGCCAACGGGTTCGGAGTGTCGACCTCCGGCTCGTCCGCCCACACCACGATGTCGCCCGGCGAGTTCTCCCGTTGCATGACCTCGTACATGTCCCGCAGGAACACCGACGGGCCCTTCGGCTTGTCGCCCGCCTCGGCCCACCAGTGACCCGAGAGCAGCAGGCTGTGCTCGGCCCGCGTCACGCCCACGTAGAACAGCCGCCGTTCCTCGACGAGCCGCCGTTCCTCGAACTCCTCGGCGTGCACGGTCAGCGCCTCGTCGACCTCCTTTCTGTTGAAGCCCGCGGAGAGCCTGAGCACCGGCAGGTCCTGGGAGTCACCGCGCAGGTCGGCGGGCAGCTCCGTGACGGCCTTGAGCCAGCACGACGACTTCTTGCGGCCCGGGAAGACGTCCTTGACCAGGTGCGGCAACGCCACGATGTGCCATTCGAGGCCCTTCGCCGAGTGCACGGTCAGGATCTGCACGCGGTCCTCGGCCACCTCGATCTCGCCGGGCTCCAGCCCGTCCTCGGCGTGCTCGGCCGTGTACAGGTAGTCGAGCAACGACGGCAGCGTCGCCGACGGGCTCGCGGCCGCGAAATCCGTGACGACGTCGGCGAAAGCGTCGAGATGCGCGCGCCCGACCATGCCCGGCCGCGACATGGCCTCGATGTCCAGCAGCAGCGTGCGTTCCACGTCCGCCACCAGCTCCGGCAGCGGCTGGGTCAGCCTGCGCCGCAACGCCGCCAGCTCCCCGCCGAGTCTCCTGATCCTTCGGTAGCCGTCCGCCGAGTACGCGTCCGCGTCACCGGGATCGTCCAGCGCGTCGGCCAGCCCCGCCTGTTCGGCGTGCTCGCCGGGCAACGCGTCCGCCAGCACGAGCAGCGGATCGTCCACAACGGACTGCCGTGACTGCACCCCGGCCAGATCCCTTGCCCTGCTCCACAACGCCGCCAGGTCGACCGCCGCGAGCCGCCACCGTGACCCGGTCAGCAGCCGCGCCGCCGCCGTTCCCGCCAGCGGATCCACGAGAACCCGCAGCGCCGACACCAGATCCCGCACCTCGGGCTCGTCCAGCAACCCGCCGAGCCCCACCACCTCGACCGGCAACCCGCGTTCCCGCAGTGCCGCCGCGATCGCCGCCATGTCCGACCTGCGCCGCACCAGCACCGCCGCCGTCGGCGGCACACCCTCCACGTCGAGATGCGCTTCCCATTGCGCCGCAACGGTGTCCGCCAGCCAGTCGAGCTCCTGGCGGATGTCGGCGTGCAGCGCGAGCCGGACGTCACCCGGCCCGGCTCCTGGTCGCGCTCGCAGCTCCTCGACGTCGAGCCCGGCTTCGCGCAGCGGCAACGACACCGCGTTCGCCAGCTCCAGCACCTCCGGCGGGTTCCGGAAACTGGTCAGCAGCCCGAACTTCTTCGTCGGCGGGAAGTCGTCGGCGAACCGCGGCAGGTTCGCCGCCGACGCCCCGCGCCAGCCGTAGATCGCCTGCGCCGGGTCACCCACCGACGTCACCGGCATCGGTTTGCCCTCACCGAACAGGCTTCGCAACAACACGCGCTGCGCGTGCCCGGTGTCCTGGTACTCGTCGAGCAGCACCGCGCCGTACCTCTCGCGCTCACCCTCGTTCACCTCGGGGAACTGCGCGAGCTGTGCGGCCAGCGACATCTGGTCGGCGAAGTCGAGCGCCGCCTCTTTCCTCTTGCGCAGCTGGTACGCCTCCAGCAACGGCAGCAGCGCGATCCTCAGCCGTTGCGCCGCAACGACTTCCTTGAGCTTCTCCGGCAACGCGTCCCGCTGCCTCGGCGCGCGCGGCGCGTTCTCGATCAGGCTCGTGAGCTTTTCCGCATGCGTTTCGAGGTCTTCCGGCGTCACCAGGTGCTCGCCCAGCTCCCCCGCGAGCTTCAGCAGGTACCCGGTAACCGTGGCGGGCACCTTGTCCGTGTCCAGGTCCTTGGCCCACGTCGACACCACCCGGTGCGCGAGCTGCCACGACGCCGTCTCGGTGAGCAGCCGCACCCCCGGCTCGACCGGCAGCCTCAGCCCGTGCTCCGACACCAGCCGCCCGGCGTACGCGTGATACGTCAGCACCACCGGTTCCCCGGTCAGCACCGCCATCTTCCGCTCACCACTCGGGTCGAGCTCGTCCAGCAACTCCGACCCGCCGAGCCGCCGCAGCCGCGCCCGCACCCGATCCGCGAGCTGCCGCGCCGCCTTGCGCGTGAACGTGAGCCCCAGCACCCGGTCCGGCTCGACGAACCCGTTCGCCACCAGCCACACCACCCGCGCGGCCATCGTCTCGGTCTTGCCCGCACCGGCGCCCGCCACCACCAGGGCGGGCTGCGAGGGTGCGGCGATCACCTCGGCCTGCTCGGGCGTCGGCTTGTTGAGCCCGAGCGCGTCGGCGATCTCGAACGGGCTGACGGTCATCGCGCGACCAACTCGTACGGATCGGAGTCGACGGGGTATTCACGATCAACGCGGTGCCGCACGGTGTCGGCGACGACGCGCAGCTTCTCCGCCGGCCGGTAGGTGCGGCCACGCCGCTCCCCGATCGGCTCCAGCACACCGGCCTTCACCATGTCGTTCAGATCGCGGCTCGCGAGGTTCTGGCTGACGTCCGGCTGCAGCTGCCGGTAGGTCGCGTTACGCAGGATGAACCCGGACATGCCGAACGCCAGCGCGTCGACGCACCTCTCCGCCAAGCCCGCGGCGGCGATCGCCTCCTCGGCGCAGAACCACATCTCTCCCGCGATCTGCGCTCGCCGAGTCACCTGGATCGCCTGCCTGTGGTGCGCTGTCAAACAGAAGCGCAGCCACGGCCCGGTATCAGCCGATGGCTGCCAAGAGCCACGCCCCACTCTGGCGAGCACGGCGTAGTAGTCGGTGACATGCCGTCCCAGATACTCCTCGATCGAGGAGAACTCCGAGGCCAGCACACCTTCTCGCGCCAGAACGAGCGTCTGCAGGCAGCGCGCCATCCGGCCGTTGCCGTCCTTGAACGGATGCACCATCACCAGGTTCAGGTGCGTCATCGCGGCCCGCACGAGCGGTGAGCCGTCCGACTCGTTCAGCGACGCGACCAGTTCGCCCACGAGTTCGGGCACCAGCACCGCCTCCGGCCCGACGTACACCGTCTGACCGGACGACACGTCGTGCACGTAGACCAGATCCGGACGCCAGCGACCCGGCCACTTCGCCAGGTCGTACTGCTGCATCATGAAATGCAGGGCCTTGATCGTGTCCAGGCTCAGCCCGCACTCCGGCTCCTTCGCGAGCTGAAGCACGTACGTCATCGCGTCTCGATAACCCCGCACCGCGAGCCACGACTGTTCGTCCGCCGAGGTCGGTTCCTGGTCGTCCAACGCCGCGAACGCGTCGTCAAGGCTCACGGTGTAGCCCTCGATCGTGTTCGACCCCTGCACAGCGCGCGCCAAAGCGACCTTGCGCAGCAAGCCACCCCACCGGCGTGGTGTCGCCACCATCGGCCGGAGGTCGCGGTGCTGCTGCTCGACCAATGCGACAACTTCCGCATCTGCCGAGGTCAGCGGGGCAGGCTCGAACAACATGGCAATATACTATCTGATCCAGATCAGTTAATATCTGACGCAAGCAAGTTAGTATCCGCCTATTCACTCACCTGTCGCCCGGACGGGTGGACCGGGCACGTCGTCCGCGCCGGGCAGCGATCACAGTCGGCGTTCTCCCGCGCCGTGTAGCTCGGCCCGAGCACCGACTCCGCCGCATCCTGCACAACCTCCAACCACGCCTGGACACCCTGTTCATCCAAAGGCGCCTGAGTGCGTTCGACCGCACCGGTCTTCTTGTCCTCCCGCGCCACGTACAGCAGGCGTGCGCCACCAGGCTCGGTGCCGAGTCCGATGTGCGTGAAGCCGCCCAACGAGGTGGCGAGCTGGTAGACCGCGAGCTGCGGATGCTCCTGACCGGCGTCGCGAGAGACCGGGTTCTTGCCGGTCTTGATGTCGACGACGATCGGGCGGCCGTCCTGGTCGTGCTCCAACCGGTCCACCCGGCCGCGGACCTGCAGCCACGGGCCGCCGTCGCGTTTGGGGACCTCGACGACCATCTCCTCCTCGACGGCGACCTGGGTCAGCTGGCTGCGGGTCATGGTCAGCCAGGCGAGGAACGTGTCCAGCATCTTCTCGACGCGCAGGCGTTCGCGGCGGGAGAACCACGGGGCGCCTGCGTCGACCGCCGCCCAGGCCTCGTCCAGCTTCACACGCAGCTGGGCCGAGTCCGCGCCGGAGGCCGCCGCCTGCGCCAGGGCGTGGACGAGGGTGCCGGTCACCGAGGCGAGTTCGGCCGGGTCCTGGCCGCCGTGCCGTTCGACGACCCAGCGCAGCGGGCACTTCGTGATCACCTCGATGGTCGACGGTGTCACGCTGACCTTCTTGTCCTCCGTCCACAGTGGAGCATCGGTGGTCACGGAGGCCAAGCCGTACCAGGACTCCGGGTTCGCGCCGGGCACACCGGCCTCGGCGAGCCGGGCCAGCTGGGCGGCGGCGCGGGAACGGCGATCAGGGGTCTCCGAGTCCGAGCACACGACCCGGCGCAGCTCGCCGACGAGTTCCGCCAGCACCAGGCCTCGCTGAGGGCGGTGCAGCTTGCGTTCGTCCTCGGCGGACGACTCGATCTCGTCGAGGAACCGCGAAGGCTGCTCGTCCTCGCCCCGCACGGCGCTGATCAGCAGCTTCGAGCGGGCACGAGACGCGGCTACCAGCAACAGACGGCGTTCCTCGGCCAGGATCGGGGCCACGGCCGACACCGACGGCTCCAGCCCGGCCAGCACGTCCACCATGCGTTCCACGCCGAGCACGGTGCCGCGCAGCCGCAGGTCCGGCCAGCTGCCCTCCTGGACGCCCGGTACGGCGACGACCTCCCACTCGCGGCCGGCGGCGGCGTGTGCGGTCAGCACGGCCACCGACTCGCCGACGGGGGCCGAGGCGGCCAAGGAGTCGCCCACGATCCGTTGCGACTCAAGGTAGTCCGCGAAACCGGCGACACCCGAGCCCGGCAGGCGGTCGACGTACTTCGCCGCGGCCTCGAACAACGCCACGATCGCGTCCAGGTCGCGGTCCGCCTGCATGCCGGTGATGCCGCGCCGCGCCGACTGCGCGACCCAGCGGTCCTGCAGGCCGGTCGCCGTCCACAGTTCCCACAGCACCGACTCGACCGACTTTCCGGCCTCGATCGCCTTGCGCGCCAACGAGAGCAGGTGCGAGATCCGGCGGGCGGGCAGGGACTCCACGTCCTCGAGTGCCGCCAGCCGGTCGACCTCGATCAGCACGTCGACGAGCAGTTCACCGCTCGGCCGGTCGCCCCCCGCGGCCATCTCCAGCCGCCGCAGCCCACGCCGCAACCGCCGCAGCGCCAACGGATCCGCGCCGCCGTACGCCGAGGACAGCAGCATCGCCGCCGTGTCCTCGTCGAGCGAGCCCGGCGAAGCCGCGGCGCGAACCAATGCCAGCAGCGGACGCACGGAAGGTTGCTGTGCCAACGGCAGCTCGTCCGAGGGCACCGCCACCGGCACGCCCGCCGCGAGCAACGCCCGTTGCAGCACCGGCAAAGCGAGCGTCGCCGAACGCACGATCACGGCCATCTGCGACCACGGCACCTCGTCGGCCAGGTGCGCGCGCCGCAGCTGGTCTGCCACCCACGTCGCTTCCTGCGCGGACGACGCGAGCAGCCGCACCTGCACGGACCCCTCACCGTCGACGGGCAGCACGGTACGGGCGGGCGACGCACCCGGCAGCCGCGCGGCCAGCCGGGCCACCGCGTCCCTGACCTCGGGCAGCATCCGGTGCGACTGCCTGAGCACCACCGTCTCGCCCGGTACGTCCCGCAGGATGTCCGGGTCGGCGCCACGGAACGTGAAGATCGCCTGGTCCGGATCGCCTGCCAGGACGAACCGCGCGGCACCCGAGCCGAGCGAGCTGATCAGCGAGTACTGCATCGGGTCGAGGTGCTGAGCGTCGTCGACCAGCAGGTATCGCACGCGCCGCCGTTCCGCCCACAGCAGGTCCTCGTCGGTCACGAACGCCGCGTACGCCGACGACACCAGCTCGGCCGCGTCGAGCGCGGGGGCGAACGCCGTCGCGGAGTCCATCCCCGACAGCAGGTTCACCTCCTCGTACTGCCTGCCGAACCGTCCAGCAGCGACCCACTCGTCCCGCCCGTGCTCCTCGCCGAGCTCGATCAGGTCCTCGGGGCCCAGCCCTCGTTCGGCCGCGCGCAACAGCAGGTCTCGCAGCTCGTGCGCGAAGCCGGGCAGCTCCAGCGCGGGCCGCAGCCGCTCGGGCCAGTGCGAGGCTCCCAGCTCGACGTCACCGGTCAGCAGGTCGCGCACCATCGCGTCCTGCTCCGGCCCGGACAGCAGCCGGGGCGGCGGCTCACCGAGCAGCACCGCCTGGTTCCGCAGCACCGCGAACGCGTAGGAGTGGACGGTCCGCACCAGCGGCTCGCGAACGGTCGCGAACCGCCCCATCAGCAGCCGCGTGATCTGCGCGCGCAACGCCACGGACGCACGCCGGTTCGCGGTCAGCACGAGCACGTTCTCCGGGTCGGCGCCCTGCTCCAGCACGACGTGCGCGGCCAGCTCCGCGAGCAACGTCGTCTTGCCCGTGCCGGGACCGCCCAGCACCCGCACGAACCCGCCGGGGTGGTCGAACACCCGCTGGGCAGCCTCGTCCCACCGGGGACGGGGGCGCGTCTCCGGCTTCCTGCGGACCAGCTGGGGTGGAAGTGCCACACCCCGATTCCACCACGCTGCACCGACAAGATCGGTGACGCCCGCCGGTCACGGCGGCACCCGTTTTTCGACTACCTTCTTGACAGATAGAGGTGGTCTAGTCCATTTTTAATCACGTTGTGAGCCCCCTCACTGCCAGCTCCGCCGCCCTGGACCGAGCAGTCTTGGAGGACTGATGAAGCGGTTCCTCGTCGGTGCGATCGCTGTCGCGTGCACGGCGGTGTTCCTGCCCGCTTCCGCGCAGGCCGCAGTCAACCCCGTCCTCGCCGCGCCCTACCTGTACCAATGGGGTGGCCAGCCCAATCCCGCGACGGTGATGTCGCAGACGGGTATCAGGTCGTTCACCCTCGCGTTCATCCTCAGCGACGGCGGCTGCAACCCGAAGTGGGACGGCAACCGCGACCTGAACGGCTCCGACAAGACCCTGATCAACAACATCCGCGCGGCCGGTGGCGACGCCGTGCCGTCGATCGGCGGCTGGTCCGGCAACAAGCTCGGGCAGAAGTGCAGCAGCGCCTCCGCGCTCGCCGGCGCCTACCAGAAGGTGATCAACGCCTACGGCCTCAAGGCGATCGACATCGACATCGAGGCGCAGGAGTTCGAGAACAACACGGTCCAGGACCGGGTGCTCGGCGCGTTGAAGATCATCAAGCAGAACAACCCCGGCGTGAAGACGGTCATCACCATGCCGACCGACCGCACCGGCCCGAACTCGTGGGGCAAGCGCCTGATCAGCCAGGCCAAGGTGATCGGCGCGCCGATCGACACGTGGGCGGTCATGCCGTTCGACTGGGGCAGCGGCGGCGACATGTTCGCGTACACCAAGAGCGCGGTCGACGGGCTGAAGAACCATGTCAAGGCGACCTACGGGCTGTCCGACGACGCGGCGTACCGGCGCAGCGGCCTCTCCTCGATGAACGGCAAGACCGACACCGGTGAGACCGTGACCCCGCAGAACTTCCGCGACATCGTGACGTGGGCGAACTCCAAGCACCTGTCCCGCGTGTCGTTCTGGGCCGTCAATCGAGACAAGGGCAACTGCGGGGCAATGAGCTCCTCATGCAGCGGTATCAACCAGCAGACCTACGAATTCACCAAGGCGCTGGCGAAGTTCACTGGTTAGCAGACTCCTCCGGTGGCCGGACGTGACCCCGACCCCGTCCGGTCACCGGGGTTCCAACCTCGTCAACAGGTCTCCCGCTTCCCGCGGTGAACCGATGTGGGCGCCGATCGCGAGGTCGGCGCCCGCTTCTGTCCACCACCGCTGCTGCGCCGCGGTCTCCACGCCGTCGACGCAGATCCGCACACCCAGCTCGTGCACGGCCGGAATCAGCGCCGTCGAGCGAGGATCCTGACGCCGCACCAGATCCCGCGCCACCAGCACGGACACCACCGGCAGCTCCGTCAGCCAGGCGAGGTCGCGCGGCCCGAGCCCGAAGTCGTCGAGCGCGATCCGCACGCCCATGTCGGCGAGCACCGTCATGTTGTCCAGCGCCTCGGTCACGCTCAGCACGCCGGTCGGCATGGCCACCGTCAGCCGTGCGGGCGGCATCCCGGTCTCCTTCAGCACCCGCGCCACGCGTGCGGACAGGTCCGCGTCCGTCGACTGGTGCCTGCTGAGCCGGACGCCGAACTGCTGGTCGAGCTCACCGCGCTGCCGCCACCACTGCGCCTGGCCTGCCGCGATCCGCAGCAACCACTCGCCCATCGGCAGGATCAGGCCGGTCTGGTCGGCGAGGTCGGCCGGGTAGTCCGACAGGTCCCAGTGCAGCACCGCCTCGACGCCCGCCAGCTCACCGGTGCCGAGCACGCGGACGGGCTGGTAGCGCACGCTGATCTCGCCCTGCTCCCACGCGCCCGGCATCACGACGGCCAGCGCGTGGTCCCGCCGGTCCACCGTGTCCTGGCCCGAGTTGAACAGCTCCCACTGGCCGCGGCGGTTCTGCTTTGCCTGACGCAACGCCAGGTCCGCCGCGCGCAGCAGCTCCGCGGGGTCGATGTCCCGCGACGGCCGGTCCACCACACCACCGCTCACCGAGACCGACAGCCCGTGGTCGTCGAAGAAGACCGGTTCGGCGAGCTCCCGGTTGATGGCGGTCATCGTGGTCGCGACGTCCGGTGTCGTGGCGGAGTTCTCCACGACGATGCCGAACTCGTCGCCGTCGAACCTCGCGACCATCGCCTGCTCGCGGGACATCAACGCGCGCAACCGCCGGGACACGTGCAGGAGCAGCTTCTCGCCGACCTTGCCGCCGAGGCTGTTGCACACCAGGCCGAACGCGTCGAGATCGAGGTGGAAGACCGTGACGCCGTACTCGGGATCGGCCCGGCGCAGCACGGTTTCCAGATGGGTGCGCGAAGAACTGCCGGTTCGGCAGCCCGGTCAGCACGTCGTGCAACGACTGCCTGCGCAGTTCTCCTTGCAGCAGCGAGAGTTCCGTGTCGTCGTCAGCGACGACGAGCACATGGCTCGGCCGCGCGTCGCCGTCACGCAGCAACGACGCGGTCAGCGTGACCTTGGCCAGGTCGCCGTCCTTGCGCAGCAGGTGCATCGGCTTGCGCTGGAACGTCGTCGCGTTCGGCGAGCACCCGTTCGATCAGCTCGCGGAACAGCACGATCGAGTCCGGCGCGACGAGCTCGACGAGCCGCGCGCCCGGTTCCGGACGGTGCCCGATGATGTCACCGATCGCCTCGTTCGCCCACACCAGCGAGCCCGTCCATGCCGACGATCAGGATGCCGCTCATGGACGAGGACGCGACGCCCTCGAACTTCGCCTCGCTCTGCCGCTGGTCCCACTGCGCGTCGCGGGCGGCCTTGAGCAGCGAGCGCTGCATGCTCTCCTGCTGGTCGAGGATCGCGCGGGCACGGGCGGCGGTGAACCCGCACGTCAGCGCGCCGATACCGCCGACGACGCGCACCACGTGCTGCTCGATCGCCTGAAACTCCTCAAGTCCCAGCAAGCCCTTTCCGAGCACGTCGACGGTGCGCCGCAGGCCGGGTTCGTTGACGTAACCGAGCGCGACCAGCCGTTCGCCGACCTCGTCGAAAGGGGCAGCGTCGAACGGCTCACTGTGCAGCGCGGTGCACAACGCGTCGAGCTGGTCGCCCAGTTCGGCGTCCAGCTCGTCCCTGCTCAACGCCACAACGACAACACTGCTGAGCAGGTAGCTCCACTTGCGCGCCAAGGCTTCTCGCGCGCGTACGGCGGCGGTGTCCAACAGTGGAGCGGCATCGGGTCTACGGCTAGGTTTCGTCATTCCCGTTGCCCTGTATGGGTTGAAGAGTGTTCGGCAGTTTACCTACCGCCAGTCGGCGCTCACTGGGCCGACAGTGTGAACCTCCGGCACCGATGGGTGGTTTTAACCCTTACGACCTACTCCAGCGTACAAGAACATGTTCATGCCTGCCTCGTTGGCGATGTCGCCGGGCCCGTCCGGCCGCCACCCACCGCACCCGACCAGGCCCGGCTCGACCAGGTCGAACCCGTCGAACAGCGCGTTGACCTGGTCATGTGTGCGCATCGTCATCTGGTCCGCGCTCTTGCTGCGGTTGACCACGTCCGTGGCTTCTTCGACGTTCTTCGTCCACGCCGTCTGCACTCATGTGCGTCATCACGATGAAGCTGCCGGCCGGGAGCGCGTCGCGGTAGGCGGCGACGAGCTTGTGCGGGTCGTCCTCGTCCGGCACCCAGTGCAGCATCAACAGCATCAGCAGGCCGACCGGCTCGTCGAACCGCAGCAGCCGCGCGACCTCCGGGCTGGAGAGCACGGATTCCGGGTCACGCATGTCGGCGTGCACGATGCCCGCGTTCTCGTTGCCCGCCAGCATCAGCTCACTGTGCGCGACGGCGACCGGGTCCTTGTCGACATAGACCACGCGAGCGGCGGGATCGCGTTCCTGCGCGACCTCGTGCACGTTCGCCACGGTCGGGATGCCGGAGCCGATGTCGAGGAACTGGCGAATGCCCTGGTCCGCAATGAAGTCCACCGCACGACCGAGGAACCGCCGGTTCAGCCGGGCGACGCTGGGCAGGCCGGGCACCAGCTTCTCGATCTGCGCGCCGACCGCCCGGTCCGCCGCGAAGTTGTGCGCTCCGCCGAGGATGTAGTCGTAGACACGCGCCATGCTCGGCACGGTCGTATCGAGGCCGAGCGGAACCCAGGTCTGGCTGTCTGCCACGGTAAACACCTCTTCGGTTCGTGGCGGTTCATTAGGTGACGCACGAGCTTAGTCACCCGAGCGACGTAGACACTGAACCATCGGAGTGACAGCGAACCACCCGATCAGGCACTGTCGTCTTCCTCCAAACGGCTCCTAGGGTGGTCCGTCCCCATTCGGCTGACCCTCTTGGAGCGCTGATGCCCGTCCCGGTGGCTCCACGCCGCTGGCCATTACTCGGGCACACACCGGCGATGCTCACGCAGCGCGCCAGGTTCACCGACGCGCTGCACGAGCACGGTGACGTGGTCCGGCTCGATCTCGGCCCGCTGCACGCGTACTTCGTCACCAGTCCTTCGCTGACCCACGAAGTTCTCGTGGCACAGGGCTCGAAGTTCCGCAAGGGCGCGATGTTCGACAAGTTCCAGCCGTACCTGGGAACGGGCCTGCTGCTGTCGAACGGCGAGTTCCACCTGCGGCAGCGGCGGATGATGCAGCCCGCGTTCCATCGCGACCGGATGGACTCCTACGCCACCACGATGGTGCGGGCGGTCTCGGCCATGGCCGATCGCTGGCAGTCCGGCGAGGTCCGGGTCATCGAGAACGACATGCAGGAGCTCGCGGTCACCATCGTCGGCGAGGCGCTCTTCTCGACCGAGATCGGCGAACGCGCCGTCGCCGAGGTCCGCCGCTCCATCTTCACCGTCATCCAGCAGGGCATGATCCGCGCGCTCTCGCCGTCGTTCGTCGAGAAACTGCCGATTCCAGGCAACAGGGAATTCGACGCGGCCATCGCGCGCATGAAAGCCGTTGTGCTGCAGGTGATCGAGAGCTGGCGCACGGACGGCGTCGACCACGGCGACGTGCTCTCGATGCTGCTGCTCGCACAAGAGGACGGCGTCGGCATGACCGACCAGCAGACCTACGACGAGGTGCTGACCCTGCTGACCGCGGGCATCGAGACCACCGCGATCGCGCTGGCGTGGGCGCTCTACGAGGTCGGCCAGGACCCCGAGATCGAACGCAGGCTGCACGCGGAGCTCGACTCCGTGGTGGGCGACCGGCCGGTGACGTTCGCCGACGTTTCCTCGTTGACCTACACCGGGAAGATCGTCCAGGAAGTCCTGCGGAAGTACCCGATCTGGTTCGTGATGCGCCGGACGCTCACCGAGGTCCAGCTGGGCGACGCTCTGCTGCCCGCCGGTGCCGAGGTGATCGTCAGTCCGCACGCCCTGCACCACGACGCGCGGTTCTTCCCGTCGCCGTACGCGTTTCGACCCTGACCGCTGGACGCCGGAGTTCGTCGCGGATCTCCCGCGCGGCGCGTTCGTCCCGTTCGGCGGCGGCAACCGCCAATGCCTCGGAAACCTCTTCGCCCAGACCGAGATCGTCATCACCCTCGCGACCATCGCGTCCCGCTGGCGACTGGTCCCGCACCCGTCCGACGCGCGTGAAGTTCACGTCCGCCCCTATCCCAACGGCCTGCTGATGAAGGCCGTCCCCCGAACCTAAGTTGGAGGTCGTTCCCCCATGCGTTTCCGCCGGTTGTGCGCCGCCGCACTGCTCGCCACCGGAATCGCCCTCGTCCCCGCCCCCGCCTCGCGCGGCCGTCGTCTGCGAGGACGTCCGCACCCCCGTCGCCGTGGGCCTCACCCCACTGATCACCACGCAGGAAACCATGTACGGCAGGCTCTGCGCGCCCACCGGCGCGAGGACCGTGCAGGTGCTGATCCCCGGCGGCACCTACGACAGCACGTACTGGGACATCGGCTACGAACCGGGCTCCCGCTCCTACGTCCGCTCCCAGAACAGCCGCGGGCATCGCCACCCTGGCCATCGACCGCCTCGGCACCGGCAAGAGCTCCAAGCCGCTGAGCGCCCTGCGTCACCGCGTCAACCCAGGCAAGCGCCGTCCACCAGGTCATCAAGACCCTGAAGCCCCGCTTCGCCAAGGTGATCGTCGCCGGCCACTCCATCGGCTCCGCGATGGCCATGATCGAGGCAGGCACCTACCGTGACGTCGACGGCGTGCTCGTCACCGGCTTCACCCACAAAATGAACTACATCACCGTGGTCCCGGTGCTGGCCAACATGATCCCGGCCGGCCTCGACGTCGGCTACCTCACCACGATGCCGAACACCCGCTACAACTCGTTCCACAAGCCAGGTGCCCTGGTTCAGGGCGCGATCTCGTTCGACGAGTCCACGAAGGACGTCTTCGCCGTCACCGAGGCCGTCGACACCATCCTGCTCAACACGATCATCATCCCGATCTCCCGGAACATCAACGTCCCGGTCATGATCGCCGTCGGCAACGACACGCACTTCTGCAGCACCGGCCTGCCTCTGATGGGCAGCGACTGCTCTTCCCCCGCCGCGCTGAAAGCCGACGAGGCCCCGTTCTTCCCAGCCACCCCGAAGCTGAGCACCTTCATCCTCAACGGCTACGGCCACTCCATCAACTACGCACCCAACGCCCCGGAGTACCACTCCGCGGTAGCCACCTGGGCGAAGGGCATCTGACCTAAGCTGGCCCGATGGACGAGGAGATCCACGAACGGGTCCGCGACTTCATCAGGGCCATCCCCCGCGGCCGTGTCGCCACCTACGGCGACATCGCCGATCTCGCCAAGGCCCCGTCGCCACGGCTGGTCGGCCGCATCCTCAACGAGGACGGGCACGACCTGCCGTGGCAACGCGTGCTGAAGGCCGACGGCACCTGCGCACCCCACCTGCGGGACACCCAGCTGCAGATGCTGCACGAGGAGGGCGTCCCCAACCTCGACGGCAAGGTGAACCTGCGCGAGTACCGCTGGGAGGACGCGCACAAGGAAGAACTCCCCGGCCTCTGGTAACTCGCGACTCCTGTCAAACCGCCCGGTGGAACAGTTCCATTGAGGCCGGATCACCACGCCCTCATGCTGATTGCAGCAATACCGCCCGAGCCTCGTAGTACTTGCGCAGCAACACATCGACCACAAGAGGATGCGCCCCGATCGGCGCGGACACGACATCCGCACCGCATTCGGCGAGCGACCCGTGGAATGTCCCTGGTGCCAAGAGCCACGAGGCGACGGCCACGCGACGCCCCCGCAGCCCGGCAACGACGTCGGGCACGCGGGGCGTCGCGGTCGCCACATACCCGACCGCGTCCGCCCCGAGCAACGCAGCGGCTCGACGCACAGTAGCCAGCGCCCACGGATCCGACGACCCGGCGGCGGCCAGCACAAGAGCATCACCCCGGCGGAACCCGGCCTCCCGCAACCGTTCCCGCACCACCGGCACCGCGTCCAACCCCAGCGGCGAGGTCACGACAGCGGGCCGCGAGCCGATCTGCGTGGGGATGTCGACGCGAACGTGGTACCCGGCAGCCAGAAACACCGGCACCACAACACAAGGTCCGTCCACAACCGAACGAACGTCCGGCTGCAGCACATCGGCATAGGCGACCTCGACCGGCACATCCACCGAAGGCCGGACCATCGAGGCGATCTCCGCGCACACCTCGATCCCGTGCGGGGAGCGAGTGCCGTGAAAGGCCAACACCAGCTTCATGCGGGCTCCATCGCGAGTCGGTAACCGCGCTTCACAACCGTACAAACCATCTGCGGCGACCCCAACGCCGTCCGCAACCGTCCGATCGCGGTCTCGACCGCGTGCTCCTCACCACCAGAAGGCAAGGCAGCCAACAGATCCTGCCGCGAAACGACACGTCCGCGAGCAGCGACCAACGTCCGCAACACGGCCATCGGCGCCGGAGCGACGGGCCGCAGCTCGCCGTCGATCACCACGGCCTGGGCCCGCATCTCCATCTCGAAAGAGGCGATCCGCAACCGGGTGGCCCGCGCGGGAAGTTCCATCGCCAACTCCCGCACCATCGACCCGATCCGCGCCCGAGCGGGCTGCACGACGGGAATCCCCGCGGCCACCAACGGCCCGGCGGTGATCGCGCCGACGCCGACCACGAGAACGTTGCGCCGCAACGCTTCCACCAGATCGGCATACCGGGGCGTCCGCAACACGGACACCGCGGCCGGAGCACTCGTGAAGGTCATGGCATCGACCTGACCTGCCAGCACCGCGTCCACCAGACGGGCAAGCGGAGCCGGGTCGACAGGCGGCATCCACCGGTAGACCGGAACCTCGACGACCTCCGCGCCGGCGGCTACCAGCGTGTCCACGAACTCCGGCAGAGGTTCCCCGTGCAACTGGACGACGACACGCTTACCGGAAACACCCATCCGCAGCAGGTACTGCAACAGCTCGGCGTTGCTCTCCGAAGTAGGAGACCAGGTCTCGACCAGTCCAGCCGCCCGCACGGCGCCCTTCGCCTTCGGGCCGCGTGGCAGCAGCACAGCGGACGACAGCGCGCGGTGCAGGCGGCCGGCCAGTCCCCACCCGTCGGCGGCTTCGAGCCAACCGCGGAAACCGATCGCGGTGGTGGCGACGACGACGTCGATGGGCGACGAGACCAGGCGCAAGGTGGCCTCGTGCAACGAGGCGTCGTCGGGCAGCGGCACGATCCGGAGAGCCGGACCGTGGATGACGGAGGCGCCCTTGCGTTCCAGCAGGGCGATGAACTCGTCGGCGCGGCGGGCGGCCGTGACCCCGATGGTGAAGCCCGCCAGCG
The DNA here is from genome assembly GCA_963766275.1 of uncultured Actinomycetota bacterium. Lineage (GTDB taxonomy): Bacteria > Actinomycetota > Actinomycetes > Mycobacteriales > Pseudonocardiaceae > Lentzea. The sequence goes on from CAVYAD010000073.1 coordinate 26,474, forward strand.
GCCCGGTCATGTCACCTCCACGAGGCCGTCACGCACACGCACCGAGTGCACCGCGACGGACACCGCAGGCTCGTCGAGGCACTTGCCGGTCGCGAGCTCGAAGGCATGCTTGTAGACCGGTGAGACCACGACGGGAACGCCGCCGCGGTCGCCCACGATGCCCCGTGACAGGACGGCGGCGCCGCTGAAGGGGTCGATGTTGTCCAACGCGTGCAGCGTGCCCTCGGAGGTCAGGAACACCGCGACCTGCGAACCGTCCGGCAGCAACGCGGCGACGCCCTGTTCCGGGCGCAACGAGCTGTAGTCGCACACAACCATCACCTGACGACCTCCGGGATGCCGAGCTGGACGGGGACGCGCTGGCCACGTTCCGACCGGAACGCGATCGTGGGGTCGGGAGCGTCGGGTGCGTTGACGAACGACGTGAAGCGGGCGAGCTTCTCCGGGTCTTCCAGGACCCCACGCCACTCGTCGGCGTAGTCGGAGACGTGCGACGCCATCGCGGCTTCCAGGTCCGCGCAGATGCCGAGCTTGTCATCGACGATGACCTCGCGCAGGTGCTCGAGCCCGCCGTCGAGGCCTTCGAGCCACGCCGAGGTGCGCTGCAACCGGTCCGCCGTGCGGATGTAGAACATCAGGAACCGGTCGATCGTCCGGATCAGCGTCTCGGTGTCCACATCGGACACCAGCAGATCCGCGTGCCGGGGCGTGAACCCGCCGTTGCCGCCGACGTAGAGGTTCCAGCCGTTCTCGGTCGCGATGATGCCGAAGTCCTTGCCACGAGCCTCGGCGCACTCACGCGCACAACCCGAGACCGCGGACTTGAGCTTGTGCGGCGACCGCAGACCCCGGTAGCGCAGCTCCAGATCGATCGCGAGCGCGACCGAATCCTGTACGCCGTAACGACACCAGGTCGTGCCGACGCAGGACTTCACCGTGCGCAACGACTTGCCGTACGCGTGACCCGACTCGAAGCCCGCGTCCACCAGCCGGCGCCAGATCAACGGCAGCTGGTCGACGGTCGCACCGAACAGGTCGATGCGCTGGCCGCCGGTGATCTTCGTGTAGAGCCCGAAGTCACGCGCCACCTCACCGATGACGATCAGCTTCTCCGGCGTGATCTCGCCGCCGGGGATGCGCGGCACGACCGAGTACGTGCCGTTGCGCTGCAGGTTCGCCAGGAACCTGTCGTTGGTGTCCTGCAACGTCACCTGAGTCTCGCTCAGCACGTGCCCGTTGCCGAGCGACGCCAGGATCGAGGCCACCGCCGGCTTGCAGATGTCGCAGCCACGACCGCTGCCGTGCTTCGAGATCAGCTCGGAGAACGTCACGACCCTGGTCGCGCGGATGATCTCGAACAGCTCCGCCCGCGAGTGCGTGAAGTGCTCGCACAACGCCTTGGACTGCTCGACCCCGCACTCGGTCAGCAGCTTCTTCAGCATCGGCACGCACGAGCCACAGCCCGTGCCCGCCTTGGTGCACGCCTTGAGCTCCGCGATGTCGCACGCCACACCGGACTGGATGGCGTCGGTGACCGTCTGCTTGGTCACCGCGTGACACGAGCAGACCTGCGCATCCGCGGGCATCTCGATGTCGACAGCCCCGCCCGGCTGCAACAGGGCAGCCGGAACTTCCTTGCCCACCAACGGACGCAACGACGGGTAGGCCGACGCGTCGCCGACCAGGACGCCACCCAGCAACGTGCGAGCGTCGTCCGACACCACGAGCTTGCTGTAGGTGCCCGCGACCGCGTTGTTCACCACGACTTCCAGCGCGCCCTCGGTCGTGCGCGTGCGCGTCACCGAACGACGCCACGTCCACCCCGAGCAGCTTCAGCTTGGTCGAGATGTCCGCACCGGGGAACACCCGGTGCCACCGTCGATCTGGTCGGCGACGACCTCGGCCATCGCGTAACCGGGAGCCACCAGCCCGTACGCGACGCCCTCGACCGCGGCACACTCACCGATCGCGTACACGTGCGGATCAGAGGTGCGGCAGGCGGCATCGACCAGGTAGCCACCGCGCGGCCCGAGTTCGAGCCCCAGGTCCAGGTCGGTGCGTGGCCGGATGCCCGCGCTGAACACCACGACGTCGAGGTCGAGCTCGACCCCGTTGGCGAGCTTGGCGATCAACCGCGAACCGTCGCGTTCGATCGAGGAGGCGGAGGTCCCGGTGTGCACGGTCAGGTCGAGTTTCTCGACCAGCCGCTTCAGCAGCCCGGCGCCACCGTCGTCGACCTGGATCGGCATCAGCCGCGGCGCCAGCTCCACGACGTGCGGCGACACTCCCATGCCACGCAACGCGTTGGCCGCCTCCAGACCGAGCAGGCCACCACCGAGCACCATGCCGGAGTGCCTGCCGGGCCGCGAGGCCGCCGACACCGTGGCCCTGATGTCGTCGAGGTCGTCGAGCGTCCGGTACACGTGGCAACCGGGCAGATCGCGGCCGGGAACCGGCGGCACGAACGGCACCGAACCCGTGGCCAGCACCAACGCGTCGTAGGAGACCTCGATACCGGAGGCGCCGACGACGATCCGGCGCGCGCGGTCCACTGACACGACCTTCTCGCCGAGCCGGATCTCCGCGCCGGACAACGGCGTCAGTTCCAGATCGGCGGAGTCCCAAGTGTCCACATAGGACGACAACGCGACTCGGTCATAGGCTGGACGGGACTCCTCGCCGAACACGACGATCCGCCAGGACGAGTCACGCAGGATCTCGACGAGCCGGTGGCCGACCATGCCGTTACCGATCACGACCAGGGTCTGGGTCATCGGGCATCCCTCCTTCGTCCGGTATGCTCACCGGGCGGCGTGTCATCCCAAGGTCCGCAATATTTCGCGGGTGTTAAAGGAAACTCTCTCCGCAGCTCAGCGCGATGTGCGTCACACGCCCGCGTAGGCGAGACTCGGCCGCTGCACGAAGACATTGCGCCGCAGGTAGAACCACCACGTGGTGCCGACGCAGAGCCCGTAGAAGACGAGGAACGCGGTCAGCGCGGGCGTCAGGGTCTTCGAACCCTCCAGCGAGAACTTGAAGACGAGGTTCACCAGCACGCCACCGGCCGCGCCGACCGCACCCGCGATGCCGACCACCGCGGCGGCCTGCCGCTTGGCGGACTTGTCGTCGTCGGACTGGGTGCGGAAGATCGCCGGGATCATCCGGTAGGTCGAGCCGTTGCCGACACCCGCCAGCACGAACAGCGCGATGAACGAGCCGAAGAACAGCCCGAAGTTGTGGGAGTCGACGCTCACGATCACGCCGATCGTGCCCACACCGAGCCCGAGGAACGTGGCGAGCGTCACCTTCGCCCCGCCGATCCGGTCAGCCAGCCACCCGCCGAGCGGACGCGCCACCGAGCCGATCAGCGCGCCGAGGAACGCGAGCGCCACCCAGCCCTTGTACTCGACGAAGCTGATCTTGATCAGCGACGGGAACGCGAACGAGAACCCGATGAACGAGCCGAACGTGCCGATGTAGAGGAACGACATCACCCAGGTGTGCATGTTCGACATGGCCCGCTTGTACGACTGCCCGTCCGGCTTCGCCTGGGTCAGGCTGTCCATGAACGACCACGCGCAGGCCGTGGCGAGCACGATGAACGGCATCCAGATCAGCGCGGCGTAGGCGAGGTGGATCCCGGTGCCGATGGTGATCACGATCGGCACGATGAGCTGGGTGACCGCGACACCGAGGTTGCCGCCGGCCGCGTTCAGGCCGAGCGCCAGGCCCTTCTTGCCCTCAGGGTAGAAGAACGAGATGTTCGCCATCGAGGACGAGAAGTTGCCGCCACCAAGACCCATCGCGGCCGAGGTGAGCAGGAAGAACCAGTACGGCGTGCCCGGCGTCGACACCGCGTAGGCGAGCATCGCGCACGGGATCAGCAGCAGCCCGGCACTGATCGTCGTCCACAGCCGTCCGCCGAAGCGCGGCACCGCGAACGTGTACGGCACCCGCAGCGCGGCGCCGACCAGGTTCGGCACGATCAGCAGCCAGAACTGCTGGCCGACGGTGAAGTTGAAGCCCACCGAGCCGAGGCTCACCACGACGATGCTCATCAGCACCCACACGCTGAACCCGAGGTTCTCCGCGAGGATGGAGAACACCAGGTTCTTGCGGGCGATCCGCTTGCCCTTGGCTTCCCAGAAATCCGGCTTCTCCGGCTCCCAGTTGTCGATCCAGCTCATGAGGTCCTCCGCGGGGTCGGCGATTGCCGGAAACGTAAGAAGCGAGCATTACCAAGGGGTTCTGGCTGATGACGGCGAAGGCAACTCCGCCTCACATCACGCCGACTGCGGCTGTGAGGCCCCGAGCCAGTCGAGCAGTCCGCACACCGCGTCCTTGCAACCACCACAGCCGGTAGTCGCACGGGTGGCTTCCGCGAGCTGCGGCATGCTTTCCGCGCCCGCACGCCAGGCCGACACGATCTGTCCCTTGGAGACGGTGTTGCAGCGGCAGATCACCGCGCTGGACGGCAGGTCCGCCGGTGAGGCGGCCTCCGCGGGCAGGGCCCGGCCCAGCAGCAACGCCAGTCGATCGGTCGGTGCGGGAATCCCGCGGTCGTAGAGCTGCGTGATCGTCGCGGCGGCGTCCGGCGCGCCGAGCACGATCGCGCCCGTCACCCGGTCGTCGCGCAGCACGAGCTTCGCGTACCGGCCACGCGAAGGTTCCTGGAAACACAGGACTTCCGAGTCCGGGCAGTCCACATCGGTGTGCACGTCGCCCAGCGCGGCCAGGTCCACGTCGCGCGCTTTCAACCGCGTCACAACGGTGGTGCCGTGGTAGCGGGCCGCCGGGTTCGCGCCGGTCAGCCGGTCCGCGAGCACCGCGGCCTGGTCCCACGCGGGCTGCACCAGCCCGGACACCGTGCCCGGATGCTGCGCACAGTCGCCGATCGCGTGAATGCGCGGATCGCTGGTGCGCAGGGCGTCGTCCACGATGATGCCGCGGTCGACTTCCAGCCCCGCCTTGACCGCCAGCGACGTCTCGGCGCGCACGCCTGCCGACACGACGACGAGCTCGGCGGGCACGTGCGTTCCGTCGTCGAGGATCAACCCGTCATCCGGCAGGTACTTGGCCGCGAACGAGTTGAGCCGGAACTCGATGCCGAGCTGCCCGAGCGTGCGCGCCAGCACACTGCCCGCGCCGGGGTCGAGCTGGCGTTCCATCAGGTGCCCGACGGGGTGCACGACGGTGACGAGGCAACCGCGGCCGGCCAGGCCACGGGCTGCCTCGATACCGAGCAGCCCGCCACCCAACACCGCGACCGGCATGCCCTTCTGCGCCTTGGCTTCGATCTGCGCGCAGTCGTCGAGCGTGCGGAACGCGACCACGCCCGGAGCCAGCTTGCCGTCTTCGAGCAGGCCCTCCGCGGGCGGAACCCACGGCGTACTGCCCGTCGCGAGCACCAAAGCGTCGTAGGGGATCCCGTCGACGGTGCGGCCGACGCGATCGATCTCCTGCACCTGGCACCCCAGCCGCAGGTCGATGTTGTTGTCGGCGGCCCACTTCGCACCGTGCAGCCGCGTCGACTCCGGCGTCATGGACCCGGCGACCACGGTCGAGAGCAGCACGCGGTTGTACGCGGCGTGCGGCTCGGCGCCGATGACCGTGATGGAGAGTTCGCTGTCCCTGCGCCGCAGCTCGTCCGCGAGCCGCGCGCCTGCCATTCCGTAGCCAACGATCACGACTCGTCTCATGCCCGCTCCAATCGCACAGCACAGACCTTGAACTCGGGCATCCGGCTCGTGGGATCGAGCGCGGGGTTGGTCAGCAGGTTCGCCCGGCCTTCGCCGGGAAAGTGGAACGGCAGGAACACCGAGTCGATGCGCATGCTCGGCACGCACCGCACCACCGCGGTCACCCGGCCTCGTCTGGACACGACGTGCGCGGGCTCGTTCGGGGTGAGGCCCGCCCGCGCGGCCGTGTCCGGGTGGATCTCCACATACATCTCGGGAACGGCCGCCATCAGCTCGCCGATCCGTCGCGTCTGCGCACCGGACTGGTAGTGCTGCAGGACCCGTCCTGTGGTGGCCTGCAACGGAAACTCCTCGTCCGGCGGCTCGGCCGGACCGCGGTGGTCGACCGGGACGAACCGCGCGAGGCCGTCGGGATGCGCGAACCGGTCGAGGAAAAGCCTTGGCGTGCCTGGATGTTCCGTGGACGGCACCGGCCAGTGCAGCTGTTCTTGATCAAGTCTTTCATAGGTGATGCCGGAATAGTCGGAAAGTCCGCCTTTCGACGCCTTCCGCAGCTCCTCGAAGACCTCGCGCGGTTCGGTCGGGAAGCCGGAGACACCGAGCCTGGTGGCCAGACCGTTGATCAGGTCGAGGTCGCTGCGCACACCGGCCGGCGGGTCGAGTGCCTTGCGGCGCCTGATGATCCGGCCTTCGAGGTTGGTCATCGTGCCGTCTTCCTCGGCCCACTGGGTCACCGGGAACACGACGTCGGCCATCGCGGCCGTCTCGGACATCACGAAGTCCGCGACCACCAGCAGGTCCAGCGCCCCCAACCGTTCGGTGACACCCGCCGCCCGCGGCGCCGACACCACCGGGTTGCTGCCGAACACCAGCATGGCTTTCAGGTCATCGGCGGTCAGCAGCTCGTAGGCGCTGCGCCCCGGTCCGGGCAACCAGTCGACGCCCCAGACCTCCATGATGTGCCTGCGCGCCGCGGGATCGTCGATCTTGCGGTAGCCGGGCAGCTGGTCGGCCTTCTGACCGTGCTCACGGCCGCCCTGCCCGTTGCCCTGCCCGGTCAGGCACCCGTAACCCGAACCGGCGCGGCCCGGCAGACCGAGCGCGAGCGCCAGGTTGATCCACGCCGAGACGGTGTCGGTGCCGGAAGCGTGCTGCTCGGTGCCACGGCCGGACAGGATGTACGACCGCCCGGCCAGCATGTGCACGGCAGCGCGTTGATCAGCGGCGGACACACCCGTGACGCGTTCGGTGTGCTCCGGCCACCACTGCGCCGCGATACGCCAGGCGTCGTCGAACCCCGTGGTGCGCTCGGCGACGTACTCCTTGTCGATCACGCCCTCGATGACCGCCGTGTGCAGCAAACCCAGTGCCAGCGCCAGGTCCGTGCCGGGCGCGGGCTGCAGGTGCAACGTCGCGCGCTCCGCGGTGGCCGTGCGGCGCGGGTCGATGACGATCAGCCGGGCCTTGTCGAGGTTGCGCAGGAACGGCGGCATGGTCTCGGCCGGGTTGGAGCCGGCCAGCAGGATCGTGTCGGCCGACTGCAGATCGCTGGTGGGGAACGGCATTCCGCGGTCGAGCCCGAACGCCTTGTTGCCCGCCGCCGCGGCCGAGGACATGCAGAAGCGGCCGTTGTAGTCGATCTGCGAGGTCTTCAACGCGACCCTGGCGAACTTGCCGAGCGCGTACGCCTTCTCGTTGGTCAGCCCGCCGCCGCCGAACACGGCGACCTCGTCGGGCTCGTACGTCCGGATCTTCGCGGCGACGTAGTCGAGCGCTTCGTCCCACGAGGCAGGCTCGCCGTGGATCAGCGGGGTCGTCAGCCGGCCTGGATGGCGCAGCAGGTCCCCCGCCGTCCAGCCCTTCTGGCACAGCCCACCGGGACCAGGGACCACCTGGCCGTCGATGACGCTCATGGAGCACTGCAGCGCGCAGTAGGGGCAATGGGTCACGCCGCTGACGCTAAGAACCGTGCGTTAACGAAATGCTCTGGAATGTTTCGTACGTGGAAAGTTGTCAGCTCACAGCAGTGCTGTGACCTGGTGAGCAGCACGTTCCAAGCCCGCAAAGGACTGTGACGTTGACAACGGGTGCAACGCGTGCACGGCCAGGCGGAAGAGTGTCGCGCGCACGAGCATCTGCGGCCACTCCTGAAGGTGGCTCCACCGCTTGAACAGGCCGGGGTCCGCGCCGCCCCACGCAACGGCGTCGATCGCGACCACCGCGGCGGCCCACTCGGCCGGACGCCAGTACGCGGTGAAGTCGATGACGGCGGGCGGGGCGTTGCCCGCGAACAGCACGTTGCCGAACAGGTCGCCGTGCACGACCTGAAGCTTGAGGTTGAGCGGCTTCAGGGTGTCGTAGAGCAGGTCGAACAGCCGTCCACCGAGGTCGGCGTCGAGCGGCACGTCCTCCTCGCCCCACGCCTTGCGGTCGGCGACGGCGAACACGTCCGTGCGCGCGTCGAAGAACCGGGGTTTCGGCAGCTCGGCGGTGGCCTGGTGGAGGCGTTGCGCGACCGCGACGACCTCGTCGTGACGCGCTTCGGCCCGACCGGCGAGGAACTTGGTGGCGGACCAGCCACCGACGACGTAGCGGCCGTCGGTCGATCTGAGCGGCCTGCCGATGCGCAGGTTCGGCACGTCCAGGCCGTCGAGTGTCTTCGCGATCCAGGTGGCCTCGGCGGGCTTCGGCGCGGGCCTGATCGTGGCATCGCCGCAGCGCCAGGCGGGGCCGCCGTCGATCAGCTCCGGCTCGGCGTCACGGGCCCCGAACGCCGCACGCACGTGCGCTGGGGGCGGTTCGGGGGCGCGGGTCACGGCACGGCACGCTACCTGCCTAGACCGTCCGGGTGGTGGACCACGACACGCCGTGATTCATCCCACCACCCACTTGGCCCAGTGTTCTACGGAGCGAAAGGCACGTTCGTACGGCCTGTTCGTACGAACGTGCTTTTCGCACGAATCAGTAGGTCGGGAGTGAGGGGTCGACCTCGCGGGCCCAGGCCAGGACGCCGCCGCCGACGTGCACGGCGTCCTTGAAGCCCGGCCTTGTGCAGCGCGGCCAGGGCCTCGGCCGAACGGGCGCCGGACTTGCAGTGCAGCACCAGCGGCTTGTCCTGCGGCAGCTCGGACAACGCCTCGCCGGACAGGATCTTGTCCTTGGGGATCAGCGACCGAGCCCGGGATGCGGACGATCTCGAACTCGTGCGGCTCGCGCACGTCGACCAGCACGAAGTCCTCGCCGGCGTCGATCTTGTGCTTGAGCTCGAGCGGCGTGATCGTGCTGCCCGGCGGCGGCCTGCTGCGCGTCCGTCGGACACGACCCCGCAGAACGCCTCGTAGTCGATCAGCTCGGTGATCTTCGGCGACTCCGGGTCCTTGCGGATCTTGATCGTCGCGGTAGGTCATCTCCAGCGCGTCGTAGACCATCAGGCGGCCGAGCAGCGGGCTCGCCGATGCCGGTGATGCAGCTTGATCGCCTCGGTCACCATGATCGAGCCGATCGACGCGCACAGCACGCCCAGCACGCCACCCTCGGCGCAGGACGGGACCATGCCGGGCGGCGGCGGCTCGGGGTAGAGGTCGCGGTAGTTGAGGCCCTGGCCGTTCGGCGCGTCCTCCCAGAAGACGCTGACCTGGCCCTCGAACCGGAAGATCGAGCCCCAGACGTACGGCTTGCCCAGCAGCACCGCGGCGTCGTTGACCAGGTAGCGGGTGGCGAAGTTGTCCGTGCCGTCGAGGATCAGGTCGTAGTCGCGGAAGATCTCCAGCGCGTTCTCCGAGTTCAGGCGCGTCTGGTGCAGGATGACCTTGACGAACGGGTTGATCTCGGCGATCGAGTCGCGCGCCGACTCGGCCTTGGAGCGGCCGACGTCGGACTGGCCGTGGATCACCTGGCGCTGCAGGTTGGACTCGTCGACGACGTCGAAGTCGACGATGCCGAGCGTGCCGACGCCGGCCGCGGCCAGGTACAGCAGCGCCGGGGAGCCGAGGCCGCCGGCGCCGACGACGAGCACCTTGGCGTTCTTCAGCCGCTTCTGCCCGTCCATCCCGACGTCCGGGATGATCAGGTGCCGGCAGTAGCGCGCGACCTCGTCCTTGGTCAGCTCCGCGGCCGGCTCGACCAGCGGCGGAAGCGCATCTGGTCCTCCTCGACGGGCAATGTCTCCGTGTCCGAGACAACGTCTACGCCTGCCTCGACTCTTCCCGGTGGGAAAGCTGTCTCAGCCAGCGGCGGAACGCGTTCGGAGTGCACACCTTGCCGTCCTCGGGACGCGTCCTGCCCCGCGTTGAGCTGCGACACGTAGTTGTTCGCGACACCGAAGGTCTGCTGCATCATCACCGGCGCAGGCGCGCCGTTCTCCGCGCAGGCCGCGTGCTGGTTGCCGAAGGCGTGGCCGACCTCGTGGTTGATGGCGTAGTTCCGGTATCCGGCCAGGTCGCGGTGAAGCCATGGCGCCGCGGACCCAGCGGGCGAGGTTGATCACGACGCGCTTGCTCGTCGGGTTCCAGCACGAGGTCTCGAACGGGATCTCCTTGCCACACAGCTGTGCGTGGTGGCCGTGGTGGACAGGCTGATGACGAAGTCCGGGTTCTGGTCGGCTCGACCCGCTGCAACGCGACGTGCTCGTGCCGATCCAGCTGCGCGGGTCGGACAGGAACCCGTCGACCGTGCGCGCGAACGCCGTCGTCGTTGCCGTAGTCGGTCGGCGAATGCCGTCCTCGATGGCGATCGCGTACTTGCGGAACTTCTGCGCGTTCGCCTCGCCCAGCCGCGGGCCGTTGCCGGGCAGAGCCCGGAACGTGCCGACGCCCGCGGTCGAGAAGTGGGACCCGCGGGCAGTTCGGCCGTCGGGCGTCGAGCTCGGCTTGCCGGCCTGCACCTCGGACGCGGGCGGCTCGGTCGTGGTGGTCACGGCGCCGTTCGCGGTGGTGGGCGTGTCACCCGAGGCGGGCGACTTCGGCTGCACGGTGTCGAGCACCACGAGCGCGGTGAGCACGAGCAGCACCGGAATCGCGTAGATCCGCCACCCGTAGCTGACGACGAGCTTCTTCACCGCCGCGCTTGCGGGGCCGTTGATGCTGCGCCGTGCCTTCCGGCTCCCAGGCGGCGGCAAGCGGTTCCGCGCTGGTCCGGCGCGCGCCACGACGGTAGCGGTCAGCGGGCGGATCAGTACGTCCTCGCTCGGGGGCGCGATTCACGTCGCCCAGGGTCCGCATCCCCCGGATGGCCGTCGTCCATCACCATGTGTGTCGGTCGACGGCCTCCCACATGCCCAGCACCGCCCTCGCGACGGTGGCCGGTCGCTCCATCTGGGCGACGTGCCCGGTCCGGGGAAGCACCAGAAGTCGTCCCTTGGGCAGCGACCGCGCCGTTCGTGGCCCCTTCCGCACGCTGACCAGCCGGTCGTTCTCGCCCCAGACGACCAGGGTCGGCGCCTTGACCTGTGGAAGCAGCCGCCACAGTGACTTCGGCCCCGGCGTGAACCACTGCTTGAACAGCCCGACGGTGCTGAGGCTGAGCGCGCGATCGGCCCAGCGCTGCCTGGCCCGTTCCTCGTGCTCCCTGATCGACTCCTCGATGCGGTTGCCGGCACCATGTCGGGTCGGCGAAGCACAGGTCGAGCATCTGCTGGGTGCGTTCGTGCGCGGTGAGGTTCGCGAGCTGCCTGCGCACCTGGAGCCGATGACCGGCAGGACGGCGAGCGCCATCCGCGGGTCCGACATGCGGTCCAGGCGCGGCCGCAGGTCCGGCACCGCCGGCGAGACGAGGGTGAGCGTCTTCACCAGGTCAGGCCTGGCCGTGGCCACGAAGACGGAGATCGCGCCGCCCATCGAGTTGCCGAACAGGTGCGCCGGTTCCTTGAGCGTGGCCAGGTACTTGATCACGGTGCGGGATGGGTGGCGAGGCTGAAGTTGTAGCCGGGAACCGGCTGCGACCGGCCGAACCCCGGCAGGTCGATCGAGTACCCGCTGACATGTTCACGCAGCTGGGCTGCGAGATCTGTCCAGTTGCTCGCCGACCCGCCGAGACCGTGCAGTAGACGGCGGGAGGCCCGTCACCAGGGGTGACCCTGACGTGCACCTCATGGTCATCGACCTGGTGAAACTCACCTGGCCAGGGCGGCTGCGAGGTGTCCAGCGGCGGGAGTTCGACCGTGGACAGCGGGGCGGGGATCAGCGTGCTCACTCACCCAGGATGCGGGAAAAGGCCCACAGATGGTTCCCGGAAAGGGGCTACTAGCGAGTAAGGTTGCGCTCACGCCTCGGTCAGGCAACCCCTTTCCGGCGGCAAGCTGATCAGTGCTGGAGGCACCATGACGGAGACGGCGCAGAGCGCACCCGAAGGCAGGGGCGTTCGACTGCCGCGCACCGCCCGCCGCGCGCAGCTGCTGGCCGCGGCCCAGGACGTGTTCGTCTCGAACGGCTACCACGCTGCCGCGATGGACGAGATCGCCGAACGCGCGGGTGTGCCAAGCCTGTGCTCTACCAGCACTTCCCCGGCAAGCTGGAGCTGTACATGGCCCTGCTTCAGTCCCATGTGGACGACATGGTCAGCCGGGTCCGCGCCGCCATCGCCTCGTCGACGGACAACAAGCTCCGCGTGCGGGCCGCCGTGGGTGCCTTCTACGACTTCGTCGACGGCGAGGGCCAGGCGTTCCGCATGGTCTTCGAGTCGGACCTGCGCTCCGAGCCCTCCATGCAGGAGGCCGTCGAGCGCGCGACCACCGACTCCGTGGACGCGATCACGGACACCATCACCGCCGACGCCGGCCTCGACCCCGAACGGGCGCGTCTGCTCGCCGTCGGGCTCGTCGGGTTGTCCCAGGTCACCGCTCGTGCGTGGCTCGCGGACAACCGCAAGGTGCCCAAGGAGGACGCCGTCGCGATGATCTCCAACCTCGCGTGGCGCGGCATCGGCGGCGGCTTCCCGCTCCAGCACTGACAAACCATGAAAGGAGCTTGGACCTGAGGTCCATGAAAGCTCCTTTCATGTTTTCACATCAGGGTGGCGATGCGGCGGGCCACGTCGTCGGAGCGTTCCAAGGGCAGCATGTGGCCAATCTTGGGGTAGATCACGAACTCCGCTGAGGGCAGCGCGTCGGCGATCGCCCGTGCGTGCCGCAGTGGGGTGAGCCGGTCCGCGGCGCCCGCGATGACCACTGTGGGGATGGCGGACAGCACCGAGAGGGCCTCGCGGCGTTGGTGCCGGGTGAGTTCTTCCCGGACGCCGACGAACGCGGTCCCGGTCGTGTTGCCCGCCATCGCCGCCGCGGCACGCACGTCGGCCCACCGAGCGCCACGCCCGAACGCCGCGACCCGCAGACCTGGCGTGATCAAGCGGCCGAACCCGACCTTCGGCCGCTTGACCAGCCATCGCCCGGCCAGCCGTTCGACGGCCCTGAGCCGGGGCAGGTCCCCGCACGACGTGGCCACCAGGGCCACCCCGTCACGCGCGAGAACAACTCGGGGCGCAGCTCGGCCAGCGCCATGATCGTCATGCCGCCCAGCGAGTGGCCGGCGAGCACGATCCGCCCGGTGGGGACGTACTCGTCGAGGACCTGAGCCAGGTCCTCGGCCAGTTCGGACAGGGTGGGTGCGCCGGCTTCGGCCGACTTCCCGTGGCCGCGCACGTCGTAGCGGACGACCCGGCCAGGCAGCGCGGAAGCCACGCGGTCCCACGTCGTGAGGTCCATGGTCCAGCCGTGCAGCAGCACCGCCGTCACATCGCCGGAGACTCCGGACTCGACGACGTTCAGCCGATCAAGAACGAGCGACGCCATGAGCGCATCCCCGGCCTTCCCACGAGTCCGGCCTCGTCGAGGAACGACATGATCCGCTCGCCCGACCAGCGAAGGGTCTCCTGGAAGCGCGGGTTGCCCAGCGCCTGCCGGTGCGCCTCACGCACGTCCAGCCCGACGGCGGCGTAGACCGCCGGGTTGATGATCGTGCGAGTGATCATCATCGACACGTACCCGACGAGCCACTTCTGGTACGGCAGTTCGACGCGCTTGAGCTCGGACATGCCGCGCAGCAGCTCCTCGCGCGCGAACCGCACGTGCCGGGCTTCCTCCAGCACGTGGATCCGGTTCACCATCCGCACGATCGGCTGGATGGTGTCGTCGGTCATCGCCTCGCGCTGCAGGCGGTCGAGGATCTCCTCGGCGACCAGGATCGAGCCGTACATGGCCGGTCCGTAGCCGATGGTCGGCAGCAGCTTCCCGAGCCGGTGCGTGGTCTTCACCGGGCCGTACGGCGGGCAGCCGATGCGTTCGACCAGGCGAGCGAACATCGTCGAGTGCCTGCACTCGTCCGCGACCTCGGTCAGCGCGTACTGGGCGTGCGCGTGGTCGGGTCGGTGTTGTAGACCATCTTGACCAGCATCTGCATCAGCAGCAGCTCGAACCACAGGCCGACCGAGGCGATCAACGCCAGCTCGTGCTTGGACAGCTCGATGCGCTGTTCGACCGTCAGCGAGTCGTACAGCGGGGTGCCGAACAGGGAAATT
>CAVYAD010000074.1:0-37489 GCA_963766275.1 uncultured Actinomycetota bacterium
CGGACTTCTTTTCAAAAGACCCTTGCGGGTCGAGCACTCAGGTGCTCCCCGCAGGGGTCTTTTGGCATGCCCGGAATCTCGGTTGCGTCCGCTGGTCTCATAGAACCCATGGACGCCGTCGTGCACACAGACCTGGCGTCGTTCGACGCCCTGACCCACAATCGGCTCGCAGCCGATCCGGTGCGGAACACCATCGCCCTCACCTCACTCGATCGCGTGCGCCGCCTCCCAGGCAACGAACAACAGCCGACCCTGGTCACTTTCCATGACCGGGGTGAGGTCGTCGGTTCCCTGATCCGCACGCCACCCTGATCACCTTGCACGACAACGGAACCCTCGTCGGCGCCGTGACGCGGATGCAGGACCGCCCCCTCCACGTGGCCGCCATGCCACTCGCCGCCCCGCCGCTGGTGGCGGACGTCCTGCGTGGCGAACCGATCGACGCCGCCGAGGCTTCGGCGCCGCTGTCACGGCGGCGGTCTGCACCTGGGCGCGGGAGGCGGGTGCCGAGCACGTCGTGCTCACCGCGGACCTGGCCAACCCGACGTCGAACTCCGTCTGTCAGGGCATCGGCTTCGTGGCGGTCTCGGAGTGGTCCGAGTTCCGCTGGTGAGTCTGGTGAGTGAAGAGCGCGGGATCCACCGGACGGTTCCGGATGTGCGACGAGAACACCAGCGAGGTCGTGGTGTCCCCGTACCGCTGCATCACCTCGACGAGCTCTTCGAGCTCGACCATCGACCGGCACACCACCCTCAGCAGCCAGCAGTCGTCGCCGGTCACGTGGTCGGCGTCCCGGATCTGAGGCAGCGCCAGGACGTGTGAGCGGAACCGGGGTGTGTCCAGCGACCGCACGCGGACCCGCACGATGGACTCGATCGGCAGGCCCAGCCGGACCGGCGACACCACGGCCGTGTAGCCGGTGATCACGCCCAACGACTCCAGCCGCCGGACCCGCTCGGTGACCGCGGGCGCGGACAGCGACACCTCGCGGGCGAGCGAGGTGAAGGACATGCGCCCGTCCTGCTGCAGCAGCGTGAGGATCTTCCAATCCACAGTGTCCAGTTCCACCTGGAAATCATAGGCAGAACCTTCGGAACGCCTGGACTTCTCCATGTCGAAGTCCGGCAGAACCCAGCACGATCAACACCATGACCAACATCGCGACCAACGCCCTGCGGTTCCCCGCTGCCGCTCCGCAGACCGCCGCCGCCTTCTTCGCGGCAGAGCTCGCGTTCGAGGCCGACCCCGACGACGTCCACCGCGACATGCAGAACGGCACCACCGCCGGCTATGTCCTCGTCGAGACGCGCAGCCCGGAAGCGTTCGCGGCCAAGCGCATCCCCGGCGCGATCAACCTGCCCTACCGCGACCTTCCCGAGCAGCTCGACCTCGATCCCGGCATGGTCTACATCTGCTACTGCGAGAGCTTCCAGTGCAACGCCGCCACGAAGGGCGCGCTGGAACTGGCCGAACGAGGCTTCCGGGTGAAGAGGCTCTCCGGCGGCATCACGGCCTGGCAGCAGGCGGGTTACCCGGTCGAATCAGATGATCTTCTGGCCACGAGTGTTTCTAAGGTCGCGTGTCATTGCTGAGGCAAGCCGACATAGGCTCATGTCGTGACGTCTCCACGTTTGCTCGTCCTGCAGCCTTCGAAGTCCGACCCGCTGGCCAGGCTGGGTGACTGGCTCACCTCCGACGGCGTCGAACTCGATCTGGTGATGCTGCAGGAAGCGCCCGCACCGAAGAACCTCGACGGCTATCAGGGCGTGATCTGCCTCGGTGGCGAGATGAGCGCGCTGGACGACCTCGACCACCCGTGGCTCGCGGACATCAGGAAGCTGCTGTCGAACGCCGTCGCGCAGCGGTTGCCGGTACTGGCGATCTGCCTGGGCGCGCAGCTGCTGGCGGCGGCGACCGGCGGGCAGGTACGGCGTGGGCCCGCCGGGCCCGAGGTCGGGGTGTTGCTCGTGGCGAAGCGAGATGCGGCCGGGATGGACCCGTTGTTCGCGGATCTGCCGTTCACGCCGGACGTGCTGCAGTTCCACACCGACGAAGTGCACCTGTTGCCTCCGGGCGCGGAACAGCTTGCGGCCTCCCCGAAATACCCGAATCAGGCGTTTCGGGTGGGAACGAGCGCTTACGGCCTGCAGTTCCACATCGAGACGACCCCGGAAATCGTCTTGAACTGGGCCGCCAAGGATCCCGATTCGGCGGCGTGTGCCCGGCCGCACCACTTCGACCAGGACTTCCTCGCGGAGGCGCATCGCGACTTCGAAGAAGTGTGGCAACCGTTCGTTCGCAGGTTTGCGAAGCTGGTGCGAGGAGAACTGTCGCCCGCGGGGTGTTTGGGCACACAACTTCCCTTGGTGTGACGTTACTTTCGTAGGTTATAAGGCATCCTGAGTACCCGGTACCGTCGTTCTCGAGCATCTTGTTCGATCAAGCCGGAGGATCAGAGTGGATCCCGCTCTTGTAGTGATCATCGTTGTCATCACTGCTCTCATCTTCGACTTCACCAACGGGTTCCACGACACGGCCAACGCCATGGCCACCTCCATCGCGACCGGCGCGCTCAAGCCGAGAACCGCGGTCGCGTTGTCGGCGGTGCTCAACCTCGTCGGCGCCTTCCTGTCCGTCGAGGTGGCCAAGACCATCTCCGGTGGCATCGTCGACGACGCCAAGATCACCCCCGCGATCATCTTCGGCGGGCTCATAGGCGCGATCATGTGGAACCTGATCACCTGGTACGCCGGGTTGCCGTCGAGTTCGTCGCACGCGTTGTTCGGTGGCCTGATCGGCGCCGCGTGGGTCTCGTCCGGCATGGACGCCATCCACTTCGCCAAGGTCGTCGACAAGGTGCTCGTGCCCGCGGTCGTCGCGCCGCTGGTGGCCGGGCTCGTCGCGGCACTGGCCACGATCGTCGTGTACCGCATGAAGAAGGCCACCGATCCGCGGATCTCGCACACCGGCTTCAAGGTCGGCCAGGTCGCGTCGGCGTCGCTGGTCTCCCTCGCGCACGGCACGAACGACGCGCAGAAGACCATGGGCATCATCACGCTCGCGCTGATCACGTCCGGCTCCCTCGCACCCGGCTCGGGCCCGCCCACCTGGGTGATCGTCAGCGCCGGTCTCGCGATCGCGCTCGGCACCTACCTCGGCGGCTGGCGCATCACGCACACGCTCGGCCGTGGCCTCACCACCATCGAGCCCGCGCAGGGCTTCGCGGCGCAGACCTCGACCGCCGCCGCGATCCTCGCGTCGTCGCACCTCGGGTTCGCGCTG
The DNA here is from genome assembly GCA_963766275.1 of uncultured Actinomycetota bacterium. GTDB lineage: Bacteria > Actinomycetota > Actinomycetes > Mycobacteriales > Pseudonocardiaceae > Lentzea. The sequence goes on from CAVYAD010000074.1 coordinate 3,283, forward strand.
TCCACCACGCACGTCGCGTCCGGCGGCATCATGGGCTCCGGTCTCGGCCGTGACCGCCGCGGCGTGAAGTGGGGAACGATGGGCAAGATGGCCGCCGGCTGGCTGCTCACGCTGCCCGCCGCCGGGATCGTCGGCGCCATCGCCGGCAAGTGGGCCTCCACCGGCGCCAGCGGTGTCATCGGCGTCGCGGTCATCGGCGCGATCGTCGCCGGTGTCATCTGGGTGCTGTCGCGCCGTGAGCCGGTCAAGCCCGAGCACATCGTCGACGAGGTCGCCGCGCAGGCCGAACTGCACAAGGTCGCGGCATGAGCGGCATCAAGTGGGAGGCGCTGCTCCAGGTCTTCGGCGCCACGCTGCTGGTCACCCTGGTCGTGGTGACGTTGTTCGTGCTCGGGATCCGCGCGTTGTCGGGCGGCAAGAAGGCCGGTGCCTACGCGAGCTTCGCCGGTTGCGTCGCGGTCGTCGCCTACGGACTGTCCCTGATCGTCTTCTAGTGGCGTGACGACTAGGTTGGTTCGTGATGAGCGAACCTGTCCGTGCCGCGTCACCTGCTCGATTCGGTCTCACCGAGCCGCGCAGTGAGGAAGTGCTGCGCGGCCTCGGCCTGTGGGCTGACCGCCGTCCCGTCGACGGCGCGGAGCCGGTGCTCGCCGCGCTCTCCCGCTGCCCCGACCCCGACCTCGCGCTGCGCGGACTCGAACGCCTCCACACCGCCGCCGACTGGCAGGCACTCTCGGCCGCGCTGCACGACGACGTGGTGCTGCGTGGCCGTCTGCTCGCCGTCCTCGGCTCGTCGACCGCACTGGCGGACTTCCTCGTCGTGAACCACGACCGGTGGCGGACGCTCACCGACGAGGTCGACGTGTCGCTGCCCGACGACGGCGTGCTGCGCACCGAGTACCGGGCGAAGCTGCTGCTCATCGCGGCGAACGACCTGGCGCACGTCGTCGAGCCAGAGCTCCCGTACGTCGCCTACGACACGGTCGCGGAGCAGCTTTCGGAGCTGGCCGTGTCGGCGTTGCGGTCAGCGTTGAAGCTGGCCGCGGAACGGGTGAACGGCGTGGATCGCTGTCAGCTCGCGATCATCGCGATGGGCAAGTGCGGCGCGAACGAGCTGAACTACGTGAGCGACGTCGACGTCGTGTTCGTCGCCGAGGGCGACCTGAACGTGGCGACCCGCCTGGCCAGCACGATGATGCAGATCGCGGGCCAGTCGTGCTTCGAGGTCGACGCGGCGCTGCGGCCCGAGGGCAAGGCGGGCGCGTTGGTGCGCACGCTCGACGGGCACGCCTCCTACTACAAGAAATGGGCGCGGACCTGGGAATTCCAGGCGTTGCTCAAGGCGCGTCCGGTCGCGGGCGACGCCGAACTGGGGCAGGCCTACCTCGACGTGGTGCGGCCGTACGTGTGGACTGCGGCGGAACGCGAGAACTTCGTCGAGGACGTGCAGGCGATGCGCCGCCGCGTCGAGGACCACGTGCCTTCCGGGCTCGCCGAACGTGAGCTGAAGCTGGGCCGCGGCGGGCTGCGCGACGTGGAGTTCGCGGTGCAGCTGCTGCAGCTCGTGCACGGTCGTTCGGACGAGGACCTGCGCATCCAGGCGACGACCGCCGCGTTGGCCGTGCTCGGCAAGGGTGGCTATGTCGGGCGCAACGACGCCGCGGACTTCGGGCGCTCGTACCGGTTCCTGCGCACGCTGGAGCACCGGCTGCAGCTGCAAAGGCTGCTGCGCACGCACCTTTTCCCGGCCGATGACGACGTCACGGCGTTGCGCTGGCTGGCAAGATCCGTCGGCCTCGCCGCGGACGGGCAGCGGTCCGAGGGGCAGGTGCTGCTCACGGAGTTCCGCAAGCACGCCAACCAGGTCCGGCGACTGCACGAGAAGCTGTTCTACCGGCCGCTGCTGCAGGCCGTCGCCGGCGTGCCGACCGAGGCGTTGCGGCTCACCACCAAGGAGGCCGTCGCCCGGCTCGCCGCGCTTGGCTACACCTCGCCCGACGGCGCGTTGCGGCACATCCAGGCGTTGACGCACGGCATGTCCCGGCGCGCCCGCATCCAGGGCGCCTTGCTGCCGGTCCTGCTCGACCTCTTCGCGGGCACGCCCGACCCCGACGGCGGGCTGCTCGCGTACCGGAAGGTGTCCGAGGCGCTCGCGGAAACCCCCTGGTACCTCAGGCTGCTGCGCGACGAGGGCGCCGTCGTGGAACGGCTCGCGCTGCTGCTCGGCACCTCTCGCCTGGTGCCTGATCTGCTGGTGCGCGCGCCGGAGGTGTTGCGGCTGCTCGCGGAGGACAGCGAGGCGCTGGTCGGCCGTGATCCGCTGACGATCGGGAACCCGTTGCGCAGCGCGGTGTCCCGGCACCCCGACCTGCCGAGGGCGGTCGCGGCCGCGCGGTCGTTGCGGCGGCACGAGCTGCTGCGCATCGCCGCCGCGGACCTACTGGGGTTCATGCCGCTCGAAACGGTCTGCGTCTCGCTGTCCGAGGTGTGGGTAGCCGTGCTGCAGAGCGCGCTGGACGCCGCCGTGCGCGTCGCGGGCGAGCCGTTGGCCGCGCTGGCCGTCATCGCCATGGGACGGCTCGGCGGACGTGAGCTCGGCTACGGCTCGGACGCGGACGTGATGTTCGTGTGCCGTCCGCACGAGGGCGTCTCGGACGCCGAGGCGGCGAAGTGGGCGAGCGGCGTCGTGGAGAACATCCGGCGGCTGCTCAACGCTCCCTCGCAGGACCCGCCGCTGCAGGTCGACGCGGACCTGCGGCCGGAAGGGCGGCAGGGCCCGCTGGTGCGGACGCTGGAGTCCTACCGCGCGTACTACCGGCAGTGGGCGGAGATCTGGGAGAAGCAGGCGTTGCTGCGGGCCCGGTTCATCGCGGGCGACGCCGCTCTCGGCGCGGAGTTCGAGACGTTGATCGACCCGCTGCGCTATCCCGCCGACGGCCTCGACGCGGCCTCGGTGCGGGAGATCCGGCGGATCAAGGCACGGGTCGACGCCGAACGGCTGCCGCGCGGCGCCGATCCGAGCACACACACCAAGCTGGGCCGCGGCGGGCTCGCCGACGTCGAATGGACCGTGCAGCTCCTGCAGCTCCAGCACTCGGGTTCGGTGCCCGGCCTGCGCACACCGTCCACAATGGCCGCGATGGACGCTGCCGTCTCCGCCGGGTTGCTGGCCGAGGACGACGCGGCGGCGTTGAAGACGGCATGGGACCTCGCGACGCACGCGCGTAACGCCTCGATGCTGGTGCGTGGCAAAGCGTCCGACCAACTGCCCACGTCCGGGCGCGATCTCGTCGCCGTCGCGTCGGTGATGGGGTACTCGACCGGTGGCGATCCGGGAGTGTTCGTGGAGGAGTATCGCCGTACGACCCGCCGTGCACGTGCAGTAGCGGAACGAGTCTTCTACGGTGAGGAATTGTGAAAGCGATCGCGTACACCGAGTTCGGTGACCCTGAGGTCATGTCCGTACAGGAGTTGCCCGATCCGTTGCTCGGACCGGACCAGGTCCTCGTCGAGGTGAAGGCGGCCGGGGTGAACCCGGTCGACTACAAGGTCCGGGCCGGCTACCTGCAGGGCCTGTTGCCTCACCACTTCCCGCTGATCCCCGGCTGGGACGTCGCGGGCGTCGTGCGCGCCGTCGGCATCGGCGTCCAGGGCTGGAAGGCGGGCGACGAGGTGCTCGCCTACGCGCGCAAGGACCACGTGCGGGACGGCGCGTACGCCGAGCTGATCTCGTTGCCGGACCGGATGATCGCGCGCAAACCGTCCAACGTGGACTGGGTGACGGCGGCCGCGCTGCCGTTGACGGGCCTGACGGCGCTGCAGTCGTTGAGGGCTGTCGGCGTCGGTCCGGGTGACGTCGTGCTGGTGCACGCGGCCGCGGGTGGCGTCGGTCACCTGCAGGTGCAGATCGCGCGCGAGCTCGGCGCGACGCGGGTAATCGGCACCGCCTCACCGCGCAACCACGACTTCGTGCGTTCGCTCGGCGCCGAACCGGTGCCGTACGGCGATGCGCTGGTCGACGCCGTCGCCGAGCTGGTCGGCGGCGACGGCAAGGTCGGCGCGGTGATCGACAACGTCGGCGGGCTCGCGTTCGACCAGTCGTTGCAGCTGGTGCGGGACCGGTCACGGATGACGTCCATTGTGGATGGGCCTCGCGCGCTCGAGCACGGTGTGACGAACACCTGGGCGCGGCCGAACGCCGAACAGACGCAGTGGCTGGTCGATCTGGTGGCGGCAGGCAGGCTGCGAGTGGAGGTTCAGCGGACGTTTCCGCTGGAAGAAGCCGTTGCGGCGCACCGTTTGCTCGAGGGCGGGCACGTGCGCGGCAAGATCGTGCTGACGATCTGATCCCTGGCGGGGGTGGGGGCACTCCGCTGGCGGGGTGCCCCCGTTCTGCTGCTCAGTCCTCGTCCGCCTCGGGGTCGACGGCGGGAGCGTTGCTGTAGACCTCGATCACCCACTCCTCTTCGAGGGCGTCGGTGTCCTCGGTGTCGGGCACGAGCCGGTTGTAGACCCGAACACCGAGATCGAGCACGTCAGCGGCCTGGACCGCTTCGATCGCCTCAGCGGCGGAATCGACGATTTGCGTGGTGAGCAGCTGCGGGGCCGTGAATTCGGCTACTTCTTCAGACACGCGCGGACCCTAGCGCATTGACGTTTCACCCAATCGAGATGAGACTGGCTGCGCTAAGCGGGGGAGCTGTGTCTTGTCACGGGGGTCGAACGAAGGAAGTCATGCAGCATCGCCGGGTCACGCGCCGAGGTAAGACGGTGATCGCCATCGCGGGTGTGGCTGCCGGCGTGCTGACGTTACTCGGCGTGATTCAGTTTGCACTCAGCGGTGACAATTCCGCCGCACAGCCGAACGTCACCGCCACCACCACTACGTCGAACGGCTTCGAAACCCCCGACGCCGCACTGGAAACCACCGAGCCGTCCGGCGAGGTCAAGGTCGTGACGGGCTCCTTCAAGCAGCAGCGCGGCATGCTCACCCTCGAGGTGACCCGCGTGGAGGCGACGAACGGCCGCCTCAAACTCTTCGTGACGGCCACCAACGCCTCCCAGGCGCGCATGACCCTCCCCGTCGACGGCATCGCGGTCCTGGACGACCTCAAGCGCACCTACGCGGCCTCCCGCAGCAAGTGGGACGCCCAGGTGACGCAGGGCAGCAAGCTGTCGGGCATCGTGGTCCTCGACGAGAAGATCGGCGAAGGTGTGAACTCGCTCACGCTGACGTTCTCCTCCGTCTCGGGCCAATTCGCCCCCACCGGCGCCTCGATCTCAGTCGCTGGGATTCCGCTCCCGAAGTAACGCGGCCTAGGCTCCGCTCCTGTGGAGTACTTGTTCTTCTGGGGCCATCGCCCCTCAGCCGACGGCAGTATCGGCAAGAGCTGTCTGTCGCAGTGGTGGCCGTGCACGTTCGTCCTTGAGGGACAACACTTTGCCTCCGCCGAGCACTACATGATGTGGCGCAAGGCGTTGCTGTTCGAGGACTCTTCGACCGCCGAGAAGGTGCTGGCCGCCGCTTCGCCCAGCGAAGCCAAGGCCTTGGGTCGTTCGATCGCGGGCTACGACGACGAGCTCTGGTCCTCGGCCCGCCTGGAGATCGTGACCGAGGGCAATGTCGCGAAGTTCGGCCAGGATCCCGCGTTGCGCTCGTTCTTGCTGGGCACCGGTTCCCAGGTGCTCGTCGAGGCGAGCCCGCTGGATCGCGTGTGGGGCATCGGTTTGACCGCGGATGACCCGCGCGCCCTCGACCCCGCGTCGTGGCTCGGCCTGAACCTGCTCGGCGAGGCCCTGATGGAGGCCCGCGCTAGGTTGCGCGCAGCGTGAGGTAGGTCGTGAGTGCCGCCAACGAGATCCCGTCCACGATCAGTCCTTTCCGGACCAGGTTCCGGATCTCGTCGAGCGGCACCCACTCCACCCTGTCCGCTTCGGTGGGGTCGTGTTCGCCGGTCTTCGTCGCTCGTGTCCCCGCGAAGATGTGCGTGGTGTGGGAACTGACGCCCGACAACGGGTTGAAGGTGACCAGCGGCTCGATCTCGGTGATCAGGTAGCCGGTCTCCTCCTCGACCTCCCGGATCGCGGACATGTGCGGCTCTTCGTTCTCCTCACATCGGCCGGCGGGGATCTCCCAGCCCCAGGCGTTGGTCGCGAATCGATGCCGCCACATCAGCAGGACCCTGCCGTCGTCGATCACCACCGCTCCCGTTGACGGGAAGGGCATCCGCACCACGTGGTGTTCGAAGCGGGCTTCGTTCGGCGGCTCCACGTCGTCCAGGTCGACGCTCACCCACGCCGACTCGTACACCCGTCGGGTGCCATGCACCGTCCACTCAGTCACGGGCAACCTCTACCACGCGTTCGAGCTCTCGCCGAACCAGTCTGCTCGCGCAGCCGTGCACAGTGTGTGGGGCAAGCGTGATCCGACAGGAGAAATGATGTTCAGCTACTCAGGCCCAGCACGACTCGTCTACGCGGACGGCAATGCGGCCGAGCTGAATCGGGTGGACCTGATCGAGACCGTGACCGACGGCCTTTGGCAGTTGTCCGGCGCCGCCGCGGCCGCGGAAGCCCTCAACGCCGGTGAAGCCCGGATCAAACTGCCGACCGGAGGCGAGGCCGACGTCCTGGTCTCCAACGTCCGGGTCAGCGAGGGCGCCAAGGGGTTGTCCTGCAGCGTGACCTTGTTCAGCTCGGGAAGCCAGACAGGCCGAGGGCCGGGCGACTGAAACAGTCACCCGGCCCTCGGTCGGTACTCGATCAGACGAGATCGATCACACGTCGTAGTACAGCGCGAACTCGTAGGGGTTCGGGCGCAGACGCAGCGGGTCGATCTCCTGCTCACGCTTGAACGAGATCCAGGTGTCGATCACGTCCGGGGTGAAGACGCCGCCCTCGAGCAGGAACTCGTGGTCGGCCTCCAGGTTGTCCAGGACCGCGTCGAGCGTCGCGGGGACCTGCTTGACGTCGCGGGCCTCCTCGGGCGGGAGCTCGTAGAGGTCCTTGTCGATCGGGGCCGGCGGCTCGATCTTGTTCTTCACGCCGTCGAGGCCGGCCATGACCATCGCGGAGAACGCGAGGTACGGGTTGCCGGACGAGTCGGGGCAGCGGAACTCGATGCGCTTGGCCTTCGGGTTGTTGCCCGTGATCGGGATGCGGACGCACGCCGAGCGGTTGCGCTGGGAGTAGACCAGCGACACCGGGGCCTCGTAGCCGGGGACCAGGCGGTGGTAGCTGTTCACCGTGGGGTTGGTGAAGGCCAGCAGCGACGGGGCGTGGTGCAGGATGCCGCCGATGTAGTGGCGGGCGGTGTCGGACAGGCCCGCGTAGCCGCTCTCGTCGTGGAACAGCGGCTGCGCCGTCCTTCCACAGCGACTGGTGGGTGTGCATGCCCGAGCCGTTGTCGCCGAAGAGGGGCTTCGGCATGAAGGTGACGGTCTTGCCGGCCTGCCACGCGGTGTTCTTGATGATGTACTTGAACAGCATCAGGTCGTCGGCGGCGTGCAGCAGCGTGTTGAACCGGTAGTTGATCTCCGCCTGGCCCGCGGTGCCGACCTCGTGGTGGGCGCGCTCGACCGTGAAGCCCTGCGCCTCCATGTTGAGGACCATCTTGTCGCGGAGGTCCGCGTAGTGGTCGGTCGGCGTGACGGGGAAGTAGCCGCCCTTGTACTTGACCTTGTAGCCGAGGTTGCCGCCCTCTTCCTCACGGCCGGTGTTCCACCAGCCGGACTCCGAGTCGATCTTGTGGAACGAACCGTTCGCGGTGGTGTCGAACTGGATCGAGTCGAAGATGTAGAACTCGGCCTCGGAGCCGAAGTACGCGGTGTCGGCGATGCCCGACTCGGTGATGTACTGCTCGGCCTTGCGCGCGATGTTGCGCGGGTCGCGGCTGTACGCCTCACGCGTGAACGGGTCGTGCACGAAGAAGTTGACGATCAGCGTCTTCTCGATGCGGAACGGGTCCAGGCGCGCGGTGTAGAGGTCGGGCAGCAGCAGCATGTCCGACTCGTGGATCGACTGGAAGCCACGCACTGAGGAGCCGTCGAAGGCGAGACCCTCTTCGATCGCGTCGGCGTCGAACGCCTTGGCGGGCAGAGTGAAGTGCTGCATCACGCCCGGCAGGTCGCTGAACCGCACGTCGACGAACTTGACGCCCTCGTCGGAGATGAACTTCAGCACCTCGTCGGAATTTTTGAACACCCTCGTCGACTCCTTGACTATGGAATACGGCTGGTCATCGCGAGCGACGTTATGTCGGTGGTGTTGCCCAACCGTCACTCGGATGTTTCGCCAGTGTTAACGGGACCGCCCAACCGGGCAAGGCGACCTGCCGGTGCTCACCCGTTGAGCACGGCTTTACTCTGGTGGGGTGAGCAGGTGGACCGGTTCGTGGCTGTCCGGACCCCGTTCGGTGCTGGAGCCGGGTGAGGAGTCGAACGACGGCGCCCGGCAGCGCTGGCGTGGTGAGCGACATGGGTTCCCGGAGAAGGGGCCGGGCTCGGTCGCCTCGATCGGACGGCGCACGTTCGCCATCCTGGTCGACTTCCTTCTGTCCGCGGGCGTCGCGGCTCTCGTTCACGCGGCCGCGAGCTGCCGCGGAACTGGAGCCTGCTGGCCTGGTTCGTCATCACCGTGGTCGCCGTGGCGTTCTTCGGGTTCACGCCGGGGCACGCGTTGCTCGGGCTACGGGTGGCGCGGATCGACGGCAAGGCGTTCGTGCACCTGCCCCGCGCGCTGCTGCGGACAGTGCTGATCTTCCCGATGATCCCGGCGCTGGTCTGGGACTCGGACGGCCGGTGCCTGCACGACAAGGCTGCGGGCACCGTGGTCATCAAGGTTCGCTAGCTCCCACCACATGAAGAGGCCCGTCGCAACGAGTGCGGCGGGCATCTTCGCGTGGTGGGAGCCGGCGGGTCAGCGGCGGCGCAGGGTGCGCTGGACGTTGCGCATCTTCGCGCCGGCGGGCATCGGGCCCTTGGGCAGCGCGGCACCGCGGCTGGCCAGCGCGGCGAGGCGCTTCTCGAGCGACTCGACCTGGGCGGTCGTGATGTTGCGCGGCAGCTTCATCAGCTTCGACTGCAGCTTCTTCAGCGGGACCTGGCCCTCTTCGGTGCCGATGATGAAGTCGTAGATGGGCGTCTCGCCGACGACGCGGGCGATGCGCTTCTTCTCCTGTGCGAGCAGGGGCTTCACCCGGTGCGGCGCGCCCTCGGCGACCAGGACGACGCCCGGACGGCCGATCACGCGGTGCACCGCGTCGAGCTGGGTGGTGCCCGCGACGGCGGGGGTGACCCGCCAGCGGCCGCGCAGGTTCTCGAGTGCCCACGCGCCGGCGCCGGGCTGGCCGTCGGCCTTGCGGAAGACGTTGCTCTGCACCCGGCGGCCGAAGATGATCACGGCCAGCAGTGCGCCGATCGCGACGCCGAGCGGCACGGTCATCCAGACCGCGTTGAGGACGATGCCCAGGACCACGGCGACGGCGGTGACGCCGAGCAGCGCTCCCAGCATCATCGGGATGAGCGCCTTGTCCTCGCGGCGCTGCATGTTGAACGCCTGGAAGATCTGCTTGCGCTTCTCACGTGATGCCGCGCGACGCGCCTTCGACGCTTCCTTGGCAGCCGCCTTGTCCTGCTTACCAGCCATACCCATCAGGATACGTCCCCGGAGAAATCGGACACAGCGCCAGCCTGGCTGAGTCGGCGCGGGCCATCTGCGAGACTGCCGGGCATGACGGCGTTGCTGGAGGGTCTTGATCCGGAACAGCGCGCAGCGGTGGAAGCACCGCGCGGCCCGGTGTGCGTGCTCGCGGGCGCCGGCACCGGCAAAACCCGGACCATCACCCACCGGATCGCCTACCTGTGCGAACGCGGCCACATGGCCCCGTCGCAGGTCCTCGCCGTCACGTTCACCAAGCGCGCCGCGGGGGAGATGCGCACCCGGCTGCGCTCGCTCGACGTGCACGGCGCGCAGGCCGTGACGTTCCACGCCGCCGCCTCCCGGCAGTTGCGCTACTTCTGGCCTCGGGTGATCGGTGGTCCGCGCTGGGAGCTGATCGACCAGAAGATCCGGGTCGTCGCGCGCGCCGCGTCCCGGCTGGGGCTGCCGACCGAACCGGACGCGCTGCGCGACCTCACCAGTGAGATCGAGTGGGCGAAGTCGTCGCTGCTGACGCCGGAGGACTATCCGGCCGCCGCGGCACGCGCCGCGCGGGACATCCCGGCGCCCGCCGAGCAGATCATGAAGCTCTACACGACCTACGAGCAGCTCAAGAACGAGGCGCAGCTCCTCGACTTCGACGACCTTCTGCTGCACACCGCCGCCGCGCTGGAGGACAGCGCGGAGGTCGCGCAGGAGTTCCGTGACCGCTACCGCTGCTTCGTGGTCGACGAGTACCAGGACGTGACGCCGCTGCAGCAGCGCGTGCTCGACTCGTGGCTCGGCGACCGCGACGACCTGACGGTGGTCGGCGACGCGAACCAGACCATCTACTCCTTCGCGGGCGCCTCGCCGCAGCCGTTGCTCAACTTCGGGCGCCGGTTCCCCGAGGCGGTCATCGTGCGGCTGGAGCGTGACTATCGGTCGACGCCTCAGGTCGTCGGGCTGGCGAACGAGGTGATCAAGTGGGCGCGTGGTCGTCCCGCCGGGTCGCGGCTCAAGCTGGTCGGGCAGCGGCCGGAGGGGCCGGACCCGCGGTTCCACGAGTTCGACGACGAGCCCGCCGAGGCGGACGCCGTCTCGCGGCGCGTCAAAGCGCTGCTCGACGAGGGTGTGGCCGCGAGCGAGATCGCGATCCTCTACCGCGTGAACGCGCAGTCCGAGGTGTACGAGCAGGCGCTCGCCTCGCTCGGCATCCCGTACCTGGTGCGCGGTGGCGAGCGGTTCTTCGAACGCGCCGAGGTACGCCAGGCGATGATCTCCCTGCGTTCGGCGGGGGAGGTCGCCGGGAGCCTGCCCGAGGTGGTGCGCTCCGTACTGGTGCGGGTCGGGCTCACCGACGAGCCGCCGACGGGTGGCGCCGCACGGGAGAAATGGGAGTCGCTGCTCGCTCTGGTGGAGCTCGCCGAGGAGTTGTCGTCGGCGCTGCCCGAGGCGGACCTGCCGCGGTACTGCGCGGAGCTGGACATGCGGGCCGAGTCGCAGCACCCGCCGACCGTCGAAGGCGTGACGCTGGCGTCGCTGCACGCGTCGAAGGGCCTGGAGTGGGACGCCGTGTTCCTCGTCGGCCTGGTCGAAGGCACCATGCCGATCCAGTACGCGGACGGCGACGACGCGAAGATCGAAGAAGAACGACGTCTTCTCTATGTAGGTGTCACGCGCGCGCGTGAGCACCTCTGGTTGTCGTGGGCGCTGTCGCGCGCGGCGGGCGGCCGTAAATACCGGCGTCGGTCGCGATTCCTGTACGGACTGGTGCCCGAGAACCACCCGGCGGCGCGTGTGCCCGCCGGTGGGCAGCGGCCGCCGTTGATGAAGAAGGAAAAGCCGACGTGCCGGGTGTGTGCGTCGACGCTGGTCGAGGCGCAGGCCGTGAAGCTCGGTCGCTGCACGTCCTGCCCGTCCGATGTGGACGAGGAGCTGCTCGCATCGCTGCGTCAGTGGCGCGCGGACCGGGCTCGCGAGCTCAAGGTTCCCGCGTACGTCGTCTTCACCGACGCGACGCTGATGGCGATCGCGGAGCAGCGACCCACGGATTCGGCCGGACTTGTCGCGATCTCGGGCATCGGGGCCTCGAAGCTTGATAAGTTCGGCGACGATGTGTTGGGCCTGGTCCGGGCTGGTGTCGGGTACTTCACCACCTGATCGGGACAAGTTTCGTTAAATAGGTTGCGAGCCCCAGGTACGGGGTCATAACCTGCTCATGCCGGGTCCGGAGGACCCGACTGGGGAAGAAGAACTACTACTAGCTCTCTTGATCAGAGCTCTCTAGGTGGAGGTGACCGTTGTGAAGATCTTCAACATCTCTCGCGCGCTCGGCCTCCCCGTGTCCGAGGGCATCTGCACGCCCGCATCCGCTCCGGCCATGTGGCAGCAGTCTGCCCACAAGTCGGGCGTGAAGGCCGGCGTCCTGGGTCGCGAGCGCACCACCGGACTGCTCATCGAGCGGCCGGAACTGGTGAGCGTTGATGGCGCCCCGACCAATGACAACTACACGAATGCGCTGTCCGCGCATCAAGTGAGAAGGCTCCTGCCGACCCCCTAGAGGGTCGAAGGACCACCAGGCTCACGAAAGCCGCGGACTCGTACAGAGTCCGCGGCTTTCGTGTTTTTTGCATGACCCCACACAAGGAGAAACACCTGATGTTGACCGCGACTGTCCCGCTCACCGGCGAGACACTTCCGGACCTCGCGGAGGGGCTTGACCTGCCCTGCCGCACCCACAACCCCGACCTCTGGTTCGCCGACGCGCCTGTCGACCTGGAGAAGGCGAAGTCCTTCTGCGGGACCTGCCCGGTGCTCGCCGAGTGCCTCGCAGGAGCGCTTGCACGTCACGAGCCGTGGGGTGTCTGGGGTGGAGAGATCTTCGAGCGCGGTGCGGTGATCGCGCGCAAGCGGCCCCGTGGCCGTCCGCGCAAGGACGCGGCAGCTGTCGTCACTGCTGACAAGACGGAGGCAGCCGCGTGAACACCGTGTCGAGCACCCACATCGCAACGCCCGCATACCTGACCGAAGGACTGCACCCCATGTCTCTGCAAGAAGAACTCGTGCGACTACGAATACAAGAAGCCCAGAGGTACGCGGAAGAGCAACGCCTGGCGAACCGCCTCGCGTCAGCGCAACGTTGGCGCAGGTTGTCGCGATGGGCCGGACGCAGAGCGGCTCGCTTCGACCTCTGACAGTCTCGAGCTGAGGCCGTCATCCACGAGAAGGTGGATGGCGGCCTCGGCCGTTCCTCCGTACCGTCCCTCTTGTGCCGCACCACACCCACGACGGAATCGACTGGTCCGCACGCCTCAATGGCATGAGGCGCTACGGCGCGCTGCAGGCCGAGGCGCTGTCCCATGTCGCTCGCAGACTGGTCGCACCGCTACCCGACTCGCCCATCGTGATGGACGTGGGTTGCGGCGCCGGCTCCATGAGCGTTGAGCTCGCGACCGCGCTCCGCGAACACGGCGGCGGTGTCCTGGTGCTGGTCGACGCCACCCCGGAACTCCTCGACGCAGCCTGCACCGCGGCGCGCGCCGAGGGCGACGGCGTCGTGTCGGTCAAGCCAGTGCTGGCCGATCTCGCGTCGGAGGATCCGGTGTCCTTCGCCGGACCGGTCGAGCTCATCTGGGGCTCGCGGGTGATCCATCACCTCCCTGATCAGTTGCGCGGGGTGAAACGCCTGGTCGAAGCGCTGGCTCCGGGCGGCTGGCTGGCATTGGCCGAAGGCGGTCTCGAGACCCGCTTCCTGCCGTGGGACCTCGGCGTCGGCGAACCAGGCCTGCCGGACCGCATGGCCGCGGCCCGCGCCGAGTGGTTCGTGTCGATGCGCGAGAACATGACCGGCACCGTCCGGCTACCGGTCGGCTGGAACGTGGCGCTCGCCGACGCCGGCCTCGGCGAGATCAGCGCGTTCAGCTTCGTCGTCGACCACCCGGCCCCGGCCAAACAGGTCGTCCGCGACTGGGCGGTCGAGCGGCTGACCTGGCTGACCGAGATCACCAGCTCACGCCTGCACGCCTCCGACCGCGACGCCCTGCGCAGGCTGCTGAACCCGTCGGACTCCGAGTTCGTCGGCGCCCGCGAGGACGTGTTCCTGCTGGAAACCGACACCGTCCACCTGGGACGCCGCCGATGACGGCATGCCATCGGTGTGGGCGGTTACGTGCCTCCGTCTCCGACCTGGAGTTTCTGGCCTGGTCGTCTGAGCGGAGCCGTGGCTCGATCCGGTGGTTGTGCCACGTCTGCGCGAAGACCTACGTGCGGGACATCGAGGGCAAGCTCGACGAGGAGTACTGGCGCTGACACCTGTTGACCGCATCGGGTGAGATCGGCCCGCGGCCGGACTCCAGTTCGGACTGCTGGCGCCCGTCGGACGCCCCAGAGAACGTGTCGTGCTTGGCGCGCATCGGGGGAACTGCGGGGGGCGCGGTTGCTCTCCCGCTCAGGTCTGGCGTGCGCGACTGGCCGGCCGCACCCGGTTGATCACGCCGGTGCGTATCTGGAGCGGCAGACCTGTGCCGAACAAGAACCCGATCGAGCGATCTCGCGCCGCGACTGTGCTGCGGCCAAAGCCGGCTTGTCCCCTCGGGCATGTGCCCTCGCACAGTGTCGCCGTTCGTCAGGTGTGTCCGGACGCGTGGCACGGCTCCGGTTCGCTCAGCGGACAGAGCAGGTGTAAGGCCTGTCTGACCAGCGCTGTTCCGCGTCGGCTGCCGTGTGTCAGCTCCTCGTGCAGGTCGGCGGGTGAGCACAGCCCGGAGCCCATCGCGGCGTCGAGGATGTCGACGACGACCCGCGGGTCTGGCTCCCGCCGGGCCATGTCCACCGTCGCCCGTGCCGGGGCGGCGAGCCGCAGTCCGTTGCGTCCCACGACGCGAGGGGGACGGGTCGTGCGTTCGAAGAGAACCCCGGGATGTGCTCTTCGACCGTTCTTTCCGGCGAGCACATGAATGTGACGGGGAAGGGTGAGCACGGCCCCCTGACGGGAGAGCGCATCGGCTCCGGTGATGACCGAATCCGGGCCTGCGAAGGTGAGGATCGCTTTCAGCCAGTCCGTCCGGGTCGGCGGCGAGGACTTCTGCAAAATCACGCCAGGAAGCAATAGTTGCCACGGTCCGGCGGGGAGACAGCGGTGCCGGATCTCCCGCGCCGAGAAGCCGGATTCACGCAGGTCAGCGGTGGTCGCGATGGGTGTCATGGGTCCATCGTGGCCCACCGGGTACCTGTCGAAGTGGGCCGAAGGCCAACCTGTGGACAACTTTGCCCTTGTTCACTCGGAAGAGTGAGGTCAGCATTCGTCGTCGAATCCGGGCTGCCACCGCGCGACGATTTCGCGTGCGGTCACATGGGCGTCCAACTGGCAGAGAATGCCCGTCGCTCCCATGGTCACGCGGTGAATCAGCAGGTATTGCGGAGGCAGGTTCAGCGAACGGCCGGTCTGCGAGTCGGGGCTGCGCAGATCGCCCACCCGTTCCGCCTGCGACTGCAGCCAGCGGCGGGTGAAGTGGAACGACTCGGCGCGCAGCGGCTCGACGAACGGGGCGAGGTAGCCGAGCACGTCCTCGCCGTGCAGCGACATGCCTTCGCGGATGAAGTTCTCGGCCCGCAGCAGGTCCACGAGGTCGGCGGGGCGGCCGTCCAGCGCGAGCCTGGTCATCCGGCCGAGCGTCTTCGGCAGGCCGTCGGGCAGGCGGGCGACAGCACCGAAGTCGATCACCCGGAGGCGGCCGTCGGAACCGAGCATGAAGTTGCCGGGGTGCGGGTCGGCGTGCAGCAGACCCGAGCGGGAAGGGGCCGAGAAGTGGAACTCCGCGAGCAGCTGTCCGGCCAGGTCACGCTCTTCGACCGCACCCTCGCGGATGATGTTCGACAGCGGCGTGCCCTCGGTCCACTCGGTCACCATGACTTTGGGGGAGGACGCGATGACGCGCGGCACGAGCACGTGGTCGTCGTTCTCGAACGCCTTCGCGAACGTGCGCTGGTTCGCCGCCTCGTCGCGGTAGTCGAGTTCTTCGAGGTAGCGGTCGCGCAGCTCCTCCAGCAGCGGGCGCACGTCGGTGCCCGGCATGATCGCCTGCAGCAGGCGGGAGAAGCGCAGCAGTTGCTTCAGGTCCGCGCGCAACGCCTCGTCCGCGCCGGGGTACTGGACCTTCACCGCGACGTCGCGGCCGTCGTGCCACACGGCCCGGTGCACCTGGCCGATGGAGGCTGACGCGGCGGGATCGTCGTCGAACTCCTTGAACCGCTTCGCCCAGGACGCGCCCAGCTGTTCGGCGAGCACGCGGTGGGTGGTGCGGGCGGGCATCGGCGGGGCCGCGGTCTGCAGCTTCGTCAGCGCCTCGCGGTACGGGGCCGCGAGCTCGTCCGGCACGGCCGCCTCGAACACGCTCAGCGCCTGGCCGAACTTCATGGCGCCGCCCTTGAGCTGGCCCAGCACCGCGAAGACCTGTTCGGCGGTCTTGGCGGTCACCTCGGCGTTGACCTCGTCGGCCGCGCGTCCGGTCAGTCGCTTCCCCCAGCCGCCGACCACCCGGCCCGCCACTCCGAGCGGAAGGCTCGCCAGCTTGGCGGTGCGCTGCACGGCCTTGCGCGGAATCTCGGTCACTCGGCCATGTTATGTGCGGCGCACTGACAGTCAGGGTGCGGATACCAGCTTCGCCTCTCAGCAACGCCCGCCATCAGGTCGAGTTCGACAGTGGCGTTGAGCACCGCGGGCGGCGCCTGCTCGTGGCCGCGGACGTAGATCAACGACTCCAGCACCTGCGCCACCGCCAGCGCGGCCGTTCCCGACGCGAACAGCACGTCGGACGAGGCGGGCTTGCCGACCAGCTGCGCCGCGATGTCCGGCCACGCCGGGTCCTGGTCGGCGCGGTGCAGGTCGGCGCAGTTCAGGCAGCTCGTGCGGCCGGGGAGGACGAGCGGGCCGACGATGCCCACGCCCTCACGCACGCGCACGGCCAGATGCGGCGTACGGGACGCCATCAGCGCCGCCACGACGCTTGGATCGGGGACGAGTGTGGCTGCCAGCACGGTGAGATCGGCGTGGTGCGCGAGGCGGATGCCGGATTCAGCCAGAAGCGAAGTCATCGCGAGTGCGAGATGGCCGGAGCCGAGCACGGCGGCCGTCGCGCCTTTGGTCCTCGGATCCGAGTCGAGCAAGCCCGCCTGTTCGAGTGAATCCAGCACGGCGGTCAGCTGGGCGGGGTCTTCACCGCGTTTCGAGAGTCTTTCACCCAGTTCAGTGACGGTGTGGCGGCCGTCGAGCGTGAGGAGCTCGTCCACCAACGCCTCGGGCAGCTCATCGATCACCACGGCGTGTTTGGGGTCGGTGCCGACCTGCACGACACCGGGGCCGCGGCGCACCACGGCCAGTCCACTCCGCACGCGAGGTCTTATGTCCACAAGAGAAAGACTGGCAGGGGGCGAGGCCCCCTGCCAGCGGAAACGTCAGACCTTGGCCTTGCCGAGGATCCGCGTCATCTTCGTACCGCAGGTCGGGCAAGTGCCCTTCGCCATGCGCCGGCCGTTGGTCTCCTCGACCGTGCCGTCGAAGTCGCGCTTCTCCCGACACTTGACGCAGTAGCCGTTGTATTTCTCGGCCACAGCCCCTCCCTTGCAGTTGTGAGTGCGGACACACTCGGGGACCTTGGCCGCGACGGTACCTCCGCAAGGCGGCGAACCCGCGCATGTCGATCTCCCGCGTGTCCAGCCGCCGTTCGGTGGAACTTCACCCACCGGGTGCCTGCCTGCGGCCGGTTGGGGGCCGAAAATTGTCGGTGCCGCCGTTTACGGTGACTCCATGGCCGAACCGCGGGTGGAGGTGCGGCGGAGCCCCCGGCGCCGCCGCATGGTCAGCGCGTACCGGGAGGGCGACACCGTCGTCGTTCTTCTGCCGGCACGGATGACCAAGGGGGAAGAGAAGCACTGGGTGGCGGAGATGTTGAGCCGCCTCCAGCGCTCTGAGACGCGCAGGAGATCCCCTGCGCGAACATCGGACGAGGCGTTGATGGCGCGGTGCGCCGAACTGTCAGCGCGTTATTTGGACTCACTGGCCGACCCGGTCAGCGTCCGCTGGGTCCCACCCATGCGCACGCGCTGGGCGTCCTGCACGCCGACCGAGGGCACCATCAGGGTCTCCGAGCGCCTGCGTGAGGTGCCGCCCTGGGTGCTCGACTACGTGTTGGTGCACGAGCTCGCACACCTGCTGGTGCCAGGGCACGGGAAGGACTTCTGGGAGTGGGTGCACCGCTACCCGAAGTCCGAGCGGGCCATGGGTTACCTGGAGGGCATCTCGGCCGCTGCGGGATGGGGGCTGACCGAGGAGTAGCCGGTCGTGAGTGGTTTCGGTCGCTACCCGAAGGGCGGCCGCAGGCCGTGACGACGTTTTCCGCTCACGAACGCACTTCTCGTGAGCGGAAAACATCGTCATAGCGACCTAAACCACTCACGACCCTTCGGGCTTGTCGCCGTCTTCGGGCTTGCCTTCGTCCTCGCGCATGGTGCGTTCGAGCTCGGCGATCGGGTCCTCGAGGGCCTTGCGGGTGTTCGCGAGGCGCTCGGCGAACTCCAGCGGGTCGTCGAGGTCCTCGGCGCTGGGGATCAGCTCGGCGTGCTCCCAGACGCTGTCACGGACCTCGACGCCGTGCTGGTCGCCGACGAGCTTCCACAGTGCCGAGGCGGCACGCAGGCGGCGAGGGCGCAGTTCGAGGCCCACGAGGGTGGCGAAGGTCTGTTCGGCCGGGCCACCGGAGGCACGGCGGCGGCGCAGGGTCTCGCGGAGCGCGGGTGCGCCGGGGAGCCGGTCGGCGACGGCGGCGTCGACGACCACGTCCACCCAGCCCTCGACCAGGGCCAGCAGCGTCTCGAGGCGGGCGAGTGCGGCCTTCTGCTCGGGGGTGGTCTGCGGTTCGAGCATGCCGGAGCTCATGGCCTCCTCGATGGAGGCCGGGTTCGAGGGGTCGATCTGGCCGGCGAGCTGCTCCAGGGCGGAGGTGTCGACCTTGATGCCCTTCGCGAACTCCTCGACGGTGTCGAGCAGGCGCTGGCGCAGCCACGGCACGTGTGTGAAAAGGCGCTGGTGGGCGGCCTCGCGGGCGGCGAGGAAGACCATGACCTCCGACGCCGGGCGTTCGAGGCCCTCGGTGAACTTCTCGATGTTCGCGGGCAGCAGCGCGGCGGTGCCCTCGGGACCGAGCGGCAGGCCGACATCGGTCGAGGTGAGGACCTCGGCGCCGAGCTGTGCCAAAGCGTTGCCGAGTTGTGAGCCGAACGCCATCCCGCCCATCTGGCCGAGCATCGACAGCAGTGGGCCCGCGGCCTGCTTGGCCTCGGCGGGCATCGCCTCGACCCAGGCGCCGGACATGCGCTGCGCGACCGGGTCGCACAGGCGCTGCCAGGTGGGGAGGGTGCGTTCCACCCAGTCGCGGGCCGTCCACGCCTGCGTGGTGCGGGTGCCCGCGGGCAGCGAGGTGACCGGGTCCAGCCACATCTCGGCCAGGTGCACGGCGTCGGTGACCGCGCTCGACTGGTCGGCGGCGAACCCGATGGTCGTCGTCGTGGACGACAGCTGCTGGAAGGCGATCTGCTTGGCGAGGTCGTAGTTCACCGGCCCGCTCGACGTCCCGGCGCTGCTCAGCATGGCGCCCAGCTGGCTCAACATGTTGCCCAGCTGACTGAAGTCGAACGGGTTGTCGCCCTGCTTCCCGCTCTTGTCGTCGGGGTCGTGCGGGCTGAACCCGAACGGCACGTCACTCATGCCTCTACCGTACGCGGATCCACATGGTCGTACGCTGTTCAGCCGTGAGTGAAACCGTCACGACCGCACCCGCGCCAGCGCCCCCGCAGAGGGAGCGCGGACTGACCCGCCGGACGTGGACGCTGATCTTCAGCTTCCTAGTGGTGGCGATACTCGGACTGCTCGGCGGTTTCGCCAAGGTCCCGTACGTCGCGCTCGGTCCCGGCCCGACATACGACGTGCTCGGCAAGGTGAAAGAGGCCGACGTCGTCGCGGTCGATGGGCAGGACACGTTCCCCACCAAGGGCACGTTGCGCATGACGACGGTCTCGCTCACCAACGACCTGTCGCTCTTCGGCGCGCTGGGCCTGTGGCTGTCCGGCCGCTACGCGCTGGCGCCGAAAGAGGAGTTCTTCAAGCCCGGTCAGTCGGAGGAGGAGGTGCAGCGCGACAACGAGCAGGCGTTCAGCGAGTCGCAGACCTCCGCCGAGGTCGCGGCGCTGCACTACCTCAGCTATCCGGGCAAGGTGATCGCGAACCAGATCACCAAGGGCAGCCCCGCGGAGAACGTCATCCCGCTCGGCGCGCGCCTCATCTCGGTCAACGGCAAGCAGGTGCAGAGCGCCGCCGACGTGAGCGCCGCCCTGGAGAGCACCAAGCCGGGTGACCGCATCGAGGTGGCCTTCGAGCACGACGGCACCTCCAAGTCCACCCAGCTCACCCTCGGCACCCGCGACGACGGCAGGCCGGCGGGCTTCATCGGCATCGCCCCGGTCGACCGCTCCGACGTGCCGTTCAAGATCAAGATCAGCCTGTCGGACGTGGGCGGCCCCTCGGCCGGCCTGATCTTCGCGCTGGCGATCGTGGACAAGCTGACGCCCGGCGAGCTCAACGGTGGTCAGTCCATCGCGGGCACCGGCGAGATCGCGGCCGACGGCACGGTGAAGCCGATCGGCGGCATCGCGTTCAAGATGGTCGCCGCCAAGGAGGCAGGGGCGAGCGTTTTCCTGGTGCCCGCGGCGAACTGCACGGATGCGAAGCAGCAGGCGCCCGAGGGCCTGAAGCTGATCAAGGTGGAGAACCTCAAGGACGCCGTGACGTCGCTGGAAGCGCTCAACAAGGGGGAGTCGACGCCGGGCTGCTGACGCCGGGACGTCGCCGGTTTCCGCGCGGGGCCTTTCGCACCAGGTGTGCGAGAGGCCCCGCGTCGCGTTTGAGTCCGACCCGATCGGCACGGTCCCGCCCGCGCACCCCGGCGACACGCCCTCGTGAGTCGGTTGCGCGCGAAAGGCACAGCCGCCAGCCTGGACCGGTGATGATCGGGCAGGCAGGGGTCAGGGGCGCAGCGTGGCGAGCAGCGCGTCGGTGAGGTTGGGGGCCAGCTCGGGATGCTCGACGAACTCCTCCGGCACCTCGACCGTGCCGCGCAGCCGCAGCACGCACGACACCGAGCCGTCCCGCAGCACGGCGGCGACCAGGCGGGCCTCGCGGCGGCCGGGGTGCTCGGCGGCGAAGCGGCGGGCGGCCTCGTCGTCGAGCTCGCCGTGGTGCAGCTCGGTCTCGGCGTCGGGTGGGAGCACGACGATTTCCTGGGCCAACGCGCAGCCGGTGACGGCCGATGGCCATTCGATGCCCGCCAGCGCCTCGCCCAGGTCGCCGGACAGCTCGTCCTGGGCGATCGGGGTCAGCGGGGAGGCCTCCGGGTCCAGTTGGGCGCGGAGTTCCGGTTGCTGGGCGATCAGATCGGAGGTCGCCACGAGGGCGAAGAGTTGCGGGGGCTGGTCCCAGCCGGCCGCCGCTACGAACTCCTCGACTTCGCGGGCGAGGGTCGGAAGGACGACCGCTGGCGTTTCACTCGCTGACACGCGTGCCATCGTAAGACGGCGCACTTCACGGGAACCCAGGGCGTCGTCCGTAGAGTTGGACTAAACGTACGTATCGAAATACCGCGATCCAGGAGCGTGCCTCGTGGCCACACGGCCTCCGGTCGGACTGCCGAAACTGTCCCGGCGCAGCCGAATACTGCTGATCGTGGGTGTTGTACTGCTGTTTGGTCTCATCACGGGATCGCGGCTGCTCGACACCTACGTGAACTGGCTGTGGTTCGGCGAGGTTCAATTCCGCAACGTCTACAGCACAGTGCTGCTCACCCGGTTGGGTCTGTTCGTGGCCGTCGGGCTGGTGGTCGGCGGCATCGTGGGGCTCAACCTCTACCTCGCCTACCGGGCGCGGCCGGTGTTCGTGCCGGTCGCCGGGCCCGATGACCCGGTGGCCAGGTACCGGACCGTCGTGATGCGGCGGATGCGGTTGTTCTCGCTGGGCATCCCGGTGTTCGTCGGCCTGATCGCGGGCGCGTCGGCGCAGGCGGACTGGCAGCAGATCCAGCTGTTCTTCAACTCGCAGCTGTTCGGCGTGGTCGACCCCCAGTTCGGGCACGACATCAGCCTCTACGCGTTCAAGCTGCCGTTCTACGAGTGGCTGCTGTCGTGGCTGTTCATCACGACGGCCGTGTCGTTCATAGGCGCCGTGATCGCGCACTACCTGTTCGGCGGCATCCGGCTCGCCGGCCGCGGTGGGCAGCTCTCCGGCCCGGCGCGGTTGCACCTGGCGCTGGTCGCGGGCACGTTCGTGCTGCTGAAGGCGGTCGCCTACTTCCTCGACCGGTACGAACTGTTGCTGCATGACAACGAGAAGTTCGTCGGCGCGAGCTACACCGACCTCAACGCGGTGATGCCGGCCAAGCTGATCCTGCTGTGCATCGCGGTGTTCTGCGCGATCGCGTTCTTCGCGGGCGCGTTCATGCGCAACGTGCAGCTGCCCGCCATCGCGACCGTCCTGCTGGTGCTGTCGAGTGTGCTCGTCGGCGCGGCGTGGCCCGCGGTGCTGGAGCAGTTCTCGGTCAAGCCGAACGCCATCGCGAAGGAATCCGAGTCGATCAAACGCAACATCGGGGCCACGCGTGAGTCGTTCGGGCTCACCGACAAGAACGTCTCGACGAAGCCGTACGAGGGCAAGCAGAACGTCCAGAACGACCAGATCAAGGCCAACGAGGCCGGCACGCTGGGCAACATCCGCCTGCTCGACCCGGCGGTGCTCTCACGGACCTTCACGCAGTTCCAGCAGCTGCGCCCGTTCTACGGCTTCCCGAACAAGCTCGACGTCGACCGGTACACAGTGGACGGAAAGCTGCGCGACTACATCGTCGCGGCACGTGAGCTGAAGCTCGACAGCCTGCCGCAGGGCCAGCGCGACTGGATCAACCAGCACCTCATCTACACGCACGGCAACGGCTTCGTCTACGCCGAGGCGAACAAGGTGAACGCGGTCGCCGACCAGTCCAACGGCGGCTACCCGGACTTCAAGACCGGTGAGGTCAAGCCGAACGGCGACGTCGGCAACGAGCAGAACGGCATCAAGGTCGACCAGCCGCGCACGTACTACGGCGAGCTGTTCGGCGTGAACGACTACTCGATCGTCGGCGGCAGGCCCGCGGGTTCGGCGGCCGAGTACGACACGGACGCCAAGCCCTACACCTACACCGGCACCGGTGGCGTCCCGATCGGTGGCCTGCTCGACAAGCTCGCGTTCGCGGCCTACTACGGCGAGCGGAACATCCTCTTCAACCAGTCGATCGCGGACGACTCGAAGATCCTGTTCAAGCGCACGCCGCGCGAGCGCGTGCAGGCCGTCGCGCCGTGGCTGACCGTGGACAGCGACCCGTACCCGGCCGTCGTCAACGGCCGCATCACGTGGATCGTCGACGGCTACACCACGCTCGACAACTACCCGTACGCGCAGCGCACGTCCCTCGGTGACGCGACGAACGACTCGCTCACCGCGGACGGCGTGGTCGTCTCGCAGGCCAACAAGCCCGTCAACTACATCCGCAACTCGGTCAAGGCCACTGTGGACGCCTACGACGGCGCGGTGTCGCTGTACGCGATCGACGAGAACGACCCCGTCCTCAAGGCGTGGATGGGCGTCTTCCCCGGCACGGTCAAGCCGGGCAGCGACATCAAGCCCGAGCTGCGTCAGCACTTCCGCTACCCCGAGGACCTGTTCAAGGTGCAGCGGCAGATCCTGTCGAAGTACCACGTCTCGTCGCCGTCGGACTTCTACTCCGGTGTCGGCTACTGGGCGGCCCCGCAGGACCCGACGGTCGACAACGTGACGACCGCCGAGGCGCAGCAGAGCGAGGCCCGCAAGCGCAGGGACGCGCAGCCGCCGTTCTACGTGCTGGCCGGTGACCCCACCGACCCGAGCAAGGTCCGCTTCCAGCTGACCAGCCCGCTGGTCCGGGAGAACCGGGAGTTCATGGCGTCGTACGTCTCGGTCGGGTCCGACCCGGACAACTACGGCAAGATCAACGTGCTGCAGCTCAACACGGACGCGAAGGGCCCGCAGCAGATCCAGACACAGTTCCTCACCTCGGACAACGTCAGCCGCGAGCTCAACCTGCTGGCACAGCAGAAGACGACGGTCGTCTACGGCAACCTGCTCACCCTCCCGGTGGGCGGCGCGCTGCTCTACGTCGAACCCGTCTACATCGAGCGAGCGGCGAACAACACGTCGTATCCGCAGCTGTCCAAGGTGCTCGTCTGGTACGGCGACCGGGTCGGCTACGCGTCCACGTTGAACGAGGCGCTGGAACAGGTGCTCAGCGGCGCCGGCTCGGTGGTGCCACCGCCGAGCGACCCCCCTGGCAACGGCCAGACCAGTACGCCACCGTCCACGACGCCGCCGGGCAACGGCACGTTGAGCCCTGAGCTCCAGAAGGCCGTCAACGACATCGACGCGGCGCTGGCCGACATCAAGAGGGCCCAGCAGAACAGCAACTTCACCGAGCTCGGCCAGGCGTACCAGCGCCTTGACGACGCTTCGAAGCGTTTCAAGCAGTACAACACCGGCGCGGCAACCCCGCCGCCCACCGGGCAGTCATCGGTTGTGCCCAGCCCCACTCCATCTGGCTGACCACTCGATTTGCTTTATCCGCTCCACCCCGCGTAAGGTTCTATTCATACCGACGCGGGGTGGAGCAGCTCGGTAGCTCGCTGGGCTCATAACCCAGAGGTCGCAGGTTCAAATCCTGTCCCCGCTACAAAGTTGAGGAAGCCCTGTTCGCGGAGATCGCGAACAGGGCTTTTTCGCATTTACATTGGGGGCGGAGCCCCCAAACCCCACCCCGGCGGGCTTCGCCCCCGGACCCCCGGCTGGGCTCGCCTTCGGCGTCGCCAGCCCCAATCTCGCGGTTGGGGCGCTGACCTGGAGGAATGCGGGTTAGTGGGGGGTAGTGAAAATGGGTTCTCGCATGGTGTAGAGTTCCACTCAGCAAGACAACAACTGAAGAAGCAAGACAGCGGCGCGGGGTGGAGCAGCTCGGTAGCTCGCTGGGCTCATAACCCAGAGGTCGCAGGTTCAAATCCTGTCCCCGCTACAAAGTTGAGGAAGCCCTGTTCGCGGAGATCGCGAACAGGGCTTCTTCGCATTTGCATTGGGGGCCGAGCCCCCAAACCCCACGCTGGGGGCAAGCCCACAGACCCCGTGAGGGTGTGCGCACGATGTGCTTCAGGTCATGTTCTCGGCCCAGTACTGTGCGCAGACCATGCTGGAACAGATGCGGCCCTCACCGTTGACGGTGCGGTGCTTGCGGATCTGTTTACCGCAGACCATGCACTCGTCCTTGCCTGCCTGTTCCGGGATCGTCCCCGTCATCCACGCCATGGTGTGCGCGGCCACCTTCTTGTGGTCCAGCCACTTGATGCCCATCGTCCCCGACCTCCGTGCTGCTCGATGCCGCTGCCTGGCGATGATCATTTTCTCAGGGATCCAGGCGTAGAGAAGGGGTGCGCGCAGACATCACCAGGTTGTGCGACGAAGACTCACGTCCGTCCATCCGGGTGGCTTCGGCCGGTGAGAGTGTGCCGCCGATCGGGTGAGATCGGGTGGCTTTCGTTTCTGCGAAAGGGTTTTTCCATCCGGGATGGACACGGACGGTCAAGCGGCCAAACGCGTGAGACGAAAAAACTGCCGGTGACTCAGCGGTACTTTTCGTTGCTCCGCATGGCCCATCAGACTAGCCCGGTGATCAGCCACTGTGGACAGAACGGCTGACCATTGTGGACAGCTTCCCCCGGACGTGGGAACGTTGTCGTTGTGTCAGACCTGAATGCGACCGCAGCCGCCCTGCTCGGGCTGCTGCACGACGGACCCAAGACCGGTGGCCAGTTGGTGGCGGAGGCCGGGGAGCGCTTCGGTGCGTTCTTCAGCGTGACCCGCAGCCAGGTGTACCGCGAGCTGCCCGCGCTGGCCGATCAGGGCCTGCTGCGACTCGGCAAGCAAGGGCCGCGTTCCAGCCAGCAGTACGTGCTCACCGCGGCGGGCAAGAAGGCCTTCAAGAACTGGCTGCTGTCCGAGCCTGGTCCGGACCATCTGCGCAGCCCGTTGATCCTGCGTCTCGTGCACGCCGGCTCGTTGACGGCGAAGCAGCGCGAGGGCTTGGTCACGACGGCGCGGACCACGTACGGCGCTGAGCAGGAAAGCGCTCGTAGTGCGTCCAAGACCGCCGAGGACCCCTACGCGAAGGCGGTGGCCGAGTTCGGCCTGGCCCACGCGAAGGCCGTCCTCAAGTTCCTGGACGCCATCCCCACGGCGTAAAAGCGCCATAAGAGACCGCCAGCGAGCACCGGTCGCGACCGTCGACCGGTGCTGGCGTAATCTTTTGTCGTGAATCCGGACGTCGAAGCAGACATCAAGGACCTCTCCGCCACGCTGAGCAGCATCGAGGCGGTGGCGGACCTCGATGCGTTGCGTGCGCAGGTTGCGGACCTGGAAGAGCAGGCCGCCCGCCCCGACCTCTGGAACGACCAGGAGAAGGCGCAGCAGGTCACGAGCCAGCTCTCCCACAAGCAGGGCGAGCTGCGCCGCATCACGGGCCTGCGCTCACGCCTCGACGACCTCCCGTTGCTCTACGAGCTCGCCGAGGAAGCCGAGGACGCGGACGCCCTGGCCGACGCGGACAACGACCGGGCGAAGCTGCGCGAGGAGATCGCGAGCCTCGAAGTCCGCACGCTGCTGTCCGGCGAGTACGACGAACGCAACGCGCTGATCACCATCCGCGCGGAGGCCGGTGGCGTCGACGCCGCGGACTTCGCCGAGATGCTGCTGCGCATGTACTCGCGCTGGGCCGAGCGCCACCACTACCCCGTCGAGGTCTTCGACACCTCCTACGCGGAAGAGGCGGGCATCAAGTCCGCGACGTTCCGCATCAGCGCGCCCTACGCCTACGGCACCCTGAGTGTCGAGCAGGGCACGCACCGCCTCGTGCGCATCTCGCCGTTCGACAACCAGGGCCGCCGCCAGACGTCGTTCGCCGGCGTCGAGGTCGTGCCCGTCGTCGAGCAGACCGACCACGTCGAGATCGACGAGAAGGACCTGCGCGTCGACGTCTACCGTTCGTCCGGCCCCGGCGGCCAGGGCGTCAACACGACCGACTCGGCGGTGCGCCTCACGCACATCCCGACCGGCATCGTGGTGTCCTGCCAGAACGAGCGCTCGCAGCTGCAGAACAAGGCCACGGCCATGAACGTCCTGCAGGCGAAGCTGCTCGAGCGGCGCAGGCAGGAGGACCAGGCCAAGATGGACGCCCTCAAGGACTCGGGCTCCAGCTGGGGCAACCAGATGCGCTCCTACGTGCTGCACCCGTACCAGATGGTCAAGGACCTGCGGAACAACCACGAGGTCGGCAACCCGTCGGCGGTGCTCGACGGGGAGATCGACGACTTCCTCGAGGCCGGCATCCGGTGGCGCAAGCAGTCCCAGGCGTAAGCGAGTTCCGCGGTCTCGTCCATGAGACCGCGAGGCTCCACGAGATGGGCGGAGAGTGCTCGCGCCCTGCGGGCGCTCGCCATTTCTCGTTCCGCGTGTTTCTGGAGGCCGAGACCCCAGACCCCAGCCGGAGGGCTTCGCCCCCGGCGGACCCCGGGCCGTGCGGCGCTGCGCGCCGACGCAGCCCCGCTCTCATCGGCGTGGTGAAGCGTGGGCGTGACGCTGATCTGAGGCGAACCGCACGTTCGGCCGCTCAGGTGGCCCGAACGTGCGCTTTTGTCGACCGGCGGTGCCGGATCGGGCACGCGGTGTGGATGGTCCGGACGGCCTTTCCGGGGCCTGAAGTTAACCGGAACGGGGGCTTTACCCCGGCCATGGGTAGACTCGCGCCTCGTGATTCGCCTCGAACACGTTTCCAAGGTCTACAAGACCTCCACGCGCCCCGCACTCGACGATGTTTCCGTCGAGATGGAGAAGGGCGAGTTCGTGTTCCTGATCGGGCCTTCCGGGTCCGGTAAGTCGACCTTCCTGCGCCTGCTGCTGCGCGAGGAGGTGCCGACGAGGGGACGCGTCTACGTGTCCAACTTCGACGTCGCCAAGATGTCGCGGCGCAGGGTCCCCCGCCTGCGGCAGTCCATCGGCTGCGTGTTCCAGGACTTCCGCCTGCTGCCGACGAAGACGGTCGCCGAGAACGTGGCGTTCGCCCTCGAGGTCATCGGCAAGCCGAAGAACACCATCGTCAAGGTGGTGCCCGAGGTGCTGCAGCTGGTCGGCCTCGACGGCAAGGAGGACCGGTTCCCGACCGAGCTCTCCGGTGGTGAGCAGCAGCGTGTCGCGATCGCCCGTGCGTTCGTGAACCGCCCGCTGGTGCTGATCGCCGACGAGCCGACCGGAAACCTGGACCCCGACACGAGCCAGGACATCATGTTGCTGCTGGAGCGGATCAACCGCACCGGCACGACGGTCATCATGGCCACCCACGACCACGGCATCGTCGACTCGATGCGCCGCCGAGTGGTGGAACTCGCCTTCGGCAAGGTCGTCCGTGATGACGCGCGCGGTGTTTACGGCGTTGGCCGCTAAGCACTCCTAACCCCCGACCCCCCAAGGAACCCCGCCCCCGATGCGTACCAGCTTCGTGTTCAGCGAGGTCGTCACCGGACTTCGCCGGAACGTCACGATGACGATCGCGATGATCCTCACGACCGCCATCTCGCTCGCGCTGCTCGGTGGTGGCCTGCTCGTCGTCCGCATGGTCGACAAGATGCAGGCCAACTACGCGGGCAAGCTCGAGGTCTCGGTCCTGCTGACGAACGATGTCAGCGCCAACGACAAGGACTGCACCCAGCAGCCGTGCGCGGGCCTGCGGTCCCAGCTCGAGCAGACCTCGGGCGTCGAGACAGTGGTGTTCCAGAACCGCGACGAGGGCTTCGAGCGCTTCAAGCGGATCTTCGAGGCCCAGCCCGAGCTGCTCAAGCTCGCGCGGCCCGAGGCCATTCCGGCGACGTTCCGCGTCAAGCTGGAGGACCCGGAGCGCACCGACGTCATCAAGTCCGCCTTCGAAGGCAAGCCGGGCGTGAAGGGTGTCGACGACCAGGGCAAGTTCCTCGAGAGGTTCTTCGAGGGGCTCAACGGCCTGCGTGACGTCGTCCTGATCCTCGCGCTCATCCAGGCGTTCGCCGCGTTGCTGCTGATCTCGAACACCATCCAGGTGTCGGCGTTCACCCGTCGCGTCGAGGTCGGCATCATGCGCCTGGTGGGCGCGACGCGGTGGTACACGCAGCTGCCGTTCCTCATCGAGGCGGTGGTCGCAGGCGTCATCGGTGGCATCTGCGCGGTGGGCCTGCTGGTGCTGGGCAAGGCGTTCTTCATCGACCGGATCACCAGAAACCTGACCGAGTCGGGCATCATCCCGCCGGTCGGATATCTGGACATCCTGATCGTGTCGCCGTGGCTGTTCCTCACCGCCATCGTCATCGCGGCCACCACCGGTTACGTCACGCTGCGCCTCTACGTGCGCCTTTAACGGCTGGCATGGCCACGTAAGGTTGTCGTCATGGTCAAGGAACGCGGGCAGAAGGTCATCGCGTCGAACCGCAAGGCTCGGCACGACTGGGCCATTCTGGACACCTATGAGGCGGGCATTCAGCTCGTCGGCACCGAGGTGAAGAGCCTGCGCATGGGACGGGCGTCCCTCGTGGACGCCTTCGCCCAGGTCGACGACGGCGAGATCTGGCTGCACGCGCTGCACATCCCGGAGTACGTCGCGGGGACGTGGACGAACCACGAGGTCCGGCGCAAGCGGAAGCTGCTGCTGCACAAGTCGGAGATCGAACGGCTGATCGGCAAGACCAAGGAGTCCGGTCTGTCGCTCGTCCCGCTGCAGATGTACTTCAAGGACGGCTACGTCAAGATCGAGCTCGCGCTCGCCAAGGGCAAGAAGTCCTACGACAAGCGGCAGGACATCGCCAAGCGCGATGCGAACCGTGAGATCGCCAAGGCGCACGGGCGGGCGTTGAAGGGGCGTTACTGATGGCACTGGTGGACATCCACGTCCACTTCATGCCACAGAACGTCCTGGACAAGGTCTGGGCCTACTTCGACCGAGTGCGCGAGACCGGCCTCGACTGGTCCATCCACTACCGAACCGACGAGAACGCCCGGCTCGCCACGTTGCGCGAGCTGGGCGTCACGACGTTCGCGCCGCTGCTCTACCCGCACCGGCCCGGTATGGCGGAGTGGCTGAACGAGTGGGTGCGCGACTTCGCGGCACGGGTGCCGGAGGCGGTGCCGACGGGCACGTTCTTCGCGGAGCCCGGTGCGGACGTGTACGTGCGCAAGGCGCTGGAGGCGGGCGCCCGCTGCTTCAAGTCCCACGTCCAGGTCGGCGGCTACGACCCGCGTGACGAGCTGCTGGACGGCGTGTGGGGGCAGCTTGCCGAGGCGGGCGTCCCGGTGGTCACGCACGTCGCCGAAGGCCCGATTCCCGGCAACTTCACCGGGCTCGACATCTTCGACGAGGTGCTGAGGCGCCATCCGCGGCTGACTGCGGTCATCGCGCACGCGGGCATGCCGGACTACCTGGGTGCGCTGGACCTGGTGGAGCGCTATCCGAACGTGCACGTCGACACCACGATGGTGGGCGTCCCGTTCAGCGAGCAGATGTGGCCGTTGCCCGAAGGCTGGCTGTCCAGGGTTCGCGGCCTGGCGGACCGGGTGGTGCTCGGCACCGACTTCCCGAACATCCCGTACCCGTACGAGGTGCAGCTGGACGCGATCCGGTCGTGGGACCTCGGCGCCGCCGCCGAGCAGGCGATCCTGCACGACAACGGCGCCAGGCTGCTTCAGCTGTCCAGGTAAGCCAGGACTGCGCGCACCCGGCGGTGCTCGGAGTTGCTGGGCTCCAGACCGAGCTTCGCGAAGATGTTGCCGACGTGCTTCTCCACGGCGCCGTCGGACACCACGAGCGCGCCGGCGATGGCCGTGTTGGACAGTCCCTGTGCCATCAACCCGAGCACCTCGCGTTCGCGCGGCGTCAACGAGTCGACCGGGCTCTTCTTGCTGCGCACCATGAGCTGCGTGATCACCTCGTGGTCGATGCTCGTGCCGCCGTCGGCGACGCGTCGCACCGCCTCGACGAACTCGGACACGTCCGCGACCCGTTCCTTGAGCAGGTAGCCGACGCCGCTGGCACCGCCCGCGAGCAGTTCGACGGCGTAGCGCTCCTCGACGTACTGCGAGAGCACGAGAACGGGCAGGCCCGGATAATGCTTGCGAGCCTCGATCGCCGCACGCAGGCCCTCGTCGGTGAACGTCGGCGGCATCCGCACGTCCACCACGCACAGGTCAGGCCGGTGTTCGGTCACCGCGTCGAGCAGGTCATCACCGTTCTCCACGGCGGCAACGGTCTCGATGCCCGCATCGGCGAGCAACCGCTGCACGCCCTCCCTCAGCAACACCGAGTCCTCGGCGATCACCACGCGCACGGCAACTCCGCTCGAATAACGGTCGGCCCACCAGTGGGGCTGACGACGACAACGACACCATCGATCGTGGCAGCACGGTCCGCGAGCCCGGCGAGCCCGCCACCCGGCTTCAACTCGGCGCCGCCCTGCCCGTTGTCGGTCACCTCGACCAGCACCCCGGTCTCGACCCGGTTGACCTTGACGGTCGCCTTGGTCGCCTGGGAGTGCTTGGTGATGTTCGTGAGCGCCTCGCCGACGGTGAAGTACGCGGCACTCTCCACCGATGTCGGCGGCCGCGGCTCCACGTCGACCTGAAGCTCCACCTCGATCGGAACGCGGGCGGCGAGCGCCGACAGTGCCGCGTCCAGACCTCGGTCACCGAGCACGGAGGGGTAGATGCCCCGCGCCAGGTCGCGCAGTTCCTTGATGGCGAGCTTCGCGTCCGCGTGCGCCTCCGCGATGAGCACCGCCGCACCCTCGGGATCGGAGTCCATTTTGGACTTCGCCCGGCCGAGCCCCATCGCCACCGCGACGAGCCGCTGCTGCGCGCCGTCGTGCAGGTCGCGTTCGATGCGCCTGCGTTCCGCCTCGGCCGCCTCGACCCCGCGCGCCCGGCTGGACGACAGCCGTTCCGTCTCCAGCTCCAGCTGGTCGGCGCGCGTCGGGCCGAGCATCGCTCGGGCGTACTTGCCGTGCAGCGTGCCCAGCCACCGCGTCCCGATCACGGCGAACGGGATCAGCCCCAGCCCGACCGCGGCGACCGGCAGCGCGGAGATGAACGAGTCGATCGTCCAGAACTCGCCGACGACGACCGCGAACGGCGCCTCGCCGATCCAGAACGGCACCCCGATGAGCGAGGCCACCACGGACCACATCGTGACGACGGCCGCGAACTCCGCGATCCCCACCGGCAGGAGCAGCAGCAGATATCCGAAGTCACGCCATGTCGCCGGGTCGGTGAACTGCGTCTTCCACCGCTGCCACACCGTGCCGGTCGACTCGCGCCGAGGCGGCGCCGGGATGTCCGTGCGCAACGCGGCCCTGACCCAGCCACGCTCCACCGCCGCACCCACACGCATGGAGTTCATCGCCAGCCACAGGATCGGGATGCCGACCCAGACGATGGACGTCGCCAACCCGACGACGGTGAGCACGAGCGTGAGGGTGAACCAGAAGATGCCGGTCACCAGGTTGGTCAGCAGGTAGAACCCGGCTGCGAGCGCGTTCGGTTTCCTCATGCCGTCCATGGTGTCGTTCCCGCTGGTCAGGGACCATCTGGCTAGCTATCCGGTCCGGGGTGGGGACAGCCCTACCTGCCTCGGGAAGAACCAGCTGGCGCCCATCGTTATGCTATGCGTACCACTGACAAGGGGGTGAACGGTTTCGACTGTGGACGTCGATTCAGGGGAAGCGTGCTGGTGCAGGCGAGAGACCACCACAAGCGTCATCGCAAACTAGGTCTCGTAATAGCCGATGTCGATGCAGAGCCGCTTGCAGCCGATGGTGTTCTTCGGCGCCAGCAGGTCGGCGACCTTCGGATCCTTCACGGTGCTGTGGATCTTGGCGCGCACGAAGTCGGCGGCGGTCCGGTTGGCATCCGCGTCGAGCAGGAGATCGCGATACGCGCCGAGAAATGAGAGGCCGCCGCGCTGCCAGCGCCGCTCGAATTGGCTCGCGTTTCCCGGCCGGCACATCCAGCGCGAACGCGCTGCCATAGTCAAACGCGATGCCAGTCATAGTCTGCTTCGCGCGCGCGCGCAGGCCCGCATAGTCGGCTTTGACCGCCTGCTGCACCTCCGGCGCGATCGGCGCATTGTGCGCCGGGACGGCGTAATTCGCGGTGCGCTGAAATACGGTCAGGCGTTCTGCCTGGCCGGCGATGATCGGGATCGATTGCACGGCCGACGAGCCGGTCCCGATGATCGCCACGCGCTTGCCGGTGAAGTCAACCGGCTCATGCGGCCAATGGCCGGTGTGGTAGCGCTCGCCCGCGAATGTCTGAGGCCCCTGAAAGTCGGCGTGTTCGGCGAGGAGAGGCAGCCCGTCGCCATGACGACAAAGGCCGCGCGCGTCGATGCGCCGTCGTCGGTCTCGATCGCCCAGCATCCATCCGCTTCGTCGAACGTCGCAGCCGTCACGCGCGTGTCGAACTGGATGTCGCGCCGGAGATCGAAGCGATCCGCCACATGATTGGCGTAGCGCAACAGCTCCGGCTGCGCGGCGTAACGCTCGCTCCACTCCCATTCCTGCTGCACGAACAGGGATGCCCAGCGGCGGCGATCCGGTGTGAGGCTGGAAATGAAGCTCATGTGGAATCTCTTGTCGGGGCGCTCGGTTCGAGTTAAATTGGAGGCCACCTCCAGAACAAGTGGAGGCCACCTCCGGTACTATACGGAGGGTCCCTCCGGTTGTCAAGAGAATTCATGAGCACCCACCGACACCCCCACCCAGCCACTGCTCACACGCCCGAAGCGCGCCGACGCCCGGCGCAACTACGACAAGGTGCTCGCGGCCGCGCGCGAGGCGTTCGCGGAGGGTGGGGAGTCCACGGCTCTCAAGGAGATCGCGCGCCGCGCCGGCGTCGGGATCGGGACCCTCTACCGCCACTTCCCCAAGCGGCAGGCGCTGCTCGAGGCGCTCTACCTCGATGAGGTCGAAGAGGTGTGCCGGTCGGCGGCGCAGTTCGACGATGCCGACCCCTGGGAGGCACTGAACGGCTGGTTCGAGCGCTTCATCGGGTACCTCGCGACCAAGCGAGCGCTGGCCGCCGAGCTGCTCAACTACCTCGACCACGACGCCTCGCTCTTCCAGGCGTCCCGTTCCTCGCTCTTCGCCGCGGGCCAGCCGCTGCTCGAGCGCGCTCAGAGGCGGGCGTCGTACGCCAAGACGTCACGATCGCCGAAGTGATCCAGATGGTGGTCTCGATCGGCAAGATCCCAGCCGCCGACCCGAGCCAGACCGAGCGCATCCTCCGAATCGCGCTCGACGGCCTGCGCTACCGCCCCGAGGGCTAGCAGGCCTCGTTTCCGGGGCCGCGCAT
>CAVYAD010000075.1:0-21244 GCA_963766275.1 uncultured Actinomycetota bacterium
ATGATCTCGTACCTGCTCCCGGCCGATGCCGGCGTGATCCAGAACGTGCTCTGGTACGCCGGGTTCTATTCGCGGTACTGCGGTTCGCCTATTACGTGCTCGAGTGGTGGGTGGAGCGGATCGTGATCACCGACAAGCGCTTCATGCTCACCGACGGGATCGTCGTGGACACCAACGTCGCGATGATGCCCATCACCAAGGTCACCGACCTCACCTACCGAGCGTCCGGTGATCGGCCGGATGCTCGGCTACGGCACCCTCGTCGTCGAATCGGCCGGCCAGATCCAGGCGCTGAACCAGATCACCTTCCTGCCGCGGCCCGAAGAGGTCTACGACGCCATCTCGGAGCTGACCTTCGGCGACAAGAAGGCGCAGGCCGAGCGGTTCTCGATGATCAAGGCGCAGCGGGCGGCGCGCGGCAAGAAGATGGTCCCGTAACACGGCTCGTGCACCGCGTCGTCCACACTGGACGACGTGGTCATCGATCTGCACACCCATTCGACCGAGTCCGACGGCACCGACAGCCCTGCCGAACTGGTGAAGGCGGCGGCGCGAGCCGGGCTCGACGCGGTGGCGATCACCGACCACGACACGACGGCCGGCTGGGCCGAAGCTGCCGCCGCGCTGCCTCCTGGCCTGCGGCTCGTCCGTGGCGCCGAGCTCTCGTGCGCGTGCCCTGACGGTCGTGGCCGCACCGTCACCGTGCATCTCCTGGCGTACCTGCTACGACCCGACGCACGCCGCGTTGATGGTCGAGCAGTCCCGGCTGCGCGAGGAACGGCGGCACCGGCTGCAGAAGATGGCCGAGATGATGCGCGACGACGGCTTCCCGATCGACCCGGTCGACCTGATGGAACGGCTGCCGTTCGACGCTCCCGCCGGTCGTCCGCACCTGGCGCAGGCGTTGATCCGCGCCGGGTGTCGTCTCCTCGGTCGACGAGGCGTTCGCGACCTTCCTGACACGGTGGTCAGCTACTACGTGGGACGCACGGACACGCCCGTCGAGCGCGCCATCGAGATGATCGCCGAGGCCGGCGGCGTGACGGTGCTGGCGCACCCCTTCGCCGTGTCACGCGGACCGATCGTGACCGCCGACGTCGTGCGGTCGTTGGCTGAAGCGGGCCTCGCCGGGTGTTGAGGTCGACCACCCGGACCACGACGCTGACACTCGCGCCGACCTGCGGGCGCTGGCTTCGTCGACTCGGCCTGATCGTCACCGGGTCGAGTGACTACCACGGCACGAACAAGACGGTGCGGCTCGGCGCGCGAGACGACGGCGCCGGAAATGCTGGATGCTCTGGCCGAGCGGGCGACCGGCGCGCAAGATCCTCGTGGGATAAGGCCGGTACGGCTGTGTTGTTCAACGTGCGGCTGTTCATCGAGGCCACGATCACGCTGCTGGTGATCATGGACCCGCCCGGCACCGTGCCCGTGTTCCTCGGGCTGGTCGGCCGCAAGTCGCGCGAGCAACGCAAGCGCGGCCGCGCGTCAGGCGCGTGCTGGTGTCGTTCGCTGGTGATCACGCTGTTCGCGGTCGGCGGGCAACTCGATCCTGGCGTACCTGCACATCGGCATCCCGGCGCTGCAGGGCGCGGGCGGGCTGCTGCTGTTGCTGATCGCGCTGGACCTGCTGACCGGCACGGGCGCCGACGAACCACCGCGAGGTCGAGGACGTCAACGTCGCCCTGGTGCCGCTCGGCACGCCGCTGCTGGCCGGACCCGGCGCCATCGCCGCGACGATCGTGTTCGTGCGGCAGGCCGACGGCTGACGGCTCCTACCTTCGCGCTGGCCGCTGGCGATCGTGGCCGTGCACCTGATCCTGCTGTGGATCTGCTGCGGTCCTCCGGTCTGCTGATCAAGGTGATCAAGGAGAGCGGGATCCTGCTGCATGGCCAAGATCGCCGGTCTGCTGCTGGCCGCGATCGCCGTGCAGCTCGTCGCCTCGTCGGTGCAGGGCTTCATCGCCGGTTCCTAGCGCTCGGGTCGTGAGGTATGAAGGGCGCCTTTGTCCACCTCAGGTGGATGAAAGCGCCCTTCATCGCTCGATGTGGGCGGTAGGACCCGGCGATGATGATGGGGCGTTCGATGAGGCTCGGGTTCTCGACCATGTGCGCGATCCACTTGGCGCGGTCGTGTTCGAGGAGCTTGGGTAGCGGCGTTCGGTGTACTCGACGCCCTTGTCGTCGAGGCGTTGCTTCGCGGCGCGGCTCTTGGAGCAGCGCGGGTTGTGCCAGATCTCCATAAGCGGACATTCTCACGCGAGTTCGCGTCGGCCGGACGACCGACTTCTCGGCGAAGTCGCCGCCATCTGCGGAGCAGGGGCCTCGAACACTGTCAGGGTGACTGAGTAGTTTGGGCTGGGTGGAACAACTCGGCTTCGACTTCGGCACCACGGCACCGCGTCGGCTCGTGCGCGTCACGCCCGCGAAGCTCTCGACGTGGACTGACTGCCCAAGGCGTTACCGGATGACGTACCTGGACCGCCCTTCGCCACCGCGTGGCGGTGCCTGGGCGCACAACACGCTGGGCGCCGTCGTGCACAACGCGTTGAAGGCCCTGTTCGACCTGCCCGCGGATCGCCGCACGCCGGAGCAGGCCGTGGCGCTCGTGAACCGGCAGTGGAAGTCCGAGGGTTTCCGTGACGTGGACCAGGCCGCCGAGTACCGGTCACGTGCGTGCGGCTGGGTGCACGACTACGTGTCGTCGCTGGACGTGGCCTTCGAGCCGCTGGGCGTGGAGCGCTGGGTGTCGTCGCCTACCGAGAAGATCGTCGCCGAGGGCCGGGTCGACCGCATCGACTACCGCGACGGCGAGCTGGTGATCGTCGACTACAAGACCGGCCGCCACGTCGCTGACCTCCGACGACGCCCGCGGCTCGCAGGCGCTGGCGTTGTACGCGCTGGCCGCCCGCCGGACGTTGCGCAAGCCGTGCCGCCGCGTCGAGCTGCACCACCTGCCGTCCGGTTCGGTGGCGGTGTGGGAGCACACCGAGGAGTCGCATGGCCCGGCACGTCCGCCGCGCCGAGGAGGCCGCCGACGAGATCGATCTGGCCGCGGAGACGCTCAAGGCGGGCGGTGACCAGGAGATCCTGTTCCCGCCGGTCACGGGTCGCCAGTGCCAGTGGTGCGACTTCCGCCGCAGCTGTCCCGACGGTCAGGCGGCCACCCCGGCCATCGAACCGTGGTCACTACTGGCCCCGTAGGGTGGCGGGAGTGGAAGTGGAAGCAGCAGAGCGGCGGCCGTCGCGCACCTTTGGATTCCTGCGTGCTGTGAGTGGAGTGCTCGCGGTGGGCCTGGTGCTGCTCGCACTGGGCAACATCGGCGTCCAGTTCTACGCGAACTCCCACGAGCTGCCTGGTCCTGGTGGCTTCACGGTCACCGCGCACATCATCGCCGCGCTGCTGGCGGTGGCGGCCCAGTTCGTGGCCGACCGGTTCGCTGACTGGCGTGCGCCGGTCTCCTCACTGGTGGTGCTGGTGATCTCGGCGGCGACCCTGTGGACGTTCTGGTGGGCCTAGGCCGAGGCGGCGTCGTTCCGGATCAGCCCGCTCCGCAGCGCGACCATCAGCGCCTGGGAGCGGTTCGGACGCCGAGCTTGTCGTAGAGGCGTGACACATACGTCTTGGCCGTCGAGGGGCTGACGTACAGGGTGCGCGCGATCGCCGGGACGGACAAGCCCTCCTGCAGCAGCGCCAGCACCTCACGCTCGCGCGGGCTCAGCGCCAGCCGGTCGGTGGTGGACTGCCTCGAGCTGCTCAACCCGGCCGGGATGGGTTACGGCGACGTGAAGCTGTCCGGTGTGATCGGCATGGCGCTCGCGTGGCTGGGTTGGCCGGTGCTGCTGCTCGGGGCCGCACTCGCGTTCGTCCTGTCGGCGGCGGTGTCGTTGGTCCTGTTGGTACTGCGAAGGGTGACGCTCAAGAGCACCCTGCCGTTCGGACCGTTCATGCTGCTTGGGACGTTTGCCGCAGTGCTGTTGAGCTGACAGGTTTTCGGTCTTCCGCCGGGACTCTCCGCCACCTAGAGTGCACTCGACCCGCTTGGGGAGGCGGGCGAAAGCCGGGGGCTTCAATGGTGCTGGGAGTTGGTGCTGGCGCGCGCCGGGAAACGGTCGCGCTGCCGTTGCCGAGTTTGTTGGTGGTCGCGGGATTCGCTGCTGCTGTTGTCGCGCAAGGTGGTTACTACCTGCCGGGCCGGGTGCTGTCCGGGCTCCTGGTGGGGCTGGCCGTCGTGCTCGCCCGGCCGAAACCGAGCCTGCTCGTCTCGCTTGGCGGCGCGCTCGGAGTGTGGGCGCTCGTTCGCGGTCTGCTCGAAGGTGATCTGATCAGCGCGGTGCCGACGGTGGCTGCCGTCGGAGTGTTCGTCGGCGCTGTTCTTGTTGCCTCGCAGGCTGATCAGGCTCAGCGTGAGCTGCTGGCCACGGTGGTGGCCGGGGTCGGTGCGTTGGTCGCGCTCACCGGGTGGGTCGCGGTGGTGTTCCGGGTGCCGGGTTGGACGACGGTGGCGGAAGGACTGTTCCGTGCGGCGTCCACCTTGACGTACCCGAACGCGGCGGCGGCCGTCATGGCCGCGGGTGCGGTGCTGTCGCTGGTGTTGCGGCCCACGCTGATGACCAGTGTGGCGGGTTTCCTGCTGTGCACCGGAATCGGCGCGACGATGAGCAGGGCGGGCGTGATCGCGCTGGTCGCCGGGTTGCTGGTGCTGTGCGCGTTCCAGGGCTTCAAGAAGACGTTGACGCACGCGGCGCCGCCGTTGATCGGGGCGGTGGTCGCGGTGGTCGCGTTGCTGCCCACGATCCGCCAGGCAGACGAGCCGCGGCCGCTGATCGCGATCGCCGGGCTGGTCGTGGGGCTGGCGGTGGCGTTGGGGCTGCCGAACCTCGGG
The DNA here is from genome assembly GCA_963766275.1 of uncultured Actinomycetota bacterium. GTDB lineage: Bacteria > Actinomycetota > Actinomycetes > Mycobacteriales > Pseudonocardiaceae > Lentzea. The sequence continues at coordinate 4,887 of CAVYAD010000075.1, forward strand.
CGGTTCGTGGTGCCGGTCGCGGTGGTGCTGGTCGCCGGCGGTGCGGTGGCGGCGTATCTGGCGTCGGCCGGGCTGGCGTCGCGGGTCTCGTTCAGCTCACCGGATCGCAGTGGGGCGACCGGAGCCGCGCTGGAGCTCGTCTCGAAGGCGCCGCTGATCGGCGCCGGGCCAGGAAACGGAACTTTCTTCTTCGACTCGGGCAACGAAGGCATGCGGGTCATGCGTTATGTGCACAACGAGTACCTGCAGGTGCTCGTCGAACTGGGGGCTGTCGGGCTGTTGCTGGCGCTGGGGGTCGTCGCGGCCGTGCTGATCGCGATGTGGCGAGGGCGCGGGACCGCGTTGTGGGCGGGTGCGATGGCGGCGGTCGTCGTCGTCCTGGTGCACAGCGCCTTCGACTTCCTGTGGCACCTGCCCGTGGTTCTCATCGTCGCCGGCCTGTGCGCCGGACTGGGGTTTCCGTCCACAACGGACGGAGTGAATGAGGGGACAGCAACATGAGGAAGTTCTCCGGGGGTAAGGCTCTCGCCGTTGCCGCCGTCGTGGGCGGCGCGGTCCTCGCGTCGGTCGCGCCGGTGATGGCGGACGTGGCGGCGCAGTCGCCGTCGACCGCCGCCGTGCGCGTCGAGTCGCCCGCGAAGATCAAGGCGTTGGGTGCGGTGGCCGAGGTCAAGGTGACCTACGCCTGCCAGTCGGGTGCCCAGGCGTACCTGAACCTGAACGTCACGCAGTCGGTGTTCGGCAACATCGCGCAGGGCAATGCTTACAAGGAGAACCTCAGCTGCACCGGTGGGTTCGAGACCATCACGCTCAACGTGACGGCGAACGACAAGGCGTTCGTCTGGGGCAAGGCGTTCGCGAAGGCTGAGCTGCGCGCGTACCCGAACAGCCTCGTCCGCGACGAGCGTGAGATCACGCTCAACCTGTGGTGAGCTGAGCGACCTGGCTGGCTCTACGGGGTCAGCCAGGCCCGCCACGTCGGCAGCAGCGTGGCGATGAGCTCGTGCGGTGCCTCGGTGTTGGGGGAGTGCATGACACCGGGCAGCACCGCGAAGTCCGCGTCCAGCCGCTCCGCCATGTCGCGCTGGGCGGCTGGGCTCCACGCGTCGTCGCCGTCACCGCACACCACCAGACAGGGCGTGCCGGACGAACGCAGCGCACGAGACAGCTTGGCCACCTGGTCCGGCTCGTAGCGCAGGCCGTTGCCCATGCCGAGCAACGCCGCGGCGGCCGATGCCAGGAACCTGTTGCGGTAGAAGTCCTTCAGCTCCTGCGGCAGCGCGACCCACGCGGGGTTCTGCGCCGACCGCAGCTCGTTCAGCTTCTGCGTGCCCTCGACGCCCTGCTCGGCCAGGACGTGCTCGCCGACCTCCAGCACCGTGCGGCGTTCACCGGCGGGCAGCTCGGACGGGCCGGACGACATCAGCGTGAGACCGGCGATCGGGGCGCTCGCGAACACCGCCGCCCGTGACACCAGACCGCCGTAGGAGTGGCCGAGCAGCAGCACGCGCCTGCCCTCGGCGGCGATCTTCTCGATCAGTTCGGCGACGACCGAGCCCAGCGGGCCGGGGCGGTACAGCGCCTCGTCGTCAGGGCCGGAGGAGTCCTGCTGGCCGGGCAGGTCGATCGCGACGACCTCGAAACCGGCGTCCGCGATCGGGTCGATCATCGGCGCGAAGTCCTCTTTGGAACCCGTGTACCCCGGCACCAGCAGCGCCGTCGTGCGCAACGCGTCGTCCCACGGCGGGCGCGCGCAACGCCGCGATCGTGCCGTAGCGGCCCGGAAGGTCGACACGTTGCGCCCGGTGCGGGCTGATCTGCGAGTACACGCAACGAACTATCGCAGCGCGACCAGCGTTTCGCCACGCTGCTCGAGCACGACCGGGCCCGCTGTGGCGAGTTGCACAGGGCCGGTGTGGCCGTCGCGGTTCACCCGGATCGTGCCGACGAGCTGCCCGGTGGCCTGCTCGTACACCCGCAGGCCCTCGCTCACCGGGATGACCGCGCGGCCCGCGAGCGTCGTGCCGGCGCCGAGCGTGCCCTCGGCCGTCCACAGTGGAGTGAGGGAGTCGTGTGCCAGCGCGATCGTCTTGGAACCGGTGAACCAGAAGACGTTCGTGGCGGTCGTGAACGAGCGCGCCACGTGGCTGGGCGGGTCGGCGAAGTCCGCGGACGGCACGTCGATCGGGGTCTCGGTGATCAGCGAGCCGCTTTCGGCGTCGAACACGACCAGCCTGCTCGGGTTCGGCAACGCCACCGCGACGTGCTTGTCCGTGACGGCGACGACCTGGGCGTTCTTGCCGCCGGTCAGCGCGCTCGCGAACACCTTCGGGCTCGTCGGACTTGTCCGGGTTCGGCTTGAGCACCGAGATCCGGTCCGTGGCGTCGTCCGGGCAGCGTTCGATGACCGCGAACCGGCCGGACGTCACGGCCACCGAGCCGAACGTGCAGCCGACACGCGGCTGCTTGTCCGGGTTGACGATCGCGCGCAGCCGGCCGTACTCGAGCGAACGCACGAGGTCGTCGCGCCGGTAGACCTCGAAGAACTTGTCGCCGGTCGTGATGAGGTGCGAGCCCTCGTTGAGCAGCGCGGTGCCCGGTTCGGCGTCGCCGTTGCGCTGCGTTGCGCCGCTCGCCGGTGACGCCGTCGAGCGAGCTGAGCTCGGAGCAGTTCGTCCCCTTGGAGTACAGGGCCATCGCACGGCCCCAGGCCGTGCCCACCACGCACAGCGGCAGGTCACGCCCGTAGCGTCCACCGCACGTCACCGGTCAGCGGGTCGCGCCCGGTGACCTCGCCGCCGTCGCCGGTGACCACGGTGGAGGGCTTCTCCTCGCCCGTCTCCTTGAGCTGGGTCTGGATGACCACCGGAGACTTCGTCGCGCCGCTGGGCGCCCGCCAGACCTCGGCGAGCGACGGCGGCAACGCGGTCACCTCGGGCAACTGCGGCCAGGTGGACGGCCCGGTGACCGACGTCGTGGCACGTGCGTCGCTGAACGCCCACGTCAGCACGGACACGATGAGCGCGACCACCGCGATCAGCGCGACCGCGATGAAGTCGGCACGCGTGCGCCACGTCCGGGCGCGTGGACGTACCTCGACGGGCTGCTGCTCCTGCTCCTGCGGAGCGGGCTCGTCGAGGACGTCCTCGATGTCGGTGACGTCGGAACCGGGGGACGACATGTGATCAGTCTGCCGAAGGAGCGGCCTGTTCGGCAGAGGTTCGGCGACGCCGCCGCCTGCGGGGCTTGTCCGACGTGGACTTCTCCCCGTCCGCGGCGGGTGCGTCACCGTTCGCCGAGACCTCGGCCGCCTCGCCTTCGAGCGGCACACCGGAACGGCTGCGCGTACGGCTGCGGGAGCGCTTCGGCCTGGTCGGAGTCTCCTCAGTCGACTCAGGGGCCGCCGCCTGCTCGCCGTTCGTGGGTCCGCCGGAACGACTGCCGGTGCGCCTGCGCTTGCGCGGCGCCTTGCGGTCCAGCTTCTCCTCGATCTCCGCGTCCAGACCGGCCCGGGTGCGGTGGCTCAGCGGCAGCCGCCCGGTGGAACCCGACGGGATGCCCAGGTCGGCGAACAGGTGGTCGGACGTGGAGTACGTCTCCGCCGGCTCGGGCTGGCCCAGGTCGAGCAGCGTCGTTGATCGACTTCCAGCGGTTCGTCTCGTCCCAGTCGACGAACGTGACCGCGACGCCCTCGCGCCCGGCCCGGCCGGTGCGGCCGATGCGGTGCACGTAGGTCTTCTCGTCCTCGGGGCACTGGTAGTTGATGACGTGCGTGACGTCGTCGATGTCGATGCCGCGGGCCGCGACGTCGGTGGCGACCAGCACGTCGACCTTGCCGGTGCGGAACGCCCGCAGCGCCTTCTCGCGGGCGCCCTGGCCGAGGTCACCGTGCACGGCGGCGGCGGCGAAGCCGCGTTCGGTCAGGTCGTCGGCGACCTTCTGCGCGGTCCGCTTGGTGCGGGCGAAGATCATCGACAGGCCTCGGTCACGCGGCCTGCAGCACGCGGGCGAGCATCTCCGGCTTGTCCATCGAGTGCGCCCGGTAGACGAACTGCTGTGGTGCGCTCGTGCGTCTGGCCTGCGTCGTTCTCCTCCGCACGGATGTGCGTCGGCTGGTTCAGGAACGTGCGGGCCAGCGTGATGATCGGGCCCGGCATGGTCGCCGAGAACAGCATCGTCTGCCGCTCGTCCGGGCACCATGCGTCAGGATCCGCTCGATGTCGGGCAGGAAGCCGAGGTCGAGCATCTCGTCGGCCTCGTCCAGCACCAGCGCGCGGACCTTGCCGAGCACCAGGTGGCGCTGTTCGGCCAGGTCGAGCAGCCGGCCGGGCGTGCCGACGACGACGTCGACGCCCTTGCGCAGCGCCGCGATCTGCTGCTCGTACGGGCGGCCGCCGTAGATCGCGGTCACCCGGACGCCGAGGTGCTTGCGCGGCGTCCTTCAGGTCGTGCGTGACCTGCAGGCACAGCTCACGCGTGGGCACGACGACAAGTGCCTGCGGGGTGCCGTCGCCGGGCGTGTCGAGGCGGTGCAGCAGCGGCACGCCGAACCCGAGGGTCTTGCCGGTGCCGGTGCGGGCCTGGCCGATGAGGTCGTCGCCGGCCAGAGCGATGCGGGAGCGTCAGCTCCTGGATGGCGAACGTGCGGACGATGCCGGCTCCGCGAGCGCCTTGACGATCTCCTCACGCACTCCCAGCTCGGCGAACGTGGGGGAGTCTGTCCTCGCACCGGTGCGTCTGCCAGCAGCGGGTGCGACGGGTCTTCTTCGGGGACTCCGGCCTCGCTGTGTTCCAGTGCTACCGGGTCCAGATGTGCTTCTACTTCAGTGGTCAGGGTGATCAGCCTCTCTCGTACCAGCGCGCACTAGCCCTGGCCGGGCCGCTCGACCGCGCCTCCGCTGCAGGTCGAGCCGTGCGGGACAGGGTGTGCACCGCACCAATCGACGGCGCCGTGCCACATGAAGACTTGGGACGTCGCAGCGTGGTCGCACACTCGTCGGACGCCGGGCGTCCTGCCGACATTCTACCTGGCAGAGCACGCATGATTGCACCGACATGAGCGACGCCGTTAACCGGATCGCGGACCTGCTGCGGACGGGGTCGTTGATCTTCTCGGGCGTGCTCGCGTACGGCGAGCTGTCGGCCTTCGACCGGATGGCGGAGGACGCGCGCACGGCGCCGACGCTGGCGGCCGGGCGGCGCTGCGCGCGATGGCCGCGGCCGAGATCGGGCACTACGAGCGGTGCAGGAGCATCTGGCCGCGCAGGGCGTCGACCGGTCGAGGACGCGATGGCGCCGTTCGTGCAGGGCTTCGACGCGTTCCACGACTCGACGAGCCCCGAAGTCGTGGCTCGAGTCGCTGGTGAAGGCGTACGTCGGCGACGGGCTCGCGGCCGACTTCTACCGCGAGGTCGGCGCAGTGGCTGGACGACCGCCGACCAGGGAGCTGGTGCTCGAGGTGCTCGCCGACACGGGTCACTCCGCGTTCGCTGAGCGCGAAGTCCGGGCGGCCGTCGAGGCGGACCGCGGGTGCTGACCGGCTCGCGCTGTGGGGCCGCCGGCTGCTCGGCGAGGCGCTCACGCAGGCCCAGTACGTGGTGGCGGAGCGGGACGGGCTCTCCGAGCTCATCGTGCGGGGTTCGGGCGACCTGGCCGGGATCGGCCAGCTGTTCCGGCGGCTGCAGCAGGCGCACGCGCGGCGCATGACGCAGCTGGGACTTGGATAGGTAGGCTCGGCTCGAGATTTTTCTTTTGAGCACGGAGGTCAGCGTGGAGGTCAGGATCGGCGTCGCGGACAGCCCGCGGGAACTCGTCGTGACCAGTGAGCTCAACCCGTCCGAGGTTGAGGCTCTGGTGGCGGACGCGGTGTCCGGCAAGTCCAGCGTGCTGTCGCTGGTGGACGCCAAGGGTGCGCGTTACGTCGTGCCCGCTGGCCGCGTCGCGTACGTGGAGATCGGCCCGCAGGACTCGCGCAAGGTCGGGTTCGGCGCCTGAGTACTCTGATGAGGGGAGCCCTCATCAACCTGAGGTTGATGAAAGCTCCCTCTCATACTTTGATCACTGGTCCGCGGGTTCTTCGATCTTGTAGGGCGGGGTCGAGATGCCGCCGACGCGGTAGCGGCCCCACGGGTCGGGGTCGGTCAAAGTGCCTTCGGCCTCGCCGGTGGGGGTGCGCAGGAACGCGGACCGCGCGCCGGCCTCGACGCGGCTGGTGACCTCGGTCGTTGGCCTTGATCCGGCCGTACCAGTGGTAGCGGCCGTCGATCGGCTGGAAGTAGCCGCGCAGCTCGACCTCGACGGGGATCACGCCGTCCTCGAACGCGAGGGTCGCGGGGCCGGTGAAGCCCTCTTCTCGTGCTCGCTCATCAGTCCACCAATCGCAGCGGGGTGAGTGGCCGGGCAGGGTCGGCCTGCACACCGGCGGAGCGCAGCAGCCCGTCGATGGCGTGCCAGATGATCGTGGCGAGGTAGTCGCTGAGGTTCGCGCGGGACATGGTCTGGCGGTCGAGCCACCAGTCGCCCGCGTTCTGGACCATGCCGACGAGCGCGTGCGCCCACGGTTCGGCGCCACCGGAGTCCATGTCGAACGCGCGCAGGTAGTCGCCGAGGATCCGCGCGAGCGCCGTGGCGATGAGGTTCTTGTCCTCCGCCACCACGTCCTTCTCGACGGGGCGGTCCACAAAGGACCCCTTCACGACGAACCGGTAGAGGTTCGGGTTCTCCTCGATCACCGACAGGTAGGCGTCGACGATTCCCTCGATGCGGGCGCGGATCGGGCCGTCCTGGGCCATCGCCGGGCCCATCCGGTCCATCAGCAGCTCGGTGGCCTTCTGCCCGACCGCGAGGTACAGGTCCGACTTGTCGGTGAAGTGCCGGTACAGCACTGGCTTGCTGACGCCCGCCTCGGCGGCGACGTCCTCCATGCCGACATCCGGGCCCTTCTTGGCCACCACGGCGATCGTGGCATCCACGAACTCCGCCCTGCGCTGCTCGCGATGCCCCTTCCAGCGTTCGCGTCGCGCGTCCGGCCCCTTGACAGTGCGTGCCATGTGCCGCACGCTACCAGAAGTAACCGTTACCTCAAGTAACACTTACCTGGGAGGGCACCGATGAGGGTCGCCGATCGGGAGAAGACAGCGGAACGGCTGCTCAAGTCGTCCGCGGACAAGTTCTACGACCCGGAGGTGGACATCGACTGGGATGCGCCGCTGGTCGAGGGCCTCTTCTACATCCCGGAACACAGAATTTCCCTGTTCGGCACCCCGCTGTACGACTCGCTGACGGTCGAACAGCGCATCGAGCTGTCCAAGCACGAGCTGGCGTCGATCGCCTCGGTCGGCCTGTGGTTCGAGCTGCTGCTGATGCAGATGCTGGTCAAGATGGTCTACAACACCGACCCGACCACGCGGCACGCCCAGTACGCGCTGACCGAGGTCGCGGACGAGTGCAGGCACTCGACGATGTTCGCTCGCCTGGTCGAACGCATCGGCTGCCCGCCGTACGGCCCGGTGAAGACCACGCACCGGCTCGGGCAGGCTGCTGCCGACCATCGGCTACGGACCGGCCATGTACGGCTCGATCCTGGTCGCCGAGGAGATCCTCGACCGCCTGCAGCGCGAGGCGATGACCGACGACACCATCCAGCCGATCGTGCGGATGGTGAACCGGATCCACGTGCTGGAGGAGGCCCGGCACGTGCGGTTCGCGCGCGAGGAGCTGCTGCGCGGCATGTCCGAGCTCAAGCGCGTCGAACTGCCGTACCAGAAGTGGCTCGTCGGGTACGTGTCGATGATGATCACTCGCACGATCATCAACCCGGCGGTCTACGCCGCCGTCGGGCTGGACGTGCGTGAGGCGCACCGGCAGGCGCTGGGCAACCCGCGCTTCCAGGAGACCCTTCGCTGGTCGGGCGAGCGGATCATGTCGTTCCTCGACGAGGCCGGACTCGTGGGAAGGCCGGGGATGCGCTCGTGGCGTCGCTCGTTCTTGATCGGCTGAACGTCGTCGAGTCCGGAGTCTCCGGCGATGTGACGGCGGTGCTGCTGCACGGCTGGACCATGGACCTCACGACGTGGGACCGCGTGGCTTCCGCGCTGCCTGGCCGGGTCGTCCGCTACGACGTGCGCGGCCACGGGAAGTCGGCCGAAGCCGGCGCACCCACCCTGTCCGAACTGGCCGAGGACCTGGCTCAGGTCCTCGACGAGTACGTCCCCACCGGGCGGATCGTGCTCGCCGGCCACTCGCTGGGCGGCATGACGATCATGGCGCTGGCCGAGCTGCGCCCCGAGTTGTTCTCGCGCGTGACGGGGGTGGCCCTGGTGGCCACGTCGTGCGGGGACCTGCCCCGGCTCAGGGCCGTCGAACGGCTGGCCGGGCGATGGCTGGTCAAGCGGCCGAAGGTCGGGTTCGGCCGCTTGATCACGCCAGGTCTGCGGGTCGCGGCGTTCGGGCGTGGCGCTCGGTGGGCCGACGTGCGTGCCGCGGCGGCGATGGCGGGCAACACGACCGGGACCGCGTTCGTCGGCGTCCGGGAAGAACTCACCCGGCACCAACGCCGCGAGGCCCTCTCGGTGCTGTCCGCCATCCCCACAGTGGTCATCGCGGGCGCCGCGGACCGGCTCACCCCGCTGCGGCACGCACGGGCGATCGCCGACGCGCTGCCCTCAGCGGAGTTCGTGATCTACCCCAAGATCGGCCACATGCTGCCCTTGGAACGCTCCGATGACGTGGCCCGCCGCATCGCCACCCTGATGTGAAAAGCATGAAAGGAGCTTTCATGGACCTCAGGTCCAAGCTCCTTTCATGGTTTGTCAGTGCTGGAGCGGGAAGCCGCCGCCGATGCCGCGCCACGCGAGGTTGGAGATCATCGCGACGGCGTCCTCCTTGGGCACCTTGCGGTTGTCCGCGAGCCACGCACGAGCGGTGACCTGGGACAACCCGACGAGCCCGACGGCGAGCAGACGCGCCCGCTCGGGGTCGAGGCCGGCGTCGGCGGTGATGGTGTCCGTGATCGCGTCCACGGAGTCGGTGGTCGCGCGCTCGACGGCCTCCTGCACGGAGGGCTCGGAGCGCAGGTCCGACTCGAAGACCATGCGGAACGCCTGGCCCTCGCCGTCGACGAAGTCGTAGAACGCACCCACGGCGGCACGCACGCGGAGCTTGTTGTCCGTCGACGAGGCGATGGCGGCGCGGACCCGGCTGACCATGTCGTCCACATGGGACTCAAGCAGGGCCATGTACAGCTCCAGCTTGCCGGGGAAGTGCTGGTAGAGCACAGGCTTGGACACACCCGCGCGTTCGGCGATCTCGTCCATCGCGGCAGCGTGGTAGCCGTTCGAGACGAACACGTCCTGGGCCGCGGCCAGCAGCTGCGCGCGGCGGGCGGTGCGCGGCAGTCGAACGCCCCTGCCTGCGGGTGCGCTCTGCGCCGTCTCCGTCATGGTGCCTCCAGCACTGATCAGCTTGCCGCCGGAAAGGGGTTGCCTGACCGAGGCGTGAGCGCAACCTTACTCGCTAGTAGCCCCTTTCCGGGAACCATCTGTGGGCCTTTTCCCGCATCCTGGGTGAGTGAGCACGCTGATCCCCGCCCCGCTGTCCACGGTCGAACTCCCGCCGCTGGACACCTCGCAGCCGCCGTGGCCAGGTGAGTTTCACCAGGTCGATGACCATGAGGTGCACGTCAGGGTCACCCCTGGAGACGGGCCTCCCGCCGTCTACGTGCACGGTCTCGGCGGGTCGGCGAGCAACTGGACAGATCTCGCAGCCCAGCTGCGTGAACATGTCAGCGGGTACTCGATCGACCTGCCGGGGTTCGGCCGGTCGGAGCCGATTCCCGGCTACGACTTCAGCCTCGCCACCCATGCCCGCACCGTGATCAAGTACCTGGCCACGCTCAAGGAACCGGCGCACCTGTTCGGCAACTCGATGGGCGGCGCGATCTCCGTCATCGTGGCCACGGCCAGGCCTGACCTGGTGAAGACGCTCACACTCGTCTCGCCGGCGGTGCCGGACCTGCGGCCGCGCCTGGACCGCATGTCGGACCCGCGGATGGCGCTCGCCGTCCTGCCGGTCATCGGCTCCAAGGTGCGCAGGCAGCTCGCGAACCTCACCGCGCACGAACGCACCCAGCAGATGCTCGACCTGTGTTTCGCCGACCCGAGCGTGGTGCCGGACAACCGCATCGAGGAGTCGATCAGGGAGCACGAGGAACGGGCCAGGCAACGCTGGGCCGATCGCGCGCTCAGCCTCAGCACCGTCGGGCTGTTCAAGCAGTGGTTCACGCCGGGGCCGAAGTCACTGTGGCGGCTGCTTCCACAGGTCAAGGCGCCGACCCTGGTCGTCTGGGGCGAGAACGACCGGCTGGTCAGCGTGCGGAAGGGGCCACGAACGGCGCGGTCGCTGCCCCAGGGACGACTTCTGGTGCTTCCCCGGACCGGGCACGTCGCCCAGATGGAGCGACCGGCCACCGTCGCGAGGGCGGTGCTGGGCATGTGGGAGGCCGTCGACCGACACACATGGTGATGGACGACGGCCATCCGGGGGATGTGGGACCCTGGGCGACGTGAATCGCGCCCCCGAGCGAGGACGTACTGATCCGCCCGCTGACCGCTACCGTCGCGGCGCGCGCCGGACCAGTGCGGAACCGCTTGCCGCCGCCTGGGAGCCGGAAGGCACGGCGCAGCATCAACGGCCCCGCAAGCGCGGCGGTGTGAAGAAGCTCGTCGTCAGCTACGGGTGGCGGATCTACGCGATTCCGGTGCTGCTCGTGCTCACCGCGCTCGTGGTGCTCGACACCGTGCAGCCGAAGTCGCCCGCCTCGGGTGACACGCCCACCACCGCGAACGGCGCCGTGACCACCACGACCGAGCCGCCCGCGTCCGAGGTGCAGGCCGGAAAGCCCAAGCTCGACGTGCCCACGGCCGAACTGCCCGCGGGTCCCGACTTCTCGACCGCGGCGTCGGCACGTTCCGGGCCCTGCCCGGCAACGGCCCGCGGCTGGGCGAGGCGAACGCGCAGAAGTTCCGCAAGTACGCGATCGCCATCGAGGACGGCGTGTCGCCGACCGACTACAACAACGACGAGACGGCGTTCGCGCGCACGGTCGACGGGTTCCTGTCCGACCCGCGCAGCTGGATCGGCACGAAGAACGTCGCGTTGCAGCGGGTCGAGCCGAACCAGAACCCGGACTTCGTCATCAGCCTCTCCACCACGGCCACCACGCACACGCTGTGTGGCAAGGAGATCCCGTTCGAGACCTCGTGCTGGAACCCGGCGAAGAAGCGCGTCGTGATCAACGTCGCCCGCTGGGTGCGCGGTGCCATGGTCTACGCCCGTGACCTGGCCGGATACCGGAACTACCTGATCAACCACGAGGTCGGCCACGCCCTGGGCAACCAGCACGCGGCCTGCGCGGAGAACGGCGCGCCTGCGCCCGTGATGATGCAGCAGACGTTCGGTGTCGCGAACAACTTCGTGTCGCAGCTCAACGCGGGGCAGGACGTCGTGCCCGCGGACGGCAAGGTGTGCACTCCGAACGCGTTTCCCGCTGGCTGAGACAGCTTTCCAACCGGGAAGAGTCGAGGCAGGGTAGACGTTGTCTCGGACACGGAGACATTGCCCGTCGAGGAGGACCAGATGGCGCTTCCGCCGCTCGTAGAGCCAGCCGCGGAGCTGACCAAGGAAGAAGTCGCGCGCTACAGCCGGCACCTGATCATCCCGGATGTCGGGGTGGACGGGCAGAAACGGCTGAAGAACGCGAAGGTGCTCGTCGTGGGTGCGGGCGGCCTCGGCAGCCCGGCACTGCTGTACCTGGCCGCGGCCGGGGTCGGCACGCTCGGCGTCGTCGACTTCGACATCGTCGACGAGTCGAACCTGCAGCGTCAGGTGATCCACGGCCAGTCCGACGTCGGCCGCCCCAAGGCGGAGTCGGCGCGTGACTCGGTCGCCGAGATCAACCCGTTCGTCAAGGTGATCCTGCACCAGACGCACCTGAACTCCGAGAACGCGCTGGAGATCTTCCGCGACTACGACCTGATCCTCGACGGCACGGACAACTTCGCCACGCGGTACCTGGTGAACGACGCCGCGGTGCTGCTGGGCAAGCCGTACGTCTGGGGTTCGATCTTCCGGTTCGAGGGCCAGGTCAGCGTCTTCTGGGAGGACGCGCCGAACGGCCAGGGCCTCAACTACCGCGACCTCTACCCCGAGCCGCCGCCTCCCGGCATGGTCCCGTCGTGCGCCGAGGGTGGCGTGCTGGGCGTGCTGTGCGCGTCGATCGGCTCGATCATGGTCACCGAGGCGATCAAGCTGCTCACCGGCATCGGTGACCCGCTGCTGGGCCGCCTGATGGTCTACGACGCACTCGAGATGACCTACCGGACGATCAAGATCCGCAAGGACCCGGAGTCGCCGAAGATCACCGAGCTGATCGACTACGAGGCGTTCTGCGGGGTCGTGTCCACGGACGCGCAGCAGGCCGCCGCGGGCAACACGATCACGCCGCTCGAGCTCAAGCACAAGCAGGAGTCCGGTGAGGACTTCGTGCTGGTGGACGTGCGCGAGCCGCACGAGTTCGAGATCGTCCGCATCCCGGGCTCGATCCTGATCCCCAAGGACAAGATCCTGTCCGGGGAGGCGTTCTCCGAGCTGCCGCAGGACAAGCCGCTGGTGCTGCACTGCAAGTCCGGCGCTCGTTCGGCCGAGGCTCTTGCCGCGCTGCACAAGGCGGGCTTCAAGGACGCCGTGCACGTCGGCGGCGGTGTCCTGGCCTGGGCCCGCGAGGTCGACCCCTCACTCCCGACCTACTGATTCGTGCGAATATGTTCGTACGAACAGGCCGTACGAACGTGCTTTTCGTCCGCAGCAAACACTGGGCCAAGTGGGTGGTGGGATGAATCACGGCGTGTCGTGGTCCACCACCCGGACGGTCTGAGGCAGGTAGCGTGGCCGTGCCGTGACCCGCGCCCCCTGAACCGCCCCCACCGCACGTCCGTGCCGCGTTCGGCGCCAGTGACGCCGAGCCGGAGCTGATCGAGGCTGCCCCGCCTGGCGCTGCGGCGATGCCGCGATCAGGCCGGCGCGAAGCCCGCCGAGGCCGCCTGGGTCGCGAAGACGCTGGACGAGCTGCACGTGCCTGAGCTGCAGATCGGGAGGCCGTTGCGTTCGACCGACGGCCGCTAGGTCGTCGGCGGCTGGTCGGCCACCAGGTTCATCGAAGGTCGGGCCGGAGCCGCGTCATGACGAGGTCGTCGCGGTGCGCGACGCTCCACCAGGCCAGCGCTGAGCCCGCCGAAACCGAGGTTCTTCGACGCGCGCAGGACGTGTTCGCGGTGGCCGACCGGAAGGCGAAGGGCGAGCTGGAGGTGCCGCTGAAGCCGACCTCGGCGGACGGCTGTTCGACTTGCTCGACCGACACCGTGAAGCCGATCAACGCTCAAGCTTCAGGTCGTGCACGGCGACCTGTTCGGCAACGTGCTGTTCGCGGGGACTCCCCGCCCGCGCTCATCGACTTCACCCCGTACTCGGCGTCCGCCGGAGTGGGCCGCCGCGGTGGTCGCGGTCGACTCCGCTGCGCCTGGGGCGGCGCGGACCCCGGCCTGATCGAGCGGTGGGCCACCTTGCAGGAGTGGCCGCAGACGCTGCTGCAGGCGATGCTCTTCCGCCTGGCGGTGCACGCGATGCACCCGATGTCGACGTCAGACTCCTTTCCGGGCTCGGGACGCGCTCCTCACCAGCTCATAGCACTGCTGTGAGCAGGCAATTTCCACGGACGAAACATGCCGAGCATATCGTTAACAACGGTCCTTAGCGTCGGCGCCGTGACCCATTGCCCCTACTGCGCGCTGCAGTGCGGCATGACGCTCGCCGGCAAGGTGGTCCCACGTCCCGGTGGGCTGTGCCAGAAGGGCTGGACGGCGGGGACCTGCTGCGCCATCCAGGCGGGCTGACAACGCCGCTGATCGCACGGCGAGCCTGCGCCGGCTGGGACACCGCGCTCGACTAGTCGCGGACGGATCGCGGATCGGACGGAGCCGGAGCGGTGGCCGTCTTCGGCGGCGGCGGGCTGACCAACGAAAAGGCGTACGCTGCTCGGCAAGTTCGCCCGGGTCGCGCTGGGCACCTCGCAGATCGACTACAACGGCCGATTCTGCATGTCCTCGGCGGCGGCGGCGGGCAACAAGGCGTTCGGGGTGGACCGCGGGCTGCCCTTCCCCGTCACCGATCTGCCGGCGGCCGACGCGGTCCTGCTGGCCGGCGCCAACCCGGCCGAGACGATGCCGCCGTTGATGCGCACCTGGAGAAGGCCGGCTGATCGTGGTCGACCCGCGCCGCACGGCCACCGCGGAGCGCGCGCGCTGCACCTGCAGCCCGCGCCGGGCACGGATCTCGCGCTGGCGCTGGGTCTTGCTGCACACCGCCGTCACCGACGGGCTGATCGACAAGCTCCTACATCGCCGATCGGACCACCGGATTCGACGAGGCGTGGCGGCTCGCCGCCGCGTGGTGGCCGGAGCGGGTCGAGCGGGTCACCGGGGTCGCCGCCGCTGATCAACGCGCGGCCGTGCAGCATGCTGGCCGGGCGGCAACGCCTACGTACTGACCGGCGCGGGGCGCCGAACAGCACGCAAGGGCACGGACACGGTCGTCGGCCTGGATCAACCTCGCGCTCGCGCTCGGTCTGCCGGGCCGCGCGGGCTCCGGTTACGGGTGCCTGACCGGGCAGGGCAACGGGCAGGGCGGCCGTGAACACGGTCAGAAGGCCGACCAGCTGCCCGGCTACCGCAGATCGACGATCCCGGCGCGCGCGGGCAATCGCCGGAGGTCTGGGGCGTTCGCGACGGGCTGCCCGGCCCCGGGCGAGCGCCTAGAGCTGCTGGACGCGCTCGGCACCGGAGGCCGCCGGCTGCTGGTGTTCGGCACCAACCTGGTGGTGTCCGCGCCCCGCGCCGGCACATATCACGAACGCTCGCCGCCCTCGACCTGCTGGTGGTTGCCGACTTCGTGCTGTCGGAGACCGCCGAGCTCGCCGACGTCGTGCTGCCGGTGACCCAGTGGGCCGAGGAAGACGGCACGATGACCAACCTGGAAGGCCGCGTCCTGCGGCGCCGCAGGCGCTCGACCCGCCGCCCGGGGTGCGCACCGACCTCGAGGTGCTGCACGGGCTGGCCACCCGGCTCGGTCAGCCCGCCGCGCGGTTCCCGACCAACGCCGAGAGGGTCTTCGCGGAACTGCGCGCGAGCGTCGAAAGGCGGCATCGCGGACTACTCCGGCATCGCCTACGAGCGGCTCGAGCCGGCGAGGCAGCTGCACTGGCCGGTGCCGTCACGGACATCCGGCACACCCCGGCTCTTCCTCGACCGGTTCGCGCACCCGGACGGGCGGGCCCGCTTCGTCCGGTCGACCACCGCGGCCCCGCCGAGCCCCCGGACGCCGAATTTCCGTTGTAGGCCACGACCGGGCGGGTCCTGCAGCACTACCAGTCGGGCGCGCAGACCCGACGGGTCGGCGAGCTGAACGGCGGCCGTCCCCGAGGCGTATCGTCGAGGTCCACCCGGAGACGGCCGCGCGGGCCGGGCTCGCCGACGGCGAACGGGCGCGCGTCGTTCGCGGCGGGCGCGGCTGCCGCGCGGGTGCGGTGCGTGCCGACGATGCGCATCGACAGGTGTTCCTGCCGTTCCACTTTCCCGGTGGTGGGCGGGCGAACCTGCTCACCAACCCCGCGCTCGATCCGACCAGCCGGATGCCCGAGTTCAAGGTCTGTGCGGTCCGATTGAGAGCGGGCATGAGACGAGTCGTGATCGTTGGCTACGGAATGGCAGGCGCGCGGCTCGCGGACGAGCTGCGGCGCAGGGAGAAGAGAACTCTTCCCATCACGGTCATCGGCGCCGAGCCGCACGCCGCGTACAACCGCGTGCTGCTCTCGACCGTGGTCGCCGGGTCCATGACGCCGGAGTCGACGCGGCTGCACGGTGCGAAGTGGGCCGCCGACAACAACATCGACCTGCGGCTGGGGTGCCAGGTGCAGGAGATCGATCGCGTCGGCCGCACCGTCGACGGGATCCCCTGGAGGACGCTTTGGTGCTCGCGACGGGCAGTACGCCGTGGGTTCCGCCCGCGGAGGGCCTGCTCGAAGACGGCAAGCTGGCTCCGGGCGTGGTCGCGTTCCGCACGCTCGACGACTGCGCGCAGATCGAAGCCAAGGCGCAGAAGGGCATGCCGGTCGCGGTGTTGGGTGGCTGGCTGCTCGGTATCGAGGCAGCCCGTGGCCTGGCCGGCCGCGGTTGCCTCGTCACCGTCGTGCACCCCGTCGGGCACCTGATGGAACGCCAGCTCGACCCCGGCGCGGGCAGTGTGCTGGC
>CAVYAD010000076.1:0-37258 GCA_963766275.1 uncultured Actinomycetota bacterium
GGTTCGTCGTGGTGCTGGTGTTCGGGTTGGTGTTCCTCATGTTCGGCATGGGCGGCGCGGCGATCGCGCAGAGCACGGTGACCGAGAAGCAGACGCGGATCGTGGAGATCCTGGTGTCGACGGTGCCGGTGCGGGCGTTGCTCGCCGGCAAGATCCTCGGGCACGTGATCCTGACGCTGGGGCAGGTGATCGTGCTGGCGCTCAGTGCGCCGATCGCGCTCCGGGCGGCGGGACAGTCGGAGCTGCTGGCGGTCGTGGCGCCGGCGCTGGGGTGGTTCGTGCCGTTCCTGATGCTCGGGTTCGTGCTGATCTCGTCGATGTGGGCGGTCGCGGGCGCGCTGGTCAGCAGGCAGGAGGACCTCGGCTCGACGATGGGTCTGGTCATGCTGGCGGTGATGGGGCCGTACTTCGGGGTGCAGTTCTTCTTCGAGAACCCCGTGGTGCTCAAGGTGATGTCGTTCGTGCCGTTCACGGCGGGGGTCGCGATGCCGGTGCGGATGTTCGCGGGGCAGGCGAAGCCGTGGGAGGCGCTGGTCTCGCTCGGGGTGCTCGCGGGGACGGTCGTGGTGATCCTGCTGGTCGCCTCACGCCTCTACACCGGGTCGTTGCTGCAGACCGGGGCACGGGTGAAGCTGTCCCGCGCGTGGGCGCCTGCCGAATAAGCTGCGGGCATGACCGCTGATCCGATTCGCCTTGCCGTCGTCGGCCTGGGTGCCATGGGCGCCCGGATGCTGGCGGCGGCACAGGCACATCCCGCCTACACCGTGGTGGCGGGCGTCGACGTGACGCCGCGCGAGCTCGACATCCCGGTGCTCACCGCGCTGGACGGCCGTGCTGTCCGATGTGGACGCGGTGTACCTCGCGACGCCGCCCGCCGTGCACGCCGAGCAGGCGATCAAGGCGCTCGCAGGCGGGCAAGGCGGTGTTCTGCGAGAAGCCGCTCGCGGTCGACCTCGACGAGGCCAAGGCGATGGTCGACGCGGCGCGAGGACTGCCCAACGCGGTGAACTTCGCGTTGTCGGACATGGCGGCGACGCTGGAGATCGAACGGCGCCTCCCCGGACTGGGCGAGATCCGCGGTGTCGAGATCAGGCTGCAGTTCCCGGAGTGGCCGCGCGCGTTCCAGGCGGACGCGAAGTGGCTCGCCCAGCCCGAACAGGGTGGGTTCGTGCGGGAGGTGTTGTCGCACTTCGTCTATCTCACCGACCGGATGCTCGGCCCGCTGACCGTCGAGAACGTCTCGGCAGACTTCCCGCAGGCCGGTGCCGAGGTGGCGGCGCGCGGGTTGCTGCGCGGCGGCGACGTTCCGGTGCACGTGTCGGCGTTCTCCGGGCTGGCCGGGCCCGAGGGTACCGTGGACGGTGTGGGCACCGAACGTTCGCTTCGCCTCGACCAATGGGCCACTCTGTCCATTTCGGACGGTTCAACCTGGGAGCCCGTACCCGTCGAACAGGCCGGGAGTCCGACTACTCACGGCTCAGCCTCTTCGCGCAGGCCGTGCGGGAGAACACCCGCGGGACCTTGGCGAACTTCGAGAGCGGGCTGCGCGTCGCCGAGGTGATCGAGGCTTTCCTGCGGTAGGTGTTCGCGTCGACGATCTCGCGAACCTGCGTCAGGCCGTGGCGAGGATCGACAACACGATCCGGCGCAACGTCGACCGGATGCGTGCCGCCATCCGTCAGGGCGGCGTCGAGAAGGCCGCCGAACTGGTGCTCAGCCGAGCACCTCGCGCAGTTTGACGGCGAACTCCTCGGGCTTGCCCGCGTAGCCGAACTCGCCGCCGAGGAAGCCGCCGTGGTGGCTGGGGAAGACGACGGCGTCCTGGCCGAGCAGCGTCGGCGGCGGGCGCGGCCGCGCGGCCGGGGAAGGCGTTGATCGACTCTTCGCCGACGGCGATCACCACACGGGTGGGCGTGGCCGCAGAGCGTCGACCTTCGGGTAGTAGTCGGTGATCGCAGCGAGGAGTCCGAGAGCAACGGGTCGTCGCGGGAGCCGTCGTCCTCGGCAGGCATGCCGAACTGCGCAGGGTCGGGCAGGGGCAGGGCGAAGTACTCGTCGTGTATTCGCCCTGCCACGAGGACATCTGGATGAACGGCGCCATGCCCGCGCCGGACCCGTCGGCCTGGTAGGCGTCCATCAACCGGTCACGCGCACGGCGAGCAGCCGCGGCATCGGGCAGGACGTCGATCATCGGTGGCTCGTGGGCGACGAGCGTGAGTACGTCGTTCGGGTAGGTCGCCGCGAGTGCCAGGGCGGTGACCGCGCCGCCGCTGGACGCGAACAGGTCGACCGGCCCACCGACGGCCTCGATCACCGCGTGCACGTCCGCGGCCTGGAGCTCGGGGACGGCGTCGGTGCGACCGTCCGAACGGGTGCTGCGGCCGATGCCGCGTGGGTCGTAGGTGATCACCGTGCGGTCGCGGAAGTGTCCTCGAGCGCAGTGAAGCCGCTCGCGTCCATCGGCTGGCCGATCATCATCAACGGCCGCCCGCCCTCGCCGTTCACGTCGTAGGTGATGGCCGAGCTTTGGTTTCCAGAACGTGGGTCGTCATGTTTTTCTCCCCAGTGGAGTAGGCGCCTGAACAGCCTAGTCACAGACGTGAACCCCGCTGGGCTAACAGGCCGATCGACCTGCATGTATTCGCCTGATATCAACGGTCCATGACCCGAACAGCAGTGGTGACCGGCGGCGGCACCGGCATCGGCAAAGCCGTGGCGGCCCGGCTGGTGGAGCAGGGCCTCGACGTGGTGATCACCGGTCGGCGTGAGGACGTGCTCAAAGCGGCGGCCGAGGAGATCGGCGCGCGGGCCGTCGTGTTCGACGCGGCGGATCCCGATGCGGTGGAGGCCGCGCTGTCGGACCTGCCGTCCTCGGTTGACGTGCTCGTCAACAACGCCGGCGGCAACATGACCCGGCGGCTGCCCACGCCGGAGAACCTCGACGACGTGCGAAACCTGTGGCTCGCCAACTACGAGTCCAACGTGATCAGCACCGTGCTGGTGACGACCGCTCTGCAACCGCGGCTGGCCGACAACGCCCGCGTGGTCACGATCGGCTCGATGGCGGGCAGGCGCGGCTCCGGCGCCTACGGCGCGGCCAAAGCGGCGGTCGAGGCGTGGACGGCTGACCTCGCGTTCGCGCTGGGCGGGCGGGGGATCACGGTCAACGTGGTGTCGCCCGGCGTCATCGAGGACACGGAGTTCTTCGGCGGGACGTTGTCCGAGGAGCGCCGCAAGAAGCTCGTCGGCAACCCCGCCAACAGCCATGCGGGCACTCCGGCCGACATCGCCGCGGCGATGACGTTCCTGACTTCACCTGAAGCCGGGCACGTCACCGCGCAGGTCATCGGGGTGAACGGCGGAGCCGGGCTCGGACGCTGAACCCGATCACCGCGAGCAGAACGACCAGCAGCGCGATCCAGGAGAACTCGGCGAGGTAGTGCTCGGCCGCCTCGCCGACGAAGTAGACAGCCGCCGTAGTGCCACCGGCCCACGCGATGCCGCCAAAAGCGTTGGCCAGGAAGAACTTCCCGTAGTGCATGCCCATCGTTGCTGCGAGCGGACCTGAAAGGATCCGCAGCAACGCCACGAACCGGCCGAAGAAGACCGCCCAGGCGCCGAACCGTTCGAACAGCGCCTGGGCGCGGCCGATCTTGTCCGGGCTGAAGTGGCTGGGGAACTTGTCGCCCGCCCACCCGAACACCCGCGGCCCGAACCGCTTGCCCAGCGCGTACCCGATGCTGTCGCCGATGATCGCGCCCGCCGACGCGGCGATGCCGACGATGAGCGGCGAGACGCCGTCGTGGTGCGACGCCATGAGTGCGGCCGCGACGAGGACGATCTCGCCCGGCAACGGGATCCCGATGCTCTCGACACCGACCACCAGGCCCACGACGGGACGTAGACCAGCAGCGGTGGAACGGTGTGGAGCCACTGGGTTAGCACTATCTTCGATCTTCCCCCTCCGTCTGGATCCGTGCAGTGAACGCGGGGGTCTCGGGAATAAGGTGCTGATCACCGGGACGAGGGGGCGGTTGTGGCGAGCCAGTTCGGCTTACTGCTGCGTCAGTGGCGGCAGCGGGCGGGATTGAGCCAGGAGGCGCTCGCGCAGCGCGCTGCCGTGGGCATTCGCACCGTGCGCGGGCTGGAGACCGGCGAACGGACCGACCCGCGGATGGGGACTGTTCGTTCGCTGGCCGACGCGCTGGAGCTGACCGGGGCGGAGCGGTCCGAGTTGTTCGCCTCCGCCGGGCGGCACGAGCCCGTTCCCGTCGCCGAGCCCGTGCGGTTCGACCCGCTGGCCGAGGCCGTGGAGACATTGAAGGTCTCGGTAGAGGCGCGGTGGCGGCGCGAGGAGGAACAGGGCCAGATCCACGACCCCGTGCCGTTGCCGGTGCGCTGGGACGCGGCGCCCGAGACGTTGCGGGACAGCTGGCTCAACATCGGCGGTGAGGCCGCGCTCGACGGACGGCTGGACCAGGTCGTCGAGGTGTACCGGAGGGTCGGGTCGCGGCGGCTCGTCGTGCTGGGGCGCGCCGGATCCGGCAAGACGGTGCTGACCACGCGGTTCGTGCTCGACCTGCTCGGCGCCCAGGATCTCCGCGATCCGGTGCCGGTGATCTTCAGCCTCGGGTCGTGGCATCCGGAACGCGTCGGGTTGCGCGACTGGATGGCCGAGCAGCTGACCCGCGATCACCCGTTCCTCGGAGCTCCTGGGCCGAGCGGCGGGACGTTGGCCGCGGCGTTGGTGGACGCTCAACGGGTGTTGCCGGTGCTGGACGGGTTCGACGAGATCGCGGCCGGGTTGCATCGGCCGGCCCTAACGCGTTGAACACCACCACTCTGCCGTTGCTGCTCACGAGCCGTGTGGACGAGTACCGCGACGCGGTCGAAGGCACAGACGTGCTGACGTCGGCCGCCGCGGTGGTGCTGGCCGACCTGAGGTGTGACGACCTCGCGGACTACCTGCCGCGCACGACGCGCAAGGCCGGACCGGGCGGGAACGTCTGGAAGCCCGTGCTCGACGAAGTGCGCAACGGCGGTGTGTTGGCTGAGGTGCTCACCACGCCGTTGATGGTTGCGCTCGCACGGCGCATTTACAGCGACACGCCTGACCACGATCCAGCGGAACTGCTGACGTTCGGCACCGCCGACGAGATCGAACGGCACCTGCTCGGCAGCTTCGTGCCCGCCGTCTACGGCGCGACGCCGAGCAGGTGCGGCCGTGGCTCGGTCACCTCGCGCTGCACCTGAACCGGCTCGGGACCCACGACATCGCGTGGTGGCGGTTCGGCACGTCGTCGAAGGTGACCGGGACGGCTGTCGGAGTCGCTGTCGGGGTCGCGGACCTGGTGCTCGAGGACCGCTCTGGTCGGCGCGGTGTCGCCAGGCATGCTGTTCGGGTCATGATCGGGCTGGTCACCGGGGTGTTGTTCGGGGTGGCGCACTGGTACGGGTCGACGCCCCTCGAACCCGTGCGCACCAGGCTGCGGCTGCGCGGCCGCGCGGGGAAGCGGGTGTGGTCGCGGGGCCTGCTCGGGCTCGCGTTCGGCGGGGCGGTCGGTGGCGCGTACGGGCTGGTGCGCGCGATGGCGTACTGGCTGGTCACGCCGGACCTCGAGATGACGGCCGGGGTGCTGGTCGACGTCGGGGTGTTCGCCTGGTGTTCGGACTCGGCGCCGGGCCGGTGTTCGCCGTGGTCGCCGCGATGGAGTCACCGCTGGACCTGCGTTCGGCTGGCAGTCCCGACGGCCTGCTCGGGACCAACCGGCGGGCGGTGCTCGGACTGGTGGCGGTGATGGTCCCGGTGTTCGCGGCGTTCGTCGCCGCAGCCACGGGAGTCGTCGCGGCGGGCTGACGGCGTCGCGGTTCGAGGTGCTGTGGAGCCCGACGACGGCCTTGGCGCTTGGGCTCGTCGGCGGCATCGGCGGCGGCCTTGCCTACGTCCTGAGCCTGACCGCGTGGGGACAGTGGGTCGTGTTCGCGCGCGTGTGGCTGCCGCTGACCGGACGGCTGCCGTGGCGGTTGCCGGCGTTCCTCGACGACGCGTACCGGCGTGGCGTGCTGCGCCGGGCGGGCGCGGTCTACCAGTTCCGCCATGCCCGCCTCCAGGATCATTTCGCGCGTTTGCCCTGATGGGAGCGACCGGCCACAAGAGGCCGGTCGGGTGGCCTGTCCTTCGTTTGGCTCGGCTGTGATCGTTTCCCCGGCTGGCTGAGGGAGGGAACCCAGGGGTGTCAGGCAACGAATCGCCGCCAACGGTCAGATGAACTGGGAGGCGTACAGCCACGAAGAACTGCACCGGATGCTGTGGCAGGACGCCGACGTCGCGGACGTGAGCGCGGTCGCCGACGAGTGGACGCGGCACCGAGCCGCGTTGTCGACGCATGCCGAGGTGCTCCGGGAACAACGAACCGCCCTGCTCGGGGACTGGCACGGCCACGCGGCCGAGGAGGCCGCGTCCCGGCTCGGGACGCTGGCCGAGCGGATCGAGAAGATCAGTGAGCTGGCGTCGGCGGGCAACAGGCCGCGCAGGACTCCGCGGACGCGCTCGCCGCCGCACGGGCGGCGATGCCGCCACCGCCGACGGCCCGCCGTTCGGGATGCCGACGACCCCGGCCTTCGTGTCGCTGCCGACCGCGCCGACCTTCGCGCCCGAACCGTCGTTCTGCGCCTGTCCGGCGATGCCCGCGACGGCAACCCATCGCGTCATGCCGAGGCGTCAACCCCGGGGCGGCCGCGGCGGGCTTCAGCTTCTACTTCGGCGTGGCCTGGGCGGACCAGCAGAAGGCGCAGGCCGTGCGCGCGATGCAGACGTACGAGTCCAGCCTCAACGGCAGCGGCCGGCTGATCGACGATGCCCGCGGCAACGTCCCGCAGGCCGCCCCGGCACCGGCCCGCGCCGCGTCCACGGCCGGCGGCGTGCCGTGGCAACGCCTCGTCGGAGGCGGCGGGGGCGGGCGTGGCTCGGCCGCGGCGATGAGGTCATGGCCCGGTGATCGGCGGCGGCCGGGACACTGTCGAAGCGGGCAGCTCAGTCCGGGTAGGCGTACCGGCGTCATGTTCGGCATCACCGGCGGAATCGCGTCTGGGCGGTCCGTTCCACGGCCGAGCACGCGGGCGTTGCCCAGAACAGCGTGATGCCACCGGCCGGTGGGGCGCGCAAGCGACGACGAGCAGGAGCACGAGAACCAGATGCCGACGCTCGACCACGGGCTGTTCGACCTGGACAAGCGAGCGGCGCCGCCGGTCATCGGCGAGACATCGGGGGTGGAATAGTGAACAGCTTCGAGGTCGCGCCGGAGGGGCTGCAGGACCGGATCAGGACGTTGACCAGGCTCGCCGAGCTGACGGGTGACCTGGTGGCGACCGCGAGCAGGCTGGCCGAACGGCAGCCGTTGCTCGGGACCGCCCCGCCCGCCCAGGACCTGTCGAAAAGGCTGCAACGGCGGCCGGGAGTCGGGGCTCGCGGGCGAGATGGGGGCGGCCGAACGCGAGGTGCGGGCGTTCCAGGAGATGCTCGCGGAGATCAGGGACACCTACGTGGACGCCGACGCCGGCGCGAAGGCGGGCGTGCGGGCGGCGGGGGAGCGGACGTGACGACGGTCGAGTACGAAGTGTCGTTCGACCTCGTGGAGATGGACCTGCTCGCGACCCACGCCGGGGTGCGCTGGCCATTTCCGCTGCGGGTGCCGTCGTTCGGCAAGCTCGCGAACGAACGGGACAAGCTGCTCGCCAAAGCCGGACAAGGGCTGCTGGTCCGCGGCCTGGCCGAGGCGCACGGACCGCTGGGTATGGCCGCCGAACTCGTCACCGCGCTGCATGAATACCGGGCCGCGGTCGACCTGGTCGTTCGGCGAAGGAGGACCGGAGCCGTCGCCATGGTCTACGACGACAGGCGATCGTGTGCACCAGGCTCGCGGCGGGAGCACGGTCCGGGCGATGCAGGTGGAGGCGGAGAAACTGGGCGACGAGCTCGTCGGGTTGGTCCCCGAACTGCGGGCCGCGCAGTTCATGCCGATCACGCTGCCGCCCGGAGCGAAGTTCGACACTCGAGGTCGTCGGGGACAGGGGCAGGTCGGTGTCGATACGAAGGGCGGCCGGGGCGAGGTGTCCTGGTTGGACAGTGCGGGCGGCCGGATCAGGGTGGATGCCGGCAATGACGGCTGGGTCAGCGTGAATCCCATGCGGCACAACGAACTTCTCCGTGCGATAGGGAGCCCGCCGCGGTTGCACGAGGTAGAAGAGGGGGAAATGGATCCAGCACAGTGGCTTGCGGACTACCAGGAACGGCTGGAACGAGTGGCGTACAGCGCGCGCTGGGCCAGTGCGAGCCTGGCGGAGGTGGGTGCGAGCGCGACGTCGCCGCGCGGTGAGGTCACGGTGACGGTCAACGCGGGGGGCGTGCTCGGTGACGTGTCGTTGACGCCGGCGGCGCGCAAGCTCGACGTGGACACGCTCGCGATGTTGATCGTCAGCACCGCGCGGGAGGCGCAACGGCTGGCCAGCGCCCGGATGACCGAGGTGATGGCGGACCTACCTCGGTGATGGTGACGCGCTCAACCAGATCGCCGCACCACGGAGGTGGGCCGATGACGTTCACGGTCGACCACGAGCAGCTGAGGGGACACGCCGGCACGCTCGCCGGTTACGCCGACCAGCTCGCCGCCACCGGGACGCGGCTGCCTGACCAGGTCGGGAAGGACTCGCTCGGCGAGTTCGCGCAGTTCCTCACGGCCGGGCTCGGTGCCGCGATGGGCGAGACGCTGGACGCGTTCTCCCTCGTGGCGACGACAATGGACAAGGTGGGCTAAGGCGTGCGGCACGTCGCGGACACCTACCAGCGCACCGACGAACCAACGCGTCCGGCCTCACCCGGGGGGCGGCTGATGACCGCGACCCAGGACGCGGGGACGATCAACGCGCTGCTGGGCGAACTCCGCACCGCGACTCATGCCATCGACAACAACTCGTGGCTGGGCAAGGGGCTCGCGGGCAAGCCCAAGGCCGACCTCAGCGAACTGAGCTCGACGCAGAAGCCGTTGACCGCACTGGACAGCGCGGGCGCCGGGTTCCTCACGCCGATGATCTCGTTCCTGGAGGAGCCGCTGAACCAGTTCCGCGGCAACCCGGACGGCGTGCAGCAGGGCGCCGGGGAGTTCGAGAAGGCGGGTACGGGGGCTTCGAGCCTGGCCGAGGACTTGCGGTCCAAGGCAGGCAGCGAGACCAGCGGCTGGTCTGGTCAGAGCGCGACCGACTACGCCAAGACCGGCAAGGAGATCGCTGACGGCGTGCTGTCGGTGGCGGAGACGGCGCTGACGTCGGCCAAAGCGTTGATCAAGGCGGGTGAGGTGGTGGCGCAGGTCGTCGCGGCCGTCACCAAGATGATCACCGAGGCGCTGGGGAAGATCGTGCCGATCATCACCCAGGCGATCGCGTCGGCCCCGGCGACGTTCGGGGCGAGCCTCGCGATGGCCATTCCGCAGTGCGTCCAGATCGCGGTGGAGGCGGGCGTGCAGATCGCGGGCAAGCTCGCGGAGCTGTTGGCCAGCGGGGAGAACCTGATCAAGTTGGTCGAGGGTGCGCTCGCGGTGCTGCAGGTGGTGAAGAAGGCGCTGTCGGTCATTGGGGACAAGGCGGAGGGTGGCTCAGCCAAACTCCCGACGGCCGCTACCGCCTGACGTTCCGGATGAAGGGCGCTTTCGTCCACCTCAGGTGGACGAAAGCGCCCTTCATCGTTAGCTGGTGAGGAGGGTGCGGGCCAGGGCGGCGCGTTCCTCGGCGTCGCCGCCGATCTCGCCGATCATCACGGCGCGGCTGGGTGAGCGCGCTGATGATGTCCTGCCAGCGAGGCATTTTCTTCCTTCTCTCCCCGTCGATGGTCGCTCCCGAGGCGTGCAGAAGCCCAACAGGCACTGTGGCACGGGAGGCGGCGGGGCTGCGGCTGTCGTGGTCCCATTGGTGGTACCCGGGGAAACCCTGCGGGTCCTCGTTGACCCCGCCCTGCCGCAATTCAGCATACTGCGTTTTGTATGCAATCCACGACCATCGTGTCGCGGATCACCCGTGTGGCACCAAATGGCCGATTTAGGGTGATCTGAGCGTAACGTCTCAGTCGCTCTCCGTAGAGTTGGCGTCTTGCGGTCGTGGTAGGTCTGCCGGGTCTGCTCCGCGTGGAGGTGCATGACCTGGCCTGCTCGCTCAGCGTCACCGTCCGCGATGGCCGCGATCAGCTCAGCGTGTTCGTTCCACGAGTCGCGGCTGCGCGGGCGGGCGATCGGCGTGTAGTACCAGCGCACCCGGCGGTCGACGAGCCCGATCATCTCGGCGAGGACCTTGTTGCGGCCGATCGCCGCGATGGTCGCGTGCAGGTCGGCGTTCGCCTTGACCAGGCGTTCGACGTCGGCGGCTGCCAGCGCGTCCTCGCCGACCTTCTGCAGCTTCTTGAGCTGCTTCACGTCACCAGGGGTGGCGTGTTCGGCGGCGAGTTTGGCGGAGTAGGTCTCCAGCACGCTGCGTACGGCGAGCAGCTGGTCGGCCTCCTCCTCGGTCGGGGTGTGCACGAAGGCGCCCTGTGCCGGGCGGAGGTCGACCCAGCCGTCGGTCTGCAGGCGCTGGAGCGCCTCGCGGACCGGCTGCCTGCTCACGCCGAGGTACTCGGCGAGCTCAGCCTCGACCAGGTGCTGGCCGGGCTCGAGGGTGCGGTTGACGATGAGTTCCAGCAAGGCGTCGTAGACGGCCTGTCGCAGTGGTGCGGGCCGTTCGACGCGGCGGGAGGCCGCGGCGCTGAGAGGGCCGCGGGCTGCCCGGCGGCCACTGGGCAAAGTGGTCATGCGGGACAGACTACAGACTTTAGTATGCAAAAAGCACTTCTAGAGCATTCGTCGTGTTGTGAGTATACTGTATGCAATCGTTGATCGGGGCGTGCCATGAAAGTCGCTGTTCTCGGAGCCGGGGCGATCGGGGCCTACGTCGGTGCGGCGTTGCACCGCGCGGGGGTGGAGGTCCACCTGATCGGCCTGACCGGGCATTCCCTTGAAGGGCAACGCATCGAGGCCGTCGATTCCGGTGGCGCGGTCACGGCGGTGCTGCCGATGGAACGGGCGATCGGGTGTGTCGTCTACTGTTCGACCGAGATCGAGTCGCCGGGCGTGATCCGGCACCTCGAAGGCACCCGGTTCTCCATCGGGGAGCCGGACCGGTCGATCTCGCCGCGGTGCGTGGCGTTGAGCGAGGCGATGGTCGCGGGCGGGCTGAAATGCCCGGTGGAGAAGGACGTCCGCGAGGACATCTGGATCAAGCTGATGGGCAACGTGGCGTTCAACCCGTTGAGCGCGCTGACCCGCGCGACGATGGTGGAGATCTGCGACCACTCCGACAGCCGTTCGCTGGTGGCGTCGATGATGGCGGAGACCCTGACCATCGCCCGTGCCGCCGGCTGTGACCCGCGGATCTCCATCGACAAGCGCATCGACGGCGCCCGCCGCGTCGGTCACCACAAGACGTCCATGCTGCAGGACCTCGAAGCGGGCAAGCGGCTGGAGATCGACGCGATCATCGGCGCCGTCGTCGAGATCGCCGAGCTGACCGGCATGCCGGCGCCGACGTTGCGGAACGTGTACGCGGCGATCGACCTGCTGTCACGCACGTCGTTGGTGTCCTAGTTGTTGCTGCGACAGCTGGAGTACCTGGTCGCGCTGACCCGAGAACGGCACTTCGCCCGCGCCGCGGAGTCCTGTCACGTGTCGCAGCCGTCGTTGTCGGCGGCGATCAGCAAACTCGAACGCGAGCTCGGTGTGCCGATCGTGCACCGCGGCCGCCGGTTCGAGGGGCTCACTCCGGAGGGGGAGCGGGTCCTGCTGTGGGCGCATCGCATGCTCGCCGACCGCGATGCCCTGCGGCAGGACCTGTCACGCATGCGCTCGTCGCTGTCCGGCGTGCTGCGGATCGGCGCGATCCCGACCGCCCTGCCGGTCGCGCCGCTGCTGACGACACCGTTCTGCGAGCGTTACCCACACGTGCGGATCACGCTGGAGTCGTTGTCCTCGCGGGAGATCGTGCAGGGGCTCGACGAGTTCGAGCTCGATCTGGCGATGACCTATGTGGACAGTTCGGTGCGGGTCGTGCCGTTGTACGAGGAACGGTACGTACTCCTGACTCCCGCCGACGAGGAGATCGCCTCCCCGCAAGTGGTCCAGCGTGATGCGCACGCCTGGCTGCAGATGTTCGGGACACCCGAGGGCATGCGGGTCGTGCGCATCGAGGATCCGTTGCGGGTGCCGCAGATCGGGCTGCTGACTCGGGCCAGGAACCGGTCTCCCTGCTGGCGCAGGCGATGCTCACGTTGTCGCGAGGCCTTGACGTGCGCGGCGAGCTGGACCGCCTGCTGCACAAGAACCTCGATAGTTCCCGCCTATGACGGCATAGGAACTTTCGCTTGGACGCCAGGGGTTTCCAGGTCCGACTCTGGGTGCATGAAGATTCTCTGCGTTCTCTACGACGACCCCGCCGCCGGCTACCCGAAGACCTACGCCCGCGACGACCTTCCCGCGCTGTCCGGCTACCCCGGCGGCCAGACCCTGCCCACACCGTCCGAGGTGGACTTCACACCCGGTCACCTGCTCGGCAGCGTCTCCGGTGAGCTGGGCCTGCGCCGGTATCTGGAGACCCTTGGTCACGAACTCGTCGTCACGTCGTCGAAGGACGCCGCGATCAGACACGGCGTCACCGTGGCCGAGGTGACCTACTGCAACAGCATCAGCGTCGCCGAGCACGTCATGTCGATCCTCAACCTGGTCCGCAACTTCGTTCCCTCACACCAGACCGTGCTCGACGGCGGCTGGAACATGGACGCTGGAGGTGGAGAGATGAGCAGGCGCAAGAAGACCGAGCCCTACGTCCGGCTCACCCAGCCCCCTGGTGCGCGAGGCGGGCATCCTGCGCCCGGCCACCTGGGACGAGGTGCTGGACAAGGCAGCGGAAGGCTTCCGGCGGAACGTGGTGCAACCTCACCTTGCACGTGCAGGAGAACGAGATCGTGAAGGTGACGTCCCCGCACGACAGCACGGTCACGCACGGAAACCTGTGCATCAAGGGCCGTTTCGGCTGGCAGCACGTCCAGAACCGCTGAGCCGAGACACTGGATTCGGGCAATCGGGAAGGGCGCTTCGATGTCGTTGATCCTCAAGCCGGGCACCTCGTGGAACGACCTGTACTCGCGGTGCGTTTCCGTTGCACCCGAGGCATTTCACGACGATCGGCTGGTGAACCACCTCGGTGGCGGGTGGAGTCGTTCCGGCGAACCGATGCCGGTGAACGGAACACAACCGGCCTCGACAGTGGGCCAGCGTCTGTTATCGCTCACACAGGACGTTGCGCTGGTTGTCGCAGCGTGCGTCCATGGCAAAAGCCAAGCGTTGACTTGCGCGACCTGATCACTGACGATGTGTTGCGACTTCATGGAAATCAACACAGAACCTGGCTGTCGGCGGCCGAGTATTCGCCAGTCCTCGGTTTACGAACGGTGCATGTTAACGCTAACGGTACCAGCGACGGCCCGGCAGATTCCGAGGGCACGCTACAGATCGGGGTTACGGATGAAGCGCAGACAACTGCTTTCCGCCGCGGGCAAGGCGGCGGCAGCCGTCGGCTTGGGTTCGGCAGGCGCGCTGTTGCTTCGTCCCGACGCCGCCGCTGCGGCCACCTACTCCGGCTTTGCGATGGCGTACTTCACCGAGTCGCCGACGATGGCCGCCGCGAACTACGGCGTGCACCTCGCTGTCAGCTCTGACGGGCTGAACTGGACTCCGCTGAACCAGAACAACCCGGTGGCCACGCCGACGCTGGGCAGTACCGGCCTGCGTGACCCGTTCGTCCTGCGCAAGCAGGACGGCACGTTCGTCGTGATGGCAACCGATCTCAAAGGCACCGACTGGAACTACCAGAGCCAGTACCTGCACGTCTGGGACTCCGCCGACCTGCGCACGTTCACCCGCTACCGGCTGCTCAAGGTGCACTCGCTCGCTACGCACGCCTGGGCCCCGGAGGCGTACTGGGACTCCTCGCGCGGCCGGTACGCCGTCGTCTACTCGGCGGTCAGCGGTGGCCGCAACATCCTCATGGTCAACTACACCACCGATTTCGTCACGGCGTCCGCCCCGCAGACGTTCTTCGACCCCGGCTACGACGCGATCGACGGCAGCTTCGTCACCGTCAACGGCGTGAACTACATGTACTACAAGAACAACACCAACAGCACCCTGCTCGGCACACGGTCGAGTTCGCTCAACCCCGGCAGCTTCGGCGTCTATACCGGTGCGATCTCTCCCGGCCGCGGCGTCGAGGCACCCAACATCGTCAAGTCGAACACCTCCAACGTGTGGCACATGTGGGGCGACACGTGGAACCCGAACGGCCGGTTCTTCTGCTGGCAGACCAACGACATCGCCGGTGGCGCCTGGACGCTGCTGGGTGATCGCGCCTACACGCAGCCACTGAACTCCAAGCATCCTGGCCTCACCCCGATCACCGCCACCGAGATGTCCAACCTGGTCACCAGGTGGGGGAGCCCGACCTGGAATCGCATCAAGTCGTACAACTTTCCCGACCGGTACGTCCGGCACGCGGGCAACATCGCGCGCATCGACACGTACCCGTTCGACCCGTACCAGGACCAGATGTGGAAGATCATGCCTGGCCTGGCGGACTCGGCGGGCGTGTCGTTCCAGTCGGTGAACTTCCCGAACATGTATCTGCGGCACGAGAACCACGCCCTCGTGCTCGGCACGAACGACGGCACGAGTCTGTTCAAGGGGGACGCCACCTTCCACCGCGTGGCCGGCTTCGCCGACTCCGCCTGGTCGTCGTTCCGCTCGCACAACGTCCCGGACCGCTACATCCGGCACGCGGGCTATGTGCTGCGGATCGATCCCGTCTCGGCCAGTTCGTCGAGCACTGCCAAGCAGGACGCGACGTTCCGCATCGGGTACTGACTCCCCCGCGCGAGGGAGGCGGGAGATCCCTCTCGTCGGCGATCTTCCGCGGGGCGTGAAAAGCCACGATTGCCGTCATGAACGCACGCATTCCCTTCATCGCCGTCTACGGGATCGGGCGTGCGGCCGCGGCGTCCCAGGCGCACACCGAACGACTGGAGCGTGAGCGTGCGGTGGAGGCCGAGCGGGCCGCCGAGCGGGAACGGGCCCGGATAGCCCGCGACATGCACGACATCCTGTCGCACGCGGTCAGTCTCATGGTGGTCCAGGCGGAGGCCGGTCCGGTCGCGCTCGCGAAGGATCCGGCACGCGCCGAGGCCGCGTTCGAGGCGATCGCCTCGGCGGGCCGGGACGCGATGGTGCAGTTGCGCAGGATCCTGAACGTGCTGAAGACCGACGACGGCCCGCACACACCGCAGCCGACGCTCGATGATCTGCCGAAGCTGGTCGCGGACGGCGGCGTGACGTACACGGTGGCGGGCGAGCCGTTCCCGGTGTCCCCGGACGCCGAACTGGCGGTCTACCGGATCACCCAGGAAGCCATCACCAATATCATCAGACACGCGAACGCGTCCCACGCGTCGGCGATCGCGGCTGTTCGTGCGCACGAGCCGGACGTGGTGCTGCTGGACATCCGCACGAGTCGGGCCCCGCCGTCCCGAGAACACGGGGCTAGTTCGCCAGGTGGTCATCCGGCCCTGCGGTAGGTCTCCGCGATCACCTCTAGCACCTGGCCGGACGGCACCGGGAGGGCCTCGGTCAGCTGGACACGGTCGCCGTAGTGGGACAGCAGGCGGGGCAGGCAGCGCAGGTGCAGTGCGTTGGTGAGGTCGACGTACTGGGATTTCGGGCCGTTCAGACGGGATTCGAGGTCGTTGCGCGAAGTGACCGAACCCGCGAACAACTGGGCGGGCAGGTCGTGCCGAGCACGCAACAGGGCGATCGACGCGGGGTCGGAAGAGAGCGCGGCGCTGGAGAAGTCCCACGAGCGGCGCAGGAGAGTGACGTCGCGATACCTCAGGCGACCAGAAGTGCGCACGCCCTCTGACTCCACTGTGGACTGTAGTGGCGTCAGGTCCACCCAGCCGCAGGCGAGGTCGGCGAGCAGGGCGGCGGAACGGTCCGGCAGCGACGTCGGCATGAGGTAGCCGAGGTAGAGGACGTCGACGACGGCGCCGGTGTCGCGGCGGCGCAGGCGGAGCTCGTCGCGTCCGGGGTCGTGGAAGACCTCCAACGAGTCCGGGGTGTAGTCGGCCCAGCGTGGGTCCTCGCTGACCTCGACGCGGCCCAGCAGCGGGTGCAGGTTCGCGTTGAAGCCCTGCACGGGGCGGTGTTCGGCGAAACCGCGCGGGAACACACCGTCCAAAGTGGCGCGGACGGTCGCGTACGCGTCTGGTGGCAGCATGTCCAGGTAGCGGCCGGGGAAGCGGCCGAATCCGTCGTCGATGTGGTTCACGACCACGCCGTCGGGAACGGGCTGGGCGAAGAACGAGTAGGAGACCGGGCGGGTCTTCATCCACGCGGGCAGAAGGTCGGCGGCTGCCGCCACGGCTTCGTCGGTGATAACGCCGTCCATCACCAGATCGCCGACCTGGGCGCGGCTCGCGCTCAGGCCACCGGTCATCGCGTCGACGAGTGCGGCCTGCAGCAGCGGGGCGCAGGCGGCGGGGCGGGCGACGCCGCCGTGGCCGAACTCCATCACGAACCGGTCCCGTGCGAACCGCCGTACCAGGAGCTGCCGGTCGAAGAGCATCAGCAACGGCGTGAGATCGCACAGCGAACGCATACCCGAGTAGCCGAAAGCGCGGCCGAGGCGGGCGGGTTCGGGCAGCACGACGTCCTCGCTCAATGGCGGCACACCCGTGAGCGATGCGCCGGTCATCGTGCCGACCTCCTCCCACGCCTCAGTCAGCGCGGCCAGAGCGGCGGGGCGGGAGTCGGCGTCCAGATCGGCGAACGCGACGGTGTCCCGGTGGATCAGGCTCAGCCGGGCGGCGAGGTCGGGCTGGTCGCGGTCGCGCAACCACGAAACGAGCGCCACGCAGGCGAATGGATCCTGTGGGTCGATGGGGGAGACCGGGACCAGGAGCTTGATGTCGAGGAGCAGCGCGACGTAGTGCTGGGCGCGCTCGGCTTCGTCGTCGGGCAGGCGGGTGGCGAGCGCGGTGGTCAGCTCGGCCGGGCTGATGCCCTTGGGGTTCGCGCCGGTGAGGCCGACGAGGAACCGCAGCGGCGGGCTCGCGGCGACCTCGACGCTCTCCTCGATGCCCACATACGCGTGGACGGCGCCGGCGGAAGGGATGTCACGTCGGAACAGCAGGTGGCCATCGGACTCGTACACGTCGGGCGCGAGCCGGTGCGGGTGGTCGAACAGTCGCGAGCGGTCGGCGACGAGTGTCGCGACGAGCCGGGTCAGCAGCACGTGGTTCACGCGCGTGACGCCGGTCGGGGTGCCCCAGTCGGGTGCGGGGGCGTCGGGGGACCAGGTGCCCCAGCCGACGGCGGCGTGCCAGGAGACCGGGCTGGTCTTCGTGGTGGCGCGCAGGGCGTGGCGCAGCACGGCCGGTTCGGCCTTGCGGTCGTCCGAACCGGCGCGCTCCAGGTCCTGCCAGAGGTCGCGTCCACCGAGGACGGCGGCGCGGCGCAAAGGTTCGGCGTGGCACAGGGAGGCGAGCAGCGAGCGTTCGGCGGCGAGGGCGGCGGGCCGGCAGCGTTCGACCTCGGCGAGCAGCGACTCTCGCTCCGCGACGGCGGTGAGCCAGCTGTCGAGCAGCGGAAACCGTGAGGCCAGGGGGAGCAGGTCGGTCAGCGACTGGCTGGGCTTGCGTCCGTCGTGGACGTCCCGCCGCAACGGCAGCACGACGCGGCGATGGAACGCGTCGGTGTGCGTGTCCGCGCTGTCGTGCAGCTGGCCGGACAGCGGTCCGGCCAGTGCGAGGAGCTCGGTTTCCTTGGCCGCCAGCGCTTCCACCGCGCGCCGGAACGGTGCCGCGGCAACAGCGCCGTCCGGGTGCGGCAGGGCAGCCAGGTGCACGAGTGCGTACGGCGCGAGTTCGTCCATTCAGTGGTCCCTTCACAGGATGGCGGGGGCCGTCCGTGAAGGGTCGGTGGGCACGATGGACCGGCCCTGGAGCCCGGATTGATCGGCGCTAGGTCAACCGGCCGCGCACCTCGTCCACCTTGGGGTCGCCGAGCTCCTCGAACAGCGTCAGCGACTCGAGCCAGCACTTCTCCGCGCCCGGCTGCTCGCCGAGGCCGTCGAGCGCCAGCCCGAGGTTGTCGAGCGACTCGGCCTGCCCGAAGATGTCGCCGATGCGGCGGAACGTCTCCAGGGCGCGGTCGATGTGCGAGACGGCCTCGGGGAAGTCGAGCAGGCCGCGCAGGACCTCGCCGATGTTGTTGAGCAGGATGGCCTCGCTGTACGGGTCGTCGATCTCGCGGCGGATCGCCAACGCCTGCCGGTAGTACGTGTGGGCCTCGGAGAACCGGGCGTTCTCGGCGTGCAGCAGGCCGATGTTGTTGAGCACCACGGCTTCGGTGTGCCGGTCGCCGAGTTCGCGGGCGAGCTCGGCGCACCGCTCGTAGCAGCGCAGCCCGTCCTCGGCGCGACCCTGCGCGAAGTAGACGATGCCGAGGTTGTTCATGGTGACCTGTTCGCGGGCGCGGTCGCCGACCGCGCGCCAGATCGCGAGTGCCTGCTGGTAGCACTCGATGGCGTCGTCGTGGCGGCCGATCTCGCGCAGGCCGATGCCGAGCGTGATCAGCATGCGGCCCTCGGCGATGCGGTCGCCGGCGGAACGGGCGGCGGTCAGCGCCACTCGATGCGTGTCGATCCAGTCCGTGCGGTGCTTGCGCAGGTTGAAGAAGTCCCACAGGCACTGCGCCAGGCTCCAGCATTGTTCGGTGAGGCCGTGTTCGGCGGCGTCACGCACGGCCGCGACGAGGTTCGCGCGTTCGGTGTCGCACCACAGCAACGCGGCGTCGCGGTCGTCGAACGTGCGCGGGTGCACGATCGGGTCGCAGGCGCCGATCTCCAGCTTGCGCACCGGGTTGAGCCGCGCCTCGGCGCGGAAGGCCGTGTGCACGTACCAGTCCAGCACCCGGCGCAACGCGGACGTTCGCGCGGGCGGCGGGTCGGTGGCCATGAGCTGTTCGCGGGCGTAGGAGCGCAGCAGGTCGTGCAGTCCGTAGCGGCCGGGCACGTGCTGCTGGAGCAGGTGTTCGTCGAGCAACGTCTCCAGCAGGTCCTCGGCCTCGTACGCGGTCAGTCCGCAGAGGGCGGCGGCGGATTCGGCGGTGACGTCCTCGCCGGGGTGGAGTCCGAGAGATCGGAATAATCGTCGTTGGTTGTCCGGCAACGCCTGGTAGGAGAGGTCGAACACGCCTCGCGCGCCGAGGGTGCCGCCACGTTCCAGCTGCGCCACCAGGTCGGCGACGGTCCACTGTGGACGGCGGTCGAGTCGTTTGGCGGCCAGCGCGACCGCGACCGGCAGGTGCCCGCACAGTTCGGCGACCCGTGCCGCCGCCTCCTGATCGGCGGAGATCCGGTCCGCGCCGGCGATCCGGGAGAGCAAAGCGACGGCCTCCTCCGGCGTGAACACGTCGAGGAAGAGCGACTTCACCCCGTCGAGGCCCATCAGGCTGCGGCGGCTGGTGATCAGCACCAGGCACGTGGCGCTGCCCGGCAGCAGCGGCCGGACCTGGTCCTCGCCCGCCGCGTTGTCCAGCATCGCGAACTTCTCGACCGCGGCGAGCCTGCGTTCCTGCAGCCGCGTGTACTCCGCACGCAACGACGGTCCCGCCGTCACCTCCGAGGGCGTGCCGTGCCACTTCGCCAGTGCCTGTGCGAAAAGGTCCGCCGCGGCCTCGGTGTCGTTCTCCGCGCTCGCGTCCTCTGCGGACCGGACCAGCTGGTCGAACTCGTCCAGGTCGAGCTCACCGGGTTCGACGACGAGCTGGTAGCCGTGCCCCGGCCGGGTCACCAGCCGTTCGCCGAGCACCTTGCGCAGCCCCGCCACGTACGTGCGCAGGTTCGACTCCGGCGACACGGGCGGCGACTCCCAGACCGCCTCGGCCAGCTGCGCGACGCTCACGGCCTGGTTCGCGTGCAGCAGCAGCATGGTCAGCACGGCACGCTGCCGCGGCCCGCCCAGCTACAGCTGCGTCCCCGCCCGCCGTACCGCGAGCGAGCCGAGCACCAGGAACTCCACCCTCAACGGCTCTCCTTCATGATCACGAAGTCATCCTGCCTCAGGCCCCGCCGGGGTCTGTGCGCCGTCTGGGCGCAATCTGTGCGCGCCGCATGACACCTTGTCCTCAGATCCGGCAACTGCGTCGCCGGGCCCAGCCCGGAGGTGGGGGTCGACGCAGCTGCCGGGTCCGGTTCCCCCAAGGACCCGGCCGGCGTGTGAAAGTCACCGCACACGCCGGTCACCTACCTGCCCACCGCCGCCGGCACGCCGAACCGCACCGGCACACCCGGCGAGTGGAGCACGCTGACAGGTGGCCCGGCTGGATCCCCCAGACCGGCCGCGGCCACCGCTCCAGCGTCGAGTTCGAGCAGCTCCGCCTCGTGCAGCGGCCACGGCGGATGATCGTTGGGCAGATAGAGCGTCCGGCCGTTCCACCTGAAATGCAGGCCCCAGCGCGCGGTCAGGAAATGGTCCAGCTCGGTGGCCTGCTTCGGCGGCCCGGCCCGCACCACCACCCGGCTGGTCGCCCTGCCCAGGATGCGGCGACTGGCGTAGGTGATCACGTCACCGTCGCGTTCCAGGCTCATCGACGCCCACCTGTACGGCAGGCGGGCGCTGATCCGCGCGCCCAGCACCGGCACGAGCCTGCTCGCGTCCAGCGACAGGAACACCACCCCGCGCCTGCCTTCCGCGTCCACCGAGTACAGCCGGACGTTGGTCTCGCAGAACGTCCCGACGTACGGCAGTCGTGGTCCGACCCGCCCGCCGATCGGATGCATCAGGAACGGGACCAGCCCGATGAACGTCACCCCGTCCAGGGTGTCCGGCCGGGTGCCCGCGGGCAGGTGCGTCGCGACTTTCTCGGGCGCGACCGCCCAGTGCACGAACGTCACCTCGCGCCACCACTGACCGACCGGCGCGAACCGCACGGGACGCGGCGTCAGCGGCGTGATCGGCTCGACCATCGTTCCTCCCGGCCCAAACGTACCGCTGAGCGGGCAAGATCGGGCCCGGACCACCACCCTGGGCGGATGGGGGACTACAAGGACACCATGACGTCCAGGCATCCGGTCGATGAGGTGCTGCCGCCCGCCCGGCTGGGGCTGCTCGGTCTGCAGCACGTGCTCGCCATGTACACCGGCTGTGTGACGGTGCCGCTCGTGTTCGGCGCCGCCGCCGGCCTCGACACCCACACCATCGGCCTGCTCGTGAACGCCGACCTGTTGGTGGCGGGCCTGATCACGCTGCTGCAGGCACTCGGCATCGGCGACATCCTCGGCATCCGCCTGCCGGTCGTGGCGGGCGCGACGTTCACCGCCGTCACCCCGATGATCCTGATCGCCGGCCAGTGCGGCGTGCAGGCCGTCTACGGCTCGATGCTCGCGGAGCTGAGCGCTCTGCCGCTGACTTGTACAGGCCGAGGACGAACAACCCGATTCCGGCGATGCCGAGCTTCCACGCCTCGCTCAAGGTGTCCGGCAGTTTCCAGATGGTGACCAGATCTGCGGCCTCTAGGACCGCCAGGGCTGCGAAGACCGCCGCACCAACGAGCAGCAACACCGCGGCGATACCTAGCCCGAGTTGGAACTTGGCCACACCGTGTGGATGTCGACGACCGGGGCGGGTGTGTCGGTGTCGGTGTCGGTGCGCACGATGGGCCGCCCGTCGAACAGATGTGCCGACGGACTGCCGATGGCCTCGATCGCGTATGTGCCTTCGCGAAGGTCTGCCTGAACCGTCATGAGTTCGGCGATCCGGGCAGCGGAGTTGGCGTCCGAGACTCGGAGTCCGGACAGGAAGAGGATTACCTGGGACTTGGGAGGCTGCGAAGGTGTCATGGGAACTCCCGCGGTGGTGCGTAGTCCCTTGTGTCGCAGCTGCCCGAACTGTCGTTACCGGTAGGTTCGGCCGAACAGGTCAGCCGAGATGGTCTGGAAGATCAGCTGCCTGCTCCGCCGTCCGGTGGAGCGGCAGGGGACGGCGCGGTTCACGCACACCGCTGCCGTCTCCACCGCCCTCGACCCACACCGTCACGGCGCCCCATCGCTCCAGGTTCGTGCCCGGAGCAGGACGTTGCGCCACAACGACACCGTTGAGCAGAGGATGGCTGTCGGGATCGGGACTCTGCAGAAGCAGGCCCGCGTCGTGGCCCAGTAGCCACGCGTCGAGGGCCTGCCTGCCGTGGAAGTTCGGCACCACCACTGTCACGTGACTTCACCCGACGTCGACGGTACTCCAACGGGCGCGCAGAGTCGCCACAAAAGCGTCGAACTCGGCGACCATCGACATCTCCTCGGGCTGCAGCAACCATTGCTGCTGCAACCCATCCATCACGGCGACCGTGGTGCGCACGATCGTCGTGACCGGGGCGTCGGCCGCGAACTCGCCGCGTTCGACCCCGGCCTTCACCGCGTCGGTCAGCCAGTTCCGCGTGCCTTCGTAGTGCTCGCGGATCCACGTGTGCGCGGGGTGCGAAGGCTCGATGCCCTCGGCCGCCAGCCGCACGAACAGACCGACCAGTTGCGGCCGCGTCGAGTTGCGGGCGACGAGCGCGGTCAGCGCGTCGAACGCCGCCCAGCCCAACGGTGGCTCGGAGCTGCCGTAGAGGAAGTCGCCGTCCTGCCGGTCGCGTTCTTCGAGTACCGCGGCGAGCAGTGCCGCCTTGCTGGGGAAGTGGTGCAGCAGACCGGACTGCGACAGACCGGTCTTCGCCGCGACCTGCGCCACCGACGTCCCCTTGTAGCCGGACGTCGCGAACAGCTCGGTCGCGACGGCGACGGCCTTCGCCCTGGACTCCTCGCCGGAGACGTCTCCGCGAGACTTAGCGCGGTATGCGGGCGGGAACGACACGGCTCACCTCGCTTCCGGTTCCTCCGCTGACCACGACGCGGATGTCGCCGAGGCCGCGGGCGATGAGCACCTCGCCGCCGACGAGCGGCTGCCAGCCGCCCGAAACTGTCAGACCCTCCTGAGATGATTGGAGTGGGGGCCTCGCGTCCCCCTGGGGGCCCGCGACGGTGGATCGATCCAGGTCGCTCGTCCACACCCGCTGCACGCGCGGTGAGCACGGCACGTCGACGCGGACGCTCTCACCGGCACCGACCTCGGCGACGGCCCAGCCGATCAGCCGCACCGGTTCGTCAGCGGGCCGGAGGTAGACCTGCACGACCTCGCGCCCGTCCCGTTCGCCGACGTTGGTCAGCTGAACGGTAACCGAGCCGATCAGTCCATCCACTGTGGACACGTGGACGTCCCGGTAGTGCCACTTCGTGTGGCCGAGACCGTGCCCGAACCAGAACAACGGCTCGGACGCCCTTCGATACCCGATCGCGGTGCCCTCCGAGTAGTGCAGTTCGCCGTCCGTCGGCACCAACGGCAAGGCGTCGGCGTCCGCGCGCGGGAACGTGGTGACCAGCCGCCCGGCCGGTTCGATATGGCCCAGCAACGCGGCGGCGACCGCGTCACCCGCCTCCTGGCCCGGCAGCCCCGCCCACAGCACGGCGTCGACCTGCGCCAGCCACGGCATCAGCACCGGCGTCGCCGCGTTCACGACGACAACTGTGTGCTTCGAAGCCGCAGCCACGGCCGCGACCAGAGCGTCCTGCTCGCCGGGCAAAGCCAGCGTGGTCTTGTCGAAGCCCTCCGTCTCCTGTTCGTCGGTGAGCCCGACGACCACGACCGCGACATCAGCCTCCCGCGCGGCCCGCACCGCCGCGCCGATCGCGTCGGCGGGAGAGCGGGGGACCGGCTGGGTGATCAGGCCGACGAGCGCGGCGGCCTCGCGCACCCGTGCCGTGATGCGGTCGCCCGGCGCGAGCGACACCTCCGTGGTCCAGAAAGGCGGCTTCAGCAGCGCTTCCTCCACGATCCCGTCCGCCCACGCCAGGCGAACGCTGTCCTGCGAGCCCCCGGCTTCCAGCGTCCAGTCGCCGAAACCGCGCACCCCGACCAGCATCCGGGTCGGCTCAGCCAGCACGACCTCGGCGGACACCTCGATCACCGCGGCACCTTGAGCCCACCCGCCGTACGCGGCGAGCTCGGCGATGTCGAGCTCACGCGACGCCACCACGGCGCCGGAAGCGTCGAACGTCGTCGGCACGGATGTCGCGCAGCACCCCCGCAACCGGTGCGGCATAACGTCCCCGCACCTCCACACCGTCCACAACGGACATTGATCGCCGAGCAACGCGGTCAGCCCGTCGGCGATGCTGACGACGTGCGGCGGCCGCAACCCGGCCGAGCCACCGCCCTGCGCGACGGTGTCGATCGCGTGCCTGCCGATCAGCGCGACGCGTTCGGACTTCAACGGCAGCACACCGGAGTTCGTCAGCACCGCCATCCCGCCCGCGGCGAACCGGCGCAACTGCTCACGTCGCTGCGGACTGTCAGGCGCGGGAAGATCAGTGGGCCATGAGCGTTCACCGAACGCGCCGACGCGCGAGGCGAGCCGCAGCAACCGGCGCAGATGCTCGTCGACGGTCGACTCGGCGACCTCACCGGCCTCGACCGCCGCGACGAGCTTGTCCTCCCACGGGCCACCTGGGCCGGGCATGACGAGGTCGAGCCCGCCGTTCGCGCTCGCGGCGGTGGACTGCGTCGCGAACCAGTCCGACATCGCCAGCCCGTCGAAACCCCACTCGCCCTTCAGCACGCCCTCGACCAGCTCGGTGTGGTCGGTCGCGGCGATGCCGTTGACCTTGTTGTAGGCGTCCATGATCGCCCACGGCCGCGCGTCCTCGACGACCATCTCGAACGGCAGCAGGTACACCTCACGCAACGTCTTCGCGTCCACGACCATGCTCGCCGTGCGGCGCTCGGTCTCGGACTCGTTGGCGACGAAATGCTTCGGCGTCGCCGCGATGCCCTTGTCCTGCAGGCCCCGCACGTAGGCGGTGGCGAGCGCGCCGGTCAGCAGCGGGTCCTCGCTGTAGGCCTCGAACAGCCTGCCGCCGAGTGGTGTGCGGTGCAGGTTGATGGTCGGCCCGAGCACGACGTGCACCTGCTGTGCCGCCGCTTCGTCCGCGAGGAGCTCGCCGACCTCGTGCGCCAGCGCCGGGTCCCAGTGCTGGGCGAGCAGGGTGGCGTTGGGGAGCACACAGGCGATCACGCCGCCGCGGAGCTCGCTGCCCCGCACACCGGTCGGGCCGTCGGACACCTTCAGCGCGGCCAGCCCGATCTTCGGCTCCGGGTGCAGCGCGAACAGCGCCGCGCCGGTCAGCAGCCGCACCTTCTCTCCCAGGTCCAGGCTTCCGATCGCCTTCTCGATGTCCATGCGCCGACTGTACCGACCGAGTGGTCGGTCTGTATATCGTTCCGTTATTTGATTGGCGACCGAGGTTAGGATTCCGGTGATCAAGGGGTCTGGGGGGACTGTGCCGGAAGCGCAGGCCGCCGGTGCCGCTCGGCGAGCTGCACCTCGACAACCCACTGGCCAAGGTCGACTTCATGATGAAGGGCGCCTTTGTACATCTGAGGTTGACAAAGGCGCCCTTCATCATGAGTCGCGATCTTCCAGGTACCGGCCGTGGTCGGCCTGCCGTTGCGCGTCGGCCTCGTGGAACCGCGACGCCACCTTGACCGCGTCGGCCTTGAGCAGATCCAGCTGCCGCAACAACTCCGTGCCCGAACCGCGGGCGGCGGCATACCACCACGGCAGGTTCAGGTAGCTCTGCACGGACAGCGGCAGGTCGGTGCCGACGAGCCGGGTGACCTCGTGCAGGGCGTGAGGATCGGCCCGCAGCTCACGCGGCCGGTCGAGCATGCCGCGCAACACCTCGGCGATCTCCGCCAGCTTCGGGGCGACCTCGCCGGGCACCCGCCCGCCGAACCCGCGCACCCGCTGCACCAGTGCGTCCAGCTCGGCTCGCAACTGGCCTGCCTCCTCGTCCGGGTCGGTGACCAGGGTGATCTGCTCGGGCGGCTCGACGACGTCCACGATCGTCTGCGGCGCCACGAGGTTCTTCTCTTTCACGACATCGTTGAAGTACTTGGGATCGGAGGTCCGGAACCCGAACGTCGCGGCCAGCTTCCCGAGCTCGGCGTCGCCGGTCAGCAGCTGCCCGATCCTGTCCCCGGCCTCGCGCAACGGCACCAGCGTGTGCTTGGACAACACGGTCGGCGCCGGGTAGAGCAGCTTCATGTCCGGCCGCACGGTCGAGTCGCCCCGCACCACCCGGTCCACGAACTGCGCCTCGTACGCGAGCACCAGCGGCGACTTGCCCATGCCCGCGGACAGATAGTCCTCGAACGGCCCTTCGGAGCTGCTCTGCGTGAATCCCTGGTCCAGGAACAACTTCGAGACCGCGGGCAGCACCTTCGCCTCGGCCTCGGGCGTGCTCACCACCGCGCCGTTCGCCACGAACGACGTGATCGCCAGGTACATGGCCGCGGAGTTCGAGTCCCGCGGATCCGTCGTCGTGACCAGAAGGTTCTTGCGTGCGGGGTAGGAGGTGTTGCCCGGCAACTGGTCCCACCGGGTCCCCTTGGCCGCGAGCTCCAGATACGCCTGCACGTCGAACGTCCGGTATCCCGGCCCGTTCTTCACCACTGCGGCCTTGGTCAGCAGCTCGACGATCGGGTCGAACGTCGCCACCACCATCGGCGACGAGAACGGCGCGTACGTCCGCGCCGCCTTGTGGTCCCGCTGGATCCTCTCGGCCGCCGGCGTGCTGGACGGGAACGCGAAGTCGTACGTGTCCAGGTCTTTCGCCGTCGCGATCTGCCGTGACCCGGCCGGATCCACCTCGACCTTGAGTCCGTGGCGCGCGAACACGTCCTTGACCCGTTGGTCGGCGAAGAAGGCGAGCTTCTCCGACCCGATGACGCCGCGCACCGTCGTCAGCTGGGCCGGCTTGTCCTCACCCTGCCCCAGGACGACGGCGGTCACCACGCCGACCAGCAGCACGACCGCGAGGCCGATGCCGAGCGTTCTCTTCAATGTCCACCTCTGCGAACCGTCTGTCGGAGAACAGATCCTTCGTCACTCCGACGCCCCTGTGGGGCGGGTGGTCGCAATCGTGAGGTGAACTCTGGATGAACGTCAGCGCCTGACCGCGGCCAGGTTCTCCTCCGCGTGCACGATCATCGACTCCAGCAGCGGCCCGCCGAACGTGGTGGCCATGGCGACATCCGCGGCGTCCCTGCCGCGGCCGATGACAACGCGTCCCTTGCGGGGGGTGTTGTTGCGCGGGTCGAAGGTCCACCAGCGGTCGCCGAGCCAGACTTCCATCCATGCCGCGAAGTCCATCGGTGCTCCGTCCGGAGCAACGTCCAGATCCGGCAGATACCCGAAGACGTAGCGTGCGGGGATGTTGAGCGCGCGGCAGAAGGAGATCGCCAGGTGCGTGAAGTCGCGGCAGACGCCGATGCCGGAGGCGTTGACGTCGGCCGAGGTGGACAGCGCGGTGGAGGTGCCGTAGCCGAAGCTCAGCGAGTCGTGGACGTGCTGACAGATCTCACGCACCCGCCGATAGCCCGGCGGGCGTGAGCCGAACCGGGACCAGGCTTCGTTGCCGAGCACGTCGGACAGGACGTAGCGGCTGGGCAGGGTGTGGAGCAGCACGTGGTCGGGGAGGTCGACGGGCGCCGTCTCGGGGACGGTCTCGTCGACGTCCTCGGTTCGATCAGGCACCTCGACCAGCGCGCTGTAGTGCAATGTGGACAGACCGGCGGGCAGTACGACCCGCGAGTTCTGGTTGCCGTACAGGTCGAGGTAGTGCCGCTTCGCGATGGCGGGCTCGAACTCCAGGCGTTCGCAGCTGACCTGGACCTCGCCGCCCCGCACCGGTCGCACGAGAAACACCGCGGGCGTGGGGATCTCGGCCCGGTAGGTGAAGGAACACCCCACGCGGAGCTGCCGGGTACTCATGCCGTCACCTCTGGTCAACGCACCCGCTCGGGGATGTGGTCCAGTGCGCCCAGCACCTGCACCGCGAGATCCCGCGCGGACTTGGCGTTGAGCTTGGAGTGCTCCGTGAGGGTGTCCTGGACGAGCTTGATCCTGCGTTCGTACATGGACACATAGGCCGGCGCCGTCATCTCGTTCTCACTCTCTGTCCGCGAGGTCCCGGGAACGCCGCCGCCGGTCACCGTCGACA
Organism: uncultured Actinomycetota bacterium; assembly: GCA_963766275.1. Taxonomy (GTDB): domain Bacteria; phylum Actinomycetota; class Actinomycetes; order Mycobacteriales; family Pseudonocardiaceae; genus Lentzea. Next base: position 28,279 of record CAVYAD010000076.1, read on the forward strand.
TACCCCGTGTTGGGCGCCTACGGCCGCAACCGAGATCGTTGCGGAGTCCGAGGCAGCTCGCTGGCCATGACGGCCGGTGGGGCGATGGATCGGTGAGGGGCCGGCGTCACGCCGGGACTCTCCCGTCGCCGGCCGAAGAAAATCGGTCGGTTCAGGTTTTGCCGAGTATCGAGATGTTCTCGACACATTCGACACTACACGCGTTCGGTCGTGATCGACCCGAATATTTCCGACGATTTTCTGCCCTCACGGGTGCTTGTCAGGCATCCGGCGCAACGGCGCCCAGCGGATCGTTCGCCCAGCTAGACGCCCATGTTGTGCCGACCGAAAGATTTTCACGCCCGTTTAGGTGATTGCGCACGCATGTGGTACAGCGGTCGGCGAAACGGTTATTTCGACGGTTTGGGGCTAAGCTGGGACCAGATTCCTGCCGATCAGACCAAATTCGATCAGAGAGACACACGTGGATCCCCTCAGCCTCGGCGTCATCGCGCGGTCACGCAAGGAGAACGAGCTCCGGCTGCCGATCCACCCGCTGCACCTCGACCGGATCGACGCGGACCTGCGCGGACCGCATCTACCTCGAACACGGTTACGGCGAACGCTTCGGCATCTCCGACGAGCAGCTGGCGCCGCTTCGGTCGCGGGGCTGCGCTCGCGCGAGCAGCTCATCGCCGAGTGCGATGTCATCCTGCTGCCCAAGCCGCTCGCGCGAAGACGTCGCGGAGCTGCGGGACGGGCAGGTGCTGTGGGGCTGGCCGCACTGCGTGCAGGACGCGAAGCTCACCCAGCTGGCCATCGACCGGAAGCTGACCCTGATCGCCTTCGAGGCGATGAACCACTGGACCAGCGACGGTTCGTTCGGCCTGCACGTGTTCCACAAGAACAACGAGCTCGCCGGATACAGCTCGGTGCTGCACGCCCTGCAACTCGTCGGCTCGACCGGTGACTACGGCCGGCGGCTGCGCGCTGTCGTGATCGGCTTCGGCGCCACGGCACGAGGTGCCGTGACTGCGCTCAAGGCGCACGGGGTGCACGACGTCAACATCCTCACCAACCGCGGGGTCGCCGCGGTCGGTTCGCCGATCCACTCCGCGCGGATGGTCCACTTCGACCACGACGACGAAGACCCGCGGCGCAGCCACGCATTCACCGACGACGAGGGCCGGGTGCCGCTGGCCGGGTTCCTCGCGCGAGCACGACATCATCGTCAACTGCGTGCTGCAGGACACCGACGAGCCGCTGATGTTCCTCATCGAGGAAGATCTGCCGGTGCTGCCGCCGGGCACGCTCATCGTCGACGTGTCCTGCGACGAGGGAATGGGCTTCACTGGGCGCGCCCGACCACGTTCACCGAGCCGTCGTTCATGGTGGGCGACCACGTCCACTACTACGGGGTCGACCACAGCCCGTCCTACCTGTGGAACTCCGCGACCTGGGAGATCAGCGAAGCGCTGCTCCCGCACCTGCGCACCGTTCTCACCGGCGCCTGGGACGACAGCGACATCATCCGGCGGGCCATCGAGATCCGCGCCGGCGTCATCGAGAACCCAGCCATCCTCTCGTTCCAACATCGTTCATCGGAGTACCCGCATGCCTATGTCTGAGTCCACCGTGGTGGCCGACCACCCCGACACCAGCGGCGTCTGCGTCGCATGTCCGCACCCGTCGAGCGAGCACGACCCGATCAGCGCTCGCTACTGCACCGCGACCGTCGCCGGCGCCCTGCCCCGAGGCTGTATCTGCCCGCGTTAGAGACCGGAAAGCAACCAGGCGACGTCACGCACCAACGCGTGCCGCCAGCCTGCTCTGTCATGCCCGGCGGGGGACCGGTCGACCCGAATCGTCGCGCCGGCCTGGGCGGTCAGCGTTTCCACTGCCTCGCAGTGCCGGTGCATCGCCGGTTCGTGCTCGCCGACGTCGAAAGCGACGCGCAGACCGGACAGATCCGGGTTGGTCCGCAACCGTTCGGCGATCTCACCACCGGCCGGACCGCCGAGCGGGTCGTCCTGAGGCAGATTCTCGGCCCACCAGAACGATCCTGACTGGCAGGCCACGCGTGACACCAGGTCGGGGAAGTCCAGCGCGGCCCGGAACGCGCTGAGCCCGCCGAGGCTCTGGCCCGCGACGACGAGCCGGCGGGCGTCCACGCCGTTCTCCGCGAGCAACGGCAGCAGTTCGTCGCGGATCGCGGGCCACAGCGCGGGATTGCTGTACTCGGCGTCCCGATCCCTTGGCGTGGGCAGGAAAACCAGGGTGGCGGCGGGCATTTCGCCGTTCTTCACCGCCGACTCGAACGCGGCCACGGCCGGATGCACGTACATCCAGTCGTCGCCGTCGAGCAGCAGCACGACCGGCTCGCCCGCCTTGTGCAGGCGGACTGTCTTACGCCCCAGCACACCGTTCCACCGCAAGCGCGTCGCGGGCATGTCCAGCACCTCGTCCGGCCCGGCGGCCGGCCAGTGCGGCTGCGGTTCGAGGTCCGGGGTGGCGAAGATCGACCGGTTCGGTCCGGCTCCGGACGGGTTGAGCGGGTCGGCGTGCTCGCCGTCGTACTCGTCGCCGTCGAAGAAGTGATAGGTCACGCGAAGCCGCGCGGGCATGGTGACTTCGGCGTACCAGAAGTCGGTGTCCTGCCAGCGCCGCAACGAAACCGGGTCCGACCAGCTCTCGAAACGCACCGAGGCCGGGGAACCCCGCCACAGGAACAGTGTCCTCCAGCCGTCAGGTGCCGAGATCGACACGGGCCCGGTCAGATCGTCCCAGAACGACGCGGGCTCGCCGGAGAGTCCGAACTCGCCGAAGTTCACCGTGCCACCGCCAGCTGGTAGTCCGAGTCGCGGCCGAGCAGCTCGCGGTGGGTGCCTTCGCCGGTGACGACGCCGGAGTCGAGCACGAGCACCCGGTCCGCCACGTCGAGCAGCGCCGGGCTGCTGGTGATCACGACGGTCGTCCGGCCGCTGCGCAACGTCGCGATGTTGCGGGCGATGAGCTGTTCGGTCACCGCGTCGACGGCCGTGGTCGGGTCGACCAGCACCAGGATCTCCGGGTCGGCGGCCAGGGCGCGGGCCAGCGACAACCGCTGGCGCTGTCCGCCGGAGAGGTTCGCGCCGCGGTCGCGGACCGCGTAGTCGAGGCCGTCGGAGTGCAGCGCCACGACGTCGGTCAGCATCGCGGCCTCGACGGCTTCTCCGACCAGTTTGCTGGTGCCGGACGGATCGACGTTGTCGCGCAACGTTCCCGCGAACACCTCGTGGTGTGAGGGGTTGACGAGCAGGTGCGTGCGGATGCTCTCGATCGTCAGCTCGGCCAGGTCCCGCTTGCCGACCCGGACCACGCCTTCGTAGGTGGCGGGCGGCACGTCGACCGAGAGCAGCGCGGCCAGTTCGGCAGCGGCCTGGGCCTGGTAGGCGGCGACGGCCAGGAGCTCGCCGGGCCGCACCGTGAACGAGACCCCCTGCAGGGAACCGTGGTGCACGGCGTCGACCTCGAGGCCGCCGTCCGGGCCGGGGGTCTCGGAACCCGGTGTCATCAAAGGCGGAGCGGCCAGCACGAGCGCCATGCGTTCGGCCGAAGCGCGCGCGATCATGACGTACTTCGGCATCTCCGAGAAGAGCTTCAGCGGCTCGATCAGGAACTGCGCCAGGCCGACGGCCGTCACGAGCTGACCGATGTTGATCTGGCCGTCGAACGTCAGCCAGCCCGCCCACAACGTGACCACCGCCGCCAGCAACGAGTTCAACGCCAGCGCGGCACCGGCGTAGACGCCGTTGACGCGGGCGACGACGACCGACTGCTTCTTGGCCTCGGTGCTCACCCGGCGGTAAGCCTGGAAGGCCGCGTAGCTGCCGCCGAAACCGTGCAGCGGACGCAGACCGGCGATCAGGTCGGAGACCTTCGCGCCCGCCCGCGCCACCTTGGCCTGCTGTGACTGCGTGCTCGCCCCGATCTTCCGGGACATCACGCTCAGCACGGTCAGAATCGTTGCGGTACCGGCGAAAACGAGCACGCCGAGCGGCACGCTGATCACCGCGAGCACGACGCCCGCGATCGTCACGGACACCAGCGAGGCGATCAGCAGCGGCACCACCTCGATGATGTCCGCGGTCTGGTCGGCGTCCTCGGTGGCGACGGTCAGGACCTCGCCGGACTTCAGGTCGACGTCACGGGCCACCGGCTGCAGCCCTCGGTCCGCGACCGCGACCCGCCACCGGTGCGCCTCCGTGGTGTTCGCCTTCTGCAGGATCCGCATGCCGAAGCGCCACGAGTACGACACGGTCGCCATGACGAGCCCGAGCGCCAGCAACGCCAGCCCGAGCGAGCTGAGGCTGCCACCGCGCAGCGCGAACTCGACGATCGCGCCGAGCACGATCGGCACGGCGGTCTCGGCTGCCTGGTAGGAGCCCATGAACAGGGTGCCGGAGACCATGGCGCCCTTGTTGCGGCGCAACGCGACCCGGAGGATCTCGGGGCCGGTGCGGGGATCAGTGTTCGTCAATGTGCTGCGCAATCGCTTCCGGGGTCGAGAGGGCGAGCAGGTCACGGATGGTGATCACAGGGCCGAACTCGCGGCGCAGCAGTCCGTTGAGGCGGACCGCGAGCATCGAGTGCCCGCCGAGGCCGGTGAAGCCGCTCGTCATGCCCACCTCGTCCTCGTCGAGGTCGAGCGCCTCGGCGAACATCTCACGGACCAGTGTCTCGGTCCCGGTCAGCTCGCGTTCTTCACGTTTGGTGACCAGAGTGCCGAGCGGGCGGGCTTCGGGCAAGGCCGAGGTGTCGGCCTTGCCATTGACTGTCAACGGAATCGCGTCGACCTGCGCGTAGTGCGACGGGCGCAGGTAGTCCGGCAGGCCGGCACCCACGGCGGCGGCGACGGACGGGATGTCCGCGCCGTCTTCGAGCACGAGGTAGGCCGCGAGCCGATATGCGCCGTCCACCTGGGGGTCGGACTGCGCGACGGCGGCGACGAACCGGACCGCCGGGTGCGCGGCGAACCGGGCCTCGACCTCGCCGAGCTCGACGCGGTGCCCGCGGATCTTGACCTGCTTGTCGGTGCGGCCGAGGTAGAGCAGGTTGCCGTCGGCGCGCCTGATCACCAGGTCGCCCGTGCGGTACATCCGCTCACCCGGCGCCCACGGGCACGCCACGAAGCGTTCCGAGGACTGGCCCGGCTGACCGAGGTAGCCGCGTGCGATGCCGACACCCGACACGTACAGCTCGCCCGCGACGCCGTCCGGCACGTGCCGTAGCCACGGGTCGAGCACGTAGACATCGGTGTTGTCGATCGCCACGCCGACCACCGGGTCGACGCAGTCGAACGTGCCGACGCCGAGCGTGTTGATCGTGTACTCCGTTGGCCCATATAGGTTGTAGCCGACCGTGCCGGGCGTGTCCGCGAGCCGCTGCCACAGCGTCGGCGTCACGGCCTCGCCGCCCAGCAGCACCAGCGCGGGCTTGTGCTCGGGGTCGTTGAGCAGCCCTTCGGCCACCAGCTGCTGCGCGTAGGTCGGCGTCACGTTGATGACGTCGATCTCGTGCTCAAGGCAGTACTCGACCAGGCCGGTCGCGTCGCGGCGCAGCTCCTCGTCGCAGATGTGCACCTCGTGGCCGTCGGCGAGCCAGAGCAGCTCCTCCCACGACATGTCGAACGCGAACGACACGGTGTGCGCGATCCGGAACATCCGGTGTCCGTGCTCGGCCAGCACCGGCTCGAAGATCCGCCGCTGGTGGTTGACGAGCATGTTGGTCAGCCCGGCGTACTCCGTCACCACGCCCTTGGGCTTACCGGTCGAACCGGACGTGTAGATCGTGTAGGCCGCGTGCCTGAGCCTGTTCGGGTCGCCCGGCGCGAACGTGACCACCGGCTCGGCGTCCGGCCACGGCTTGTCGAGCTCGAACAGGTCGCCGTTGATCCGGGGTGCCACCGCGCTGGTCGTGATGATCAACGCCGGTTGCGCGTCCTCGACGATCGCGGCGATCCGCTCGTCCGGGTCGTCCAGCTCGACCGGCACGTAGGCCGCGCCGCAGCGCAGGATTCCGAAGAGCGCGACGACCCAGTCGAGCGAGCGTGGCACCGCGATCGCCACCGACGTCTCGACGCCGATGCCCTTTGCCGACAGCACACCCGCGAGGTGACGGCTGCGGTCACGCAGCTCCGCGAACGTCATCGTCTTGCCGTGCGCGACCAACGCGATCCGGTCCGGGTTGCGGTCGGCCGCGACGTCGAACAGGTCGACCACGGTCTCGTTGCCGAAGTCGTTGGCCTGCTGCAGTTCCGGCGCCGGTCCGGTGCCGTCGATCGCACCGAGCAGGCCGTCCGCGGTGAGGTCGTCGAGCACGCGCAGGTAGTCGTCGAGAACCGTTGTGCCAGCGCGGGATCGGTGACCTCCGGCCGGTACTCCAACTTGACCGTGAGCTGCCTGCCCGGCGTCACGACCCACGTGAACGGGTAATGCGTCGAGTCCTCGGACTCGTGGTCGACGATCCCGTTCGCCTCGTTCATCGCGGTGAACGTGTCGTCGTCCAGGAAGTTCTGCAGCACGAACAGGTTGTCGAAGAGCTGGTCGTGCCCGCTGGCCCGCTGGATCTCGCCGAGCCCGACGTGCTCGTGCTCCATCGCGTCGACCCGAGAAGCCTGCACGTTCTGGAGGAACGTCGCCGCCGTCTCGTGCGGCTGCGCTTTGACTCGCATCGGCACGGTGTTCAGCAGCACACCGACGATCTCCGACGTGCCTTCTTCCTCACGACCGGACACCGTCACGCCGAACACCGCGTCGCCACGGCCGGTCTCGCTGCCGAGCAACAGCCCGAGCGCGCCCGTGACGACCGAGTTCAGCGTCACGCCGTGCCTGCGCGCGGCTTCCTTGACGCGGTCCGACGCTTCCTGGTCGAGCGTCCGTACGATCTTGCTCGGCAGTGCGTCCGAAGTGGACGAATCTCCGAGCAGGGTCGGACCGGGCAGCTCGCCGAGGTACTGGGCCCAGAACCGGTCCGCGGCCTGGGCGTCTTTTGCGTGCAGGGCCCGCGTGTAGCTCTCGAAACTCGGCGTCGCGGGGGAGGAGTCGACCGGCTCACCGGCGAGGATCGCCTGGTACGCCTCGAACAGGTCGCGCAACACGAGCGCACGCGACCAGCCGTCCCACAGCAGCAGGTGGTAGCTGAACAGCAACGTGTCCCGGCCGTCCGGCAGCCGCAGCACGGTGAGTCGCACCAGCGGCGGCTTGCTCAGGTCGAAGCCCGTGCCCCGGTCCTCGGTCCGCAGCGCGTCGACGGCTTCCTGGTTCAGCACGTCAACGTCCGGACCGGAACCTGCCCGCCGGACGACAACACCTGACCGGCGCCCCGTCCTCGTCCTCGAAACCCGCGCCCACCACCGGATGCTTGGCGATCACGTGCGCCATCGCCTCGGCCAGCGCGTCGGTGTCGAGGCGCCGGTCGAACGTGAAGTAGCTCTGCGCGACGTAGTGCCCGGCCTGGCCGGCCAGCTCCGCCTGGAAGTACAGGCCACGCTGCAACGGCGACACCGGCGCCGTCCGGCGCGCGGTCACCGAGGCGTCCGCGATCCGTTCCAGCGCCAGCAGCCACCGTGCCGCGATCTCGTCGGACACGTCCTCGGCCAACGCGAACGTCGCCCGCAGACTGCCGGTCGTCGTGTCGACCCAGGAGTTGACCTCGACCGCGTACGGGCTCGGCTGTGTTGTGGTTTCGATGTGTAGTGCCTGGGACTCGCTGCCGCGGCCGAGGTAGTTGAACAGCACCTGCGGCCTCGGCAACGCGGCGAGCACCGGCGCGGTCTGCGGGTTGAGGTAGCGCAGCTGGCCGAAGCTGACATGCGCTGTCTCGTCCGGCTGTCGTGCGACGAGCTCGCGGGCGGCGTCGACCGGGTCGGTGTGCGGGCTGAGCTTCACCGGTGCGATCGAGGTGAACCAGCCGACCGTGCGGGTGTAGTCGTGGTGCTCCCGCACCGGGACGCGGCCGTGGCGTTCGAGCTCGATCACCAGATCCGTCGGGGTGCCTTGGATCTCGGTCAACGCCGTCCTGAGCGCACCGCACAGCAGTTCGGTCAGGCCGAGGCCCAGTGCTGTCGGGGCGGTGTGGACGACGCGGTCGGTGATGTCGGCCGAGAGGTTCACGGTGACCTCGCGGAGGTCGCCGAGCTGCGGCGTGAGGACCGGGGCGTCCAGTGCCTCGATCCACCTACGCAGGTCACCGCTGGATTGAGCGTCCAGGGTGAGGTCGTCCGCATACGCGGCGAACGAGGTGGTCGGAGGCGCCAGGTCCTCGCCGCGCATGGCGGCGGCGATGTCGTCGAGCAGGATCATCCAGGAGACGGCGTCGACGGCCAGGTGGTGCACCACGACGACCAGCGTCCGGGTGGCTTCGAGCCACGTGAACCCGACCGTCGCCGGCTTCGGGGTCGAGTCTGGAGGCCGCTTCGTTGGCCGCCGCCTGCGGGTCGTCGGTGTCCGCGACAACGACCCTGCGGGCAGCCTCGTTCGCGACGATCTGAGCATCGCCGGAATTGTCAGACCTCGCTGAGACAATGGGAGTGGGGGCGTCCGCCTCCCCCCGGAGGGGGCGAGACGGGATCGATTCCGAACGTCCAGACCCCGTGCGTGACCGTCAACCGCGTCCGCAGGGCCGCGTGCGCCTGACCACGGCGTTCGCAGCGCGTTGTGCCTCAGCCAGGCTGGCGCACTCCACCTGCCGGGCCTGTGCGAATCGATTCAGCTCCCCGCCCAGCTCCCGCTGCCGCAACATGATCGGCGTGGCCACAATCGGCCCGTCCACCCGCTCCTGAAGTGCACGCGGGGAGCTTTCGTTCGCTAGGCGCGCACGGGAGGGCCCCGCGTGCGTCGAAAGGGCGCGGGGGGTTTTGTGCAGGAAGAGGTCACGCGGAGTGAGCGTCAGACCGAGGGCTCGGGCGCGGTTGACGACGCCGATGGCGATGATGCTGTCGCCGCCGGCCATGAAGAAGTCG
>CAVYAD010000077.1:0-58117 GCA_963766275.1 uncultured Actinomycetota bacterium
CCTGCTGCGCAGGCATGACCTGCCCGGACGCGACGTGGTCGACCACCTGGTGGGCCTGCACGCGCAGATCCCGTGGGCCCGTACGTCGCACTGTGGTCGAGGCTGTGGCGCTACCGTCCGGACCGACTGTCCACAATGGTCGAACAACCGAGCTGGTGCGCGCCGCCCTGATGCGGTCGACGATCCACCTGGTGACGCCACAGGACTGCATGACCCTGCGGCCGCTGGTGCAACAGGTGCTGGACCGCGACCTCTACACGAACTCCGCCCATGAGCTCGGGCCACTGTTCAAGCCAGCGCCGGGTTTTGGTCTCGTACACGCTGCGGGGTGCGAGTACCGGATTGGGTCGCACGACGAGGTTGAAGACGTCGGCGACACCGTGCGGCGCGTAGATGCGCCACCCGCCTTCCCCGTTGAGGCGGACGCCCAGACAGCATGTCGTCGCGGCGAACGAGTCGATGGGCGCTTCGGTGGAGGTGTAGGGCGCGCACGGCACACCGAAATGGTCCTCGTACCAGAGGTGCACGCGTGCCTCGTTGCGGATCTCCACGGCCACCGGCAGGTCGCCGAAGGCGGACTCGCCTGCCTGGATGACCTCGTTCTCGGCTTCCCAGCTGAGATCGGAGTCGTCGAAGTAGAACAGGTCATAGTCCTTGATGCCCTCGGTCGGCGGCCAGCCGGTGACCACGTTCCACACGGTCTGGAACACGCACCCGGCGGTCAGGTACCACCCCGGGAGATCAAGATGACGTTGCAACGCCGACTACGCCCAACTCGCGATGAAGGGCGCTTTCCTCCACGTGGAGGAAAGCGCCCTTCTCACTCGCATGTCGAGACAGCGATCAGGCAAGCAGCTCTGCCAGCCTGCGCACCGTCTCCGGGTCCCGGCCGAGCAGTGACCGGTCCACGAACAGGTCACGCTGCCCGCTGCTGTACGTGTTCTCCAGCACGAGCAGGGATGTGTCGGCGTCGTCCCGCAGGCTTGCCTCCGGCCAGCGATCCACCTCGAGCCGCGCCCGGCTGACGGTTTCGGGGGCGTTGCGCACGAACACGTGCTCCCCGTCGGCAGGCAGTCGTTGCAGATCGAGGTCGATTCCTCTGCGGAACGACACGTCGCTCAGCTTCGCGGCGCTGAAGTCGTTGCCGTGGAACTCGTTCACCGTCCGCCCGAGCTTCTCGTCGTCCAGCGCTGTGCCGTTGAAGATGACTTTCTTCAACGTACCCGAGAAAACGCAGTCGACGAACTCCGTCTCACTCGCGTGAAACGCCTGGATGCGCACGTCCCGGAACGAACATCGAACAAATCTCGCACGCCCTCCGAGCACGTTCTTCAGGTGCGCACCGTCGAAAACGCAGTCGGTGTACGTGCTCGGGTCGTAGCCGCCGCCCAATCCACCGCCGTCGAACCGCGTCCGGCTGAAGTCACAGCGGATCAGCTCGGCGCTGTTGGCGATCGACACATAGCGGAACCGCCTGCCGGAGAAGTCCGCGTCCGTCAGCACCTCGCCGTGCAGCAAGAGCTCGTCAGCCACCGAGACCTCCATCAGACTCACTGCCCCTTGTTGCGCATGGCGATCGGCGAGAGCACGCTCGGGCCACGATAGAGCACGTAGGGCACCCTCCGGTAAAGCCCACCCTTGTCCACGTGGGCCTGACGCCAGCGTTCGGTCGTGAGCTCGATTCTGGAATTCTTGTTGGGGTTCTGCCGGTCCCGGAAGTCCGGCCCCTTGCTCTTGTTGTACTCGAACCGGCCGGGATGCGCCCTTTCAAGCTCCTTGGCCACCGCGTTGTGCACGGCCTGCCCCACCTGTCCGCGGGCGTGGAAATACCTTCCGTTCTTCAGGTTGTCGTTGTAGGTCCGCTTCTCCTCGTCGGACAGGTTCTCGTCGAGCAGCTTCTGCCAGCCGCCCGCCAGCACGCGGTCCGTGGCGTTCTTGATGAGCCTGGTCGACTCCGCACCCGCGGGGTCTGCCTTCCCGAGCCCCCAGATGGACACGACGGTCGTCGCCGCACCGACTGCCGAGAACGCCATCGGGTTGGCGCAGTCGTTGCCCACGCGCTCGCAGAACTTCTCGTCCGCGAGAGCGATGACCAGCTCGTAGGTCGGCGAGCCCATCATCGCGGGATCCGACAGGATCTCGCGGGCCTTGTACTTGGCGGGAAGGTCGTCGATCGCCTTCTCGTACTCGGCGACCCACCGGTCCGTCTGTTCCTGGTGGTGCTTCTCCTCGGCGGCACGATCACTCGCCATGCGCTCGCTGAGAGCGTTCGCCTCCGAGTTCGAGCACTGGGCCGAGCACACGTAGCGGCACTCGGTGTCGGCGCACAGACCGTGCCCGTCCGCTTCGATGCCGGTGATCGGGTTGCCGCCCGCGAACGCGTACCGGTTGCCGGTGAAGGGATCCGTGCCGAGGTTCAGGTCGGCCAGCGCGCCGTTGTACGAGTCCCGGGTCAGGAACCTGTTCAGACCGGGGTTGTAGTCGCGGAAGCCCATGTCGTACGAGCCGGACGCCGGGTCGAAGCGCTTGCCGTTGAACCGGTAGAAGTTGAACGGCTCCTTGCCCGGGTCGCCCGGCGTCCGGCTTGTCGATGCCGGTGAAGGCTCCTTGTCGTCGTTGCCGTAGGCGGTGTAGCCGTACGTGGCGCGCGTGTCGCCGCTGTCCTTGGTCAGGGTCTCGACGTCGGTGTGCGCGTTGTAGCCGTAGTGGGAGTCCTCGGCCACTTCAGGGCCCGCGCCGTCGGTGTCCTTCTTGATCTGGGACAGGCGTTGGCCGTGGGCGTTGTACTGGTAGGTCCGCTGCAGCTGACCGGCGATCTCCTCGGACACGACCTTGTCGGACAGGCCCAGGTAGGCGAAGTCGGTCGTCTTGCCGTCCTCGGTCTTCGGTAGCGGTGCGGTCGAGCGGGTCGTAGGTGTAGGTCGTGGCCTTCGCACGCCGCCGTCATCCTGCTTGCGGTGCTCGATCGTGCGGTCGAAGCCGTCGTACTTGTACGACTCGATGATCTTCCCGGCCGCGGTGACGGTGTCCAGCCTGCCGAACGGGTCGTAGTTGTACGGACGCCGTGGTGCCCGACGTCGTGGTCGAGAGCAGGATGTTCCGGTCGTAGTTGTACGACGTCGTCTTACCGTCGACCGTCTGGCTCACGACGTTGTTGTTGGCGTCGTGGACGTAGTCCTCGGTCTCCAGCACGGCGCCGGCCGCCGCTTCTTCGTCACCTTGCGCAGCCGGTCACGCGGGTCGAAGTCGTAGTCCCGCGCCTCGTCGAGATAGGCGGTCGCGTTGTCGGCGTTCTGGATCTTCGAGGCGTCCCGGACGCGGTGACCGTTGGCGTTGTAGTCCAGTGCGTGCTGGGCTACGAGCGCACCACCGGACTTCTTCTCCACCTGTGCCGCGACCGAGCCGTCGAGGTGGTAGTCGTGGACGACCTGTTGCCGTTGGGCTTGGTCTGCTCCTTCACCTGACCGCGGTTGGTGTAGGTGTAGCCCGTGATCTTCGGCTGCCGCGCCGGCCTCGGTGTTCTTCACCTGCTCGACCAGGTCGCGCGTGTCGTAGGTGAACTCCGACGACTGCCTCGGGTGGCTGGTCGTGAGCGGCGCGCCGTTCTCGTTGTAGGTCAACGTGGTGGTGGCCTTGACCACCGATGCGAGCTTCTCCTCGATCTTGCTCAGCTGGTTCAGCCCGTTGTAGGTCAACACGTATGTGTCGATCTTCCCGCCGGGTGACGAGTCGGTGAGCGTGGTCAGGTTGAGTTCGCGTCGTAAGTGTGCTCGAACTCCTTGCTCTCGGCGTCCGGATCGGACCCGTTGTCGCGCACCAGCTTCACCGCGTCGGCGAGCACGGTGCCGTCGGCGTTGTCCGACACCGAGATCTTCGCCGCGTTGCCCGCGGTGAAACCGAAGCTGCCGATGCTGACCCACTCACCGCCGCGCTTGGACTGGTTCACCGCGACGTTCGACGACGACGTGCCGGTCTCGACCTTGTACGGAGCGTTCGTCGCGACACCCTCGATGTCCTTCGGGTACTTGACGAACACCTCGTACGAGCCGTCCTGCGGAATCACCGGCTTCCACGTGAACGTCGTGGCACCCGAACCGCGAGCCGTGCTGCGGTAGTCGTAGCCCTGGAAGCCCTCACCGGTGGAGCCGGTCGACCAGTTGCCCGCGATCTCGACGAACCCGGTGTCGGAGTTGTCGGTCAGCGCCACGTGCAGCCCTACCGGGATGCCGCTGTCCGAACGGGACTTCAGCTTGCCGTCCTGGAAGTAGTCCCACGTCATCGTGCGGCTCGACGACCCGCCGGCCGACGTCACCGTGCGCGAGGCCTGCTGGCCGAGCGGGGTGTGGTCGTAGGAGGTGACGATGCCCCACGGATCCGTGGTGGAGCGCACCCAGCCGTTGTCGAAGTAGGTGTACTTCGCGACGTTGCGGGCGGTCTGGCCGTCCGACGGCGGAGCGCTGGTCTCCTTCAGCCTGCCGGCGGGGTCGTAGGTGTAGATCACCTTGTCCGGCGTCCGGTAGCGACCGTCGTCCTTGTCGAACGGGGTGAGCTGCTCGATCGGCCGGTTGAGCTTGTCGTACACCGTCCGGGCGGCGAAGTCGTCCGGATCGTCCGCGGTCTCGACTCCGCGCGGGGTGACGACACGGGTCTGGTTGCCGCCTCGTCGTACTCGAACCGCGTCGTCCTGACCACACCGGACTTGTGCGGGACGCGCACCTCCTCGACCATCTCCCGCTGGTCCAGGACATATGTCGTGGTGACGTTCTCCTGGTCCGTGCCCGACACGACGTTGCCGTCGCGGTCGAAGCCGACCCGGCTGAAGTGTCCGTCCGGATCGATGTCCTTGACCACGCGGTGGTTGAGGTCGTACTCGGCCTTGGACGCAAAGTCGTTCGGGTCGGCGGTGGCGTTCTTGCGTGCGTCGACGACGGTGATCACGTTGCCGACGCGGTCGTAGTCGTAGCTGATCTTCTTGCTGTCCGCGTCGGTCGAGGACAGGAGCTGGTTGATCTCGTTGTGGTCGTGGCGGATGACGTAGTCGCCGGGGATGTTCGGTGTGAGGTTGCCGAGCGGCTGCGTCTCGGTCTTGAGGTTGCCGACCTTGTCGTAGGTGAGGCTGGTCGTGCGCTCGGGCGAGGTCGGTGTGTCCTTGGGCTCGGTGATCGAGGTGTTGCGGTCCGCCTTGTCGTACACCGCCGTTGTCACGGCGCCGTTGGGAGCGGTGAACTGGGTGACGTTGTCGTTGGCGTCGTACACGGCAGGCGGCGTCGTGATGAACTGCCCTGCCGCCTGGTCCTTCGGCGACCTCGTCTGCAGAGGACGGCCGAACACGTCGTAGGTGACAGTGGTCGTCTTGCTCAGCGGATCGGTGATCGACGTGACGTTGCCGCGCACGTCGTACACCGTCGTCGAGCTGTGGCTGTCCGGGTCGGTCGTCTTCCTCGGGTACCCGGTCGGGTCGAAGTCGGAGAACGTCGTCGTGTTCTCGTTGGCGTCGGTGGATGTCTGCAGCTGCCCGTACTGGTCGTAGGCGTAGACCGTCTTGTAGTCGTCCGGCGACGGGGTCGGCACGCCCTTCGGGTCGGTGACCGAGGTCAGGTTTCCCCTGGCGTCGTAGCCGAACGCCCACGTGCGACCTTCCGGCGAGGTCTTCGACGAGAGCTCTGCGACGTGGCCGTTCAACGACCGCTGGTAGTTCAGGGTCGTCGCGGGCCAGTTGTTCGCGACCGACTCCGCGTCACGGACCGTGGTGGGGTAACCGGTCTTGCGGTCGTAGGTCCACGTGGTGACAGCCTGGTTGTCCTCGGTCAGTTTGACGACGTTGTTGCCGTCGTCCCAGGCGAGGTCGGTGGACTGCTGTTTGGCGTTGGTGGTCTTGACCGGCCGGCCGTAGCCGTCGGTGCGGTACTTCGTCTGGCGCTTCTCCGCGTCGGTGATCGTCGTCTCGATCTCCGAACCGTTGTGACCGTCCGGATCCGCGTAGGCGAAGTCGGTGGTGAAGTCCAGCCGGTCGGTGATCGTCTTCGCCCGCCACTTGCTGGTCAACAGCGGCGCGTTGTAGTAGGCGAGGTCGGTCTCGTGGCCGCGCGGGTCGGTGACCTTGACCAGCTTGACGTTGTTGATGCCGAGGCCGACGTCGTAGCCGAACTTGAAGGTCTTCGCCTGCGGGGAGCCCGCACCGTCCACAAAGGAGGTGAGGAGGCCCTTGTTGTCGTAGGAGAGTGCGACCGTGCGGCCGGAGACGTCGCGGACTGACTGGAGCTTGTCGACGATCGCCAGGTTGTGGGTCTCGCCCCAGGTCCAGTAGTCCAGGGTGAGCGTCTGCCTGCCGGTCGGGTCGGTGACGTAGGCGAGGTACTTGCACGGCTTGTTGAGCCCGATCGACCAGCGCTCGGCGTAGGTGAAGCGCTGCTCGTTGCCGTTGCGGTCCCTGACCACGGTGAGGTAGCCGTCGCTGTCGAACACGAACTCGGTGCGGTCCGGCCGGGTCATCTTCCAGCGCCGTGACTTCTCCGCGTCACCGTCACGCTGGAGGTGGAGGTGGATGCCTGCCGGGCTGTCGTAGGTCCACCTCGCCGGATCAAGACTGTTGTTCTTGTTCAGCTCGAACGTGTGAGAGGTGCCGTCACCGTCGGGCAGCGTCACCTTCAGCGGATGTGGCAGCAGAATCGGGTGCATCTCCAGGTGCGCACCCAGTCTGGTCAACCCGCTCGCCGCGACCGACCACCCCTGGCCGGCGGAGCTCGACGAGGTGTCCATGCTGTTGTAGGTGAGGCGCAGGAACGAGCTCAGGCCGCGTCCGGGGTTGCTGAACGCGTCGTAGGACCAGACCGCGTTGCCCGCGAAGTGGTTGACCAGGACGTTCGAGCCGGAACCCGTTGCCTTGCCGGAGAAGGAGTAGAACTTCTCCAGGCCCAACTGGTTCGACGTCGGGTCTTCGACCGTGACGTTCTGGGACAGCGCCGGGATGCGGTCGGTCCCGGACAGCCAGGTGCCCCTGGTCTTGTTGCGCAGGTCCCACTGCAGGACGAACTGCTCGCGCTTGTTGCCGATATCGGCGATGATCGGCGCCTGCACCTTCGCCTGCACGGTGACGGTTCCGCCCGGCGGCACGTCCGCGGGCAGTGCCGTCTCCCTGCGGTTCTGCGGGGTGGTCACATCCGTGAGATCGGGCAGGTTCCAGCGGTAGGACACGACCTGGTCGGCCACTTTCCACGTCGACGTGGTCGAGTTGGTCAGCGTGACCGGAATCGTGTACTCGTCGCCGGGGATCATCCGGATCGCCGGGGTGTCCGGCACGTAGTAGGTCATCGCGGCGGTCGGCTGGGTGTAGGTCACCGTCAGCTTCGGCCGCAGGTGCGCCTCCGCTGCCTCGTCGGACAGGAACAGCACCCGTTGGGCGGCGTTCTCGTCGCGCAGCTTGATCTCGTAGCCGTTGTTGCTCGCGTTGTTGTCGATCCAGCCCTGTGCCGTCGCGGTGACGTCCCAGATGTGGCGGTTCGGGTCGTTGGTGATGCCGGAGACGTTGTCCGTGGCGGCAGCGGTGTCGCCACCCGGCGAGGTCCACGCGGCAGCGGCCGATGCGCGGTTCCAGGTCGCCTGTCCCTCTGCAAAGGACTTCGTCAGCGGGTGGGCGTCGAAGATTCCGCCGGAGCCGACGGAGTAGAAGCCCCACAGCGTCATCTCGGCGTTGACCACGCGTGCCCCGGCCGGAAGTGACGACAGGTCGCGGAACTTCACCAGTGCGCGAGTCTTGCCGTAGGTGCCGGAACCGGTGCCTGCCATCAGCCAGGGCTGGCCGCCGAACGTGTCCAGGTTCGTGTTCGGCTGTGTCGCCGACAACGTCGCGTCGTCCGCTCCACCGCGCAGCACCTGCGTGGTGAAGCCCGCCTTAGGCAGCCGGACGAGCTGCGTCGGGCCGGGAAGGACCTGCCCGTCACGGGTTTTCACTGCGACCATGTAGTTGTACGCGTTGCCGAACGGATCCGCGGAGTCCGCGGGCGTCGGCCGCGCCGTGGTGTCCGCGAAGCTCGTCGTGCCCGGTGCCAGCGGCGTCACCAACGTCGACTCGGAGGGCGTGAACGCCTGGAACACCGTGCGGTGCACCTGGTACTCGACGAGGTCGTCGTTCGGGTTGTTCGGATCGTCGGTGTACGCGCCCCAGTTCAGCTCCGCACCGGTGGCGTTGATCGTAGTCGGTGCCTTCAGATCAGCACTCGGCCGGCCGTAGGTGAGGACCAGCTTCGGCGTGTTCTCGGTCTCGCCGTTGTAGGCGTACTCCGCGGCCTGGTAGATCGCGCCACCGCGCCCGAGCGCCTCGTCGGTGGACTTCACCATGAGGCCGAAGTTCGGCGCGGATCCCGACACCCACTGCTGCGCGATGTTGCGGACGTCCCACTCGTGCCACGCGTTCCCGGTGCGAGCCTGCTTGGTCGCCGTCGACAGTCCGGCTTCCGCGAACGCGCCGTTGACCGAGTTCCACGTGGCCGTGTCCTCGGACCAGCCCTGCGTGACCCGCCGCACCTCGTGCACGTTGCTGTTGACGTCGGTGTACAACTCGGAGTCGTAGTACAGGCGCAGCTTCGCGCCCGTCAGCGCGGTTCCGGCGGGAACGACGCTGGTGTCGAACTTGATCAGCGAGCGGGCTTTGCCGAAGTTGTCCGTGCCGACCGAGAGCTGGTAGCTGCTGCCGTCGTTGCGATCCGGTGTGTCCGACCAGATCTGCACCTCCTGCCCGGTGGTCGGGGTGGGCTGCAGTTTGATCGTCGGATCGACGACGACCGGATAACGGCGATTCCGGTCCGCCAGCCACTCCTGATCGGCTCGGACCGTGACGGTGATCTTCGAACCCTGCTGCTCGACGGTCTGCGTGACCTTGTCGCTCCACACCTTGCCGTGCGGCGACTTGCGATCGTTCTTGCTGTCGAACATGAACGGCTTCGGCATCGTGAAAACCGGAGGACCGTCTGGGTTCTCGAAGAACCCGATCGCACCGTTCGGCAGCGCCCGCGCGCTCACTCCGGCCAGGTCCAGCGTGAACCGCCAGCTCGCGTCCTTGGGCGCCTTGGCCAGGACGATCCGTTCCTTCAGTGCGTCGCCCGTGACCTGGTACTCCAGATCGGCGCCGTCGAACGCACCCCGATAGACGACTTTGTCCTTCTCGACCTTCGGCGTGACACCGGTCGCGGGACGGTCGATGCCCAGCGCGATCCGCTTGTCCCCCAGCTCGAACCGGGCGAGCTTGTCGGACCTGTCACCGAACAGACTGGTGAAACCGTTGGTGTCGTTGACGAACCGGTAGCCGTCACGAGGCTTCTCGCGCACTGTGCGGTCGATGTCCTGCCACCGGCCCTGTGCGTCCTTGAACGCCTTCGGGGTCGGCGAGAACTCCGCTTCGACCTGGCCGTTCGACATCTGGAACACACGCAGCGACGGCGTGCGTCGCTCTGCCAGCTCACGAACGCGCTTGGGCGGCTCGGGCGCCTGCTGCTGCTGTTGTCTCGGCTCCGCCTCCGCACGTCCGGCGAACCAGCCGCCGATCGACTGCACGAGACTGGCAAAGCCCAGATCTGGAAGCTTGCCAGGGCGGTTGATCGGCGACCCCGCAGGTAGCCCGACCACCACGAGAGCGGTGATCGAGGACAGGGCCAGAAGTTTTTTGGGCAGACTGAACTCACGTGAACGCCGCACGGAACCCCCAGGTCCACCGCAGGACGTCAGCGGCCCCCACCGCCGTTAGGCCGTCCAGCGCATGCAGTTGACGACGTTACTTAACGAACAACTCACGCCACAGCGCCAAACGGACGAACGCAGCAGAGTGTCTCCACTCGGCAGGTCAGCACACCAAAAGGTGAGGAGGACGCACTTCCGGCCGCCCTCCTCACGCTCGCACTCAGGCGCCGTCCTCCAGGTCGCCCTCGGTCTCCAGGTACGTGGCCCGCAGAGCGTCCAAAGTGGACTGCTCCGGGTGCTCCCACATCTTGCGCTCCGCCGCCTCCAGCAGCCGCTCGGCGATGCCGTGCAACGCCCACGGGTTCGACGTCTGCAGGAACTTCCGGGTCTCCGGGTCCAGCACGTACGACTCGGTCAGCTTCTCGTACATCCAGTCGGCGACCACGCCGGTCGTGGCGTCGTAGCCGAACAGGTACTCGACCGTCGCCTGCAGCTCGAACGCGCCCTTGTAGCCGTGCTGCCGCATCGCGCCGATCCAGCGCGGGTTCACCACGCGGGCACGGAAGATCCGTGAGGTCTCCTCCGTCAACGTCCGCGTCCGCACCGCCTCCGGACGCGTGCTGTCGCCGACGTACGCGGCGGGTGCCTTGCCCGTCAGCGCCTTGACCATGGTGACCATGCCGCCGTGGTACTGGAAGTAGTCGTCCGAGTCGGCGATGTCGTGCTCGCGGGTGTCGATGTTCTTGGCCGCCACCGCGATCCGCCGGTACGCCGACTCCATGTCCCCGCGCGCCGCGATACCGTCGACGCCACGGCCGTAGGCGAAGCCGCCCCACACGGCGTAGACCTCGGCGATGTCCGAGGAGTCACGCCAGTTGCGGCTGTCGATCAACGGCAGCACGCCCGCGCCGTACGCGCCCGGCTTGGAACCGAAGATCCGCAGCGTGGCCCTGCGCTGATCGCCGTGTTCCTCGAAGTCCTTGAGAGTGTGCGCCCGCACGTAGTTCTGGTCCGCGGGCTCGTCCAGGCCGACCACCAGCTGCACGGCATCGTCCATAAGGGACACGACGTGCGGGAAGGCGTCGCGGAAGAACCCGGAGATCCGGACGGTCACGTCGATGCGCGGCCGGCCCAGTTCGTCGATCGGGATCACTTCGAGTCCGGTGACGCGGCGCGACTGGTCGTCCCACACGGGCCGCACGCCCAGCAGCGCGAACACCTCGGCGATGTCGTCGCCCGCGGTGCGCATCGCGGACGTGCCCCACACCGAGAGGCCGACCGACGGCGGCCATTCGCCGTCGTTCTCGTCGCGGTAGCGCTGCAGCAACGAGTCGGCCATCGCCTGGCCGGTCTCCCACGCGAGGCGCGACGGGATGGCCTTCGGGTCGACCGAGTAGAAGTTGCGGCCGGTCGGCAGCACGTTCACGAGGCCGCGCAACGGCGAACCCGACGGCCCGGCCGGGATGTAACCGCCGTCCAGCGCGTGCAGCACGTTCGTCATCTCGTCCGTGGTGCGCGCGAGCCGCGGCACCACTTCCAGTGCCGCGAACTCCAGAATCTTCTGCACGTCAACGGATTCGTGCAGACCCGCGGCCGCCGACGGATCCCAGCCGGCGTCTTCCATGGCCTGGACGAGGACTCGCGCCTGTTCCTCGACGGCGTCCGTGTCCTCGCGGGTGGTCGTCGTGAGCCCGAGCGCCTCGCGCAGACCGGGCAGCGCGGCGACCTGGCCGCCCCACATCTGCCGTGCCTGCAGCATCGCGAGCACCAGGTTCACCCGCACCGAGCCTTCCGGCGCCTGGCCGAGGATGTGCAGGCCGTCGCGGATCTGTACGTCCTTGACCTCGCACAGCCAGCCGTCGACGTGCAGGATGAACTCGTCGAACTCCGCCTCGTGCGGCCGGTCCTCGAGGCCGAGGTCGTGGTCGAGCTTCGCGGCCTGGATCAACGTCCAGATCTGCGCGCGGGCCGCCGGCAACTTGGCCGGGTCCATCGCGGAGATGTTGCCGTACTCGTCGAGCAGCTGCTCCAGCCGCGCGATGTCGCCGTAGCTGTCCGCGCGGGCCATCGGCGGCACCAGGTGGTCGACCAGCGTCGCGTGCGCACGGCGCTTGGCCTGCGTGCCCTCGCCGGGGTCGTTGACGAGGAACGGGTACACCAGCGGCAGGTCACCCAAAGCGGCGTCGGTGCCGCAGGACGCCGACATGCCGACGGTCTTGCCCGGCAACCATTCCAGGTTGCCGTGCTTGCCGACGTGCACCACCGCGTCGGCCTTGAAGTTCGACTCGATCCAGCGGTAGGCCGCGAGGTAGTGGTGCGACGGCGGCAGGTCCGGGTCGTGGTAGATCGCGATCGGGTTCTCGCCGAACCCGCGCGGCGGCTGGACGATGACCGCGACGTTGCCGGACTGCAGCGCCGCCAGCACGATCTCGCCGTCCTTGGACCTGCTGCGGTCGACGAACAGCTCGCCCGGCGCCTCACCCCAGTGCTCCTGCATCGACTCACGGAAGCCGTCGGGCAGCGTCTCGTAGAACGTCCGATATTCGGCCGCGGTGATGCGCACCGGGTTGCTCTCGAACTGTTCCTGCGTCAGCCAGTCCGCGTCCTGGCCACCGGCGGCGATCAACGCGTGGATCAACGCGTCGCCGTCCAGCTCCGCCACGCCCGGCAGCTCGTCGCCGATGTCGTAACCGTGCTCCCGCATGGCTTTCAGCAACCGCACGGTCGACGCGGGCGTGTCCAGGCCGACCGCGTTGCCGATCCTGCTGTGCTTCGTCGGGTACGCCGACAGCATCACGACGATCTTGCGATCCTGCACCGGAATGTGGCGCAGCCGCGCATGCCTGGTGGCGATGCCCGCGACGCGCAGCGCCCGTTCCGGGTCGGCCACGTAGACGGTGAGCCCGTCCTCGTCGATCTCCTTGAACGAGAACGGAACCGTGATGATCCGGCCGTCGAACTCCGGGATCGCCACCTGGGTCGCGGTGTCCAAAGGAGACAGTCCGTCGTCGTTCTCGTCCCACGTCTCACGGCTCGACGTGAGGCACAACCCCTGCAGGATCGGCACGTCGAGCGCGGCCAGCGCGCCGACGTCCCACGCGTCGTCGTCACCACCGGCGGACGCGGCGGCGGGGTTCGTGCCACCGGCGGCGAGCACCGTCACGACCAGCGCGTCGGCCTGCCGCAGGGTGTCCAGCAGGTCGGGTTCGGCGGTGCGCAACGACGAGCAGTACACCGGCAGCGGCCTGCCGCCCTTGGCCTCGATCGCGTCGCACAGCGCGTGCACGAACGCCGTGTTCCCGGCCACGTGATGCGCGCGGTAGTAGAGCACCGCGACCGTCGGGCCAGTCGCTTCGTGGTCGCGCTCCAGAACGCCCCAGGTCGGAGTGGCGGTCGGCTTCTCGAACCCGTGACCGGTCAGCAGAACCGTGTCTTCGAGGAACTTGTGCAACTCGGCGAGGTTCGCCGGTCCGCCGTGCGCCAGGTAGAGGTGGGCCTCGGCGCACACGCCGCCGGGCACCGTCGACAGCTCCATCAACGCCGCGTCCGGCGCCTGTTCACCGCCGAGCACCACGACGGGGAGGTTGGCGGCGAGCAGCCAGTCGAGCCCTTCCTCCCACATCCGGCGGCCGCCGAGGATGCGCACGACGACCAGGTCGACGCCCTCCACGAGCGCGGGCAGGTCGTCGACGGTCGTTCGCGCCGGGTTGGCGAGCCGGTACTCGGCGCCGCACGCACGTGCGGACAGCAGGTCGGTGTCGGAGGTCGACAGCAGCAGGATCACGCAGGCTCCATCCCTCGTGGGGTCCTCGCCCCAAATTGCGGGTGACTCGGAAGCGGAGTTCCTGACTCCCAGAGATCCAGAAAAGATCAATACTGGCCCTGGTCACAGTGGCGGGACCGCGCCGGATTCACACCGGCTTCCTCCTGCGCTTCGTCGTTCGGGCTCACCCTAACCGGCGGGTTACAGTCCGACCTATGCGTACTCACCCGGACGCCTGCCCCGGCGCCGTCGAGCTGCACCCCGCGGCCGACGGTGGTCTGGCTCGCATCCGGGTCCCCGGCGGCACTCTTCCGGCTGCTCAGTGGGACGTCGTGCGGATGGCGGCGCTGGAGCTCGGCGACGGCTCGCTGGAGCTGACCTCGCGGGCGAACCTCCAGATCAGGGGGCTCGCGGACGGCCTGGAGCTGGGCGCGCGGCTGCGTGCGGCGGGGCTGTTGCCGTCGGACACGCACGAGCGGATCCGCAACATCATCGCGGCACCGCTGGAGGACAACCAGGCGCTGGTCGACGCGCTGGATCGCGCGTTGTGCGCGGACCCCCTGCTGGCCTCGCTGCCTGGGCGTTTCCTGGTCACGGTCGGCGGTGCGGTGAGCGGCCTCGGCGGCGACATCGGGCTGGTCGGCGACGTCCTGCTGCTCGCCGGAATCGATACCGGAGTGCGGGTCGACGACCCGGTCGAAGCGGTGGTGCGGGCTGCGCGGCTGTTCCAGAAGATGCGCGGGGACGCGTGGCGGCTGTCCGAAGTGGACGACGGTGTGCGGAAGATCACCGAGCACTTCGGGGTTTCTTCAGGCTCGTTCGTCATGACCGCTGTGACGCCGGTCGCACCTTCGCCGACGACTCCGGGCGTGCCGCTGGGCCGGCTGGACGCGCGGCTTCTCGCCGGTGTGCCGGTGCGGCTGACGCCGTGGCGCGGCCTGGTCGTCCCTGCGGGCACGGACACGACCGGCCTGATCACCGACCCCTCGTCCCCCTGGCACGGCGTGAGCGCCTGCACTGGCCAGCCTGGATGCGCGAAATCGCTCTCTGACGTACGGGCCGACGCGCGCGCCTGGCTCGACGCTGGGCCCCGCACACACGACACCGATGCGGCACACCACACACACGAGTCTGGCCGGGTACCCCCAATTTCAATTCTAACGAGCAGGTCTGACATTTCCGGTGCGGTGCACTGGTCGGGGTGTGACCGCCGATGTGGCCGCCCGGCCGGTGATGTGATCGAGTTCGTCGCGACCGGCGACGGCTACCAGGAGATCAGTTGACGGAGTACATCAGGGACGGCGCGGAGATCTACCGCCAGTCCTTCGCCACCATTCGCGCGGAATCGGACCTCACCCGGTTCCCCGAGGACGTCGCCAGGGTCGTCGTGCGGATGATCCACGCCTGCGGCATGACGGACCTGCCGCAGGACGTCGCGTACTCCCCCGACGTCGTGCGCAACGCCCGCGCCGCGTTGCGCAACGGCGCCCCGATCCTGTGTGACGCCAACATGGTCGCGTCCGGCGTGACCCGCCGCCGCCTGCCCGCGGACAACGAAGTCCTGTGCTACCTGCAGGACCCGCGCACACCGGCACTCGCCGCAGAACTGGGCAACACGCGCAGCGCGGCGGCGTTGGAGCTGCTCCAAGACCGGTTCGAGGATGCGGTGATCGCGATCGGCAACGCCCCGACGGCACTGTTCCACCTGATCGACCTGATCAACGCGGGCGCGCCGAGGCCGGCCGCGGTGCTGGGGATCCCGGTCGGGTTCATCGGGGCGGCGGAGTCGAAAGAAGCTTTGGCCGCAACGGATCTGGAGCACCTCGTGGTGCGCGGACGCCGGGGCGGCAGTGCCATGACGGCGGCAGCCATCAATGCGATCGCGAGCGAGGAAGAATGACGGGCAAGCTCTACGGCGTCGGCCTGGGTCCGGGCGACCCGGAACTCGTGACGGTCAAGGCCGCGCGCCTGATCAACGAGGCCGACGTGGTCGCGTTCCACAGCGCCCGGCACGGCCGTTCGGTAGCCAAAACCATTGCGGCGCCGTACTTCCGCGAGGGCCAGATCATGGAACAGCTGGTCTACCCGGTGACGACCGAGGACACGGACGACTACCAGGGCGAGATCGACGCGTTCTACGAGGAGGCCGCGGCCACGCTCGCCGCGCACCTCGACGCGGGCCGCGTCGTCGTCGTGCTCGCCGCGGGCGACCCGTTCTTCTACGGCTCGTACATGCACATGCACAAGCGGCTGAAAGACCGCTACGAGTGGGAGGTCGTGCCGGGCGTGACGTCCGTGAGCGGCGCTTCGGCCGTCCTCGGAACGCCGCTGGTCGAACGCGACGAGGTACTCACGATCCTCCCCGGCACCCTGCCGCCCGCCGAGCTCGCGGCCAGGCTCGCCGACACCGACTCGGCCGCGATCCTCAAGCTGGGCCGCACGTTCGGCGGCGTTCGGGAGGCACTCGAAAAGGCAGGAAGGCTGGACGGCGCCTGGTACGTCGAGCGCGCCACGACCGGCCGCCAGCGCACCTCACCACTGGCGGACGTCGACCCCGACTCGGTCCCGTACTTCTCGCTGGCGCTGCTCCCCAGCCACTCCAAACCCGCGAAACCCAAGGGCGAGGTCATCGTCGTGGGCCTCGGGCCGGGCGCGCGGGAATGGCTCACGCCGGAAGCACGCCAGGAGCTCGAAGCCGCCGACGAGCTCGTCGGCTACACCACCTACCTCAACCGGCTCCCGGACCGCCCCGGCCAGAAGAAGCACGCCTCGAACAACCAGGTCGAGTCCGAACGAGCGGCGTTCGCGCTGGACCTGGCCCGCAAGGGCGCACGGGTCGCCGTGGTGTCGTCGGGCGATCCAGGCGTCTTCGCGATGGCCACAGCCGTGCTGGAAGTCGCCGCGGAACACCAGGACGTGCCGGTACGGATCATCCCCGGCGTGACGGCGGCGAACGCCGTGGCAGCCAAGGCCGGTGCCCCGCTCGGCCACGACTACGCGGTGATCTCGCTGAGCGATCGCCTCAAGCCGTGGGATGTCATCGCCGAACGGCTCGAAGCCACCGCCAAGGCCGACCTGGTGATCGCGATCTACAACCCGGCGTCCAAGGCCCGCACTCACCAGGTCGCGGAGATGCGTGACCTGCTGCTGCAGCACCGTGCACCGGAAACGCCCGTGGTCGTCGGCCGCGACGTCGGCGGCCCCGAGGAAGAAATCCGGGTGCTCACCCTCGCGGACCTCGACCCGGCCACCATCGACATGCGCTGCCTGCTGATCATCGGCTCATCCCAGACCGTCGTCACGGCTCAGGGCGTCGTGTTCACGCCCCGCCGCTACCCGACGACCTGACCTCCACATATCGCCAGGTCGTCTATGGAGCGAAATGCACGTTCGGTCCGCTAGATGGCCTGAACGTCACGTTCGCACCACAAGGCTCGATGGCGCGAACGTGACGTTTGTGCCGCTAGATGACGCGAACGCGCTTTTCGTTCCGTACGGAAGCGATCCGGTCCGGGCTCGTGACCCAGGCAACTTTGGATACTGAGCGAAAGGCACGTTCGTACGAACAGGCCGTACGAACGTGCTTTTCGCTCAAGGACGACGAATGCGAAAGTCACACCGAGCGCAGCCAGGCGACCGCGGCATCGACGGTGGAGACCGTCGATGCCGGTGGGAGCGGTGGCCGACGCACGATCACGACCGGGAGGTCCAGCTGACGTGCGGCCTCCAGCTTCGCCGACGTCATCTCGCCACCGCTGTCCTTGGTGACGAGCACGTCGATCTCCCGCGACCGCATCAGCTCCAGCTCACCGTCCACAGTGAACGGCCCGCGCGACAGCAGCACCTCGATCCGCGACGGCATCGGCGGCGCGGGCGGTTCGACCATCCGCGCCAGGAACCACTGCGAGCACCCCTCGAACGAGGCGAGATCCTGCCGTCCGGTCGTCAGGAAGACCCGCGAGCCGGGCAGGTTCACAGCGGCCTCGGCGACGCTGTCCACCCAGTGCCAACCGTCCCGCGGCTCGAACCCCGGCCTCCGCAGCACCAGAAACGGCAGGTCCAGCAACGAACACGCCTCGAAAGCGTGCGAGGTGATCTGCCGCGCGAACGGGTGCGTGGCGTCGACGACGGCGTGGATGTCGTTGACCCACAGCCATTCCACGAGCCCTTCGACCCCACCGAAGCCGCCGACCCGAACCTCGCCGACCGGCAGCCGGGGGTCGCTGACCCGCCCGGCCAGCGACGAGACGACCGACATCGAACGCTCGACGAGCTGCGAAGCGAGCTCACGGGCCTCGCCCGTGCCACCCAGGATCAGGATCATCGGGCGCGAGCCGACGAGTAGAGGTGGCTGTCCGGGAACTGCGTCGCCCCCAGCACACCGCCCACGATGATCACCGCGGTCCGCTTGATCCCGGCCGCCTGCACCTGGGCGGCGATGTCGTCCAACGTCCCGCGCAACACAACCT
The DNA here is from genome assembly GCA_963766275.1 of uncultured Actinomycetota bacterium. GTDB lineage: Bacteria > Actinomycetota > Actinomycetes > Mycobacteriales > Pseudonocardiaceae > Lentzea. The sequence goes on from CAVYAD010000077.1 coordinate 17,905, forward strand.
CATCCTCACGACTGGCATACGCCACCACGGCGACCGGACAGTCCGCGCCGTAGTTCGGCACCAGTTCGGCGACCACGTTCTCGATCCGCTGCACGGCCAGGTGCAGCACCATCGTGGCGTGGCTGCGGCCCAACGTGTCCAGGTCCTCACCGGCGGGCATCGGCGTCGCGCGCTGCGAGGTCCGGGTCAGGATCACCGTCTGCCCCACCCCCGGCACGGTCAGCTCGCGCTGCAACGACGCAGCCGCGGCGGCGAACGCGGGCACCCCCGGCGTGACGTCGTAGGCAATGCCCAACGCGTCCAACCGCCGCATCTGCTCGGCCATCGCGCTGAACACCGCCGGATCCCCGGAGTGCAGCCGCGCCACATCAAGCCCCTGCTCAGCAGCTGCAGCCAGCTCGGCAACGATCTCGTCCAACGTCAACGACGCCGTGTCGATCTTGCGCGCGCCCTCAGGGCAATAGTCCAACAACTCCACCGGCACCAAAGCCCCGGCGTACAGGCAAACAGGCGAGGCGGCGATCAGATCGCGCCCCCGAACCGTGATCAGGTCGGCGGCACCGGGCCCGGCCCCGATGAAATGCACGGTCACTTGGTCACACTCCACGTCGTCACCGGCATGTGCGGCCGCCACCCGGTGAACCCACCGACCGCAGACCCGCGGTTGACCGCGATCCGCACCAGGTCCCCGCCGAGCTTGGCGTACCACTGCGCCACCACGGCCTCGGACTCCAGTGTCACCGCGTTCACCACGAGCCGCCCGCCGTCCCGCAGCGCGTCCCAGCACGCCTGCACGACGCCGGGCACGGTCAGCCCGCCACCGATGAAGATCGCGTCCGGCGTCTCCAGCCCCGCCAACGCTTCCGGCGCCCGTCCGATGTGGACCTCAATCCCTGGCACACCGAGCCGAGCCGCGTTCAGGGTGATCCGCGAAGCACGTTCGGCGTCCTGCTCCACAGCGATCACCCGGCACGTCGAATGCGTCCGCGCCCACTCGATCCCGATCGAACCCGACCCGGCGCCCACGTCCCACAGGAGCTGTCCGGGCAACGGCGCCAGCGTCGACACAGAGATCGCCCGCACCTCTCGTTTGGTCAGCTGCCCGTCACTCTCGTACGCGTCATCCGGCAAACCGGGCACCCGCGAGTACCCGTTGCCGCTGTACTCGATCGCGATGATCGACAGCGGGTCCGCGATCTCCCCGGCCCACCGGTACACCCGCTCAGCAGGTCCGCCGAGCTGCTCCAGCACGGTGATCTCCCCGGCCAGCTCGGCAACCGAGGAAGGATCCCACCCAGCACAAGCACGCGACGACCCGGGGTCAACGCGGGTCGCAGCAGGTCAGGCGACCGCCCGACCAGGCTCACGACCTCGACCTCGTTCAGCGCCCACCCCAGCCGCGCCGCCGCCAGCGACACCGACGACGGGTGCGGAATGACCGTGACGCGCTCTCGAAGCATCCGGACGAGCGTCGTGCCGATGCCGTGGAACATGGGGTCGCCGGAGGCGAGCACGCACACGTCCCGGTACTTCTCGAACAGCGCGGGCAACGCGGGCACCAGCGGCGACGGCCACGCGACGCGTTCGAAGTCGCCCGGCACCAGGTCGAGCTGCCGCTGGCTGCCCATCAGCACCTCAGCTCGCCCCACGGCGGCCTGCGCGGCGGGAGACAGTCCATCCCACCCGTCGGCGCCGATGCCGACCACGACGACGTCAGACGGTGCCGGTGACACGCTGCACCTGGATCTCGATGACCACGCGCTCCGGGTTCACCCGAGGCTGCCGATACCGCTCCGCATACCGCCGCACAGCGTCCTCGACGGACTCCGCGTCGTCCCGGACCACCGCCGGTCCCTCCAACGTGGACCACCGGCGACCGTCCACCTGGCACACCGCGGCGTACCCGGCCTTGCGGACGTGCTTGACCTTCCACGAAGCGCCGTGCGTGATGATGCGCGCGATGCCGTTATCGCGATCGAGCGTGACCCCGACTGGCACCACCTGAGGGGTGCCGTTCGCACGGACGGTGGACAGCGTGCACAGGTGCCGCTCCGTCCAGAATTCAGCGAACTCGGGGCCACGCTCGATCGGCATGGCACGCATCATGCACAAGCAGCGTGCCATTGACCAAAACTACGGGTAGTTGACGACGTTCACCGGCACTGTTCCCGGAGGTGTCACCGCACCCGCGTCGTTGATGACGTGGGTGATGGTTCCCTGGTAGTTGAGCGAGACGGTCAGCAGGTTGTGGAACCGCACGCCTGGGGTGTTCGGCACCTCGAACGCGTGGTAGGCGTTCACCGCCGGGTTGACGTTGAAGAAGCAGTAGCTGCCGAGCCCCCACGCCTCGTGCGTGGTGACGTTGGCGCCGACCTTGTACGCGGCGTAGCCGTTGACGCCCGTCGGACTCATCCAGGCCGCCTGGTTCGGCACGTCGTAGGGCATCTCGTTCTGGAAGAAGATCGTCCTGCCGCCCTGGCCGTTCCAGATCACCTGGTACTTCTGGTAGTGCTCGACGAACAGGCCGGTCGCCAGCACGTTGTTGCCGTTGACGATCACGCCGGTGTCGGCGGTGTTGCGTCCAGCCCCAGGTGCCGGCGTTGCCGTGGTCGGCGCGCCAGGCCCAGATGTGGTCGATGATCGTGTTGTTGCTGTTGACGATCAGGCTGTTGGTGGCCTTGCCCGCGATCTCGCCGCCGATGCGGAAGAACACGTCCTGGATCGTGGTCGGGTTCGCCGCGTGGCTCGCCGACGAGCCGGACGGGCCGACGGTCAGCAGCGCCTGGCGAGTTGGTGGTGCCGGCGTCGAACAGCAGGCCCTTGATCCGCACGCCGTCGACGTCGGCGACCTGCATCGCGTTGACGCCGTTGTCCGGGACGAACGTCGGGTAGCCGATGCCGAGCACGACGGTGTTCGGCCTGGTCACGTTCAGCGTCTGGTTGAGGTGGTAGACGCCGGGCGTGAAGAACAGGTTGCAGCCGCTCGCCAGCGCGGCGTTGATCGTCGAGGCGGTGTCGCCCGCCTTGACCACGTAGAACTGGCTCATCGGCAGCGACGTGCCCGGGGTGCTGCCGTTCGCCCAGCTCGGCGCCGGACGCGTTGGTGCGCAGCGAGGGCAGGAACACCCGGTACTTGCCGGTGCCGTCGACGTAGAGGTAGGGCACGTCGCGCGAGACCGGGGTGGTCGCCAGCGTCGTCTCCGGCGGGTTGGGGAACGTGTTCGCCGGCGCGCCCGGTGAACCGGAGAACACCATGTTCCACACGCCGCCGGCCCAGCTGCCGAAGTTCGAGTCCCTGGTGTACCACTGCTGCTGGGAGATCGACGCCGTCTGGCCGGACACCTTCGTGTCGGCGATGTAGCCGCCGCTGGCGAAGCCGTAGCTCGCCGGGTACAGCGCCAGGTTGCCGCGGACGTCCATCCGGCGGAACGGCGCGGCCTGCGCGACCGCCCAGCGGTTCGGTGCCGCCGGCGGGGTTGACCGCCAGGTTCTCCGCCGAGCGCCAGAAGTTCTGCAGCGCGACGCCCTTGTCGGAGGCGTTGAACGCGTCGACGGTGATGTCACCGTTGATCATGACGTCGTCCGGGTTCTGGCCGAGGCCGGCGACCGAGGTGTAGAAGCCGACGTTGTCGTGGAGCCGTTGTAGGTGCCGGGCTTGAACAGGTGCGCGACCCGGCGCTCGGCGCAACTGCGCGGTCAGCGTGTCCTTCTGCTTGTTGAAGTCGGCGTCGAGCTGCGCCTGGATCGTCGCGCGGACATGCCGGGTCGAAGATCCGCGCGTTCGGCCCGAAGTTCGGGTGTGTCGGACTGGGTCGGGCAGCCCGGCGACGTGCCGATCGTGTAGGTGGCGCTGGCCACGGCCGAGTTCGCGAGACCGGACTTGATGCCGATCGCGTTGACCGTCCTGGTGGTGGGCACGGTGATCGGCCCGGAGTACAGCGGCGAGCTCGCGGTCGGCGTAGAGCCGTCCACCGTGTAGCGGATGGTGGCGCCTGACGTCGCGGTCGCGATCGTCACGGTCTGCGTCGTCGGAGTACGTGCCGCCTGGCGGGCTGAACGTCGGTGTGGCTACCGGTGTTGGCGCGCCGCCGTGGGTGTAGTTGAAGTGCGGCGTGTCGTACTGCGGGCCGCTCTTCTCGTAGGTGAACCAGTACTCGATCTGACGTGCCGGCGGACAGGCGAGCTGACGGTCTTCTGCCACACCCCGGCGTGGTTGGTCATGCGGAAGTTCTGCTGCGACTGCCCGGTGATCAAGTAGTGCACATCGACGTATAACGCAGGGGTCGTCGGTGTGAAGTTGATCTGAGCCTGGCTCGCGTTCACGGACGTGACGTTTTGCGTGTAATCGTCCGCCGCCGAAGCGATGCCGGACGAGGTCAAAGACGAGACAGCAAGGGCTATGGCGGCTAGTCCAGCCTGCCACCGGCGACGGATTCCAAGACTCCGACTCACGCGAGTGCCACCTCCAGCAGGGAAACCGGGACAACATCGTGAGAGCGCTCCCACGTAAGGTGACGGTAAACGCCAGATGTCCGCTGCGGAAGATGTAAGACGATGGAAACATCCGCGACTCAACCGGATCGCGAACCGGGACCGGGAGCGTTTTCACCCGAACGAGTCAGTTTCGTGGACCAAAAACAAGCCATAGCGTCGACGACATGACCGCTACCACTTCCACCGCCTACAGCAGGGACCTCGGCGACGAACTGAGGCTGTTGCGCGAGACGTACTCCACGTTGAACGGCCGCCACTTCGCCATCCAGCTTGGTTGGGATCCAAGCAAAGTCTCCAACATCGAGCACGGCAAAGCCAAAGCCAGCGAGATCGACATCGCCCAGTACCTCACCGCGTGCGGCAAGGACATCGAGTTCTTCGACGACTTCCGACGCCGCTACCACAACGCCTTCGACCCGTACTTCGCTCAGATGCCCGACAATCTGCGCACTCTCACCATGACCGAATCAATGGCCACAAAGATCATCAGCTACGACGTGCTGACGCCGCCCGGCCTTCTGCAAGTAGAGGGTTACGCGCGCGAATTGCTCACAGAGGGCGGCATCGAGGCGCCGGAGGACATCGAGAAGTACGTCCGCGCCCGGATGGAACGGCAGACCGTTCTGAGGCGGCTGAACCGGCCGGAATGCGTGTTCTACGTGCACGAACTCGCCCTGCGGACCAGGCTGGGCGACGCCGCGCTCATGGAGGACCAGTACCTGCGTCTTCTCTTCAAGACACACGTCCTCCGGGTCGTCCCCGCGAGCGCCAAGGGCACTGCCCATCACTCGAAATGCACGCTGTACAAGTTCGAGAAGGCTGCACCGGTCGTGTACAGCGAGACCAACCTGGCCGAGGTTTTCGCGCAGGACAGCCGAGCTGTCGCACGAATCGGGAGGCTGTTCGAGCGACTGGATGCCGTGGCCTTGGATGCGGAACAATCTCGGAGCAAGCTGATGGAGTACATCAGCGCACTTCGAGAGGACACCGATGGCCCGGGAACGGATCTGGCGTAAGAGCACGTTCAGCAGCGCCAGCGGATCTGGCGACTGTGTGGAGGTGTCACTGGCGCAAGGCGCTTACGTGCGGGACTCGAAGAACGCGAGCGATGTCCTCGCGTTCTCCGCCCCCACCTGGAGCGCGCTGATCAGCTGGCTCGGCTCGCGTTGAGGTAGTTGTAGATCGTGTAGCGGGTGACCTCCAGGACACCCGCGAGGTGGTCCACCGAGTCCCGGATCAGGAAGAACCCGGCCTCGTCCAGCACCCGCACCACCTGCGACTTGTGCACCTTCTTCATGAGCTCGACCGGCACGCCGACGTCGGAGATCGCCTTCTCGACGAGCACGCGTTGGAGCGTGTCCACGTCCTGCGGGAACGACTCGACCGGCCCGGAAGCCTCGTGCGTGCCCAGTTTGTTGACGCACAAGCAGCCCACGGCGACACCGGTGGCATCGCGCACGAACGTCGTCGACGACCAGATCGCACGCCCATCAGGCGCGTAGGTCTCGTAGCCGGGCATGTCGGTCGTGGTGCCCCGCCGCACCAACCCCAGCAACAGGTCGGTCATCGGCCCACCCACCTGCCGCCCGGTCAACGAACCGGCGATCGCAACGATCGAGTTCGGCAGCCGCGAAAGATCGTGCAAGACCACCTCGGTGTCCGGTCCCAGCGCCGACGCGAGGCTGTCGACGGTGGGCATCAACGCCGACAACGCCGCAGGAACCTGGGAAACCGAGGATCCGGACAACGACTTCAACGCCGCGCGAACGCGCTCCAGCGTTCCGCGCGAAGTCGTGGCGTGCGGGGACAAGCGGACGTGCTCGGGACGCACGGTCGCGGTGACGCCGAAGGAGTTCAGCGCCTCCCCCACCACCGAAGCCGCCTCGGGCATGGTGAACGCGAGGATCCCGGCGCGGCGCTCACGTGCGGAAACGATCTTACCGCCGGACAACAGCACGATCTCTTCCAACTCCGCGACCACCTCGGACACCGCCGTGTCCAAAGCCTGGACGCCGGCGAGTTCGACGAGCTCCAACGCCTCCGCGAACGCGCCGGACACGACCGGGGAGAGGTTGGTGATGTTCCACGCGGCGGCATCAGCAGCCGGAGCATGCACGGAGTCGTCGAACAGACCCGCGTCCACCGCCCCGGTCCACCCGGACAGGACTGGCTTCAACCGTTCCAACGCGCGGTCCGACAGCACGACGAAACCGGTGCTCCAGCCTGCGCGCAACCACTTCTGGCCGCCGACCACGAGCACGTCGGCGAGCTCCCACGGTTCGTCGACCACGCCGAAGCCCTGGATGCCGTCCACGATCAGCAGCCGGTCGCCCACGACCTCGCGCAACGCCGCCAGGTCCGCGCGGTACCCGGTCCGGAAGTCCACAGCGGACACTGATAGCGCGGAAACCTCTGGTGTCAAAGCGACAGCGGCCGCAGCGGGCGCCACCGGGCCGTCGAGCACGATCGACGGCAGGCCCGCACGCACCCACGGGTAGGTGTTGGCCGGGAACTCCGAGGCCGAGTACATCACCGTGCCGGACAACCCGAAGGCAGCCTGGAACAGGCCGATCGACGTGTTCGGCACCAGCGCCACGTGGTCGGTGTCGGAGGAACACAACCGCGCGACGGCGGCCTTCACCCGTTGTTCCTCTCGCATGAGCGTGTCCACTGTGGATGGACCGGCCAATGCGGCCTGTTCCATCAGACGCGAGGTCGCGGACACCACCGGGATCGACGGCGGGCCGAAGCGGGCGAAGTCGAGGTACCCCTCCGGTTCACGGAACTGGGCGAGGTACGAGGAGTCGATCAACTTAGAGCACCTTTGCGAGGAACTGTTGTGTGCGCGGCTGCTGCGGATTGTCCAGGACGTCGGAGGGGGTACCGGTCTCGACGACGGCGCCGTCGACGAGGAAGACGACGCGGTCGGCCACCGAGCGGGCGAAGCCGATCTCGTGGGTCACGACGATCATCGTCATGCCGTCACGGGCCAGTCCGGTCATCACGTCCAGCACCTCGCCGACGAGCTCCGGGTCGAGTGCTGACGTGGGCTCGTCGAACAGCATCAGCTTCGGCTTCATCGCCAGAGCGCGCGCGATCGCAACACGTTGCTGCTGGCCACCGGAGAGCTGCGCCGGGTACGCGGACGCCTTCTCCTGCAGCCCCACCCGTTCCAGCAGCGCCAACGCCTCCGCGCGAACGGTGGCCCGGTCGCGGCGCAGCACCTGGACGGGGCCCTCCATGATGTTCTCCAACGCCGTGCGATGCGGGAACAGGTTGAAGCGCTGGAACACCATGCCGACGTCACGGCGCTGAGCGGCGACGTCGCCTTCACGCAGTTCGTAGAGCTTGCCGTTGGCGGAACGGAACCCGACCGGCACACCGTCGACCCAGATCCGGCCGGCGTCGATGGTCTCCAGGTGGTTCACGCAGCGCAGGAACGTCGACTTACCCGCACCGGACGGACCGAGCAGGCAGACGACCTCGCCGCGTTCGACGCTCAGGTCAATGCCCTTGAGCACCTCGGTGTGGCCGAACGACTTGCGGACGCCAATCGACTCAACGAGGGCCATACGCACGCTCCAGGTAGTGCTGCCCGACGGACGCCAGCGACACCATCACCAGGTACCAGGCCGCGGCGGCGAACAGGGTCTCCATGATCTCCAGGTTGCGCGAGGCGATGTTGTTCGCGGCGTGGATGAGCTCCGTGAACGCGATCACCGACGCCATCGAGGTGCCCTTGATCATGTTGATGAAGTTGTTGCCGGTCGGCGGGATGATCACGCGCATCGCCTGCGGCAGCACGACTCGGCGCAACGTGGTCAGCGGCGTCATGCCGATCGATTTCGCCGCCTCGGTCTGGCCTTCGTCGACGCTGGACAGGCCCGCGCGGACGATCTCGGCCATGTACGCGCTCTCGTTGAGGCCCAGGCCGAGGAGAGCCGCGACGAACGCGGTCATGACCACGTTGGTGGGCACCGTGAACAGCATCGGGATGCTGATGTTCTTGAAGATCAGCGCGAGGTTGAACCAGATCAGGATCTGCAGCAGCACCGGCAGCCCGCGGAAGAGCCAGATGTAGCCGACGGCGAACCAGCGTGCGACCGGGTTCGCCGACAGCCGCATCAACGCGACGACGACGCCAAGCACGATCGCGCCCGCCTGCGCCGCCACCGCGAGCACGATGGTGTTGAGCAGGCCTTCGAGCATGACGGGGTGGGTGAAGAACCCCGGCACGTCCTCCCACTGGATCTGCGCCTCGGCCATCGCCCAGCCGAGGCCCGCGATGACGACGACGATGATCCCGCCGCTGATCCACCGCCAGGGGTGGCGCAGCGGGACTACCGCCAGTTCTTCCTGGAGATCACTTGCCATTGATCGCGGCCTTGGTGATGGCGCCCTGCTTGATGTCCCAGACGGTCACGATCTTCTCGTAGGTGCCGTCGTCGATCAGCGACTGCAGCGCGGCCTTGATCGCCTCGGACAGCTGCGGGTTCTGCTTGTTCACGCCGATGCCGTACGGGCCGCCGTTGATCGGCGCCAGCGGGACGACCTCGAAGAAGTTGCCGTCACCGGCGGTCTTCGCGACGTAGACAGCGGTCGGCAGGTCGTTGAGGATCGCGGCGACGCGGCCGGTGCGCAGCTGGTTCTGGTTGCCGGTGTCGCTGTCGGTCACGCTCACCTGCACCTCGGGCTTGCCCGCGGCCTTGCACTTGGTGCTCTGCTCCTTGGCGAACGTCTCCTGGCTGGAGCCGAGGTTCACCGCGACACCCTTGCCGCACAGGTCGTCCGGGCCCTTGACCTGCTGCGGGTTGCCCTTCTGCACCATGATCGTGATGCCGGAGGTGAAGTAGTCGACGAAGTCGATCTTCTGCTGGCGCTCGGCGGTGTCGTTCATCGCGGCCATCGTGACGTCGACGCGGCCGGTCTCGAGGCTGGTGATCAGCGAGCTGAACGCCATGTCGCTGTGCTCGACGGTCAGGCCGAGCTTCGCCGCGACCGACTTGATCAGGTCGACCTCCGAGCCCATCGGGGTCTTGCCGTCCTCGGCGTAGAAGTTGTTCGGCGGGTTCTGGATGTTCGAACCGACGCGCAGCTTGCCCGCCGACGCGATCGCGGGCGGGAGCATCGCGGCGAGCTTGTCGTCCTTCTTGACCGAGGACAGGTCCGACGACGGGGGCGTGGTCGTCTCCGAGGTGCCGGAGGTGGACCCGCACGCGGCGAGCCCCAGTACGAGCAGCGAAGTGACGAGCAGGCGCGGCATCATGGCGCGCACGCTACAACGCCGAGTTGAAGACGTCCACAATAAGTTGAAGACCACCCCTACCGGGCCCCCTGGACCCTCCCTGGCCACCGGCGGAATCCCGCGCGTCTCGACACGGGTTGTCGCCCGGAAATCCTCTACCCATGCTCATTTCGGGGATCAATCGATGAGCAAAGGGGAAGTTGGCGATGGCCATGCCGATACCATCCGCTCATTCCTGCCCGGACACCGACGTGCTGGTCGTCGGCCACGGCCCGGCCGCTCAGGTGCTGGCAATACTGCTGGCCCAGCACGGCTGGCTCACCACGCTCGCTGATCCGCTATCGCCGCCCGCCTCGTTTCGACGCGTGATCGGGCTGGACGCGCTGAGCGTTCGTGTCCTGGCGAACGCGGGCATCAGCCGCGCATTGACCGGAATCGGCGTCCCGGGCACGTCGTTGGAATTCGGAAATTCGGTGCTGCGATTCCACCGCGTTCCCGCCGTCACGATGTTTCACGGGCATGCGCTCTCCGCTGCCCTGGCCGACCGCGCGGCCCACCTGCCGAACCTGCAGGTGATCACCGGCCAGGCCGCCTCACTGCTGGTCGACCACGGCCGCTACGCCGAGGCCGTGATCGGCGGTGAGACGCTCACGTCGTCCTGGGTGGTCGGCTGCGACGGTGAGCACGGCTTCCACGGCACCGACAGCTGGCGGTCCGGCCGGATCCTGCTCGCCCACCCGGTGAACCTGTGCCGCGGCATCCGCGACGCCGCCAACCTCGCGTGGAAGCTGGATCTGGTGCTGCGCAGCCGGGCGCACGACGCGTTGCTCGACAGCTACGAGCTCGAACGCACCTTTCCCGGCAGGCTTTCCTGCGGTGTCGTGCACCAGCCCGGCTCGCCGCACACCGGCCTGCTGCTGCCGCCCGCCGTCGTGCAGAGCCAGGACCTGCGCGGACCGTTCGACGACGTGCTCGGCCCCGGTTTCGTCCTGCTCGCCACCGAGGACGTGCGGAGCCTGCTCGGGCCGTCGCGCCTCGCGTTCCTGCGCGACATCTCCGCGTCGGTGGTCCGGCTGGTGCCCGGCTGGGCGTCACCTTCCGACGGTGCGGTCGCCGACGTCGACAACGTGTACCTCCCATTCCTCGCCGAGGCCGGCGAGATGGGCGCGCTGGTGCGCCCGGACCACTACCTGTTCGGCACCGCGCACAAACCCGAGGAGTTGCTGGAAGTGGTCGACGACCTGCGCGCGCAGCTATTCCACCCCAGAATGCGCCCGCGTCCGATCGAGTGAATCACACCTTTCCGAACGACCTCGTTCGCTGATGGTGTCGTGCGCGGGTTCGTGACGTTGATCGGACGAGCGAACCAACTCGAACTACTCGGCACGATGCTGGGACAAACCCTTTCCGGAAATGGACAGGTCGCTCTCGTGAGCGGTCCCGTCGGCACCGGAAAGACCGAACTGGTTCATACTTTCGCGGAAATCGCGGCAGCCACCGGGATGCGGTTGGGCACGGCGACGTGCACGCCCGCGGAACAACGGCTGCCGCTCGGCGTGCTGTCCCAGCTCCTGCCCGTCCCGCTAGGCGTGACCGAGCTGTCCCCCGTGCAGCTGCACGAGCTGGGCCGCCTGGTCACCGCCTCCGACACGCCACTGCTGATCGCCGTCGACGACATCCAGCACGCCGACTCCGCGTCGTTGGACTGCCTGTTCTACATCGCGCGCCGGATCAGCGGGGTGCGGGTGATGCTGGTGCTGACCGAAGCCGACGGCCCGCTGGGGCCGTTGCATGCCGGTTTGGTGCGCGAACGGCACTGCCATCGCGTTCGAGTGGCAGGTTTCAGCGAACCGGAGACCGCCCTCCTGGTCGGCGCGCGCGCTGCGGAGGTGCACCGGGTGACCGGAGGCAACCCGCTGTTGGTGCACGCCGTGTCAGACGCTGCTTCTCTGCGCGAGGACTACCTGGCGTGCGTGCACCGGAGTCATCCGTTCGTCGGGCAGGTGGCGTTGGCGCTCGCGGTGCTGGGGTCTTCGGCGGCTGCCGACACGGTGAGTCAGCTGACCGGGCTCGATCCGGCGGTCGTGCCTCGGGTGCTTTCGGCGATGACGCACGCCGGTCTGGTGCTGGACTTCGCGTTGCGGCATCCGTCTGCGGCGACCTATCTGCTCGATGACCTGCCACGGCACGCACGGGGTGATCTCTTTTTGCGCGCGGCTCGGTTGTTGTACGAACGTGGTTCGCCGGCTGCTGTCGTTGCACCGTGTCTGGCCGCGGCGGATCGGCCGCTCGCTGTGTGGGCGGCTCCGGTGCTGACCGCGGCGGCCGAACAGTCGTTGTTGGACGGTGCGGCCGACGTCGCGACCCGGTATCTGGAGTTGGCGGCGCGGACGGCGGTGGATGACGCGTGCCGGGCGGCGGTGCGGTCGCGGCTGGCCGGGGTGGAGTGGCATGAGTGTCCAGCGACGGCGGCTCGGCACATTCCGGCTCTGCTGGCTGCTTCCCGGGCCGGATTGCTGGATGCGCAGCAGGAGATTTCGTTGGTGCGGCAGCTGTTGTGGCACGGGCGGGCGGCGGAGGCAGGGCCACTGCTCACAACCATGTCAGATCCACTGGGGGCAGGGCCGCTGGCTTCGTGGCTGTACTGCCATCTGCCGGGTCACGCGGGCCCTATGACCACACACCGCCCCCACAACCCCACCCAGGAACCCCCACTGGTTTCTTGGAGCGAAAAGCACGTTCGTACGGCCTATTCGTACGAACGTGCTTTTCGCTCAGATCAACAAGGGGGTGGCGGGGCTGACAGCGAGCCGTGGGCGCGTGCCACGGTGGCGTTGGAAGCAGTCCTCAAGGGATGGACCGATGTCACGGTCGCCGAGGAGTTACTGCAGGGCGCGCGAACACATGGCGTCTCCGACTACCGGATCACCGCGCTGGCCACGCTGATCTACGCGGGCGCGCTCGACGACGCCGAACCGTGGTGCGACCAGCTGCTCGACTCCACGCAACGCTCTACGACCCTGCGCGCCCAGCTCCTGTCCAGCCGGGCCGAGATCAGCCTTCGCCGCGGTGATCTCGACACGGCGGCGAGGGTGTCCGCTGAAGCCTTGACAACGTTGTCACGCGAAGCCTGGGGCATCTCGATCGGCTATCCGCTGAGCTCCGGGCTGCTGGCCGTCACCCGAGCAGGCGACCTCACCGAAGCCGCCGCACTGGCCGAGATCCCGGTGCCCTCGACCATGTACGAGACACGGGCGGGCGTGCACTACCTGTTCGCGCGCGGACACCACCACCTCGCGTGCGGGCGCAACCATGCGGCGTTGAGCGACTTTCTGCTCATCGGCGAGACGCTGCACGTGTGGGAGATGGAGGACATCGTGCCGTGGCGGGCGGGTGCGGCGGAGGTGTGGCTAAAGCAAGGCAACCGGGACCGGGCCCGCGAACTGGTGTCCGCAAAGGCGTGCACGGGACACGAGCTCAGGGTCTTCGCGGCGTGCGCGGAGAAGAAGCGGCGCCCGGCACTGCTCACCACCGCCACCGAGCTACTGGAGTCCGGCGACCAGTACGAGCTCGCGCGAACGTTGGCCGATCTGAGCCGCGCGTGGCAGGCGGTCGGCGACCACCGCAGGGCACGGATGACGCTGCGGCGCGCGTGGCACGTCGCCAAGCAGTGCGGGGCGCATCAGCTGTGCCAGAAGTTGATGCCCGACGAGCACGCCGCCGTCACCGGGATCGACGCGCTTTCCGAGGCGGAACGGCGGGTGGCGGCGCTCGCGGCGACCGGGTACACGAACAGGGAGATCGCGGACAAGTTGTTCATCACGTCGTCGACGGTGGAACAGCATCTGACCCGTGTTTATCGCAAGTTGAACGTGAAATACCGGACCGATCTGCCCGCGGACGTGGCGGGGTGACGGCGCGCACGCGGGGAATTCCTCGGGGCGTGACATCGTTGGACGGGTCACCACAGCGATACGAGGAGGACCTATGGCGACGGTGGAGCTGACCACTGAGAACTTCGACGAGGTGGTCGGCGGTTCCGGCATCGTCCTGGTCGACTTCTGGGCGGAGTGGTGCGGCCCGTGCCGCGCGTTCGCGCCCACTTACGAGGCCGCTTCCGACAAGCACGAGGACATCGTGTTCGGCAAGGTCGACACCGAGGCGCAGCAGGAGCTCGCGGCCACGTTCGGCATCCGTTCGATCCCGACGTTGATGGTCGTGCGTGAGGGCGTGGTGCTCTACTCGCAGCCGGGAGCGCTGCCGCAGAACGCGCTGGACGACCTGATCCAGCAGGCACGCGGCGTCGACATGGCCGAGGTGCACGCGAAGGTGGAAGGAAGCTCAGCAGGGCTGACCTGGGTGGTTCGTGCCGCGTTGCCTGGGTAGCCGAACGGCATGAACACCGACACGTCGACCGCACAGCTGGTGAGCCAGCTGTCCGAGCAGGTGAGCAGGCTCGCGCGCGATGAGATCCGACTCGCTGTCGCCGAGCTGAAGGACAAGGGCAAGCACGCCGGTGTCGGCGCCGGGATGTTCGGCGCGGCCGGCGTGTTTGCGTGGTGGGGCGGGCTGAGCGTCGTCGCTGGGGTGATCCTCGCGTTGTCGCTGGTCGTACCGGGATGGGCGGCCGCGTTGATCGTCGCGGCCGCCCTTTTGCTGTTCGCGGGCATTTTCGCGCTCGTGGGCCGTGGGCAGGTCAAGCAGGCCACTCCGCCGATGCCTCAGCAGGCGGTGGAGAACGTCCAGCAGGACATCGCGACGATCAAGGAGCACGCGCACCGATGAGCGATCCGAGGGAAGAGCTGCAGAAGGACGTCGAACGCACCCGCCGCGAGCTCGGTGAGACGGTGGAAGCGTTGGCGCACAAGGTCGACGTGCCCGGCCGGGTGAAGGAGCAGGCGCACGAGACGGCTGATCGCGTGAAGCAGCAGACGCACGAGACCGTCGTCAAGATGACCAACGCCACCAACGAGGCCGTGACCGCTGCCGGAGCCCGTGGCCGTGCAGGTCGAGAAGGCGCGCCGGCATCCCGCGCGCCGTTGCCGCGGTGCTGATCGCGCTCGATCGTCGCTGATCTGGGAGATTTCCAGGAGGAACGGATGAAGTTCCTGTACCGCCCACTGGGAATGTTGTTCGGCGCGCTGGGAGGACTTCCTCGCGACGCGCGATCTTCGGTCAGATGTGGAAAGTCGTCGGGGGGACAAAGAAGCGCCCAGCGCCACGATGCGGAACCGCGAGCTGGCGTGAGGTCCTGCTGGCCGCGGCGGTGCAGGGAGCCATCTTCGGCCTGGTGAAAGCCGCCATCGACCGCGGCGGCGCCAAGGGTTTTCAGAAGCTGACCGGAGAATGGCCCGGCGACGAAGAGGATTGAGTCCACGCGAGCCGGTCCCAGAACACGGCTATCGAGACGCAAAGGTACACACCAATCAGTTAGCGACTTAATCTGGCCCGGTCGCCTGCGAAAGGGCCAGTGATGACTCGTCAGCTGCAGGCTCGTGCGCTGTCCTCGAGGTTCGAGCCGTTGTCCGTCGTTCCGGAGGACCCGGTCCGTTCCCGACTGGGGGTCGTGCGGTTCGCCGACACGTCGTTCAACCCGGTGGTGCGGGGCGGTCATCCGGAACTGACGGTGCTTCCTGGCCGACGACGAACGGCGCGGGTTCGCCGAGGTCTGGACGAGCTCGCGTGGCGTGGAATCCGGTGAGCACAAGGCGATCGTCTATGCCCACGACGGCGAGTACCTGTTCTGCGCCGGCCGGATCCCGCCGTGTGACGAGCACACCTACGCGGGGCGCCTGGCGTTCCGCGCGGCGTTGGAGCTGGCCGGGAAACTCGGTTATCACCACGTCTTCCGGATGTGGAACTACCTGCAGGACCTCAACCCGCGGACCTATCGGGAGTTCCTGCTCGGGCAGGCGGAGGCGTTCGCGAAGCGGCCGGTGACGTGGAGCGGTCTGGCCGCGGCGACCGTGGTCGGCTCGCGCGGCGGCGGGATCGCGTTCCACTTCCTCGCCTGCCGCAGCGGCAGCCCGATCACGATCATCTCCCCCACCGGGGCCCGCGGCGTGTACGTGCACGGGCGGCTGTTCTTCTCGGCGCCGTCCCTTGACGACGCCGAGGAGCTGATGAGTTCAGCGAACCTGGCGAACTGGGGAGTCGCCGCGGGTTCGGGCTGCACGACGTGACGTCGCTGAAGGTCTACGCGCGGCAGCCGGTGGACCTCTCGCTGGCCCGGTTCGAGTGCGACACTCGTCTGGACCGCGAGACGAGCGTGGCATATCTGCAGGCCACACTGTTGCAGGAGGAGCACCGGCTGGAGTTCGAGGGCGTCGCCGGTTGACCACTGCGAAAGTTTGAACGCTCAACTAGCTCTGGCGGGCATGCCACAGCCAGAGGGTGCCGAACTCGACGCGATCCGCGCCAAGCGCGAGGACCTGCGCAAACAGTACGTGCGGCCGTTGTCCGACCGCGGCGGGTCGCCGACCCTCGGCGTCCACCACATCGCGCTGATCTGCCGCGACGTCGAGGAGACCATCCGCTTCTACCAGGAGTTCCTCGGCTTCCCGCTGGTGGAGCTCGTGGAGAACCGCGACTACCGGGGCTCCAGCCACTTCTTCTTCGACCTCGGCAGCAAGAACCTGCTGGGGTTCTTCGACTTCCCCGGCCACGACCACCCGCCGTTCTCGGAGACCATCGGCGCGGTGCAGCACCTGGCGCTGTCCATCTCCCCCGAGCGGTTCGACGAGATCCGGGCCAAGCTGGACGCCGAGGGCATCGAGTACCTGGGCCCCGACCGGGGCGTCGAGGACAGCCTGTACATCCGCGACCCCAACGGTGTAGGGATTGAGTTCTACCGGGAGAAACTCGGGATGTTCGAGGGCGAGACCTTGATCGACTGAACGGAGTCGCAGCGTGGCGCAAGAGGTCAAGGGCATCGTCGCCCGTGGCAAGGGTCAACCCGTCGAACTGACCTCGGTGCTGGTGCCCGATCCCGGTCCCGGCGAGGCGGTGGTGAAGGTCCAGGCGTGCGGGGTCTGCCACACGGACCTGCACTACCGCGAGGGCGGCATCAACGACGAATTCCCGTTCCTGCTGGGCCATGAGGCCGCGGGTGTCGTGGAGTCGGTGGGTGAGGGCGTCGCCGATCTGGCGCCCGGCGACTTCGTGGTGCTGAACTGGCGCGCCGTCTGCGGCACGTGCCGCGCCTGCCGCCGGGGCAAGCCCTGGTACTGCTTCTCCACCTTCAACGCCACACAGCCCATGACCCTGACGGACGGCACGAAGTTGTCGCCCGCCTTGGGAATCGGCGCGTTCGTCGAGAAGACTCTGGTCCATTCCGGACAGTGCACGAAGGTCGACCCGTCCGCACGTGCTGCTGCTGTTGGGCTTCTTGGCTGCGGTGTCATGGCCGGCGTCGGCGCCGCGATGAACACCGGTGGTGTCGGCCGTGGCGACTCGGTGGCCGTGATCGGCTGCGGCGGCGTCGGTGACGGCGCGATCGCCGGCGCCCGCATCGCCGGTGCCGCGAAGATCATCGCCGTGGACACCGATCCGCGAAAACTGGAGTGGGCCAAGGGTTTCGGCGCGACGCACACGATCAACGCCCGCGAGGTCGACGACGTGGTGACCGCGATCCAGGACCTGACCGACTCGTTCGGCGCGGACGTCGTGATCGACGCGGTCGGCCGCCCGGAAACCTGGAAGCAGGCCTTCTACGCCCGCGACCTGGCAGGCACCGTCGTCCTGGTCGGCGTGCCGACCCCGGACATGCGCCTCGACATGCCGCTGATCGACTTCTTCTCGCGCGGCGGCGCCCTGAAGTCCTCGTGGTACGGCGATTGCCTGCCGACGCGCGACTTCCCGATGCTGGTCGACCTCTACCAGCAGGGCCGCTTCAACCTGGACGCGTTCGTCAGCGAGGAGATTCCGTTGGAGGGCGTGGAAGCCGCGTTCGAGAAGATGCACCACGGCGACGTGCTGCGATCGGTCGTGGTCTTCTGATGTCCCTGCGGGTAGATCACACCGTCACGTCCGGCACGTTCTCGTTGGACGGCGAGACCTTCGACGTCGACAACAACGTCTGGGTGATCGGCGACAGCAGCGAGTGCGTGATCATCGACGCGCCGCACGACGTCGACGCGATCCTCAAGGTCGTCGACGGGCGTCGCGTCGTGGCGATTCTCCTGACCCACGCGCACGACGACCACGTTCGCGTGGCGCCGGATCTCGCCCACGCCACCGGTGCGCCGCTGGCACTGCATCAGGACGACCACATCGTGTGGAGCCTGACGCACACGGGCGTGATCCCGCACCAGGCACTGGAGGACGGCCAGATCCTCACCGTGGCCGGCGCGGAGATCCACGTGCTGCACACGCCAGGCCATTCGCCTGGCGCGGTGTGCTTCTACGTGCCGTCGCTGGGCGCGGTGTTCACCGGGGACACGCTGTTCCAGGGCGGGCCAGGTGCGACCGGGCGGTCGTTCTCGGACCGGCCGACGATCGAGAAGTCCATCAGGGAGAAGCTGTTCGAGCTCCCTCGCGACACCATGGTGCACACCGGCCACGGTGCGGACACCACGATCGCCGCCGAAGTCTTCTAGAACCGAAGTCTGCTAGAACCGTGGAGGCCGCTTCTCCAGGAACGCCGACACGCCCTCGGCATAGTCGGCACTGGCAGCGGCCTCCGCGTACAGCGCGCGCACGAAGTCGTCCTCGTGCCCGCCACCGGTGATCGAGTTGATGATCTTCTTGGCCCCGTGGACGCTCACCTGCGCGCGGGCCGCGATCTGTTCGGACAGTTCCTTCACGCGGGCGTCGAGCGAGTCCACGACCTCGTTGACCAGCCCGATGCGCAACGCCGTCGCGGCGTCGATCAGATCCGCGGAGAACAGGATCTGCTTCGCCCACGCCGGACCGACCACGTCGACGAGCTGCTTGGTGGACGTGAAGTTGTAAACGATCCCGAGTTTCGCCGGCGTGATCCCGAATCGTGCATCCAAAGATGCCACCCGAATGTCGCAAGCGAGGGCGATCTCGCACCCACCGCCGACACAGAAACCAGAAATCGCGGCAATCGTCGGCTTGTCCAGCTGGGCAATGGCGCGCTCACCGTTGTGCACCGCCTCGCCGTAGTGCGTGGCGCCCTCCGGCCCGCGACGCAACGTCGAGAACTCGGCGATGTCGGCCCCCGCGGAGAAGTTCCCGCCGCCCCGGATCACCAGCACGCGAACGCTTTCATCAGCCGAAACACGCGCGAGCAGACCCGGCAGCGCCGACCACATCTCGTAGCTCATCGCGTTGCGCTTGGCCGGGCGGTTGATCGTCAACGTGGCGACCGGGCCGGCCGCGGACAGCTCAAGGAACTCGCTCACCAGCCGCACGATACTTCAGCGGGTTCTGGCGGCACGCCGGGTCTCATTTGGGTAAGACCGCGTTCGCGCCCTTGTAAAGTTCTTTGCCGATGAAGGGAGAAACGCGTGACCGCGGCCACCATCGGCGCTGCCACTCTGCGGACGTTCGCAGTGCGGTTGCGTGCCAGCGCGCCCGTGTCCGCGCGCATCCTCTCCGAACTCGCGAGCGAACTCGACCGCGGCGGGCCGGTCGCCGATCTGCTCTGCTCGCACAGCGCCGTGCACAGCCCCCTGTTCGGCATCCAGGCGCTCGCCGGCGTGCGGTTGCTGATGCTGTCGGGAAAGGCGCCGGAACTGAGCCAGCGCTTCGCCAGCGCCCACGCCGCCGCGATGGCGGGCGAGTCGGACTCAGCGGCGTTGCTCGCGTGGCTCGCGGCCCGGCGAGCGATCGTGGAGAACGCAGGCGAGATCCTCGCGGCGCTGGACCGCACCGTGCAGCAGCACCAGCCGAAGACGGCGGGTTTCCTGTTACGCGGCCTGACGATGATCGGCGCGCCGAAGGTCCGTCTGCTCGAACTGGGCGCCTGCGCCGGCCTGAACCTGATCCTCGACCACTACCGCTGGTTCGGCCTTGGCTGGGAGTGGGGCGAGAAGGACTCCTCGGTGCGCCTGGCCGCCGTCGGCCCGCGCCCGCCCGAACCTGGAGATCGTCCAACGGGCCGGCTGTGACCTGCAGCCCCGTGACCCGGCCGATGCCAAGCACGCGATGATCCTGCACTCGTTCATCCCGCCCGAGCACGACGCGCTGCGCTGGGACCTCGACGACGCCATCGAACTGGCCTCCAAGGTCGGCGTGAAGGTCGCGCGCTCCCCGGCCGGGCGGTGGCTGCGTGAGAACCTCGTGCCGCCCGACGAGCGCGGCACGTACACGGTGATCTGGCACAGCTCGTTCTGGCCGTACCTGACCGAGGACGAGCGCAACGAGATCGAGACGACGCTGACGGCGGCGGCCGGTTCGATGCCGCTGGCGCGGGTCGCGTACGAGCCGATCGACTTCCGCTCCAACCCGCGCCTCACGGTCACGATCTACAGCTGAACTCTGCGTGAACGGTCAATCCTCGGGCGTGGTGCGGTGAGTGATTAACCCCTAGTTTGCCTTGCGTGAAAATGATTCGCGCCCGGACTGGCCGCATTCGCGCTCGTCGCCGCCATGTCGCCCGTCCCTGCCCACGCCGCCGTCTCGGACTACGACCTGGCCTTCCACTGGGCCCCGGTCCACCACCAGGACACCGACGACTCCGACTACGACGCCGACTATCTGTCCACTGTGGACTTCGACGGCGACTGGAACTCGTTGAACAACTGGGAGAACCAGCCCCAGCTGAGCAAGCTCACCGGTGCCGCCTACTACTCGGTGGTGGAGACGTCGACGCACTGGTTCCTCGTCTACAGCTTCTTCCACCCGCGCGACTGGGACGACAAGCCGGACCCGTTCGGCACCAACACCCACGAGAACGACCTCGAAGGTGTGCTGCTCACGGTCCGCAAGGACAGCGGTTTCGGCAAGCTGGAGGCCGCGGTCACCGTGGCGCACAGCGACTTCTACTCCTACGTGCCCGCCGGGTCGTCGTACCAGAACGGCTCGGAGACCATCGACGGCACGCTGCTGCTGGTTGGCGGCCGTCCCGCGACCCGCCAGGAGGCCAAGGGCCACGGCCTGTACCGCTGGGACGGCAACAACTTCCCCGGCGGCGACGGCGTCATCTACCAGCCGGCCGCCACCGGTGAGGTGCCATCGGGCGGCAACGACCGCAGCGTCGGCTACCGGCTGGTGGACACGTTCGCCACGAACGGCATGTGGGCGCGCCGCAACAACTCGGAGACGTACTCGTCGTTCGGCACGTTCCGCGGCGACAACGGCAAGGACAACGCCGCCAACGCGCCGTGGGGCTGGGACGACCAGAACGACGGGGCGTTCTACCGCGGCTACCTCGCGACCCACCCGGCCGAGCTGGTCAACTCCTACTTCGGCAACAAGGGCAGCTTCAGCCTGACCTACACCCGCAACGGGTTCCGATAGCCCCCAAGTTCGACCTCGCGAACGACGAGGTCGTCCGGAAGCTCGGCATCGGCTGATCGTCTCGCGCACCGGTGCTTGAATGTGCCGGTGTTCGAGTGCCGCCTGCTGGGGAACGTCGAGGTCCGCGTGGACGGCCGTCCCGTGGATCTCGGCCCGGCCAGGCAGCGGTGCATCCTGGTCGCGCTGCTGGTCGACGCCAACGCCGCGGTGGGCGTCGACCAGCTCATCGACAGGGTCTGGGGCGAGCGGCCGCCGTTGCGGGTGCGCGGCTCGCTGTACAGCCACATGACCCGGCTGCGGAAGGCGCTCACGCCGGCCCCGCTCACCATCGCCGGACGATCGGGCACGTACACGCTGTCCACCGACGAGAAGGCGATCGACCTGCACCGGTTTCGGCGGCTGATGGGGCAGGCCCGTGCCGAGGCGGACGACGAGCGCGCTCTCGCACTGGCCGAGCAGGCGCTGGACCTGTGGCGGGGCGAGCCGTTCGGCGGTCTCGACACCCCGTGGCTGGCCGACCTGCGCGCCGAACTGGAACGGGAGCGGCTGGCCGCCCGGCTCGACCACGCCGAACTGGCACTGCGCCGCGGCCGGCCCGCCAGCCTGGTGCCCGCACTGTCCACATTGGCCGCCGAGTTCCCGCTGGACGAACGGATCGCCGGGCTGCTGATGCTGGCGCTGTACCGGACCGGCCGCCAGGCCGACGCGCTGGCGCACTACCGGCGCGTCCGGCTGCGGCTGGCCGAGGAGCTCGGCACCGACCCCGGCCCCGAGTTGCGCCAGGTGCACCAGCGGGTGCTCACCGCCGATCTCGCCCCGGCGACCTGGGCGCCGGTGGTGGTGCCCCGCCAGCTGCCGGCCGCGCCGTTCGCGTTCACCGGCAGGACGGACCACCTGGCGGCGCTGAGCACCGCGCTGGACCAGGGCAACACCGCGGTGATCTCCGCGATCCGCGGTGCCGGCGGGATCGGCAAGACCTGGCTCGCACTGGCGTGGGCGCACCGCAACCTGGACCGGTTCCCCGACGGCCAGCTGTTCGTCGATCTGCGCGGGTTCAGCCCGGAGAGCGCTCCGATGGCCCCGGAGGCCGCGGTGCGGGGACTGCTCGAAGGACTCGGCGTCGACCCTGGCCGGGTGCCCGCGCAACCGCAGGCGCAGACCGGGCTGTTGCGCAGCCTGCTCGCGCACCGGCGGATGCTGCTGGTGCTGGACAACGCCGCCGACGCCGAGCAGGTCGCGCCCCTGCTGCCCGGCGGTGACTCGTGCACGGTGCTGGTGACCAGCCGCCGGACGCTCACCGGCCTGATCACCCGGCACGGCGCACAGCACCTGGCACTCGACACGCTGGGCGACGACGAGGCCCGCGACCTGCTGACCCGGCGCCTCGGTGCGGCCAGGACGGCCGCCGACCCGGCGGCGGCCGGGGAGCTGGTGTCGTTGTGCGGGGGTCTTCCGCTGGCACTGGGCATCATCGCGGGCCGCGCACTCGCCCACCCGCGTGCGCCGCTGGCCGAGTTCGCCGCGGAGCTGCGCGAACTGGGGCTGGGCGCGTTGGAGGACGACCCCGGCACCGGGCTGTCCGCGGTGCTGTCGTGGTCCGTCCGCGCGTTGACCGACGAACAGCGGACGGTGTTCGGGTTGCTGGGTGTCGCGCCCGGCCCGGACATCGGACTGCCCGCCGCGGCGAGCCTCACCGGTCTGTCTCCGGCACGGGCCGCGCGGACGTTGCAGGAACTGGAGGAGGTCTCGCTGCTGCGCCGGGACCCGCGGGACCGGTACTCGATGCACGACCTGGTCCGGCAGTGCGCCACCGACCTGCCACTGCCTGCCGAGGTCCGGACGGACGCGCTGCGCCGGGTGGTCGGTTTCTACACCCGCACCGCCTACGCGGCCGACGGGCTGCTCGCACCGACCGCCGTTCCTCCGCCGTTGCCGCCCCCAGCCGGCGACACGCATCCGTTGCCGGACAGCAACGCCATCATGGCGTGGCTCGACACCGAGCACACCTGTCTGCAGACCGCACAGCGGACCGCCGCGGCGCACGGGTGGCACGAGGAGGTCTGGCAGCTGGCGTGGGGCCTGAACACCTTCCACTCGCGCCTGGGCCGCCGCCGCGACCGGCTCGCCGCCTGGCAGGCGGCACTGACCGCCGCCGAGCACCTCGACCACCCCGCCGCCCACACGCTGGCACACCGGGTCCTCGGCCACGCGCACGCCCTCCTCGGCGGCCACGACGAGGGGATCGGCCACCTGCACCAGGCGCTCGCGCTCTCCGAACAGCAGCAGGACCACGACGGCCAGGCACTCATCCACCGCACCCTCGCGTGGTCGTGGGGCAGCCGCAACGACGTCGGACGGGCACTGGAGCACGCCACCCGCGCCCTCGACCTCTACCGCGTGCTCGGCAACCTCGCGTGGCAGGCACGCGTGCTCAACCAGGTCGGCTGGTACCACGCCCGGCTCGGCGACCTCGACCAGGCCCGCGAGCACTGCCAGGCCACACTCGCCCTGCTCCGCGACCACCCCGACGACAACACCGAGGCGAGCGCGCTGGACAGCCTCGGCTACATCGAGCACCACGCCGGCCGCCACGAGCAGGCGATCTCCCGCTACCGGCCGGCGATCACCCTGTTCCGCGAGCTCGGCTCCACCTACGAGATCGCCAACAGCCTCGACGGCCTGGGCCACCCGCTCCTCGCACTCGACCGGCGCGACGAGGCGGTACTGGCGTGGCGCGAGGCCATGGAGCTGTACCGCGACCAGGGCCGGGACGCCGACGCGGACCGGCTCCAGCGCGAACTCAAGACCCTGCAGCTACTCGACTAGCTGCGCGCAAACGTTTACAGTCTTTCTGTAACACAGGTCACGCCGCCGCCAACCACGTTGCCTTCACTGTGGAAGAGGACGTCAATGGACGGCAGGATCAACCGTCGGCTGCTGATCAAGTCAAGCGTCGTGGCCGCGGTCGCCACACCGGCTCTCGCCCATGCCGCGGTCGCTGATCCGCTCCCAGGGACCACGGCACTCGCACTCTCCGCTGCGATCCCCACCCTGCCCTGGCCGGCCGCGAACGAGATCGTCAAGAACACGAAGCTCCCGTCGTTCCCCGACAAGAACTTCGACGCGACCGCCTACGGCGCCAAGGGCGACAACAAGACCGACAACACCGAAGCCTTCAAGAAGGCCATCGCCGCCTGCAACGCGGCCGGCGGCGGCCACGTCATCGTCCCCAAGGGCACCTACGTCACGGGCGCCGTCCACCTGCTGAGCAACGTCGACTTCCACCTCGAAGACGGCGTGCTCCTCAAGTTCTCCGGCGACGCCTCGAAGTTCCCGACCGTCCTCACCCGCTACGAGGGCATCGAGTGCATGAACCGCTCTCCCATGATCTACGCCTACAAGCAGACCAACATCGCGATCACCGGCAAGGGCACTCTCGACGCGGGCGCCACCAGCTCGTGGAACAAGGGCAGCGACCGCTCGTACCTGGAATCCTTGGTGGCCAAGGGAACCCCACCCGAGAAGCGCGTGGTTCCCGGCTCCGGCAAGAACATGCGCTCGACCTTCGTCGAGCCCTACTCGTGCGACACGGTCCTGATCCAGGGCATCACCCTCAAGAACCCCAAGTTCTGGCAGATCCACCCCACCCTCTGCAAGAACGTCACGGTCGACGACGTGCACACCGACCCGACCACGTCCGCCAACAACACGGACGCCTGCGACCCGGAGTCGTGCGACCACATCGTCATCGCCAACAGCGACCTCGGCGCCCACGACGACAACGTGGCCATCAAGTCCGGCCGCGACGAGGACGGCCGACGCCTCAACGTGCCGTGCCAGAACATCGTCGTCGTCAACTGCCGCATGAACGGCAACTGGGGCGCCATCACGTGCGGCTCCGAGCAGACCGGCGGCATCCGCAACGTCTACGGCTACAAGCTGAACTGCGTCAACGCCACCAAGTTCGCCCTGTACGTCAAGTCGAACACCAAGCGCGGCGGCTTCTCCCAGAACGTCAACCTGGACAGCGTCTCCGGCGTCTTCGGCCGCGCGTTCGTCTACGTCACCACGACGTACAACTCGCAGACCGGCAGCCACGTGCCCAAGTTCGGCCCGTTCTACATCTCGAACTGCAGCAGCACCAAGGCTTCCAAGGTCCTCGACGTCTCCGGCCTGTCACAGGAACACGTGAAGGGCCTGGAGCTCCGCGACTCCAAGTTCGACGGCCTCGGCTCCACCACGAACACCGTCAAGAACGTCGACGGCCTCAAGTTCACCAACGTCACCGGCAACGGCAAACCCATGACCAAGTAACCACCCGAGTGAACGACGAAGGGCGCTTTCGTCCACCTGGGGTGAACGAAAGCGCCCTTCGTACGTTTCTAAGCGGCCTGGGGGTAGAGGCGGGCCATGCCGGGCGGCGCGGCGAAGGGAGCCCACGTTCCCTCCGCCTGCGCCAGCCGGTCAGCCACCACCCACAGCACGGTGGAGTTGAACCCATACCCCAAATGCGACGACGAGACCTGAACACTCTCCCGCCGCGGACCAGGCTCCTCGATGCACGACTCCCACGACACGATCCCGTCCGTCTTGGAGTAGATCGACGTCGCAGGCACCGGAATCGGCGGCCGGGTCGCCTCCACCGCAGGGAACTCCTCCCGCGGAATGTGCAACCGCGAGAACAGCTCGAACGCGGGCATGGCACGGGACTGAACCGGGTCGGACATGTTGTACGGCGACCCCAGCGTGATCACCTGACGCACCCGATGCGGATGATCCCGCGCCATCTCCCGCGCGAAGATCCCACCCAGCGACCAGCCCACTATGGAGACCGGCCCGCCGTACTCATCGGACACGCGCTTCACCAACGCGTGCATGCCATCGACGGCCTTGCGCGTCGGCCCGATGTTGCGCCCGAGCCCCCACCGGTGGACGTCATAGCCCAAACCGGACAGAAAGCGCCGCAGCATCACCGTGGACGAGTCAGCCGCCCCAAGGCCGGGGAACACCAGAACGGGGTGTCCGTCACCGGCGGGCGCGCCACGCAGCATCGAGCGGGTGGCGACGAACTCGCCGACGTCGAGCGCGCAGCGGGTGGGCTCGGTGAGGTACCAGAACAGTCCCGGCGCGCTGCCTCTGACGAGGTGGAGGGGAGTCACAACAGGAACACCGAAGACTTCGTCTGAAGGTACGGCAGACATTGGAGCCTCCCCACACGTCGACAACCCCGAGCCGGCGCCCCTGGGCCACGCTGCCCAGTTGATGTCCATGATGTTTCCTGAACGATCTTTTCGCCAGCACTTTCGAGTCTCGATTCGCCACCTACAGGTAACACGTTGGCAACCTCACACCTGTGCAGTGCCTCTCACCTGCATGGACGTCGATTCAGAAGCAAACGTCCTCTACCATTTTTCAAGTGGATCGGATGAGCTCACTGGACGCAGGCTTCTACTTCATCGAGGACGAGAACGTGCCCATGCACGTCGGCTCGGTCCTGGTTTTCGACGGACCGGCGCCGTCATACGGGGACGTGATCCGTCTCTTCGTGTCGCGGTTGGACCAGGTCCCCCGCTACCGGCAGAAGGTGAAGGCCCTGCCGTTCCACGTCGGGCGCCCGGTCTGGGTCGACGACGACCACTTCAACATCCTTTACCACGTGCGGCACACCGCGGTGCCGTCGCCGGGCGGTGAGGACCAGCTGCGCAACCTCGCGGGCCGGATCTTCGCGCAGAAGCTCGACGACAAGAAGCCGATGTGGGAGGCCTGGCTCGTCGAGGGCCTCGAGGGCGGCCGCTGGGCCATCATCTCCAAGGTCCACCACTGCATGATCGACGGAGTGTCCGGAACGGACATGCTGCAGCTCCTGCTCGACTTCAAGCAGGAGACCGCGCTGCCGGAGCCCAAGGAGTGGAAGCCGGCGCCGACCCCGAGCGCGCTCGACCTGATGGTCGACGGTGTGCGCGACGCGGTGGCGACGCCCGTGCAGCACCTGTCCGCGCTGCCCGCGCTGGCCAGGAACCTGCGCTCCTTCAACGAGATCGTCGACTTCGGCAAGTCCGTGCTCGGCAGCCTGCCCGCCACCGCGCGCCGCCTCGTCACGCGCGCCGCCACGTCGCTCAACGGTCCTATCGGGCCACACCGCCGCTGGGTGTGGGCGCGCGGCGAACCTCGCCGAGATCAAGAAGGTGCGCAAGGTCGCGGGCGGCACGGTCAACGACGTGATCCTCACGGCGATCACGCGTGGTTTCCGTGACCTGCTGGAGAAGCGCGGCGAGCTGACCGAGGGCATGGTCGTGCGGACCATGGTGCCCGTGTCGATGCGCAAGTCCGACCAGCACAACGAGCTGAACAACCGCGTCAGCGCCGTGCTGGTGAACCTGCCCGTCGGCGAGGCCGACCCGGTCAAGCGCCTGGCGTCGATCCGCGAGCAGATGGACGACCTCAAGAGCAGCCGCCAGGCCGCCGGCGCGGACGTCATCACGAACCTCAGCAACTTCGCCGCGCCCACGCTGATGGCGCTGGGCTCGCGGACCGCGATGCGGTTCCCGCAGCAGATCCTGCAGACCGTCACCACGAACGTGCCCGGCCCGCGCATCCCGCTCTACATGCTCGGCCGCCCGCTGGTGGAGATGTTCCCGTACGTGCCGGTCGCCTCGACGATCCGGATCACCGTCGGCATCTTCTCCTACCTGGACAAGTTCACGTTCGGCATCAACGCCGACTTCGACGGCGTGCCGGACGTTCAGCTGCTGGCCGACGGCATCCGCGCCGGGTTCGACGAGCTCGCCGCACTGGCAGGCGACGCGGAGGAGGCCGTGGTCGAGGTGAAGGCGGACGCCAAGCCCGCCCCCGCGAGGCCCGCCGCGGCGAAGTCGACCACCAAGCCCGCCCCCAAGGCCGTGAACGCTCCGAACGCTCCCGTGAGCGCTGCCAAGCCCGCCCCCAAGCCTGCCGCCAAGACCGCTCCGAAGGCGGCTCCCAAGGCTGCCCCGAAGGCCGTGAAGGCTCCCGTGAACGTTCCCGGGAAGGCGAACACCACCGCGACGAACGGTGTGAAGCCGGGGACACAGGCCTGAGACACGACCTGACGGTTCAGGCGGGCGCGCACGACCTGCACCTGACCGTGGTGGGACTCGACGCGAGGCTGGGCGCCGTCGGTGTGGCGCTCGGCCAGCTCGACGACGTCCGGATCGAGCTGGAGAACGTGCGATGGTCGCGCTGGCGTGCTCGCCGCGCGACCGTCGTGTGCCGGGACGTGCACGTGAACCCGCCCGCGACGCTGGTGTCGTCGCCGGTGGAGTTCCGCGTGGAGGTCGCCGTCGACGACATCCCCGAGCTGCAACGCTTCAGCTGGCTGCCGCTCACGGTGCACCTGACCGGCGACGAGCTGCACGTGCGGCCGCACCGGTGGCTGCCGGCGAAGGTGTTCGCGGTGCCGGAGCTGCCGCGGGGCGTGCGGCTGACCGGTGTCGAGCAGCACGACGACCACTTCGTGCTGACCGGGGCCGCCCCCGTGCTGCGGGAGCGGCTCACCCTCGGTCAGCTCGCTGACGTGCTCAAACGGTTGGCGTCCATCCAGTCGAAGACCCGCTCGGACACGACATCGGGGATCTCCATCTGGGGCACGTGACCGACGCCCGCGTATTCGTCGTAGCGCCAGTGCGGACGCCGGCGAGCCACGTAACGCGCGGACGCGACGTTGATCAGCCGGTCCCGGTCGCCGCTCATCAGGAACACCGGCACGCGGATCTTGTCCATCGCCGCGAAGTACGCGCCGCGCTTCGATGTGGTGAACACGGTGCTGCGCGCGGCGGCGAGGAACGCCGTGTCCAACCCCTCGATCTTCGCGCGCTCGCCGAGCAGGTGCTCGCTCGCCTGCTTGAGCTCCTCGGGGATGACCGCGGGGTCGGCGCACACCAGTTCCAGCACGCGTTCGACCTGCCTGCGGGCCGGCGCCAACCTCGACTTGGCCAGGAAACGTTCGCCGAGGCCGGGCACCGAGTACATGAAGAACGTGCTCAGCATCGTCGGGTCCGGGCGGGTTCCGAGCACCATGGGCAGCGCCGGGTCGACCAGGACGAGCCCGCGCACCAGGTCGGGGTCCTTCGCGGTGTGCAGCAGCGAGATCATGCCGCCCATCGAGTTGCCGACCAGGATCACCGGCTCCTTGACGACCGTGCGCAGGAACCGCCCGAGCAGGTTCGTGTTGGCGTGGACGGTGGTCTGACGGCCCTCGGGGTTCGTCAGACCGTGCCCGGCGAGGTCGACAGCCACCACGCGGGCCTTCTCCGCGAGCAACGGCGCCAGCAGCGCCCAGTTCAGGTGCGATCCGCCGAGCCCGTGCACGAGAACGATCTTGGGGACCGCAGTGCCCGATCCTTCTGGCGGGCCTCCGAAGTCGACCCAGTGCACGGGCCCGTCGAGATCAGCGAAGCGGCTGGTACCGCCGAAGTTGGCCACCGTCGTCATACCAACCAGTATGTCGGTTGATCCTACCGATGGGTAGCGGCCGTTAGCGCCACGGCGTCGCGGGCTTGCACTTGTCCGCAGTGACGCCCCGCTCGCCGTGGATGACCTGCTTGGTCTGCGGGTCGTAATAGCAGGTGCCTACGAGTTCGGCACTGGTCCCGAGCAGGTTGCCTGCCGCGTCGTAGGCCCGCAGCTCGGTCGTGCCGGTCACGTCGTTGGGGTTCCAGGTCGACGGGTAGGCGATGCGAACGACGTACGTGCCGTTGGCGATCTTGGCCTCCACCGTCGTGCCGTCGTACGCCCGGTAGGTCATCCGGGCGACGGACGAGTCGACGCGACCCGCGACGAAGCGCAGGCCGGGGACGCCCGCCATCGCCGGGATGGACGGGTGGAGATCTCCGCCAAGACGGCTGCTGTCCATGTCCATGGAGAAATGTCCCGGCAGCCAGTTGATGGCGACCTCTCCCGGACGGTTCGTGTCGTACTCCTCTCCGCCGCGCTCGATGTTGCACACCACGGCGACCCGGTCGTTGTAGAGCAACGCCCACTGACCGGCGTCGTCACGGCCGAACTGGCGCAACGTCAGCTTTTCCGTCACGTCCTCGGGCTTGGCGCAGCCCTGTTCGATCGCCGTGACGTTCTCGGGGCTGAGGCCGAAGTCGGGCTTCGGGGACGGCGACGTGGTGATCTGCACGGCCGGCTTCGGGCCCAAATCCGGCTGAAGCAGCACGACGCTGGTGACCACGGCGGCCACCGCGGTCGCTCCGGCGAGGATCGGGACCAGGTAGCGCTTCGTGGACCCGCGGCTGGAGACCGCGCGTTCGAGCTCGGCGCGGATCCGGGCCTGGCGTCCGGGCGGCAGGTCGCGGGCGGGTGGCAGCGTGCTGTTCATCGGTCCTCCCCTACGGTCACGAGTTCGCTTTGCTTGAGCCGGGACCTGGCCTTGCTGACCCGCGCCCGCACGCTGCCCTCGCTGATGCCGAGCGCTGCGGCCGCATCGGCGTAGGACACGTTCGACCAGACGCACAGGGCGAGCGCCTCGCGTTCGTTGCGCGGCAGCTTCGCCACGGCCTCCAGCAGCTCCTTCATCCGCCGCTGGTCGTCGACCCTGGCCGCGACCTGGTCCGCGTGATCGGGCACGTCCTCGACGGTGCCGAGCCGTCTCAGGTGCCGTTTCAGTGACCGCTGGTCGTTACGCACCACGTTCGTCGCCACGGTCAACAGCCACGGCAGGGCCGACTCACGCTCCAGCGCCGGGAACCGGTCCCGCTTGCGCCACGCCGTGAGGAACGTGGCCTGCAGGTGGTCCTCGGCGGCCGCCCAGGAGGCGCAGAGCCGGAAGCAGTGGTTGTAGACCGCCTTCGCGTGCCGGTCGAACAGCACCCCGAAGGCGTGGGCGCTTCCCCCGGCAGCCTGCGACCACAGCGCGCGGTCGTCTTCGGTTGTCATGTCTGTTCGTGTCCGCCCGCCCGAAAAATGTTGGCACTCAGTTTCGCTCGCCGTGTCGAGAACCCGCGATCGGCTCCGTCCCTGGGTCGAATGCGGCCAGAATGGGGTCGCGAGAGGATCAAGGAGACGATCACGATGGCCAAGTACCTGCTGCTCAAGCACTACCGCGGCGCTCCGGCGGCGGTCAACGACGTGCCGATGGACCAGTGGGCGCCCGAGGAGATCTCGGCGCACGTGCAGTACATGAACGACTTCGCGGACCGGCTCAAGGAGACCGGCGAGTACGTCGACAGCCAGGCACTCTCGTCCGAGGGCATGTTCGTCCGATACGACGGCGAGGGCCGCCCGCCGGTCACCGACGGCCCGTTCGCCGAGACCAAGGACCTCATCGCGGGCTGGATGATCATCGACGTCGACAGCCAGCAGCGGGCGGTCGAACTCGCGGGCGAGCTGTCCGCCGCGCCCGGCGCCGGTGGCAAGCCGATCCACGAGTGGCTCGAGCTGCGTCCGTTCTACGGCGTGGCACCCATCATCACGGAGTGACCTCGCGCCTCGGCAACGGCCCCGCAGCCGCAGAACGGCGGTGTGCGGGGCCTTCCGCCGCAGCGGACCTCACCATCACGGAGTGATCTTGGACGAGACACTGATCCGCAGTCTCACCCCGAGCGTGCTCGGAATCCTCGTCCGCCGCGGAGCCGACTTCGCGGCGGCCGAGGACGCCGTGCAGGACGCGCTGGTCGAGGCGGTCCGCGTGTGGCCCGACGACCCGCCGCGCGACCCGAAGGGCTGGCTGGTCACCGTGGCCTGGCGCAAGTTCCTCGACGCGACCAGGTCCGAGGTGGCTCGCCGCCGCCGGGAGGACCTCGTCGAGGAGGAACCCGCCGCGGGGCCGGTCGCCGCGGCGGACGACACGCTGCAGCTCTACTTCCTGTGCGCGCACCCGTCGCTGAGCTCGTCGTCCGCGGTCGCGTTGACCCTGCGCGCCGTGGGCGGACTGACCACGCGTCAGATCGCCCAGGCCTACCTGGTGCCCGAGGCGACCATGGCGCAACGCATCAGCCGCGCCAAGCGCACCGTCTCCGACGTGCGGTTCGACCAGCCCGGCGACGTCGGCACCGTGCTGCGCGTCCTCTACCTGGTCTTCAACGAGGGCTACTCCGGCGACGTCGACCTCGCCGCCGAGGCCATCCGCCTCACCCGGCAGCTCGCCACCGCGATCGACCATCCCGAGGTCGCGGGCCTGCTCGCGTTGATGCTGCTCCACCACGCCCGCCGCGCCACCCGCACCGCCCCCGACGGCGGTCTGGTCCCGCTCGCCGCGCAGGACCGTGCCCGCTGGGACACCACACTGATCACCGAGGGCGTCGACATCCTGCAGGCGGCGCTGGCCCGTGACGCTCTGGGCGAGTTCCAGGCCCAGGCCGCCATCGCCGCGCTGCACGCCGACGCGCCCACCGCCGAGGAGACCGACTGGGTGCAGATCGTCGAGTGGTACGACGAACTGGCCGGTCTGACCAACAGTCCGGTTGTCCTGCTCAACCGTGCGGTCGCCGTCGGTGAGGCCGACGGGCCACGCGCCGGGCTGGCCGCGCTCGCCGGCGTGGACAGCTCGTTGCCGCGCCACACCGCCGCGCTGGCCTACATGCACGAGCGGGACGGCGATCTCGCGACGGCCGCCCGGCTGTACATGGAGGCGGCGGGCAAGGCCCCGAACCTGGCCGAACGCGACTACCTCACGCGCCAGGCCGCCCGCCTCAACGCACTGCGGTGAACGTTGCCCTGAGAGTTGCAGCGAGCGTTGCCGTGAACGGTCCCGGGAGCGTTCACGGGAGCGCTCCCGGAACGCCCTACGGCCATCACACGCCACAGCGCTCTACCGTGAACGCATGGCTCATCTGGGGGTGGCCGACCTGGCTTCGATCGCGCGGGCCGCGTTCGGCCGGGACCTGCGCGACGTGGCCCGGTTGCGCGGTGGCAGCAAGAAGGGCGTGTACCGGCTGGTGCTGGACGACGGCACGACCGGCGTCGCCTACGTGTGGCGTGCCGACGAGGACTACTGGCCCGCGCACGAGCCGGATCCGTTGTTCGGCAACGCGAGCGGGCGCGACCTGTTCCTGACCGCGCACACCGCGCTGGCCGAGGCCGGGGTCGGTGTGCCGCGGCTGATCATGGTCGACCGGGACGTGGCCGTGGTCGAGGACCTCGGTGGCGAGTTCCTGGAAACGCTCTTACGGGAAGGCCGCGGCTCGGTCGCGCTGGAGCGTCTGCACAAGGACCTTCAGTCGCTGCACCGCATGCGGGGCCCGTGCTACGGCCGCCCCAGCGCGTTGCAGCCGCTCGACTCCCCGCAGGTGCCGGACGTGGTGCTGCAGCGCGCTCTCGGGCACCTCTCGGAGTGTTGCGCGCGGGTGCCACGCATCGCCGCCGAACGCGACCGCCTGGAGTCGGCCCTGCTCGAACGCCACGCCGTCATCGCGCCGCGCGCCGAGTACAGCCTGATCCACGGCGAACTGGGACCCGATCACGTGCTGGTGGTGGACGACCGGCCGGTGCTGATCGACATCGAGGGCGTGATGTTCTTCGACATCGAGTGGGAGCACGTGTTCCTGGAGCTCCGGTTCGGGCCGCACTACCGCCCGATCGGCTGCCTCGACCCCGCACGGCTGAGCCTCTACCGGCTCGCGACGTACCTGTCCCTTGTGGAGGGACCGCTTCGGTTGCTGGACGGCGATTTCCCGCACCGTGACGCGATGCGGGAGATCGCCGAGCACAACATCGAACGCACCCTCGGTCAGATCTCCAGGTAGTCCAGGTTCGGGCCGCCGTTGGCCGTGGTCGCCGCGGCCCGGACCGTGTTCTCCCCCGCCTCCAGGTTCAGCGTGAGGGTGACGGTCTGCCACGTCGTCCACGCGCCGGTACCCGCGAACGACTGCTCGTCGATGGCCAATGAGCCGTTGACCGAGATGTCCAGCGGCCGGTTCACCGCGGTCCCGTTGGCGAACCGCAGCGTGACCTCCCGCGGGCCTGCCGTGTCCGCGTTCACCTTGAACTCGACCGAGGAGCCGGCCACGTTGTCGTAGTTGACGAACCCGGCGCCGGAGAACCCGGCATGGTTCGACTCCACAACGCCCTGGGACACAACGCCGTTCTCCGCCTCGTACCGCGTCTCCGGCGTCGGCTCGCCGCCGCCCGCACCGGGGTAGGACCCGCCGAGCCACGCCTCGTCGACCCGCAGCTGCGCCTTGCCCTGCGTCGAGGTCTTCTCGACCCGGATGTGGCGGGCCGTGGTGTTGGCGGGCAGGTCGATGAACTGCACGCCCCGGTGGTTGGCCAGCGAGCCGGACTTCACGTTCGTCCAGTTGGAACCGTCGTTGGACGTGAACACGTTGTAGTTCTTGATACGCGCGGAGTTCGACGCCGGGTGCGTGGTCGAGTCCTCACGCTGGTTCAGCGCGACGTACGAGACCTTCTTCGCCGAACCCAGGTCGAAGCGCAGCGACACGGTGCCCGCACCCGTTGCGTCCCAATAGGTCTGGTAGTTGCCGTCCGCGGCGTGCGCGGCCGGGTGCCCGGAACCGGCAGCCGACGAGCTCATCGTGTACGACGAGGCCGGGATGACGCCCTCGCGCCCGGCGGTCTCCACCTTGAACACGGTGTCGTACTGGTCCCAGTTCGAGATGCCGTTGAGCGTGATCGTGCCCGCCGACTGCGTCCACTGCACGGCCGCGCCGGTTCGCAGGTTCGTCACCTTCGACACCTTGTAACCGTTGTCCCGCACCCGCAATGTCGACCCGGACGGCCTGGTGATCACGTGGATGTAGTGCTGGTTCGGGTTCGCCTTGGACACCGTCGTGACACCGTGCGCGCCGTCGTTCCAGAACCCCGGCTTGAGCCCGCCGTTGTTGTACCCACCGCCGTGCGTACCGCCGATGGACTCCCAGATGTCCCGCAGGTACGTGGCCGTGAAGTTGTTGAAGTTCGCCTGGTTCGACGGGAACTTGCCGTTGACCATCGCCGTCTCGGCCATCAACGCCTTGACATCGCTGCCCGCGTTGGTGATCAGCCGCCCGAGCGTCAGCTTGTAGTCGACCGCCGAGTTGCTGCCGGAGTACCACCACGCACCCGAACTCGGCAGCTTGAAGCACGCCTCGATCAACCGCGGCGCCGCCGTGTAGACCGCCTGCGGGTAGTCGTAGCTCGGCGTCATGCCGGTCTTCTGCTCGTTGCTGATCGTGTCCATGATCGCCGTGTCCTCGTTGTTGTTGCTGAGGACGTAATGCGGGCGGTCCTTCCGGATGCGCTCGTACAGGCCGTTGCGCTCCCAGTAGGCGTTGTCGTTGTCGATCCAGAAGCCCGCGAGCTTCGGGTACCGCTGCATGACCTCGACGAACAGGTCGTAGCTGTACTCACCGAACCCGTCGCGGTTCTGCAGGTTGACCGACTTGCCCTTGTACTTCGAGTAGCCCGCCGAGTCGAGCCACTCGTGCCCACCCTCGGCGTGCCACTGCGGGTCGTCCGTCATGTAGTTGATGACGTACAGACCCTCGGCCGAGGCCGCCTCGATCAGCTCGCCGAGGAAGTCACGCTTGGTCGAGCAGCTACCCGGGATGCTCGACGGCCACGCCTTCGCGTAGCCCAGCCGCGAGTGGAACGCCGCGAGCACGATGTACTGCGCGTGCAGCTTCTTCGCCTCGTCCACCCAGTACTTCGCGCTCCAGCCGCCGTTCGTGACGGCCGCCTCCCAGGCGCTGCAACTGGTGTAGCCGGGGTTCGTCCGCAGCCCCCAGTGCAGGAACAGACCGGACGTGGAGGCACGCAGCCAGTCCTGCCGGGGATGCAGCACCTCGGCGTGCGCCGGAGAGCTCACGCCGACAACGAGTAGAGCGGCGGTCATCAACACGCCGAGACGACGCAACGTTTTGCGCACGAGCCAGCCTCCTGGTGGACGCCTCCTGCGGCGGGAGGAAGACGTGCTCGGTGTTACCAGGCAAAGGTCTACGCCACCTGGCCGCTGGAGTTCAATAGGTCCTCGGAGGTATGAGCGTGTTACACGCTCTCAAGAATCGATAAAGGCTCCAAATGAGCCGACCTTTGCTCGCGTCTCACCACGTGAACGCACTTGGCCACGGCACGGCCGGCCTCACCCATGCGACGGATGCCCGTACAACCCGGCACCAGCAATCTCCAACGACGTCAAGAACGCCCCTGACGCCAGGTACGAGGCGTCGATCAACTCGGCGGTATGCGAGAAATCCAACGGCGTCACCGCCTGCACCGGCGCCCCGGGCAGGTACAACACCGGCGCATGCTGTGAGGCGAGCTCCACCTCCAGCACCGCCTGGTTGCGCATCCCCAGCGTGGCCCAGAACAGCAGCGTCTCAGCCAACGTCTGCGGCACCGTCGGCAGGTGCCCTGGAAACGCACAATCCAGCACCACCAACGACTTCGCACCCATCGCCAGCGCCTGCCGGATCGGCACGTTCGCCAGCACCCCGCCGTCGTACAGCACGTGCTCGCCGATCCGCACCGGCGGATACACACCGGGAATCGCCGCGCTGGCCAGGATCGCCGGAATCAGCTCACCCTCGCGGATGTTCACGGCCTCGCCTGTCACACAGTCCACCGACACCGCCCCGAACGGCAACGTCAGGTCCGCGAAGTCCGCACACCCGTCCAGCCCGTCGGCCAGCACGGAAGCGAGACCGGTGTTCGGGAACAGGTAGGTCTTGTTGGTACGCAACGACCTCAGCTGCGCGATCGGCCCACCGGGAAACACCCGCTGCCGGGTCATGCTCTCCCACAGGACAGCCAGACGTTCGGCCGCCTTGTCCGGGTCGAGGGCCAGCAGCGAGCCGTTCACCGAGCCCACCGACGTGCCGACGACCAGGTCGGGCTTCACTCCGTGTTCGTCGAGCGCACGCAGCATGCCCACCTGCGAGGCGCCAAGGCTTCCGCCTCCGCCGAGCACGAAGGCGACGGTCCGGGAAGTTCGATCGTCACGGGTGGTGATCCTAAAGCGCGCCACGGTAGAAGGCCGCCTTCAGTCTACACTGAAGTTACTGAGCGAAGCGCGCAAGAGTCCTCTGCCGACAGGACCCCCGGCGGCGTGTGCAGGGCGACACCGGTGCAGCGCTGGAAGATCGACGCCGCCCGCTCGTGCTCCCCCAGCAGCGACAACGCCTCCGCCTGCACCAGGACATGTCCGGTCGACAGCGCGATCTCAAGTGCCTCGGAGGCCAACGGCCGAGGCCGAACTGGACGAAGACAACGTCGTCAGCGCACGAGCCCGCGTCACCTGGAAGCCACGATCCTCCGCGAGTTCGAGTGCCAGGTAGGCATGCCGGGCGGCCTCGACTCGGTCACCCGCGGCCAGCATGGCGCGGGCGAGGCCGGTGCGCAGCAAGGCCTCGTGGTAGGCGACGTTGCGTGCCACGGCGAGGGTGACACCACGAGAGAGTTCGGCGATGGCGAGGTCATGGCGGCCGAAGTGGCGGTGCACGGCGCCGATGACGTCGTGCGCGCGCAGCTGGTAGTGCGCGCCCGCGGACGCGCGGAGGGCCTGGTCGCGCAGGCGGGTCGCGACGGAGAGCGCCAACGCGGCCTCGCCGGTGTCGAGGTGCAGGTAGCTCAGTGCGCGCAGGGCGGACAGTTCCCAGTGCGGCACACCGGAACCGAGCTCGACGGCGTGCGAGATCAGGTCGCGGGCGCGGGTCACGTCGCCGAGTGCGAGCGACACCTCGGCGGTCCAGGCGAGCAGCGGGACGTCGTCGCCCATGATCTGCAACGCCTTGTCGTAGTGCGCGATCGCCTCGATGAGGTCGCCGATCGCGACGTACGCGGGTGCCACGGTCACCAGCATCAGCGAGGGTTCCGACGCGCCGGTCGTGTGCTCCGAGGCCTCGCGGTACACCTCCAGGGCCTGCACCGGGCGGCCCTGCATGACGTGGCACGCGCCGAGGTTGTGCAGCGCGCGGTGTGCGCCGCCGAGGTCGCCGACCAGCGGAACAGTTCCGCCGCACGGGTGAAGTGCCCGCTCGAGTCGACCGCGCCCCGGCCCATGGCGGCGGTCCCGAGCGCCGCCTCCATGGTCGCCTGACCGACCAGGTCACCGTCGGATTTCGCGTGCCACAACGCGGCCGCGTAGACGGACTCGGCGGTGTGGTGGTCGCTGCGCAGCCAGAGGTACCGGCGCAGTGCGTCGGCGAGATGCCAGCAGCCCGTCAACGCCAGTGCCACCATGCTGTCGCGCTCACTGTCCATATCCGCTTCTCCCCTGAGTTGAAGAATCAGGCCGGGAAGGGAAACTGCTGCTCTCTCCGGCGCCGCCTTGGCGGCTCGCGCACCTGCCAGGAGTCCGCGGGTGACTGGCGCGACATCATCCTTCCCC
This sequence comes from uncultured Actinomycetota bacterium, assembly GCA_963766275.1. Classification (GTDB taxonomy): domain Bacteria; phylum Actinomycetota; class Actinomycetes; order Mycobacteriales; family Pseudonocardiaceae; genus Lentzea. Next base: position 56,376 of record CAVYAD010000077.1, read on the forward strand.
TTCGGAGAGGCAAGTGAGCCGGTCAGGATACGCTTCTCCGAGCTGGTGTGCAACGATGGTTGCCCTGCCGCATCCACATGCGAGAAGACAGCGATCGCGGTGAACACAATAGCGAGGCATTTCTGAATCGGTTTCATCCCGTTACCTCTCTTTCGGGCTAGTTTGGCCAGATCTTCTGGCCCGCCAGGTCTGTGCAATAAGCGGTAGTGCGCAAGAGGCGACGTTCTGTTTCATAATTCGTTACGCTTGGTAACGTATATTACGATCGTGGGCGGCGGCTGCGGTGAGTTTGGTCAGCTTGGGGACTGGCCCCCGGGCGCCGCCGGCGGAAGCGCCGCGCGCCATCGATCATCCCGTGCCCCATCCCTGTCTTCAGGGGAAGCAACTGCAGCCCGACATCTCCCGCTGTGGTCTGCGCCTCCGGAGTCCTCCCGGCCCAGTTCGGTTCCAAATCGCGCAGGCGAAACACTCTCCAGAACCTTCACCACGAACCAGCAGGGCGCCGAACCACATCGGCATCCCATCCGGATATGCGCCGCGACCCGGCATCCTTTCATAGTGGGGCTGGATTCGTGGACCGCGACCCTGATGTGGTCGGGAACGCCGCGATGGCCATCGGTGCGGCTTCCGGCTGCTAAAGTAAGTCCAGGGCGTAGGACTCAGCCGCTGCGCCACTGTCACGAAGGAGTACAGCAATGTCTCATGAGCCAGCGGACGAAAGCAATCTCGATATCCTGATCCGGACCGGCATCACCAACCCCATCGCCATCGGGCTGGCTGAAAGTCTCCTGGAAGAGGGCAGGGATCCCTTTCTTTGCCATGGACCGCAATGTCGCGGCGCGCCAGGAAAGCGGAAATCTGCTTGGCTGGTGGAACGTTCGCGTGCCCGGTGACCGCGAAGCTGAGGCTCGCGAGATTCTGCGCAGCGTGGAAGAAGCCAGGTAGCTCCGGCACGGGGTGGCCCGGCAACCTTCCGGCTCGGCCGGACTCTCGTCTCGCCACGCCTCTGCCGGGCCCTCATCTGTGACACAACTGACACGTGGTAAAACCATCTCCCCCAAGCCGGTGTAAATCACCGCGAGAATATGGAAGATGAGGCCGCCTTCCGCCACCTGGTCGCGCCGTGTGATTCCGATTCTCGGCCTCGCTGTGGCGTTCGCGCCGTCGACGGCCGCACAAACCGTGGAGCCCGAAATGACTGCCGACCGGCCCGGCTTCCGCAACTCCACGCATCTGGTAGGGCCGGGCGTGGTGCAGGTGGAAAATGGCATCGGGCTATCCGGCGACCATACTTTGGCCATGGAGCCCGAGATTCGGCTGGGCGCGCTGCCGTGGCTGGAATTCCGGCTGCTGGCCGACAAGTGGTGCTGCGTTCCTCGCCCGGTAGCGGATTGGCCGGATCGTGAAACCACTGAATCCCACCTTCAGGCTTCCACCCCTTGGGAATCAGGAAGCTGATCGCCTCGATGTTGTTAATCCCGGGATCCTCACCGACAGCCGCGTGAAGGTCAGCGAGTTCGGATCGCTCGCGACCCCGCAGCAGGGCAAGTCCCCCGAGCGATCGCAACCGCCGGCTCCGTCGCGGGCACCGCGGAATGAGCCAATGGATTTCCCTTATCGGCATCCTTCTTCAGGCGCAAGCAGATTTGCCGAATCCCCCGATTGCCGCGCCAGCTTGTACACGGCGTCAGCCGTCTTGAAGACCACGTTGTCGCCATCCCGCGTCGCACTCCACTTGAACT
>CAVYAD010000078.1:0-27052 GCA_963766275.1 uncultured Actinomycetota bacterium
AACTTCCGGCGCTTCTTCGGCGGCGTGACAATTCGAGGTCAGCGGCTGGGACGCCTGCTGTTCCGCGACCGGCAGCTCAACGGCGGGCGGCGCGGTGGCCAGGTAGCTCGGCTTCGACGGCAAGCAGCCGCTCATCAGCAGCGGGGTCAGCTCGCCCGCGTTCTTGGGATCCCGAATCTGCCCGCTCGCGGCCCGGTAGATGAGGCCGAAGCTGTTGTCACTCGGTCCGAAGACGGAACTGGGCCTCGATCGCCGAGTAGATCGTCGCGACCGCGGGACGAGACGTCGGAGAAGCATCGGGCTGCTCACCGCGCGCCACCTCGGGTGCGAGGTAGGCGGAGATGCCGGGGATCATGCCGGTGTCGGTCATCGTGCCGTCGCCGGTCGACCTGTTGATGCCGAAAGAGTGGTCGTGACTCGTTCGGCCGTCGTGGCCGATCAGGACGTTGCCCGGCTTGATGTCGCGGTGCGCGAGGCCCGCGCGCTGTGTGCGGCGGCCAGCGCCGATGCGATGAAACCGCCGATCCGCGCTGCCTGGGCCGGTGCCATCGGCCCTTTCTCGGCGATCACGGCCGAGAAGGCTCTGTGACGGCAGGTACTCCATGACGATCCACGGCTCTTCGTCCTCGCTGCCCACGACGTCGAACACCGCGATCGCGTGCGGGTGATGCAGCCGAGCCGCGTTGCGCGCCTCTGGCATCGCCCTCAGATGGTCTCCGGTGACGAGTTGCTTACCGACCGCTACCTCACGCGCCAGCACCTCGTCCCGCGCCCGCCAGACCGCCCATGGCCCCGCTGCCGACGCGTTCCAGCAGCGTGTAGCGGCCCCCGATGAGTGTCACACCCGCAGACTAACCAAGAGTCGAAACCAGTTTCTGCTGTTCGTGGTCAAAGTCCAACCACAGGCGATCGCCCGCATCGCCCGCCGGTGGTCTCCGGTGACGAGCTGCACGGTGATCCCGGCACCTCGTCCCGCGCCCGCGAGACCACCTCTCGATCCTGCTAGTCGAGGGTCGAGACCATCTTCTGCAGCTCACGGTCGAAGTCGATCCACAGGTCCTCCTCGCCGGGCTGCACAACGTCGTAGGAGCTGTCCAGGAACGCTGCCACGTCCTCGGCCACGGCGCTCAGGATCGCGAACCCGGTCGGCGCGTTCAGCTCGACCAGCACCCGCTCCGGGTCGTCGGAGGCCGGGCGGACCAGGATGTCGCCTTCGCCCGAGGGCGTCAGCAGGCCGTCGGCCAGCAGGTCGCGGGCGAACATCCACTCCACGCGGCCGGTGCCCGTGTGGAAGACGATGGCGACCGCGTACGGGTCCTCCGCGTCGTAGACGAGCTCGGCCTCGACCGGCGCGGGAGCCGCACCGGGAGCCAACAGCTGAAAAGTCGTCTTGGCGGTGACCTTCAGGTTCTCGTTGTTCATGTCGATGTCCTTCCCAGGCTGGCGTCCATCTCCGCTTACAAAGAGGAGACGGCTAACCAGCCCGATAAGGACGCGATTCGTCTTCGAACCATCCTATTGGGGGAGACGCACGTCTCACCGTTCAGCGTTTGACCAGGTCGCGCGTCTCGTTTGGTGAGACGCCCTGACCTGCCGAGACCGGCTGCTTCCTGGTCAGCGCGACACCCAGAAGAACCACCAGCATGCCTGCGACGACCCTTGCGTTGAGTTGCTCTCCGAGGAAGATCGCTCCAAGGAGTACCGAAACCACGGGCAGAAGGTAACCGACCGTAGTTGCCGTCGTCGCACCCTCGTCCGCGATGACGCGGTAGTTGAGGATGAACGCCGCACCGGTGCCGAAGACACCCAGGATCGTCACGGCGACGATGCCGACCCAGTGCAGGTGCACGGGTTCGAGCCCGCCGAACGGAACCGCGAGCACGAGCAGGCCCATCGCGGTGGTCAGCTGCATGGCGGCGAGCTGCGTCGAGGTCGCACCCGTGTTGACCAGCTTGCGGCCGGCGTAGGTGTAGCCGACGGCGTAGCTCGCGGCGCCGAGGAGGCACAGCACCGCACCCCAGCTCGCGATGCTGTTGGCCTGCTGCCACGGCGCGAAGATCAGCAGGACGCCCGCGAAGCCGGTCCCCAGGCCGAGCATGCGGACCAGGTTGCTGATCTTCTCCGTGCCCAGCGCGAGGCCGATGGCCAGCGCGAACAGCGGCGTCGTCGAGTTGAGCACGCCGGAGACGCCGGAGTCGACGGTCTGGCCGCCGATCGCGAAGAGCGTGAAGGGGATGGCGCTGCCGAACGTGGCCACGAAGACCATGTGTCCCCAGATCCGCCGGTCACGGGGCAGCGACATCCTCGCCATGGCGAGCACGACGAACAGCACGGCCGCCCCGAGGAACGTCCGCACGAGCGAGATCTGCACCGGAGCGAGGCTCCCGAGCGCGAGCTTCATCCACAGAAAGCTTGATCCCCACAGCAGGGCGAGCACGCCCATCCTGATCAGCGTTCCTCTTTGGTTCACGCGTCAACCATGCGCCCCCGAACCCGTAAACACAATTTAATTGTTGTACCGAACCTTTAAGCTCAGCTGTACGATCGGGGCATGCTGGACGTGCGGCGCATGCAGGTGCTCAGGGCGGTCGTGACCACGGGTTCCATCACCGCGGCCGCGACGAACCTCGGCTACACCCCGTCCGCGATATCTCAACAGGTCGCGGGCCTGGAGAAGCAGGCGGGCATCCCGCTGCTCGAACGCGTTGGCCGCGGCATCCGCCCCACCGCGGCCGGCCGCCTGCTCACCGAACACGCGGGCCGCCTCGCCGAGCAACTTGCCGAAGCCGAGAGCGCGCTCACCGCGTTGCGCAACGGCTGCGCCGGGACTCTGCGGGTCCGCTACTTCGCCACGGCCGGCGCCGCGCTGGTGCCTCCCGCGGTGGCGACGTTCCGCGCCGAACGCGCCGGCGTCGAGCTGGACCTGAAGCTCACCGAGCCGACCGACCCGTTCGTCGAGCTGATCGCGGGCCGTGCCGACGTCGCCATCACCGTCCTGGAGCCCGACGAGGAGACACCTCCGGGCATGATCGCCCGTCACCTGCTGGCCGACCCGTTCTTCGCGGTGCTGCCGCGCGGTCACGCGTTGTCCCGCAAGCGGGTCATCGACCTGGCCGACCTGGCCGACGAGCCGTGGGTCTATGCGGACTGCGGCGCCGCCGGGCCGTGCAAGGACCTCGTGACGAACGCGTGCGCGGCGGCGGGGTTCGCCCCGCAGGTGGTCGTGGAAAGCGACGACTACCCGACGGCGCAGGGATTCGTCGCGGCCGGGCTCGGTGTCGCGATCATTCCGCGGCTCGGGCTGCCGAACCCGCATCCCGGTGTCGTCCTGCGCAAGCTGCGCAATCCGGAGCCGGTTCGGCACATCCACGTCGTGTACCGCGAGGAGGCCGCGTGGAATCCCGCGGTGATCGCGTTGGCGGAAGCGTTGGAGAAGGCCGCGCGGGCCAGCTGACTCGCGCGGTTACGCCCCTGCGCCGAACGGCTTGTCGTAGCTGAGCAGGAAGGTCGCGCCGCGCCATGCCAGTGAGATCTGGCGCTGGAGGGTCGATTTCGTGCCGTCCTTCTTGGTGACCTCGAGGGTGACCACGAAGTAGAAGTCCTGCTGCTGGTCGGCGGTGACGATCTTGACCTGCTTGTAGTTCGCCCAGAAGTTCTTGAAGCCGCTGAGTCCGCCGGGGTAGCTGCCCTGGAAGTCGGGGTTGCCCATCGCCCACGCCTGGTCAGGCGCACTGACGGCGTAGTTGAGGTAGTCCTCCAGCATGGCGGTGCGTTCGGGTTCTGTCGGCTCGCCCGGTCCCCACTTGCCGGCCTTGTCGGCCACCTTGGGCGTCGCCGACGCGGGAGGCTGTCCGCCGTCCTGCGTCGTCTGGGTGGAGGTGTTGGCGCCGGCGTCGTTCGAGTTGCCGCCGTTGTCCTTCCGGTCCGAGATCATGCTCGCGAACATGATGCCGATCACCGCCGCCGCCACGATGGCGAGCGCGGTGAAGACGGTCGACTTCTTGCTCTTGGCCGGCAGCGATGTGGAGGCGACAGCGGCTTTGGGGCGCTGCGAGTACTGGGGTGCGGCGGCAGGCCGGTGCTGCTGGTGCTGCATCTGTGGCTGCTGCTGCGACGGGATCGGGCGCGGCGGCGTGTGCAGGTCCACCCGCGTCGCCGAGGGCGGTGACGGGGGCGTGAGGGAGCGCGTCGCGGCGGGCTGCGGCTGCTGGATCGGGGTGCCGCGCCACGACGGCGGGTGCGTCGGGGAGACCACGGCGGGGGTGAAGGCGGGGGCGGCCTGGCCGTTGGCGACGGCGGCGAGCGCGTCGCGGGCCTCGGCCATGGTCGGGCGCTCTTCGGGCTCGGCTCGCAGCAGGCGCATCAGCAGCGCGGTCATCGGCCCGGCGTTGCGCGGCGGGTCGACCTTGCCGGACGCCACCTTGTGCAGCAGCGCGATGGTGTTCTCGCTCAGGCCGAACGGCGGCTGGCCCTCGATCGCGGCGTAGAGCGTCGAGCCGAGTGAGAACACGTCGGACGGCGAGCCGGGGTCGTAGCCCTTGGCGACCTCGGGTGCGAGGTAGGCGGGGGTGCCGGCGAGCATGCCGGTCGCGGTGACCGTGACGTCGCCGGTGGCGCGGGAGATGCCGAAGTCGGTGATCTTGACGGTGCCGTCGTCGCCGAGCAGCACGTTGCCGGGCTTGATGTCGCGGTGCACGATGCCCGCGTTGTGCGCGGCGGCCAGCGCGGAGGCGACCTGCATACCGATCGACGCCACGTCACGCGGCGGGAGCGTGCCGCGCTCGGAGAGCACCCCGGAGAGGCTCTTCGACGGCAGGTACTCCATCACGAGCCACGGCTGGCTGTCGTCCTCGGCCACGTCGTAGACGGCGACCGCGTGCGGGTGCTGAAGGCGCGCGGCGATGCGGCCCTCGCGCATGGCGCGGCGCTTCGCCTCGTCGGTGTCGGACTCGGAGAGTCCAGGCGTCAAGAGCAGCTGTTTGACCGCGACGGTGCGGTGCAGGCGTTCGTCGAGTGCTGTCCAGACGACACCCATGGCGCCGCTACCGATCCGCTGGCTCAATCGGTAGCGACCAGCGACCAATCGGCCATCGGACACGGTTGCTCCCCGCTGTGCGGTCACTTGCTCTCTGTTCAACGGCTCGTCACACCTCTGGGTTCACTTCACCCATCGGTGCGGGTACCCACCTTACGAGACTTCTACGACGAATCGCGCCTAGGTCGTCGGCTTGACGGGCGGCGTCGTTGTCGTCGTGGTCGTAGTCGTCGTAGTGCTCGACGGTGGCGGCGGCGTGGTCGTCGTCGTTGTCGTCGTGGTGGTCGTAGTTGTAGTCGTCGTAGTGCTAGACGTCGTTTCGCGCGTTGTCGTTGCCTCGGGCGTGGTTGTCGTCACCTCGGGGGACGACGACGTCGTCGGCACGGACGAAGAAGAGTTCACCGGCGGCAGTGACGGCGTGTCCTTGTCCTTGTTGAACACACCCAGCGCGACCAGCAGGCCACCGATGACCAGCAGCAATGCCAAGACCACCGCCGCGATCACCAACGGCCGGTTGTCCTGCTGCTTGCCAGGCGCCGGCATCATCGGCGGCGCGGTGCGTGGCGGTGACGTTCGTGCGACCGGACGAACCACGCGGGTGCGATCGGGCTCCACGATCGTCGTCGGGTCGGGCCCGGCCGGCGTCGGCAGACCGCTGAACGACGGCACCTTCCCGTGGACGATCCCGTTGAGCAGCTCACGCGCCTGCGACATCGTCGGCCGGTCGTCGGCCTCGAAGTTCAGCAGGTAGAGCAGCGTGTCGGCGAGCGGGTGGTCCACGGTCGGCGGGTTGATCCGGCCGGCCGCGACGGCGTGCAGAACACCGAGCGTGTTCTCGCTCACTCCATAGGGAGGTTCGCCCTCCATCGCGGCGAACAGCGTCGAACCGAGCGAGTAGACGTCGGAGGCAGGCGTCGGGTCCTGGCCGCGTGCGATCTCCGGCGCGAGGTAGGCGGGCGTGCCCGCGATCAGGCCGGTCTTGGTGACCGTGATGTCGTCGCTGGCCCGTGAGATGCCGAAGTCGGTGATCTTGACGACGCCGTTCTCGGCGATCAGCACGTTGCCGGGCTTCACGTCGCGGTGCACGATGCCCGCCGCGTGTGCCGCGGCCAGCGCCGCGGCTGCCTGGGCGCCGATGCTGGCGATCTCGACCGGATCCATCGGCCCGCCCTCGGACAGGGCGTCCGCGAGGCTGTACGACGGCAGGTACTCCATGACCAGGCACGGGACGCCGTCTTCTTCGACGACGTCGTACACGGCGATGGCGTTCGGGTGGTGCAGCTTGGCGGCGATGCGGCCTTCGCGCATGGCGCGCTGGATGGCCTCGTCCTGCTCGGCCTCGTCCAGGCCGGGCGCCAGCAGCAGCTGCTTGACGGCGACCTCGCGGCCCAGGCGTTCGTCATGGGCGCGCCAGACGATGCCCATGGCGCCGGAGCCGATGCGGTCGATGAAGCGGTAGCGGTCGGCGATCAGACGGCCGTCCGAGGTGTCGGACGTCGTCACAAGACCACCCCGGCGGTGTGCGACAGCGGAAGAACTGCGGCTGCGGCAGCAGGTCCCACGCTCGTGCTCCTCGTGCGGTAGTCAGCGGTCGTCCGGAATGCCCGCACAGGGTACCCCTGTCGTGGGCGGGTGCTGAGCTACCCGTTGTGCGTCAGTTCGCCGGCGCGAAGAAGTCGAAGCTGCCGACCGTGCTCAGCACGGGGTCGAGGATGCCGAGATCAACGCTCACGTCGACCGGGTTGGACGGCGTGGGCAGCGGGTTTTGCGACGAGGGCGGCGGAGTGCTGCTGCTCGGCGGCGGTGCCTCGGACGAGCTCGGCGGCGGAGGGGTCTCGCTCGACGGCGGCGTGCTCGGCGTGGTGGGTGTGGTCGGCGTCTCGGAGGACGGCGTGCTCGCGGTCGGCGACTCCGAGGTGGGCTGCTGCGGCTGCGTCGGCTGCTGGGTCTGCTGCGTCGGACGCTGTTGCTGCTGCGTGTACGGGGCGACGCGGACCGGGGTGGTCTCCTGCGTCGGGTCGGCCGTCGCGGTCTCGGTCGCGTCGGACTGCTGGGTCTTGTTCGACGGCAGCTTCACGACGCCATCGGTGCCGGCGCTCGCGCCACGGGCCTGGGCGCGCTCGTCGAACCGCACCTCGGCGAGCGGGCGCTCGTCGGGTGAGGACAGCCACGAGGAGGCGCCGAACGCGACGGAACCGCAGAGCACGACGCCACCGCTGGCGGCGACGGCCAGCTTGCCGACGGTGAACCCGCCGCTCTGCGTGTCGTCGGCGCGGCCTTCACGGCGCAGCAGCTCGGTGATGTGCAGCTCCTTGGCGGGCTGCTTCTTCGACCTGGCGCCGGGCACCTTCACCGACTTGAACTTGATGGTGGGCTCGAACGCCTCTGGGGTGATGTCGTCGGTGATCACCGGGATCGGCATGGTCTCAGCCTCGCGGCGTGCGATCAGCTCGGCGACGGACAGCTGCCCTGTCGACTCGGCCGTACCGCTCAACCGCCGACGATGGTCCTCAATCGACACCGCTCGTTCACCCTTCCAAGTTCGCTGATGCGCACTGGCGGGAACATGGATACCGAATCGTGACCCGAGATGTAACCCCTTTGGGGGAAGTTCCACGAAGAAAACAGTGTTTTCGCGACGAGCGGTCACCGTTCGACTGCGAACGGCGATATCAGTTGGGTGCGGCCTAACTCCGTTGCGCCGAAAGGACCTCGGTGCCGATGATCCGCGGCTGGGTCGTGTCGGTGAGCCAGAAGAGCTGTTCGATGCGCAGCCAGCTGCCGTTCAGCTCCTGCATCGACACCACGGCGAGCACCGTTCCGTCCGGGCGCAGCGACGTCTGGTCGACGTTGACGGTGCGGATCATGCCCCAGGACTCGACGAACTCCTTCGGGTTCGCGCCGACCAGGTCCGGCGACAGCAGCTTGGCCGCCGAGCTCGGCTTCGTGGTCAGCAGCTCGTAGAACCGGCGCACCACGTCGACCTGAGGTTGCGGGCCGGTCGACACCGACGGCGTGGTCGGCTCGACGGACGTCTCCAGCGGCAGCGCCAGCCGCACCGGCGGGGGTGCGGTGGTCCGCAGCGGCGGCTGCTCGTCCGGCAGCTGCGAGGACAGGACGTCCGGGCGCAGCGCGCTCGCGCCGGACAGCGCGATCGGGCGGTCGGTGACGGGGATGCCGGTGTTCGCGGGGCGCTTGCCCGCGAGGATCGCCGCGCCGGCGACGGACGAGACCAGCACGATCGCGCCGGTCAGCAGGCCCGCGACCTTGGCGGCCCGGTTCTTCGTGCCGCGACGGCGGCGGCCGGCGGCGATCGGCGTCATCGTCTCGGTCGGGCCGAGCAGGGAGGTGACGAGCGCGTCGGTCGCGGCTTCCTCGTTGGACGGGATGCGCATCGGGCTCGGCTGCTGCTTGATCAGCTCGGCCACGCTGATCGAGCCGGCGCGGGTGTGACGCCGTCCGGTCGTCGCGGGACGCTGCACTGGTCCGGTCCTCCGTACTGTCCGTGGTCACCAGAAGACGTACCGTGAGTTCACGCAGCTGCGCCAGTATCTCGACGGACTTCAGTCGTTCGTGGCGACCAGCGGTGGTCAAGATTCGCTCGAAGGTGTCACTTACTACGGTCGGTAATTTCGGCCCTGACCTTTAGCCACCAAGTTTCAACCGTTCACCGCTGATCAGCGGGAGCTCGCCCAGCGTGAAGCTGAGCTCGCGTTTCTCCTGGCTGACCGTGCCGTCCTTCTTCGTGACCTGCAGCAGGCTCACGGTGAGGCCCTTGCCCGGATCGACCACGATCTCCTTGACCTCGATCAGCGAGATGTCGGAGAGCCTGCCCTCGAGCAGTGCGTCGGCGTTCGAGCGCACGGTGTCCGTGGTCATGGCGAGCGCGGTGTCCGCGTTCGTCGCCATCTCCCGGTAGAAGTTCTCGGTCCGCTTGGCGATCTGGGTGCCGTCGACGATCGGCGCCTGTGAGACCGGCACGGTCGTGATCACGGGCGGCGCGGACCCGGACGGCTTGGTGGTCGTGGCCGAGCCCTGCCCGGTGCTCTGAGGGGCACCGGTGCCGGGTACGGGCGCGCCCCGGCCGGTCTTGGCGGCGGTCGGCCGGCCGCTCGTGACGGACGGCTGGCTCGCGCCGGTCGGCAGCGCGGAGATCAGCGGCACGTCCGAGGGGTAGCCCGGCAGGCCGACCGTCTCGACCGCGCCGCCACCGCTCACGAGCTTGGCCGCGGCGACGCTCAGCCCGACCAGGACGAGGACCGACGACACGACCGCGAACCAGGCCGCGCGTTTCCAGGTGCGCGGCGGCGTGACGGACGCGGGCACCATGCCGATGTTGAACTTGCGCAGGCCGTCCGTGTCCGCCAGCGGGTCGATCGGGCGGCGGCGGGGCAGCGGGATGCGGTCGCCACCGACGACGGGACGCTCGTGCGCGACACCGCCGTCGAGACGATGTTTGCCCGGCAGTTCGTCCATCCCGACACCCCTCTGCGACGCAATCAGAGTAGGGCCGTCTGGCGGCACTAAACCAACCAGAAGGGTGCATTCAGGACGAGTGACACCCGTTTGTGTGAACTTTCTACCGGGGCGGCAGTTGGGCTTGACCACCGTTGAGTTGCTTATGCGTGCGCTGTACGCCGTTGAGGGCGACGAGGCCGCTGCCACCCGCGATCAGCGCGCCGATCAAGTCGGCGGCGAAGGTGTCCCCGTTGGTGATGAGCAGCCCGATCAAGGCGCCCGCGGTCGTCAGGATCGCGATCTTCCAGCGGCTGCGGACGAACTGCGCGACAGGTGCGCCGGAGGCGCCCTTCTTGCCCGCGGCCGAGCCGAGCATGCCCAGGTATGCGTCGTGCGCCAAGGCGGCGAGCAGGCCGGCGATGGCGATCAGTGCGGCGATGAGGCCCATGTGTCCAGTGTGCCCCCAGATATTTTCGGTGGACCATCCGTGATCGCCCTGATATCCGATTGGGGGTGGACATGTTCTGGCACGACGACTGCCTCGGTCACGACGCCGGCGAAGGCCTGTGGGAGCTGCCGGGCGACTGGCCGTGGCTCGACGTGGCCGAACCGCACCCGGAGAACGCGGCGCGGCTACGCACGTTCCGGCACGCGCTGACACACGGCCCGGTGGCTTCCCACTTGAAGTGGCACGAGGGTCGGCACGCGACCGTTGACGAGCTTCTGCGCGTGCACACCGCTGAGCACTTGGACTCGTTGCGTGTCTCCACGCGTGTGGCGCTGGACGTGAACACCGTCGTCGGACCCGAGACGTGGCGTGCGGTGTGCGCGGCGGCGGGGACTTCGTTGGCGGCGTTGGAGTCCGGAGCCCCGCTGGCCTATGCGCTCGTGCGACCGCCAGGGCACCACGCGCAGCCGTCGGCCGCGGACGGGTACTGCTTCGTGAACAACGCCGCGCTCGTCGCGGAAACCGCGCGGCGCCAAGGAATGCGCGTCGCGGTGCTGGACTGGGACGTGCACCACGGCAACGGCACCCAGGAGGTGTTCTACGACCGGCCGGACGTGCTGACCATCTCGGTGCACATGCGGCACGGCTCGTGGGGCACGAACCACCCGCAGACCGGAGCACCCTCGGAGGTGGGTGCGAACGGGCGCAACGTGAACATCGAACTGTCTCTGGGCGCGGGTGACACGGCGTACTTGCGCGCGTTGGACGAGATCGCGCTCCCACTGCTGCGAGAGTTCGCACCGGACCTGCTCGTGTGCGCGTCCGGGTTCGACGGGTCGGCGTTCGATCCCAACGGCCGGCACAACCTCACGGCCGCCGGTTATCGGGAGATCGGCCGCCGGGTGGCGGGCTTCGAGCGCGTCGTGCTCACCCAGGAGGGCGGCTACCTGCGCGGATACTCCGCGTTGTGCCTGCACGCGCTGGTGGAGGGCCTGCTGCGGCTGCCGGAGCCGTTGCTCGACGACCCGCTGGCCTACGTGCCGGACGACGCCCAGCTCGTGGACGCGGACTTCTCACGGGTGTTCGAGGCGCTGCGGCCTTTTTGGCCCGGCGTCATCTGACACCGGGCCGGTGTGTTCCTACCTGCCGAGCGGCCGCGGCCCATCTTGAGCAGGATCATCGCGAGGTCCTTGCCCTCGGTGCCGAGCGGCTTGTAGCGGTTGAGCACGTCGATCTCGCGGTTGTGCACGATCTTCGTGCCGCCCGCCGCCATCCGCGCGGCGCCGATGATCTTGGAGATCTCGACCCGGCGCTGGACGAGGCGCAGGATCTCCGCGTCCAGGTGGTCGATCTCCTGGCGCAGCTCGTTGATGTCGGGCTCGGTGGTGGTGTCCATCGTGATGACCTCTCGACTCTTCGAGTCCTGGCCCGGAAGCGACGAAGCCCCGGTGTCCGAGGACTCCGGGGCTTCGTGGTGGCTTTTCAGCGCTAGACGACCACGGGAGCCGGAGTCCGGGTCCCGTAGAAAAACTCGAAGAACGTCGCGCGCATGGACCTAGTGTGTCACAAAAACCCGAAACCGCGGACGGCGTCACCACGTAGTGGGACGCCACGACCGGAGCCCTGATCGAACACATGGTCGGGCGGTACCGGTTTTGTCGGTGCCGCCCGGTACCGTGGATGAACGATGAGCGCCTTGTTCGACTTGCCTTCAAGTCCCCCCGTTTCCCGCGCGGGCCACCTGCTCGACGACCTGAACCCCGCGCAGCGCCGTGCCGTCGAGCACGCCGGCTCGCCCCTGCTCGTGGTCGCGGGCGCCGGTTCGGGCAAGACGCGTGTCCTCACCAGGCGGATCGCGTATCTGCTCGCGGAACGTGACGTGCATCCCGGCCAGATCATGGCGATCACGTTCACGAACAAGGCCGCGGCGGAGATGAAGGAGCGCGTCGCCGACATGGTGGGCGCGCGCGCCCGTTCGATGTGGGTGTCGACGTTCCACTCGATGTGTGTGCGGGTGATGCGCCGCGAGGCGAAGACCCTTGGCATGTCGTCGAACTTCTCGATCTACGACAGCGACGACACGCGCCGCCTCGTCACGCTCGTCGCGCGAGATCTCGACCTCGACCCGAAGAAGTACGCGGCCCGCACCCTCGCCGTGCACATCTCGAACCTCAAGAACGAGCTCGTCGACGCCGAGACGGCGACGGCGGAGGCGACGAACGACCTGGAACGCCGCGTGGCCGAGGTCTACACGGTCTACCAACGCCGGCTGACCGAGTCGAACTCGCTCGACTTCGACGACCTGATCATGAAGACGGTCGAGCTGCTGCAGACGTTCCCGGACGTGGCCGAGCACTACCGGCGCCGCTTCCGGCACGTGCTCGTCGACGAGTACCAGGACACGAACCACGCGCAGTACACGCTCGTCCGCGAGCTGGTCGGCGTCGCCGGTGGCGAGATCCCGCCCGCCGAGCTGTGCGTGGTCGGCGACGCGGACCAGTCGATCTACGCGTTCCGCGGCGCCACCATCCGCAACATCGTGGAGTTCGAGCGCGACTACCCGGACGCCACCACGATCCTGCTGGAGCAGAACTACCGCTCCACCCAGAACATCCTGACCGCGGCGAACGCGGTGATCTCCCGCAACCCCAACCGCCGCGACAAGTCGTTGTGGAGTGATCTGGGCGAGGGCGAGAAGATCGTCGGCTACGTCGCGGACAACGAGCACGACGAGGCCGCGTTCGTCGCCCGCGAGATCGACCGCCTGGTCGACGGCGGCGAGGTCAACAACTCCGAGATCGCCGTCTTCTACCGCACGAACAACCAGTCCCGCGTCTTCGAGGAAATCTTCATCCGCCTCGGCCTGCCTTACCGCGTCGTCGGCGGCGTCCGCTTCTACGAGCGCCGCGAGGTCCGCGATGCGCTGGCGTACCTGCGGACCCTGGCGAACCCTGACGACACGGTGTCGTTGCGCCGCATCCTGAACGTGCCCAAGCGGGGCATCGGCGAACGGGCCGAGGCCTGCGTCTCCGCCTACGCCGACCGTGAGCGGATCAGTTTCGCCGCGGCACTGCGCGAGGCCGTGCTCGACCGCGTCCCGATGCTGAACCCGCGCTCCCGCAACGCGATCGCCGGCTTCGTCGAGATGATGGACGAGCTGGGCGAGATGGTCGCGCGCGAGGACGACGTGGCCGACATCCTCGAGGCCGTCCTGGAGAAGACCGGCTACCGCTCCGAACTCGAAGCCAGCGAGGACCCGCAGGACCACACCCGGATCGAGAACCTCAACGAGCTCGTCACCGTCGCCCGCGAGTTCACCGAGCTCGAACTCCCCGAGGGCGCCGAGCCGATCCCCTCGCTGCCCGCCTTCCTGGAACGCGTCTCCCTGGTGGCCGACGCCGACTCGATCCCGGACGCCGAGTCGACGGCGTGGTCACCCTGATGACCATCCACACCGCCAAGGGCCTGGAGTACCCGGTCGTCTTCAGCACCGGCTGGGAGGACGGCGTCTTCCCGCACATGCGCGCACTGGGCGACCCCGCCGAACTGGCCGAGGAACGCCGCCTCGCCTACGTCGGCATCACCCGCGCCCAACGCCGCCTGTACCTCTCCGGGCCCTGGTCCGTTCGGCCTGGGGCCAGCCCTCGGCCAACCCGGCCTCCCGCTTCCTGGGCGAGATCCCGCAGGACCTGCTGGACTGGCGCCGCGTGGAACCCTCCCGCTCCGGCCCGGCCGCCGCCACCACCTGGGGCCGCTCGGCGTCGGGCAGCATAGCCTCCCGCGGCCTGTCCCGCCCCGCCCCCTCCAAAGCGGGCTGGAAAGACGCACCGGCCATGAAGCTCGAAGTGGGCGACCGAGTAACCCACGACAAGTACGGCCTCGGCCGAGTCGTGGCCGTGGACGGCGCAGGCCTGCGTGCCACCGCCACGATCGACTTCGGCGGCTCCGGCACCGTGCGCCTGATGCTGATCGGCAGCGTCCCCATGACCAAGATCTGACGCCCATCTCATACGCTCAAGCCCCGCCAGGCCCGGCCTGGCGGGGCTTTTGTCGTCCGCTGACCCCGCCAGCTCGACCCTGGTGACTGAGCGGAAAGCACGTTCATACGGCCTATTCGTACGAACGTGCTTTTCGCTCAGAGGACGACGCGCAGCTGCTGTCTTGCCGGTCCGAGTCACCGTGCAACATCCGGGTCACGTCACCCGTCCGGAGCAGCCTCGCAACCCTCGCAAACCGGGCGCGACCCGCCTTCTGACCTGCGACTTCAGGGTCGCCCCGCTAAAAAACCTCAAATCGCGAAACTCGCGCAACGCCCCGCCAGTCCGTACGTCTATGTGGGTGTCGCAAGCAGCACAGCCAGCGGAACGTTCGGGGCGATCCAAGGCACAGGGAAGCAGCCTGCACGACGAAGGGGAGCGAAGGGAAGGCGGGGGCCGAACTTCGCGAAGGTGCGGCCGGACTGAACGGGAGAGCGGTCCGGCCCGTGCTGTGCTTTCGCCCAGGTAGACCTGGCCGTCAAAAATTGTCGGACCCCCGAGCATCATCAACCGCATGAGGTCATCAACCCGGCGGGAGAGCTCGAGATGGATCACGTATTCGCCCAGCTGCTGCACGAACGCGTGTTCGGCAATCTTCACAGCTGGAATCGCCCGAGCCGCACTCCGGACGCGAAGCGACCTCGGAGGCGAGCCGGCTACGGAGCCTGGCGCACTCTGCTCGGCCTCCACGAGGCGACCGAGAGCGGGGCCTGCAGGGCCTGTGGCCCACGGTGGCGCCGCCACATGTGCTCGGTCTGGCGCGTGGCGGCCCGCTACTTCGTCCGCCACGAACGCGGCATAGCCCGGCTTGAGGCTCCTGGGCCCCGGGGCGCCTGAGACCGCTCTGGCCACTCCAGGGTGTGGGTCAGGCGTTCAGCGGCCGTCTGACGGCGATTGGGCCGTTGTTCAGTCGACGGCGAACCGGGAGCCGAACCGGAAGAACCGAACTGCGGCGGCAACCCGGAAAATCAGACCGTCACACCGCGAGCGTTCAGCCAAGTCAGCGGGTTGATCTTCTGGCCGCCGGGGTTCCACACCTCGAAGTGCAGGTGGGGTCCGGTGGAGAAGCCGCGGTTGCCCATGCGGGCGATCTGCTCGCCCGGCCTTGACGTGCTGGCCTTCGCGGACGTTGAAGTGTCGACGTGGCCGTAGACGGTGATGGTGCCGTCGGCGTGCTCGACGCGGACCCAGAGGCCGAAGCCGGAAGCGGGACCTGCCTCGATGACCTTGCCGTCGGCGGCGGACAGGATCGGCGTACCGATCGGGCCGGCGATGTCGATGCCGAGGTGCATGGTGCCCCAGCGGCCGCCGTACCCGGAGGTGAAGTCACCGGCAGCGGGGCGGACGAACTTGGGGCGCTTCTTCTCGGCCTCGACAGCGTCGCGCTCGGTGGTGAGCTGCTGGCTGCGCAGGAGCTTGGCGGCCTCGGTGGAGCCTTCCGCGGTGGTCTTGGAGACCGCGAGGATCTGCGGTGCGGAGGCGGTGTCGCCACCCACGCCGTCGAACGTGGCGGCGCCACCGGAGTGGTTCGTGAGCTGGACGTCGTTGCTGTCGTCCGACGGCGGCCTGCAGGGTCTGACCTGCGCCTGCGGCGGCGAAAGCGCCGACTGCGACGGCGGCGACGACGATGCGTCCGCGAAGCGCCGAGGGGGGCGGGGGGAGCCGGTGGGAGCTGACGGTGCGCACGGAGGCGCGGTCGACTGCCTCTTCAAGCGCAGCACTGCGTTCATGGCCGCCGGGGGAGCGGTGGTGTGACAAAGCTTGCCCTTCCGCCTTCGGGGAGCCTGGCCGGGTGGACTGCCGGGCGGGGGATTCCCGGTGAGTCAGATTTCGGGGTTCTGACTCGGTGTCCTTCTGTGACCAGACCGTGACAACGGACCGGGGGACAGTAACGGCGGGAAGGCTCGGAGGGCAAACCCCAGTTCGTTATGTCGACCTAACGGGCGGCAACCAGCGGGTTTCAACTGTCAACTGTGACCGTCGGTCACTTCGGGCGCCCGACACGCCTCGCCGCCAGGGGCGATGGGGTGACCTAAAGAGTCATCCGATCGGGTGATGGCAGTCACAACTACGTGAAGAGTCCTCGTGTCAACCGGCAAAGAGAGGTGACCTGAATCACGTATCTGGTGCTCTTCGACGAGCAACGACGAGTGCTCCAGTCGGGCGTTGCGCTGCGGCACGATGACCTGATCCATCTCGGACCACACCACGACGAACCGCGTGCGGCACGGCCGGCACGGCTCGGCGAGCTCGGTCAGCAGCTCGGAGCCCGGGCGCAGCTGCTTGGTCAGCGGCGTCGGCAGCAGATAGGCGGCGAGGGTGCCGCGATGCGGCGTTCCCAGTGTTACGAGTGTGCGAACGCGTGAGTCGCCGTGCAGCCGTTGTACGTAGTACCTGGCGATGAGACCGCCGAGCGAATGGCCGACGACATGCACCTGATCCGCACCGGTCTGCTCGCAGATCCGCTCGATGTGCGCGCCGAGCAGGGCGGCCGAGCGGCGGACGTCACCGGTCAACGCGGTCAGCACGCTGTAGTTGATGGCGTGCACCACCCCGAAGCCCCGCCTTCGCAGCGCCCCCGACAGCACCGCGAAGGCGGAACGGTTGTCCCCGATGCCATGCACCAACACGATCGGGGTGCCCGCCGCGTCCATCGCCGAAACCACCAGCCCGCGCTGGCGGGGTGGCAGGCCGTCGGTGCGGTAGTGCCGGAAGTGGCCGTCCGGGCGCAGCTGTTCGGCGATCGCGCCCCACGGGTAGAGCACCGCGTGCGCGGTCAGCCAGGCCGCTTCCATGGCGACGCCGCGCATGCCACCGGGGGTGGCCATGGCGCTGAGCGCGACCTTGGCCTCCTCGGCGATGTCCCGCGCCGTGTGAACGCCCCAGCTGGCACGATCGAGGAGCGCGTCAGTCAGACGCGTCCTCCACGACCGGCCGTTGTCGCCCATATGAGCGACGGTAAGTGATGAACTCACCGGCAAGGAGTACCCCGCGAACCTTTTCCACATGCGAACGAATTTCGTCTCAGCTGGTTCGTTCAGCTGTGTGAACAGCTGCGTCCGTTTGCGCGCGACCAGGAAAGTCACGGTGGCACACAGGGAGCGACGGTCGACTTGCTAGGTTCGCCCGCGATGACTCGCACCGATGTCGAGAACCAGACCCCGGCGGCCGCCCGGCTGCGCACCGCGTGGGGCCTCGCCTCGGCGGGCTCCCTCCTACTCGCGGCGGGGCCGCTGCTCGGGGTGGTGGACGGGCGGCGCCCGCCTTCACGTCGTGGCCGCTGCTGGCCGTGCTCGCGCTGCTCCCGCCCGCGGTCGCGGGGGTGTTGTGGCTGCGCGGCCGCCCGTTCGTCGCGGCCGCTCTGCTCGCCGCGGTGGGCGCGTTCGCCCCCGGTCGCCTGCTCGGTGACCTGCAGATCGTGAGCGACCGGTTCGCGGTCGGCCGCCCGGAGCTGTTCCGGCCGGCCAGCTCCTCGCCGATCGCGCCGGCAGCCGGTCTCTGGCTGCTGCGTCGCCGGCCACGTGCTGGTGATCGCGGGTGGCGTGCTCGCCGCCGGTCGCGCCGGTATGCCCGCGGACGAGGAGGACGCCGCGCCGGCTCGCGATCTTCCTGCCGCTCGCCGCGCTCGCCGCGATCGCGCTGCTGGGCGAGCCCTTCACGTCGTCGGATCCGTTCCTGCTCGACTCGTAGCCCGTGGGAACTGCC
The DNA here is from genome assembly GCA_963766275.1 of uncultured Actinomycetota bacterium. Taxonomy (GTDB): domain Bacteria; phylum Actinomycetota; class Actinomycetes; order Mycobacteriales; family Pseudonocardiaceae; genus Lentzea. The sequence continues at coordinate 17,684 of CAVYAD010000078.1, forward strand.
CGCGCTCGGACTTGTCGGCGGGCTGCTGGTGGCCTGGCCGCGCCGCTCGTCGCCGCGCTCACGGGCAGCTCGCCCGACCCCGACACGCGCCTGGGCGGCCTGCTCGGCGTGGCTCTCGCCCTCATCGCGATCGGCGCGCCCTCGCTGGTGGCCGGACTTGTCACGGACGGTCTCGGTGTCACGTGGGGCCCGGTCGTGGCGCTGATCGCCGCCGCACTGCTCGTGGCGCTCTCTGTGCGGGACATGCGCGACGTGCAGGACGTACGTGACGTGCGCGTAGAGAAGAAGGAAGAGCCCACCGACGAGGTGGCGCTGCCTGCGCTGAACCGTCTCCACGCGACGGCGGGCGCGTTCGCTCTCCTGGCCGCGGTGGCGACGATCGCCGGCGCGATCGCCCGGCAGCTGGTGGTCATCGGCGACGAACCCGAGTTCTTCGCGTCGCGGCTGCTCTGGCCGACCGGTCTGGTGCTCGGTCTGCTGAGCCTGATGATGTTCGCGCGCGGCATCGCGGGCGCCGTTCGTCCCGCGCTGATCTACGCGGTCTACGCGGTACTGCTCGCCTCGATCTTCTCGGTGCAGGCGGTGGCCGCGGCCAGTCAGTCCGGCCTGGCCGAAGCCGGGCCTCGGCTTCTGGCTGATGGTCGTGGCGACCCCGTTCGGCCTGATCGCGGTGGTCTGCGCGGCCGTCGCGGGCGCGGTCGAACGGGAGAACGCCGAGGCCCGCAAGGGCCGAGCAGACCCCGATGGCGGAACTGGGCGCGCTGCTGCTGGCCGGACTCTTCGCGGTGGGCGCCTTCGCGCTGCCCACGATGCGCGGCGCCGACTACACGGCGCCCGACATCATCAAGAACTTCGACCCGATCGTCTCGTCGACGCTCATCGCCGCCCTGCTGGTACTCCTCGCCGGACTGGCCGTGGCGCTGCGCTCGCGTCCGGAACGTGGCGCCGCGCTGCTGGCGGGTGCGGCACTGCTCGTCGGCGTCCGCGCGCTGGAGCTGCCGATGACCGGCGCGCGCATCGCGGAGGTGGCGGCGGGTCCCGGCACGTGGCTGGCTGTGGCGTGCGTCGCTGCGCTGCTGGTGTCAGCCGGATTGATGGCGTCGCGCGCGAGCCGCTGAGCAGCCTCGCGCGCTCGCGTCCCGGTGCGCGCGTGATCGACCTCACCGGCGTTGAGACCGACCTCACCGGGAGTGGCGTGCGAGCGGTAGGCGCAGGTCGATAGTGTCTGGGTCCAGCCGCGTCAAGTGGGTTCTGACGGCCCCTTGAGGACCACCCAGGCGCGGTGTTCCGACACCGACGTCGCAGGAGACCCGAGTGGACCTGTACGAGTACCAGGCGAAGGATCTCTTCGCCGCCCACGGCGTCCCGGTACTGCCGGGCGATGTGGCCACCAACCCCGCCGACGCCAAGGCCATCGCCGCGAAGTTCGGCCAGCCTGTCGTCGTCAAGGCCCAGGTGAAGACCGGCGGCCGCGGCAAGGCCGGCGGCGTGAAGCTCGCCGACGACCGCCGACGAGACCGAGGAGAAGGCCGACCGCCATCCTCGGCCTCGACATCAAGGGGCACATCGTTCACCGCGTGCTGGTGACGCCCGCCTCCGACATCGCGGAGGAGTACTACTTCTCCTTCCTGCTCGACCGCGCCAACCGCACCTTCCTCGCCATGGCGCGTGTCGAGGGCGGCATGGACATCGAGGAGGTCGCGGCGACCAAGCCCGAGGCCCTCGCGAAGATCCCGATCGACGCCATCAAGGGCGTCGACGTGGCCAAGGCCACCGAGATCGTCGACGCGGCGAAGTTCCCGGCCGAGGTCGAGCGACCAGGTCGTCGACGTGATCGTCAAGCTGTGGGAGACCTTCGTCGCGGAGGACGCCACGCTCGTCGAGGTCAACCCGCTGGTCCGCGACCCGCAGGGCAAGATCGTCGCGCTCGACGGCAAGGTCACGCTCGACGAGAACGCGGACTTCCGCCACCCCGCCCACGCGGAGCTGGTCGACAAGGCCGCCGAGGACCCGCTCGAGGCGAAGGCCAAGGCGAAGGACCTCAACTACGTCAAGCTCGACGGCGAGGTCGGCATCATCGGCAACGGCGCCGGTCTGGTCATGTCCACGCTGGACGTCGTCGCCTACGCCGGCGAGAAGTACGGCGGCGTGAAGCCCGCGAACTTCCTCGACATCGGTGGCGGCGCGTCCGCCGAGGTCATGGCGAACGGCCTGGACGTCATCCTGCGGCGACGAGGCCGTGCAGCTCCGTGTTCGTCAACGTCTTCGGTGGCATCACCGCGTGTGACGCGGTCGCCAACGGCATCGTGGCGGCGCTGGAGATCCTCGGCGACGAGGCCACCAAGCCGCTCGTCGTCCGCCTCGACGGCAACAACGTGGAGGAGGGCCGCCGCATCCTCGCCGAGGCCAACCACCCGCTGGTGACCGTGGTCGACACGATGGACAACGCGGCCGACAAGGCCGCCGAGCTCGCGGCTGCGGGGGTCTGACCAGATGGCGATCTTCCTCAACGAGAACAGCAAGGTCATCGTCCAGGGCATGACCGGTGCCGAGGGCACCAAGCACACCAAGCGCATGCTCGCGTCCGGCACGAACATCGTCGGTGGCGTGAACCCGCGCAAGGCCGGCGAGAAGGTCGACTTCGACGGCACCGTCCTCCCGGTCTTCGGCACCGTCGAAGGAGGCCATGGAGGCCACCGGCGCGAACGTGACCGTGATCTTCGTGCCGCCGGCCTTCTCGAAGGCCGCCGTGGTCGAGGCGATCGACGCCGAGATCGAGCTGGCCGTCGTCATCACCGAGGGCATCCCGGTGCACGACACCGCCTACTTCTGGGCGCACGCCGTCGCGACCGGCAACAAGACCCGGATCATCGGCCCGAACTGCCCCGGCATCATCAGCCCCGGCAAGTCGAACGCCGGCATCATCCCGGCGAACATCGCCGGGCTCGGGCAAGATCGGTCTGGTGTCGAAGTCCGGCACGCTGACCTACCAGATGATGCACGAGCTGCGTGACTTCGGCTTCTCCACCGCGATCGGCATCGGTGGCGACCCGATCATCGGCACCACGCACATCGACGCGCTCGAGGCGTTCGAGGCACGACCCCGAGACCGCCGCGATCGTGATGATCGGTGAGATCGGCGGCGACGCCGAGGAGCGTGCGGCCGCGTACATCAAGGCCAACGTCACCAAGCCGGTCGTCGGCTACGTCGCGGGCTTCACCGCCCCCGAGGGCAAGACCATGGGCCACGCCGGCGCCATCGTCTCCGGCTCCGCCGGCACCGCGCAGGCCAAGAAGGAGGCCCTCGAGGCCGCCGGCGTCAAGGTCGGCAAGACGCCGTCCGAGACGGCCGACCTGATGCGCGAGATCATGAAGGCTCTGTAGTTTTGCGCTGCCCGCGACGGCGGCGCGAACTCGCACTGATCTCAGCACGTTGAGCAGGTCCCGGGCGTCTGGATCCGGAGTAGTTTCGGTATCGGCCTTGCTCGGATGGCGGAACCGGCATGATCCGGTCATCGTCTCGAGTGAATCGCGATCGGCTAGCGTTTTGAGAACCGACTCGGTTGGAGGAGACCTAGACATGTCCGTGCCTTACGGCGCACCCCAACAGCAGCCGCCGGGTCCGGCACAGCACCAGGCACCTCAGGCCCCTGGCGCTCCCGGCGCCAACAACATCAACCTCGGACTCATCCTCCCGCTGGTCGCCGCGGGTCTCGGTTTCGTCGCGTACCTCGTCGCGTTCGCGGACGATCGTCAGCGGCAACGTCGACCTACCTGCTCGCCGCGGGTCTGCTCGCCGGCCTTTCCGTGCTGCCGAGCGCCCCAAGGGCTTCGTCCCGGTCGCCGCGATCCTGGCGGCCGTGCAGTCGCTGCTCCAGCTGCAGGTCATCATCAAGTCGCCGTCCGTGCAGGGCCTCGACATCGTGCTGCTCATCGTCGCGCTGCTGGAGACGGCGGCGGTCGTGCTCGCCTTCCTGCTCGCCGAGGGCATCGTGAAGTTCGAGCCGAAGCCGGCGAACCCGTACGGCGGCCAGCACGGTCAGCCCGGTGGCTGGAACCCGCAGTCCGGCGCGTTCCCGCAGCAGGGCCAGCACCCGCAGCACCGGCCAGCACGGCGCACGCCGCGCAGCAGGCTCCGCAGCAGCGTCGGTCGGCAGCAGCCCCAGCAGTTCGGCCAGCAGCCGCAGCAGCCCGCAGCAGCCGGCAGCCTGCGCAGCCGCCGCAGCAGACCAGCTTCATGCCGCAGCCCGGCCAGTTCGGCTCGCCGGGCACGCCGCCCGGTGGCTTCGGCGGACCGCAGCAGTAGTCACGCCAGCGATGTCCGCAGGGGTGGCGCCGGAGTCTCCGGCGCCACCCCTGTCGTGTGACGCGGCGTGCCTGCCCCGAATGGCCCAGCTCGGCCTGACACAGTGGAGAAGTGCCCGTGCTGCAACGCGATGTGACCCGCGAGGTCGAACACCGTGCGCCCGCCGGAGTTCTCGCGCGCCGAACGGATGCGGGTGCTCGTCGCCGCCGCGATCGGGTCGGTGGTCGTCGGGTACGCCGCGGTGGCCGCGGTGCTCGCGCTGGTCACGCGCGACGGCGACGTACGCGGACTTCTCCCTGGACGGCGTTCTCGCGGCGGCCGCGCCCGCGTGGCTGGCCGCGCACCACGTGCCGCTGCGTTTCGACGCGGGCCAGCTCGGCGTGCTGCCGTTGCTGCCGACCGCGCTGCTGATGTTGCTGGTCGGCCGCACCGCCGCGGGCACCGCCGACCGGCTCGGCCTCTACGAACCACTCCAGGCCCGTTCCGTCGTGCTCGAGCATCTCCGGCGCGCACGCGGTCGTCGGCGGCACCATCGCGTTGCTGATGGGCTGACGAAGGGATCGTGCGCGCCACACCCGCCGTCGCGTTCTTCGGCTGTGCCGCGGTGTCCGGTGTCGCGGCCACGTTCGGCGTCGCTCGCCGCTGCGGGCTGGTCGAGATGGCGTTCGACAAGCTCGACCCGGTGGCGTTGCAGGGTCTGCGCTCCGGGTTCATGGCCCTGTTCGCCCTGATCAGTGCGGGTGCGCTGGTGCTCGCGGCCGGGCTCGCGGCCTCGTGGCCGACGACCAGTGACGCCTTCGTGCAGGCCGGTCCGTCGATCGGGCGTCGGGCTCGGCGTGTGGTTGCTGTGCCTCGGCTACCTCCCGAACGCCGTCATCGCGGGCCTGTCCTACGTCTCCGGCGCCGGGTTCTCGCTGGGCGCGGTCGAGGTCACCCCGATGAAGTTCGTCGGCGGTGCCGTGCCCGCGGTGCCGCTGCTGGCGGCGATGCCGGACACCGAGTTCGCGCTGAGCCCGCTGGTGCTCGTGCTGCCCGCGTTGATCGGCGCGTTCGTCGGCTGGACCTGCCGCAAGGTCTCCGAGCGGCCCACCTCACGTTTTCGCGCGGTGCTGGTCGCCGCGATCACCGCGGGCGTCGGCAGCCTCGTGCTCGCCGCGACGGCGGGCGGACGGCTCGCGGCAGGCGCGTTCGACCCGGTGACGGTGCCGGCGGGTCTGCTCGCACTGCTGGTGGCGATGTGGGTGCTGGTGCCGGGTGTGCTCGTCGCCTGGCTCGCGGGCTCGCGCGTGCAGCCCGAGGTCGAGGCAGCGGACGAGGCAGACCTCGACGAGGAAGCGGAACTCGACGAGGAGGTCGTGTTCGAGGACGACGAGCTCACCGAGCAGCTCGAAGTGCTCGACGACGACCAGGTCGACGACGAGTACGAGGTCGTGGACTCCGACGAGTTCGAGGTCGACGAGGACCTCGAAGACGACGAGTACGACGACTACGACGCCGAAGACGAGTACGAGGAAGACGACGTCGAAGAAGACGACGAAGAACCCGCCGAGGACGAGGATTACGAGGCGGAGTTCGACGAGATGCTCGGCATGGAGCCGAGGATGATCTCGCCGTCCAGGTCGAGCTCGACACCGAACTGCCGGAAGCCGAGGACCTGGACGGCAAGCCCGGACGGTGACGTCATAGGCTGCCCCTGAGCTGCTGCAACACTGCCGCCAAGACCAGGCCACGCCCAGGAGTAGACGCTGAGCACCGAACTTCGGCTTCCCACACCGGCGCGCGTCGTCGTACTCGTCTCCGGTTCCGGAACCCTCATGCAGGCGTTGCTGGACGCCACCGACCTCCCGATCGAGGTGGTCGCGGTCGGCGCCGACCGCGAGGACATCGAGGGGCTCGAGCGCGCCGAACGCGCCGGGTGTCCCGCACTTCGCCGTGAAGCTGCGCGACCACGCCGACCGCGCCGCGTGGGACGTCGCGCTGACCGAGGCCGTCGCGGCCCACGAGCCGGACCTGGTCGTGTCGGCGGGCTTCATGAAGATCCTCGGCCCGGCGTTCCTGGCGCGCTTCGGCGGCCGGATGATCAACACCCATCCCGCGCTGCTGCCCGCCTTCCCCGGCGCGCACGGCGGTCGCGCGACGCGCTGGCCTACGGCGTGCACGGTCACCGGGTCGACGGTGCACCTGGTCGACGCGGGCGTGGACACCGGGCCGATCCTGGCGCAGGAGGCGGTCGTCGTCGAACCCGGCGACACGAGGAAACCCTGCACGAACGCATCAAGGTCGTCGAGCGCCGGCTGCTGGTCGAGATGGTCGGCCAGGCTGGCCCGCGAGGGCTGCACCGTGAACGGACGAAAGGTGAGCATCCCGTGAGCACTCCAGCCGAGAGGCGACCGGTTGCGCCGGGCGCTGATCGGCGTCTCGGACAAGGCCGGTCTGCTGGAACTGGCCACCGGCCTGCACGCGGCCGGCGTGGAGATCGTCTCCACCGGCGGCACCGCGAAGGTGCTCGCCGACGCGGGCGTCCCGGTGACGCCGGTCGAGCAGGTCACCGGTTTCCCCGAGTCGCCTCGACGGCCGGGTCAAGACGCTGCACCCGCGCGTGCACGCCGGTCTGCTGGCCGACCTGCGCAAGCCGACTCGCACGTCCAGCAGCTGCGACGAGCTGGACATCGCGGCGTTCGACCTGCTGGTCGTGAACCTGTACCCGTTCACGCAGACCGTCGCCTCGGGTGCGAGCCCGGACGAGTGCGTCGAGCAGATCGACATCGGCGGCCCCGCGATGGTGCGCGCGTCGGCCAAGAACCACGCGAACGTCGCGGTCGTCGTCGACCCGGCGCGCTACGACTGGGTGCTGGAGAACGTCCGCGCGGGCGGCTTCACGCTGGCGGACCGCCAGCAGCTGGCCGCGGACGCGTTCCGGCACACCGCGTCCTACGACGTCGCCGTCGCGTCCTGGATGGGCAACGTGCTGGCGCCGGACGACGAGGGCAGCGGCTTCCCCGGCTGGGTCGGCGCGACCTGGAACCGGTCGAACGTGCTGCGCTACGGCGAGAACCCGCACCAGAACGCCGCGCATCTACACGCAGGGCGACGGCCGCATCGGTCTGGCGTCGGCGAAGCAGCTGCACGGCAAGGAGATGTCGTACAACAACTACCTCGACGCTGACGCCGCCTGGCGTGCCGCGTGGACCACGAGCTGCCGTGCGTCGCGATCATCAAGCACGCGAACCCGTGCGGCATCGCGGTGTCGGCGATCGAGCATCGCGGACGCGCACCGCAAGGCGCACGAGTGCGACCCGGTCGAGCGCGTTCGGCGGCGTCATCGCGGCCAACCGTGAGGTCACCGTGGAGATGGCCGAGCAGGTCGTCGGAGATCTTCACCGAGGTCATCATCGCTCCGTCCTATGCGGACGGTGCGGTGGAGGTGTTGCAGCGCAAGAAGAACGTGCGCATCCTGCGTCGCCGAGGCGCCGCAGCGCGGTGGCGCCGAGCTGCGTCCGGTGTCCGGCGGTCTGCTGCTGCAGCAGCGCGACGCCATCGACGCCGAGGGCGATCGACCCGGCGAACTGGACGCTGGCGACCGGCAAGCCCGCGGACGAGAAGACGCTGGCGGACCTGGAGTTCGCGTGGCGTGCCATCCGCGCGGTGAAGTCCAACGCGATCCTGCTGGCGGACAACGGCGCCACCGTCGGCGTCGGCATGGGCCAGGTCAACCGCGTCGACTCCGTCGCTCCTCGCGGTGACGCGCGCGGGTGACCGGGCCAAGGGCGCGGTGGCCGCGTCCGACGCGTTCTTCCCGTTCCCGGACGGCCTCGAGGTGCTGCTCGACGCCGGCGTGCGCGCGGTCGTGCAGCCCGGCGGCTCGGTCCGCGACCCGGAGGTCATCGCCAAGGCCGAGGAGGCCGGCGTCACCCTCTACCTCACCGGCACCCGCCACTTCGCCCACTAGTTCAAGCCATGAGGGGCGCTTCATGGACCGTCCATGAAAGCGCCCCTCATGGTTCAGAGCTTCGCGATCATGTCCTGGGCCAGTGCCGTCGCGGCGGCCTCGAACTCGGGGATGTCCGGCCTCTTCGGGCTGAGGAAGCCCGCGTCCCAGCCCGAGTAGCTGACCTCGACCACGCTGTCGCCCTTGCGCGCGATGATCGTGACCTCGGTGAACGCCGAACTCGTCTCCACCAGTACCGCCGTCGCCTCGTCACCGAGGCCTTCGAGCGGCTTCTGCTGCGGCTTGCCCTGGTTGTTGGCCATGGCAGCCTTCACGCCGTCCTGGTAGATCTCGCCCGGCTCCTTCGACGCCTCCGTCACGTGGACGTTGGTGTTGCGCAGGCCGGTGCCGTCCTCGCCCTTGGTCTGACTCCAGGTGCAGATCGTGCGCTTGCCCCGGCCCAGGTCGGACTCGCGCGAGCCGAGTGCGTTCGGGTTCGTGGTGCGCGCCTTCTTCAGCGCGTCCTCGGAGATGTTCGCGCACGCCGCGGGCAGCGTGCCGGAACGTTTGGCGGTGCCGCCGTCCTTGTTGGCGCCGAGGTAGAGCAGCAGCCCCGTGATCGCGCCGCCGAGCACGGCCAACCCGGCCAGGATTCCGATGACGAGCGGCGCCTTGCTCTTCTTCGGTGGCCCTGACGGGTAGCCGTAGCCGTAGCCGGGCGGGGGCTGTTGCCAGCCCTGCGGTGGTGGTTGGTTCACAGCTTCCCCAGTACTTCCTCGGCCACGAGCTTCGCCATGGCCGTCATCTCTGCTTCCTGCGGTACTGCGCGGGTGAAGAGGCCCGCGTCCCAGCCTTCGTAGTCGACCTGCATGACGGTCTCGCCCTTGCGGACGATGTAGGTGACGTCCAGGTACGAGGCAGCAGCGCGCCGATCACCGAGGCGATGACGAGCGGTGCCTTGCTCCTCTTGGTCGGCGGCCATCCGGGGTGCGGCCGGTGCTGCTGATGTGCGTTCACCTGGTGTGTTCCCCTTCGACCTCCCGGTGATCCGGCCACCGTAGATGACCTCGGGATCGCCTGTGGGTCAGTCCACCGAAAGGGTGACGCTGTGGCATTGACACAGGGGTGGAATCAC
>CAVYAD010000079.1:0-12250 GCA_963766275.1 uncultured Actinomycetota bacterium
CTCGCCGACGTCCAGGCGGCCATCACCCCGGCGACCAGGGCCGTGATGGTGCTGCACTTCGGCGGCTATCCCGGCGAGGTCAAGCAGATCGCCGAGTTCTGCCGCGATCGTGGCATCTTCCTCGTCGAGGACAGCGCCAACTCCGTGGCGTCCCGTGTGGACGGTCAGGCGGTCGGCACGTTCGGCGACATCGGCGCGTGGAGCTTCGACTACGCGAAGATGGTCGTGGCCGTGGACGGCGGCATGATCTACGCCCGCGACCCGAAGCTGGTCGAACGCGCCCGCAGGATCGCGTTCTTCGGACTGGAGCAGGAGAGCAACTCCTCGCAGGCCGAGCGGCACGCGAACCGCTGGTGGGACATCGAGGTCAGCTCGTTCGGCAGGCGCACCATCATGAACGACGTGCACGCGGCCGTCGGTCACGTGCAGCTGAGCAAGCTGCCGTCGTTCGTGGCGCACCGGCGGTCGATCACCGAACGCTACAACGCCCTGCTGGCCGACGTTCCGGGCGTCGTCGTGCCCCCGCCACTGCCGCCGGGGCACGAGAACTCGTACTACTTCTACTGGGTGCAACTGCCTGAGGGCATCCGCGACCAGGTCGCCAAAGAGCTGTACGCGCGCGGCATCTACACGACCTACCGGTACACGCCGCTGCACCGGGTCGGGGCCTACGGCGCGGACGTCTCGCTGCCCAAGGCCGAAGGCGCCGCCGAGTCCACCCTCAACCTGCCGATCCACCAGGCACTCACGGAGTCCGATGTGGACACCGTGGTGAACGCGCTGCGCGACGTGCTGGCGAACCTCGTCTGAGACCTACCGGGAGGAACTGTGTCGGATCTGCGCGCTCGCAACCGCGCCACCGTCGAGAAGTACATGAACACCAAGGGACAGGACCGGCTGCGCAGGCACGAGCTGTTCGTCGAGCACGGCAGGGCGGTCTGTGGACCAGCGACAAGCTGGAACCGATCGAGATCATCCGCGGCCGCGACCGCCTGGCCGAGCACGCGAAGTGGTCGCTGGAGTGCTTCCCGGACTGGGAGTGGGTCGACGTCGAGGTCTTCGAGACCCAGGACCCGAACCGGTTCTGGGTGGAGTGCGACGGCCGCGGCAAGATCTTCTTCGCCGGTTACCCGGAAGGGTATTACGAGAACCACTTCCTGCACTCGTTCGAGCTGTCAGACGGCCTGATCGTGCGGCAGCGCGAGTTCATGAACCCGTTCCAGCAGCTGCGCGCGCTCAACATCCCGGTGCCGCGAGATCCGCCGTGAAGGCATCCCCACCTAGGAGACCTCAGACTGCCCGGCATCCCGCCGGGATCGTCATGCTGGCATACCGCCCATCACCCTACCCCTGCGCCAGGGACCTGCCCGAGTCGATTCCACAGTGGACCGTCGACCCGGAACGCGCCGTGCTGCTGGTGCACGACATGCAGCGGTTCTTCCTCGCGCCGTTCCCCCGACCGATGCGCGGAGGAGCTGGTCGCGGCGGCGGCCGCGCTGCTGCGACCAGCGCTGCGAAGCTGCGGGATGCCGGTGGCCTACACGGCACAGCCCGGCAGCATGACCGACGAGCAACGCGGGCTGCTCAAGGACATCTGGGGTCCGGGCATGCGCGCCGAACCGGCGGACCGGGAGATGGTGCCGGAGCTCGCGCCCGCCGACGGCGACTGGGTGCTCACGAAGTGGCGCTACAGCGCCTTCGTCCGGACCGACCTGCTCGAGCGGATGTCGCGCCGCCGGGCGTGACCAGCTCATGCTGTGCGGCGTCTACGCGCACGTCGGGCGTGCTGGCCACCGCGCTCGACGCGTTCACCAACGACATCCAGCCGTTCTTCGTCGCCGACGCGATCAGCCGACTTCTCCGACGGCCACCACCGAATGGCCCTCGACTACGCCGCCGTTCGCTGCGCGGATGGTCTCAACGGCCAAGGGGCTCTTCGCGTGACAGGATCATTCCTGCTGGACGACGTGCTCGACCGGCCGCGCCGGGCCCGTTCGCCCTGCTGCACCGGCCGGAGACGACCGGCGCCCGGCGTGCTGGACATGCTGGCCGGCGCGGTGTCCGAGCACGCCGTCGCTGGACGACCTCCCCCTCCCGACCGGCGACGCGTTCTCCGGCCGCACGAGGTACTGGTCCTCATCCCCTACCGCCAGCTCACCGAACGCGGGTTCGCCTGCCACGACGACGGCACCCCGCTCGTCGCACATGACGGTCACCGAGCAGCAGGCAGGTGTCGCTCGCCGAGGTGCTCGCCCGCCTCCCGGACGTGCCGACCCCGGTCACCAACGGCCGGTTCGACCTCGACGACGACACCTACGCCGACACCGTCCGCAAGGTCATCGAGCGAGGAGATCGGCACCGGCGAAGGCGCGAACTTCGTGCTGAAGCGGTCGTTCACCGCCGACATCGGCGACTACGGCCCCCTCAGCGCACCCGCGTTCTTCCGCCGGCTGCTCGACCAGGAAAAGGGCGCCTACTGGACGTTCGTCGTGCACACGGGCGAACGGACGCTCGTCGGCGCGTCACCGGAACGGCACGTCAGCCTGAGCGGCGGCGACGGTCGTGATGAACCCGATCAGCGGCACGTACCGCTATCCGCCGACCGGCCCGACCTGGCAGGGGGTGCTGGACTTCCTCGAGGACCAGAAGGAGACCGACGAGCTCTACATGGTCCTCGACGAGGAACTGAAGATGATGGCCCGCATCTGCGACGACGGCGGCCGCGTGATCGGCCCCCGGCTCAAGGAGATGGCCAGGGTCGCGCACACCGAGTACTTCATCGAGGGCCGCAGCTCCCGTGACGTGCGGGAGATCCTGCGCGAGACGATGTTCGCGCCGACCGTCACCGGCAGCCCGCTGGAGAACGCGTGCCGCGTCATCCGTGACCACGAGCCCGGCGGCCGCGGCTACTACAGCGGCGTCGCCGCGTTGATCGGCCGGGATGCGCAAGGCGGGCAGTGCATGGACTCGGCGATCCTCATCCGCACCGCGGACATCGACAACACCGGCCGGGTCCGCATCGACGTCGGCGCCACCATCGTGCGGCACTCGGACCCCGAGTCGGAGGCCGCCGAGACGAGGGCCAAGGCGGCGGCGCTGGTCGCGGCACTGGAGTCGGAGGCGCACGAGGCTCGGCACGCATCCGTGCGTCCGGTCCGCGCTGGCCCGCCGCAACGACACCATCGCGGACTTCTGGCTCTCCGACACCGAGTCGCGGGCCGACCCGCTCGCCGGGTTGAGCGGCCGCGAGGTGCTGGTGATCGACGCCGAGGACACCTTCACCGCCATGATCGGACATCAGCTCAGTGCGCTCGGCCTGCGGGTGACCGTCCGCGGCCTTCGACGAGGACCCCGGCGACACCGGCTACGACCTCGTGGTGCTGGGCCCCGGTCCCGGCGATCCCGCGCGACCTGACCTGACCCGAGGATCGCCTTCCTGCACCGGCGGTCGCACGCCTGCTCGCCGAGTCGCGCCCGTTCCTCGCGGTGTGCCTGAGCCACCAGGTACTCAGTCTCGCAGCTGGGCCTCGACCTGCGCCGCCGCGACCAGCCGAACCAGGGCGTGCAGACGAAGATCGACCTGTTCGGCGTCACCCGCGCAGGTCGGGTTCTACAACACCTTCGCCGCGTTGAGCCCGCACGACGAGTTCAAGTGGACTGTGCGGGCCGGGTCGAGGCGGGCCGCGACCAGGAGACGAACGAGGTGCATGCCCTGCGCGGCGACCACTTCGCCTCCGTGCAGTTCCACCCCGAGTCCGTGCTGACCATCGACGGCCCGCGCATCGTCGGCGCCGCGCTGCTGAGGCTGCTGGGTCGACCCCGCCGCCTTCGAAGCCGCCTGAGGAGAACTGTCGTGCACCACTACGCGGTGGCGGACGCGTTCGCCGACAAACCCCTGCACGGCAACCCGGTCGCGGTGTTCTTCGACGCCGACGACCTCGCTCCCGAGCAGATGCAGCGCATCGCCCGCGAGACGAACCTGTCCGAGACCACCTTCGTGCTGCGGGCCGTGCGGGGCGGCGACGCGCGTATCCGGATCTTCACCCCGGTCAACGAACTGCCGTTCGCCGGGCACCCGCTGCTCGGCACCGCGGTCGTGCTCGCCTGCCGCGGCTACGGCACGCGGCTGCTGCTGGAGACCGCGATGGGCGTCATCCCGTTCGAGATGGAAGCCGCCGGCAGCCGTACCGGCTACGCCACGATGCGTCAGCCCGTGCCCACCTGGCGGCCGTTCGACCGGACCGACGAGCTGCTCGACGCGCTCGGCGTGCCGGAACCGCCGTTCCCGGTGGAGATCTACCACAACGGCCCCCGGCACGTTCTGGTCGGACTGGACAGCATCGCCGCACTGTCCAAAGTAGATCCCGACCACCGCGCGCTCGCCAGGTTCGAGGACATGGCGGTGAACTGCGTCGCGGGATCGGGAACGCGGTGGCGCAACCGGATGTTCTCACCCGCCTACGGGGTGGTCGAGGACGCCGCCACCGGCTCGGCAGCGGGCCCGATCGCCATCCACGTCGCCCGGCACGCCCAGGCGCCGCACGGTCAGTGGGTGGACATCGCCCAGGGCGTGGAGATCGGACGGCACGCCCTGATGCGCGCCCGGATCGAAGTCCACGGCGAGCACGTCACGTCGGTCGAAGTCGGCGGGCACGGCGTCGTGGTGGCGGAGGGAGACGTTCCATGTCTGAGACCCGGTCCGAATCCCTCACCGGCCAGATCGTCGCCGACTTCCCCGAGTACACCGAACCGCCGGACGACCCGATCCGGCTGTTGATGGCGTGGCTGTCGACGGCCGAGAAGAACGGGGTGCGCGAGCCGCGGGCGCTGGCGCTGGCCACCGCGGGCGAACGCGGGCGCACGTCGTCCAGGATCGTCGTGCTGAGCCGGATCACGGCGGCCGGGCTGGTGTTCGCCACGCACCGGGACAGCCGCAAGGGCCGCGAGCTCACGGTGAACCCGTGGGCGTCCGGCGTCCTGTACTGGCGCGAGACCAGCCAGCAGGTCACCGTCGCCGGACCCGTGCGAGTGTTGCCCGACACCGAGTCCGACGCGATGTGGGCGGCCCGGCAGCCGTTCACCCACGCCATGACCACCGCGTCACGGCAGAGCCGCCCGCTGACCGACGTCGCCGCACTGCGGGCGAAGGCCCACCTGCTGGGCACCGAACCGTTGCCACGCCCGGACAACTACGCGGGCTACCTCCTGGAGCCGTCGATGATCGAGTTCTGGGCGAACGGCAGAGATCGGCTGCACGAACGACTGCACTACGAACGACTGGGTTCCGGCTGGCACACGACGAGGTTGCAACCATGACGGTCCTTTTCGGAACGACGACAGACGCGGACCTGCGGGCCCGCAACCGGCACGCGGTCGAGCAGTACCTCCGCACCGGTCCCGAGGCCAGGCTGCGCCGCTACCTGCTCTACACCGAGAACGGCACGGCGTCGCTGGTCAACACCGACATCGGCAGGCCGATCACGGTCCGCGGCCGGGAGAGGCTCAAGCGGCACAACGAACTGTCGCTTCAGGTGCTCCCGGACTGGCAGTGGCACAACGTGGAGATCTACGAGACCCACGACCCCGGCACGATCTGGGTCGAGTGCGACGGCGAGGGCACGATCCGGTTCCCGGACTATCCGGAAGGCCACTACCGCAACCACTTCGTGCACGGGTTCACCCTCGTCGACGGGTTCATCGCGGCGAGCCGGGAGTACGCGAACCCGATCGAGCACATGCGGTCACTCGGTATCGAGACCCCGCGCATCAAACGCGACTTCATCCCGTCAGAAGCGTCGGAAACATCAGGAGTGGAGTGATCATGGATGCCTCCCGTGCCGCGATCGACCTGGTCACCGCGGCCTGGCGGTCGCAGGTCGTGCACGTCGCGGCGACCCTGCGGCTGCCGGACCTGGTCGCGACCGGAAACCGGACCAGCGCGGCGCTGGCCTCGCTGACCGGCGTCGACGCCGCGCTGCTGCGCAGGCTGCTGCGAGTGCTGGCGTTGCTCGGCCTGTTCGAGGGCGACGACACCGGCGGCTACACCGTCACCGCGCTCGGCGAACAGTTCCAGGAGCGTCCGGGATCGTTGCGGGACACGTGTCTGCTCTACGGCGCGGAGTTCCACACCGCCTGGGGACAGGCGGCAGAGTCGTTCCGCACCGGTGTCCCCGGTTTCGAGCTGGCGTTCGGGCACACGCTGATCGACTACCTCGCCGGCGACGCCGACGCGGCCGCCCGGTTCCAGAAAAGCCTGCGCGCCAGCAGTTTCTTCTTCGACGCCGTGCCCGGCGTGATCGACCTCGAGCACCGCGGGCACGTGGTGGACATCGGCGGCGGCAGCGGGCAGCTGCTGTCCACCGTGCTGCGTGCCACGCCACACGCCCGCGGCACCTATATCGACCTGGAGCACATGATCCCGGTCGCCCGCGAGCACTTCGCCGCGACGGTCGGGATGGACCGGGTCGACCTGATGGCCATCGACATGTTCACCGGCGCCATGCCCGAGGCCGACACCTTCGTGTTGTCGCGGGTGCTGGGTGACTGGTCCGACGACGACTGCGTGCGGCTGCTGCGCAACATCCGCCGTGCCATGCCGCCGCAGGCACAGCTGCTGATCATCGAGCGGGTGGTGCACGACGACCGGCCGGACCTGCTCGCCCCGTTGTGGGACCTGCAGCTGTTCGTGATCAACGGCGGCACCCAGCGCGAGTACCGCACCTACACCGACCTCGCCGCACGGTCCGGGTTCGCGATCAAGGAGTCGATCCCGCTGCCCATGGAGAACTCCGCGCTCGTGCTCGTCCCGACCGACTGACCCTGGGAGAACCGTGACCACAGAAGCGAGACCCGGCATGCTCGTCGAGCACGCGCTGGGCTACCTGTACTCGTCGGCGCTGAACACCGCCGCCCGTCTCGGCGTCGCCGACCATCTCCACGATGGCCCCCGCACCGCCGCCGAGCTCGCCGCCGCCACCGGCGCACACGGCCCGACCCTGCACCGCGTACTGCGTTTCCTCGCCACCCGCGGCGTGTTCAGCGAGGATGACGAGTCCCGCTTCCACCTGACCCCGCTGGCCGATCCACTGCGCGCGGACTCCCCGAAGTCGTTGCGGGACTTCATTCTCAGCCTCGGCGACCAGATCTATCTCGAACCCGCCGCCCGGATGCACGACACCGTCCTTTCCGGACAGGCCGTGTTCGACGACATCTTCGGCGCCCCGTTCTACTCCCACCTCGCGGCCGACCCGGTGGCCGGCCCCGCCTATGACGCGGGCATGGCCGCCTTCTCCAAGCTGGTCAGCAACGACGTCACCGCCGGCTACGACTTCCCCGACAACGCCACGGTCGTCGACCTCGGTGGCGGCCGGGGCGGCCTGCTGCGCAGCATCCTGCTCCAGCACCCGAAACTCACCGGCGTCCTGTTCGACCTGCCGAACGTGGTCGAGCACCACGTACTCGACGAACCGGACCTGGCCGGGCGCTGGCGGGTGGAGAGCGGCGACTTCTTCGAGGCGGTGCCGGAAGGCGACGTCCACCTCCTCAAGCACGTCTTCGCCAGCTGGCCGGACTCCGACTGTGTGCGGCTGCTTTCCGCGTGCCGTAAGGCGATGCCCGCCGACGGCCGGGTACTGGTCATCAACGGCGTCATCCCGCCCGGCAACGATCCCCACCCCGGCAAGACCATCGACGTCCTGATCCTGAACCTGCTCAACGGCAGGGAACGCACCCTGCCCGAGTACGAGTCGCTGCTCGTCGACGCGGGCTTCACGGTCAGCCGCGTCATTCCCGTGTCACCCAACGCGACCATCATCGAGGGGATTCCCGCGTGACCGTCGAATCTTCAAGCCAGGCGTTCGAGGACCTGCTCGCCGTGGTGGCCGACCGCCGCGCCGAGTTCACCGCGCTGCGCGACGTGCCCCACGACGTGATGGAGCAGTTCCGCAAGGCCGGTGTCTACCGCGCCACGACACCGAAGAGGTTCGGCGGCGACGCGTTGCCGCCGCGCGAATACCTGCGCATGGTGGAGCGGGTCGCCGAGGTGGACGGATCAGCGGGCTGGATGGCCAGCATCGAGGTCGCCAAGATCTACCTTACCGCCCTGCCACCGGAGACGCAGGCCAAGCTGTACGCGGCCGGGCCGGACGTCGTGTTCGCGGGCGGACTCTTCCCCGTGCAACCGGCCGAACGGGCGCCGGAAGGCTACAGGGTGACCGGGCAGTGGCGGTTCGCCAGCGGCTGCACCAGCGCGGACATCCTCGCCGTCGGCATCAGCACCGAAGACGGCAAGGCGCGCATGGCGGTGCTGCCCGCCGGTGACGTCGAGATCGTCGAGAACTGGGACGTCGTCGGCATGGAGGGCACCGGAAGCCACGACCTGAGGGTCGACGGCGTCGTCGTGCCCGACGAGTGGACGTTCCTGCGCGGCGGCAAGCCGAACATCGACGAGCCGCTGTACCGCTATCCGGCCGTCCCCTACGCCGCGCAGGCACTGGCGGTGGTCAACCTCGGCATCGCCCGCGCCGCGCTCGACCACGTGTGCCAGGTCGGCGCGGGCCGCGGCGGCCTGACCGGAGCGGCCAAGCTCGCCGACCGCCCCTACGCCCGGATCACGGTCGGCAAGGCCGAGGCCGCGCTGCGTTCGGCCCGCGCCTTCTTCTACGAGGTGACCGACGAGGTGTACGAGTCGGTCGCCTCCGGCACGCCGGCGACGACCGAGCAGGCCAGCTCGATCCGGCTGGCCGCAGCACACGCCGCCGCGGTCGGCTTCGACGTCGTGCGCACGGCCTTCAGCCTCGCCGACATCTCGGCGATCAGTTCCGAGCACCCCCTGCAGCGCTACCTGCGGGACGCATCGGTTGTGCCGCACCACGCCTTGCTGACCGAGGAGGTCTACGACGGCGCGGGATCGGTCCTGATGGGCGTCAAGCCCGGTCCCGGCTACGTCTGATCGGACCTCAGTGGCGGCCGTCCGCGGCGTCGAACCAGTTCAGGGTTCGGCGCCATGCCTCCGTCGCGCCGTGCGGGTTGAACCGGAGCCCGGTGTCGTTGAAGAAGGCGTGATCGGCCTCGGTGAAGGTGAGGAGCTCGTGCTTCGAGCCGCGCCGCCTCCAGTGCCGCCTTCGCCGCGGGCCGGGTCGCGTTGACGCGGGTGTCGAGCCCGCCGTACACGCCGAGCACGGCGGCACGGGAACCCTGGAAGCTCCCGCCTTCCGGGAACGGCCCGTAGTAGGCGGCGCCCGCGGCAAGACGCGGCTCGTTCGAGGTGAGCAGGCGCCACACCATGTTGCCGCCGAAGCAGTAGCCGACCGCGCACAGCCTCTTGCCGCGCACGCGGCGCTTGAGCTCGGTCAGCGCGGCCTTCATGTCGGCCACGAAACGCTCCGGCGGGATCCGTGAGAGCGCGGCCGCCACCTCGGCCTCACCGGGGAACGCCCCGGTTCCGCCCTCCTCGGACAGCAGGTCGAGCGCCAGCGCGGAGTACCCGCTGGCGGCGAACCGTCCGGCGACCGTGCGGATGTGCTCGTTCAGCCCGCGGTTCTCGTGGATGACCAGCACCCCACCACGAGGCTTCTGCGCGGCCGCCCAGGCGGCCATCAGTGGCACACGGGGCCCCTCGAACGTGATCGACTCACGAGGGACGGGCGCCCAGTTCGTTTCGGAAGCGGAGCGTTTGCCGCTCTCCGGTTCGGCGACCGCCGCACTGCCCGAGGCGAACGCGGTCAGCAGCCCACTCGCCGCCGCACCGGTCACACCGAGCAAACCGAGGCGGCGTAACGCTTCCCGCCGGTTGATGATGCCGTCGGCGAGGTCTTCCGCGACTTCTTCCGCCAGATATTGCTGAATCTCCGTCATGGCTACTCCCCACAGATTCTGAGAGAGTGGCACCGGCCGGTGGCCGGCAGCCCACGGTGGCGCGGCCGAGCATAGACCTCACTCTTGCCGACCGAAGGCGTCGCCGACGCCCGGCACGCTGCCGGGCATCAGCGACCAACCGCTTGCGCGGCTTCGGAACCGGGTCGGCTACGGCCACACCCTGCGCTCCGCGACGGCATTCCTGTGCAGGTTGATGCCGGGGCTGCACGTGTCCGACAGCGACTGGGGCTGACAGACCTGGATGCTGAGCCGGTCGAACCCGCCGACCAGCTCGGGATCCCCGATGGAGGGGTCGAAGGGGATCTTCCGGCCCGGGGGCGCGGTCCTGGTCAGACCGGCGACCTTCCTGCCACCGGCGTAGGCGGTGAAATACACCGTCGTGGAGTTCTCCCCGCCGAAGTCGTTCACATAGCCCTTGAGCTTGGCGCTCCTGTTGCTCCAGATCACTCCGCCGCCGCTCGCCCCTGCCCTCTTCGCGTCGTAGATCTCCCAGGTGTCATTGGGCCACGCGCTCGCATTGGCCTGGCCAACCGAAACCAGCGGCAGCGCGAGCGCAAGCCCGACTGCCGCCGCCGCGATCCGTCTGATGAACGGACTGCTCGTCATTGAACCTCTCCCAAAATCGATAACTCGGGCATCACGGCACGCCACGTCGACAGCGGCATCGACGGAACCAGCCTTGCGCACGGGCGACACCTTTCAGGTGTCCGAAACACCGGTCCTCGTTGTGCATCAGCGGCAAGCCAAGGCCATCGGCCGCTGACCGCATCCGTTCCGCGAGGTCAGACCCGCGGCCAGCCTGGCACGGGCGCCGGGTTGTGCCTGCCGTCGGGATCGCACACGTACGAGCCCGCGGTGAGCACCTCCTCACCGTTCGGCAGCCACGCACGACAACCGCCGTGCTGGTCCCAGATCACGAGCATTCCCGTCTCGTAGCTCACCTCCAGGACGTGCGGCTGCTCGGTCCACTCGACCCGCATGGGTCCGCCGCCCGGCAGGACGTCGCCCCGGCCCCAGGGCTCCCAGGCCGTGCACAGCTCTTCCTCGCTGACGTTGTGGACCCAGAACTCGCTCACCACGCCCTCGGTGGGAAGCGGCAGATCGGCGGGAATCGCGTCCGCCACCACGATGCGTCCACCGGGTGGAGTCGACAGCGCGAGCCATCCGTCGCCGAAGGTCAGGTCGGCGAAACCGGACCACGTCCAGTCGACCACCACGTCCTCGCCAGGCGCCAACGAGAGGCGAACGCCCGCCTGCTCGGCGATGACCTCCACCGGTGCGTCGTGATTGTTGTCCAGGGTGAACCTCACCTCCGCAACGGTACGTGAGCCCGATCCTTCCCACGGCCGAACCGTCCTGATCGCCGATAGAGGGCCGAGAAGAACC
The DNA here is from genome assembly GCA_963766275.1 of uncultured Actinomycetota bacterium. Lineage (GTDB taxonomy): Bacteria > Actinomycetota > Actinomycetes > Mycobacteriales > Pseudonocardiaceae > Lentzea. The sequence continues at coordinate 11,263 of CAVYAD010000079.1, forward strand.
GGGATGGATCGCACATTCGGTGAACTGCTGCGAGATCATCGGCTCGGGCTACGTGTTCCGCCTGAGTGGCGCATTCACCGAAGCCACCGCGATTATCGAACCGCTTGACGATCCCCCGCCGAACAATGGCGCCGGATCGCCGACGCGCCCAGAACCAACGTGTAGACGAAATGTAGAGATTGTCCCTGGTCGAAAACACCGCCTGCCGCGAGAGTCGTCACCACCAGATTCGACGTGTTCACCAGCACATCGGACAAGTGCGAACTCACCGGAGGTATCCGAGTAATGAAAGCACGCGCTTACACCCTTCTGGCGGCCTCTGTCGCGGCAGTCGCCGGCATGCTCACGGCAGGAGCCTCGGCCTCGGCGGCACCCGCGGCGGCGCCGGTGCTGCACTGCAACAGCGGCTACTTCTGCGCCTACATCCACGCCAACTACGACGGGCTGCTCCTGAAGTCCAGCTCGGGCCGTGGCACCTCGGTGTCGGTTGCCGGCGGAACGTCGTCCGGCGCCAACAACACCAGCAACTACTGGGAGGGCATCAACAAGCGGGGGCCCATCAACGACGGGATCTTCACCTGGTCTCCCGGCACCGAGGCCAACCTCGGCAAGGCCCAGAACGACAAGATCAACTTCTTCAAGGTCAAGTAGGCACCAGGCGGAGACGGGGCCTGCGGCATTCCCAGGCCCCGTCCGGGGGAGAGAGACGATGTCGCGATCAGGATTGACAAGGCTGGCCGCGGTCCTGGTCGCACTGGCGCTGGGATCGACCGCCTGCCAAGGAGAAACGCCCCAGCCCGCCGCCGGGCAGCTGCGCGAGCTGGTGGACCGGCCCGCGGTTCTCGACGAGGCCGAGGCCGCGTTGACCGGGGAGTGCATGGCCGCGGCCGGCCTGTTCTACCCGGCCGTGCCACCGAAGCAGGACGCCCGGCCCCTCCTCGGGCTGCTCAGGGCATCGGCTCCGATACGCCCGGAGGACGTCCGGGAC
>CAVYAD010000080.1:0-57573 GCA_963766275.1 uncultured Actinomycetota bacterium
TCCAGGGGTTGTCACGGGCACACGGGGTACCCGTGCGGCGGGCCGGATCCACCACGGCTGGAGGAATGACCATGACCGAGCCGCGTGAAACGCCCGAGCTCGATCCGGCGACCGCGCAGAGCATGCTGGAGGACGCGGACTTCGGTGCCGAGCACACCCGTCCGACCGTTGCCGACGAACGCACGGGCGGACCGCATCGAGGCCCTGACGAGTCCGAACCGGACGGTCGCGGTGGCGACGGAGGCATGGACCCGTAATGCCGCGGACCCTGACAGATGGCCCTTCACCAGGGACATCGGTCAGGGTGCGAGGTCAGATCACGAACCCGATGCCTCGTCGGACACGCGCCGGCCGGACTCGCGGGCATGGCCGCCGACGTCCTGAGCCGCGTCCTTGACGTCCGAAGCGGTGGTCCGGGCCGCGTCCGCGGCCTGTTCCCGCACCGTGGCGCCGACCTGCCCGGCGGCTTCCCTGGTGTGCTGTGCGACCTCGGAGCCTTCGTCCCGGGCCGCCGTGCGTACTGCACCAAACTGATTCTCGGTCACGGCTGACTCCTCAGCTCATCGTCGTGTCCTCGTTTACGAGCTACCCTCGGGAAGCCGCCGCAAACGAGGCCGTTCGCCAAGCGGCACAGGGGTTTGGGCCACAGCGGCGCACAGGCCGCGTCGAGGCCGAGGACCATCCGGATGGTCGCGAGCCGAAGCGATCTTTCAGCGTGTCGGCGAACGGACGAGACTAAATCCGGCGGATCCGGGTACAACTGCGAGGCAGTCTTCACGGAGGTACATGCCATGCGCAGTCGCGTTCTGATCGCCGGCCAAGCCGTGCACCCCCTGTACATCGCCGTCCCGCTCGGTCTGCTCGCCGTGGTCGTGGTGTTCGACGTGCTGTACCTGATCACCGGGCAGATAGGCCTCGCGTCGACCGCCGGGCATCTGCTGGCGGCGGGGGTGTTGCTCGGGGCGGCCGTGGCGGCAGGCGAGTGGCTCGAATGGTGGTTCGTTGTCCCCCACGGTCACCCGGCCCGGCGCGCCGGGCTGCGGCACGTCGTAGTCGACCTCGCGTTCCTGGTGCTGTTCGCGGTCAGCGGGCTGCTCCGCGCGAACCAGGCCGGCTGGGTGCCGAGCCAGACCGCGCTCGTCACCGCGTGGGCCGGGCTGCTCCTCGGCGGGATCGCGGTCTGGCTGGGCGCGAGACTCGGCGGGAACGCCACCTCCACGCAGGCCACCACCTGATCGCCCAGGTGAAGCGCGGCTCGCGTGAGTCCTTTGTAGACGTCTACGAGACGAGGCGCAGCTCCCGGTCGCTGGCCACGAGGTCCTCCCAGGTCCGGCCGCGCTGGCTGGGCGGCGCCGCGCCGTCGGCCGTGCACACCGGATACACCAGGCCGTACGGAACAGGCTGATCGAACTCGTCACCGGTGCGGACGTCGACAAGACGACGCAGGTGTGCCATCACAACCACTCCCTACGGCCAAATGGGGGTTTGGATCCCCTGAATACCCCGCGAGCTGCGCGGACATGCCTGGGAGGACTACTGCAAACGAGTGAAAACCATTCACCACAAAGGACATGGGGCCCAGGTACGTCCACAGTGGACACACCTGGGCCCGTGCAGAGCTACCGGTAACGCGGATGGGTGGTGTGCCATTCGAAGCCGCCACCCATCCAGGCTCTCGTGCCCTTGAGGAACCGGTGCAGCTCCACCGACGGCACGGCCAGCAGCGCCTTGTGCCCCGCCTCGAAGTCGCGCACCAGCTGGTTGTGCAGCTCGACGGTGCGCGCGGTGGCCTCCGGGATCGAGCACTCCCGGTCCGCGGCGATCTGCAGCACCATGTTGCACACCGGGTTCTCGTCGGCGGCGTCCTTCTCCACCGAACCAGGTCGTTGACCATCACCGACGCCGTGCCCGCGGCGGTCGGCAGCTGCCGGACCCGCGGGTCGTAGTAGAGCGGCGCGGGCAGCTCGTAGCCGCCGACGGCGTCGATCAGCGTCATCGACGTGTAGAAGCGTGTCGTGCTGCCGGGTCGCCAGGTACTGCCACGCCGGCGGGTACTTGCCGGTGTGCCGCCACGCCGCGTACGCGCCCCACGACACGAACATCGCGAACGTCGAGTAGCAGACCCGTTGCACCACGGCGATGCGCTGCGGGACGCCAGGTGCGCGATGCCCGAGCGCAGCGCCGACGAGCACCGGGTCGGCAGCGAGCGTCTCCTCGAGGTCCGTCGGTGAACTCGCCCGCGCGGCGCGACCGGGTCCATCGCGGCCATCGCCAGCGCCAGCCGTGGCGGCAGCTCGGCCGGGACGGCGCCCATCTCGGTGCTCGTCGGCGTAGAGGTCGTCGGCGGCCCACCACGCCGCGTTCAGCTTCGCCGCGATCAGCAGCTGGTCCGGCGTCGTCGGTGTCCGGGTGGGTCGAGCATGGCGAGCCGGCCGAACCTGCCGCCCAGGAACCGTTCCGGCTCCTCGAACCCGCACTCCCCCGCCCACGCGACCAGCCGCTCGTCGACGTCGGCGGCCAGCAGGTCGTCCTCGCGTTCGATCACCGGCACGTACAGCGGCGGCGCCGGTGCCATCACCCCACGGCCGTTCCGCGTAGCCGGGTCTCCGGTGGCACGCTCGGCACGGCCTCGGGCCGCCCGAGCCGGGCAGCGGAGTGCCCAGCCCGGACGGCCCGGCAGAGGAGATCCCGTCATGTCAGTCACCTGGACTCCATCAGATCCGGTCGGCGGCGATGAGCAGGTAGTGGAAGCTGCCTTCCCTGTACGCGGTGAGGAACGGGTCCTCGACGCCGGTCGCGACCGACGACTTCGCGCGCAGCTCCCAGTACGGGATGGTCTCCGGCGGTCAGGTCGACCACGCTGATCGGCACGAACCCGTTGGCCGCCATCGCCTTGAAGTACTCGCTGCGCGGGTGGATGTTGCAGATGTAGTGCTGGTCGATCTGGCTGACCGCCTTCGAGCGGCCGCCGGTCAGGTCGTTGTAGCAGCCGGTGATGCTGACGTACCGGCCGCCGGGCGCGATCAGCCGCGCGTACTCGGCGAACAGCTGCTGGCAGGTCCACGTACATCGTGCGTCTCGTTGGTCCAGATGCCGTTGAACGAGCCGGTCTCGAAGCCGGTGTCGAGCATGTTCCTGAAGTGGTACCGCACCTGGTCGGCGACGCCGCGCTCGGCGGCCTGGTCGTTGGCGAACTCCACCTGCTGCTCGGAGATGCGACACCCCGTCGACCTGGCAGCCGAAGCGCGGCGTTGGCCATGATGCTGCGTGCCGCCGCGGCCGCAGCCGGCGTCCAGCAGCCGGCCGCCGGGCGGCGACCGCGCCGAGGTGGTCGAGCAGCACCTCGGCCTGCGCGGTCTCCAGCCGGTGCATCTCGGCGATGATCGCCTCGTCGCGACCTCGGCCGGGGCCTCCAGCACGGCCGGGTCGTACGCGCCGAGCCCGTAGTGGTGGTGGTAGAGACCGTCGACCTCACCCAGCCGCAGGTTGACCGGGTCCTTCTCCTTGTTCCAGTAGTCAGCGACGGAACGCTGGTAGTCGGTGCGCAGAACCGGCTTCACGGTAGGGCTCGCCATGACGTGTGGTGCTCCTGTTCGTCGGAACGCTCGCTGCCGAACAGACACCGACCCTTGCACCTCTTCGCCCAGCGTGCGATCCGCCGTTCAGGGTTGGTTCGGACACGAACGGGCGCGCCCGAAGGGTCATGGGAGTGGGTGTGATATCGCACGGAAACCGCTGGCAATTCCCACTTTCGATGGTTTGCTGCGTCCATCCGGATGACGTGGACCGTGTTATTCCACGCCACCGGCAGCACCAAACGGGGGAACCGGTGTCAATCCACCACACCGGGACCGTCCGGAGCATCACGCTGTCAGGTGAGAACAACAGGGAGAACCGATGGTGGACGCGGTCGCCGTGCACAACCAGGGCGGTGCACTGATCGAGCGGTACCAACGCACCGGCGACCACCGACTGCTCGACGAAAGCATCACGGTGCTCCGTGACGCTCTGCGCATCGGCGGGATGACGGAGACGATCAGCACGCTCGCCTCGGCTCTGGTGCACCGCTACGAGTCCAAGCGCGACGCGGCCGACCTCGACGAGGCGATGGCGCTGCTCACCCGGCTCGTCGACGGACCGGGCGTGAACCTCACCCAGGCCACCGAGCTCGTCCGCATCCAGCGGCACCGCTACGAGATCAACGGCGACCTGGCCCACCTCGACCAGGCCATCGCGCTCGCCGAGGGATGCATCGCGCAGACCGATCCCGGCCAGCCCGACTACGCGCTCATGCAGCACCTGCTCGGCCTCGCGCTCGCCGAACGCTACGAACGCACCCGCAGGCTCTCCAACCTCGAGGCCGCCATCGCCGCCCACCGGATCGCGGCCGAGTACGCCGTCGGCGAGCGGCGGCCGGGGATGCTGCTCAACCTCGCGGCCACGCTGCGGGCCCGGATCGCGGCCACCGGCGACCTGTCCGTGCTCGAAGAGGCGGAGGCGATGGTGGGCGGGGCGCTCGCCGCGTTGCCGCCCGCCCATCCGGAGCGCGGCAGTGCCGAGTGGCTGGCCGGGGCGCTGGCCCGCTACCGGTCCGAGCTCACCGGCGACACCGACGTGCTCGGCGACGGCATTGACGCGCTGCGGCGGTCGGTGGTGTCGGCGACGGACCCGGACGCGCTCACCACCCGCCTGGACACCCTCGGCACGGCGTTGATGCACCAGTTCGAGCACACCGGTGACCACGCCTCGCTGAGTGAGGCGATCGAGGTCATGCGCCAGGCGCTCAAGCATCTCGACGGCGAGCCCGCCGTGCACCTGGACAACCTGGGGAACGCGCTGCGGACGCGTTACCAGCGCTTCGGCGACATCGGGGCGTTGGAGGAAGCCGTCGAGGTCCTGCGCGAAGCCGTCGCCGCACCCGGCGAACCGCGCGCGCACAGCATCGCGCTGGGCAGCCTCGTCGAGGCGTTGACCGATCTCGGCAGGCACTCCCCCGACGCGATCGAGGAGACCGTGAGCACCGCCAGGGAACTCGTGGCCGACAACGACAGCGCCGACGGGCGGGAGAAGCTCGCGAACGCGTTGCTGCTGCGGTTCGAGACGACCGACTCGAGCGAGGACCTCATCGAGGCCGGCGAGCTGCTCGAGGAGGTGCTGCGGCGCCGCCCGCCCAGCGACTCCCGCCACGCCCGGTCGCTCGGCGGCCTCGGCGGCTTCTGGCAGCAGGTGCACGACCGCACCGGCACACCGGAGACGATCAACGAGGCGATCAGCTACTACGGCCGGGCCGCGCGCGCCGAGCAGCAGGCGCCCCAGCGGGCCTCCTACCAGTACGCCTTCGCCCGCGCCCTGCTGCGGCAGGCCGAGGAGACCGGCGACGGCGGCCGGCTGCGTGCCGCCGCCCGCGCGTGTGCGGAGGCCGCCGCGAACGAGGCGCTGAACGCGGTGACGCGGGTGCTCGCGGCGACCAGCTGGTCCACCACGGCCGCGCGGGTCGGCGACTGGGCCCAGGCCCTGCGCGGCGCCGAGGTGGTCATGGCGCTCATCTCCAAGGTCACCGCGCCGGGGTCCGAGCAGATCTTCGCCGACGCGGTCGCGTGCGCGTGCCAGGCCGGTCAGCCCGCGCTCGCGGTGAAGTGGCTCGAGCAGGGCCGTGGCGCGCTGCTGGGCACCGAGTTCGAACCGCACACGGAACGGCATCCGGACGGCCCGATCGTGATGGTCAACGTCAGCGGGTTGCGGTGCGACGCGCTGATCGTGCGGCCGGACGCGGTGGAGCTCCTCCCGCTCCCCATGCTGACCTACGACGACGCCGTCGCCCACGCGGAACGGGTCGGCACGGATCTGGGCGAGGTGCTGGAATGGTTGTGGGACACCGTGACCGGCCCGGTGCTCGACCAGCTGCCCGGCGTGACCCGAGTCTGGTGGTCGCCCGGCGGCCCTCTCGCCGCGCTGCCGCTGCACGCCGCCGGGCGCGACGGTCGCTCAGTCCCGGACCGGGTGATTTCCTCCTACACCCCAACGGTTCGCGCGCTGCGGTGGGCACTTGAACGGGCCGCGGAGCCGGTGGCCGAACCCCGCATGCTCGTGGTCGCCATGCCGCTTCCCCACGTGCACCGGGAGGTCGAGGCACTGGCCGAGCTGTGGGAGGCGACCGAGCTGCGCGGCGCCGACGCCACGCGCGACAACGTTCTCGCTGCCCTGCAACGACATCCGTACGTCCACTTCTCGTGCCGCGGTGTCGACGACCCGGCGCAGAGCTGGTTGCTGCTGCACGACGGGGCGTTGACGGTGCACGACATCGCCCGGCTGCGGCTGCCGTCGGCACGGCTCGCCGTGCTGTCCGGTTGCGACATCGCGGCGGCTTTCCAGTTCGCCGGTTATCCGAGCGTCGTCGGCATGCTGTGGCACGTCGACGACAGCATCGCCGCGACCGCGGCCATCGCATTCCACTCGGAGCTGCTCGACCGCGGCCTGGACCAGACCGCCTCGGCCCTGCACGACGTGGTGAAGGAACTGCGCGGCAAATATCCGCCGAGTGTGTGGGCGGCATACGTGCACATCGGGGCATAAACGGGTGACCACGCTCTCACGATTCAGATCCGTGAGCTGCCCACGAACTGGACCGACTGCCAATAAGCGGAATTGAAAAGCTTTGCAGTCGTTCTAATTCAGACATGTGAATGTTTGACACATTCAGCAACTATCGGCTACAAAGAAATGCCCCGCCCTGCCGAAGGGTCTACCGATGACTCGCACTTCCATACCCCTGCTCACCCTGCTCTTAATCGGTTCACTGGCCGTTCCCGTGACCACCGCGTCCGCTGCACCTGCACTTACCGGGCTAGATGTCTCGTCAGGCAATCGCCGTTCCCCCTATTTCCGGCCTCTACGACTGGTCGAAGGCCGGTTATCGGGGCAATGGAGTGCTGCCGACCAACAATGACGTGAACTCGAACGCCGGCTGTCAGATAACAGCGGCGGAACTCGCCTCCCAGTACAACGTGCGCCCAAACGACTCGGCTGACGACAGCGCCGGGCTGCAGGCCGCGATCGACGCGATCAGGACGTCGTGTTCGCCGAGTGCGAGCTATTCGAAGCTCAGCCTCATCACGTTGCCGGCGGGCGAGTTGAAGGTGTCACGCGAACTGCACGTCGACGCCGACTACCTGATCATCAGAGGAGCGGGCGCCACCGCGACGAAGATCGTCTACACGCCCGACGCGAACACCAGGTACGACGCGATCACCCCGGACGGCTCGGACTGGGACGAGGACGGGATGACGTTCGGCGCGGGCAAGGGCGGCTGGCTCTGGCCGGGCCGCGGCCTGTTCCGGGTGCAGTCGCGCGGCGTGCATTCGAGCTATGCCAGCGACTACGCGGCGGCGCCCGAGAACCGCAAGGACATCTTCGAGGGCACGATCAACGTGCACTGGAAGGCGGGCGTGAAGGTGCGTGCCGCCGCGAAGACCGGTGACAGGACGATCCAGGTGCAGTCCGCGAGCACGATCAAGGCGGGCTCGCTGGTCAACGTCAGGGCCGCGAACTCGGTGAAGTTCTACGAGCAGCAGTTCGCGTCAGGTACGCCCTACCCGTACCTGAACATGCATATGCGCCAGCAGATCTTCACCGTCGCCTCGGTGTCGGGCACCACGGTCACGCTCGACAAACCGCTGGAGTTCGACGTTCCGCCGAACTCCACCTCGGACGGTTCACCGGCGATTGACGGGGCGACGTACGACTCCAAGGTGTCGCCGCTGGTGGATCCAGTCCTCGGCGTGGGTTTCGAGAACTTCGGCTTCGCGCAGGCGATGCCGGGTCTCAACCCCGCCGAGGCCGTCAACAACTACGGCAACATGGCGCCCGCCGACGAGATGCACGGCATCGTCTTCAAGTGGGCGGCGAACTCGTGGGTGCGTGGCATCCGCGCGGAGATGACGGGGTCGCACCCGATCGTCACCGAGGAGGCCAAGAACCTCCAGATCGTCGACAACCACCTCGACGGCTCGTGGAACAAGGGCAAGGGCGGCAACGGCTACTTCCGCGGCTCGCGGGTGTGGGACTCGCTCTACGCCGGCAACACCTCGCGCAACCTGCGGCACTTCACCTTCCAGTGGTCCGCGGCGGGCAACGTCGTGGTGGGCAACGACTTCGACTCCGACCTGAACCTGCACGGCGGCTGGGAGCGCAACAACCTGTTCGAGAACAACACCGTCCGCGTCTCCTACGCCCACCGCTCCGGCAACTGCCGCGCGAACTGCGGTGAGGAAGGCGGCGGCGGTCCGGACGACTCGAACTGGTTCCCGATCTGGTGGGGCGCGGGCCGCAAGGCGGTGAAGTGGTCAGGCGCTTCCGGGCCGCGCAACGTCTTCTTCAACAACGCCATGACGAAGCAGCTGTCCACCGGTGGCGCCTTCGAGCCGTTCTACGGCGACCGGCAGCGGGTCTACCAGTTCGGCTGGAACGGCAGCGCCTACAAGCACCTCGACGTCGGCGGCACGCCGATCGCCGACTGGGCGAAGAACGAGCAGCGTGACTACACCGGCGGCCACGGCGTCGACGTCTCGAAGACCGACTCGGCCAGGTCGTTGTTCCTGAAGTCGGTGCCGACGACCTCTGACCCCGAGCAGCCTGTGCCACCGGTCGAGGGCCCGGCCGGGACGATCCCGGTGTCCACAGCGGAGGGGCTCAAGACCGCGCTGGCCAACGCCAAGCCGGGCGACACCATCTCGCTCGCCGCCGGCACCTACCGAGGTTCGTTCGTCAGCACCAAGGCGGGCACCGCGAGCAACCCGATCACGCTCACCGGCCCGTCCTCCGCCGTGCTGATCAACGACGGCCCGTCCGGCACCGCGCCGTCCTGCCCGGTTCCGACCGCGGGCTGGGACTCGGGCTACGGCCTGTGGCTCTACGGAGCGCCGTACTGGAACCTCACCGGCTTCACGGTCGCGGAGTCCAAGAAGGGCGTCGTGCTGGACAACTCCCACCACGTCACGATCGACAAGCTGACCGTCCGCAAGTCCGACGAGGAGGCGGTGCACTTCCGCCGCTCGTCCGCCGACGGCGTGATCAAGAACTCCACGATCACCGACACCGGCCTGGTGCAGAAGGCCTACGGCGAGGCCGTCTACCTCGGTTCCGCGAACTCGAACTGGGCCTGCCACGGCAACTCCGGCGGCGTCGACCGCTCCGACCGCGTCCAGGTGCTCAACAACAAGATCGGCCCTGGCATCTCCGCCGAACCGATCGACGTCAAGGAAGGCACCCACAACGGCCTGATCCAGGGCAACACGTTCGACGGCCGCGGCATCTCCGGCGAGAACTCCGCCGACTCGTGGATCGACGTCAAGGGCATCGGCTACCGCATCGAGAACAACACCGGCACCTTCTCCACACCGGGCGTGTTCGCGAACGGCTACGAGACCCACAACCCCAGCACCACACCGTCGTTCGCCAACGGCTGCGGCAACGTGTGGCGTGCCAACTCCTCCGACCTGGGTGGCGTCGGCGAGTACGCCATCAAGATCGTCTCCACGTCCAAGTGCAAGGACCACCCCAACGTCGTCTACGCCTCGAACACGGTCACCCGTGCCAAGAAGGGCCTGACGAACGTCCCGGTCACCCCGTAATCCGGGGTAGAGGAGCCCCGATCGGTGTACGGCGGCGTCGCCGATCGGGCCTCCTGTTCTAGGCGTTGGTCCTGAGCGCCCGAACCTCCTCCCGCAGTGCCCGCACCTCCTGCAGCAGCAGGTCGTCGTGCGCCCCGGTGCGCTGCGCGGGCAACGTGATCTCGTCCTGCATCGCGCTGCACACCACCGCGATGAACAGGTTCAGCATCGTGAACGACCCGACCATCAGGTAGATCAGGAAGAAGATCCACGCGAGCGGTTTCTGCTCCATCAGGTCACGCATCACGTCCGACCAGCCGTCGCCGGTGGTGATCTGGAACAGCGTCAGCAGCGTCGGCCCGAGCCCGGAGAAGCGGGCGTCACCGGTGTCGCCGAACAGGTTGCTCGCGATCACGCCGCCGACGTAGACGAGCAGCAACAGCAGGCCCGACAGCGACACCAGGCCGGGAATGGACTTCACCAGCGCGGTCACCACCCGCCGCATGCTCGGCACCATCGCGACCAGCCGCAGCGCGCGCAGGATCCGCAACGAACGCAGCACCGAGAGCGGCCCGGCGGCCGGAATGAGCGCCACGGCCACGATCACGAAGTCGAAGACGTTCCACGGGTCCTTGAAGAACTTCCAGCCGAACGCGTAGAGGCGCGCGGTCAGCTCAACCGCGAAGATCGCGAGCGCGAGGTGGTCGATCAGCGTCAGGACGGGGCCGAACTTGGCGTAGCGCACCGCCCGCTGTGTCGGGACGAAAAATGCGCGAAGGCGCTGGCAGCGCACGCACAGCGCGCTGCCAGCGCCTGAGGGAGGCACCTGTCGACTAGGTCCGATCCTTGCGATCTTTCCGTCGCCACGCCTCCACGGCCGTCGGCACGAAGGTGATGCCGAGGACCAACGCGATCAGGAACCCGTACTCAGGAGTCACCCACTTCAGCAGTGCCTGGGCCGCATAGACCACGACCACGAGCAGCGGAATCCTCCACAGCCAAGGGTTCATGCATCACCTTTCTCACCGCAGTTTGTACTTCGGCCACTTGACCCAGAACCCGCGCTGCTGGGCGGGCCGCAGCGCGTGCTTGCCCGGTGCCTGCCGCACCATGACCCGCCAGCCGCCTCGCCAGTTGCCGATGAACCGGTTGAGACCACGACCGAAGGCACTGGTCACCGTCGCGATGGCCAGGCCACGGCGCGAGTAGCCCGATGTCCCGCCCTTCGCCAAGGCGTAGCCGATGGCGCCTGCGGCCGCACCGACCGCGATCGCGCAAACGACCGACAGCGTACAAGCCGCCGCACCGATCGCCCCGCCGACGATGCCGAACGCGAGACCGATGTTGTCGCGCGAGATCCCGGTCTTGCGGCTCACCCACGCCCCGGCCCGGCCGACCGCGGCCGCGGCCTGGTCGATCTTCTTGCCGATCCAGCTGCACCAGCCGCATCGGCCGTCCAGGTCGGTCGAGTTGATCGGGTCGCCGTAGACGTAGTCGTAGTCGTTGGCGTTGCCGCCCTCGACCGGGTCGACCGACAGGAACCGGCCAAGCAGCGGGCTGTACGGCCGGGCACCCATCTGCACCAGGGACAACGCACCGGCATGCTCGTAGAGCCGCTGGTGCTGGCCGAGCCACCCGTTGTCGAACTGGCCGGGCATGTTGTCCGGCACGGCATCCGGGTCGACGGCGCCGTTCTCGGCCAGCGGCTCCCCGAACGGGTTGTAGTGCCGCAGCTGCCCGACCTGGCCGCCCGCCGCGTCCGTGGTGAGGAACAGATCACCGCGGACGGTCGGATGGTCGTACGAGCGGGTGTCGCCGTTGATCGTCAGCAGCACGCCGCCGGGCAGCGAGATCGTGCGGGACAACAGCTTCTTGTCCTCGCCGAGCACGATGTCCGCGGTGTCGCCGCCGCCCGTGTGCGCATACAGCGCGACCTTCTGCTGGTCGCCCTCTTCCACGCCACGGCGCACGATCCGGTCGGTCGCGTCGCGCTGGTACGCGACGGCGGCCGGGTCCGCGCCCACCGAACGGGCACTGATGTTGCGGCCCGCCGCATCCCAGCTGAGATGAGTGGTGGAACCGTTGACGGCGTACTCCGTCGTGTTGCCCTCGGCGTCGTACTTGACGCCGGTGGCCGCGTTCGCACCGGTCGTGCCGAGCAACCGGTCGGCCGAGTCGTAGCAATAGCCGGTCTCCGCCGTGCCCGCCGACGTCTGGTCGGTGAGCCGCAGGCGGTTGCCGTTCAACCCGGCGTTGCCGACGGTGCCGGCCGGGCAACCGGTGGCGGCGTTGGTGAAGTCGTACTTGTAGACATGGCCCTTCACCCACGCCTCGAGCATCCGGCCCGTGTTGTCGTAGACGTAGTTCGCGCCGCCGGGGCTGGCGTCGAACCCGCCGATCGACTCGTCGATGATCCGGCCACCGCGGATCCGCGTCACGGTCGACGCGATCTCGGTGCCCGCCTTGGTCTTCCACGTCACGGACGTGAGGTCGCCCGCGCCGTCCTTGCCGACCGCCGCGAGCGAGGTGCCGTTGGCGTACGTGACCGACTTCAGCTCACCGGCCGCGTCGTAGACCGGCGTGGCCAGCAGGGCACCGTCGAGCGAGATGGTCAGCACCTTGCCCGCGTCGTCGTGGGTGTAGGTGAGGTTCTGCGCCGGGTTCGCGGGCAGGTTCACCTTCGCCGACGTGCCACGACCGGCCTGGTCGTACTTGGTCTCGGTGCGCACACCGTGCACGTCGGTGTATTCGACAGTGCGGCCGACCAGGTCGTTCTTCGTGGTGACGGTGCCGTTGTGGTCCGTCACGCTCGTGACCAGCGGATCGCCGTTCACCGCGTGGTTCGTGGTGACGACCCGCTCACCCGCGGACGCGTTCGCCGGGTACTTCACCTGCACGACCCGGTCGCGCTCGTCGTACGTGGTGCACGTCCACTGACCTGAGGTGCCCCTGGCCACGATCCGGCCGGAGGCGTCGAACACCTGCTCGTCGGTGCGCCCGGACGGCATCCTGGTCAGCTTGGCGAGACCACCCTGGTTGATCGCCTCGACCTCCGGGGTACACGGGTTGTCCCGCGTCTCCGTGTCGCCGTAGCTCACGTAGGTGGTCTCGGCACCGTTCGCCGCGGTCTCGGCGGTCTTGCGCAGGTAACCGGAACCGATCGCCTCGTAGGAGGACTTGGCCGGGATGCCGTTGACCGTGCTCGTGGTGGCCTGACCGAACGCCGCGTCCAGCCCGTTCTCGTTGTACTTGTGCGACTCGACGAGGTCGCCGTACCCGTGCGACTGCAGCTTGCGATTCGAGGTGGTCAGCCCGTAACTCGGCTTCAGGCTGGTTCCCGGCACGACCTGCTGCGTACCTCCGGGGTGGTCCAGTGCAGTTCGAGCTGAGCCGTGGCGGCACCCTCGTAGTACTCGACGCGGATCTTCTTGGACTGGCCGGCCGCGGTGCTCTTGACGGTCGCCTCCCGCCACTTGGGCGGGGTGTCGGTCCAGTCGTCGACCACGTTCTGGTCGTCGATCCACATCCGCACACCGTCGTCGGCGAGCAGGCTGAGCTTGTAGTCGCCGGCCTCCGGGAACACGATCTCGCCGGACGCCCGGAGCGAGAAGTTGTCCGCCGGGATACCGGTCGCCGGAGCGTCGGCGTTGAAATTGCGCGCCAGCGTGCCGTCGGGGTTGAGGCCCGTCTGGAACACCTTCGGCGCACCGACCAGGTCCCTGTTGTCGTAGAACGACAACGCGAGACCGTTGAGGTTCTCGTCGTAGGCCGTCTTCGTGTGCGGCACGGTCGCCGCGCACGCCGGCTTGGGCAGCTGCCCGTCGAAGCACGACGCCGGGGCCGGGCCGAACTTGTCGGTCGGGCGGTCCTGCGCGTCGTACACCGTGGTCGATACCCGGCCGGCCGCGTCAGTGGAGGTGAGCTGCTGGTCCTTGACGCTCCACGTCTGCGACGTCACCTTGCCGAGCGCGTCCGTCGTGGACAGCTGGCGGAACGCGTCGTCGTAGGTGACCTTGGTGTAGTACCCGGCGGCCGGGTTCACCCCGTCGACGTCCACATAGGACGTACGGTTCGCCGGGTCGTACCGGTACCCGTGCCGGGCACGGTTCACGTCCGCCGAGGCCTTCGGCGGGTAGACCTGCCGGACGACGGGCTTGGTCGCCAGGTGGTCGACGTAGTGCACGATGTACTGCGCGCCATCGTTGTTACGGGTCGCCGGGTCCTGGGCGACCCAGTCGATGGCGTTGGTGTCCCGCAGCCCGTCGAGCAGACCGTTGGTGGTGAAGCTGAAGTCCGTCAGCTCCTGACCAGGATCCTCGACCCGGACGAGGTTGCCGCGGTGGTAGAACAGCTTGGTCTGGCTGCCGTCCCAGTACTGGATGCGGCACAGCATCTGTGCCGGCGGCTGGCGTTCCGCGTCCGGAGGCGGCGTGGCGCCCGCATAGCAGTCGTCACCGGGCCGGTTGTAGAACAGCTTCTGCACCCGTCCGGAGACCGGGTCCTTGATCTCCTTGAGCCGCGAGGGAGAACCGTTGTAGATGTTCTGCAGCGCGGCCGGCTTGCGCGTGTCCACGGCGTTGGCCCGGGACTCGAGCTTGCCCTCGGAGTTGAAGACGAAGACGTCCGAACCGTAGGTCAGCGTCACCCGGCCTGCGCCGTCGAGCGCGATGACGCCCGTCTCGCCGTCGGGCGGCGTGTAACCACCGGTGCTCTTCTTGGTCCACGTGTGCTTCGCACCGGTGCTGTCGGTCAGCACGATGTTCTGGTCGGTGACCTTGGCCTCGGTGAGGTTCGTGCCGCTGCCGTCGAGGTCGGCGGACAGCGTCCAGCCCTTCGGCAACGCCGGCAGGTCCGAGGAGTGCAGCCAGTCCGCGGGGATGATCTGCGACGGCACGTTGCCCTCGGTGGTGCGGACGAACAGACGCAGGTACGCGGCGCCGGTGACCTCGGCCAGCTCGATCTTGATAGGCACGCGCTGGCCCGCGGTCAGCGACACGTTGCCCGGCGACCACACCCCAGTTGACGTCACTGCAGCATCCCTGGTCGTACACCGAGTTGCCGTTGACCCACACCCGCAGCCGGTCGTCGTGCACACCGGCGAACTGGTAGGTGCCGGTCTCCGGCGCTTGGAAGAACCCTTCCCAGCGCGCGACGAACCAGTCCTTCGGCAGGGCCGGCTCGAACGGGGAGGTGTCCCCCCAGTCGACGTTGACCTGCGGCTCGGTGCGCACGAGCACCGGCTGCTGCTGCGCGCTGATCTCACCGTTGTGCGACAGGTCCGGGAAGTACGACGCCCGCAGACCCTTCTGCTGCTCCTGCTGCGAGTTGTACGTCATCGACAACCCGGCCGTGCCGCCGACCGTGGTGAACGTCGGCGAGGAGATCGACGTCGTCACGTTGCCGTTGGCCAGGTTCACGCTGATCGGGCCCACGGTGTCACCGGGAGCCGGGCCACGCTCACCGATGCGCTGGTCGACCTTGAGGTGGAACACCCCGGTAGGCACGGTGGTGATGCCGCTGTAGGCCTTGGCCTGCCACGTGTAGGAGACACCGTCCTGCAGCACGCCGGGCGGAACGGTCCACTTCGGACTGTCAAGGCACCCGGAGTCGACCACGACACCGGACTTCGCGTCCGGGCCGGTCGCCACGGTGAAGCAGTACTTCACCGGGTCGCCGTCCGGGTCGCTGACCGGGCCGACCTCCAGCGTGGGCGTGGTGTTCGTGATGACGCTGTGGTCCGTCGGGCCGACCAGGTTCGGTGCGGGCGGCGCGGAACCCGTGTCGACGGTCAGCGTCGCGCTCAGGTTCTTGTAGGTCCAGGTACCGCCCAGCTCGTGACCGGTGATCATGAACGTGGCCATGTGCCTGATGTCCGCGATGTGCTGCAGGAACGACTTGAGGCTGTCGCCCTGCAACGTGCCGACCTGGCCCACCAGTCCGGAGGCCAGATGCCCGCCCAGACCGTTGAAGTCCATCGCCGAGGCGTGGTACATGTTCGCCGGCCAGGTCTTGTCCGGGCTCAGCGGCGAACGCTGGTTCGTCACGTCCAGCTTCGCGCCCACGATCCGCTTGCCGTACAGGTTCTCGTAGTTGAACCGGACAGCGGAACGCCAGTACTTGTCACCGCGGTCGAGCGCGTTGCCGACCTGGACACCGCAGTTGGTGCACCAATACCCGTCGGACTTGTACGACTCCGAGTACGCCACCCCATAGGTGAACGTCGGGTCGACGCTGACCGGGTAGACGCGCTTGGCGTCCTTCAGCCACGCCTGGCCCACCGCGACCGTGAGCGTCCAGTCGGTGCCGGACTTCTCCACGGTGTAGGTGCCGCCGGTCTGCGCCGGCGGGGCGTCCGCCGTGCCGGTGGAGTCCCACGTGACGATCGGCGGCATCACGATCTTCGGAACACCATTGGCATCCCGCAGCTCGACCGTCTGCTGCTGCGTCACGACCGGGGTGAGGCCGCCGGTCTTGAGGGAGAACCGCCACTTGTTGGTGGACGGCGCCTTCTTGAGCTTGATGGTCTCCTTCACCGAACCCGGCGTGACCTCGTAGGTGAGGTCGGTGTCCGGGGTGACGTCGGTGTACTCGGCGACCTTGTCGCTCACCTTGACCTTCGGTCCTTGGCGGGCTTCTCCGGCGCCAGCGTGACCTTGTGGCCATCGTGGGAAACCGTGACCAGAGAAGGATCATCCGCCGCCGCACCGAGCGTCGGCATCAGCGGATGCTGCCGCGCCTTCACCCGCCTCGTCGGCACGTCCGCCACCAGCGTCGGATCGACCGCACGCCAGGTGCCCAGCGCGTCCTTGACGTTGCGCGGCTCCTGGGACGCTTGATCGTCCGCGTGTCGTCCGGATTCTCGTACTCGTCGATGAACATCGACTGCGACACGATCTTCGACCGCTGCGGGTCGAAGTGCTCGGCGTCGCCACTCGCCTTGGACAGCGGCGTGAAGTCCGCCTTCGGATCGGCCGGCGCGATCGGCGTCTTCTGCGCCTCGGCCCCCTTGAGCACTGGCAGTGAGCGTGGCTCAACAGCCTTCGGCGGCGCGGGTGGCGCGGCCAGTGCCGGCACGTTGACCAGCGAGAACGCCAGTGCTCCAACAAGCGACGCGGCGATGGCCCGTCTTGCGGGCACACCAAATCGCCGCGTCACTGAACGACGCGTCATGTTGTCTTACCCCCAGAGAATGCGCGCGTCCCCCGACATCCACGCATTTCAGCCGAACTCTGCGGAAGGATCCCCACCGGTCGAATGGCAAGAGCTCTTGCCGGGAGTACGCGGCCGTGTCGTCCAGATCACACCGAATGTTGGTGCTATCGCAGGTACGACAGCACCGTCGACCGCCGCGAGGTCGCGGCGGAAGAGGTGCACCTGTTCACCCGTTCGAGTTGATCAGCTCCAACCGGCTGGCGGTGCGGGTGAGGTCGAGTGCCTGCCCGCCCACGATCTCGGCGAGCGGGTGCTCACTCACCAGCGTCAGCCGGACGTCCCGGTCCACCAGCACGTCCACGACGTTCGCGAACCGTTGCTGCGCCTCGCGATCGCACAGTTCGAGCCGCGGCACCCCGGTGATCACCCAGTCGTCGTAGCGATCGGCGAGCACCAGGTAGTCCTGCGTCGACGTCGGCTTCTCGCACAGGTCCCCGAAGTCGAACCAGATCCGCGAATCAAAGACATGAAAGGAGCTTTCATGGCAGCCGAGGGCGGTGATGGAGCGGCCGTTGATCTCCAGGGTGAGCGGGGCGGAGGGAGGGGTGAGGTGGGCGAGGATCGCGCCGGTCTCGAAGCGAGAGCGTGGTGCGCCGTGCAGGTGCCGGTAGTCGACCGGGCCGTCCAACGAGATGGTGTCCATGAGCTCGCGAACGAGCGCGATGCCCGGCAGGAAGTGGTCGTGGTAGAGCGGGTTGGGCAGCAGGCCGTCCGGCGGGTAGTTGGACGTCGCGATGATCATCACCCGGCGGGCCTTGAGCTCCTCCAGCAGGCGAGTCATCAGCATCGCGTCGCCGACGTCGTGCAGGTGGAACTCGTCGAACGCCAGCACGTCGCACCGGCCGATCAGCTCGCCGACGGCCTTGGCGACCGCGCCGGGCGAGTACAGCCGGGCGGAGATGAGGGCGTGCAGCTCACCGAAGAACGAGTGGAAATGCACCCGCCGTTTACGTCTGACCGGCAGCACGTCGAAGAACGCGTCGGCGAGGAAGCTCTTGCCTCGGCCGACCGGGCCGTGCAGGTAGACGCCCCGGCGCCGCTCCCCCAGCACCGCCAGCCGGTCGATCGCCGCGAGCTGCCCGGCGTCCAGGTCGTATCCGCTGCTCGACACGTGCGCGAGCAGACCCCCTCGAAGATCCACTGTTACCCCCGCGCCAGCTTACGATCGGCCCCGTGAGCAATGTCGAGGCCGAACCGGCGGAAGTGACGTGCGCCTCCACGCAGCGCGAGTCCGTGGTGGAGATCCTGGAGCCGCGGGACGTGCCGCTGGGTGGTCCGCGGGCGATGTCGGTGCGGCGGACGTTGCCGCAGAAGCAGCGGTCGTTGATCGGCGCGTGGTGCTTCTGCGACCACTACGGGCCCGACGACGTGCGGATGGACGTGGCGCCGCACCCGCACACCGGGCTGCAGACCGTGAGCTGGCTCTTCACCGGCGAGATCGAGCACCGCGACAGCCTCGGCGTGCACGCCCACGTGCGGCCCGGCGAGCTGAACCTGATGACCAGCGGCCGAGGCATCGCGCATTCCGAGGTGTCCACCGCCGCGTCGAGCGTCCTGCACGGCGTGCAGCTGTGGCTCGCGCTGCCCGACGCGGACCGCGACACCGGACGTGATTTCCAGCACTATGCGCCGCCGGCCGTCCGGCTCGATGAAGGCGCCGCCGTCCGTGTTTTTCTCGGCTCGCTGGCCGGGTCGACGTCACCGGTGCATACCTTCACGCCGCTTCTCGGCGCCGAAATCGTCATGGAGGCCGGCGCGACGATCGAACTGGATGTGGTCGAAGGATTCGAACACGGCGTTCTCCTGGACACCGGTGACGTGACGATCCAAGAGACCGCTCTCACTCCAGGTCAGCTTGCCTACGTGGGCATCGGCCGTACCTGCCTGACCCTGTCAACCCGCGAAGGCGCACGGATCGTGGTGCTGGGCGGGGAGCCGTTCGGCGAGGAAATCGTCATGTGGTGGAACTTCGTGGGCCGAACCCACGACGAAATAGTCACCTACCGAGACGAGTGGCAGGCCGAGACTGACAGGTTCGGCCGCGTCGACGGCTACAACGGCGCACGACTGCCCGCTCCGCCCCTTCCCGGTGGCCGTCTGCGTCCGCGCGGCAACCCGGTGTAACTAATGCCAAAAGTCATACATTGGGCGGGTTGAAAAACCCGTCCACATCGATTTTGCTTCCTTAGGCATCCACGAGGGTTGCCATACGTCTAAGGGGGCATGACGAACGTGACACGAGTGGGCGCCGAGTCCGTCTTCGCCTTCATCGCCCCCTCCGGGCGGCCCATGCCCGTCGAGGTCGAGCTCGGTTACCGGGCCGACGACCCGCACGCCGTGACCATGACGTTCCGGATGGGACGCCAGGAGACGGTGTGGCTGGTGAGCCGCGACCTGCTCGCCGACGGCCTGATCACCAAAAGCGGCGCGGGCGACGTGCTGCTGCGGCCGTACAACTCAACGACCGCCGTCCTCGAACTGCGGTCCGACGTGTCACAGGCCGTCTTCCACGTGCGCTCGTCCGAGCTCCAGGAGTTCCTGAACTCGACCTACGACGTCGTCGCGCCCGGCCGCGAGAACGACTACGTCGACTTCGAGGCCGAGTTCCGCAAACTGGTCGACTGAACCGGGTGACACGGCCGCGAGAATGCTGTTGTGCAAGAGATGCATCGAATACAGATCCCAGCCGCGGCACAAGGCTTTCTTCTGGTCGGCGACGCGCAGATCGACGCCACCGCAAGCCGGCGAACGATCCCGGTGACGGATCCGGGGCTCGAACAGGCGGGGCGTGTACGGCCCGCAGTTCGACGCCGCGACGATCTCGCCACGCGGTGATCTCGTGGCGCTGACGGCGACGGCGGGCACCAAAGGCCTGCTGCTGGGGCCGGGCGGCGATCTGGTCCGCGAGGTCGACCGAAGCTACTACTGCGCGCACATCTACCGGTACCCGCTGGCGCTGGGCACGTTGCCCGATGGCCGCACCGGCATCGTTCACTGCCCGCGGGACTACAACCGGCTCGACATCTGCACCACAACGCGCCCGGAGCTCGCGGCACCGCCAGGCCTGATCTTCGACCTGGGTTCGGTCCAGCCGGCCCCTCACCATGACCGCCAGTGGTGAGGTGGGCACATGGACGTCGTCGGGTCTTCGAACTGCACGCCGCATGGCCACCGGTTCAACTGATCCTCGAACTTCGCGTTGGACCACCCCTCAAGGTCACGCAGATCGCGGAGCTGATTGTGCTGGACCGCTAGCACGTCGGACGGGAAGACGACCCCGGTGAAGACGAGCTCGACGCACCGATGCCGACGAGAGCGGTGCGAGTCGTCGGCGAAGACGTCGACGACCGCGGGACATCAGCTCGACTCTGCCGAGGCACCACCTCGCTGAAGTCCTGGGTAGAGACGGACGGCTTTCTTCTGGGAGGGCCTCGTGACAGGAAACGAGGGCCAGACGGGCAGTGACACTTCTCCGGACCGGCCAGAATCGCGGTCGACGACGCCGGCCGGAGGTTCGCCACACCGACGGCGAACAGGTGACGGTCATCGAGCTCGGCTAGTACCGGCGAACCGGATGTTCTCCTGGACATAACGGAAGTACCGTCCGCCATGGCGTTCGTGCTGTCAGCTCCGCCTTCAGCGTCTCCTTGTTGTCGTGGTCGGCGTAGCGGCCGTACCAGTCGCTGATGATCTGCGCCTGCCTCGAGGGTGAAGCCGGTGGCGTAGTCGGGACCCGCCGGGCCGTACTCGTAGGCCTCCTTGCCTGCACCGCGGACGACAGCGTGGCCGCCATGAGCGCGATGTCGAAGCTGCTGTTGTGGATCTGCCAGACGTGCACCATCTGTGGCTGAACGTCTGGCCGAACGGGCGGCTCCGCCACCTGGTAGGGCGCGTGTGAACGCGCTGCGATGTTGATCGTGATCTTGCCGTCGCCGCGGACAGAGAACGGCGGGCGCCGGAGGCGTGATCGACCTCAGGTTGCGGGTGCACTGGCACGTGGTGGGCACGTCGAACGCGGACTGGCGGTCCGTGGCGATCTCGGCGAGCGTGCGCGCCGATCGCCAGCAGGGTGTTGGCGGGGCCAGCCATCCACAGCATGTTCTCCATGATCCGGAAACCCAGGTGAACAGATCACCGCGTCGCAGGTCTTCGCGATCGACTTCCCCTCGCACACACCGGACGAGTCGGAGCTCCTCGAGCGTGGTCCGAGGGCCCGCGTTGACGCTGCCGTAGGGGAAGGGCGATCTGACGCGTGCTGAGGTATAGACGACGCCGAGGTGTAGCCGTCGATGCGTTCTGTCGTGCGGGTCACGACCACGAACGGCGACACGATGGTGACGTTGACGCCGTCCCAGCGCCGAGCGCCGCGAGTCCGCCGCTCTCGATCGGCTTGAGAACCGGGGGAAATGACGAGCATCCTGCGGTACGTGCTCGACGAGTGGACCAACTTCGCCGTCTATGCCGGCACTGGTCGACCGCGAACGGTTCCATCGTCGCGATCTGGAACCCGGCCGGGCCGATCCGCCGGGCCAGCGCGGTGATCGGGGTGCGCTGCGGGAACCTGTTGTGCGTGCCGGCCGGGCCCCACGGGTGCCATGAGCCGTCCCACCACGCTCCCCAGATGGTGCCGTCGTCGTTGACGGCCCAGATGTCCATGTGGTCCTCGTCGCGCGACAGCGCCGTGACCGGGGTGCCGACCGGGAACCGCTTGTCCCCCACGCGGTACCAGCCGTGCCACTGACCGTCCCACCAGTTGCCCCACACTCGACACGTCTCGTGGTCGCTCGTGCCCCGACGGTCGCATTCTTCCCGGCGAGCGGTGATCGTCGAGGTGCCCCGCTGAAGGTGTGGCCGGGAAGGACGAACCAGTCGTGCCACGAGCCGTTCCACCAGTTGCCCCACACCTGGCCGTCCTTGCCGACGAGCACAGATCTCCTGATCTACGTCACGCACGGCGGCGACGGTGCGCACGTCGAGAACTCGGCAGGAGTTCAAGGCTCAGCTCGCCGAACTGAAAGTCACGATGCCGCGGCCGTGGCCCACACTTCGTTCACGGGTGGCGCGGGCTGGAGGTCATGCTGGACCGTCTAGGCGGACACGACCCTGACGGCCTCCGTCCGATCACGCGCTCCACAGCCCGCCGTCCTCGCGACGCGAAGACGTCCATCTGGTCGTCGTGCGGCTCTGCGCGACGACCGGGGCAGGGTGAGGAACACGACGTGGGCGGCCTAAGATCCCTCACCAGCACACTGGCAGGAGAGGCGCCGACGACGCGGACGGCGAACACGTCGGCCCTGCAGGATTTCCAAGACCAGCAAAGAACGGCGACCTCGGGAAGCGGTCATGCCGAGATCAGCGCTGGGCACCGAACTCGGACGTGTCCGCGTCCTGCCGCACCGCGCGCGCCCGGTCGAGCTGCCCTCTCGCCTCCAGGCGGTCGGCCCAGGTTCTCATCACTGACGAGCTCGTTCTTGAAGCCCTCGTTGTCGGGTGCGGGGTGGTCGAACTCCACCTCACCAACGGATACGCCTGCGGTGATCTGTTCTTCTACGACCCGAAACACCTCGCGGTACGATCCGGACGAGTGAACGTGCTGCTGGGGTTCGCCGACTCCACGACCGGACCGCGAGCGCCGCACGTTTGGCCGCCGTGCTCGATGAGTTCACCGACTCGTCATGGGGCGGCGCCAGAGTCACATCCCGCAGGTGTGCGCGCTGGCTCTCGGAACGCACTACCTCCGGTCAGGCGAGTACGACCGCGCGGAACAGTCGTTGCAGCAGAGCCGCCGACCTGGAGACACGTGAGGCATAGCCACCGAGGTCGACACCCGGATCGCCGACGATGGCCTTGGCGATGCCGATGCCCTCGCGCGCGGCGGCTTCGGCGTCGGCACGCCTGCCCGCCTTGGCGAGGCGCGGGGTGAGGGAGACGCAGAGCGCCCAGGAGAGGTAGTTCTGCCACTGGTGGTTGGCGGGGTCGGCCTGGGCGCCACGCCGATAGATCGCCACACCGGCCACAGAGGCGTCCAGTGCCTCGTTGTCCGGCAGGTACTGCGTCGAGTACAGGATGCGCTGGGCCAGCCCGATGAGGCGGCCGCTGGCTCGGCCGCCACCAGGACATACCTCGACTCCACGCGCGAAGCGGCGTCCAGAACCCGGACTCGTCCGACGTGGCCAGCGAGTCGCCAGCACCCAGCCGAGCAGGTTCCTGGCGCCACCGGCATCTGCTGACGAGCACCGTGGTCAGCGCAACGAACCCGTCGGCGACGTCACGGCGAGCAGGAACGGGCCACGGTGTCGAGGCTGACAGCCCGACGGTCAACGACCACGGGCTTTGGGACTTCCCGGCAATGGCGGAAGCCTCGCATCCCCGAGGTCTACAGCTTCAAGCACGCGCTGGCGGGGCAAGCGGCGGAGCCAGTCGCACAAGCAGACAGGTAGTGGCCATGCTGGTTGACGGCTGCACCGGGCGCGCGGTACGGACCGAGAAGTGGTTCGCGAGCTTCCGGGGCAGGCAGGTAGCCGCCGGCTGCATCTCGCCGCCGCTGACGATGCGGAAAAACATCAGCTCCGATCAACTCTTGGACAGGACCACCTGCGCCGCTGCACGCCTGTTCTTCTGGGAGGGCTACGTGCTCGGCGCAGGTGGGGCGACTCGCCCACGAGGCCGTTGGGCGCCAGGACGGATCCGCGCGCACGCGCCTCGCAGCGCCACTTTCGACCGCGGCCTCGGACGCGAACGCTCCCGACGTGGTGGCAGGAACCTCATCGACGAGACTGCGCGACGGGTCCACCCCGGATGGTCATGAACGCCGCGTGAGGTCGATGCCCTCCCGCGCGGCTGCATCGGCCTCCATGACCTGGCCCGCCGCCTTCTGCGCGGGAGCGAGGCGGTCGGTCAGCGACCACGACAACACGATGCGCCTGCGCGTTCCCGATCCGCCGCCGCCTCACGTGGCTGATGGACCTAGAACCTTCGAACACGTGACCGATCGACCTGAGCGCGGACGGGTCTACACCGGTGCGACCGCACCCGGCACCAGCACCCCGAGCTGTGCGCGAAACTGCAGGAGCTCCGCACCGCCCGCGAAGTGCGTTCGAAGCGGGACGCACTGCGGCCGTTGAACCCCGATCCGCAGGCGTTCACGTACCGGGCGGTGGACCGGCGTGGTCGGTGAGCTCAGTACCCGTACACCAGATCGAACGCGAGCTGCGGATCAAACTTGCCCGCGTCCACGTTCGGCGCCTTCCCACAGCGACCATCCGAGTCCCCCGGCACCTTCACCCACAGCAGCATCTCCGCACCGCCACCCTGCCGCGGCGCCGTACCGAGCTTGCGCCCACCGGGGTTGCACCACTCACCGTTGTGCCCGTTGCCATTGCGACTGGTGTCGACGACATACGGCTTCGTGTAGCCCGAGAACGCCCCGTTGACCGCATTGCCGTAACTCGTCGACGCGCTCGTCGTGTGATAGTTCGACACGTTGATCGAGAACCCGCGCACGTTCCGCACCCCGGCCGCCTCCAACCGCCCCGCCATCGTGTTCGCCGGCACCCACTGCGCGTTACCCGCATCGAGGTACGCCCACGCGTTCGGCGCCTTGGCCTTGAACTGCTCCGTCGCGTACTTGATCATCGCCGTCCGCTCGGCGATCTTGGCACCGTCCATGCAGTTGAAGTCCGCCAGCGAGTCCGGCTCGATGACCACGATCGCCGGCCGCGCCCCAACACCCTCCGCAAACTTCGAGATCCACGCCCGGTACGCCTCGGGACTACCCGCGCCGCCCCCGGAATGCCCACCGCACGCGTCCCGACCAGGAATGTTGTACGCCACCAGAACCGGCAGCTTCGACCCGGTCTTCCCGACGAACCCGGCCACCGCCGGCTTGATGTCGCCGCTCCAGTTGCCGAACCAGCGCGCGATCGGCCGCGTCGAGATGTTCGCCTTGATCGCGGCCTGACGACCATCGCTCGCATGATCACGCACCCACACGGCGGGGTTGGAGTCCGGGTCGACGTAAAAGCCGTCCGTCAAGCTGATCGGACTGGCGGCATGCGCCGCCGGTGCCGCCACCACAACAGCCAGCAGGCTCAGCATGAGTGCTCTCATCATGCCCAGCACCCTCGCCGGACCCGCTTAAGGAGCGGTAATTCCGCACTGAATCGGCAGGCAACTCAAGCGCAAAGCGCCAATCGAGGGCCGCAGGCCCGAGACGACCGAACCAATAGCCGGCTTCGGTGGTGGGGTCCTGTCACTAGTCGTGCCACAGCCCTGCCGCGCCCGCTCTTGGTACGGCTCGTGACGGGACACCGCCACCGCCACCGCACCACAAAACGCAACCCACCTACGCAGCCGCAACCACCTACGGCCCGATCACCCCAGCCTGAATCGGCAACAACGGCGCAACCACCCGCGCGAACGGCCCGCTGCGGATCGTGGCGCCAACGGGAGCGGCGAACGGCGTCGCAAGGTCGAGTGTGTCCGGCACCCGAGCCCACACCGCCCACCGCTCATCCCAAGCCTGAACCACCTCAAGCTGCCCACCAGGCAAGAACCGCGACAAATGCACCCCCGCAACCTGCCCGGTGTTCCCCAACAACGGCAGCAGCCGAAACCCACCCTCCCGTCGCAACCGCTCAATCAGCTCCGCGCTGTCCATCTCATCTCACCGCACACCCTGCCGCGCTCTCCTGATACGCCCGTACGGCCGCGTCCCGCTCACCCTCGGACCACCCCAGCGGGCCACTGATCAACTCAGCCACCTGCTCAGCCACCGAAGCCCCGAGATCCAGGTGCTCGATCGAGATCCGAGTGCGCCGCGCCAACACATCCTCAAGATCCAGCGCACCCTCGTGGGTCACGGCGTACACGATCTCCGCCGCCAAATGCCCGGCCACGTCGGCCTTGAGCGCCGGGTCCTGCGCGATCAACGCCAGCAGGTCGGAGACGCCCGAGCCGTAGCGTTGCAGCAGATGCTCCACAGTGGACGTGGGCAGGCCGGACTCGGCGGCGACGCGAGCCCGGTCCGCCCACAGCTCGTGGTACCCGACGGCCCCACACAACGGCAGCCGAGCGGTCAACGACGGCGCCACCGCACACCCCAGCCCAGCGACCGCGGCGTCGACGACGTCCGCGGCCATCACCCGGTACGTCGTGTACTTGCCGCCCGCGATCACGAAGAACCCGGGCTCCGGCTGCGCCACCGCGTGCTCACGGGAAAGCTTCGCGGTGTCGCCGGAGGCCCCGTCGAGCAACGGCCGCAGACCGGCATACGTGCCAACGACATCGTCGACGGTGAGGCGATCCCGCAGCACCGCGTTGACGTGATCGAGGATGTAACCCACGTCCTCGGGTGTGGCGGAAACAGCGTCCGGATCACCGGAGTAGGGCGTGTCCGTGGTGCCGATGATCCAGTACCGGCCCCAGGGGATCACGAAGAGCACGCTCTTCTCGGTCCGGGTGATCAGCCCACCTTCGAGCTGGATCCGTTCGCGCGGAACGAGAACGTGCACACCCTTGGACATCCGCACGTGGAACGGCGCGGGAGCCGAGGTCATCGAGTTGAGCGAGTCGGTCCACACGCCGGTCGCGCTGATCACCCGCCGAGCGCGGATCTCGTGCGACTCTCCCGCGACCTCGACACGGGCGCCCGTCACGCGACCATCGGTCCGCAGCAACGAGGTCACCCGAGCCCGGGAGAGCACCGTGGCTCCGTGCTGGGCGGCGGTGCGGACGAGGGTCATGACCAACCGCGCATCGTCGACCTGCGCGTCGTAATAGCGGATGGCGCCAGCGAACTTGGCGGGATCGAGCGACGGTCCCAGCTCCACCGCCTTGCCGCGAGAGAGGTGCCGGTGCATCGGCACCGCGCCCGCGCCGCCGATCAGGTCGTACAGCATCACGCCCGCGCCGATGTACGCGCGTTCCCAGTGCTTCTCCAGGGGAAAGAGGAACGGCACCGGCCGCACCAGGTGCGGTGCGAGCCGGCGCAGCAACAGGCCGCGTTCCTTCAGTGCTTCCCGGACCAGCTTGAACTCCAGCTGTTCCAGGTACCTCAGCCCGCCGTGGACGAGCTTGCTGGACCGGCTCGACGTTCCCGCCGCCCAGTCGTGTGCTTCGACCAGCGCGACGGACAGACCGCGGGAGGCGGCATCGAGCGCGGCTCCCGCGCCGACCACACCGCCACCCACGACCAGCACGTCGAACTCTCTACCGCCCAACGAGGCGAGCGAGTCGGCACGTCGAGCCGGATCCAGCCTGGCAAACACCGGTTCCTCCTAAAGGAACTAGCTCAGCGAACGTCGGAGTCGACCCAGTCGAACGACTTGGTGACGGCCTTCTTCCAGTTGCGGTAACTGCCGTTCGCGCTCGTCGGCGTCGAGTTCCGGCGTCCAGCGCTTGTCCTCGGCCCAGTTCGCGCGCAGCTCGTCCAGGCCCGTCCAGAAGCCGACGGCGAGACCGGCGGCGTAGGCGGCGCCCAGAGCGGTGGTCTCGGCGACGACGGGACGCACGACCGGCACGTCGAGGACGTCGGCCTGGAACTGCATCAGCAGCTCGTTCTGCGACCATGCCGCCGTCGACCTTCAGCTCGGTCAGCGGCACGCCGGAGTCGGCGTTCATCGCGTCCAGCACCTCACGGGTCTGGAAGGCCGTGGCCTCCAGCACCGCGCGCGCCAGGTGACCCTTGTTGACGAACCGGGTCAGCCCGACGACCGCACCACGCGCGTCCGCCCGCCAGTACGGCGCGAACAGGCCGGAGAACGCGGGCACGAAGTACGCGCCACCGTTGTCCTCGACGCTGCGGGCCAGCGTCCTCGATCTCCGGGGCGTCGGACGATGATGCCGAGGTTGTCGCGCAGCCACTGCACCAGCGAGCCGGTGACCGCGATCGAGCCCTCCAGCGCGTAGACCGGAGCCTCGTCGCCGATCTTGTAGCACACGGTGGTGAGCAGGCCGTTCTTCGACGCGACCTTCTCGTCGCCGGTGTTGAGCAGCATGAAGTTGCCGGTGCCGTAGGTGTTCTTCGCGGTGCCCGGCTCGTAGCAGGCCTGGCCGAACGTGGCGGCCTGCTGGTCGCCGAGGATGCCCGCGATCGGCACGCCCTTGAGCACACCGCCGGGACCGCCGGTGCCGTAGACCTCGGAGGACGACCGGATCTGCGGCAGCATCGACAGCGGGATGCCCATCTCGCCCGCGATCTCCGCGTCCCACTGCAGCGTGTCGAGGTCCATCAGCATGGTCCGCGACGCGTTGGTCACGTCGGTCGCGTGCACGCCGCCGTTCGGACCGCCCGTGAGGTTCCACAGCGTCCACGTGTCGGTGTTGCCGAACAGCAGGTCACCGGCCTCGGCCCTGGCCCGCGCGCCCTCGACGTTGTCGAGGATCCAGCGGATCTTCGGGCCGGAGAAGTAGGTCGCCAGAGGCAGACCGACCTTGGCCTGTAGCGCTCGGCGCCTCCGCCGAGAGCGCCGAGCTCCTCCACGATCGCCTGGGTGCGGGTGTCCTGCCAGACGATGGCGTTGTAGACGGGCTCGCCGGTGTGCTTGTCCCACACCACCGCGGTCTCGCGCTGGTTGGTGATGCCGACGGCGGCGAGGTCACCGATGTTGAGGTCGGCCTTGGCGAGCGCCTGGCCGATCACGAACCGGGTGTTCTCGGAGATCTCGACCGGGTTGTGCTCAACCCAGCCGGCGCGCGGGAAGATCTGCTCGTGCTCCTTCTGCCCCACCGAGACGATCGAGCCGGAGTGGTCGAAGATGATCGCCCGCGTGCTGGTCGTGCCCTGGTCGACGGCGAGAACGTACTGAGTCATCGAGACGTCCTTTCAGGAGGTTCAGAACACGACCTGGGCGAGGAGACCGGCGATGACGCCACCGATCAGCGGGCCGACGACCGGCACCCACGCGTAGCACCAGTCGGAGTCCTTCGGTTGCCGGCCAGATCAGTGCCTGGCAGCGACCCGACCGCGACGTCGCCCTTGTACGACAGCGGCAGCAGGGCGTGCGCGATGCGCGGGCCGAGGTCACGGGCCGGGTTGATCGCGTAGCCGGTGGGGCCACCGAGCGAGGCGCCGATGCCGACAACGAGCAGCGCCGACGGCCAGCGGGCCGATCTGGGTCGGCGTCTTGCCGAACGCCAGGATCACGAGGACCAGGACGAACGTGCCGATGACCTCGTGACGAGGTTCCAGGCGTGGCTGCGGATCGCCGGACCGGTGGAGAACACCGCGAGCTTCAGACCCTCGTCGGGCTCCTCGCCTCGAAGTGCTGCTGTAGGCGAGGAAGGCCAGGCACCGCGCCGAGGAACGCGCCGAGGATCTCACCGGCGAAGTACACGAGCGTCGAGACCGAACGCTGACCGGAACACC
The DNA here is from genome assembly GCA_963766275.1 of uncultured Actinomycetota bacterium. GTDB lineage: Bacteria > Actinomycetota > Actinomycetes > Mycobacteriales > Pseudonocardiaceae > Lentzea. The sequence goes on from CAVYAD010000080.1 coordinate 29,188, forward strand.
GGGCGCGTAGGTGTCGGCCGCACCGCTGGTCAGGATGCCGACCGTCACGGCGGGGTTGAGGTGCGCGCCCGACTTGTAGGCGACGAACACACCGGCGAAGACACCGAGACCCCAGCCGAAGTTGATCAACAGCCATCCGCCGTCCTTGCCCTTCGACTTGGCGAGCAGCACGTTCGCCACCACACCCGCACCCAGCAGCAACAAGATGCCCGTACCGAGCACCTCGCTGACGAACACTGTCCCGAGAGACACGTGGCCTCCATTCGTCGTTGAACGGCCGTGATCACCCTGTCGTGAGTGACGCGCGAACGTAATGACCCGCGTCACTCCTGTTCAACAGGCACGGTTCGACAATGTCGAACGCTGGTGACCGCCAAAGGTGTGACCGAGTGGTCACGCTGTGCTCCCACAAGGCGTTTCCGGCCGTTTTCCAGGCGAAACAGCGCGACGAGCGTTCGACATTGCCGACGGGGTCCGTTTTAGATAGCGTTTGCCGGCCGTGCCGGGACCGATCCAGTCGATCGAACGCGCCGCGGCGATGCTGCGGCTGCTGGCGCGTGGGTCCGGCCACCACGGGCTGGCGGAGATCGCCGCCGCGCTCGGCCTGCGCCAAGGGCACCGCGCACGGGATCCTGCGTACGCTGCAGCGGGTCGAGTTCGTCGAGCAGGACCAGGCTACCGGCCGCTACCGGCTCGGCGCCGCCCTGCTGCACCTCGGCACCAGCTACCTCGACGCGAACGAGCTGCGCTCCCGGTCGATCAACTGGGCGGACACGCTCGCCGCGCGCAGCGGCCAGGAGGTCCGGATCGGCATGCACCTCGACGGCGCGGTGCTCGTCGTGCACCACGTGTTCCGCCCGGACGACACCATGCAGACGCTCGGGATCGGCGCGATGCTGCCGTTGCACGCGACCGCGCTCGGCAAGGTGCTGCTCGCCTACGACGCCGGACCTGTTCGGCCACCGCTCGCCAACGACGAGCTGACCTCGCTGACCCGTCGCACGATCGTCACGCCCGCCGGCGCTGGAGCGGGTGCTGGCCGAGGTGCGCGCCGCGGGCTGGGCGAGCGAGGCCGAGGAGTACATGCCGGGTGAGGCCAGCATCGCCGCGCCCGATCCGCATCCCCGGCGGCCTCGTCGTCGGCGCGATCGGCATCTCCGGGGCCGTGGACCGGATCTGCCAGGCGGCCACCGGCCGAAGCCGCGCGCGACCCTGGTGCACCAGCGTGAGCCAGTGCCGCGGACGCGCAGTGCACCACTTACTCAGCGTCGACGAGAACTGACGAGGCTAGGCAATGGCCAACGGTTTGTGATGGCGATCGACCAGGGCACCACCTCGACCCGGTGCATCGTCTTCGACCAGCAACGCCCGGCTGGTCGTCGGTCGCCCAGCGCGAGCACCGCCAGTACTACCCGCGGCCGGGCTGGGTCGAGCAGGACGCGGTGGAGATCTGGCGCAACGTCGACCGGATCATGCCGCAGGCGTTGCGGGACGCCGGGCATCACCGCGGAGCAGGTCGTCGCGCTCGGCATCACCAACCAGCGCGAGACGTGCGTGGTGTGGGACCGGCACACCGGCGTCCCGGTCGGCCGCGCGATCGTCTGGGAGGACATCCGCACCGAGGAGCTCGTGGGCGAGCTGGCCAAGCAGCCCGGCGTCGACGAGGTCCGCGAACGCTGCGGCCTGCCGCTCGCGACGTACTTCTCCGCGCCGAGCCTGCGCTGGCTGCTGGACAACGTGCCGGGCCTGCGCGACCGGGCCGAGCGCGGCGACGTGCTGTTCGGCACCATGGACACCTGGCTGATCTGGAACCTGACCGGCGGCGTGAACGGCGGCCTGCACGTCACGGACGTGACCAACGCGTCGCGGACCATGCTGATGAACCTCACCACCCAGCAGTGGGATCCGACGCTGCTGTCGTTCTTCGACATCCCGCGCGCGATGCTGCCGGAGATCCGGCCCTCCACGGAGATCCACGGCCGCACCACCCGGGTCGTGCCGGGCATCAAGATCGCGGCGGCGCTCGGCGACCAGCACGCGGCGCTGTTCGGCCAGACCTGCTTCGCCGAGGGCGAGACCAAGTGCACGTACGGCACGGGCAGCTTCCTGCTGATGAACACCGGCACCAAGCTGGTCCGGTCCGAGCACGGGCTGCTGACCACGATCGGCTACCAGCTCGGCGGCGAGCCGGTGACCTACGCGCTGGAGGGCTCGATCGCCGTCACCGGGTCGCTGGTCCAGTGGTTCCGCGACAACCTGGGCCTGATCCACAGCGCGCCCGAGATCGAGACCCTGGCGCCAGGACCGTGAAGGACAACGGCGGCTGCTACATCGTGCCGGCGTTCTCCGGGCTGTTCGCGCCGCACTGGCACAGCGAGGCCCGCGGCCTCATCGTCGGGCTGACCTCGTACATCACCAAGGGCCACCTGGCGCGCGCCGTGCTGGAGGCGACCGCGTGGCAGACCCGCGAGGTCGTCGACGCCATGAACGCCGACCTCGGCGTACCGTCCTCGGTGCTGAAGGTGGACGGCGGGATGACCGCCGACCACCTGCTGATGCAGTTCATCGCCGACGTACTCGACATGCCGGTGATGCGGCCCATGGTCGCCGAGACCGTGTCACTCGGGCGCCGCCTACGCCGCCGGCCTCGCCGCCGGGTACTGGCCCGACCTGGAGGGCCTGCGCCGCAACTGGCACCTCGCCGCGCGGTGGACCCCGCAGATGGACCCCCGGCACCGCGACGCGGAGTACGCCAACTGGAAGCGGGCCGTGGAACTGACCTTCGGCTGGGCCCGCTCCACACCGTCTACTTAGGAACGCTGCTTGCGGACCCAGGCGCTGATGCCGTCGGCGTCGATCGGCAGCGCGTCGGAGAGAATCTCGGCGCCGCTCGAGGTCACCACGAGGTCGTCCTCGATCCGGACGCCGATACCGCGCAGCTCGGGCGGCAGGGTCTCGTCGTTCGGGTGGAAGTACAGACCGGGTTCGACGGTCAGCGCCATCCCGCGCTCCAGAATGCCCTGCTGGTAGGCCTCCTGGCGGGCGTCGGAGCAGTCGTGCACGTCGAGACCGAGGAAGTGCCCGGTGCCGCAGACGATGTAGCGGCGGTGGTGCTGGCCACGCGGGTCGAGTGCCTTGTCGACGCTGACGGGCAGCAGGCCCCAGTCGTGCAGGCCCTCGGCGAGCACGCGCATGGCGGTGTGGTGGAAGGCGCTGTAGTCGTTGCCGGGCTTGACTTCCGCCAGCGCGGCGACGTGCGAGGCGTGCACGAGGTCGTAGACCTGGCGCTGGGCTTCGCTGAACTCGCCGCCGATCGGGAACGTGCGGGTGACGTCCGCGGTGTAGAGCGAGTTCACCTCCACGCCCGCGTCGAGCAGCAGCAGGTCGGCGTCGCGCACGTCGCCGTCGCAGCGCGTCCAGTGCAGGACCGGGGCGTGCGGGCCGGCCGCGATGATCGAGGTGTAGCCGGGGCCGTTGCCCTCGGTGCGGGCTCGGCGGTCGAACGTGCCCTGCAGCCACCGCTCGCCCCCGCCGCGCACGGCCTGGCCGAGTTCGGCGGCGACATCGGCGAAACCCTTGACCGTGGCGTCGACGGCGTGCCGGAGCTGGCCGATCTCCCAGTCGCCCTTGATCCGGCGCAGTTCGGCCAGGGTGGTCCGCAGCTCGTCGCTGTGCGCGCCGGTCAGCGCGTCCAGCAACGGGTCGAGCCCCTTGGCGGTGAGGGTCTCGGGGTGCCTGCCCTTGAGCGCGTTCGGGAGATCCTCGATCGGACGGCACGTGATGCCGAGCGCCTCACCCCATTCACGAGGGCCCGCCGCGGCGCCGATCCAGAACGGGCTGCGGTCGGCGTCGCCGAAGAAGTCGACGCTGTGGGTCTCCGACGGGGCAGGCACGAACAGCGTCGCGTCCCGGTCGAGCAGCACCAGCACGGCGCCCTCGACCTGGCAGCCGGTCAGCCACACGAAGTCGCTGTCGGCGCGGAAGTCGTGGAACGTGTCGTTGGAACGGACGTGCGCCCGTCCGGCGGCCAGTGCGATCCGCTGGCCGGGGAACGCGTCGGCGAGCCGGGTGCGGTGCGCCGCCGCTGCTTCGGCGGTGCCCTCGGGCAGGGTGACGCGGTCGTCCCAGGCGCCCCAGCCGTCGCGGATGAACGTGCGGAAACCGTCCGCCTCCACCAGTTTCGCCATGTCACGGCGTGTCCGAGCCAATTCGCGTCCTTCCCGGAGGTGTCCTTCCTCCCAGACTCCCCTCGACCGGCCGGAGCCCGCCATCCCGGATCAGCGATAGCCTCGGGCTATGGAACTGGAGATCCGGCACCTGCGGGCGATCTGCGCCATCGGGGACGCGGGCAGCCTGTCCCGCGCGGCGACGCAGCTCGGCATCTCCCAGCCGTCGCTCACGACCCTGCTGCAACGGGTGGAGCGGATGGTCGGCGGCAAGCTGTTCGAACGCGGCCGTTCGGGCGCGGTGCCGACGCCGTTGGGCGCGCAGATGCTGCAACGGGCCAGGTTGTTGCTGGTGGAGTTCGAGGCGTTCGGTGCCTCGGTCGCGGGCCGCGGCGGGCCGGTGCGGTTCGGATCCGTGCACATGGAGTGCGTGACCTCGCTGTTCTCCCGGCTCGAAGAAGCACTCTCGGACGTGACGCTGCACGTCGACCCGTCGTCGACCGGGCTCGCGCTGGCCCTGGCGAACGGTCACCTCGACGCGGCGGTGATCGCGGTCGACGAGGAGGGTGACCTGGGGCTGCCGCGTGGGGTGGCCCAGCGGATCGTCGTGCCGTGGGTGCCGGTGTACATCGCTCTCCCCGCTGCGCATCCGTTGGCCGCGCTGTCCGAGGTCGACCTGGCGGATCTCGCCGGTGAGGCGTGGGTCGGGCCGCCGGGTGCGGAGGACGGGTCGCTGACGACGTTGCGCGCGGCGTGCCGGGCGGCCGGGTTCGTGCCGAGGATCCGGTTCGAGGTGCCGAGCGGGGCGGGGCGTCAGTTGATCGCGGCGGGCAAGGCCGTGCAGCTGGTCGAGCCCACGTCGTCGGGCGGGCCGGGGGTGGCGGTGCGGCCGCTGGCCGGGGCGCCGATGCGGATGCGGCTGGTGTTCGCGTGGCGGCGGGAGCGGCTGACCTGGAGCCAGGCCAGCCGCGTGTTCGCCGAGGTGCTGGGCGCCTATTCGGACCAGGCGCTGGCCAGTCCGGTGTTCCGGCCGTGGTGGGAAGAACGCGGCATCGCGCTCACTTCAACTCCGTGAGCCAGCCGTACCAGTCGCTGTCGTAGCGAGCGCCGATCGTGCGCGTGAGGTGGTCGCGCGCTCCGACCCAGTCCCCGGAGCGGTAGCGGGAAAGGACCGCGGCGACGTCCTCCGGGTGCTTCTCGACCAGGTACCGAACGGCGAGGTAGCCCCAGTTGTAGACCCGCTTGGTGTCGTGCTCGTAGGTCGTGCCGAACAACGTGCTCAGCGCGTACGTCTGTTTCTTCGCCTCGGCGAGCGCGTCGGCGTAGATCTCGCCCCGGTAGCTGTACGACACGTACTCGGCGAAGCCCTCGATCCACCACACCGTCGGCGTCTTCATGTTCTCCTCGAAGTCGCCGAACAGGTCGAACCGGCCGTCGAGGTAGTGGGTGTACTCGTGGTTGAGGTTCCAGATCCCGAACTCCGGCCTGATCCACTCGGCCTCGTGCGCGATGAACCGGGCCTGGTTGAGCGCGGGGTCGCCCTCCAGGTACATGCCGCCGTTGTTGGTGTCGATGTCGAACAACACCCCGGCGTACGTCCGGTAGTCGTTACTGGAGTCGAAGACCACCACCTCCAGCGAGGTGTTCTGATCACCGGCGACCGGTCCGGGGTCCTCGGCGAGCCGGTGGAAGGCCGAGTCCTGGCCGGCCAGGCTCGAGCACGTCTGCCGCAGCTGCGCCTTCGTCAGCTGCTGGGCGCGGATCCGGAGCGTGGTGCTGCACGTGTGTCGGATGGTGAGCACCTGGCGGTCGATCCTCGCGCGGAAGTCGCACGTGCCGTAGCGGCGGCAGTTCGCCTTGTCGTACCAGTCGACCATCTCGGCCACGCCGACCCAGAGTGGTGCCAGCCTGCCAACGATGTCACCTCTGGTGGCGAGGTCGGCGAGCAGCGGACGGACTCGGGTGGCGAGGTCGCGGTGCTGGAGGAACCGGCCCAGTTCGCGGGTCGCGTTGTGCACGAGGTAGGCGCGGCCGGTGCCGAAGAAGTCGAGGTGCCGCACCACGAACCGGCGCAGTGCCCGCAGGATCTCGGGCTCGGCCCTGACCGCCGCGAGGAACTCTGGCTTGCCGTGACCGAGGTACAGCATGATCATCCCGGCGTGCACGGTGGCGTCGTCCGCGTAGGAGTCCAACGCCCTGGTCAAGGCGCGCAGTTCGGCCGGGTAGCCGACGGTGGCGTAGATCGTGTTCAGCGGCGCCGGGTGGTGCAGGTTCCTGGCGATCTCGGGTGGCAGGAGCGGGCCGCGATCGTTGACCGAAATCGCCTGAGCGGGCGTGGGAACCAGCAGAGTGGCCAAGAGAGCCAGAACTGGAGCGAGTAATCGCATCGGAGTCCTCCGCAGGGGGTGTGAGGTGCTCACGAGCGTCACACCGGCCGCCGGTGCCGGATCATCCCGGCCGCACATAGCACGCCCCTATAGACAACCTTGTCCTGCTTGTCCTCTTGACCCTGAAACGATCAACCACCAAAGCTGTGCGTGGGCGCCTTATCGCATGGAGAGTTGATGTCGCACGAGCTTTCTCGTCGTGTCTTCCTCGCCGCGAACGCCGGACTTCTGGCTGCCGTCGCACTGCCCGCCCTCAACGTGACCGGCCGCGCGCAAGCGGCGCCGCCTGCCACCGACCTGGCCCGCAACCGGCCCGTCACCGCGTCGTCCACGGCCTACGCCGCCACTCCCCCGCAGTTCGTACCGACGGATGCAGCAGGTCGGCGTGCGGGATCCGGCTGGCGCGCGGCCGACGGCGACCCGCAGTGGGTCGTCGTCGACCTGCAGGCGGTGTGCGGGTCGAGTCGTTCGTCCTGGTCTTCGAGGCCAGAACTCGGCGATCCGACGTTCGTCCCGGCGCAGACGCTACCAGCCGCGCACGACACGACCGGCGCGGAGATCCTGTCCGCGGCGCGCGCTGTCGTTCCGGATCGACGTGAGCACCGACAACCGGACATGGCGCGAGGTCCACCGCACCGACGACGGGCACGGCGCCGAGACGCGGGTCGCGCTGCCGAGCCGGTCAACGCCCGCTGGGTGCGACTGGTCGCGACCCGCCGGTCGAACGACAACCCGTTGGGGCTCAACGGTTTCCAGGTCTACGGCACGAGCGACAAGCACCGGCCGGACGCGAAGGGCTGGACCGACTGGCTCAGCACGGGCAATGTCCCCGCGCTGAAGCCCGGCCCGGACAACACCGTCGAGCTCGACTCGGGCTGGCACCTCACGATGGACGACTTCGCGGGCACCGCCGACGGCGCCTCGCTGGCCGAGCCGGGCGTCGACACATCGAAGTGGCTCGACGCGACCGTGCCCGGCACGGTGCTGACCTCACTGGTCGACCAGGGCCACTTCCCGGACCCGGTGTCCGGCATGCACAACATGAGGATCCCGGAAGCGCTGTCGCGGCACGCCTGGTGGTACCGGCGCACGTTCCCGCTGCCGAAGGGTTTACCCGCGGGCCGCAAGGTGTGGCTGGAGCTGGACGGCGTCATGCAGCACGCCGAGATCTGGCTCAACGGCACCAAGATCGGCGACGTCACCAACCCGTTCGTCCGCGGCGCGTTCGACATCACCGCCGCCTTGAAGCCTGCCGGCGAGCAGGTGCTGGCACTGCGGCTCAACCCGATGGCGCACCCCGGCAGCCCGACCGACAAGGGCAGCGACGGCGGCGCGTTCCCCAACTCCGGCAAGCTCTACCTCGACTCGCCGACCTACCTGTCGATCTCCGGCTGGGACTGGATGCCCGCCGTGCGCGACCGCGGCACCGGCATCTGGGACCACGTCCGCCTGCGCGCCACCGGCCCGGCGCTCATCGGCGATCCGCGCGTCCTGACAACGTTGTCGAGCGACCACAAGACCGCCGACGTCACCATCACGGTCCCCGTCCGCAACTCCGGCACCGCCCCGATCCCGGTCACCGTGCAGGCGTCGTTCGACGGCGTGAAGCTCGCCAAGGCCGTCACCGTCGCGCCCGGCACCACCGAGGTCGTGCTCGCGCACCCACCAGCTGGCCAACCCGAAACTGTGGTGGCCCAACGGCTACGGCGACCCGTACCTGCACGAACTGACCCTCACGGCCACCACCGGCGGCGCGGAGAGCGACCGCCGCACGACCCACTTCGGCATCCGCGAGTTCGCCTACGAGCACGAGCTGCCGATCGAGTTCCCACCCGGCCAGAACGCCGTCACCCAGACCGTCGACCTCGGCACCCAGAACGCCCGGCACGTCCGCGTCCAGGCTAGGAGGCGCGCCACCGGGTGGGGCGTCTCGATGTGGGCGCTGTCCATCCTGGATGGTGCCACCGACCTGGCGCTGCGGCAAGACCGCCACCGCCTCCTCTCAGGACAACGAGTGGAACCCGCCCTCGAACGCCGTGGACGGCGACCCCGGCACCCGCTGGTCGTCCGGCTACGAGGACAACCAGTACATCCAGGTCGACCTCGGCTCGGTGACGAAGTTCGACAGGGTCGCGATCACCTGGGAACGCGCCTACGCCTTGACCTACAAGATCCAGGTCTCCGACGACGGCAACGAGTGGCGTGACGTCGAATCGGTCAACAACGCGCCGAAGCCGTTGAAGATCCGCGTGAACGGCGTGCCGGTGTTCTGCCGCGGCGGCAACTGGGGCTTCGACGAGCTCCTGCGCCGCATGCCCGCCGAACGGATGGACGCGGTCATCTCCCTGCACCGCGACATGAACTTCACGATGATCCGCAACTGGATCGGCAGCAGCAACCGCGACGAGTTCTTCGCCGCCTGCGACCGCCACGGCATCCTGGTGTGGAACGACTTCTGGGTCGTCGGCTACTTCCCCGACGACATCCCCGGCTACCTCGACACCGCACAGGACACCGTGCGCCGCTACCGCAACCACCCGAGCATCGTCGTGTGGTGCGGCGCGAACGAGGCCGCCCCGCCACCCAACACCGACGCGGGCCTGCGCCGGATCATCTCCGAGAACCACCGCGAGATCTACTACCAGAGCCACTCCGCCGACGGCAGCGTCTCCGGCCACGGCCCCTACTACTGGGTCGAGCCCGCGAAGTACTTCGACGCCAGCACCTACGACACGTTCAACTTCGGCTTCCACACCGAGATCGGCATGCCCACCGTCCCCGTCGCCGAGACCATGCGAAACCTGATCGGCGACGAACAGGCGTGGCCGATCGGCGACGTCTGGTACGCGCACGACTGGTGCACCAACGGCAACCAGCGCCCGCAGCTCTACCAGGCCGCCATCGACGCCCGCCTCGGCGCCTCGACCGGCCTGGACGAGTTCTGCCGCAAGGCGCAGTTCGTGAACTACGAGAACATGCGCGGGATGTTCGAGGCGTGGAACGCCAACCTCTGGACCGACGCCTCCGCGCTGCTGCTGTGGATGTCGCATCCCGCATGGCACTCCACCGTGTGGCAGACCTACGACTACGACATGGACGTCAACGGCACGTACTTCGGTGCCCGCAAGGCCTGCGAGCCGCACCACGTCCAAGCCTCACTCGCAAACTGGAGGGTGTCGGTCCTCAACCACACTCCCGGCTCCCTGCGTGGCCGCGTCGTCGCCACCGTCCACTCGTTGGCCGGAGCCGTGCTGAGCACGCAGGAGTCGAACGTCGAGGTCGGCCCGTCGGGTCGTGCCGACCTGTTCGAGGTCGCTCCGCACGCTTCCTCTTTGCACCTGGTGCGGCTGCGCCTGTTCGACGGCACGAAGCTGCTGTCCGAGAACACCTACTGGCGCTACCGCTCGCCGTCGGACATGCAGGCGCTGAACTCGCTCGGCCGCACGAAGTTGGTGGTGGACACCGGCAACACCCGCCGCGACGGCGACAGGCGGTCCTTGGTCGTGACCGTGCGCAACACCGGCAAGGTCGTGGCCGCCATGACCCGCATCGGCCTGCGCGACCGGCGTTCGGACAAGCGGGTGCTGCCGACGACCTACAGCGACAACTACCTGTGGCTGCTGCCCGGTGAAACGCGCGAGATCACGCTGTCCTGGCACAGGCGAAACCTGCCGTCAGAACAGCCTCGCGTCACCGTGGAGGCCTACAACGCGTAAATGATCAGGGGTGCCGCGCCGGCCCTGCCCCGGAACGGCACCCCTGAAGTCACTCGGCCTCCGCGGGCGCCGCCTCGCAGAGCTCGAACGGGTAGTGCGCCTGCTGCCACAGCTGCAGGTCGTCGAGGAACCGCTCGTCTCTCGGCTGCGGAACCGCGTTGTCGAAGTCGACTTCTTGGCTCATCAGCTGCCACCTCCGCGGACAGTCCCCGACCACCCGATGTCACACAGTGCATCGGATCCCGGGGGCGTTCGTTACTCGGGTTTGGTGGGCTCGGCGAAGAGCAGGTGCCGCACGTGCGGGTCGTCCATGGCCAGCGCCCGCGCCGCCTGCTGGTTCTCCTGGTCGACGACGGTGCCGCGTTCGAGGTGCTGACGCAGATGCTCCTGCCAGGTGGCCACCGTGAACGTCTCCAGGAACGTGTCAGCCTTCTCGGTGTCACGGAACAGACCCCACATCGTGGCCCCGGTGCGGCGGCGGGCTCGGCCGACGCGTTGCATGGCGTCGACGAACTCGTCGGCGTTGGCGGCGGAGACCGGCCATTCGACGGTGACGAGGACGGGGCCGGAGTCGGTGTCGTCGATCTCGGGCGGGGAGTCCCAGTAGGTCGCGGGGCTGACGTCGAGCGGGCGGTCGATGATCGGCAGCCACTTCGTCGCGATGAGTGCCAGTGCGGCCATTACGAGCGCGGGCACGATCATGGCGGTTCTGAGGTCGTACGCGTCGGCGATCGCGCCCCACAGGATCGCTCCGAGTGCCTGGCCGCCCATGAGGATGAGCTGGTAGTAGGCCAGTGCGCGGGCCCTTGTCCAGGCGGGCAGCAGGACCTGGGCGGTGGCGTTGAACGTCGAGAGTGTGGCGATCCAGCAGGCGCCGGTGAGCAGCATCGCCACGATGACGAGCGCGAAGCTCTGCGTCAGCACCGAGGTGCTGGTGGTGGCGGCGTAGACGACAGTGGCGAAGAGGACCATGCGGTTCTTGCTCATGCGCTGGAGCAGTTTCGGCACGATGAACGCGCCGCCGATCGCGCCCGCGCCGACGCTGCCGAGCAGTACGCCGTAGCCGCTGGCGTCCAGTCGCAACGGTCCGCGCGCGATCGCGGGCAGCAGTGCCCACAGGCCGCTGCCGAACACGATGAACAGCAGCAGCCGTGCCAGCACGCGGCGGAAGAGCGGCGAGCTGGCCACGTACCGCGCGCCGGTCCGCATGGCGCTGGTGATGTGCTCGGTCCCGAGTGGACGGTGGTCGGACGGGCGCTTCCAGCGGGCCAGCACGATCAGCACGCCGAGGAACGAGACGGTGTTGAACGCGAACGTCGCCTCGGACCCCGCCAGCGCGATCAGCAGGCCGCCGAGCGCGGGGCCGATGGCGCGGCCGACGTTCATGTTGACGCCGTTGAGCAGCGCGGCCTGCGGGATCTCCTCCCGTGACACGAGTTCCGGCTGGATCGCCTGGAACGACGGCATGGTCAGGGCCTGCCCGATCGCCATCAGCGCGAGCAGTCCGAGCAGGCTGGTCGGCGTCGCCCTGTCCGTGCCGGCGAGCAGCATCAGCCCGGCCGCGCCCGCCAGCATCAGCGCCTGGCCGGAGATCAGCACGTTGCGCCGGTCGAGGATGTCGCCGAGCGCGCCGGACGGCACGACCAGCAGGAACACCGGCAGCGTCGTGGCCGTCTGGACCAGTGCGATCTGGAGCGCGGAGCCGCCGAGGTCGCCCATGAGCCACTGGGCGCCGACGGTCTGCGCCCACGTTCCGATGTTGGAGGCGAACTGGGCGAGCCACAGCGCCCGGAACGCACTGCGGCGCAGAGGTGCCCACGCGGAGACCGTCACGCCCTGATCTTCACACCTCGGGTCCCCCTTGACGACTCAGGCTAATGTCATTAGCTTTTGAGCTATGGTTGTTCGAGCACGCCTCACCACCGACTCCGTCGTGGAAGCCGCGCTTGCCCTGGTCGACGAGCAGGGCCTCGACGGGCTCACGCTCGCGGCCGTCGCGGCACGCACCGGCGTCGCCACGCCGTCGCTGTACAAGCACGTCGCAAGCCTCGCGCGAGCTGCGCGGCCACGTCGGCGTGCGGGTACTGCTCGACATGACCGGCCGGTTCACGACAGCCGTGCTCGGACTGGCGGGCGACGACGCCGTGGTGGCACTCATGCACGCGTACCGCGCGTACGTGTCCGAGTCTCCGAAGCGCTACTCGGCCATGCCGATGGACCCGCTGCACGACCCGCTCCAGCAGGCGGCGGGCCTGAAGCTCATGGAGGTCATGCTCGCGACGCTGCGCGAGTACGGCCTCGAAGGCTCCGCCGCGATCCACGCCACCCGGCGCCTGCGCGTGATCGTGCACGGCTTCGCGCACATCGAGTCGACCGGCGGCTTCGGCCTGCCGGAAGGCCTCGACGACACCTACGACCAGCTCGTCCGCATGTACCTCGACAGCCTCAGGGGACAATCATGAGAATCCCGCTCGCCACCGCCGGCGTGCTCTTCCTGCTCTACCCCGCACTCCGCCCGTGGGAGGACGAGACCACCACGGCCGGCGCCGCCGCCGCGATGGGCTCCGGCGCGTGGGTCGCGTCGCACCTGTTCGCCATGATCGGGTTCATCCTCGTGCCGATCGCGTTACTGGAGATCCACCGCACGGCCGCGATCACGTTCTGGGTCGGCGCCGGACTGACGCTCCCCTACTACGGCGCCGAGGACTTCGGCCTGCACGCGATGGCCGGCCTGCCGAACATCCTCGAGCTCGCCGAGTCGGTGCGCTACAACCCGGTCGCCGTCACGACTTTCGCACTCGGCCTGGTCACGATGGCGGTCGCCGCGGTGATGGTCGCGGTGCGGCTGCGCACGATTCCCGCGGTGCTGTTCGCGGCCGGGTTCGCGTTGTTCCTGCCGCAGTTCTTCACGCCGCCCGCGGTGCGGATCGCCCACGGTGTGCTCGTGCTCGTCGGGTGCGTGTGGCTGGCGTGGGACCACAGCCGTTCGCGAGAACCCCAGCCCGCATAGACATCCGGAAACCTGTCGGTGCCACCCACTAGAATCGAAATTGGGGGTACCCGGCCAGAGTCGTGTGTGTGGTGACCACCCTCAGGCCACAAATCCGCCTGGTTGTAGCGGCGTCTGCAAGGACTCTGTTGGCGAATCCCGATCTTGGCTTCCCGGTCGTCCTTGAAGGCCACGGCTGGCCGTACATGACGGACACAAGATCATCATGCTCGCGACCACTGCCAACCCAGCGCGGTACGAAGGGCGCTTTTGTCCACCTCACGTGGACGAAAGCGCCCTTCGTACCGACTTGGGCGTAGTTGACGGCGGTTCGATCATGAGTCGGTAGTACTTGCACGCACCTCAAGCGACAGTGACCGGGTGCTTCACCACCGCGCCGAACAGGTACCCCTGCGTGTTGTACGGCGACTCATCCGGCTGATCATCAGCCCGCACCCGCAGCACATGCGAACCAGGCGTCGCGTTCCACGGCACCTGCCACCGAGTCCACCCACCACGCGACACCGCGTGGCCCGCCGCCATGTCCGCCCATCCGTCGACACCTCGACCCGCCCCACCGAACCGGCAGGCGACCACGACCGCCCCGTCAGCACCTGACGCCCCGCAGGCACCGAAGCAACCCACCCGGGCTCGAAAGCGCTCTTGGCAACCTGCGCAGTCACCAAGGCCCCCTCAGCCCGATACGCAGGCCCCAGCAACCGGTAGTACTGCGTGTCCCAAGGCGAATGCAGAGCCGACGTGGAAACCTCCAACGACCCCAACCACTTGATGCTCGCGATCCCGACCCACCCCGGCACCACCAGCCGCGCCGGAAATCCGTGGTCGACCGGCAGCGGCGAACCGTTCATCTCGTACGCGACCAGCACATCGGCCAACGCCTTGGCGACCGGCAGCGGTCGGCGCACCCGCCCGAGGTTCACCCCACCGGTCACGTAGTCGGCGTCCAACCCGACCGGCAGCACGTCCACAGCGGACGACCGCACCCCGGCCAGCCGCAGCAACAGTCCAAGAGACACCCCACGCCACCGCGCATTGCCGACAGCGCCGAGCTTCCACGGCGTCCCGGACACGGCCTGCCCCTGCTGAGACGCGAACAAACTACGCCCGTTGCCCGCACACTCGATCACCGCTTCGACCTCACACGACGGCAACGACCGAAGTTCGCGCAACGACAACGACAACGGCGGCCGCACACCGGAACCGTGGATCTGCAACCGCCACGCTCCACCATCCAAGACGGGAGTCGAGGTGTGGTTGCGCACGAAGAACTTCGAGATCGGCGTCAGCGAGCCGGTGTCGCGCAACGCCTCCCAGCGCGTCTCCGCATTGGTGCCGTGCACCACGAAGTCCGTGGCAGGCAACGGCTTCACGATGGAAGGGGCCGCCATCGCACGCGTGGGCAGCATGGTCAACCCTACCCCGAGCAACACCCCGCGACGAGAGATCGCCAACAGACGGTAGCGACCCGCCGCAAGACCTGATCCCACAGAACGAGAAAGGGCCGTGCGCGGCTCGAAAACGTGAGCCGCGCACGACCTTTCCCTCCCTCACGAGCGGCTGGGGGCCCGCTCGCCCTGTCCCCGGTCACGCGGGACCGGGGACAGCTCTATGGACACGGCGTCGGTGGCCGCTCGCCGATCGAGAGCACCAGGCCCGTGCCCACGGCGACCTCGGTGCCAGCGGACGGGGTGGAGCTCATGACCTTGCCGATGAGGTTGCACGAGCGGTCCACGACGCCGCGGATCGAGCCGACCTTCAGCCCCTCCGCGGACAGCCGTGCGACCGCCGCGTCGTACGTCAGACCGCGCAACGACGGCACCGTCGCGACGTCCGGGCCGCCCTTGAACCCTCCGGTTCCGTCGGCCACCGCGACGAACACGCCCGGATTTCCGAAGCCGACCACGTCCGCGGCCCCCTCGCCGGTGAGGTCGGCGAGCAGGCGCGGGTGGTTGGCGACGGACCAGCCGCGGTCCGCGCCGAAGTCGGCGTTCACACGGGTGGCCGGGCTGAACCTGCCGTCGGTGCGGGCGACCGAGGTCATCACGCCGGACGCGCTGAACCCCACGATGTCGGCGCGGCCGTCGTCGGTGATGTCCGCCAGCGACGGCGCGGGCTGCGTCGCGGTGCCGTAGCCGGCGCCGTTGTTGTAGCCGAAGTGCGTGACGCCGACGGTGAACGTGGTGAAGGTTCCCGCGCCGATCGCGCGGCCGGTGTAGGTGTAGACGTCCTGGCCGAAGCGGACCGCGTCGCCGTAGCCGTCGCCGGTGATGTCGGCGACCTGGAAGATCGCGTTGGCGGACTGGTCCGGGTTGCTGGTCGAGGTCTGAGAGGTGCCGTAGGTGCCGTCCGGCCGGGCGATCGTCGACGTCGGCGCGATGCCGGGCGAGTGGCGGATCCCCAGGATGTCCGGCCGCTTGTCGCCGCCGATGTCGGCGAGCTTGAAGTGGCCGAAGTCGAACCGGTCGGCGGTGAACTCGGTCGACGCCAGGTAGGGCTGCGCGAACGAGCCACTGCCGGAAGCGAGCGCGATGTCGACGCGGCCGTTGGAGATGCTGTAGACGTCGGCCTTGCCGTCGAGGTTCACGTCCCCGATGTCGAACGCCGACGGGATGGGCCGGTTGGCCGAACCGAAGCGCGGCAACACGAGGCGGAAGTCGCCGAACGTGCCGTCCCCACGGCCCACAGCGGTGTACACGCCCTCGGTGCCGATGCCGATGATGTCGGCGCGGCCGTCGTTGGTGATGTCCTTGACCCAGCGCGGATGCGTGCCGAGGCGCCAGCCGGAGTTGTAGCCGTAGGCCGAAAGCACGAACTTCGCCGGGCCGAACGCGCCGTTGCCCAGCGCGACCGACGTCCAGACACCGTCGTCCCCGAAACCGACGATGTCCGCCTTGCTGTCGCCGGTGATGTCGACGAGCGTGCGGATGTGCTTCTCGGTGCGCCAGCCGCTGTCGTGGCCGAACGCCGCCAGTGCGAACTTCGCCGTCGGCAGTGGTGCCGCCCCCGCGGGCACCGCCGTCCCGACGCACGTCATCGTCGCCACCGCGAGTGCGGCGGCGACGATGGCGCGTCTCAGTCCATTACTTCTCAAAGCATTGCCCCCTAAAGCAAAATCCTTGTTCGACGGTCATGATCTGTGGCGTTCCACCCCGTTCCACGCCCGTTCCACCCGGTCTGCTTGGGTGTGCGGCGTGACGCCCGAGTCGTTGTTGCAGGCAGGCACCCGAGCGCTCGTCGAGCACGGGGACCTGCGCACCAGCAGGGAGCAGTTCGCTCAGGCCTATGAGGCCGCCCAGCGCACCGGTGATGTGCACACCCTCGTCGCGGCCGCTCTCGGCGCCGGTGGTGTGTGGGTGCACGAGCACCGCACGGCGGCCGAGGCGGAACTGGTGCGCACGCGGATCAAGCACGCGCTGACACTCGTCGAGCCGAACTCCGACATCGCGCTGCGCCTGCGACTACGGCTCACGGCGGAAAGCGACTACCAGGCAGGAGAGAACGCCGGGATCCTCGAACTGCTCGACCGGGCGCGGAAGGTCGTCGACCCGGTCGTGCGGGTGGAGGCGCTGAGCCTCGCGCACCACTGCGTCCTCGGCCCGGATCACGTGGAACTGCGCAAACAACTCGCCGTCGAGATGATCGGCGAGAGCCTGCGCAGCGAACGGCCGGGCGACCTGATGATGGCGTTGCTGTGGCAGGTGGTCGACCACTTCCTCGCCGCCGACCCGCACGCGGTGCGCCGTCTGGTCGATCTCCAGGAACGGCTCAAGCACGAGGACCACCTCGCGGTGCGGTTCGTGGTGAGCGCGGTCGAGGTGATGCTCGCGATCCGCGACGGCAGGTTCGAGGAGGCCGAGCAGCTCGCCGGCGCGAGCGCGCAGCTCGGCGCCGAGGTCGGCGACGTCGACGCCACGGCCTGGTACGGCGCGCAGATCTGCGCCATCCGCTGGTATCAGGGCCGCACGCCGGAGCTGTTTCCCTTGCTGGACCACCTGGTCCACTCGCCGACGCTGAGCACGGTCGACAACTCGTTCTTCAGCGCGCTCGCCGTGGCCGCCGCGCTCTCCGGGGAGAGACGCAAGGCCGAGGGCGCGCTCGCGATGCTGTGCCGCGGCGGGCTGGCCGCGTTGCCACGCTCCAGCACGTGGCTCGTGACCATGAGCGGGGTGGCCGACGCGGCGCATCTGCTCGGCGACATCGATGTCGCGCGCGAGGTCTACGGGTTGCTGCTGCCGTTCGCGCGGCTGCCTTTGATGGCGAGCCTCGGTGTCACGTGCTTCGGCTCGGCGCACCACCCGCTCGGCCTGGCCGCGTTGACCATGGGCGATGTCGATCTCGCGCTGGGCCATCTGCGGGCGGCCGTGCGGGACAACCTCGCGCTCGGGCACTGGCCGGCGGTGCTGTCGTCGCGGCGCAAGTACGCGGAAGCGCTGGAACGGGCCGGAAACGTCGACGAGGCGCGTCGCCAGCTCGCCACCTGCGCGGAGGAGGCGTCGTCGCTGGGCGTCAGCGCGCCCGACGTCGAGCTCAGCGTGCGGCGCGAGGGCAGGAAGTGGCTGGTGCGGCTCGGAAGTCGCAGCGTGCTCGTGGACGGCGGGATCGGGATGGCGCACCTCGCGGTTCTCGCCGCGAACCCCGGCCGGGAGATCGACGCGGCCGAGCTCGTCGCCGGGACCAACGCACTGAGCGATGTCGCGTCCGCGCACGATCAGCTTGATCCAGAAGCGTTGCGTCAGTATCGAAACAGATTGGCAGAGCTGCGGGAACGCGAACTTTCCGAGACAGAACGGGCCGAACGCGACTGGCTCACTGGAGAACTCGCGGCGGCGACCGGACTGGGAGGGCGAACCCGCGCGTTCTCCGATTCGGGCGAACGGGCCCGAATCGCCGTGGGCAAGGCAGTAAGGCGTGCTGTGACAACGCTCTCGTCAGCCGATCCGGTGATCGGAGAACACGTGCGTGACCACGTCCGGACCGGTCGCCGCTGCAGCTATTCGCCGGTGTGATTTAGGCCACATCAAGCCCAGGTCAAGGCCCGATTCAGTGAAGTGCACAGAGATCGAATGCCCGAACGGGCAACCACCCGAGAGCGCTCCCACAACCAGGGCAAACGATCTTCCGGATCACCGCCTGTTCACCCGATGGTGGCCCGTTTTGCTTTGATGCAACAGATTGTGAATGTGAGTCTCAATTGGCATGTCCACCCGATAGGTGTGAGCCTTGCTCCGAAAAACACTTGATACTGCACGCATGTACATCGTCGGTGACAACGATGCCGTCGCCCTTCGCGACACCGTCAGCTCGGGTCAGGTGCAGATCGACCCGACCGCTGGCGAGGAGCTCCGCAAGCAGCTGCAGACGCAGATCGACCAGGTCGACTCGTGGCTGGAACGCGCACACGCCAGCGTCGCCCGTCCGGCGCCGCTCGGTGCCAACCCGGTCGGCGACGCCATGCGGGACAAGTTCACCCATCGGGCCGAGGGTGAGCAGTACTCGTTCGTCAGCGTCATGACCGCGTACCGCACGGTGCTGGAGCAGACGAAGAACTCGGTCGTCGAGGCGATCGAGAACTTCACCAGGCTCGACGAGGACACCCAGGCCGAACTGAAGAAGATCACGAACAGCTGATCTGCCAGCCGCACCAGCAGCAGCTGTCACCGACGCGAGAGGCGAGCCGGTCATGCCCCCCGAGACCGACCCGATCGACATCGAGAACAAACCGGTTCTCACGGACCCGCAGAACTGGGCGTCACGCTCGCACCAAGAGCTCTACGCCGCCGTGCACAACAACAACGACCCCGGTCAGGCCGGTGAGATCGGTTCGCAGTGGGCCAAGTACGGCACCGAGCTGACCGAGGCCGCGCACACGATCACCAAGGTCATCACCAACTCCGAGACCAAGTGGACCGGTGACGCCGCCGACGGCGCCCGCGCCGCGATGAAGAGGCTCTCGGACTGGGTCAACGAGACCGCGAACGCCGCCGTCGAGCTCGGCAACAAGGTCGCCGAGCAGGGCCGCGTGATGGAGAGCGCGCGGGCGCAGATGCCGCCGCCGGTCAACTTCGACTGGAACAAGGCCGCGGCCGCGCTCTCACAGCCGGGTACGCCCGCGTTCGTGCTGGCCTCCGCCGACATCGCCGTGGCGAACGAGGCGTCGCGGGCCGCGCACGAGCAGGCCGTCGGCGTGATGACCACGATGGAGAACAGCTCCCGGCAGATCGACTCGTCGACGCCGGTGTTCAAACCGCCGTTCAACCCGGTCACCGGCGAGGTCGAGGAACCGGTCATGGCGACCCGCATGGCCGCGGGCGCTCCCACGCTCAACGGCGCCGACGGGCTGATGTCCACGCACGCCGCCGGTGGCGCGAGCACGGCCGCACCGCCCGCTCCGGCGGGTCCTGGTGCGCCTGGTGCCACGCCGCAGGGCGGCTACCAGCCCGCCGCCGCGTCGATGCCGACCGGTGGTGCTCCTGGCGGCGGTGGCGGTGGCAGCTGGAACGCGCCTCCTCCCCCGGCCTACAACCCCGGCAGCACCAACGTGGCCGCGGCGAGCTACTCGCCGCCGGCGTACACGCCGCAGGTCCCGACCGGTGGCGGCAACACCTACACCAGCGGCGGCAGCAACTACACGCCGCAGTTCCCCGCCGGTGGCACGCCGTACCCCGGCCAGGTCGGTTCACCGCGGCCGAACATCCCCAAGGTTCCGGTGGTGGGCAAGGACATCCCGAACCCGAACTACGTATCCAAGGGCTCTGATCTGCCCAAGGGCATGACGCCGCCCACCGGCCTCAACGGCCCCGGTGGCAGCAGCGGCGGTGGCGGGGGCGGCGCGTCGGCCATGAAGGGCGGCGCGATGCCGAACTTCGGTGGCGGCGGTACCGGCGGTGCGTTCGGTGGTGGCGCGGCCGGTGCGGGCGCGATGCAGGCCGGTGGCGCCGCAGGTGTGCAGGGTCAGGCGGGTGCCCGTCCCGGTATGCCGATGGGCATGACGCCGCCCGGTGCGGCGTCCGCGGCCGGTGCCGGCATGGGTGGCGCGCCGATGGGCGGTGCCCCCGCCGGCGGCAAGGGCGAGGACGACAAGGAACACCGTTCCGCCAGCTACATCATGGGCGGCGACCTCTTCGAGGTCCCCGGCGAGAACCTGCCGCCGTCCGTGATCGGTGGCGCGAAGCCCAAGAAGCAGAAGGGGCCGGAGCAGTCGTGATCACGCCCGAGTACCTGCTCACGCCACGGGAGTTCGACATCCTGTGGCAGGAGCTCCGCCTCGGCCGCATGCCCTACCCGCTCGACGTGCCGAGCGAGGGCGCGACCGAGCAGGAACGCCGTGTGCTGCGCGAGAAGACGCTGACCGACCTGCGCGGCCGCGGCCTGGCCACCGACCGCCGGCTGGAGGACTTCCTGCAGCTGCTCGCCGACCACGACGTGGCCGTCGACGCCGTCGCCGGCCTGGACCGGACCGTGCGGGCGCTGGCCGTGTCGCGCGGCGACGAGGCCGTGCTGGCGATCATCGACGAGGACCGGATCGGTCTGCTGGAGATCCGTGCGACGGGTCTCGCCCGCGAGATCGTGCGGATGCTGCCCGACGGTGAGGCAGGCCCCGGCAACGCGTTGTCGGTGCGCGTCGAGACGTTGCAGCAGGCCGTCGTGATCCAGGAGGCCGCCGAGGAGGACGAGGAGTCCGACGACCCCTGGGGCGGCGACGACGAGCTCGACGAGAAGCAGGCGCTGGTGCGTGCCGGTCTGTCCTCACAGGACGCGACACAGGTGGGTGAGCTCGCGGCGAACCGCGTCGCGGGCGGCCAGTTCGGCGTGACGCACGGACGGCAGCGTTCGGACGTCGTGATCAACTGGTTCGACACCCACCAGGGCCGCTATCTGATGGTCAACTCGGACGGCTGGCTGAGCCTGTCGCCGACCGACAACGACCGCATCGCGACCCGCATCGCCGCCGTACTCGCCTGAGCACTTCCAGAACCGCCGCCGCAGGAGGACCCCCTTGACTTCCGCGAACCCCCTTGAGTGGGTCGAAGAGTACGAGGCCAAGCTGGCCGACCTGAAGAAGAAGTCCGAGGAGCTCTCGGAGAACTTCGCCGCGTCCAACGCGACCGTCACGAGCAAGGACGGCGCCGTCACGGTGACCGTCGGCCCGAACGGCGGGCTGCAGAACCTGGTGCTCGGGCACCGCGCGGTGGAGCTGGGCGCGCCCCGGCTCACCGCGTTGATCCTGGAGACCGCGCGGCACGCCCAGAAACAGGCCGCGGAGAAGGTACTCGAGATCTTCCAGCCGCTCGGTGAGGGAACCGAGGCCTACCAGATGGTCTCCGACTCGATCCCCGCCGACGAGGAGGAGCTGGAGGAGACCGAGGCGTACGACGAGATCGAGGACGCGGAACCGGAGCCCGCTCCCGCGCCCGCGGTGAGCAGGCCAGCCGCGACCCCGCAGCCGGCGCCCGCCCGTGGCCGCCCCAGCGCGGGCGACGACGAAGACGACGACAACCAGCCGTGGTGACCGAAAGCAGGAACAGCAATGCCTGACGCTCCACTCCCGTCGCCTCCCGGGATGAACATCACCGAGGAGAACAAGCTCAAGGGCTCGCTGTTCATCGAGGCCTACGGCAGCCTGATCGACGGCATCAGCAAGGACGCCGAGTCCGAGGCCGAGAAGGCGCTCGACATCACGTTCAACGCGATCGGCGCGGCCTCGGCGACCGTCATGTTCGCGATGGACCCGCTCGGCAGCCTGATCGGCGCGGGCATCGGCTGGTTGATCGAGCACGTCAGCTTCCTGCGTGACGCCCTGAACCAGCTGATGGGCAACCCGGAGGAGATCCAGGCCAACGTCGAGGCGAACAAGGCCCGCGCCGCCGAGCTGCGTGTGCTGGCCGAGGACCACAAGAACGGGCTGGCGACGTTCGACGGCTGGACCGGCGCGTCGTCGGAGCGGTTCAAGGCCAGCATGGACGGCATGTACGGCGAGCTCGACGACCTCGCCAACGCCGTCGAGACCAAGGCCAAGATCGTCGCGATCATGGGCATGCTGGTCACCGTTCTGCGTGACATCGTCCGCGACCTCATCGCCCAGCTGCTCGGCTCGCTGATCGGCGGCGCGCTCATCGCGGCCGCCACCATGATCCCGACCTTCGGCGCCTCGATCCCGGCCTTCATCGGCTTCGCGGTGGGCAAGGCGGTCGCGCTCGGCGTGAACATCGCCTCCCGCGTCGCCCGTGTCGTCGCCGCGCTCGGCAGGCAGATGAAGCGGATCGGCGACCTCGACGACATCATGGCCAAGGTCAGCAAGGGCTGGGAACGCTTCGAGAACACCGCCGACGTCGCCGAGATCACCTACGAGGGTGTCAAGGCCGCGAAGGACGTCGACAAGAAGATCGACGAGGCTGTCGTGAAGAGCAACCAGCCAACTCAGTAGTTTCCAGTCACAGCCGGGGCCTCACGGGTCCCGGCTGTTCTGGTCTGACGCAGTAGTGGAGAAAGCCGCTCATGGCCAAGGGGAACGTCAATCCCAACCCGTCGCCGACTCCGGCGCCGAACCCGACGCCGCCCCCTTCGGCGCCACCCTCCACGGGAACCGGTGGCGGCGGCCCCACCGGCAACACCGGCTTCTCCATGAACGAGTCGTCCATGCAGGGCCTGCAGGGCAAGGCCGGTGACTTCCAGTCCCGCCTCTCCGGCATCTCCAGCGGCCTGCGCGGCCTCAACTTCAGCGGCAACGCCCTCGGTCCCATCGGCCTGTTCGCGGTCCCCGCCCTGAACGCCTCCAACGACAACGCCGTCAGCCAGGCCGACAAGGGCGCCAAGGCGTTCGGCGACGTGCAGTCGGGCATCAAGGCCACCGCCACTACCGCCACCACCACCGACGGCAGCAACTCCTCGGCCATCAAGCAGATCGACCCCTCCACCAACGTCAAGCCGCCACCCGGCCAGGGCGTGAGCGTCGCCAACAACAACCCGGCGGCCGGTCCCAACGCCAAGGGCCCGGACCAGATCAAGGGTGGCGGCGGCTTCACCGGCGGTGGCACGAAGGGACCCGGCGGCCCCAACGCGACCGGTCCCAACCAGATCAAGGGTGGCGGCGGTCCCGTCGGCACCTCCGGTTCCAAGGGGCCTGGCGGGCCTGGGGTCACCGCTGCTCCCAACGTCAAGGGCGGCAGCGGCTTCACGGGCGGCGGCGTGAACACGCCCGGCGGCCCCGTGGTCGCCGGTCGGCGGCCCAACGGCGGCGCATCAAGGGTGGTGGCGGTCCCGTTTCCGGCGGCGGCCCCAAGAGCACCGGCGGACCCGGCTTCACCGCGCCTCCGGTCATCGGTGGCAACACCGGCGCCAACACCGGCCCGAAGTCGAACACCCCCGGCGGCAAGGGCGTCGGCCCGACGACGCCGACCATTCCCGGCTCGACCGGCGGCAAGCCAGGCGCGGGCCCCGTCGGCGGTGGCCCCGTCGCCACCCCGCCCCCAGGCACCAAGGGCGGCACGCCCTCGACGTCGACCGGTAAGGGCGGCGGCCCGATCCCCGGCGCCACCCCAGGCGTTCCGGGCTCCAAGCCCGGTGTCCCCCCGACCGGCCCCGGCCCACAGAGCGCCGTGACCTCGCCCTCGACGGGTGCAGGCCCTCGCGGCGCCACCCCGGCGCCGTCCGCCGCCTCCCCCGGCATGGCACCGCCCATGGCGCCCGGCGCGACCCCGAACGCGGGCGCCCAGGGCGGCGACCGTTCCAGCAAGTTCGGCGGAGCGGGCAGCAAGGGCGTCTTCGACGCCCCGAAGCCCGGCACCCCGGACAGCACCATCACCAAGGCGCCTCCCGGTTCCACCCCGCCGCCGGCCCCCAAGCCAGGCGTCCCAGGCAGCCTGACTCCCGGCTCACCCGCTGTCGGCTCGCCCACGCCGGGTTCAGCCACGCCTGGTTCACCTACGCCAGGTTCGGCATCCAACCCGGCCCCCAAGCCAGGCTCGACGCCTGGCCTCCCCGGCTCGACGCCAGGTGTTGCCGGCGCGACTCCCGGCAGCACCGGCACGACGCCCGGCACCCAGAGCGGGATCAACCCGCCCGCGACGGGCGGCCCGCGCGGCGCCGCCCCCACCCCGAGCCCCACCACTTCCCCGGCGGCCAACGCCGGCGTCGCCCCACCGATGGCTCCCGGCGCGACCCCAGGCGTCCAGCCGGCGGACAAGGGCGGCAGCAAGTTCGTCGCGCCCGGCACCGACAAGGGCGCCTTCGACGCCCCCAAGCCCGGCACCCCGGACAACACGATCACCAAGGCCCCGCCCAGCTCGGCCTCCGTGCCGCCCCCGGCACCGGCACCGGCACCGGAGGGACGACGCCCACGACGGGCGTGCCACCGGTGTCGTCGCCGAACGCCGCCCCGGCACCGGCCAATCCGAACCCGGCAGCCGCCAACCCGAACCCGGTACCGGCGGCCCAAACCCGTCCCGCCCCGGCACCGAACGCGCCATCGGTCAGCACGCCGTCGGTGAACACGCCGTCGCCCGGCACCAAGACGAATCCGGCACCAGAGACGAAGTCGAACCCGGCACTGGACACGAAGACCAGTCCCGCGCCGAACCCCGGCACGCCACCGGTCAACGCGCGGACGAACGTGCCGCCCGCGAACACCCCACCTCCCAACCAGACGCGGCCCGCACCGGGCCCGGCCGGCGCCAACCCGAACACGCCGAACCCGAACACGCCGGCGCCCAGCACGAACGTCACCCCGAACGTCGTGGTGGCGCCGATCGTCACGCCGTCGGTGAACACCAACAACCCGAGCACGAACGCCAACGCGCAGCCCAACGTGGTGCCGAGGTCGCATCCGGCCGCAGGGCCGTTCCAGGCGCAGACGAGGCCCGAGGGCGGCAAGGGCCGCACGCGCGCCAAGCTCAAGAAGTGGCTCGGCGTCGACTTCATCAAGGGCCTGTTCAACAAGCCCGGCACGAACGCCGCTCCGGCACCCGCGCCGACGGTCAAGCCGAACGCCGACATCAAGTCGAGTCCCTGGGTGGACACCCTCGTCGACGGCAAGAAGGGGAATGTCGACGTCGAGGTGGCGAAGCAGGACATCACGGCGGCGGTCAACGACGGGAAGCCGGCCAAGGCGCGGATTCTGCTCGGGCGGCTCGAAGGAGCGAACCCGGACGCGCATGCCGAGCTGAAGCAGCACTACGACAACGCCGTCGCCGCCAAGGGTGACGAGGGCAAGGTCGATGTACCGAAGGAGATGCACTTCGCCTGGTTCGGGGCGACGCCGAACCAGGGCTCGATCGACGGCATGCTGGAGTGGGCCGCGAAGGTCAAGGAGACCGACGGGCAGTGGAAGGCGACGCTGTGGACGGACGGGTCCTCGGCGAACTGGGATCCGGACGTCAAGCAGCAGCTGACCGACGCGGGCGTCGAGATCAACGAGAGCGTTCCGGACCTCGTGAGCGAGTTGTCCGCCGACGTCGAGACGCGCAGTGACACGGACACGACGATCAACGACGTGTACGCCGCTGCCAACAACCCTGATGCCAAGGCGTACAACCTGGCGTCGGACATCGCGCGGTACGCGGTGCTCAAGAAGCACGGTGGTGTGTACGTCGATGTCGACGTGCGGCCTGGTTCGGTGTCGCTGGACAAGATGGGCGACGTCAGGATGCGGCCGGACGAGGTGCCGCTCATCGGGCCGCGGCTGCGGGACGGCAAGAGCGTGCAGAACGCGCTCGGCGACCCCAGTGCCGAGCTCAACCCGGACAACGTCAAAGCGGCCGCCGACGCGCGGTGGGCCGAGGGCGAGCTGGGCAACGCGTTCATCGTCACGCCGCCCAACGGGGACTTCATCACCAAGTTCGCCGACCTGATCCCGCAGAAGTTCGACACGCTACAGGGCCGCGTCCCGCCGGAGAACTTCCCGACAGAGCTCAAGAACCAGGCGCCGGACGTGTCCGGGCCGAACGCGCTCGTCGACAGCGGGCTCGCGCCGCAGATCGGGCTCATCGGCCAGTTCACGATGGACCCCAACGGACTCGACCTCAGCGTCAAACCGTCCTACATGCCGCATCCGGTGCCCGTGATCGGCAAGACCGACTTCCAGGCACTGTTCGACCCGGACGTCAAGAACCAGTGGAACGGGCTCGAGTGGGTCACTCCGGAGAGCGAGAACCAGCTCGACGGCGACACCAAACCCGCCACTGACAACGACAGGTCGGGCAACGACAAGTCCGGTCCGAGCAACAGCAAGCCGGACACCGACACTCAGAGCCGTCCGGCACCGACCAACACCCCGCCGCCCGCTCCCCCGGCCCCGCCCGGCCCGAACACCGGCACGAACACCGACGCGCCGAAGACGATCAAGAGTGGCGGCGCGCCGCCGAAGTTCGTCCCGCCGACCCCGGAATCCCACCAGGGCAAGGACGTCATCAGCGACGAGTCGTGGCGGCACGACCCGGCGAAGACGGCGGACTGGTTCGCGCCGGACAACCCCGCGTCCCCGGAGACCTGGGCCGACCGCAGGGAAGGCGCGCACTCCAAGCCGGTCGACGTCGTCGTCAAGGACGTCAAGACCATCAGCACCCCGTCGAAGGTCGAGT
This sequence comes from uncultured Actinomycetota bacterium, assembly GCA_963766275.1. Lineage (GTDB taxonomy): Bacteria > Actinomycetota > Actinomycetes > Mycobacteriales > Pseudonocardiaceae > Lentzea. The sequence goes on from CAVYAD010000080.1 coordinate 56,041, forward strand.
CCTACGACGGCGTGATCAAGTACGACCTGCGCCGCATCGAGACGAGCCCCGGCAAGTTCGTGCAGGAGTACACGGTCAAGCTGCACATCGACCCCGGCGCGAACCCGGACCCGAAGGTCGTCGAGCAGGTCAAGCAGAACGCCGCCAACGGCGTGAACTCCATGCTGAACCAGGGTTTCCGGCTGCCTTCGGGCGACCAGTTCCATGTGAACCTGGAGTTCACCGAGAACGCGGCGGACGCGCACGCCACCGTCGAGATCGGCGACGACAAGTCCGGCACCGACCAGGACCACTGGAACCCCAACGCGAAGCCCGAGGTCCTCGCCCACGAGACGCTGCACTACCTGGGCATCCCGGACGAGTACAAGGACACGACCCGCGTCTTCCAGCAGCACGACACGAACACCGGCGTGCACCAGAACGACGGCGGCATGATGGGTCAGGACCTCCTCGACCGGAAGACGGACCCCGGACTGCGGCCGCGGCACCTGTGGCTGATCGAACGCACCGCCAACAGCCAGGTCATGGTGCCCGACACCAAGCTGGACACGCCTCCCCCCGCACCACAGCCCGCGCCCGGCACCAACGCCGACACCAGGGCGGACACGGAACCCAGGCAGGCGCCGAAGCGCGACCGGCCCGAGGACTCCGGCAGCGATGTCGACGAACGGCCCACCAACAAGCCGAAGCACGGCGGCCCGTCGTACAACATCCCGTCGTACAACGCCGAGGCCGGGCCGTCCGGAACCCACCACTCGGTCACCGACGCGGACACCGCGATGGACGTCGACGACCCGGCGTCGGACGCGCAGAGCGACAGCCAGATGGACGACCTGGCCGCCCAGCTCGACGACCTGTCGGTGCACGGCATCCCGCCGGGCACGTACAACCAGGCGTTCGCCGACCTCGACAACGGCAGGTTCGACCTGCCCACCAAGGACAACTACCTCGACAAGCTCAAGAACAGCGTCGAGAACAACAACCCGCCGTCGTTCGTCGTCAACATGATCGTCGGGCACGGCGGCGTCGGCGAGATCAACGCGGTCATCGACAGCGTCATGCGGGACATGGGCGACCACAAGGTCGTCTTCGTGATCGGCGTGAACGGCACCGCCCAGGCGGACATCGACGCCGCCGTCGGCAACGCGGGCACCGACGTCGCGGGCCGCCCCGAGCCGGTCGCCGTGGTGGCGCTGCCGCCGTTCAAGGGCGCGTTCCCGTTCGGCGACATGCGCAACGAGACGATGACCAGTCCTGCCAACAAGTTCGCGGTCGGCGCGCTGGTCGGCAACGACACCATCCGTATCTCGCGATCCAGGACTTCGACACCGGTTCGCGCGCGGTTCCGACGGGAACCACATTTTCGACCACGTCGCGAACTCGCTGAACTCGGACGCGGGCCCGATCCGGCCGCTGACCTACACCGGCGGTTACCGGGTCGGCGACCCGAAGCAGCTCATCGCGGACATCGAGACGCGGATCGAGAAGGAGTCCAAGGACCCGAAGCTCGACGACAAGAAGAAAGCCCAGCTG
>CAVYAD010000081.1:0-15262 GCA_963766275.1 uncultured Actinomycetota bacterium
TCCAGGGTGATCGTGAGCCCCGTTTCGAGCGCGTCCCAGCTGCGCGCGACCCGTTGCGCCACTTCGGGATCACCCGGCAGTTCGACCGCCGCGTTGACCACGAGGCAGCCTTTGCGGTCCACGTCCGCGAGGATGTCGTCCACGTAGCGCTGAACGAACCCGCGCACGGCGTCGAGCGCAGGGCCTGGCACGGCCAGTTCGGCGAGGACCTCGTCGTCGGTCGTGCGGACGTAGTGGTCCAGCGCCTTGACGTAGAGGTCGTGCTTGGTGCCGAACGTCGCGTACAGGCTCGCCTTGCCGATGCCGAGCCGCTCGACGAGGTCCGCGACCGAGGTGGCCTCGTAGCCGCGTTCCCAGAACAGGTCGAGCGCCGAGCGCAGCGCGTCGTCGACGTCGAACTCCTTGGTCCTGGCCACGCCACCGACCCTGATCCCAACTAGAACGATCGGTCAAATATCCACTCTGGACACCGCGGCCGACCCCCGGAAACGCGGCAGCCGCCGGCGGTCACCTCGCGGTGCCGTCCGGCGGCTGCCGAAAATTGTCAGACCCCGTCGCTAACGTGGTCCACGAGCGCTCAGACAGGGCGTCGCAGCACCGCGCAGAACATGGCGTCGGTTCCGTGCAGGTGCGGCCAGAGCTGGACGTGCGGCCCTTCCCCGAGGTCCGGAACTCCCGGGAAGAGCTCCCGCGTGTCCAGCACCTCGGCCCCGGCGCGCCGGGCGACGTCGTCCACTACCCCGATGGTCTCGGAGAGATGAGGTGAGCACACGACATAAGCCACAACTCCACCAGGACGCACCAGCCGCAACGCCTCGATAAGGAGCTCACGCTGCAGTTTCGTGAGCTGGCCGACGTCGGCGGGTTGGCGCCTCCACCGCGCCTCCGGGCGCCTGCGCAGTGCACCGAGACCGGTGCAGGGCGCGTCGACCAGTACGCGGTCGAACGCCCCTTCGACGAAGTCGGTCTCAAGGCCGTCGGCCACGTGCACGGTCACCGGCAGGCCTGAGGTGATCTTGCGCACGAGCTCGGCGCGGTGGGGGGCCTTCTCGACGGCGATCAGCTCGCCGCCTTCCAGGCCGACCAGTGCCGCGAGCAGCGCTGCCTTGCCCCCTGGGCCGGCACACATGTCGAGCCACCGGTCGTCGGTGCCTTCCAGCGGTGCGCGCGTCAGTGCCAAGGCGCAGAGCTGGCTGCCCTCGTCCTGTACGTGAGCCAGACGCTCGCGCACAGGTTCGAGGTCGGCCGGGTCACCGGCTCCCGCCTCCAGGTGCACGCCGTAAGGCGAGTACGGCGCCACGTCGCCGCCGGTGATGGCGGCGAGCTCGTCGGCGCTCACCTCGCCAGGACGTGCCACGAGGTGCACGGTGGGCCGGGCGTCGTCGGCCTGCAGCGCGAGCCGCAGTGCCTCGTCGCGGCTGCCGAGTGCCTCCGCGAACGCCTGCGCGATCCAGCGTGGGTGGGCGTGTGTGAACGCGAGGTTGCCGATCGGGTCGGTCTCCAGGTCGGGTGCGAGCTCGGCCACCCAGGTCTGCTCGTCCTTCTCGGAGACCTTGCGCAGCACGGCGTTGACGAACCCGGCGATGCCGGAGCCGACCTCGGCGCGCACAAGGTCCACAGTGGACGCCACGGCGGCGTGCGACGGGACGCGCGTGCGCAGCAGCTGGTACGTGCCGAGCCGCAACGCGTCGAGCGCCGAGCCGTCCACTTCGGACAGCGGGCGGTCCGAGCACGCCTCGATCACGGCGTCGAGCAGCCCCTGGGCGCGCGAGGCGCCGTAGGTGAGCTCGGTGGCCAGTGCCGCGTCGCGTCCGGTGATCCGGCGTTCCCGCAGCATCTGCGGGAGCACCAGGTTCGCGTAGGCGTCCCGTTGCCGCACCGCGCGCAACGTCTCCAGCGCGGCCAGGCGGGCCGGGTCCTCCACGGGCGGACGCGCCGGGCCGGTGCGCCGGCGCGGCGGGTGTGGCCTGCTCGGCCGCGACGGCTTGGAAGCTCCTCGCGATCCAGTGCCGCTCATGCGATGTGCTCCCCTGCTTCGATACGCACGCCGCGGGCCCAGTCGGTCGCGGCCATGCGCTTCTTTCCTTGCGCCTGGACCTCACCGAGGGCCACGGCGGTGGTCGCCGTGCCCACGAGCACGCGCTTGCGTTCGACCTGGATCTCGCCCGGCGCCAGGGTCACGTCCACAACGGGCGTGACCGGGCCGAGCTTGAGGCGCTCGCCGCGGAACTCCGCCCACGCACCGGGGTCCGGCGTGACCGCGCGGGCCAGTCGGTCCAGCGCGGTGGCGGGCGTGGTGAAGTCGAGGCGCGCGTCCTCGACCGCGATCTTCGGCGCGTAGGTGACGCCGTCGGACGGCTGGTCGACGGCGCGGATCGTGCCGTCCTCGATGCCGTCCACAGTGGACAGCAGCAGCTGCGCCCCGGACTCGGCGAGCCTCGTCAGCAGGTCGCCGGAGGTGTCGTTGTCGCGCACCTTCTCGGTGACCACGCCGAAGACGGGGCCCGCGTCGAGCTCCTTGACGATCTGGAAGGTCGAGGCGCCGGTGATGTCGTCGCCGTTACGGACGGCGGACTGCACCGGCGCGGCGCCGCGCCACGCGGGCAGCACGGAGAAGTGGAGGTTGACCCAGCCGAGCCGCGGCACGTCCAGCGTGCGCTGCGGCAGCAGTGCGCCGTAGGCCACGACCGGGCACAGGTCGGGCTCCAACGCGCGCAGGCGGTCCAGGAACTCGGGATCCCCGGCCTTGGCGGGCGTGAGCACCTCGATGCCGTGCTCGTCGGCGAGGGCGGCGACGGGGGAACGTTCCACCCGGCGGCCTCGGCCCGACGGCGCGTCCGGGCGGGTGACGACGGCGACGACGTCGTGGCGGGGGGAGTCGATGAAGGCGCGCAGCGAGGGAATGGCCACCTCGGGCGTGCCTGCGAACACGAGACGCATGGTCAGTTGGCCCTGCCGAAGAGTGGGTGCGGGCTCTGCTTCAAGGTGGGCACGCTACCGTCGAACCACTCGGCCTGCCGGATTTCCTTCATCGCCTGCTTGCGCGTGTCCGCGTCGAGGCGGTCGAGGAACAGCACCCCGTCCAGGTGGTCCGTCTCGTGCTGGATGCAGCGGGCCAGCGTCTCGGTGCCTTCGACCTCGATGGGCTCTCCGTGCATGTTCCAGCCCTTCGCCACCACGTGCAGGTGCCGGCGGCAGTCCCACGACATGCCGGGGATGGACAGGCAGCCCTCGGGGCCGTCCTGCATCTCCTCGCCGACCACGTCCCAGGTCGGGTTGACGAGATGGCCCGCGAAGCCGTCGCAGTGATAGGTGAAAACACGCAGCCCGACGCCGAGCTGCGGCGCCGCGAGTCCCGCTCCGCCCGCGTCCTGCATCGAGTCCCACAGGTCCTTGACCAGGGTGCGCAGTTCCTTGTCGAAGTCGGTGACCTCGACGGCGGCGGTGCGCAGTACCGGGTCGCCGAACAGACGGATGGGTTGGACGGTCACGCGGTACTCCTCGTAGTGGACTGGCGGCCAGTCTACGAGGAGCTCGGTCAGTGCTCCGCGCCGCTGCCGAGGAAGATCACGCTCACCAGCGCCACGAGGAAGTGACCGGTGAACCGGAGCGCCGTCAGCACCGGGCGGAACAGCGCGCCGAAGTCGATGTGGGCCGGAACCGTGGTCGGCGCGAAAGCCGAAGTCGTCGTCGTCATGACACAAACTGTGCCGTTCATGCAGGTCAGCGGACATCGGCTGGCAGTATCGAGACTTCATCCACCTGAGGTAGGAAGATCGCGTGCAACACTCGGCCGATAGGTGGACACCTCCAGGTCATGAGGCTGATGCGACAGCGCTGGGAGGGGGCAGCCGCGGTGACCGACGAGGGACCGTCGGACGCCGAGCTGTGGGAGCGGGGTGACGAACACGCCTTCGGTGAGCTCTATGACCGCTACGCCGAGGCCGTGTGGAACCACGCCTACCGGCTGACCGCGTCCTGGTCGACGGCGGAGGACCTGACCTCCGCGACCTTCATGACGGCCTGGCGCCGTCGTGGCGAGATGACACTGACCCGCGACAGCGCGCTGCCGTGGCTCTTCACCGTCGCGGGCAACCTGGCCCGCTCCGAGTTCCGCAAGCAGTCGCGCTTCACCCGCCTGCTGCACCGCGTGCCCAGGAACGATGTCGAACGCGACCACGCCGACGAGGTGGCCGCGTCGATCGACGACGAGGCACGCCTGCGCCAGGTGCTGACCGCGATCGCCCGCCTCCCCCGCGCCGAACGCGAGGCCGTCGAGCTCGTCCTGCTGGGCGAGGTCCCGACCGCCGCGGCCGCCGAGGTGCTCGGCGTCGCCGAGGTGAGCGTCCGCTCCCGCATCTCCCGCGCCCGCGCCCGCCTGCGCAAAGAACTCTCCGACGACACCCTGGAGGTGCGCTGATGACCATCAACCTGCCACCTCGCCGCGAGCTGCCCGCCGACATCAAGGAACGCATGCGGCCGGCCTTCACCGACCAGTCCACGCAGTCCCGCCGCAACCACACCCCGCTCGCCGTCGCCGCCGGCGTCGCACTCCTGATCGCGGGCGGCGTCGCCGTCACCCAGTCGATCACCGACACCGACGTCGACCCCGCCCGCGGCCGCGTCTCCACCCCGTCCGTCCTCGACATCGCCCGCTGCCGCACCGCTCTCGACGACCAGAACTGGTCCTCCAACGACATGGTCGTCTTCGAAGGCCGCAAGGTGCTCGTCGGCAAGGACAGCCGCTTCTGCGAACTGACCCGCACCAGGGCCTACGTCGTCCCCACCGCCTCCGCGCCCGTCCAGCTGGAGGCGGGCACGATCACCTACCGCTCCGAGAAGATCATCGCCGGCATCCCGCCGCTGGGCGCACTGAAGGCGCGCGCTCGCGAGACCACCAGCAACTACAGCCGTAGCTCGTCCGACGCGGTGGTGACACCCGACTTCTTCATCGCCTTCCTGCCGACCATGCTCACCGTCACCGAGCTGGTCTTCGACGACCGCACCGTGCCCGTGTCCCTCGACGTCCCGCTGCCACGCGCCGCGACCTCCGACAGCTTCGAACGCGACAACGGCGACCGCAACAGCGACGAAAACCGCCTCGCCCGCTGCCTCGAGAACTCGGCCCCCAACAGCCCCGAGGCCTCAGAGCCCGGCTGGAGCCCGATCCTGATCGGGTATTCCAGCACCGACACCGGAAGCGTGATCGTGGCCCGTCAGGACCGCGACAAGAGCCGGTACGGCATCTGCCACGCACTCGACAGCGGCATGGGCTCCTTCTCCACCCGCGAGCTCACCGGCGATCCCGTCGGGATCGGTCTGCTCGGCATCTACGGCAGCGGCGGCCGCCAGCTCGTCGCCGGACACACCAACCGTGGCGCAGGCACGATCGAACTGTCGGTCCCCGAATCCTCACCGGTGACCGTGGCCGTCGTCGACGGCTTCTTCGCCGCCGACATCCCCAGCACGACGAAGATCACCGACATCGCGACGCCACTCCCGCTCACCGCGGTCGTCCGCGACAAGGACAACTCGGTTCTCTACTCCGGCCGGATTCACTGATCATGGGCGTATGACCTGGACCGCACCACAAGTCGACCTGCCCACCGAGCCGTTCCTCGGCCCGGAACGACCGATGCTGGAAACGTGGCTCGACCGCCATCGAGCCACGTTCCTCGGCACATGCGCGGGCCTCACCGGCGAACAACTGGCCGTCGCGTCCACTCCCCCGTCGAACCTGACCCTGCTGGGCCTGATCCGCCACCTGACCGACGTCGAACGCATGTGGTTCCGCCACCGCGTCGCCGGCCAGGACGTCACGGCCGTCTACGGCACGCCGGTCAGGGAGAACCACGCCTTCGACGACCTGGACCCGGCCCGCGCCGAGGCCGAGTACGCCCTGCTCGTGGCCGAGATGGCCGCAGCTCGCCAGGCCGTGGCGGGGAAGGATCTCGACGACACGTTCGTCCACGTGCGGCGGGGCGAGATGTCACTGCGCTGGGCCTACATCCACATGATCGAGGAGTACGCCCAGCACAACGGCCACGCCGACCTCATCCGCGAACGCATCGACGGCCACACCGGCTGATAGCCGCCCACCACACACACGGCGCTGGCCGGGTACCCCCAATTTTCAAGCGTACTCAGGGGGTCTGACAGTGGCGCCCGGCGAGCATCAGCCCACCTTCACCACTCGCGCGGCGCCACCACCGCGCCGCGTCGGCTCGGCGACGGCGCGCCACCGGCCGTCCGAAGCGCGCTCGATGGCCGTGGCCGCACCGATTTCGGCGTTCTGGCTGAACTGGTGGCCGATCCTGCGCAGTCCCTCGGCGGAGGCGGAGGCGATGAACTCGGCTTCGGCCGGGGTCGCGGCCGCGTTGCGTTGCGAGGCGCGGGGCGAGGCGACAGCGGCGAGCAACGGCATCCTGCGGTCCAGGCGGGAGGTCAGGATCTGGGTGACGGTGGTGATGATCGTCGAGCCGCCAGGAGAGCCGACCGCGAGGACGACCTTGCCGTTGTCGAGCACCAGGGTCGGCGACATCGACGAACGGGGGCGCTTGCCGGGGCCGGGGAGGTTCGGGTGCGGCACGCCGGGGGTGGGGGCGACGAACTCGAAGTCGGTGAGCTCGTTGTTCAGCAGGAAGCCGCGGCCGGGTACGACGATGCCGCTGCCGCCTTCGGCCTCGATGGTGAGGGTGTAGGCGACGACGTTGCCCCAGCGGTCGGCGACGGTGAGGTGGGTGGTGCGTTCGGCGTCCTCGCGCAGCGCGGAGGGCACGGCTTCCGTGGCGCACGGCTTGGGGTTGCGGGGGTCGGCGGCGGGCTGCGGGGCGGGGAGCACGGCGTCGGGCTTGATCAGGCAGGCGCGGCTGTTCGCGAACTTCTGCGACAGCAGGGCGTCGGTCGGCACGCGGGAGAAGGCGGGGTCGCCGACCCAGCGGAGGCGGTCGGCGAACGCCAGCTTGGTCGACTCGATGAACCGGTGCAGGTACTCGACGTCGGTTGCCTTGTCCTTGGACAGGTCCGTCGTCTCCATGATGTTCAGCGCCTCGCCGACGGTCGTGCCGCCGGACGACGGTGGCGCCATGCCGTAGATGTCGAGGCCGCGGTAGCGCGAGACGGTGGGATCGCGCCGTTCCACCTGGTAGCGCGTGAGGTCGGAGAGCTCCATCGCGCCGGCGCGCACGTTGCGGGTCGAGCCGGGCACGACGGGCGGCTGCCGCACGGTGCGGACCAGGTCGCGGCCGACGGCGCCGCCGTAGAACGAGGCGAGGTCGGTGCGGGCGAGCTCGCGGTAGGTGTCGGCGAGCTGCGGGTTGCGGAACGTCGTGCCGATCGCGGGCGGCTGTCCGCCGGGCAGGTACAGGTCACGCGTCGAGGTGAAGTCGGCGAAGCGGGCGGCGTTGGAGGTGATCTGCGTGTTGAAGGTGCGGTCGACGACGAAGCCACGTCGTGCCAACGCTTCCGCGGGCGCCATGGCCTGGCGCAGGTCGAGCGTGCCCCACCGGCGCAGCGCCTGTTGCCACGTCTTCGGGGTGCCCGGCACGCCGATCGACAGGCCGCTGGTCTGCGCCTCGCCGAACGGCAGCGCCTTGCCGTTCTCGACGAAGAGCTGGTCGGTCGCGGCACGGGGCGCGGTCTCGCGACCGTCCAATGTGGAGACACGACGGGTGCGCGCGTCGTAGTGGACGAAGAACCCGCCTCCGCCGATGCCCGCGGAGAACGGGTCGGTCACGCCGAGCGCGGCGGCCGTGGCGACGGCGGCGTCCACGGCGTTGCCACCGCGGCGGAGCACGTCGACGCCGATCTGCGAGGCGTCCGGGTCGACGCTGGAGACGGCACCGCCCCAGCCCACCTGTTCGGGTACCCGAGGTGGCGGCTCGGCGGCGAACGCGGGTGCGGGCGCGACCAGCACGACGGACAGCGACAGCGCGGCGACCTTTCGCAACATGCGCCTCTCTCTACTACCTCGGACCGGTGCGCAACACCCCCAATGAAGGCATTTGGGTAAAGTACGGAGGTGTCGATCGATCTTGACCGGTTGCGAGCAGAGCTCCCGACCTCCGACCTGGACGAGGCAGACCGCGAGGACGCGTTGCGCCTGCTACTGCGCGACCGCCGGCCGGGCGACGCGGACCTGCTGCGCCACCTCCTCATCCTGGAGACCGCCGAGCACCGCGAGGGCTGGGGCCTGAGCGAGTCCATGGGCCTCGCCGCGGTGCTGCTCGCCGAGTGTGGCCGCGAGGAGGACGTGTGGGCGTTGTGGGAGGCCAAGAACGCCTCGTTCGACACCATGGCGGGCCTGGACGGCTTCCTGCTGTTCCCGGCGGGTATCGCGGGGACGACGGCACACGTGATCGCCAGTGATCACGCCGAACGCAACGACGTGATGGTGTTCATGAGCGAATACCTCGAATACGAGAAGCTGACCGACGACGACATCCGCGAACGCCTCGCGAGCCTGCGCTCCTACTACGAGGGCTGAGCGATCAGAGGACCTCGAGCGGGTCGAGCTTGATCCGCACCAGGTCCTGTTCCTTGCGCGCGGTACGCACCGACTGAGCCTCGGCCAGCACCGCCGCCAGCGCACGGCCCTCGCTGCGCGCCACCCGGACCAGGGCCCGCTCACGCGTCTCGTCGTCACCCAGCGGAACGGGCCCGAGCACCTCGCCCGTCGGGGGCAGGCGAAGCTCGTCGAGCATCGCGTTCACGGCGTCCGGTGTGCCGTCGACGGTGGCCATCCGCACGGCGGGCGGGAAGCCGAGTTCGGTGCGGGCGGCCAGTTCCGTGGCGGCGTGCCACACCGGGTCCCAGCGCACCAGCGCCTGCACCGGCGTCAGGGTCGAGTCGGCGATCACGACCACCCGGCCGGTGCCGGGACGCACCAGCCCGGCGGCGGTCATCCAGCGGCGCAACGTCTCCTCCGAGGCGCGCAGGTCGGCACGCCCCAGCAACGCCCAGCCGTCCAGCAACAGCACCGCGCCGTACCCGCCCTCGGCGTACGGCTCAGCTCCCGGCGTCGCGACCACCAGGGCCGGGCGGCCCGGCACCGACGTCAGGACCTCGTCGGCGCCGCTGGTGCGCACCGGATGGCCGGGGAACGCCCTGCCCAGCTCCTCCGCGGTACGGCGGGCGCCGATGATCTGGCCGCGCAGGCGGCGTGAGCCACAGGTCGGGCAGCGAAACGCGGCTTCGGTGGCGGCACACCAGCGGCAGTACGCGGGACGCGGCCGGCCGTCCTCCATGCCGCCGGGCAACGCCAACGGGCCCGCGCACTTGCGGCACCGGGCCGGGCCACGGCACTGCCCACACGCCAGCGCGGGCACGTAGCCGCGACGTGGCACCTGGATCAGCACCGGCGAGTCGGTCAGGGCGAAACGGGCGGCGTCGAACGCGATGGAAGGCAGCCGGGCGGTGCGGGCGGCCGGGTCCTTGACGTCCTGCCACTCGTTGTCGCCCACCGAGACCACGCGCGGAGCGATCGACCGCAACGTCTCCCGCGCCGCCACGATCTCGTGCGCCCACCCCGTCTCGACCAGCAACTGCGCCTCGGCCGTGCGGGCGAAGCCGCCGATGAGCAGCGCCGCACCGGTCATATGGGCACGCTGCACCAGCACGTCGCGGACGTTCGGATACGGCGACCGCTGTTCGACGTGCAGATCGTCGCCGTCGTCCCACACCACCAGCAGGCCAGGATCCTCCACCGGCGCGAACGCGGTCGCGCGGGTGCCGATCACCACGCGGGCGACGCCCCGGCGGACGGCCAGCCAGCGTTTGTAGCGCTCGGACGGCCCCAGGTCGGCGGACAGCGTCACGACGCCCTCGATGAGCTTCGAGCACGCCTGGGCCACACGGGCCGAGTCACGGTGGTCCGGCACCACGATCACGACACCGCGCCCGGCCGATGCCACCGACGCCGCCGCCTCCGCCAGGCGGGCAGGCCAGTCCTCGGACGGCAGGGCCTGCCACACCGCGTGCGCGGGTTTACCGGTGTGCAGAGCTTCCAGGTAGCGCGGTCCACGCGGGTAGCGGGCCCAGGCGTCGGCGGGCACGGCGGGCAGCTGCGATCGCTCGGGTGTCGGCTCCGGAGCGGGCTCGACACCCAGCGGCACCTGCGGCAGCGGTGCTGGCTCGCCGGACGCGGCGGCTTCCGCGCGGGCGTGGCGAGGCGGGATCGCGAGGCGCAGAACGTCGATCATGCCGCCCGCGTACCGGTCGGCGATCGCGCGGGCCAGCACCGCGATCTCCGGCGACAGCACCGGTTCGGGTGACACGACCTTCTCGATGTAGGCGAGCTTCTTCTCGTAGTCGGTGGTCTCGACGCGCTCCAGCAGATAGCCGTCGACGAGCTGGCCCGCGAACCGGACACGCACGCGGCAGCCGGGCACGGCGGCAATGTCCAGTTCGGACGGAACCGAGTAGTCGAAAGGCCGGTCGAGATGGGCCAGTGGCACGTCCACCACGATGCGGGCGACCGGCAGCGTGGCGGCGGGGACTCGTTCCCCTCGCCTCGCGGCACCGGTCTTCGCGCTCATGCCTCCTGGTTTATCAGACAGGTACGACAATCACGCATTGCGCCTGACCAAACCGGTGAAACCGGCCACGAACAGGGTGGCGAACGCCCACGCCAGGATCTGCAGGACCCAGGTCGAGGCCAGCACGAGCTGACCCGCTGCCGACGGGGCGACCGTGCAGCGGGCGGTGTCCACCTTCACCAGGGGCGTCGCCACGTTCAGCGCGTACCCGATCTGCTCCACCGCAGAACAACGCACCGCACCTGACACCGTGACGATGGCCACCGACACCGCGAGGACGCCGGCCAGCCACAGCAACGCCAGCGCGGGCCGGTAGCCGTGGCCCACCGTCATCCCCCGGACCAGGTGCCAGGCCCGGCCCCAGCGCGACAGCTGGCCGCGGCGGCGCAGATCACGTTGCTGGGCAACCCGAATCCGGCGCACGTCGCGTTCGTTCCCGGCCGCCTGATGTGCGGCGGCAAGCTGCGTGTAGGGCTGCGTCGAGTAGTACGTCGTCCGCGACGACAACAACGACAGCCATTCGTCCACAGTGGCGTCCCGCGGCAGCCCCTCGTAGGTCAACCCTTCCAGCCGCACCTGACCGTCGATGCCGTCGAACGGCATGAGCAGGTCCTTGCCGACCCGGACGTGGCGGAGATCGAGTGCGAGCTCGGGCGAGCTGAACCGTCCTTCCCGCAGGACGAGCTGACCTTCGACGCGCGCGCCGCGCATCCGCACCGCCGCGTGCCTGCCGTCGGAGCTCGCGTGGAAACCGCTGGTCAGGAAGATCGCGTCATCGACCTGCACGTCCACCAGATGCAACGACGATTCGAACCGCCCGCTCCTGCACATCAGGACACCGCCGATCCGCGAACCGGTCAGCTGCACCTCGCCGTGCGCGTGGAACTCCTCGTCGAGGAAGACGCTGCCGCCCACCCGCATGTGCCGCCCGTCGAACGCGAGCCCTTCGCGAGTCTGCAGCCGGGCGCCACTCAGCCGCAGATCGTGGTCGACGGTCAGCCCTCGCGCGTCGACGGACGGCGCGACGAAACCGCTCAGGTCGAGGTGGGAGAACTGTGCCCGGTCGAAGATCACCGGCAACTCCGAACTACAGCCGCCCAGTCTCAACGGTCGCTTCGCCACCACGTCACGCAGGTCGAGCTGCCCGACGATCCGCGCACCTGTCACCCTCAGGCCACTCGGATCCAGCTGGTCGGCGTCGACCATCAACCGCCGGATCTCGGCTGCCTCGACCTCGTCCCCCGTGATCTCCACACAGCGCACGTTAGCCGGAGATCGACTCCTGGCCGTTCTCGATGTGACCACACAGACGACGACGGAACCGCGGCTCCTCCTCCACCGTCACGGTCAGGTCGTACCAGCCGGAGTTCATCGCGGTCAGCCACGGAATCACGTGCCGATGCCCCGGCCTCACGACGTACCGCCGCCGCCCGAGCACGAACGTCAGCCGTGACATTCCGGTGTTCTCGAAGGTCAACGTCAGCACACGGCTGTATCCGCGCACCGACGACGACACGCGCGCACCGTCAGACGCGGCCCCTGCGAACTCACGCCGGAACCCGTTCGGCCCCAGCAACACCAGGTCGTGATCACCGGAGACCTCGACCACCGACGAGGACGCGACGTCGAAGTGCTGCGGCAGCGAGAACTGCCCCGAATACGGGTAGAGAGCAAAATGCGCCGACGCCGAACCGGAGTTCGTCATCTCCAACCGAGACCCACGCAACGACGCATCGGCCTGATACGGCAGTGCGCGCGCACGACGACGCCCCGGTTCCTGCTCAGGCATCTTCTGCGTCGAAGGCGGTGCGGGCCGCCACCGCGGCGAGGCGGGCGGCACCGGCGCGGGCTCCCCCACCTCGGGCCACGTCCGCCGCCGGTCGAAGTCGAACGCCGAGGTCAGGTCACCCGACACGGTCCGGCGCCACGCGGAGATCTCCTCCGAACGCACCCCGGTCCACCGCTCCAGGAACCGCGTCATCGACGTGTGGTCGAACACCTGCGAGCACACGTACCCACCCACCGACCACGGCGAGACAACGGTCATCGGCACGCGATTGCCGAATCCCAGAGGCCGATCGCCCACGTACTCGTCGGAGACCGACAACGGCGGACGCGGCGGCGGCACGTGGTCGAAGAAGCCGTCGTTCTCGTCGTAGGTGATCAACAGCACCGTCGACTCCCACACGTCCTGGTTCGACGCCAGCGCGTCCAGCACCTGGTAGGTGATCGAGGCGGACGCCGCGGGCGACGACGCGCCGGGGTGCTCGGAGTCCACAGAGGACGGCACGAGGTATGAGACGGCGGGCAACCGCCCGGAGTTCACGTCGGCCCGGAACGAGGCACCGAGCTCACCGGGACGCACACGATGCAATCCCCGCTCGTACAACGACTTCTCCGCGGGCGTCAACGAGGACAGGTCGATGGCCCCGATCAAAGCCGGGTCCTGAGTCCCGTAGAGCTTGTCCAGCGACTTGAAGCCCGCGGGCAGCACCTTGCGCGCGATCTGCTTGAACCGCAGGTAGAACTCCAGGTTGTTGTCCTGGAAGTTGTCCCACTCCTGGTAGACCCGCCACGACTTCCCGGCGGCCTCAAGACGTTCCGGGTAGGTCTTCCACGTGTACCCGGCGTGGTTGTCCTCGTTGTAGGCCGCGTTCCCGGTCGCACGGGCACCGGAAGGCTCGAACCCGGTGTACCCGGACACCCAGTAGTTCCGGTTCGGCGACGTCGACGACGGCACCGAGCAGTGGTAGGCGTCGCACACCGTGAACGTGTCCGCGAGCTCGTAGTGGAACGGGATGTCCTGCCGCGTGTAGAACGCCATCGTGGCCGCGGTCTTCGCGGGCACCCAGTTGTCGTTCCACCCGCCGCGCAACGCCGAGTGCCCGCCGTTCCAGCTGTGGTCCAGGTCGCCGATGTAGTGGATGTCACGCCCGGACGCAGCCTCCCGGACCGGGAACGGCAGCACCCCGGACTGGTCGAACACCCCACGAAGAGCGTTGCGGTCCGAGAACCCGCGCACCCCTCGCAACGACCCGTAGTAGTGGTCGAACGATCTGTTCTCCTGCATCAGCAGCACGACGTGCTTGATCGCACGCAACCCTCCCGTGCGAGGTTCGCGCGCGAGCGCGGCGTACACCGACGGCGGCAGCAACGTGCCAGAGGCGGCGGCGACCGCGGCAGCCATGAACCCACGACGAGAAAGCGACATGATCCGAGTTTCTAGTCTCAGGACGTGAAGCGGAACCGACCGCAGTATGAACAAAGGCCCCGGATGACCGGGGCCTTTGTTCACATCAACGACGCCGCGGCGCGGGTGGGCTTGAACGAGTGGATCCACGGCACACCGATCCCTGGCGATCGACGGACCGACTACAACGGACCAGTGACCGAACCGAAGCGTCGTGATCACGCGGTTCCGAGCCCTCCTCGACATCGATGACTGGGCTGCCCTCGTTCAACAGGGTGTCATCGCGAAGCACGGCCCGAAAGACCGGCTGGTACACCAGGGAGACACCGGCGGATGGGTGCCTGTCTGCCTGGCAGGCAGATCGAAGGTCATCTACGCCGATCCCGACGGCCCGGGAGATCGTGCTTGCCGTTCGCGGCCCGGCGACGTCATCGGCGAGATGTCAGCTTCGGGACGGCAGGCCTCGGTCCGCGACGGTGCAGGCGATCGAGCCAGGTATCGCGGCCAGCTGTCGAAACAGCACTTCAAGGACCTGGTGTTCGCAGAGGGGCTGAAGAGGCACCTGGACACCTACAGTCCTCGACAAGCTCAGGAGAGTGCTGCCGCACGCGCGGCAACTCGCGCATCGGACAACGGTCTCCCGGCTTGCCTCGCTGCTCGCTGAGATCATCGACGCCGCCGGCCCGGATCACCCTGCGGCGACGACGATCGCCGTGTCGCAAGACGAGCTTGCGTGGCGCTGGGGCTGGTCCGTCGGCGGTGCTCCGGTCATCGCCGAGTGGAATCCGCCGGGAATGGTCCGGATCGCGCGGGGAAGGCTCGAGGTCGTCGGACCTGCAGCGCTCACACGGACCATGTGTCCAGTTTCTGGACAGACCTCGCCGGCGCCCAGCGGCAATACTGCCCCGTTCTGTCACGACGGAACAGGCGGAGGAGCCCAGGCGAACCACAAGAGCTCGGAGGTCGACCTGACGATCGGTGATCTCGTCGGCATACTCGCGATCGATGTCCTCAAGTTCAGCAAGCACGACGACGCACAGCAGCGGACGATCGTGGCCTTGCTTCCCGAGATCCTCCGGTCGGCCGCGGACCGGGCCACTCTGCCGGGGATATGGGACGACACCTGTTTCAGGGCATTCCGCGGAGACGGCTACCTGTGGCATCTCGAAGGACTGCTGCGGACGCCGTGGATCGCTTCTTCGACGCGCTGCAGGCCGAGCTTCGGACGCGGTCACGCGAACTCAGGGCCAACGGCATCGAGCTTCGACTGCGGGCCAGCCGGCACCTGGGACCGAGGTCATCGTTCGACACGATCTTGACCGACTCACCGACGGGCAAGGTCATGGTCGACGCGGGACGGATGGTCGACGCCGCACCCGTTCGGGCTCTGCTCGACCATTCGGACCCCGACGTCACCTTCGTGGCCGTGGTCCTGTCCGAGAGCGTCATGGAGCACGTGGTGAGAGCAGGCCTCACCGCCCGGCGACCGAGTGAGTTCGCTCAGGCGCCACTGCACGTCGACGCGAAGGACTACACG
>CAVYAD010000082.1:0-12827 GCA_963766275.1 uncultured Actinomycetota bacterium
ACACCGAAGGCGTGTTCGTCTACAGCGTCGGCGAGGACGGACTGATCAGGTCGGTGCGCGCGTTCTGGGAGACCGAACGCGCGCTCGCGACCTTCCGGCAGCCCTGATCCAGGGAGCAGACATGGCGAAGCGCAGCAATGAGGCCGACTACGTGGTGGTCGGGTCGGGCAGTTCGGGGGCCGCGATCGCGGGCAGGCTGGCGGAGTCGGGCGCGAGCGTGATCGTGCTCGAGGCCGGGAAGACCGACGAGAAGCTGATGGTCACGAAGCCCGGGATGATCGGCCCGATGCACTCGGTTCCCCAGCTCAAGAAGCTCTTCGACTGGGGCTACTACTCGGTGCCGCAGAAGCACGCTGCTCAACCGCCGGATGCCGGTGCCGCGCGGCAAGGTGGTCGGCGGCTCCAGCTCCATCAACGGCATGGTCTACGTCCGCGGCAACCGCGCCAACTTCGACTCCTGGGCCGCCGAGGGCAACGTCGGCTGGGACGCGGACAGCGTGAACGCCGCGTACAAGCGGATGGAGGACTTCGAGGACGGGGAGAACACGTTCCGTGGCGCGGGCGGGCCGATCCGGGTCACCCGCAACAAGATCCCGCAGGAGGGCTCACTGCAGTTCATCCAGGCCACCGCCGACACGATCGGCTGCAAGATCCTCGACGACTACAACGCCGAGTCGCAGGAGGGCGTCAGCCGGATGCAGCAGAACGCCGCCGACGGCCTGCGCTACAGCGCCTCGCGCGGCTACATCCACCATCTCGCGCCCCCGACGCTGGAGCTGCAGTCCGGGGTACTGGTGAAGAAGGTGCTCATCGAGAACGGCCGTGCCGTCGGCGTCGAGGTCGTCGACGCCGACGGCACCCGGCGGACCATCCGCGCCGGCAAGGAGGTCATCCTCTCGGCGGGGTTCGTCGGATCCGCGCAGCTGCTCATGCTGTCCGGCGTCGGCCACGCCGAGCACCTCAAGGAACACGGCATCGAGGTGCGTCGCGGACCTGCCGGTCGGCGACAACCTGCACGACCACATGTTCCACGCGCTGACTTTCCACGCGTCGTCGAGCCGGAACAAGGGCACGGCGCCGTACTTCGCGCGCGGGCCTGGCCAGGGAGTTGATCCGGCCCGGCGCCACGTTCCTGGCGAACTCGGTGTTCGAGGCGCGTCGCGTTCCTCAAGACCTCCCAGGCCGACGCGATCCCCGATCTCCAGCTGCACCTCCTGCCGTGGGCGTACGTGACGCCCAACCAGGACGCGCCGATCCGGCACCACGTCGACAAGCGCGCCCGCGCTCACCGTGCTGGCGACGCTGATCTACCCGAAGAGCCGGGGCACGCTGCGGCTCGCTTCGGCCGACCCCACGGCGGCGCCGCTCATCGACTTCCAGTACCTGGCCGACCCCGCCGATCTCGAGGTGCTCGGCGAGGGCTCGGAGATGGCTGCGCGAGATCTTCGCGTCGAGCGCGTTCAACGGCTCGGTCAAGGAGGAGCTCCACCCTGGCAAGCAGTTGCGGGGCCAGGAGTTGCGGGACGCGATCCCCAACCGGGCGACGTCGGTCTACCACGGTGTCGGCACCTGCCGGATGGGTGTCGACGAGCTCGCGGTCGTCGGCCCCGACCTCAAGGTCCGCGGCGTCGATGCACTGCGGGTCTGCGACGCCTCGATCATGCCGTCGATCACCGGCGGCAACACCAACGCGCCCGCCATCATGATCGGCGAGATGGGCGCGCGGCTCGTTCTCGCGGACAACTGATCGTGAGTGGTTTCCGTCGCCATGGCGACGGAAACCACTCACCACTATCCGTACTGGACCTGGAACTCCTTGATGCCGTTGAGCCAGCCGGACCGCAACCTGCGCGGTTCGGCCACCGGGCGGATGTCCGGCATGTGGTCGGCGATCGCGTTGAAGATCAGGTCGATCTCCAGCCGGGCGAGGTTGGCGCCGATGCAGAAGTGCGCCCCGCTGCCGCCGAACCCGAGGTGCGGGTTGGGATCCCGGGTGATGTCGAACCGTTCCGGCTGCTCGAACACGTCCTCGTCGAAGTTGGCCGAGCTGTAGAAGATCCCGACGCGCTGGCCCTTCTTGATCTCCACCCCGCTCAGCTCGGTGTCCTCCATCGCGGTCCGCTGGAACACCACCACCGGCGTGGCGAACCGCACGATCTCGTCGGCCGCCGTGGCCGGACGCTCGGCCTTGTACAGCTCCCACTGCTCGGGGTGGTCGAAGAAGGCCTTCATCCCATGTGTGATCGCGTTGCGGGTGGTCTCGTTGCCCGCGACAGCCAGCAGCAGCACGAAGAAGCCGAACTCGTCCGAGCCGAGCCCCGCACCGTCCACATCGGCGTTGATGAGCTTCGTGACGATGTCCTCGCGCGGGCACTGACGCCGGTCTTCCGCCATGTTCCACGAGTAGCCGAGCAGTTCGGTCGCGGCGGCCATCGGGTCGTAGTCCGAATATTCGGGATCGTCGTAGGAGATCATCTGGTTGGACCAGTCGAAGATCTTGCGCCGGTCCTCCTGCGGGATGCCGATCAGCTCCGCGATGGCCTGCAGCGGCAGCTCGCACGCCACGTCCGAGACGAAGTCACCCGCCCCCTTGGCCATCGCCGTGGCGACGATCTGCTCCGCCCTGGAGTTCAGTGCCTCGCGCAGGCTGTTGATCGCTCTGGGCGTGAACCCCCTGGAGATGATGCCGCGCTGCTTGGTGTGCACCGGTGGGTCCATGTTCAGCAACAGCAGCCGCTGCACCTCGATGTTGTCGCGCGGCATACCGTCGCGGAAACGAATGATCGCGGTGTTCTCCCGGCTGGAGAAGAGCTCGCTGTTGCGCGACACCTCCTTGACGTCGTGGTGCTTGGTCACCACCCAGAACCCCTCGTCCGGGAAGCCACCCTGGTCGAACGGCTTGGAATTCCACCAGATCGGCGCGGTGCGGCGCAGTTCGGCGAACTCCTCGAACGGCAGGCGTTGCTCGTACATGTCGGGATCGGTGAAGTCGAAGCCCTCCGGGATGCGCGGCTGGGACACGGCCACCTCCTAGGTGCAACACGTTCTACCCGATTCAAACACGCTTGCGCCTTGTGCTGAAGACCTGCGACCACCAATCTTGTTGCCAAGAGGAACGTGTTCTAGTTTCGACTCGGCGGCGAATGAGGAGGCCCACGTGGGCAGTCCGGTGATCGTTGGGGCGGTGCGCACCCCCATCGGCAGGCGAAACGGCTGGTTGTCCGGCCTGCACGCCGCCGAGCTCCTCGGTGCGGCACAACGCGGCGTGCTTGATCGAACCGGTGTAGATCCGTCCACTGTCGAACAGGTCATCGGCGGCACCGTCACCCAGGCGGGCGAGCAGTCGAACAACATCACCCGGACGGCCTGGCTGCACGCGGGCCTGCCACAGACCACCGGCTGCACCACGATCGACTGCCAGTGCGGATCGGCCCAGCAGTCCACGCACCTGATCGCCGGGCTCATCGCCACCGGCGCCATCGACGTCGGAATCGCCTGCGGTGTCGAGGCCATGTCGCGCGTTCCGTTGCGCAGCAACATCGGCGAGACCGGCAAGCCGCGGCCGGACTCGTGGAGCATCGACCTGCCGAACCAGTTCGTGGCGGCCGAACGTGTCGCCGCGCGGCGCGGCATCGGGCGCGAGGAGGTCGACCGGTTCGGGGTGCAGTCGCAGAACCGGGCTCGTGCGGCGTGGGCGGCCGGCCGGTACACCACCGAGGTGGTGCCGGTGAAGGTCGGGGAGGCGCTCGTCGAGACCGATCAGGGGCTGCGGGAGACGAGCCTGGAGGCGTTGGCCGCGCTGAAACCCGTGCTGGAGGACGGGGTGCACACGGCGGGGACGTCGTCGCAGATCTCCGACGGGGCCTCGGCCGTGATGGTGGTGGACTCCGACTGGGCCAAGGCGCACGGGTTGCGGCCGCGGGCTCGGATCGTCACCCAGTGCCTGGTCGGCTCAGACCCCTACTACCACCTGGACGGGCCGGTCGACGCGACCGCGCGGCTGCTGTCGCGCAGCGGGATGAAGATCGGGGACATCGATCTGTTCGAGGTCAACGAGGCGTTCGCGTCCGTGGTGCTGTCGTGGGCGGCTGTGCATCGGCCGAACCTGGACCGGGTCAACGTCAACGGCGGCGCCATCGCCCTTGGCCATCCGGTCGGCAGCACCGGCACACGCCTGCTCACCACCGCACTGCACGAACTCGAACGCCGCGACGCCTCAACCGCGCTGATCACCATGTGCGCCGGCGGCGCCCTCGCCACCGGCACCATCATCGAACGCCTCTAACCTCCCCACCCAACTTGATGAAGGGCGCTTTCATCCACCTGAGGTGGACAAAGGCGCCCTTCATACCGATTCCTGGGCCGTGTTCAGGCGCCGTAGACGGGGACCGGGTGGTGGTCGGCGATGAGTTGGCGGACCACGGGGCCGAGTTCGGAGGGGTTCCAGCGGGTGCCCTTGTCGATCTCGGGGCCGCGTTGCCAGCCGTGGACGAGCAGATGCGGCCGCCGTCGACCTCGAACATCTGCCCGGTGACGTCCGCGGACTCCTCGCTGCCGAGCCAGACGACGAGCGGCGAGACGTTCTCGGGGGCCATGGCGTCGAAGCCGTCGTCCGGGGCGGCCATCATCGACGCGAAGGTCGTGCTCGGTCATGCGGGTGCGGGCGGCGGGGGCGATGGCGTTCACGGTGATGCCGTAGCGGGCGAGTTCGGCGGCGGCCACCAGGGTCAGCGAGGCGATGCCTGCCTTGGCGGCGGAGTAGTTGGCCTGGCCGACGCTGCCGAACAGGCCTGCGCCCGAGCGAAGTGTTGATCACGCGGCGCGGACACGCTTCCGCCGGCCTTGTGCACGGCGCGCCAATGCGCGGCGGCGTGGTGCAGGGCGGCGAAGTGGCCCTTGAGGTGGACGCGGACGACCTCGTCCCACTCGTCCTCGCCCAGGGTGACGAGCATCCGGTCGCGCACGATGCCCGGCGTTGTTCACCAGCACGTCCATGCCGCCGAACGCCTACACCGCGGTGTCGATCAGCCGGGCGGCGCCGGCCCAGGTGCCGACGTCGTCGGTGTTGACGACGGCCCGCGAGCCCGATCAGGGCCGCGACTTCCTCGGCAGGGCCGATGGACAGGTCGTTCACGACCACGCGGGCGCCCGCGGCCGCGAACGCCAGAGCGTGCGCACGGCCGATCCCCCGTCCGGCGCCGGTCACGATGACGACCCGGTCCTCGCACAAGCTCATGCTCGGAACCCCGTTCGGGTTGGCTGCGGCCAGAAACGCGGGGAGCTCTCCCCCGCCGTGCACGGGCAGCGTCGCGCCGCTGACGTAGGAGGCCAACGGCGAAGCGAGGAACACCGCGCAGGCGCCGATCTCGTCCGGCGACGCGAGCCTGCCCAGCGGCACGGTCCGCGCGACGGCGGCGATGCCGTCCTCGTCGCCGTAGTGCAGGTGGGACTGTTCGGTGCGCACCATGCCGACGGCGAGCGCGTTGACCCGGACCTTGGGCGCCCATTCGACGGCGAGTGACGCGGTCAGGTTGTCCAGGCCGGCCTTGGCGGCGCCGTAGGCGGCGGTGCCGGGCGACGGACGGCGGCCGCTGATGCTGCTCACCATCACGATCGACCCGCCCGAGGCCTGGCCCTGCATCACGGCGTTGGCCGCCTGGGACACCAGCAGCGGCGCCAGCAGGTTCAGTTCGACGATCTTCTGGTGGAAGCGCGGCGAAGCTTTGTCCGCCAACGCGAACGGCGCGCCACCGGCGTTGTTGACCACGACGTCCAGCTTGCCGTGCCGCTCCACGATCGTGTCCACCAAAGAACCGACCTGCTCCGCATCACGCACGTCGCACGGGAGGAAGGACGCCCCAGGTATCTCTCCGGGACGCCGGGCGCAGGTCACGACCACCGCCCCGGCCCGCAGAAAGGCACGGGTGATGCCCGCGCCGACTCCCCGCACGCCGCCCGTCACCAGGACGACTGCTCCGTCGAGGTCGAGTTCCACACGCACCTACCCCGCTCGCTCAGGCACTGGTAAGTTACCAAGCAATCGCTTGGTTCGGAAGGCGGCGCGATGGGAATCTCCAGCAGCCACACCGAAAACGGCATCATCGAGGTGACGATCGACTTCCCTCCAGTCAACGCTCCACCGTCGCAGGGCTGGTTCGACCTGGCCGCGGCGGTCACCAAAGCTGGTGAGGACCCGGACGCGCGGGTGGTCATCCTGAGGGCCGAGGGCCGTGGTTTCTGCGCGGGCGTGGACCTCAAGGAGCTCCAGCGCGCCACCGGGCACGACGCGTTGATCGCGGCGAACCGGGGTTGTGCCAAGGCTTTCGCGGCCGTGTACGACTGCGCGGTGCCGGTGATCGCCGCGGTGCAGGGCTTCTGTCTCGGTGGCGGTATCGGGCTGGTCGGCAACGCCGACGTGGTCGTCGCGTCCGAGGACGCCACGTTCGGGCTGCCCGAGGTCGACCGAGGGGCTCTGGGCGCGGCGACGCACCTGGCCAGGCTCGTGCCACAGCACCTGATGCGGGCGCTGTACTACACGGCCAAGTCCATCGGCGCGGCCGAGTTGCACCACCACGGCAGCGTCTACGGGTCGTGCCACGCGGATCAGCTCGACGAGGCCGCGCTCGAACTGGCACGAGAGATCGCCAAGAAGGACACCACGGTGATCCGCAGGGCCAAGGAGGCGATCAACGGCATCGACCCGCAGCGCGTGCACACGAGCTACCGCTTCGAGCAGGGCTTCACCTTCGAGCTGAACCTCACCGGCGCGTCCGACCGCGCCCGGCAGGACTTCCTGGACGGAAACCATGCGCGACAAGCGAACGACAGCTGACGGGGTCGTCGCCGAGATCAAGGACGGCATGACCGTCGGCATCGGCGGCTGGGGCTCGCGGCGCAAGCCTCTCGAACTCGTCAAAGCCATCCTCAGGACGGACGTCAAAGACCTCACGGTCGTGTCGTACGGCGGGCCGGACGTCGGGCTGCTGTGCGCGGCGGGCAAGGTGCGCAAGCTGGTCTACGGGTTCGTCTCGCTCGACACCATCCCGTACGACCCATGGTTCCGGAAAGCCCGCGAGGCCGGCGCGATCGAGGTGCTGGAGCTGGACGAGGGCATGTTCCAGACCGGGTTGCGGGCGGCGGCGCACCGGCTGCCGTTCCTGCCGATCCGCGCTGGACTCGGGTCGGACGTGCTGACGTTCGCGCCGGAGCTGCGGACGGTCCGATCGCCCTACGACGACGGCGAAGAGCTGGTCGCGATGCCCGCGTTGAAGCTGGACGTGGCGCTGGTGCACCTCAACCGCGCGGACAAGCACGGCAACGCCCAGTACCTCGGGCCCGACCCGTACTTCGACGACCTGTTCTGCCTGGCGGCGGACCGTCGGTACGTGTCGTGCGAGCAGATCGTCGAGACCTTCGACGGGCCGGTGCAGACGTTGCTGCTCAACCGGATGATGGTCGACGGTGTCGTCGAGGCTCCGGGCGGGGCGGGGTTCACGAGCTGCGTTCCGGACTACGGGCGCGACGAGGCGATGCAACGCGAGTACGCGGATCCGGAGAAGTGGCCGGAGTTCTACGAGAGGTTCGTCGGATGAGTGACGTCACCAGAGCCGAGATCTGCGTCGCCGCCTGCGCCGACCTGTTCACGGGCGCGGGTGAGACGCTCGCCAGCCCGATGGGGCTCACGCCGGCACTCGGCGCGCGGCTGGCCCGGCTCACCACCGAACCGGACCTGCTGCTGTCCGACGGCGAGGCGTTCCTGCTCACGCCGGAGTCCGCTGTGGAGGGCTGGCTGCCGTACCGGAAGGTGTTCGACGTCGTCGCGCACGGTCGCAGGCACGTCGTGATGGGCGCGAACCAGCTCGACCGGTTCGGCAACCAGAACATCTCCGCGATCGGCGACCACGCCAAGCCGACGCGGCAGCTGCTCGGGTTCCGTGGCGCGCCGGGCAACACGATCAACCACCGCACCAGCTACTGGGTGCCGCGGCACAACCCGCGGGTGTTCGTCGAGAAGGTCGACGTCGTCTCCGGGGTGGGCTACGACCATGCGGTCGGCCCGTTCCACGACATGCACCGCATCGTCACGAACCTCGGGGTCCTCGACTTCGACACTCCTGACCACTCGATGCGCCTCATCTCCGTGCACCCCGGGGTTTCGGTCGACGAGGTGCAGCAGCAGACCTCGTTCCCACTCATGACGGACGACGTCGCGGAGACCAGGCTGCCCACCGACGAGGAGCTGGAGTTGCTGCGCACGGTGCTCGATCCGGACGGCAAGCGGGAGAAGGAAGTCCGGTCATGAGGACGGCGCTGACCGACCTGGTCGGCGTCCGGCATCCGGTCGTGCAGACCGGCATGGGCTGGGTGGCCGGGTCCCGGTTGGTGTCCGCGACCGCCGAGGCGGGCGGGCTCGGCATCCTCGCCTCGGCCACGATGACGTTCGCCGAGCTCGAAGCGGCCATCAAGGAAACCCAGGCCCGCACGTCGCGGCCGTTCGGCGTGAACCTGCGCGCGGACGCCGTGGACGCTCCGGAACGCGTCGACCTGCTGATCCGCCACCAGGTCAAGGTCGCTTCCTTCGCGCTGGCACCGAAACCCGACATGATCGCGAAGCTCTCCGACGCCGGTGTCGTCGTGATCCCGTCGATCGGCGCGGCCCGGCACGCGGAGAAGGTCGCGAAGTGGGGCGCCCACGCGGTGATCGTGCAGGGCGGCGAGGGCGGCGGACACACCGGCGGCGTGGCCACGACCCTGCTGCTGCCCAGCGTGCTCGACGCCGTGGACATCCCGGTGATCGCGGCGGGCGGGTTCTTCGACGGCCGAGGTCTCGCGGCGGCACTCGCGTACGGCGCGGCCGGTGTCGCGATGGGCACCAGGTTCCTGCTCACTGCCGACAGCACGGTTCCGGACGCGGTGAAACAGGCCTACCTGCAACGAGATCTGAACGGCACGGTCGTCACCACCCGCGTCGACGGCATGCCGCACCGGGTGTTGCGCACCGATCTGGTCGACCACCTCGAACGCTCCGGCCGCGTGCGCAGCCTGGCTCGGGCACTGACCAACGCGGCCAGGTTCCGTGAGCTCACCGGCCTGTCCTGGGCCGCGATGATCCGCGAGGGCCTGGCGATGCGGCATGGCAAGGACCTGCGCTGGTCCCAGGTGATCATGGCGGCGAACACGCCGATGCTGCTGCGCGCCGGCCTCGTCGAGGGCCGGACGGACGCGGGCGTGCTCGCGTCGGGTCAGGTCGCCGGGATGCTCGACGACCTGCCGACGTGCGAGGAACTGATCACCGGCATCGTCGCCGACGCCGAAAAACACATCGCGCGGCTCAGTCAGCTCGGTTGACGAAGGGCGCTTTCGTCAACCTGAGGTGGACAAAAGCGCCCTTCGTCAGCCAAGGCGTTCGATGATGGTCACGTTGGCCTGACCGCCGCCCTCGCACATGGTCTGCAGCCCGAACCGCCCGCCGGAGCGTTCCAGCTCGTGCAGCAACGTGGCGAAGATCTTCGTACCGGTCGCGCCGATCGGATGGCCAAGAGCGAGCGCTCCCCCGTTGACGTTGACCTTCGCGAGGTCGACGCGAAGCTCCTTGGCCCACGCGAGGACGACGGACGCGAACGCCTCGTTGATCTCGAACAGGTCGATGTCCGAAAGGGACATCCCCGCGCGTTCCAAGGCGTAGCGGGTGGCCCGGATCGGCGCGGTGAGCATGTAGATCGGGTCGGAACCACGAGCGGAGAGGTGGTGCACCCGGGCCCGTGGCGTCAGCTTGCGCTCGCGCACGATCCGTTCGGACACCACCAGCACCGCCGACGCACCGTCGGAGATCTGGCTCGACAACGCCGCCGTCGTCCGCCCACCCGGCCGTAACGGTTGCAGCGCCGCCATTTTCTCGGCACTGGTGTCCGGACGCGGGCACTCGTCGTGCACCACACCGTCGACAGGCGCGATCTCCCGGTCGAACCGGCCTTCCTTGATCGCGGTGACCGCCCGCAGATGGCTCTGCAGCGCGTACTCCTCCATGTCCCGGCGCGAGAGGTCCCAGCGGACGGCGATCAGGTCGGCCGCCCGGAACTGCGACACCTCCTCGGCTCCGTACCGGTGCTCCCAGCCCTGACACCCCTCGAACGGGCTGACCGTCATCGCGGAGCCGATCGGCACCTGGCTCATGTTCTGCACGCCGCCCGCGACGATGATGTCCGCGGTGCCGCTCATCACCGCCTGCGCCGCGAAGTGCAGCGCCTGCTGGCTCGACCCGCACTGCCGGTCGACCGTCACGCCCGGCACCTGCTCCGGGAAACCCGCGGCGAGCCAGGAGGTTCGCGCGATGTCACCCGCCTGCGGCCCGACGGTGTCCACGCACCCGAAGATCACGTCGTCCACGTCGGTCGGGTCGATGTCGACGCGGTTGAGCAGCGCCGTGATCACGTGGGCGCCGAGATCGGCCGGATGCACACGGCTGAGCTCACCGCCGCGTTTCCCGGCCGGGGTCCGCACAGCCTCGATGATGTACGCCTCGGGCACAGCCTCTCCTCCTATTTGGTGGCCTTCCGGCGACGCGTGGCGATGCCGTCGAGCAGGATCGCGAGGTACTGGTCGGCCACCGCGTCCGCGTCCAGCCCGCCTCCGGGCCGATACCAGCGCACGGCCACCCACACGGTGTCGCGGATGAAGCGGTAGACCAGGTCGACGTCGAGGTCGGCACGGAACTCGCCGGCCCGCATGCCCTCCTCCAGCAGCACGGTCCAGAGCTTGCGGAACTCCACGTTGCGGTCGTCCAGGTAGGAGAACCGCTCCAGCGGCATGAGGTGCTTGGACTCGTTCTGGTAGATCGCCACCTCGGCGTGCCGGTGGTCGATCGCCTCGAACGACGCCACGACCAGCGCCCGCAACGTGCGCCGCGGCCCCAGCCCCGAGCCGACGATCTCCTGGTACCGCGTGAACAACTCGTCGAGGAACGAGCGCAGGATCTCGTCCACCATCGACTCCTTCGAGTCGAAATGGTGGTAGAGGCTGCCGGACAGGATGCCCGCGGCGTCCGCGATGTCCCTGACCGTGGTCTGGCCGTACCCACGTTCGGCGAACATCCGTGCGGCGAGCTCCAAGAGCTCGGCCCTCCTGCCACTCATCGATCTTTCCTTCCTCACGGGTGCTGACTGCTCACCGAGACGACCTCGCCCGTCAGGTAGGTCGAGTAGTCGCTGGCGAGGAACACGATCACATTCGCGACCTCCCACGGCTCGGCGGCGCGCCCAAAGGCCTCTCGGGACGCCAGCTCGGTCAGCAACTCCTCACTGGTGACCTTGGTCAAGAACGGGTGCGCCGCCAAGCTCGGGGCGACCGCGTTCACCCGGATGCCGTGCTCGGCGACGTCCATCGCAGCGCATCGCGTCAACGCCATCACGCCCGCTTTCGCTGCGGCGTAATGGGCTTGACCCCGTTGGGCCCGCCAGCCGACGACGCTGGAGTTGTTAACGACAACACCGCTTCGCTGGGCGACCATTTGGCGCAACACCGCCCGCGTGCAGCGGAACGTGCCGTTCAACGTCACGTCGAGCACGCGGTCCCACTCGGCGTCGGTCATGTCCAGCACGGACTTCTCACCGCCGAGCCCGGCGTTGTTGACCATCACGTCGATCCGGCCGTACCGCTCGACCGTGCCGTCGATCAGCGCCTGGACCTGCTGCTCGTCGGTGACGTCGCACGGGATCGCGTGGTCGGAGCCCAACGACTCGTGGGTCTCCTTCAAACGCCTCTCGTGCCAGTCGCTGATCACGACCGTCGCGCCCTCTTCGAGGCAACGACGGGCCGTGGCCGAGCCGATTCCGGTGCCCGCCGCGGCCGTGACCACGACCACCTTGTCCTTGAGCAGGTCATGGCCCTTCATCGCGGAAGTCCCAGGATCCGGTGGGCGATGATCTCGCGCTGGATCTCGTCCGAGCCGCCGTAGATCGTCTCGGCGCGGCCGAACAGGAACAGGCGCTGCCACTCGTTGTCGTCGAGCATCGACTCGGGGCCGAGCGCCTCCATGGCCAGCTCGCCGAGCTTGCGATGCCAGCCCGCCCAGAACAGTTTCAGCACCGACGCCTCCGGGCCAGGTTCGTCGTTCAACGTCCGCAGGGTGTGTGAGCGCATCACGTGCAGTTCGAGCCACGCCCTGGTCAGCTTGTCGTCCAGGGTGGCGGTGCTTTCGCGATGATCGCGTCGAGCTCTCGGCGGAACCCGATCTGGTGGCCGAGCATGGCGGTGCCGCGTTCGAACCCGAGCGTGGCCATCGCGATCTTCCAGCCCTCACCGGGGTCCCCGACGACGTTCTCCCTGGCCGTGACCGCGCCGTCGAAGAACACCTCGTTGAACTCCGACGTGCCGGTCAGCTGCCGGATCGGCCGCACCTCGATGCCCGGCTGGTCCATCGGGACGAGCAGGTAGGAGAGGCCCTGGTGACGCTGCGAGCCCGGTTCGGTGCGGGCGAGGACGAAGCACCAGTCCGCGACGTGCGCAAGCGACGTCCAGATCTTCTGGCCGGTGATCACCCACTGGTCGCCGTCGAGCACGGCCTTCGTCGACACGCTCGCGAGATCCGACCCGGCACCCGGTTCGGAGTAGCCCTGACACCACAGCTCGTCGATCGCGCGGATCTTCGGCAGGAATCGCTCCCGCTGCGCGGGCGTGCCGAACGCCAGCAGCGTCGGCCCCAGCAACCCCTCGCCCACGACGTTCACGCTCGCTGGGGCCTGTGCGCGCGCGTACTCCTCGTGGAAGACGACCTGCTCCTCGACGCTGCGCTCACCAGGCCAGCCGAGACAGGTCCAGCCGTGCGCGTG
>CAVYAD010000083.1:0-102034 GCA_963766275.1 uncultured Actinomycetota bacterium
GCGCAGCTTGCTGTCGGCTATGCGGGGATCGGTCGGGTACCGGCTGGCCGAACTCCAGATGCGCCGCCATCGCGTCATCGTTGCGGCCAAGCCGTTCGAGCAGCGACGCGCTCGAGAAACCCCGCCTCGGCAGCGGCCCGCGTGGTGGGATAGTCCAGGACGATCTGCTTGAGATCGACAATGGCGTTATCGAGGAGGTTGTTTTCGATTTCGACTTCGCGATCTCCAGCCGTTCGTCGGCAGAGGCTTCCGCAGTATTCGCCGCGCGTCCTCGCGAAGCCGCGGATTCAGCCGTTGGCGGTTTGGCGGGTCCGCGCGCCTCAACCGCTGGCGGTGGTGCGTGCGGCGGAGAGGGGATCGGCGACACGCCAGGCTTCGGCGCGATGGACGAGGGCGCTTCCGCCGGCGCCGCGGTTGTCGGCGTGCCCTCGAGCGGCGTGCGTGCTCCGCTTTGCACGCTCTCCGCATCTCTCGCCCAGCGCACGGTCAGCAACGTCACGCCCATCGTCCCCAAGACGACGACCACCGTGATACCGCACACGGCAAGCGCGACGAGGAAGCCGGTGGAGAATCGTCGGACAGCGGCGGAATCGACGTGACGGCCGGCGCGAGCGCAGGCGAGGTCACCACCGTCACCGGCACGCTCTCGGTTGGCGCCGACAGCGCTCCGGCAGTGAACGAGCCCGATGGTCCAGCCGCCGGAATGCTGCCAGAAGGCAGCATCAGCGCAGCCGAGGTCGAGGCGACGCCCGATGCGGCCGCCGGGTCTCGCGATCGTCGAATCACGTTTGAGCCGCTCGAGGTCGGCGCGCATGTCGGCCGCCGTTTGGTAGCGCAGCGTGCGGTCCTTCTCCAGCGCCTTGATGATGATGCGCTCGAGCTCACCTGGCACCGAGGTGTTGTGAGATCGCGCCGGCGGCGGATCGCGGTTGAGGATGCCGTCGAAAATCACGGCGGTCGTGCTGCCGGTGAAGCTTTGCCGCCCGGTCGCCATCTCGTAGAGCACCACGCCAAACGAAAACAGATCGGTGCGCTGATCGAGCTCTTCGCCGCGCGCCTGTTCCGGCGACATGTACGAGACCGTGCCGACCGTCGTGCCGGTCATGCTGGAGAAGTGTTGGGTCACGTTGGCATCGCCCGCGTGTCCCGCCGCCAGTTTGGCCAAGCCGAAGTCGAGCACCTTCAGCTGGCCGCGTTTGGTGATGAAAATGTTCGCGGGCTTGATGTCACGATGGAGAATGCCCTCGGAGTGAGCGGCCTCCAACGCGTCGGCAATGTGAGTCGCGGTCGAGAGGACGGTCCGCAGATCAAGCGCCCGTCCATTGATCTTGCGATCCAGGGACTCGCCGTCAAGCAGCTCCATGGCGAGCAGCAACATCCCTTCGTGCTCGCCAAAGCTGTAGATGGTGCAGATGTTCGGATGATTGAGCGTGGACGCCGTGCGCGCTTCGCGTCGGAAGCGTTCGATCGCTTCGTCATCGGTGGCAGAAGCCGTCGGGAGTAGTTTGATTGCTACATTGCGGCCGAGAGTGAGGTCCTGCGCCTTGTAGACCACTCCCATCCCGCCCGAACCGAGCTTCTCCAGGATGCGGTAATGCGCCAGGGTTTGCCCTATCTGGAGCGTAGCCACGCTGGGGCATCGTATCGCGTCTTGACCTGCGACGCGACGAGGACTACATTCATAGATGCGAAAACGCAGTTCCGCATGTTGGAAACTCCCAGGAATCAGACCACTTCGATCGAAAAGGCGTTGGAAGTCTGCGAAGTGCTCAGCGGCAGTGCACGCGGCATGAGCCTGTCGGATCTTGCCCGCGCCCTTCGGCAACCGCCATCGAGCGTGCATCGGCTCCTCGCCGTGCTTCGGCGACGCGGCTATGTGCGCCAGGATGAGGAAACGCAACGTTACGCGCTGACGCTCAAGATCCTGGATTTGAGCTTCAAGGCGCTGGGGCGCTCAGAACTGCGCCTGCATGCCTACCCCATCATGCGCGAATACGTGGTGAAGACGGCGCATCGCGGCTTCATTGCGATCCCGGCGTCGGGCGAGGTCACATATCTCTGGACCACGGGACCCGACGAAGTAGCGATGCACACGGTGTACGGCAAGGAGATGCCCAGCCACTGTGCACTATATTTCTCACCACGGCAGGCGACGCGGCGCTTGAGTTGCTTGCGGCTGGTGCAACGCGACGATTTGACAACATGCGGATACGGCGATGGTCCGGCTCGGGCCCCGCCGATGGAGCCGGACGCGATGCAGCGTCTCTATTGCACCTGCGCGCCGGTGCGGGACTACACCGGGAACGAGGTTGCACGCGTCGGCTTCTTCGGGCACGGCGCCGACGACCGGCCCATTCTCACCGACCACCACAAGGGCGCGTGGGACCTGGCTCGCCGTATTTCCATGCGCCTGGGGCACTTGCCGCCGCACGACATCATGACTGCTTGATACGGAGGACGAGAGTTGGCTTACATCATTACGGAACCGTGTATTGGAACGAAAGATTCGGCGTGCGTTGACGTCTGCCCGGTGGACTGTATTCACCCGCGGAAGGACGAGAGCGATTTCGAATCGGCCGACACAGCTCTATATTCACCCCGACGAATGCATCGACTGCGGTGCCTGCGTCCCGGCCTGCCCGGTCGAAGCCATCTTCGCGCTCGATGAAGTGCCCGATAAGTGGAAGAGTTATATCGACATCAACGCGAAGCACTTCCAGAAGTGATATAAGTCAGTTCGCACGTGCCGCTGGTCCGAGAGTACCGAAGGTGACGAAGGTGCTCACGCATCTCCGTCCCGCTCAGCGCCCTTGGCACCTCCGGCATCCCCGGCACCCCCGGCACCTTGTGTGTTTCCTTGGCGGGTTCGCGCCAGCTCGCCGTTGATCGTGAGGACTGACGATGTCGATCTGGCGGCGCTTAGCGCTCATTTCCCTCACTTGCGCCGGTTTTCTTGCCGCGCCACTGCGCCAGTGGTTCGGGTGACGCCGAGCTCCAGTTCCAGTTAGCCACACTACTTTTCGAGGACACGCGCTTTCAGGAGGCGGCGGTCGCCTATCGAAACGCCCTGGCTAGCGACGATCCGGCGCTGCAACTTCGAGCGCGCATCGGCCTCGTGACGTCCCAGCTGCGTCTCGGCGAGTTCGTCGAGGCGCAGGGTGATGCCAAGAACCTGCGCCAGCTGGCTCCGAAGAATCCTGAAGCCATCACCTCATATGCCGACGCCGTTTGGGCGGCGGGCCAGTTCGACGAGGGCGAAGCGGCATGGCGCGACGCGCTGGCGCTGGCGCCGGAGTCTTCCCGCGGCTTGCATGGGCTCGCGCGTGCCTTGTCATCGAAGTCCAGGCTCGAAGAGGCGCTCAACGAGGCGCAGGCGGCCCTCAAACTCGCGCCGCGCGACCCTGAGATTCACCACACGGTCGGCTCGATTTACGAGCGCATGCACCGCTACGAACAGGCGGCGGCGGCCTACAACAACTACATCAATCTGCTGCCCAACAAGGACCACAGCGACAAAGCCGCGTGGTCGCGATCGCAGGTGCGTTTCCTGAAGTCGTTTGGAGAAAACCAGCCGATCGCCATGGACGACGCCTCGCGCGGCCGCCTGCACACCGTCGATTTCAGGATCGTTGACGACAAGGTCCTGGTCAAAGCCAAAGTCAACGGCGGCCGCAGCACCGATTTCGTGCTCGACACGGGATCCGAACAAACGACGATATCGCGTCAGACGTCCTCGTCCGCGGCCGTGCGGCCAATCACGTATACGCTGAGCGCCGGTGTGGGCGAAGTCGGCCTGCGCGGCCTGCAACTCGGGCGCATGGACTCGTTCGAGATCGGCACGCTCAGATTGACCAACGTGCCCGTGCTCATCAAGGCGCCGGCGCTTCGCGGCATCCCCAAGCGCGAGACCGAGAGCTTCTCTCCGCTCGCCCTCGGCTTGTCGATGACGATCGACTACGCGTCGAAGAAGCTGACGATCGGCGAGTCGCTGCCGGAAGAAACCGCCGACTTCCGTCTTGGCCTGCGGCATCATCGTCTGGCGATGGTGCGTGGCCTGATCAATGGCAACCGTCCGACCTATTTTGTGGTGGATACCGGCGGCGAAGTGATTTCCATCAGCACGGCAACGGCGGCACGCTCGTCACGCCAACCGTCGCGCAGGATCGCCCTCAAGGTCTACGGCACATCAGGGTGGGATCGCGAGGCGTTCCTGATGCCCGGCGTGAACTTGAGCTTCAACGACATCGCCTACAAGAATTTTCGGTCGTCGTCCTCAACCTGCGCGCCCCGAGCGTGCTCCTTGGTTTCGAAGTGGGCGGTATCGTCGGACATAAGTTCCTGAGTCCGTACCGGGTGTCGCTCGACCTGCAGAAGAGCGAAGTCCGGCTGTCGAAGGCCGACTGAGCCACGGAGACACGGAGACACGGAGACACGGAGAACCACGAAACGACGGAAACGCGAAACAGAGGATCCCGGACCGAAGGGTGCGTCGTTGAACAAAGAAACGGCGTCAGCAAGCCCGTACATTAGAGCGGCTTGTTGACGCCGTTTCTTCGTTCAACGATCGCGGACGCGATTGGTTCGCCACCGAGGGCGTTGTCAACACGCCACGGTCGTGTTGGTGTGGTGTGTTGACGACGCCCTCGGTGGCGAACCCACGCACCCTTCTTTCAGGGGAGCTCTCTTGTAGCCTCCGTGTCTTTGTGTCTCCGTGGCTTAGATCTTGGGCGCTGCTTTCCGGGCCAGTCTCTCGGCGCGCCTCGCGTGCGCCTGGCGGCAGCGCTCTTCGTCGGCCGGCGTCTCCATGACGAGTGGCGGCACGGGCTTGGGCTTGCCGTCCTGGTCGAGTGGAGACAAACGTCAGATACGCGTGGCTGGTGAGCTTGCGTTCGCCGGACGTGATCCCCTCCGAGTAGACCTCCACCTCGACCTCCAGCGACGTGCGGAATGTGCACGTGACGCGCGACTTCAGGATGATCAGGTCGCCGATCTTGATCGGGTGAAGGAACTGCAGGCCGTCAACGGCGGCGGTGAGCGCAGGCTGCGGGTGTGGCGGTGACAGGCGATCGCGCCGGCGATGTCGATCAGGTGCATCACGGTGCCGCCCAGGATGTAGCCGAGCGGGTTGGCGTCGTTGGGCAGGACGACCTGCACCGTCTCGGTGGCGGATCCGGCCAGCGTTTGGGTGAGAGGCATTCGAAGCAGGTTACCGTTCAAAGCTGAGTGAAGCGGTTTCGTCTACTGTCGCTCACTTCGATCTGACGACTGGCAACTGGAGACTGACAGCGAAGGAGTCTAGAAGTCGTAGCCGATCCAGACCGCGAACTTCGGCTTGCGGAAGGCCGCGCTGCCGCCGTCCTGAGCGCGAAGATGACGTCTTCCCAGTCCTTGTTGAACAGCGTCGCCACGCCCAGTCGAAGTGGATCGGGAAGCCGAGCGCGAAGGTCTCGAGGCCGAGGCCGTAGGACGCGCGCGCGTCCACCAGCCGGAAGCCGTCGACGACGCCGCGGCGGCCCGAAGATCGGGACGCTGCCGTGCTGAGCGGTCGGTGTCGTAGCCGATGATCGGCTGTCTCGATCGTCGCGTCGCTGTCGTAGACCACTTGAACGGCTGGCCGTCGAACGGCCGCCGCCGATGTTGGCGAAGAACACGCCGCGGATGCCGCCGAGGACGCCGATCGGCGTGCGCCATCGCCTCGATGAACGGGAAGCGCAGCTCGGCGTTCAGGAAGAACGCGTTCTGGCCGACGAACTCAGGTAGTCGTAGCCGCGCATCTCGGAGTTGCCGCCGAAGTACATGAAGTCCGGGCGAGTCGCCCCAGCTCTTGAAGCCGCGGGCGCGCAGCGCCAGCAGGCCGTGCCGCCGAGCCGCAGGTAGTAGCGCGCGTCGACGTCGGCGGTCTGCCGCGACAGCGTGTTGCCGATCTTCGGCGCGACTTCGTAGACCGAGCCGCATCGTGTTGCCGGCCAGCGGGCCGAACTCGCGGAAGACCGTCGTCTCCTGGACGAAGGTGACGCCGAGCGGCATCATCGATGCCGTTGCGGAACAGCTGGCGGCCGAACTGCTCCTGCTGGTACTGCTCGGAGTACGCTCTCGAGCGCCGGGATCGTTGAACTCCTCGTTGTAGTTGCAGCACGCCGCCGAACAGCTCGACGCGGCGGTAGCGGTTGAACGGGTAGATGCCGAAGGCGCTGCCGCCGCGCACCGTGCGCGTGGCCACCGCGAAGTCGCGGTCGATGAGGCCGCGAACGCCGGGTCGTAGAAGACGCCCTCGAGCTGGCCGTAGAAGAACTGCGTCTGCGAGTAGCCCTGCAGCGCGTAGTTGAAGCCGGCGCGCCAGGTTCAGGTAGCGAGAACGACAGCGTGCGGTACTGCGAGATCGACGCGGCGTAGAGGTTGAACTGCTTGTCGCCGAGCACGTCGCTGAAGATGACTGCGTGATCCGCCGAACACGTCGCCGCCGCTGGTGACGCCGACGTTCACCGGCGGCCGGCCGTCGAGGAACATCTTCTCGAACGTGCCCTTCTTCTGCTTGTTCTCGGCGACCAGCGTGTGCGACAGCGGCGCCTGGAAGTCGATGATCGGCCCCGGCGCGCCGAAGTCGGCGGACGCGGCCGTGGCGATCGGCTCCTTGCCGGTCGAGCGTGTGCAGCCCGTACTCGCCCTTGTAGTAGCTGACGAACGCGATCGCGGCTCGGCGCGTGCCTTCGTGCAGCACGACCGGCGAGATGTTGCCGCCGAGCGCGTCGGTGTACTGCTGCAGCTCGCCGGTCTTCAGGTTGAGCGTCCAGATGTTGTAGATGTTGCCGTTCCGCGCGACTTCGGGCTCGATCGGCTGCGCCGGGATCGGTGGCCGTCGACGAGAAGACCAGCGTGTCGGCGTCGAGGAACTGCGCCGCCGCTGTCGTCGTGCGTGCCGAAGGTGAGCTGCGTCTTCTTGCCGGTGGCGAGATCGAGCCGGAACAGCTTCTCGTTGCCGCTGACGCGCGCCATGTAGACGATCGACTTGCCGTCGGGCGACCAGGTCGGCCCGTAGTCGGCGAAGTCGTCCTTCGTGAGGTTGGTGACTTCGCTTGGTCTCGAGGTCGACGGTGAAGATGTCGCCGACGCCGCCCTGCGAGCGCCGCGAACGCCACCGGCGGCCGTCGGGCGAGATGTCGGGCGACTCCGGCGTCGTCGACCGTCGTCATCTCGATGCGCTACTTCGATCTTGCCGTGAGCACGTTCTGCAGGATCAGCGACGCGATCTTCTCGGTGCGGCACGAAGTAGGCGAGCCGGTCGCCCTGCGGCGACCACGACATCCACGGCACCGTGTTGAAGCGCATGCCGGGCGTCGGACGATGAACTCGAAGCCGTGGTCCTGGTCGAAGCCGCTGGTCAGGTTGCGGATCGACCGAGCCGTCCTTCGCCGAGACCAGGACGATGTCGAGCTCGCGGTCCTTGCGGTTGCCGGTCACCGCGGCGATCAGGTCGCCCGAGGGCGAGGGCTCGATCGACAGCACCGTTGGAGAGCGGCGTCTTCTGCGGGTCGGGCGCGAGGTTCGCGGCCGTAGTCGGCCGGCCGCTCCTTGTCGCGGAACGGCTTGAAGCGGTCCTTCAGGTAGCTGGTCGAACTGCTGATCGAACTCGTCCGGCTTCATGCTGGAACGCTTCCTCGTAGGCGTCCTCGCCGCCGCCGATGACGGTCTTGCGCAGCGAGAACAGGAACTGCCGGATGCCTTCCTTGCCCCACCGCGACTCGATGAACTCGAACACCGCGTGTCCGAGGTTGTAGATCAGGCGGGGGTTGCCGAAGCTGCCGTAGCCCTCGAGCTCGCGTCATCTTCGGCACGATGTCGGCGACGGCGGCGTCGCGGACCGTCATCAGGTCGATCGGGCGCCAGATGCCGGTCATGTAGTCCGACAGCCCTTCGTTCACCCACAGCGGCACGCTGCGGCGGATCAGCGACGTCGGGATGATGTCGAACTCGAAACTGTGCGTGAGCTCGTGGACGATCAGCCGGTAGAGCAGGTCCGGCGGCTCGTCCATCGGCATCACGATGCGGTCGCGGCTCGGCTCGGCGAACGCGCCGACGCCTTCCTGCGCCGCGCCCGGGATGACGTTCTGCTGCTGGAACTCGCTGCTGGTCTTGAACAGGATCAGCGGCACCTTGAAGGCGAGGTCGTGCTTCAGCTCGGAGCTGACGTGCTGATACGCGCTCTCGGCGTAGCCGGCGATCCGCTCGAGATGCTGCTCGATCTC
This sequence comes from uncultured Actinomycetota bacterium, assembly GCA_963766275.1. Taxonomy (GTDB): domain Bacteria; phylum Actinomycetota; class Actinomycetes; order Mycobacteriales; family Pseudonocardiaceae; genus Lentzea. The sequence goes on from CAVYAD010000083.1 coordinate 8,244, forward strand.
CGGGTAGTAGTAGATCTCGAAGTGATCGGTCGTGTAGATCTGCCACTTGAAGTTGTCGTAGCGGATCTGGTTCTTGCCGAAGTAGGGGACAAACGGCGTCTGCGCCTCCCGCTTCGACGGCACCCATCACAAGGGCCGCGACGACCACCACTGGCAAACAACGAGACCGGCCACGCAAACACTTGGGCATGGGCCTAAACTCCTGGCAGGCTGAACGCCATCTTATAGTGAAACCGAAATGGCTGAGGGTCGCCGAGCAAGATTCAGTCCGTCGTAAGAAGGGTGAAACACCGGGGATCCCCGCGCGCACCGTCCCCAAACGGGGGCAACGCCGACTCGAACAGGCGACAGTTCCCTTGTAATATAGAGTCATGGACCAGCCGAACGTCAAGCTGCGTATGGCCGCAATGGCCGCCACCGTCATCGCGCTGCTCGCCCTCAGCGTGCCATTTGTCTGGCAGCACGACGGTCGAAGCCGAGCCGTCGTCCGCGTCGGCACGCCATGGCGCCCATCTCGTCGCACGATGCCGCCCCGCGCCCGCCGGTCGCCGACGACGCCGAACAGGACGGTGCGGCATGCATGGCCAACGCCAAGCCGGCGAACTCGACTTCAAGCTGAAGGATCTGGACGGCAAGGACGTCCCGCTCGCGTCGTTCAAGGGCAAGACGATGTTGCTGAACTTCTGGGCGACGTGGTGCGGACCCTGTAAAGCAGAAATCCCCGGCTTCGTCGAACTGCAGGCGCAAGTATCGCGACCAACTCACATCATCGGGTACTCGGTGGACGACGATGCGCCGAAGGCGCGCGCGTTTGCGCAGGAATACAAGATCAACTATCCGGTGCTGCTCGGCGAGGGCCGCGAGGACGTGCAGGACGCCTACGGACCGATTTGGGGTATCCCCGCCTCGTTTTTGATCAGCCGAGAGGGCAAGGTCTGCAAGAAGCACTTGGGCATTGCGCCGAAGAATGTCTTCGACAAGGAGATCGCCGCGCTGCTCGGGACTTCGTAGTATGATCCTTTCAGACGATGCTGAAAGGTTTCGAACACGCTCGCCTCGCCTGCGGCTGCCGCCTTTCGTTTCGCGAAGGCACGTCCGGGAGTCCTGTCACTGTCGTCTTGGACCAGGTTTCACCCGGCTGCATCAACCCGCTGCACGTCAAGGACCTTCCGCTCTACGACTATCGCGAGGCGCTGCGTCCCTCGACTCGGCTCGGGCCATTGGTGGACGGAGAGTTCGAAGAAGAAGGTTAAGGCGCGGGCCACCCGGAACAGATATTTCTTGTAGCGCGGACCTTCAGGTCCGCGTTTCTCGTTAGGCGGACCTTCAGGTCCGCGTTTCTCGTTATGCGCACGCCGCCCACGACCGGGACGCGCGAGGCGCTCCCAGCCGGCAACAGCCCCACCCAGACCCCCACACCCACAGCAGCGCCAGCACGCGCCCCGCGATCACCGCGCGGGCGGCTAATTCCTGCCCTTGCCCGGCGGTCTGTCGCCTTTCACGCGCCCGGCGTCGCGCAGCGCGCAGCGCAGCAGGAATTCGATCTGCGCGTTGAGGCTGCGCAGATCGTCGTCCGCCCAGCGCTGGACCGCCTCGAGCAGCGCGGGATCGATGCGCAGCAGAAAGGGCTTCCGGTCCGCCATCGGCGTCTATTGATAGATCGTGCCGGTGTTGACGACCGGCTGCGCGCCGCGCTCGCCGCAGAGCACCACGAGCAGGTTGCTGACCATCGCCGCCTTGCGCTCCTCGTCGAGCTGGACGATCGACTTCTGCGACAGCATCGCCGAGCGCCATTTCGACCATGCCGACCGCGCCTTCGACGATCCGCTGACGCGCGGCGATGATCGCGCCGGCCTGCTGGCGCTGCAGCATCGCGGCGGCGATTTCCGGCGCGTAGGCCAGGTGGCTGATGCGCGCCTCGATCACCTCGACGCCGGCCTTCGCGAGCCGATCCTGGATCTCGCGCTTAGGTGCTCGGCGACGCCGTCGGTGTGGCCGCGCAGCGAGATCACGTGCTCGTCGTGCGCGTCGTAGGGATAGCTGGTCGCCAGGTTGCGCAGCGCCGACTTCGCTCTGCACCTGGACGTAGTTCTCGTAGTCGTCGACCTCGAACACCGCCTCCGCGGTCTCGACCACCTTCCACACCACGACCGCGGCGATCTCGATCGGATTGCCGTCGTTGTCGTTCACCTTGAGCTGCGAGCTCTCGAAGTTGCGCACGCGCAGCGAGACCGTCTTCTTGGTCAGGAACGGATTCGCCCAGCGCAGCCCGTGCGCCTTGGCGGTGCCGCTGTAGCCGCCGAACAGCTGCAGCACCTGCGCCTCGTTCGGGTTGACCATGAAGAGGCCGAACGCGGCGAAGGCGGTGAGGGCAATCACCAGCGCGATGCCGATGATAGCGGGTGGATTCTCGGCGCGAATCGAGAGCACGAGGCTCCAGATTTCGACGGCCGCCGCAACCAGCAGTAACAGCAAGAGCGGAACTCCGGGGGCGCCGTTCGATTCGCGTTCGCGGCTGGCCAGCAGGTAGCTCGCGAACGCGTAGCGGAACGGCTGCTCGGCACCGCTGTGGTGCGGCTGCACCCAGGTGATCTTGCCCTTGGCCTCGTTGGCGGCGATCTGGGCGACCTGCCTGCTCCAGCCCTGCGGGTACTCGGAGAGCAGGTCGTTGTCGCCGAACGTCAGCCACCACTCGTCGAAACCGCCGTCGAGGTGTTCGACGTAGGAGTCCCAGGCGCCGTCGTAGAGGCGGGCGTTCGACAGGTTGGCGACGGTCTTGATGCCCGCGTCGACGAACTTCTGCCGGGTGTTGGCGAGCATGTCGCGGTAGGCGTCGCGGATGTCCGAGTCGGCCGGGTACTTCGCCGGGCAGACGCCCTCGTGATAGGTGTCGCAGGCGAAGAGCGCGTTGTCCATGAACACGCCGTCGAACGCCCCACTCGACGCGATCACGTTGTCCGCCCAGGCATTCTGGTAACCGGCGTTACCGACATCCATCTGCCAATGCCCCTCGTATCCGCCGTACTCGAACCGCCGACCGTTTGAATCCACAAGAAACCACTCAGGGTGATTGTTCGCGGCCTCGCAGTAACCGACGCCGGTCGGGAGGTCGGCGTCGTCGACGTCGTTCCGGCATGCATAGCTGCGGGTCGAGGAGAGGTCCTTGTAGACGAAGATCTGGATCTTCGGATTGGCCTTCTTCAGCTTCTCGGCAAGATCGGCTTCCCAGGCGTTGACCACCACTTAGGAACGTCGCTGCGCCTCGGCGTCGATCATTTGATCACTGGCGGGCGTGCTGTTCATGTGCAGCCAGTACGACCTCGTGGACCACTCTTCGCCAGCCTGAGCTGCGGGAACCAGTGACACGAACACCATTGTCACCGCCGCAACCAAAGAGATCAACTTTCCCGATGAACGCACGACAAACCCCATCTCGCCTCACACGCCGGTTTCGGAGTATTAGACGGGATGAAATGCGTCTCACTACGATTAGTCTCAATGAGGCATTTCACTGTTAATCAATGAAATTTGCCATTGCCACGCGTAGGCATGTCTCAAATCACTTGCGAAAGCGTGGCGCGTCATCAAGAATGCGCGACCGCGTAAATGATCTAGAGCTGCAGCTCCACGTACGGGGTCTGCTCCGCCGACATCGGCACCTGGAAGCGCTGCGTCAGATAGGCCGCGATGTCGTGGAACAGAGGCGCGGCCGAACCGCTGAGCGACGTGCCGTGCGGCGCGTCCAGCATGATGCCGACGACATAGCGCGGATTGTCCGCGGGCAGGATGCCGGCGAAGGTGATCCAGTGCTCGGTCTGCGAGTAGCACTTGCAGGTCGGGTCGATCTGCTGGGCGGTGCCCGTCTTGCCCGCGATCTGGTAGCCGGGCAGGGCGGCCTTGGGGCCGGTGCCGTTCTGGTTGTTGTCGCGCGGGTTCTGCTGGGTGACCGAGCGGAACATGTTGCGGACGGTCGCGGCGGTCTCCGAGGAGACGACGGGAACGCTGTCGGGGCGCGGCTTCTCCGAGCGGGAGCCGTCCGCGGACACCTCGGCGCGGATGAGGCGCGGTGGGATGCGGACGCCGTTGTTGGCGATGGTCTGGTACATCGCGGTCATCTGCAGCAGGTTCATCGAGAGGCCCTGGCCGATCGGCAGGTTGCCGAAGGTCGAGCCGGACCACTGGTTCAACGGCGGGACGGTCCCCGACTCCTCGCCGGGGACGCCGGAGTGGGTGCGTTTGCCGAGGCCGAACTTCTGCAGCATCTCGGCGTAGCGCTCCTTGCCGACCTCCTGGGCGGCGAGCAGCGTGCCGACGTTGGAGGACTTGGCGAAGATGCCGGTGAACGACATGGGGACGGTGTTGTGGTTCCACGCGTCCTTGATCGTGCGGTCGGCGACCTTGATGGAACCGGGCACCTGGATCACCGTGTCGGGCTTGAACAGGCCGTACTCGACCGCGGCGGCAGCGGTGACGATCTTGTTCACCGAGCCGGGTTCGAACGTGTCGGCGACGGCGCGGTTGCGCTTCTCCGCGTCGGTGGCCTTGCCGAAGTCGGTCGGGTCGAAGACCTTGTCGCTGGCCATCGCGATGATCTCGCCGGTGCGCGAGTCGAGCACGACGGCGGAACCGTTGCGGGCGCCCGACTTCTTCGTGTAGTCGGTGACCATCTTCTGGATCGCGTACTGGGTGTCGATGTCGATCGTGAGCTCCAGGCTCTTGCCCGGAGTGGCCTTCTGGAGCTCGTGTTCGGTGTTCGGGATGACGAGCGTGTCGTCACCGGACATCGTGTCGACCACGCGGCGGCCCATGCGGCCGGCGAGGACGTTGTCCTGCGCGTTCTCCAGGCCGAGGATGCCCTGGGTGGTCGGCGGCTTCTCCTCCTGGCGCCAGTTCGCGGCGCCGATGATGTTGGAGGCGAGCTCGCCGTTCGGGTAGATGCGCTTGGCGCGGTACTCGGACCCGATCTCGGCCGGGTACTTCGCGACGATCGCCGCGGCCTTCGTCGGTTCCGACTCGCTGACCAGCACCTCGTAGCTGATGTCCGCGACGAGCTGCCGGTAGACGGTTTCCTCGTCGGTCTTCTCGCCGTTGACCTCGGGGCCGAGGGTCGACGAGATGAACTTCGCGACCTCACGCATGTGGTCGTCGTAGGAGAGAGGGAACTGGTCCGGGTTCTTCTCGCGTTCCGCGTCCCAGTTCTTCCTGGCGCGCTGCGGGAGGATGTAGAGCGCGCGCACCTCGACGGAGAACGCGAGCTGGTTGCCGTTGCGGTCGAGGATCGCGCCGCGCTCGGCCGGGATGTTCAGGTGCGTCGTGCGCTGCAACCGGGCCTGCGCGGACAGCTCGTCCGCCTGGATGCCCTGCACCTGCACGAGCTTCAGGCCCGCGGCGACCAGCGCGCCGATCAGCAACAGGCGGCCGATAGCGATGCGGACCTTGCTGTTCCCGCCCGTGCGCGTACCCGGACGGGAGCCGCGCACCGACAACGGCCGGCGCGGGCCCCGCTGCTGCGGTCCTGGCATCAGCCACCCGCCGGAGGCGTCTGGTTGCCCGCGGGTGGGGTCTGGTTGCCGGCCGGAGGCGTCTGCTGATCACCCGCGGGCGGCGTCTGGTTACCGGCGGGCGGAGTCTGGTTGCCCGCGGGCGGCGTCTGCCCAGCGGGCTGCTCGGGCGACGGCGGAGGCGGAGGCGTGGACTTCGTCGGAGCGGTCGGCTTGCCGAACTCCTCGACCGTGCCGTCCGGCAGCACCCGCAGCCGGGCCGGGTTCTGCGGTTCCACCAGGCCCATCTCGGTGGCCCTGCGAGCGAGGTCGATCGGCGACTCCAGCAACGCCACCTCGCGGCGCAGCTGCTCCACCCGCAACGTCAGCTTCTCCTGCTCCGCCTTCGCCTCCTGCAGACGGTAGGAGTCCGCGGCGGCCTGAGTGGAGAAGTACATGATCCCGGCGACGCCCGCGCCGAGCACGAGCATCACCATGACGACGAACGGCGCCTTCGGCGCCTGCCGCTGCAGCTGCTGCGGCGCGGCCGAGCCACGCAGGTTCTGGGCGCGCTGCGCACGACGGGCATAGGCGCGCTCGGCCGCGGCCGTCCGCCGCCGCGCCCGGTCGTGCTCGTCGCGGTCCTGGGAGGAGTCACGGGGCGACGGCCCACCGACCCTCGCGGGTGCCGTCATCTCGGTGCTCCGATCCGTTCCGCGGCCCGCAGCCGCACGGGGGCGGCACGCGGGTTGTCCTCGATCTCCTGCTCGGACGCGACCTCCGCGCCCTTCGTGACGAGCTTCAGCTCCGGCCCGTAGCCGGGCAGCTCGACGGGCAGACCCTGCGGCGTCTTCGACTTGGCCAGGTCCGCGAGCGCGTGCTTCACCATCCGGTCCTCAAGGGACTGGTAGGACTCCACGACGATCCGGCCGCCCATGCCCAGCACTCCCAGCGCGGCGGGCAGCGCGAGCCGCAACGACTCCAGCTCGCCGTTGACCTCGATGCGCAACGCCTGGAACGTGCGCTTCGCCGGATGTCCACCGGTGCGCCGCGATGCCGCGGGCACCACGGCGTAGAGCAGCTCGACGAGCCGGCCGCTGTTCGTGAACGGCTCCTTGTCGCGCTCCCGCAGGATCGCGGACGCGATCTTGCCCGCGAACCGCTCCTCGCCGTAGGTCGAGAGAACGCGCGCGAGATCGCCGTGCGAGTACGTGTTGAGCACGTCCGCCGCCGTCATGCCGGTGCCCTTGGACATCCGCATGTCGAGCGGAGCGTCCTTCGAGTACGCGAACCCGCGCTCTTCCTCGTCGAGCTGCAACGAGGACACGCCGAGGTCCATCAGCACACCGTCCACATGCGAGTAGCCGAGATCGCCGACGGCCTCGTCGATGTGGTCGTAGGTGACGTTGACGAAGTGGACGCGGTCGCCGTGCCGGGCCAGACGCGCCGAAGCGAGCTCGATGGCCTGCGGGTCACGGTCGAGACCGATGAGGGTGAGCTCCGGGTGCGCGCTCAGCAACGCGTCGGAGTGACCGCCCATGCCGAGCGTCGTGTCGACGAGAACGGCGGGCTTGCCGGTGAGCGCTGGAGCGAGCAGTTCCAGGACGCGGTCCAGCAGCACCGGAACGTGCCGCGGCTGATCCATCGTCCCTCTACTCCCCTGATGCGCGTTCGGGTGACGTCAGGTCCCCGCCCGCCCGTCGAACCTGGCGCCGGGGAAGGTGCGCCAGGGCCGATACTCGAGCGGACCGAGGCCTCACGGCACCCGAATCGCGATTGAACATCCGGCCTGTTGCTCGGCTGACCGCCATCAGAAGACGCCCGGTATGACCTCCTCGCGAGCCTCGGCGTAGCCGTCCTCATGCTCTTCGAGATAGGTCTGCCAGGCCGCCGCGTCCCAGATCTCCATCCTGGTGAACGCGCCGACGACCACGCACTCCTTGGTCAGCCCGGCATACCGCCGCAGTTCCGGTGCGATCAGAACGCGGCCCTGACCGTCCGGACGCTGCTCGTCCGTACCTGCGAACAGATAACGCTGGTAGGCGCGTACGGCGTCGTTGGTGAACGGCGCCTCGGCGACCTTCCTCGCCATCTGCTCGAACTCAGCCCGGGGAAACACGTACAGGCAGTGGTCCTGGCCCTTGGTGACCATGAGACCTCCCGCCAGTTCGTCCCGGAACTTCGCAGGCAGTGTCAGCCGACCCTTGTCGTCCAGGCGCGGGTAGTGAGTGCCGAGGAACACGGCATCCACCTCCCTTGCCGGGCGACGGACCGGCAGTGGAGCCCCCGTCTGCCCCACCGGCCGCCACAGTACCCCACTTTTCACCACAGTCAACGCTGAAACAGGTGTTTACACACGAACTCGTGACCCGTTTGCCCAGGTAGATGAAGTGGGGAGGCGTGGGGGGATGGTGGGGGAGCAGGTCAGCCACCACCTGCGCGAGTGAGGATTGGGCCCGAATTTCCCACTCGAACGGCCTAGCAATTTCGGTCAAACCATCGTGCTGGGACGGATTGGTGGGGGAAGGTGGAAACTCGTGGTGCGAACCGGAAGCGGCCCGCAGGTGTAGGGCACTTAGCCGTGGTTTGACACACTGCGTGAAACGCTCACACGTCCGTGTTCCGGACACGGCTGCTGGAGGTTTAGTGACACCGGGAAGCCCAAGCGCGAACAGTCATGCGCCGGTTGATCAGATCCTGGGCGAGCTGCACGGCGCGGTCCAGCGGATCGCCGCCAACGTCGAACGCGTGCTCGTCGGCAAACCGGACGTGGTCCGTCTCGCGCTGGTGGCGTTGCTCGCCGAGGGGCACCTGCTTGTGGAGGACGTGCCGGGCGTCGGCAAGACCTCGCTCGCGAAAGCGCTTGCCCGCTCGATCGACTGCACCGTCAGTCGCGTGCAGTTCACGCCGGACCTGTTGCCGAGCGACATCACCGGCTCGTCGATCTACAACCGGCAGGAGAACGACTTCGAGTTCCGGCCGGGCCCGATCTTCGCGAACATCGTGGTCGGCGACGAGATCAACCGTGCCTCCCCCAAGACGCAGTCAGCACTGCTGGAATGCATGGAGGAGCACCAGGTCACGGTCGACGCGCACACCTATCCGCTCGGCTCGCCGTTCATGGTGATCGCGACGCAGAACCCGATCGAGATGGAGGGCACCTACGCCCTGCCGGAAGCGCAGCGCGACAGGTTCACCGCGCGTGTGTCGATCGGCTACCCGGACCCCGCGGCCGAGCTCGCGATGGTCGACGAGCACGCGGGCCACAACCCGCTCGACGACCTGCGGCCCGTCTCGGACGCGGCCCAGATCCTGCGGCTGATCAAGGCCGTGCGCCAGGTGCACCTCTCCCCCGAGGTACGCCGTTACGCCGTCGAGCTGGTGTCGGCCACGCGCCGGCTGCCGGAGCTTCGGCTGGGCGCGTCGCCGCGGTCCACGTTGCACCTGGTGCGCGCGGCAAGGGCACAAGCCGCGCTGGCGGGCCGTGACTTCGTTGTGCCGGACGACATCCACTCGATCGCGATCCCGGTGCTCGCGCACCGGCTGGTGCTGACAGCGGAGGCGCAGGCAGCTCGCCGGTCCCCCGCCGAGCTGATCAGGGCACTGTTGCAGCGGGTGCCGGTACCGACGGCCGCGCTCGACCCGAGCGCGCAATTCGTCCGCAGCATCAACAACAACGCAGGGACACCACGCTAACGATGCGCACCGCACTCTCCGGTTTGACCACACGCGGAAGATGCTTGCTGGCCGCGGGGTTCGCCGCCGGAGCGTGCGCTGTGGTGCTCAACGAACGCGACCTGCTGCGTGTCGCGGCCTTCGTGATCGCGCTCCCGCTGCTGGCCGCGTGGCTCGCGACGCGGGCGCGGGTCGGGTTGCACGCGGCCCGGTTCCTCGCGCCCAGCCGGGTGCCGGTCGGGGCCGCGTCCGAGGTGAAGCTGGACCTGCGCAGCACCGGCCGTCTCCCGACGGGCGGGCTGATGCTGGAGGACACCGTCCCGTACGCCCTGGGCGCACGGCCGCGGTTCCTCGTCGAACGGTTGCCGCGCAACACCCCTACGACGTTGCGCTACCCGCTCAAACCGGTCATGCGCGGCATCCAGCAGGTCGGCCCGCTGATGGCCCGGATCACCGACCCGTTCGGTCTCGCGGAGTTCGACCGCGAGCTGGCCGGGCGGTCCAGGCTGGTCGTGGTGCCGCGGGTCGTGCGGTTGTCCGGCCTGCCCGGCGGTTCCGGGATGGGCGCGGGCGACGACGGCTCGGTGCGGCTGCGGGCCGGGCAGGGCGAGGACGACGCGGTGGTGCGCCAGTACCGGCAGGGCGACGACCTGCGCAAGGTCCACTGGCGCTCGACCGCGCGCCGCGACGAGCTGATGGTGCGCGTCGAAGAACGCCCGTGGCGCGGTGGTACGACGATCCTGCTGGACCACCGGATCCACGCACACCGGGGCAGTGGCCCGACGGCGTCGCTGGAGTGGGCGATCTCGTTCGCCGCGTCGATCTGTCTGCACCTGCACCACTTCGGCCACCAGGTGCGCCTGGTCTCCGAGGACGGCCGGGTACTCGCGGGCGGCGCGCAGGACGGCGGGCACAGCGGCCACGTCGTGCTGGACTCTCTGGCGGCGTTGCAGGCCTCGCACCGCAAGGAGCTCGCGGGTGGCGTCGACCCCGGCGCCGGGCAGGAGATCATCGCGGTGCTGGGTGGCGTGTCGCCGACGTCGATCGACGAGCTCGTCCGCTACCGGCCGCGCGGCATGCGCAGCATGGCCGTGCTGCTGGACGTCAACGCGTGGGCGGGCGGGTCGGATGCCACGGCGCCCGACCCCGAGGACGCCAGGAGGCTGCTGACCGGCGCGGGCTGGGGCGTGTCGATCGCCCGGCCGTCCGCGTCGATGCAGCAGGTGTGGCAGGAACTGTGTGCTTCGGCCAGCAACCGAGGGCCGTCCGTGCGTTCGGAGGTGGGCTGACCGATGGCGACCAGAACCTCTGCTCCGGCCCCTTCGCCGACCCCGACGACGAGGAACCAGAGCCCTGAGTGGTTCAGCTCCGCGACGCCGTGGATCGCGGCGCTGGCGGTGCTCTGCGCGTCGACCGCGTTGTCGGGCGTGATCGAGGGCGACCTGTGGCTGGTGCGCATCGGCGTCGTGATCGTGGCGATCACGGTGACCGGCACGTTCCTGCGGGCGACCCGGCTCACCCCGCCGCTGGTCGCGATCGCGCAGGTCTTCGTGCTGGTGTGCCTGCTGACCGCGTTGCACACGCGGTCGGGTGTGTTGCTCTTCCTGCCCGGCCCCGACGCGCTGGGCGAGCTCGGCAACGTGCTCGCCGAGTCGGTCACCCAGGTGCAGTCCGGGGTGCCACCCGTGCACGCTTCGCCCGCGATCCAGGCGCTCGTGGTGCTGGCGATCGGCCTGGTCGCGGTGCTGGTGGACACCCTCGCCGTCGCGGCGGCGGCCCCGGCGGCGTCCGGGCTCGTCCTGCTGTGCGTGTTCGCGGTGCCTGCGTCGCTGGCCGACGAGATGCTGCCGTTCTGGACGTTCATCCTCGGCGCGGCGGCGTTCGCGATGCTGCTCGCGGTGGACGGCCAGCACCGGCACGAGGCGTGGCGCGGGCGGCTGGGGTCCGGGTCGGCGAGCGGGACCGGCAGCTCGGCGACGAGCGTGGCGAGCATCGCGATGGTGATCGCGCTGATCGTCGGCGCGGGCGTCACGATTGTCGGCACGGTCGGGCGACTGCCGCTCAGCGGTAGTGGCGCCGGTGGCCGTGGCGGTATCGGCCTGAACGAGATGACGTCGTTGCGCGGCATGCTGAACCGCGGCAAGACCGCCGAGGTGTTCTACGTGCGCGGCCTGCCGGAGAACGCTTACATGCGCGCCTCCACGCTCGCGCGCTACGTCCCGAACAAGGGCTGGGAACGCGGCAGCGACCCCGGCGGCCAGCCCGCGCGCGGCGAGCTGGAACGCCAGCCTGGCGACCGCGGCGAGGGCAAGACGACCCGGATCAACATCGAGCCGCGCGGCTGGGAGAGCTTCTGGCTGCCCACCTACGGCGCGGTCCGCCGGATCGACACCCCGGACGACGACTACCGCTTCGACCCGCGCAAGGGCGTGATCTTCACGCAGCGGGAGCAGGAGCCGGAGCCGTACGAGATCGACACGGTGCTGTCGACCCCGACGAAGAACCAGCTGCGCCTGGCATCGGGCCCCAAGACCCTCGTCGACCCCGAGTACTACAAGTTCGACGGCGTCGAGAAGGAGGTCGTCGAGCTCGCGAACAAGGTCGTGGCCGACGCCACCAACGACTTCGACAAGGCCGCCGCGCTCTCCGCGTTCTTCAACAGCCCGACCAGCGGGTTCAAGTACGAGCTCAAGACGCAGGGCGACGTCACCAAGGACGCGCTGACCGACTTCGTGACCCGCGGCAAGGTCGGCTACTGCGAGCAGTTCGCCTCCGCGATGGCCGCCATGGCCCGCGCGGTCGGCCTGCCCTCCCGTGTCGCGATCGGCTTCACCGCGGGCGTCGCGGCCGCCGACAACAGCTACCGCGTGGTCAGCACCGACGACGCCCACGCGTGGGTCGAGATCTTCTTCCCGAACCACGGCTGGATGACCTTCGACCCGACCCCGGTCAACGACGGTCGCGGCGTCGTGCCGCCGTACATGCGCGAACAGGCGCCCGGTGCGGAGGACGAGCCGACCGCGAACACCTCGACGACGGCCACCGGGCCGTCCGCCACCGGCTCGGTCGCGCCCTCGACCTCGCCCGACGGTGAGAACGACACCGGCCAGGCACTGCCGCAGGCAGAGACGACGCCGCCATGGCACCTGTGGGCGTTGGGCATCGTGCTGGCGCTGGCGTTCCTGCTGTCGCTCTTCCTCGCACTCGCGCTGCTCGGCGTGATCGGCGCGGGCCTGCTGGGCGTGTCCTGGGCACGCAAACTGCTGATACCGGCCGCGGCCGCGCTGTGGCTGGTCGGCGTCGGGCTGGCCGCGGCGGTGATCTCGTGGTGGCTCGCGGTGCTGCTGGTGGTCGTCGGCTTGGCGCTGACGCCTGTGCTGGTGCGGTCCGTGCGGCGGCACAACCGCCTGCACACCGTGGCGGCGCTCAGTCCCAGGGCGGCCACCGCGGCGTGGAGCGAGCTGATGGCGGAGTCGCTCGACCGGGGCGCGACCGTGCCCACGGCCGAGACGATCCGGGCGGCTGCCCGGCGCCTGGTCCGCGAGCACAACCTCGACGACGCGGGCCGAGACGGGCTGCGCGTGATGATCGGGGCGATCGAGCGGTCCTGGTACAGCGCCAACCCGTCCGCGGACCCGGCACTGCCCGCGGCGCTCACGGCGGTGCGGCAGTCGTTGCGGCAGAACGCGCCCCTGTCGTTGCGGGCCCGGCTGTTCCCGAAGTCGGTGCTGAAGCCGACGCCCGCACCGGTGGCCGACGTCCCGGAACAGGACCCGGTTCCGGTCTAGAGCCTGACAAAGCGAAGGGCCCGCCTCCGATGGGGAGGCGGGCCCTTCGCTTTGCTCTGAAGGCTTATTGCTGCTCGTCGTCGAAGCGCTTGCGGAAGCGCTCCTCCATCCGTTCGGAGAACGAGCTGCGGCTGCGTGCGGGTTTGCCGTCCTCCTGGGTTCCTTCGGCCACCTGGTCACCGCGACGAAGTGTCGTGAGTGTGATGAGCACGCCGAAGAACATCAGCAGGAAACCGAAGACGCTCACGACGGGGATACCGACGATCGCGAGCTTCGGGAAGATCACCCCAGCGACGAGCGCCGCCACACCTGCCACGAACAACACGATGCCCTGCACGCGGCGTCGCCTGGACGGCCTGCGCAGCTTTGCGCCTCGCACGGTGGATGCGAACTTCGGGTCTTCGGCGTAGAGCGCGCGCTCGATCTGGTCGAGCAGTCGCTGCTCGTGCTCGGAGAGTGGCATGCTTCCTCCTCCGGCACAGCGGTCGCGGGCGCCGGGTGTTCGCGGTTGCCGCCGATCCCGGCGGACGGCCCACCCTGGGGACGTCACCCCCCAGGATACGAGCCGCAGGCTCCGGCGACTACCCAGTCGGCCTTCTCATACGGTCGGTTCTGTCACCATCATCCTCCTGGGGCAGTGGTTAGGCCCTCGTGAGGCCTCAAACAGGGCCTTGTGGCCCTCCGTTCACATCTCGTTCGAGCGCACGATCCGGGCCCGCAAGCCCCGGTTGCTCGGATCAACGCCATGACCGAACTCATCGTCAACGGCGACGCCGAGCAGGGCCTGACCGGCTGGCTCACCGTCGCCGGCGCCCCTGTCGTGCTGCGGTACGACACCGGCCAGGGGTATCCGGGCCCCGGTGACCCCGGCCCGGCCCGGCGCGGCACGTCCTTCTTCGGCGGCGGCGACACGCATCTCAGCACGCTGCGACAGACCGTGACGCTGCCCCGGCGCGCGTCTCGGTTCGCCGTCTCCGCGTGGCTGGGCGGCTACGCCTCGCAGCAGGACGGCGCACGGCTGTCCGTCGAGTTCCTCGACAGCTCCGGCACCCCACGCGGGCTCGTCGTGCTCGGCCCGGTGACCGCCGAGGAACGCGGCAACCGCACCGGACTCGTGGAACAGACCGCGCGCGGCACCGTGCCACCCGGCAGCCGGACCGCCGTCGTCACCCTCCAGCTGACCCGATCCGGTGGCGGCACGTCGAACGACGGCTACGCCGACAACCTCTCGTTCACGATCGGAGAGCCGCTGATGCTGAACCGCGGGATCTGCTGCGCGCCGCCGCCGCCGCCGGCGCACTGGGCGTGCCTGGCCGCTGAGCGCGGGCTGACGCTCGCCCAGGCCGAGGCAGGCCGCCGCCGACGCTCGGCGCTGTGGGACCGGCGCCGTTCACCCTCGGCGTCGGATCCGGGGATCCGCTGCCGGACAGCGTGGTGCTCTGGACACGACTCGCGCCGCGAGCCGCTCGCCGAGGCCCAGCCGCTGCCCGAGATCGTCGAGGTCGAGTGGGCCGTCGCGACCGACTCCGCGTCCGGCGCCGGGTCGCGTGCGGCACGGTCGCCGCCACCGACCTGCTGGGGCACAGCGTGCACGTCGCGTTCACGGGCTCGAACCCGGCGGCACCTACTACTACCGGTTCCGCGCGCTCGGCAAGACGCAGCCGCGTCGGCCGGACCCGCACGGCGCCCGCCGGGCACGTCCGGCGCGTGCGCTTCGCCGCGGCGAACTGCCAGGCGTTCCACGACGGCTTCTACGCGGCCCACCGCGGGATCGCCCGCGAAGAACCTCGACTTCGTCGTGCACCTCGGCGACTACATCTACGAGCACGGGCAGGTCGGCGGCGAGCACGTGCGCGACCACGAAGGCCCCGCGGTGACCACGCTGCCCGCACTACCGCCGCCGCCACGCCTTGTACAAGGGCGACCCGTCGTTGCGCGACGCCCACGCCGCGCACCCGTTGTTCCTGACGTGGGACGACCACGAGGTCGTGAACGACTACAGCGGCACCAGCCGGCCCCGTTCGTGAAGCGGCGGGCGGCGGCCTACCAGGCCTGGTACGAACACCTGCCGATCCGCTCGGGCAGCGCGCTGAGCCGCAGATCTACCGGCGGCGGCAGTGGGGCGACCTGCTGGACCTGACCGTGCTCGACCTGCGGCAGTACCGGTCGGCGCAGAACCTCCCGCCGGCACGATCCTCGGCGCTACCCAGAAGCAGTGGCTGCTGGACGGGTCGCGTCCCGCGCGAGGCCTGGCAGTGCTGGATCAACTCGATCATGCTGTCGCAGCTCGCCCGGCCGGGCGGTGGCTACTACTTCACCGACCAGTGGGACGGGTTCCTGGCTGAACGCCGCGAGGTGCTCGGGCACGTGCATTCGTCCGGTCTGAAGGATCTGGTGGTGCTGACGGGCGACTGGCACTCGGCGTTCGTCGACGACATCCGGCCCGACTTCGACGACGTGACGTCACCGGTGATCGGCACCGAGTTCACCGCGCACTCGGTCACGTCCGGGGCGTACTCGCCGGAGTGGAACGCGGTCAACGGGCCGGTGATGGGTGCGGCCAACCCGCACCTGAAGTACTTCGAGGGCAACAGGTACGGGTACGACGTCTATGAGGTCACGCCGCAGCGGTGGTCCACGCACATGCGGGTGATCGGGGACCGGCGTGACGCGGCTTCCCCGGTGACGACGCTGACGACGTTCCACGCCGACCGCGGGAAGGCGGGCAGCTACGAGGATCCGGCGACGGCCGGCTCGCCCGCCCAGTACCGGCGGCCGTAGCGCGGTGCCGTCCGGTCGGTGCCGTTGATCGGTGCCGTTCCGCGCGGGCTGGCACCGACCGGCCTGAAATTGTCAGACCTGCTGAGTAAGCTGGATTTTGGGGGTTCCCAGGCCCTGTGAGGCCGGAGCGCGGCGCCCCCGAATCCGATGCTAGTCAGCAGGTCTGACACTTTCGCTCGGCTGGATCAGCCAGGCTGGTTCAGCCCGGCGAGTTCGGTGCGATCAGCCTGCGATCTTGTAGGCGCGGATGATCGTCACCTCACCGGTGTTGCCCGCCGCGTCCGTGGTCTTCGAACGCAACGACGCGAACTTCGTGCCGTTCGGGTGCCGCACGACCGCTTTGTCGCCGGCGACGGGGACCTGCTTCCAGGTCTTGCCGTCGTCGAAGGAGACCTCGACGGTGACGCGCCTGACCTTCGGCGTGCCCTGCGCCTGCTCGACCTTCAGCGGGACGACGAGCACACGGCCGTGGGCGGTGTCCTTGTCGTCGAGCTTGGGCAGGTAGCGCACCACCGAGAGCGGCAGCTTCGTGATCTCGCTGGTGTGCTTGGACTTGAAGGTCCACGTGCCGCTGACCTTCGTGGACAGTTCACCCTCGCGGCTGTGCTCCATCTCGGCCCGGTAGGCGCCTGCCGCCGCCGGGACGTCGAAGATCCCGAACGGGCGGTTGGTCTCGCCGACCTTCGTGCCGTTGTGGAACAACGTGTTGCGCGCGGTTCCCGTGTTGAACCGGCCCTCGCCGCCGTTGCCGTCGGTGAAGAGCGGCACCCGGACGGCGATCTGGTCCTCGTACCGGGCGAGTCCGAAGCCGGGGGCCTCGGGCACGGACGGGCCGAGGATCGCGGTGCCGAACGTCTGCGAGTACTTCTTGCCCGCCTTGAACGCCTTGGCGGGCGTCTCGGTCGAGTACTCGAGGGTGTCCGGCGTGCTGCGGTCGTAGATCCAGCTCCACTTGCCGCCCGAGGTCGTGACCAGGTCGACGCTGCGACCGCCCTCGGGAACGTGTGCGTACCAGGCGAAGCCGCCGCTGCCGTCGGTCGGTTGGGGCATCACGGCGACCGCGTGCCGGTAACCCTCGCCGCCGGCGCGGAAGCCGCTCGACATCTCTGCGAGCTCGGTTGCCTTGACCGTGCGCTCGTAGCCGGTCGGCAGGCCGCGCTCGGTCCACATCAGGCGGTAGCTCACCGGCGTCTTCTCGTCGCGCGGTGTGCCCTGGGCCTGCTCGGCGAACGTCGTGGTGAAGCCCGGTGCGTCCGCGCCCAGTTGCGCGGTCAGCACCTGGTTCGCCAGGCCGTCGAAGAACGCCCAGCCCGAACTGGTCGGCCTGCCCGCGATCTCACGGGTGAAGGAGACGGTGCCGATCATGCCCTTCGCCGCCGGATCCGGGGTTTTCAGCGCGACCGGCCTGGCCGTGCGCGCGTCGACCGTGACCGCGGCCTTGCCGGTCACCTGGAGCTTCGGCTGGATCAGCAGCGCGACCTTGTTGTCCGGCGTGAAGACAGCGCTTTCCACCGTGTACTCGCCCTTGGGGAGGCGGACGTTCTTCGCCTGCGCCGAGTACCCCTTGCCGGTCTTGGTGTTGACGAAGAACGTGCTGTGGTTCGCCGCCGGGTTGCCGTCGACGCCGAGCACCGAGGCGTCGACGTCGTAGCTCTCCACCTCGCGGTTGACGCTGACCAACGCTCGCGTGCCGTTCGATGCGACAAGCGCACCGCTGTACGCACCATCGGCGGCGTTCACCTTGGTGTCCGCGGTGATCGTGGCCTTGGCCTCGCCGCCCGCCGGGACGGTGAGCTTCGTCGGCGACACCGAGAGCAGGCCGGCGGGGACGGGCTTTCCGTCCGGGCCGGTGACGTCGACGGTCAGGTCGAGCGTCACGGGTTCCTTGCCCGCGTTGCGGTACGTGACCTCGCGGACGACCTTCTGGTCGTCGTCGTGCGGCCACTGCTGGACGCCGAAGTTGATGTTGCCCGGCTCGGCGATCACCTGCTGTGCCAACGCCTTCGGCACATCCACCCGGCCGGTGCCCTGGTCGAACGGCCCCAGCGCCGGGTTCGCCTTGGCCGACGCCATCAGCGTCGCCTTGATCCGGTCGCCGCTCCAGTCCGGGTGCTGCTGCTTGAGCAGCGCGACGACACCGGCCACGTGCGGCGTGGCCATCGACGTGCCGGACATCGCGACGTGGCCCTGCGTGCCGGCCTCCGCCGCCACGATGTCCACGCCGGGAGCGGTGATGTCCGGCTTCACCGCACCGTCCGCTGCCGGCCCACGGCTGGAGAACGGCGCGATGCCGTCGTTGCGATCCACCGCGCCCACGGTCAGCGACGCCTCCGCGCTGCCCGGCGACCCGATGGTCTCCGGCCGCCCCGAGTTGCCCGCCGCCACCACGAACAGCGCGCCCGTGTCGCGGGAGATGCGGTTGACTGCCTCCTCGATCGGGTCGATGTCCGCACTGTCCGGACCGCCGAGGCTCATGTTGATCACCTGGGCGCCCTGGTCGGCCGCCCACTGCATGCCGGCGAGGATCGCGGACTCGGTGCAGCCCGCCCGGCTGGCAGACCTTGGCGTCGAGGATCTCCGCGTCCGGCGCGACACCGCGGTACTTCTCGCCCTTGCTCGCGATCGTCGACGCGACGTGCGTGCCGTGGCCGACCTCGTCGGTGGCGTCCGGCGAGTCGGTGAAGTTCTTCTCCGCCACCTGCTTGCCCTGCAGGTCCGGGTGCTTCTCGTCGACGCCCGTGTCGACCACGGCGACCTTCACGCCCTTGCCGGTGACGCCGGCCTGCCACGCCTCAGGCGCGCCGATCTGCTTGGTGCTGCGGTCGAGCGTCACCTTGCGCACGCCGTCGAGCCACACCTTCTCGACCGCGCCGCCGCGCAACGACTCCCAGGCGTCGCCCGACTTCCGACGGTTCCGGTGACCAGGTTGGCCGCGGGAACGGTGCTCTCGGTCCGCAACGCCGTGACGTCCGATCGCGCGCCCGCCGCCGGCCGCACGATCACCGGCACCGTGTCACGCCGCGCGTCGTCATACCCGAACGCGACCATCGACGTGACGTCGAAGAGCCGCGGGTCGAGCTTGCCCTGCGCCAGCAACGCAAGCGCATCGGCGGGCACGACGTGCTGGTGCCCGTTCTCCGTGAAGGTCCGCACCGGAACCTTGCCCCGGCCCGGCCCCGGCACGTACCGCACGACGCGGCCACCCGCCAGCTCCACCCGGTCGCCGGTGATCAGCGTGACGCTGTGGTCGCGCTCTTTTCCTTGCGGTGCCGCCGGTTCCTCTGCTTGCGCGACGGCTGCGGTCGTGGCGACCAGACCTGCCGACAACGCGAGCGCGGTGATCCCCCGACGGGCACCTCGCGGTCCTGCTCTCACTGGGTACCTCTCAGTGTTCGATGAGGTTGCCCGAGTGACCGTAGGGACACTCTGCGTCACCTGGCCTCCGTCTGAAGGCCACAGCTGCGAACCGGTTTCTCATCCCGCAGAGGTACACGGAGTGGCCGATCGGCTGGTTGACACAGCTACCCGGCCCGGCGTCGTCTGCTTAGCGACGCCGATCCGGCGTTGAGTCGTGACAGTCCTTGATGCACACTTCTTTCTGCCGCTGCTGTACGCGGTACCTGGGGGAAGGTCGCTCTACTCATGCGTGTATCGCTGCGTGCTGCCATCGCTGTCGCGTTGCTCGTCGGCTTCTACGTGCTCGCCTTCGGGCTGATCGGCGGGCTCGTCACCTTCGAGATCTACGCGTTGGTCAACCGGCCCTTCGTCGGCATCAAGCTGGCGATCGTCGTGGTTCCGGCCGTGTATGCGCTGGTCAAGGCTCTGATCACGCTGGAGCGTCGCTCGCGTGACGAGCTGCCCGGCATCGTCGTCACGCCCGCCGAACAGCCCGCGCTGTGGGACCTCGTCCGCCGCCTGGCCGCCGACCTCGGCACGCGCCCACCGGACGAGATCCGGATCCTCGCCGCGGTGAACGCGGGCGTCTCCGAGGACACCCGGTTCCTCGGTCTGCGCGTGCTGAAGCGCCGGATGTTCATCGGTGCTCCGCTGCTCACCTCCTTGACCGAGAAGCAGCTGATCTCCGTGCTCGCCCACGAGCTCGGCCACTACGCGAACAAGGACACGCGTCTCGCCGGCGTCGTCGTCTCCGGCCGCGAGGCCATGCTGCGCATCGGCTCCCAGATGGACACCGACAGCTGGTTCCAGCGGATGATCGGCAAGCTGTTCCGCGGCTACGCCAAGATCTACCTCCGCGTCTCCCAGGCGATCAGCCGCCGCCAGGAGTTCGCCGCCGACACCTTCGCCGCCGAACTGGCCGGTTCGTCGGCCGCCGCGACGCGCGCTGCGGGAACTGCCGGTGATCGACGCCGCCTGGGACCTCTTCACCAACCGCCACCTCACCGTCGCGTGGGAGCTCGGCTACCTGCCCGCGACGTTCTTCGACGGGTTCGCCCGCCTGCGCACCTCCCCCGAGCTCCACGCCGAGCTGGAGGAGATCCGCCAGCACCCGTCCGACCCGGACCGCGGCCCCTACGACTCGCACCCGCCGCTACCGGACCGCATCGCCGCCATCGACGCGCTCGACGCCGAGCCCGAGTCCGGCTGGGGCGACCGCCCCGCGCTGGAGCTGCTGTCGGACCCGATGCCGCTCCTGGACGCCTCCGTTCTGAACACCCTGCGCTCCGAGGCCGAAGCCAAGGAACGCGTCGACTGGGCCACGCTCGGCCACATCGGCGCCCGCGCCCGCGTGGTGCGCGGCACCGAACGCCTGCTGAACGCGGCAGCCTCGGTCATGAGCAAGCCACCGTCACTCACGACCGTGCTCGACGCACTGGACGCGGGCAAGCTCGGCGACCTCGGACCGGACTCCTCCGTCCCCGGCAACAGGTCGGCGGGCCCACGCGCCCGCCGCGAGATGGCCCGCGGCGAGGTACTGGCCGAGCTGGCCGCTCTCGTCGCACTCGCGTTCTCCGACGCGGGCCTCGCTCACTGGGAGCTCGACTGGCTGGGACGCACCACGTTCGTCACCTCCTCCAACGACTTCGACATGGCCGACCACCTGGACGCCGCCGTCGCCGACCACGGCAACACCCAGGGCCTGCGCGACGCGCTCGCCGTCGCCGGTGTCGCGCCCGACTACCGCCCCACGCACTGACTGGAGCTTTCCCGTGGTTCTCTCCCTTCTGTTCAAGCCCAAAGAGGCCCTCACGATCATTCGACTGATGCGCGAGGCCAAGCGCCGTGGCGTGGAGATCGACGAACTCCCTCCGGAGGTCGTCGCCACCTACCTGCTGCCCAAGACCCACCCCGAGCGCTTCGGGCTGGTCCCCGACACCGAGGTGACCTCCGAGTCCCCGATCGAGGACCCGGCACTCGCCGCCGTGAAGGCCGACGTGGTGTGCGGCAACTGGGAGAACGCCGCCGACCTGGTGGCGTCGACCCTCGGCGACTGGGACCGCCGCCAGCGCGTGGTGTGGGCACTCGCCGACCTCGCCGCGAAGGACGACGCCTGGCTCAACGCCTGGCAGACCGCCCGCCCCGGCGACCTGCACTGGGCCGTGGTCTACGCGATGTCCCTGGTGTCCCTGGCCTGGGACATCCGCGGCAGCGGCCTGGGCTCCGAGGTCACCGAGGAACAGGTCGCCGGCTTCCACCGCCTCCTCGGCGAAGCCCGAGACGCCGCCCGCGCCGCCGCGGCCGTGCTGCCCGACGACCCGACGCCGTGGAACACGCTGCTGACCCTGGCCCGCGGCCTCGGCGCCGGGAACGACGAGTTCCGCACGCTGTGGTCCGAGCTGACCGCCCGCGCCCCGCTGCACCACAACGGCCACCTGCAGGCCCTGCAGTACTGGTGCGCCAAGTGGCACGGCACCAACGAGCTCGCCCTCTCGTTCGCACTGGAGGCGGCCGCCAGGTCGCCCAAGTTCGCCGGCCTGCCGCTGCAGGCCGCCCAGGAGGCCGAGAGCAGCGACCCCTCCATGTGGAGGGCACCCGAGGTCGTTGCCGCACTGGACGCCCTGATCGCCCGGCTGGCCGATGAAGGCGCTGACACGGTCGCGGTCCGGAGCGACCGCGGGTACGCGATCTTCGCCTTGCTGAAGCTTCGCCGGTTCGACGAGGCCGTCGCCCAGTTCCGGGCTTTGGGGGCGCAGGCCGATGCGGCGCCGTGGGACTACTTCGAGATGCCGGTGATCACCTTCCTCAGCATGCGCGGGGACGCGATGAAGGGTGCTTCGAAGGCGGCGAGGGTCGGACGATAGATCGGCTTCCGTCGGCTCGGGTGTGGGCGGCTCCTTTCGTTGGGATCGCGCGGTTTGGGCCGCTTGAGTTTGGCCGGAACCGGGGTGCGGTCGGGTGTCGCAGGAACCCAGGTTCGGCCGGGTTCGACCTGAGTCGACCGGTCTGGACGGCTCGGTGGAGCCGGCTGTGGGCAGTCGGAGCGGCTCGGGATCGTCGAGCCGGGCCGAGCGACGACCAGCGCGGCAGGGCTACCGGCTCGTAACGCGACCTTGGCCGGGTAACCCACCCGAGGCTCGGCTCCGGTTCCGAGTCACAGGCTTGAGCACCACGGTTGGTAGCGGATGGAGTGATCAGCAAACGCTTGCGCGAGCACCCTTCTACCGCCTACTGGTCACAAGGGCTTGCGGTGAAAGGGGAAGCCACAGGTCCGGCACTGGGCGGCGAGCGTGGCTACGCCGGGCAGTGGCCGTGTGCGGTGGTCGGGCGAGGTGAGGGACCGAGCGCGTGGCGGCGGATTGTCGTTGCGGGGTAAGGGTTCAACCGATGGTGGCAGGCTGACGTCCGGCGGGTAGGGCTGGGGCGCCGGACCGTCGGGGCGGGGGCGCCTGCGGGCAGGGCTGGGCGGCGTGGGGCCGGGGTGACGGGGTGGCGCTCCAGCACGGCGCGTTCCAGTTGGCGGGCCGGGGACTCGCCGAGGATGTGGCGGGCGAGGGCGGTGCCTTTGCGTGGGGCGAGTGCCAGTTCGGTTCGCAGGGCTTGGATGCCGACGAAGTGGACTGCCTCCTCCAGGATGGCTTTGGTGTCGGCTATCGACTTGGTGCGGCGGACGGCGTCGATGGCCGCGCGTTCCAGGGGTGCGATGTGGAAGCCGCGGCTCATCATCGGTTTGGGGATGCGGTCGGTGCGTTCCAGGTGCAGGGGGCCGTACCCGATCGCGCGGGAGTGGCGCGGGACGAGCAGGTGGATGGCGCGCGGTGGTGGCACGGATTTCATGCCGTGCAGATACAACGCGTCGAACGCGGTGGCCATGGCTCTCTCGCCCGCGTACATGAGGGCCGCCTGCAGGAGCTGTTCGCGGCTGGGCTCGTCCTTGCCGAGCAGGAGGATGCCGGGGAACAGGCGCTGCCAGGGAGTGCCGTGGCGGCACCGCGAGTCGATCACGCGACCGGACAGTCCTATGTGGATCAGGGCGGCGGCGGGGGCGACTCGGTGGCGGAAGAGGATGCCCAGTGCTTCCAGGTCGATGAGGTGGCGCATGGGTCCAGGTTGCTCGCGGAGGAGCGGGGGTGCCACGGGGTGTCGGGAAGCTGTGGACAACTCGCGGGTTGTGGACAGGTCGCGATCATTCGGGCTTCGGTTCGGGCTCCACTGTCCTGTCCGGACCGTTGCCCAGGAGTGAGGCCGGGCGGACGGCGAGCGAGCCGAAGCGGGAACGTGCCTGGTCAGCGGCTTGTTCGGCTTCGCGCCAGCCGCGTTCCGGGGCGTCGAAGATCAGTTGCTGGGCGGAGTCGGCGTTGTCAAGACCCTCTATTCGGACGCCGATCAGCCGGACCGCTCCAGGCGGAACCTGCGTGTCGAGCAGTTCCACGGCCGTGCGGTAGACCTCCTGGGTCACGTCGGTCGACACCGGCAGCGTGCGGGAGCGGGTGATCGTCGTGAAGTCGGAGAAGCGGACCTTGATGCTCACCGTCCGGCCATGCAAACCCTTGGCGCGCAACGAACCTGTTGCCCGTTCCGCCAGCCGGAGGAGCTCGCGGCGCAGCACGTCGCGGTCCCAGTGGTCGACCTCGAACGTCTCCTCCGCGCCGATCGACTTCTCCCGCGTCACCGGCACCACCGCGCGGTCGTCGACGCCCTGCGACAACGTGTACAGGTGCTCCGCGAGAGCGACGCCGATCATCCGGCGCAACCGGGGCAGCGGCGTCGCGGCCACGTCTGCGACCGTGTCCAGGCCCAGATCTTCAAGGCGCGCAGCGGTTTTCGCGCCCACACCCCACAACGCCGACACCGGCAGCGGATGCAGGAACTCCAGGACCGCGGTGGCGGGAACGACCATCATCCCGTCCGGCTTGCACATGCCGGAGGCAAGTTTCGCCAGGAACTTCGTCGACGCCACCCCGACCGAGCACGACACGCCGTGAGCCTCGAAAACCCGAGCCCTGACCAGCTCCCCCACCGCGCCGGGCGTCATGCCCAGCCGCCGCAACGCGCCCCCGACGTCCAGGAACGCCTCGTCCAGCGACAGCGGTTCGACCAGCGGCGTGATGTCGCGGAAGATCGCCATGACCCCACGCGACACCTCCTGGTAGAGGTGGAACTGCGGCGGCAGGTACACCGCGTGCGGCGCGAGGCGGCGCGCGTGTGCGGTCGGCATCGCGGAACGAACGCCGTACTCACGTGCGAGGTAATTGGCCGAACACACCACACCGCGCCCACCGACACCACCGACGACGACGGGCACGGAAGCCAGCTCAGGGCGTTCGCGGATCTCCACCGACGCGTAGAAGGCGTCCATGTCCACGTGCAGCATCCGGCAGCCCGTGTCGTCGGGCCACACGCCATCACGCGCACGAAAACGGTCACGTAGGCCGCGTGGCAGGTTCGCACTGCGACCCATGAACACTCCCTCTCGAACGCCCGTTCGACATCCTACAGTCGGTACACACGGGACGCGTTCTCCGACGCGATGAGCCGTGCGATCCGATGCGCGTCCTCCTCAAGAAACGCGTCGCGGCGCAGCCCATCAGCCAGGAAGTCCGACAACGCGCGACGGAACAGCAACGCGCCGAGGTAGTACAGCTCGGGCAACCCGAACGCATCGGACGAGAACAGGAACTTGCCGTAAGGCACGATCTCCAACGCCTCGGCGAGCACCCGCGACGCCTGATGGCCCAGCCCGTGCGTCGCCAGCCCGAGATCACAGAACACATGCGGGAACACCTGCGCGAGGTAGCCGGCGTTCCGGTGGAACGGATAGTTGTGCAACAACAACACCGGCACACCAAGAGAGGCCGTCGCACGCAAGAACGGCGTCAACAACAACGGATCGCACTGGTGCAGATCGGCATCCGAGTCGCCATAGCCAACGTGGAACTGCAACGGCAGCCCGGCGTCCAACGCCTCCCACGCGAGGAACGAGATCACCACCGGGTCGACCAGCCGCCCCGACTGCCACGACCGCACCGCCCCCGCGACGTCGACGTCGTCCGGCCGCACCCCGCTCAACGCCAGCCCGATCCGGTACGCCGCAATGGATTTCGCCCCGACAGCACCAGAGGACGCGAGCCGCTCCCGTACCGCGGAAACGAACTCCTCGGGCGACACCACCGGCTGCAGCTGCTCGGCTAGGTGCTCCAGCCGCACGATCTCGTGCGAGACCGTCCCGGCCAACGACGACAACTCCGCGGCGGACAGCAGCCGATCGGGCTGGAACCCGCCGTCGACCAGGAACGTGTGGATCCCGGAGGCCATCAGGAACGTCCGCGACACCTCGGTGATGTGCAGCGAGTTCCGCCGTTCGAGGTACTCCTCCGCCGACGCGTGGCGAGGCAGGTCCAGCAGCGGCGCACACCACCGCCGCACCGCGAAGCCGATCGCCGAGTCGAAGAACGTCCCGCCCAGCGGTGTGACCGCATCGGCCTCCAACAACAACAACTCGAACTCCTCACGTGTGCTGTCGGTACGCAACACGCCATGGCAGTGGTGATCTATCAGCCCGAGTTCGGCGACGAACGGCAAGATGCCCATACGCTTAGGATCGTGGACTCTGCGGAACGGGACCAGCGGTTCGACCGCGCGACGGAGCTCTTCGACGGGCTGAACGCGAAGAACGTGAGCGTCGTGGCGCTCACCTGGGTGGACAACAGCGGCATCACACGCACCAAGTCCGTACCTCTGCGCAGACTGGCGCACGCGGCAGCACACGGCGTGGGTGCGTCGCCGGTGTTCGATGTGTTCCTGTTCGACGACTGGATCATCCAGGGCCGGTTCGCCGGCGGCCCGGTCGGCGACCTGCGGCTACACCCGGACCTCGACCGCCTCACGGTGCTCGCGGGCCAGCCGGGCTGGGCGTGGGCGCCCGCCGACCGCCACTACCAGACCGGCAACCCGTACCCGATGGACCAGCGGCTTCAGGCCCGCAAGGCCCAGCAGGCCCTCGCCGACCAGGGCCTCACCGCCAAGGCCGGCTTCGAGATCGAGTGGTGTGTCGGCAAGCCGGACACCGACGACTGGGTCCCCGCGACGTCGGGCGCCGCGTACGGGCACGCACGCCAGGTCGAGTTGTCCGACTACTGCGTCGACCTGCTCAACGCCCTGGACCAGCAGGACGTCGAGGTCCTCCAGTTCCACCCCGAGTACGCCGCGGGCCAGTTCGAGGTGTCCACCGCGCCTGAGGGCCCGGTCGCAGCAGCAGACACCGCGGTGCTCGTGAGGGAGACCATCCGCGCCATCACGATCCGGCACGGCATGCGCCCGTCGTTCTCCCCCAAGGTGATCAACGGCGGCGTCGGCAACGGCGGCCACCTGCACCTGAGCATCTGGCGCGGCGACACCAACCTCTTCGACGGCTTCCAGGACGAGGCGAAACAGTTCAGCGCGGGCGTTCTCGGCCACATTCGCGCGTTGTGCGCGATCGGCTGCCCCTCTCTCGCGAGCTACCTCAGGCTCGTGCCGCACACGTGGGCGGCGCCGTTCGTCGCGTGGGGCGAGGAGAACCGTGAGACGGCGCTGCGGCTGATCCGCGACAACCTTGAGATCAAGTGCTTCGACCTCACCGCGAACCCGTACCTCGTCGTCGCGGGCGTGATCGCGGCCGGGCTGGACGGCATCGCATCGCAGACGACGCTTCCCGAGGGCCTCAACGTCGACCCGGCGTTGCTCGACGGCACCCCGCGGCTGCCGACGTCACTCAAGGAAGCCGTCGACGAGTTCGAGAAGGACGAGGTCCTGACCGCGGCGTTCGGCAAGGAGCTCGCGGGCACGATCGCGGACGTGCGGCGCGGTGAGATGGAGCGGTACAAGGACGCGAGCCCGCAGGGCATCGCCAATGTCACCCGATGGCGTCACTGACGCCGATCTCCTTCCGGAGCCTGCTGAGCGCGCGGTGCTGGGCGACCCGCACCGCGCCCGGCGTCGAGCCCACCGCCTCGGCCGTCTCCTCCGCGGACAACCCCACCACGACGCGCAGCAGCACGATCTCCCGCTGCTTCTCCGGCAGAACCCGAAGCAGCGCGGTCAGACGTTGGGAGAGTTCGCCCTGCATGGCCCGTTGTTCCGGGCCAGCCTCGCCGTCGGTCGACTCGGGCAGTTCGGACACCGGTTCCGAGCGGTTGCGCGCGGACGCCCGGTGCGCGTCCGCGACTTTGTGCGCCGCGATGCCGTACACGAACGCGAGGAACGGGCGCCCTTGATCGCGGTACGTCGGCAGCGCGGTGAGCACCGCCAAACAGACCTCCTGCGCAACGTCGTCCGCCGAAGCGAACGAACGCTCCTGACCACCAACGCGCGCGCGGCAATACCTCACCACCAACGGCCTGATGGTGCCGATCAGGCGCGAGATCGCTTCTCGATCACCCGCCAGTGCACCCGCCAACGGTTCATCAGATGTACGAGCGCGACTGGACACATGCGGCACCGACGGCGCATCGACCGGATTCTCACCATCGGGGACGCTCGCGGTGCGCTCGACCAACGCGTCGAGTGTGCCCCTCGTGACACCGTCAGCGGGCACGACGCCCACCGAGGAGCGGTCGACCGCTTCCTCGGGGACTCTGCGATGCAGGCCGGGTGAGAACTCCACGCAGATCACCGTTCCCCGTCTGTGTGCTGGCGCGCGGCAAGCCGGGCTCGCCGAAGTCGCCCTTCGACCGCACGGGGAGTGAGTCGCGTCAGCTCCGCGATCTCCGCATGCGAGTAGCCCTGGTCGTGGAGGAAGAGCAGCCTTCGGCTGTCCTCGCTCAGGTTGGCGAACGCCGCGTCAGCCGCCTGCTGCTGCACCACCGCGTCCTCCGGCGTCCCCTCCATCACGACGTTTTCGAGAGACGCCCAGGAGGGCAGCAGTTCCACGTCCCGCCATCCGCTCGTCCGGGTCTGCCACCGCCGGTAGACGTTCGGGAACGCCAGGACGCACGCGTTGACGAAGTACTCGTTCAACGGCTGGCCGTGCTCGGCGGACCACTGCCTGCCGATCAGCCCGCGGTCGCGGAAGTAGACGAACCCCTCGTACACCGCGTCACTCGCCAGTTCTTCCGCTTCCTGCAGCGTGATCGTCTGCTGCTGCAGGAAGCGGCCGTTCTGGCCGCAACGGGCGAACATCGCACCGGAGCGCACGAGTTTTGTAACGATGTGGAGGCCGTGTTCGAGAAGTCGGCGATGGAACTGGGCCCAGCGCGGACCGGCGAGCCCTGACTCACGGAAGTGCTGGACGAGCACCGAGTCGACGTGCAACCGGTCGGCGGCGAGCGAACTGTAGTACCGCACCACGTCCGTGACGGACGGCGTGCGGTCCGAGTTCTGCCCCATCGACCGGGTCCCTACGTTGGCGGCGGCGTCTTCAAGCCTCTGCCCAATAGGTATGTCGTTTGGGTGCGTCCACCCCACGCATACGGTCCAACCTGGTTACAAATGCAAACGTACTTCACCCGATTGCGACGCTCGCCTCGGCGATCTCCTTGCGCAGCCGCCCGAGCGCACGGTGCTGAGCGACCCGCACCGCGCCCGGCGTCGACCCCACGGCCTCCGCCGTCTCCTCGGCCGACAGACCCACCACGACGCGCAGCACGAGAATCTCCCGCTGCTTGTCCGGCAGGAGGCGCAGAAGCTTGCCCATGGATCCGGACAGCTCGCTGCGAAGGGCGAATTCCTCGGGACCGTCGAGCTGAGAGGGACCGTCCGGGACCTCCGCCGTCGGTTCCGCACGGTTACGGGCCATGGCCCGATGCGAGTCGGCGACCTTGTGCGCGGCGATGCCGTAGACGAACGCAAGGAAGGGCCTGCCCTGCTCGCGATACTTAGGCAGGGCTGTCAGCACGGCCAGACAGACGTCCTGAGCGACGTCGTCCGCGGTTGTCGCGGAGCGCCCAACGCGCGCGCGGCAGTACTTCACCACCTGTGGTCGTAGGTAGCGAAGTAGCTGGTCAATAGCCCTGGCATCACCTTGCACGGCCAGGCTGACCACTTCCGCGGCTAACGCCGAACTCTCCATCCGAAACGTCCCCTCGTCTTCGTCCCAGAGAGGAGACGTGCGACACGTCACTTCTTATGCGGAAAGTAGGGAGAAACTTGAGACATCACCCATTCGTAGCAACCATCAGCGGTTGGTAGTAGGCGCGAAGGAACCACTCCGCGTAACCGAAACCGGCGCGTTCCGCCAATTCAGTGATTTCATAACGAGTGATTGCCCAATACCGTGCCTTGCTCACAACAGCACGCCACGAGTCGGATTCGTGCAGCTGGAACATCTCCAACTCGTACTGGTCGCCTTCCCAATGCCACAGCTGGAACCACACGGTCCGGCCCGGTCCGACGGACGGCGGCGTCGACAGCGGTCGTTCGCGCCGGATCGCGTCGTAGTCACGGGTCGAGATCAGCAATCTGCCGCCCGGCCGCAGCACACGGCGCATCTCACTCAAGGCCGCGAACACGTCGTCCGAGGTCAGCAGGTGCGGCAGGGCGTTGTCGGCGGCCAGCACCACGTCGAAGGAAGCGTCAGCGAACGGCAACGAGCGCATGTCGGCCACGGACAGCGGCAACGAGACACCGCGCCTCGCGGCCTCCGAACGCGCCCGGCCGATCAGACCGGGGCTCAGGTCGGACCCCACGACGGCGTAGCCGAGACGAGCGAGCCCGATTGCTTGCGTACCCATGCCGCACGCACAGTCCAGAACGCGCGCGCCTTGCGGGATGAACTCCGCGAGCTGCGCTGCCTGCCGTGTCATCGAGGCGTCCCAGTCGGGGAACATCAGGTCGTACGACCCGGCGAGCCCGTCGTAGAACGCCTGCGTCACGTCAGATCAGCTCCTCAACCCCCACCGAGGTGCGCAGCTTCGCGAGCGCCCGGTGCTGAGCCACCCGCACCGCGCCCGGCGTCGAGCCGACCGCCTCCGCCGTCTCCTCCGCCGACAAACCAACCACGACGCGCAACAGCAGGATCTCGCGTTGCTTCTCCGGCAGTCCGCCCAGCAGCTGGCCCAGCCGCACCGACAACGAGCCGAGCAGCGCGTGCTCCTCCGGGTCGGCGGTCGTCGACGGGCCGTCCGGCACCTCCGCGACCGGCTCGGAGCGGTTGCGGGCCGACGAGCGATGGGCGTCCGCGACCTTGTGGGCGGCGATGCCGTAGACGAAGGCGAGGAACGGCCTGCCCTGTTCGCGGTATGTCGGCAGGGCCGTCAGGACCGCCAGGCAGACCTCCTGGGCGACGTCGTCCGCCGAGGCGTACGCCCGTTCGCCACGGCCCACGCGCGCCCGGCAGTACCGGGACACGAGCGGCCGGACGGAGGCCAGCAGCCGTTCGACGGCACGCCGGTCACCCGCTACGGCCTCGTTCACCAATGAGGCCAGCAGGTCGGAACTCTCCATGGCGTTGGTCCCTACGTCGGCAGCGGAACTGCCATCTTTCGCCGTAAAGTCGTTTGGGACCACACATAGGGGCAATGTTCGACCCTATTGCAAACCCAAATGAAAACGGTGTCAGGCGTTTCGGCGTGCGAGCACGTGCAGTCGAGCGGCCACATCGCGCAGTGGAGACCGCGTCGCGGCGGCCAGTTCCAGCTCGGCGAGGGCTTCGATGACACCCGGATTCGTGTCGAGCACCACGCCCGGCACGAGGTCCGACACGATGCCATGACCTTGCAGGAGCTCGACAGAAAGCCCCGCCTCGAGAACGAGCTTCTCGAGACCTGGGACGTCGAAGCGGCGCTGCAGCGGGTCACGGGTGCCCGCCAGCTGTCCCGCGTCGTCGTCCAACAGCCGACGCGCGTCCACGATACGGCCGGCGATCGCGCGGTGCAGGATCGCCGCGAACCGGTTCGCGACCAGCACGGACACCGCGCCACCAGGCGCGGCGGCGGCGGCCAGCGCGGCAAGCGCGGCCGGGGCGTCGTCCACCACCTCCAGCAGGCCGTGCGCGAGCACCAGATCGGCCTCACCAGCGGGAACACCGAGCGAGTCGGTGTCGCCCTGCACGGCGTTGATGGTCACACCCGCCTCGCGCGCACGGGCGTTCAACGTGGCGAGGGCGTTCGGTGACGGCTCGACGACCGTGACCTCGCAGCCCGCGGCTGCGAGGGGTACGGCCCAGACGCCGCTACCGCCGCCGACGTCGAGCACACGGGGTGGTTCGCCACCTCTGCGCTCGCGTGCAGCAGCCAATTCGGCGTCGAGCACCCTCTGTACGGCGTCCGGTCGCATGGCCATAAGGGTAGGAGACCCTAGAGTAGGTCTGTGCATACGGTGTCCGTGCTCAGCCTCAAGGGAGGCGTCGGCAAGACGACGGTGGTGCTCGGCCTGGCCTCGGCCGCCCTCCGCCGTGGCGTTCGCACGCTCGTGATCGATCTCGATCCGCAGTGCAACGCCACGTCGACGCTGGAGCCCGAGGAGTCCAAGGCGAGCATCTACGACGTCCTGCGAAACCCCTCCGAGGAGAACGTGGAGCAGGCGATCCGCCCGAGCAGGTGGGGCGACGGGATCGACGTGCTGTCCGGCTCCGAGGACGCCGAGCTGCTCAACCACCCCGATCCGAACGAGTCGCGGCTGCACCGGCTGAAAGACGCCCTGCGGACGTTGCGGGACATGTACGACGAGTTCCCGTACCAGCTCGTGCTGCTCGACTGCCCGCCCTCGCTCGGCCAGCTGACCCGCTCGGCGCTCGTCGCGGCCGACCGCGCGCTGCTGGTCACCGAGCCGACGATGTTCGCGGTGGCGGGCGTACAGCGGGCGTTCGAGGCGGTGCAGAACGAGCGGGAGACCAACAACGCCGACCTGCAACCGCTCGGCGTCGTGGTGAACCGGGTGCGGCCGCGCTCGCACGAGCACCAGTTCCGCATCGAGGAGCTGCGCGACATCTTCGGCCCGCTGGTGATGCCGGTGGCGCTGCCGGACCGTCTCGCGGTGCAGCAGGCGCAGGGCGCGTGCATGCCGATCCACGAGTGGGGCACGCCGGGCGCACGCGAGGTCGCGCTGGCGTTCAACCTGCTGCTGGCCCGCATCCAGCGCATCTCCCGCAGTCGGCGCCGCGCCGTGCACCACGACTTCGACGACGACGAGATCCAGGAAGCGGTGGATGCCTGAGGGTGACACCGTCTTCCTGGCAGGCAAGCGCATGGACGACGCGTTGGCCGGGAAGACGCTGCGGCGCGGCGAGCTGCGCCACCCTCGGCTCTCCACGCTGGACCTCACGGGTCTGGACGTGCTCGGCGTGCGTACCTACGGCAAGCACATGTTCACCCGCTTCTCCGACGGCAACAGCCTGCGCAGTCATTTCCGGATGGACGGCGCGTGGCACCTCTACCGGCCCGGCGAGCGCTGGCAGCGTCCCGCACACCAGGCCCGCGCCGTGCTCGAGGTGGACGACCGGCAGGCCATCGGATTCGCGTTGCACGACATGGAGTTCGTGCCGACCCGTGACGAAGATCGACTCATCTCACATCTAGGGCCCGATCTTCTCGCCGAGGAATTCGATTCCGCTGAGGCCGTTCGGCGGTTGACCGCCGATCCCGCGCGCCCTGTCGGGCTGGCATTGTTGGATCAACGGATCATGGCCGGCGTCGGGAATCTCTACCGCGTGGAAGTGTGTTTCCTACTGCGGGTTTCGCCGTGGGCGCCGGTGTCGTCCGTGGATGCCTCACGGGCGGTTGCTTTGTCCCGCAAGCTGTTGCAGGCGAACCAGTGGAGGCCCGAGCAGACGACGACCTCCGATCCCCGTGCGCGGAACTACGTTTACGAGCGTTCCGGGAAACCTTGTGTACGTTGCGGCACAAGGGTCCGATCGGGCGATATGGATGCCAGAACTGTCTACTTCTGCCCCAATTGCCAGTCCGTTTGAACCGCACGGCGCTCCTGACCGTGTCCTCGGACATGGCGGTCAATCTGGATGCCCTGCGCCCCGGTTTCACCGAGGACCCGTACGCGGTGCTGAAGGACCTGCGTGAAGCAGGCCCCGTGCACCGGGTCGAGGCCTTCGGCATGCCCCTGTGGCTCGTGACCCGCTACGCCGACGTACGAGCCGCGTTGAACAACCCGCTGCTGTCCTCACACGGGTCCGCGGCAGGTCCAGCCGCGCGCGCCTACCCGATGGTGGCCGCCGGGTGGTTCAGCGAGGTGTCGCAGCACATGCTGATGAGCGACATACCGGACCACACCCGCTTACGCCGCGCGGTCTCACGTGAGTTCACGACGCGCCGGATCGCCGCTCTACGGCCTCGGATCGAGCACATCGCCTCGTCCTTGATCGACTCCTTCTCCGACTCGGGCGACTGCGACCTGATCTCGTCGTTCGCCGCGCCGCTGCCGGTCACCGTGATCATGGAACTGCTCGGCGTGCCCGAGGTGGACCGGGAGAACTTCCGGTACTGGGCCGACGTCGTGACCGGGGTCGACGAGGGTGACATGGACCTGATCCAGGGCATCCACGAGGAGGCGTCCGGCTACCTGCGGGACCTGGTGGTGTGGAAGCGCACCTCCGGCGACACCGACCTGATCGGGTCGCTGGCCCGGATCACCGGCGAGGACGCGCTGACCGACCGCGAGCTCGTGTCGCTCGCGTTCCTGCTGCTGGTCGCCGGGTACACGACGACGATCGACCTGATCGGCAACGGCGTGCTCGCGCTGCTGCGCGACCCCGAACAGCTGGAACTGCTCCAGCGCTCACCGTCGATGCTGCCCGGCGCGATCGAGGAGTTCCTGCGGTTCGATCCGCCGACCTCGCACGCTTCGCTGCGGTTCGCGCGGCCCGGTGCGGAGATCGGCGGAGTCGCGATTCCTCCCGGCGAGGTCGTGCTGTTGTCGCTGGCGTCGGCGAACCACGACTCGGCGCGGTATCCACGGCCTGACCAGCTCAACATCGAACGGGCCGATCGGCAGCACCTGTCGTTCGGGCACGGGATCCACTTCTGCCTCGGGGCGCCACTCGCCCGGCTGGAGGGGGAGGTCGCGTTCCGGACGTTGCTGGCTCGGTGTCCTGGGTTGATGTTGAACCCGGACGAGCCGTTGGCCTGGCGGTTGTCGTTGAACATTCGCGGGTTGAAGGCGTTGCCGGTGCGGTTCCGGACGAAGCCGTCGATGCCGCTGGATGAGCAGGCGACGGTGAAGGTGCCGAAGCCTTCGTAGGGGTCAGAGCGTCAGTTCATAGGTGAGGCGTCGGTTCGTCGGCACCATGGTCATCACGCTGACCTCGATCGGCGTCCCGTCGTCGGCCATCGACGCGCGGAACAGGACCAGGACCAGGACCCACTGTCCGTCGGCGAGTTCGAGCAGTTCACGTTCCTGATCGGTGGCGGGGCGGGTCGAGACATCCTCGCGGACCCGGCTGGGTCGCTTACTCGGTCCAGGCATCAGCTTGACCCTGCCCGCGCGGACTCAGGTAGGGCGCGGAGGTATCCGTCCAGGTCGGTCCGTCCACGACATCACCCTAGGCGGAGGTTGGCAACTAGTGGTCTGAGCTGCCGTTATAGGGTGGCGACGTGGTCTACAAGCAGGTGGTTCGCAGAGCGTTGTTCGGGATGCACGGCGGCGACGCGGAGCAGGTCCACGAGACCACGCTCAACGTCATGGCACGCCTGAGCCCACTCGCCAGGTTCGCGAGGGGGCAGAACAACCCGCGCACCGTCTTCGGGATCCGCTTCCCCAACCCGGTGGGACTCGCTGCCGGTCTGGACAAGGACGGCCGCGCGCTGCCGGCGTGGGCGGCGCTGGGGTTCGGCTTCGTCGAGGTCGGCACGGTCACGTGGCACGCGCAGCCGGGCAACCCGAAACCGCGCCTGTTCCGGCTGAAACAAGACGAAGCGATCATCAACCGGATGGGCTTCAACAACGCCGGAGCCCGGAAGCTCGCCGAAAAGCTCGACAAGACCAGTCTCAAAGCGCCGTTGGGCATCAGCCTCGGCAAGTCCAAGATCACGCCGGTCGAGGACGCGGTCCAGGACTACCTGAACTCGCTCGAAGCGCTGAAGAACCACGGCGACTACTACGCGATCAACGTCAGCTCGCCCAACACGCCCGGCCTGCGCAGCCTGCAGGACAAGGGAGCGTTGACCGAGCTCGTCCAGGAGCTCACGACGAAGACGGCCAAGCCGATGCTGGTCAAGATCGCGCCCGACCTCACCGACGACGCCATCGCCGAGGTCATCCAGGTGTGCACGGACCATGGCATCAAGGGCCTCATCGCCACGAACACCACGCTCAGCCGTGAAGGGCTCACCAGCCCGCACAAAACCGAGACCGGCGGCCTCAGCGGCAAACCGCTCACCAAGCGGGCGAACGACGTGGTGCGGTTCATCACGAAGAACAGCGACCTGCCGGTCATCGGGGTCGGCGGGATCGCCACCGCGGACGACGCCAAGCGGATGATCGACGCGGGGGCGAGCCTGGTGCAGATCTACACCGGGTTCATCTACGAGGGACCGGGGCTCGTCGCGAGGGTCAACCGGGCGCTGAGGTGAGCGTGCGTTCCACGTGTTCCCAGCGGCCGACCGGGCGATAGCCCCGCAGGACGGTCCACACCGACCGCAGGACGGCCACGAAGTCCACGAACACGATCACCATCAGCAGCGGGTACGCGAGCGGTGCCAACGCCAGCAGGCGGCAGCGAGACCGCCACGACTCGGTGAGATCGCCCAGCACGGTGAACATGGCGACGCCCGTGTAGACCGCGCACAACAGCAGGATGCCGGTGAACCAGCCCGTCTGGAACGTCGCGGCCACCACCACGTAGATGAACAGCGGCTCGAACAGCACGAGCACCTCCCCTGCCGCCGTGTACGGCAGGTGCGCCCACGAGAGAAGGCGCGAGCACGTCGTGCCGAAGAACAACGAGCGGTGCTTGTAGAACGCCTGCAGGCGGCCGAACTTCCAGCGGAACCGTTGCCGCAGCAGCCCGCGCAGCGACGGCACGGCCTGGGTGTAGGCGATGGCGTCGGCGGCGAAGATGATGCGCCACGAGAAGTTGCCGTGCCGGGACAGGATCTTCATCGAGAAGTCGATGTCCTCGGTCATGGTGTCGGTGTCGAAGTAGTCGCATGCCCGCACGATCGAGGTACGGAACATCGAGCCGACGCCGCCGATCACGTACTCGCAGTTGAAGACGGTGTAGCCCTGCTTGAGCCGGTGCACGACGGCGTACTCCAGCCGCTGCACCCAGCCCAGCAGCCCGCGTGGCGCGGCGATCTTCACGTTCGCGGCGGCGGCGAGCACCAGCGGGTCGGCGAAGTGCGCGACCATGCGTGCGACGGCGGAACGGGACAGTGTCGAGTCCGCGTCCAGCACCATCACCAGGCCGTCACCGACCAGGCGCATGCCCGTGTTGATCGCGGCCGCCTTGCCCGCGTTCGGCTGGGAGACGATCCGCACGCGCGAGCCGAAGCCGAGCAACGCGGCCACGGTGCCGTCGACCGATCCGTCGTCGACCACGATCACCGACACGTCGGCGTAGGAACTGTCCAAAACGGACTGGACAGCCCGCGCGACGCAGATTTCCTCGTTGTACGCGGGGATCACGACCCACACGGGCGGCGAGTACGGCACCGCGCGAGCCCGGTACAACGACAGGTCGTACAGATCGGCCGCCACCAGTACGACGCACACACGCACTACTCCGATGATGGCCAGCGGCACCATCAACCAGGTCAGTGACGTCATCGGCGGTAGCGCAGCAGTCGGATACGGGACGCGATCAGGCTGCCCGCGATGATCGTGCAGGCAAGGAACAGCACCACGTAGTACGCGGCGACCAACATCGGAACTCCCTCCGGTGGAACCGAACTGAGAATCGGTCCGATGTGGAGGGACGAAAACCACACCATGGGGTGGTGCCTAGTTACTCCGCGCAGCCCTCAGCCAGCGCATCACCGGGTGCAGGATCACGACGAGCAGCGAGCCCCACACCAAGCCGCCCATCTGCAGCTCGCCGATCTCGATGGTGAGGTCGCCGACGCCTGCGACGAGTGCCGCACCGCCGACCATCGCGTTCACCGGGTTCGTCAGGTCGACGCCGCGGTCCATCCAGATCCGCACGCCGACCAGCACGATCAGGCCGTACAGCACCAGCGTGCAGCCGCCGAGCACGCCGGGCGGGATGGTGCCGAACAGTGCGATCGCCTTCGGCGAGAAAGCCAGCATCATCGAGAAGATGCCCGCGAACGCGAAGGCCGCGGTCGTGTACACGCGGGTCACGGCCATGACGCCGATGTTCTCGGAGTACGTCGTCGTCCCGGCGCCGCCGCCCAGGCCCGCGAGCGCCGTGGAGAGGCCGTTCGCGATGATCGCGTCGCCCGCGCTGCCGTCCAGGTTGCGGCCGGTCAACGCGGCCACGGCCTTGACGTGGCCGACGACCTCGGCGACGAGGACGATCACGACGGGCAGCATCAGCAACACCACGGAAGGGCGCAGTTCGGGCTGCTGGAGCTGCGGAAGGCCCACCCAGGCCGCTTCACGCAACGCCACGAGCTTCGCGGCGGGGACCGCGCCGAAGATCAGGCCGCCCATCCACACGCCGACGAAGCCGATCAGGACCGAGAACCGGAACAGCAGGCCCTTGCCGAGCACTCCCGCCAGCAGGATCACGCCGGTCGTGATGGCGGCCAGCAGCGGCTGGCCGGCGAAGTCCGCGGTCGCCTGGTGCGCGAGGTTCAGGCCGATGATGATCACGACGGCGCCGGTCACGACCGGCGGCATCACCGACTCCAGCAGCCGCACGCCGAGCGCCTTGACCGCGATGCCCACGACGATCACCAGCAGGCCGGCCGCGACCACGCCGCCGAGCTGTGCTGCGATGCCCTGTTCGCGGGCGGCCACCAGGGGCGCCACGAACGCGAAGGACGAGCCGAGGTAGCTGGGGACGCGGTTCTTGGTGATCAGCAGGAACAGCAGCGTGCCGAGACCGGAGAAAAGCAGCGTGGTGCCGACATGGAGACCGGTGGCGGTGGGCACGAGCACGGTCGCGCCGAACATCGCGACCAGGTGCTGCACGCCGAACCCGATGGTGAGCAACCAACTCGCCCGCTCCTGCGGTGCGACGGTCTCACTGTCGGTGATCCGACCGTTCCCGTGCACGGTCCACAACGCCAACGCACTGCCTCCCGGCAACCTAGCCGGACTTCCCGCAGACCGGCCCCGGAATCCTGCCACGCCATGTAGTGGCTACGACTAGATAACGGTCCGATAATCACACGATTGCCGTAAAGATCTCCAGTGTTCCCCGCCGAATAGATGCACGTGATCACGAAGAGTTACGTTCAGTACGCTGAATAGCCTGACACGTCTCGCATGGCAGAAGCCAGCCCCGCCATGTGCTCGGTGGCGTCGTCGAGGACCTCGCGCGGATCCTGGAACGCCGTGCTCGCCGCCAGCGCCTGCCCGGCGGCCGCGACCAACGCACAGTAGCGGTCCACGCCGTCCGCCAGTTGGATCCTCAGCATCCGCACGCCCTCGACCAGCGGCGCGCGGTCCAGCGGTGGAGCTGTCTCCCTGGCCCTCTCCACTGCCTGGAGCTGCGCGGACACCGCACGAATGGCCGAAGAGGCATCCTGCGCGGTCTGCCGGGCGTGTTGCACGGACCCCGTCGGCATCGACGTGAGGTCCGGGGAGTCGAGCTGCACCAGCAGCGCCTGCATCGCGTCCTCGGCGCCGTGCAGCTTCTCCATCGGCACCCGCGCGGCGGAGATGTGCGCGGGCAACGGCGGACGGGGAGCAGGAGGCGGGCTCAGCGCCAGCCGCTGCCGGGCCGCGGTGAGCTCGCGCAGCTTGAACCCGCTGCGCACGGCGAGCAGTGCGGGCACAGCCGCGCCGATCGTGCCGGAGACGGCCGCCCACTCGCCCAGCATGCCCGCGTAGCCGAAAACGGCGAGCGTGCCGAAGATCGTGATCAGGGCCAGCCAGAACGTCAGCACGGCGTTCGTGCGCTTGCGCTTGCGTTCGAGCTTCGCGCGCGGGTCGTTCCACTTCTGGATGCGGTACCGCGCCTGTTCGGCCAGCGGGTGGCCCTGGAGCGACGCTCCCAACTCGTTGACCACCTTGCGGACGATCTCGTTGTTGGGGCGGCTTCTCCAGGGCTCCATGATCACCTGCTGACTCCTCCTGGTCCCGCGCTCAGTTCTGAGCGGGCGGGACCTGCTGCTGCGTGGTCTTCTGCTCCTGCTGGACGCGCGATGCGATCTCGGCCTGGATCTGCGCGGCGGCGCTGTTGCCCGCGGTCACCTGCGGCGGCGTGCTGGCCTGACCGCCGTGCATCGACGCGCGGATCTGCTCCAGCCGCGACGAACCGGCCATCTGCGTGGTCGAGGCCTGCACCTCGAGCATGCGGCCCTGCACCGAGTTCTGGGCCAGCTCGGCGGAACCGAGCGCGGTCGCGTAGCGCTTCTCGATCTTGTCGCGGACCTCTTCCAACGACGGTACGTTGCCGGGCGCGGCAAGCTCGCTCATCTGGGTCAGCGACGCGGAGACCTGCTCCTGCATCTTCGCCTGCTCCAGCTGGCTGAGCAGCTTCGTGCGCTCGGCAATCTTCTGCTGCAGCATCATCGAGTTGCGCTCGACCGCCTGCTTCGCCTGAGCGGCGGCGCCCAGCGACTGGTCGTGCAGCGTCTTGAGGTCCTCGATGCCCTGCTCGGAGGTCACGAGCTGGGTGGCGAAGCCCTGCGCGGCGTTCTCGAACTGCGCGGCCTTCTGCTCGTCGCCCTTGGAACGGGCCTCGTCGGCGAGCACGAGCGCCTGGCGAGCGGAGGCCTGCAGCTTCTCCACGTCGCCGAGCTGCCGGTTCAGCTTCATCTCCAGCTGACGCTGGTTGCCGATCACGGCCGCGGCCTGCTGGGAGAGCGCCTGGTGCTGCCGCTGCGCCTCCTCGATGGCCTGCTGGATCTGCACCTTCGGGTCAGCGTGCTCGTCGATCTTCGACGAGAACGACGCCATCAGGTACTTCCAGAACTTAACGAACGGACTGGCCATCTCCTACGCCTGCCTTCTCGGTGCCGGTGTTGGATCCATCGTCTCAATTGTGCGTCGGGGTATCCACCGACACGGGGAGATATCCGGGAACACCCTGACCCACCCCGAGGCTTTGGAAAACACGCCCCACGGCGCCTAATCCTGCCCGCACCCGCGTCCGGGGACGCGGTGACCCCACCCGCCGTGGCCAACCCGTTGCCTGCCGTCGCGGCCCGTGGGGGTCGTTGCCTGATGAACGTGCGAGCACCCGTTCTTGTTGCAGCGCGTCACGTGGCGGGAGACACAGACGTTCTCAGTGGGTTCTCAGTTCGCCCGAATACCAGCGACCCCGCTCAACCAGGGGCCCGGGGGTTTGGGGGTGCCCCCAATGTCACCGAACGTAGAACGGCTCATGCTCTTCCTGAGCATGAGCCGTCCTAAGTGAGTCGGGGTCGGAAACGACATGGGGTCACGCAGCTACGACGGTGGCCTTCGGAGACTCGCCGATCTTGCTGGTCAGCCGGTGACTGAGCATCGGTTGCAGCCTCAGGTCGGACAGGTCGTCCGAGAGCATGGACGGCAGCACCCGGCCACCCTCCAGCTTTCCGCGCTCGGGGCGGCCGCTCGGAACGGTGTCCGGCACCGTGTCCGGCGTCTGCTGAACGGCGCCGATATCGGAGGCGACGTGGTGCAGAAGCTCGGAAAGCGGCAGCTCTAACGCGTCACAAATGGCCGCGAGGAGCTCGCTGGACGCCTCTTTGCGGCCGCGCTCCACCTCGGACAGGTACCCCAGGCTCACGCGGGCGGTCCGAGAGACCTCGCGCAGCGTGCGGCGTTGGTTGGTGCGGGCATGGCGAAGCCGATCACCGATCGCCTCGCGTAGCAGCACGGTCATCGCGCGCCTCCTTCCGGCCGGCCGTGTCCCTACGTTACCGATCGACACCGACAACGGGCAGTGAGTTCCGAACACGTCCGCCAAGGGCGAACGAACGCGGAGTCATCGTTTGTTCCCGTCCACGGTCATCAGCAGGTATTCCGACAGCAGGACCAGCGCTTTCTCCACCGCGGTGAAACGCACGGCTTTACGGTCACCACTCACCGTGATGGTCCGCACTATGGACACTCCAGGTCCACTCAAGCCGATGTGGACCGTTCCTGGAGCGACTCCGTCCTGCGGATCCGGCCCGGCGACCCCGGTGAGTCCGATCCCCCAGTCCGACCTGCACCGCGTCCGCGCGCCCTCGGCCAGCTGGATCGCGACCTCGGGATGCACGGCGCCGTGTTCGTCGAGCAACCGCTGATCAACGCCGGCGAGCTCGTGCTTGAGCTCGGTGGCGTAGACGATCAACCCACCGCGGACCACGGCACTCGCCCCCGGTGTGTCGACGATCGTCGCGCACAGCAGACCCGCGGTGAGCGACTCGGCCGTGGCGACGGTTTGTCTCCTCGCTTTGAGCAGCTCGACCACGTTCGTCATGCGACGGCCCGACCTGCCCTTGCCTTCAACTTGAACGCGCGGATGACGTAATCGATTCCCGTGACCACCGTGAGCACCAGGGCGGCGGCCATGATGACCCAGGCGACGACGGCGATCATGCTGTTGGCCGGCAGCAGGAAGAGCCCGATCGCGATGACCTGCGCCAGCGTCTTGGCCTTGCCGCCGCGGCTGGCCGGGATCACGCCGTAGCGGATCACCCAGAACCGCAGCAGCGTCACACCCACCTCGCGCACGGCGATGACGATCGTGATCCACCACGGCAGCACGTCGAGGATGCTCAGCCCGACCAGCGCGGACCCGGTGAGCGCCTTGTCCGCGATCGGGTCGGCGATCTTGCCGAAGTCGGTGACCAGCCCGTGCTTGCGGGCGAGCGTGCCGTCGATGTGGTCGGTGAAGCTCGCGACGGCGAAGATGCCGAACGCGATCAGGCGCCACGTGGTGTCGTTGCCACCGGCTTCGAACAAAGCGAACAGGAAGACCGGAACGAGCGCCATCCGCGCCATCGTGAGGATGTTGGCGACGTTGAGCAGCGGCACCTTCCTGGCCTCGGTCATGTCGCGATGACCTCTACGACCAGGTCCACACCCTCGGACTCGACGACGCGGCACCGCACGAGGTCACCACGCTTGAGGCCGTCGGCTTCGAGCACGATGCACTCGCCGTCGACCTCGGGCGCCTGGTGCTCGGCGCGGCCGACGCAGTCGTTCTCCTCGTCCTCTTCGGTCTCGATGAGCACGACGACCTCGGTGCCGACCCGGTCCTCGGCGCGCTGGCTGGTCAGCTCCTCGACGAGGTTGCCGATCCGCTGGACGCGCTCGGAGATGGTGTCCGCGTCGAGCTTGCCCTCGAGGTTCTCCGCCTCGGTGCCGTCCTCGTCGGAGTAACCGAAGATGCCGACCGCGTCGAGCATGGCCTCGGTCAGGAAGCGTTCGAGCTCCCGCAGGTCCTCCTCGGTCTCGCCGGGGAAGCCCACGATGAAGTTGCTGCGGATGCCCGCCTCGGGAGCGTGCTCGCGGATGTTCTTCACCAGCGCGAGGAAGCTGTCGGTGCTGCCGAACCGGCGCATCCGGCGCAGCACGTTCTCGCTGGAGTGCTGGAACGACATGTCGAAGTAGTTCGCGACCTTGTCGGTCGCCGCGATGGTCTGCACCAGCGTCGGCTTGGTCTCGGCCGGCTGCAGGTAGCTCACCCGTACGCGCTCGATGCCGGGAATGCTCGCGAGGCGCGGCAGGAGCTGTTCGAGCGCTCCCTGCTCACGCGGCAGGTCCTTGCCGTAGCTCGTCGAGTTCTCGCTGACGAGGAACAGCTCCTTGACGCCGTTCTCGGCCAGCCACATGGCCTCGGACACGACCTCGTCCGGGTGCCGCGACACGAACGCGCCGCGGAAGCTCGGAATCGCGCAGAAGCTGCACCTGCGGTCACACCCGCTGGCGATCTTCAACGGCGCCACGGGGGCATCGTCGAGCCGCTTGCGTGGCGTCTTGGTGGGGCCCCAGCCGTGGCCGGGCACCTGCACGCCGTCCTTGGCGGCCTCCTGGCGCTTCACCGGCGTGATCGGCAGCAGCGTGCGGCGGTCCACCGGCACGTGCGACTCGACCGGCTTGCCGTGCAGCACGTCGTTGAGGCGCTCGGACAGGTCGTTGTA
Source organism: uncultured Actinomycetota bacterium (assembly GCA_963766275.1). Classification (GTDB taxonomy): domain Bacteria; phylum Actinomycetota; class Actinomycetes; order Mycobacteriales; family Pseudonocardiaceae; genus Lentzea. The sequence goes on from CAVYAD010000083.1 coordinate 51,480, forward strand.
CTGGTCGAACCCCAGCACCGCCGCCGCCTCGGGCAGGCTGTCCGCGAGCTCCTTGCCGTACCGCTCGGCCATGCACCCGACCGCGACGACCTTGGCCCCGCTGTCACCCGCCGCGAGCAGCGTGTCGACCGAGTCCTTCTTCGCCTGCTCGACGAAGCCGCACGTGTTGACGACGACAATGTCCGCGCCCTCGTCCACCAGCTCCCAGCCGCCCTCGCCGAGGCGCCCGGCGAGTTCCTCGGAGTCGACCTCGTTGCGGGCACAGCCCAGGGTCAGCAGCGACACGCGTCGCGGAGTGGTGGGAGAAGACACGGCGCTCAGCGTAACCGGCGCAGGTACCGCCGCTGGAATCGCGCTGCTGGGACGCCCGGTCTCGACTCGTGGCCTCTGCCCGCAGCCGGTCCGAGAACGAAGCTCATACTTGACGATCGTGACCAGTGGGGTAGTCGTGCGGCGGGCCCGCACCAGCGACATACGCGCCATCAGGGCGCTGATCGACGGGTACGCGGGCAAGGTTCTGCTGGCCAAACCCCTGGTCACGCTGTACGAGGCGGTGCAGGAGTTCTGGGTGGCCGAGGACGGCGGCGAGCTGCTCGGCTGCGGCGCCCTGCACGTGATGTGGGAGGACCTGGCCGAGATCCGCAGCGTCGCCGTGTCCCCGATGGCGCTCGGCCGGGGTGTGGGGCACCGGATCGTGGCGCAGCTCATCGCGACGGCCAAGGAGCTGCAGCTCGCGCGGATCTTCGTGCTCACGTTCGAGACGCGGTTCTTCGGCAAGCACGGGTTCGTCGAGATCGAGGGCACGCCGGTGAGCCCCGAGGTCTACGAGGAGATCATGCGGTCGGTCGACGAGGGCGTGGCCGAGTTCCTCGACCTGAGCTACGTGAAGCCCAACACGCTCGGCAACAGCCGGATGCTCCTGGAGTTGTAACTCTTCGAGTAATTACTCGAAGAGTCTTGACTCGATGAACCTGGGCACACCAAGATCTGCGGTGTGCCCGAATCACTGACCATCGACGAGCTCGCCGGACGGGTCGCGCTGCCCAGCAGCACCATTCGCATGTACCAGACGAAGGGTGTGCTGCACGCGCCGAGACGGCAGGGGCGCGTGGCGTTCTACGACGCCTCGCACGTCGAGCGGTTGACGTTGGTGCAGCGGTTGCAGCAGCGGGGGTTCTCGCTGCCGGCGATCGCCGAGCTGATCTCGGCACGGGAAAAGGGCGAGTCGGTCGCCACGGTCCTCGGGGTGGGGGAGACCGAAGGGCCGGACGACTGGGTTCGGATCAAGGTGCGCGACATCAAGCACCTGATTCCGATGGGAGATGTCCAACCGCGACTCCTCCTCCGGGCTATGCGGTTGGGCTTGGTGCGGTGGAAGTACGGATGGCCGCACGCGCGTCGCTGGGCACTCGAGGCGGGCGGAAGGCTCGCCGGCCTTCGGGTGCCCAGCGATGACGTCATGGACAGCTTCACGCGGTTGCGCACGGCGACGGACGCCATCGCGGGGGACTTCGTGCGGTTGTTCGAGGGGCAGTTCTGGCCGGAGCTGGCACGCAAGGCCGGTGACGACAACCAGCTGGAGAACGTCCGGGCGTTGCTCGTCGAGCTGACCTACACGGCGGAGACCGCGGTGGTGGGGACGCTGCGGGAGTCCATCCGGGACGCGGCGGAGGAGTTCGCGTCACGGCACGGGTTGCTGCCCAGTGAGGACTTCCAGCCCGCGTGGGCCGAGCACCCGCTGCCGCCGATCGCCGAGAACATCGTCGATCCGGCCGGCGACCTGCCGACGGAGCAGGAGATCGAGCGTTTCCTGCAAAGGGGGGACGAGGATGAGCCTGGTCGCTGATCCTGCCTGGCACGCCCAGGTAAGAGACGAAGGCCTTGTCGTGTACGCGGGGGCAGACCTCGCCTACCTGATTCCCGACCTGCCCAGGGCTACGGCCGTGGCGCTGGCGGGACTGTTCGAGCCAGTACTGAGGGGTGTGGCTCGAACGGTCGACGAGAGCCGGTTGGGGGAACCGGTTCGCCGGCACCTGGCCCAGCTGAGGACCCTGGGCGCTCTCCGCCCGGCGGGGATGCCCAACGATGAGACGCAGCCGATGGGGGTCGGTACGCGGATCGTCGGCGAGGCACCCGCCGGGTTGGTGGAGCTGTTGCCGCACAACGAGAATCCGGACTTCCTGCTCGTTGTGCGGACGACCGGCACGCTGGTCGACCTGATCGAGGTGGCGCGCGAGACCGAGATCCCGCACCTGTTGCTGGACCTCGCGTACCACCACACCGTCGCGCTCGGGCCGTTCGTGGTGCCCGGCGCCGGCGCGTGTCTGGCGTGCCTCGCGGTGCGGGCGGGGCGGCGGTGGGGGGATCCGCCGCCTCCGCCTCACCCGAAGGCACTCGCACAACCGGAGTTCCCGCTTTCGCTTGCGCGGCAGGCGATCGAGAACATCCGCACCGGCTCGCTGGCGCTGCTGGACGCGGTCGTGACCGTCAATCTCGACGAGTTCACGACGACGCGCGAGAGCGTGCTGCCCGCGGCCGACTGTGAAATCTGCCCGAAGGTGGAGTTCGGGCGCGTGTCATTGCCATGGGGGGAACATGAAAGCGGTACAGCCACCACCTGAATCCATGTTCGACGGCTTGTTCGGCGGGGTGATCCTGATCATCATCGCCGTCCAGGTCGCCGTGTACTACTACGCGATCTACTACTCGATCGCCGTCACTCTGGCCGCCTTCGCGGGCGGGGTTCACCTCTGGCGGAGGAGGTCCAGGAGATGACCACTGCCGTTCGTCTGCCCGACCAGTTCTCTCCCGGTGCGGCCGCGACCAACGCCGCGACGCCGACGTGTTGCTGCTGTTGTTGCTGTTGCGCGGTTTCCTCGGTCGGCGCGGCCGTGCACCTCCCGGAAGCGCTGTACCAGGACACCAAGACGCTCGAACGGCCGCGCAGCGCTCTCGTGCTGCCCGCGGCGAGCTACCCGCTGCTTGTCGTCGTGCTGCCGTTCGCCACGATGGGCGGGATCTTCGACCTGCCGCTGGGGCTGGTGGGTCGGTGGTTTCGGGGTGGCGCTGCTCTGGGCGGTCGCCGCCGGGTTCATCGCGGAGTCACCGAAACCGTGGGCCAGTGTGCTGCGGCTGCTCGGCTGGGCTCTGCTGTGGTGCGTCGAGCCGTTCGTCGTGCTGTTCGTGCTGGGGCCGATCGCCTCGGCCACGCACCTGGCGGTCGTCGCGGTGCCGTACCTCGGCGGTGCGCTCGCGTTCGGCTACTACCTCTTCCGCCACCACCGGAGGAAGAAATGAAGACGGTCACCGAAGCGCTGATCGAGCGAGCCGTCGGCTGGCGGCAGGGCGTGGTGTCGCAGCTGCATCCCGTGCCACACAGTCTGTCCGATGTGGACATCGAGGGCTGGGCGGCGGTGCCCGAGCCGTTCAGCGCGGGCGGCACGTCCGGCGGTACGGACCGGGTCGCCGCCGTCGCCGAGGCGCTGGAACGGTATGCGGCCGCACGCTCGCCGTTGGAGATCGTCACCGATGGCTGGTGCTGGCCGCTGGAACACTTCAGCCTGCACACGGTCGAGCAGCGCGTGCACCCGAACTACCGCTACCGCAAGGGTTACGTCGACACGAAGTACACGCGGGCGTGGACGTTGCCCGGCAACGAGCCGGTCCGCGTGCCTGCCGGTCTCGTCGGGCTCGACGAGACCTACGGGCTGCCCGCGACGTCGTCCGGGCTCGCGGCCGGGCCGTCCACGTCGAGCGCGCTGCTGCGGGCCACGCAGGAGCTGGTCGAACGGGACGCGTTCACGATCACGTGGCTGCATTCCCTGGCGCCGAACCGGATTCCGGTCGAGCTGCCGAACGGCGCGCAGGCGTTCGACCTCACGCCCGCCTACAGCCCGCACCCGGTGGTCGCCGTCGCCGGATCGCTGCCGATCGCCGGAAAGCCCCGCCCCACGCTCGGGCTCGCCTGCCGCGCCCGCAGCGAGGACGCGATCAGGAAGGCGTACGAGGAGTGGGTGCAGGGCACGGTGTTCGTCGAGGTATGGCTGGCGCGCAACGGTGACGCGCCCGTCGACGAGGTCACCGACTTCGACAAACACGCCGCGTACTACGCGACGCACCCGGCGGAGTGGGACGCGCTGCCGTGGTGGAACGGCATCGAGACCGAACCGCCTGACGACGCCCAAGCCCATGGCACCGAGGCGGAGCTCACCGAGCTGGTCCACGCGCTCAGCGACCACGACATCCGCCTCGCCTACCGGGAGCTGACGACGCCGGAACTGTCGGCGGTGGGACTGCACTGCGTGCGGGTGCTCTCCCCCGATCTCGCGCCGTTGCACGCCGACCACCGCCGGCCGCACATCGGCGGGCGCACGAGCGAGCTGGACTGGCGCTACCCGCACGCCTCACCGGGCGTGTTCCCCAATCCCGCACCGCATCCGTTGGGGTGACCGTGTTCAATTCATCCGGGTTCGAGGACTTCTGGGCAGCCAGCCGGTTCTCTCCGCTGCACCAGCGCAGGCTCGGTGAGCAGCTGCGCGACTTCCGGCCCGAGCCACCGTTGATCGACCCGCTGGAACTGCCGAGCGAACCGAAGCCGTTACCGAGGCCGAAAGACCGGCTGCAGCGCCTCTTCCGCGACCGTCGCAGCATCCGCGAGTTCGACCAGAAGCCGTTGAGCGACAAGCAGCTCGGCACCGTTCTCGGCGCGCTCGCGGACAACAGCTTCCCGTCGGCGGGCGGGTTGAACCCGTTGCACTGTTACGTCTTCCACCACGGCAGGGCGCTGCGGTACGACATCCGCAGGCACGCGCTCCAGGACATCGGCGAAGCCCCGGAGAACCTCGCCGAGATCCTCGGCACGTCCGACGTTCCGCCGCTCGCGATCGTGCTGGTCCTCAAGGACAGCGAGGTTTTCGAGAAGTACGGCCAACGAGCGGGCCGCTTCGGCCTGATCGAGGCCGGCGCCGCCGCACAGAGCGTCTGCCTCCGTTTGGCGCAGCAGAAACTCGGCGGCTATCTGCTCGGTGGAGTAGCGGACAACGAGATGCTGCGCGCACTCGGCCTACCGCGCGAACTTCGCGTGGCCACGGCGATCGCGTGCGGAAACATGATCACCTGACGTTCATCAGATCGTGTCTACCAAGGACAGTCGATCACCCGCTACAACAATGCGAGACCCTGCTCACACCGAGGAGCTCGCATGTCGAAGACCCTGCGTTCGGCATTCGTGGGTGCCGCCACGTCCCTGGCCCTGATCTTCACAGGTGCCCCGGCCCAGGCCGCGGACATCCCGGCAGTCACCGACGACTACCTGTTCTCCAAGTCCCTCAGCCAGTTCAAGACGATCCGCACCCAGGCGCCGTACAGCGGCCAGCTCGACTGGTCGTCGGACGGCTGCTCGTACTCGCCGGACAACCCTTTCGGCTTCAAGTTCCTGCCCGCCTGTCACCGCCACGACTTCGGCTACCGCAACTACAAGCGGCAGTCCCGGTTCACCGAGACCACCAGGCTGCGCATCGACAACAAGTTCAAGTCCGACATGTACTACCAGTGCGACGGCAACTGGGCCTGCAAGCGCACGGCCGACGTCTATTACAAGGCCGTCCGTGAGTTCGGCGCCAGCAGCACGTCCACCGCAGACGCCGTCACCCAGGCGAACGTCTAGTCCTCGTCGTCGTCCGGGGCGGGGCCGCCTCCGCGCATCAGGTAGACCACCGAGTCGAGCTCGTCCGGCTTGATCAGCACCTCGCGTGCCTTCGAGCCTTCGGACGGACCGACCACACCACGGGTCTCCAGCAGGTCCATGAGGCGCCCCGCCTTCGCGAAACCGACGCGCAGCTTGCGCTGCAGCATCGACGTCGACCCGAACTGCGACGTGACGATCAGCTCGGTCGCCTGGATCAACAACTCCAGGTCGTCGCCGATGTCGGCGTCGACTTCCTTCTTCTCGGCCGCCTTCTGTGCGGTGACACCGTCGGTGTACTCGGGCTGCGCCTGGTTCTTGGTGAACTCGACGATCGCGGAGATCTCCTCGTCGCCGACGAAGGCGCCCTGGATGCGCACCGGCTTCGAGGCGCCCATCGGCAGGTACAGGGCGTCGCCCATGCCGATCAGCTTCTCCGCGCCCGGCTGGTCGAGGATGACCCGCGAGTCCGTCAGCGACGACGTGGCGAACGCCAGGCGCGACGGCACGTTCGTCTTGATCAGGCCGGTGACGACGTCGACCGACGGCCGCTGCGTCGCCAGCACCAGGTGGATGCCCGCCGCACGCGCCTTCTGCGTGATCCGGACGATCGCGTCCTCGACGTCACGCGGCGCCGTCATCATCAGGTCGGCGAGCTCGTCGACGATCGCCATGATGTACGGGTAGGGCCGGTAGACACGTTCGCTGCCGGGCGGCGCGGTGATCTCGCCGGACTTGACCTTGCGGTTGAAGTCGTCGACGTGGCGCACCCGGTTGACCTGCATGTCCTGGTAGCGCTGCTCCATCTCCTCGACGAGCCACGCCAGCGCCGCCGCGGCCTTCTTCGGCTGCGTGATGATCGGTGTGATCAGGTGCGGGATGCCCTCGTACGGCGTCAGTTCGACCATCTTCGGGTCGATCAGGATCATCCGGACCTCGTCCGGCGTCGCCCGCGCGAGCAGCGACACCAGCATCGAGTTGACGAACGACGACTTACCGGAACCCGTGGAGCCCGCCACCAGGAGGTGCGGCATCTTCGTCAGGTTCGCGGTGACCATGTGGCCCTCGATGTCCTTGCCGAGGCCGATCACCATCGGGTGCGTGTCCTTCAACGTCGACGACGCGCGCAGCACGTCGCCGAGGCGCACCATCTCGCGGTCGCTGTTCGGCACCTCGATGCCGACCGCGGACTTGCCGGGGATCGGCGCGAGCAGCCGGACGTTGTCGGTGGCGACCGCGTACGCGATGTTCTTGGTCAGCGCGGTGATCTTCTCGACCTTCACGCCGGGGCCGAGCTCGACCTCGTAGCGCGTGACCGTGGGGCCGCGGGTGAAGCCGGTGACCTGCGCGTCGATCGAGAACTGGTCCAGCACACCGGAGATCGCCTCGATCATGAGGTCGTTCGCCTTGCTGCGGGTCTTCGGCGCGTCGCCGTCCTTGAGCACGTTCGGCGGCGGCAGCTGGTAGTCGCCCTCGACCGCGCGCACGGCCATCTCCGGGGCGGTCTTCTTCGGTTCCTTGGCCTTGGGGGCAGAGGGTTCCGGCTCCTCCAGCGGAAGCTCGGCCTGCGTCTCCTCCTCGGCGGGCACGGCGGCCTGACGACGCCTGCTGGGCCGGCGCAACCGCACCGGCTTCGGCTCCTCTTCAGGCTCGTCCTCGGAAGACTCTTCGTCCTTTGTCGCGCCGGGGTGCAGCAGCGAGCCGAGGCGTTCGGGAAGCTGACGGATCGGCGTGTGCGTCACGACCAGCACGCCGTAAGCGAAGATCAGGAACAGCAACGGCCCGGCGACCCACGGCGTGAGGCCCTGCGCGAGGAACCCGCCCGCCAGGTAGCCGAGCGCACCACCGGCGCCGCGGCGTTCCACCGGGTCCATCGGCAGCCCGCCGATGAGGTGGAACATGCCGAGCACGCCGATCGCGAGCAGCAACGTGCCGATGATGTAGCGCGGCCGGGCATCGGGCTTCGGGTCGGTGCGCATCAGCGTGATGCCGATGGCGAGCAGCACGACCGGCACGATCACCGCGGGGAACCCGACGGAGCTGCGTACGGCGATGTCGACCCACTTGCCGACCGGCCCGCCCGCCTGCCACCACACACCCGCGCCGGTGATCACGGCGAGCGCGATCAACAGCAGCCCGAGCCCGTCACGGCGGTGTTCCGGATCCAGGTCCTTGGACCGGCCGACCGTGCGCACGATGCTGCCGACACCACGACCCAAAGCACCCCACACGGCACCGATGGCGCCACTGCTCTTGCGCGGAGCGGGCTTTCTGGACGCGGTGGATCGCGCCCGCGGCTTCGCTGGTGCTTTGCCGCGTGACGTGGTCTTGCGTGAAGTCCCTGTACGCCCGGCCATGTGTATAAGGTAGTCCCTCGCGTCTCACCAGCATCGTTTGCAACTGGGACGCTTGCGTGACCTCATGGTTCCCCGGAAACCGGCACGGCGTCGTCTCGACACGCCGTACGCTGCCCGGCGTGTCCACACCGCTCTTCTGGCGCGTGCTCATGGCGATCGACCGGGGCGTAGTCGCGCTGACCGGAAAGCTCGAGGTCTCCGGCGATATTCCGCCCGAACTCCTCGGCAAGCCGTTGTTGCTCGCGTCCAACCACATCGGCAACCTCGACCCGTTCATCCTCATCGCCGCGTGCCGCAAAGCCGGCATCAACCCGCGCTTCATGCTCGCCGGCGGCCTGCTGGACGCCCCGATCATGGGCCCGGCGCTGAAGGCGTGCGGCCACCTGCGCGTGGACCGGGCGTCCGCGAACGTGGGCGAGGCCATGCACCGCGCCGTCGAGGCGTTGCAGAAGGGCGGCGACCCGATCGCCGTCTACCCCGAGGGCAAGATCACCCTGGACCCCGGCATGTGGCCCGAACGCGGCAAGACCGGCGTCGCGCGCATGGCACTCGGCGGCAACATCCCGGTGGTCCCCATCAGCCAGTGGGGCGCGCACGAGGCGGTGGTCTGGGGCAACCTGCGCGTGTCCGGCTGGAGGGACTTCCTGCCGTACCTCACGTCCTGGCTGTCCTCGGTCCGCCGCCGCCCGACGTTCAAGGTCCACTTCGGCAAGCCCGTCGAGCTCTCGGACCTTTCCGCGGACACGATGGGCGACGCCCGCCGCGCCCACGAGCGGATCATGCGCGCGATCACCGAGGGCTTGGTGCCGCTGCGTCTCGACGAGCCGGACGTGCCGCGCTTCCACGACCCGACCCGGCCGACGACCGGTTCCTCCCCGTGGCGGCCCGTCTGATCGAGTAGCCGATCACCGTGATCAGCATGAGCATCGGCATCGGATCGCCCATGTACAGGCTGATCCCGAAATCGGCCGCCGGGATGATGATCGCGAGAACGAACGTGGTCGTGCTCGCCGTGGGCAGCTTCTTCGAGTCTGTCCACGGCGTGCGGCCCCACGGCTTCGCGACGCTGAGCCACGTCTGGAACGCGATCGCGCCGATCATGCACGCGGTCCCCACCGGCATCCAGTTGCTCACATGGCCGTTCGCCGCCTGTTCGAGGTTGCCGCTCAGGATGAAGATGCCGATGTAGAGCTGGCTGACGGTGATCACGAACTTCGCGAGCACCCACCAGTGCCGGAAATAGCCCCACGGCGTCGTGGCGCTGAGCATCAGACCGGTGAACGCGCTGGTGTTGGCCATGATCGCGAGCACCTCGTGGTCGAGGACCCGTGCCATCCTGAACGCGCTGACATCGCTCGTCTTCATGCCGTAGAGCAGCAGGGCCAGCAACGCCACGGCCTGGCTGAGCCAGCCGACCGAGGTCACGACGTGCAGCCACACCAGCAGGGTTCTCGCGCGTTTCTGCATGACATGTAGCTTGCCTACACATCAGGCCGCACGCATCCGGGATCGCCCCTAGCTAGAAAAGAGCAGCGCCCGCAACACAAAATTCACGTCACAAAGTTGATGAGGGGAGCTTTCATAAACGTCGAAGAAAGCTCCCCTCATCAACCTCACAACCGGGCAGACCGCGTCAGGCCAGTTCGTGCAGCCGCGCCCGCACTTCCGCGGTCAGCGGATGGTCGTAGTCCTCATAGATCGTCAACGCTTCCAACAGATGCGTCCGCGCCACATCAGGCTGCCCGGCACTCGTCTCCCCCAAGCCGTGCAACGCCTCCGCCAGGGTCTTGCGATCTCCCAGCACCCGCAGGAACGCCAGCGCGTGCCGGAACGACTCACGCGACTCGACCCGCCGATCCAGTTTGAGCTGGGCCCAGCCGATGCTGACGAGCGCCATCGCCTTGCCGTGCACGGCGTCGTGCGAGTCGAAGAGCCCGAAGGACGTGCGGGCCGACTCCAGGGACTCCGCGTGCTGGCCGGCGGAACGCAGGATGTCGCTCAGGAACAGCCGCGTGCCCGCCTCGCCGAACCACGAGCCCGCCTCGGCGTGCCGGTCGAGTGCCTCGCTGAACCTGTCGACGGCGAGGTCGAACTGGCGCAGGCCGCCGTAGGCCATGCCGAGGCCGGTCAGGCTCCACGCGGCGCCGACGGGGTCGCCGATGCCGCGCCGGATCGCCAGTGCGCGGTCGAAGAGTTCGAGTGCGTCCGCGAAACGCTGGCCGCGGAAGGCGGACAAGCCCTGGCCGTGCACGGCCCACGCGCGGGCGCCCTGGTTGCCGTCGCGGGCGGCGGCGCGTTCGGCGACGCGGTAGGTGCGGGTCCACTCGTCGAGTGCGCTGGAGACGATGAAGTAGTTCCACAGTGCCACCGGGATCTGCCACGCGGTCGCGGAGTGCTCGTCCTCGGCCAGCCGGGCGACGGCGAGCAGGTTCGCCGATTCCGTGCGGCACCAGGTGAACGCCTCGTCGTGCGTCTTGAAGTCCTGAGTGGACAGTGGGGGCAGCAGGAACGCCGGGTGGTCGGGTGGTGCGATGACGGTGCCGGCGGCGTTCGAGGTGTCGAAGTACCAGCCGAGCAGGCGTTTCACGGCCTCGGCGCGGCCATCGGAGGACTCCTCGGTGGCACTGAGTTCGGTGGCGTACAGGCGAAGCAGGTCGTGCTGCCGGAACCGGCCGCGCGCCACCTCCTCCAGCATGTGCCCGCCCGCCAGCACGTCCAGCAGCACACGAGCGCGCGACCACGGCACACCGGCCAGAGCGGCGGAGGCGGCCAGGCTGATCTCGGCGCCTGGATGCAGGCCGATGAGCCGGAACATCCGCGCCGCATCCGGTTTCAGCGCCAGGTACGACCACGAGAAGGCCGCGCGCACGGCGGTGTCCTCGTCGTCGCCGGTCGCGAGGACGTTCAGGCGGTCGTGTTCGTCGGCGAGGTCGCTCGCCAGGTCCGCCAGGGTCAGATGTGGCCGCGTGACAACACGTTCGGCCGCGATCCGGACGGCCAAAGGCAGGTGGCCGCACAGCTCGACGAGCTTCGCCGCGGCCTCGGGCTCGGCGGCGACCCGGTCCGAGCCGACCGCGGAGGTCAGCAGCGCCAGGGCCTCGTCGCGGGTCAACGTCGACAGCGTCACGGAATGCGCGCCGTCACGGGCGACGAGGCCGCCGAGGTGGTTGCGCGAGGTCACCAGGACCATCGACGAGGAACGGCCCGGCAACAGCGGCCGCACCTGGTCGGCGAGGCGGGCGTTGTCGAGCAGCACGAGCACGCGTTTGCCTGCCAGGACACTGCGGTAGAGCGCGGACTTCGCGGGCAGGTCGTCGGGGATCCGTTCGGCGGGCACGCCGAGGCTCTGCAGCAGCTGGTGCAACGCGGCGCCGGGCTGTACGGGCGGCGACGAGGCGTCGAACCCGCGCAGGTCGACGTGCAGCTGCCCGTCGGGGAAACGGGAAGCGACCTGGTGTGCGAACCGCACGGCCAGCGCGGTCTTGCCGACGCCGCCGGTACCGGTGATCGCGACGAGCACGGGTGAATGGTCGTGTGGCACGGCTTCGGCGAGCCGCTGGAGTTCCTTCTCGCGTCCGGTGAAGTCACGGACCTCGTGCGGCAGCTGCACCGGGACGAGCACGGGCGCCACCGGCTCCGGCTGCGGTTCGTGCCTGCCGATCAGCAGTTGTTCGTGCAGTTGACGGAGTTCGGGGCCCGGCTCGATGCCGAGCTCCTCGATCAGCAACCGGCGTAAGTCCGTGTAGACGGCGAGCGCCTCGGCCTGCCTGCCACCGCGGTAGAGCGCGGACATGAGCAGTCCGTGCAGCCTCTCTCGCAGCGGATGCGCACTGACCAGAGTCGTGAGCTCGCCCGCGACCTCGGCTTCACGCCCGACGGACAGCATCAACGCGGCGCGCTGCTCCACGGCCGTGAGCCGTAGTTCGGCCAGGCGCGCGCGTTCGACAGCGGCGAACGGCCCCGGCACGCCCTCCAACGCGACGCCTCGCCATAAGCCCAAGGCGGCGTCGAACGCGCTGACGGCTTCCTCTGGATTCCCTCTGAGGCGACCAGCGTCGTCGAGGTGAGCGCGGAACATGCCGACGTCGGAGCTGTCGGACGGGAGCTTCAGCAGGTAGCCGGCGTCCGTGGAGAGCAGCACCTGGCTGGGCGCGCGTGAGGCCCGCCCAGGCTCGAAGAGGCGGCGCAGCCCGGCGACGTAGGTGTGGATGCCGTTGTCCGCGCTGGCAGGCGGCTCGTCGCCCCAGACGGCGTCGATCAGCTCACTGCGCGGGACGACGTGGTTGGCGCGCAACGCGAGCACCGCGAGCACAGCCCGTTGCCTCGGCGGGCCAAGGGTCAGCTCCTTGCCGTCCACCGATGCCGCGAGCGCGCCCAGCAGGCTGACGCGCAACTCGTTCTGCACCCCTTGTCTCATTTCGTCGCTGTCCGCAGTCACCTTGCAACCTACCGTCAGTTTTCGTCCAGAAGCCATCCAGAAGCCGTGCAGAGAGGTTCTCCACACTTCACATCAGGTGGATTGGGCCGAAATGAGGGGGCGGAGATGAACGCGGCCGATGTCTTCGACACGCTGGGGCTGGAATACCAACGCGCTTGGTCTCACCAGCCCGCACTACACGGCACCCTGGCCTGGTTCGCCGCAACGCAACCGTCCGGCTCGCGAGTGCTCGACATCGGTTGCGGCACCGGCGTTCCGGTCGCCCGCACCCTGGCCAGGGCAGGCATGCGGGTCACCGGGCTCGACGTGTCCCCGGTGATGGTCGACCTGGCCGCCGAACAGGTCCCGGACGCCGCGTTCCACAAGATCGACATCCGTGACTTCGAGTCCCCGCCGGGATCCTGGGACGTGATCTGCGCGGTGTTCTCGCTGCTGCAGATGCCTCAGGCGGAGATCATCCAGACGTTGGGTCGCGTCTCCACGTGGCTGCGGCCGGGCGGGCACTTCTTCCTGGCCACCGTGGCGATCGACGTCGAGCAGGTGCGGCTGCCGTGGATGGGCCAGGAGATCGAGGTGTCCTCGTTCTCCGAGGAGACGTACGAGGAGCACCTCGGCGCGGTCGGTCTGCGGGTCGTGCGCCGGAGCCGTCCGGTGTTCACACCGTCCTACCCCGGCGCCATGCCCGAGGAGTCGCTGCACCTGGTGTGCCAGCGTCCCTAGTGCGGTGACCACTAACCCTTGCCGGGCCATTTCGTGTCCAGGCGAGCCGTCCTACTGGGCGCGGAATTGACCGGTAAGGATTGTGGTCACCGCACTAGTGGTGCTCGGCCAGCGCGCGGCCGATGAAATGTGCTGACAGCGTCGCGAAGATGTAGGCCTGCAGCACCTGGATCAACGCCTCCAGGAACACGATCGCGATGGCGAGCGCGAACCCGATCACCGACACCGGCTTGAGCCAGACGTTGGTCTGCATCAACAGGAACTCGCCGCCGAGCGTGAACACGAGCACCAGCAGATGCCCCGCGAACATCGCCGCGAACACCCGGATGGCGAGGTTCACCGGGTCGAAGAAGAACTTGAGGATGACCTCGGTCGGGATCAGCAGTCCCCACAGCACCGGCTTCGGCACATCCGGGATGATGAACTGGTTGCGCAGGTAGCCGCGCAGCCCGAACTTCCTGATGCCCACGAAGTGGTAGAGCGGGAAGATGATGATCAGCGCGACCGCCGCCGGGAACCCGATGTGGGTGAACGACGGGAACTGCACCAGCGGGATCAGCCCGTAGAGGTTGTTCACCAGTACGAAGCAGAAGATGCTGACGATCAGCGGCACGTACGGCGCGAAGTCCTTGGCGCCGATCTGCTCACGCGCGATGTTGTTGCGGCCGAAGTCGTAGACCGACTCCGACGCGAACTGCCACCGGCTCGGCACGAGCTTCAGGTTCCTGGTGGTGACCAGGAAGAACGTCAGGATGATCACGACCGAGAGCACCATCAGCACCAGCGGCTTGGTGACCTCGAAGTCGAACGGCAGGCCGAGCGGCTCGTGCCAGGTGAAGATGGGCGGAAGAAAGACGTCTTCCTTGCCCGGAGGGTCGAAAACAGGACTGTCGGCCATGGGCGTCCCCCTCGTCCAAGGTCTTGGGACTTGACCTTATCGGGCGAGGGGGACGCAGATCACAGCAGGGTCACGCTCAGACCGGGATGATGGTCGGCACGATCATCGGGCGGCGACGGTAGGTTTCCGCCACCCAACGCCCGACCACCCGGCGCACGGCCTGCGCGATGCGGTGGGTGTCGGAGATGCCCTCGGCCTCGGTGCGGGCCAGTTCCATCTCCACCAGCGGCACAACGGCTTCCAACGCCTTGGGGTCGTCGGAGAAGCCACGCCCGGAGATCGTCGGTGACGTCACCGCCCGGCCCGTCGTCCGGTCGATGGCGACGGAGATCGAGATGAAGCCGCCCTCGCCCAGCACCAGCCGGTCGGACAGCGTCGACTCGCCGACGTCACCCACTGACAGACCGTCGACGTAGACGTGCCCGACAACGACGTGTCCGCTGACCGCGGCCTTGCCGTCGATCAGGTCCACGACGACGCCGTCCTCGGCGATCACCACGTGGTCCTCGTCGACACCGGTCGCCACGGCCAACGCCGCGTTCGCGCGAAGGTGGCGCCACTCGCCGTGCACCGGCATCACGTTCGACGGTCGCACAGCGTTGTACAGGAACAGCAGCTCACCGGCCGGCGAGTGCCCGGAGACGTGGACCTTGGCGTTGCCCTGGTGCACGACCGTGGCGCCGAGCTTGGCGAGACCGTTGACGACGCTGAAGACGGCGTTCTCGTTGCCGGGGATCAGCGACGACGCCAGGATCACCGTGTCGCCCTCGCGGATCGAGATCTGCCGGTGCTCGCCGCGGGCCATGCGCGACAACGCCGACAGCGGCTCACCCTGCGACCCGGTGGAGACGAAGATGACCTCGTTCTCCTCCATCCGCATCGCCACGTCGAGGTCGACGAACAACCCGTCGGGCACGTTGAGGAAGCCGAGCTCGGACGCGATGCCCATGTTGCGCACCATCGAGCGGCCGACGAACGCGATCTTGCGCTTGTACTGCACGGCGACGTCGAGCACCTGCTGCACGCGGTGCACGTGCGAGGCGAAGCACGCGACGATGACCCGCTGCGACGCCTTGCGGATGACGTTCTCCAGCACGGGACCGATTTCCCGTTCCGGCACGACGAATCCGGGGACCTCGGCGTTGGTCGAGTCGACCAGGAACAGGTCGACGCCCTCGTCACCGAGCCGCGAGAACCCGGCGAGGTCGGTCAGGCGACCGTCCAGCGGCAGCTGGTCGAGCTTGATGTCACCGGTGTGCAGCACGAGCCCGGCGGCGGTGCGGATGGCGACCGCGAGCGCGTCCGGGATCGAGTGGTTGACGGCGAAGAACTCCAGCTCGAACGGGCCGAAGGAGCGAAGTTCGCCCTCCTTCACCTCGACCAGCTTCGGGTTCTGGCGGTGCTCCCGGCACTTCGCGGCGAGCAGCGCCAGCGTGAAACGGGAACCCACGACCGGGAGGTCGGGGCGCAGCTTCAGCAGGAACGGCACCGCGCCGATGTGGTCCTCGTGCCCGTGCGTCAGAACGAGCGCGTCGATGTCGTCGAGACGATCCTCGATGGCACGGAAGTCCGGCAGGATCAGGTCCACACCCGGCTGGTCGTCCTCGGGGAAGAGGACGCCGCAGTCGACGATGAGCAGCCGGCCGGCGTGCTCGAACACCGTCATGTTGCGGCCGACCTCGCCGATTCCGCCGAGTGCGACGACCCGCAGGCCGCCTTCCGGCAGAGCGGGCGGCAATTGGGTCGATTGGGTCACGCGTTGACTCCCAGTTCGGCCGCGATGGCCTCGATGTCTTCGGCGGCGGCCGGCACGAGCGGCAGACGGGGGTCACCCACGTCTAGCCCGCGCAGGCGCAGCGCCGCCTTCGTGTACGTCACGCCGGGAACCCGGCGGAACGGTCGCAGCAGCGGCAGCAGCGACTCGTGAATTTCCCTGGCCCGCACCACATCGCCGGCCTCGTAGGCGTCGGCCATGTCCCGCAGGCGATCCGCGGCGAGGTGCCCGATGACGCTCACGAACCCGGCCGCGCCCACGGAGAGCCACGGCAGGTTCAGCGGGTCGTCACCCGAGTAGTAGGCGAGGTCCGTGCTCGCGAGCACCCGGCTGCCGGCGTGCAGGTCGCCCTTGGCGTCCTTCACGGCGACGATCCGCGGGTGCTCTGCCAGCCGCAGGATCGTGTCGACCTCGATCGGCACGACCGCGCGCGGCGGGATGTCGTAGAGCATCACCGGCAGGCCCGACGCGTTGGCGACGGCGGTGAAGTGGGCGAGCAGGCCCTCCTGCGGCGGCCGCGAGTAGTACGGCGTCACTACCAACGCCCCGTGCGCACCCGCCTTCTCGGCCTGCTGCGCGAGATGGACGCTGTGCGCCGTGTCATAGGTGCCCGCACCCGCGACAACGGTCGCGCGATCACCGACGGCCTCCACGACGGCCGTGATCAGCGCGGCCTTCTCGCGGTCGGTGGTCGTCGGGCTCTCGCCCGTCGTCCCGTTCACGACGAGACCGTCGTTGCCCAGGTCCACCAGGTGTTTCGCCAGTTCCTGCGCCTTGGCGAGATCGATCTCGCCACGCTTGTCGAACGGCGTGACCATGGCGGTGAGAACGCGGCCGAACGGGCGGTCCGGCCCTGCGTAGGGGCTTTCGGGCATGCGAGAACGTTACCCGAGGTCACACACTTCGGTTCAACGACCGCACCCGTGCCACGGCATCGGGATCACCGCTGTATTCCACCCGAACCTGATCGCGCCCGAACGCGAGCATGACCAGCTCGGACACCTCGCCCGTGATCACCACTCCGTTCGCGCCCGATTTGGCGACGTGATGGCCGCCATCAGGCCTGACGAGCGTGACCCCGTCGGGCGAGGACCGGTAGGTGAACTTCGCGGTGAACGGCAGGTACTTCCACAGCGCGTTCTCCCGCTTGGCGTCGTACGGGCGCGGTTCCCAGCCGGGCTGCGCGCGCCGCACGTCCTCGTGGTGCACGAAGTACTCGGTGGCGTTGATCCACTCGTCGACCGGTGCGATCCAGAACGGCGGCGTGCGCACGAGTTCGAGCAGGTCGCCCCACGCCTTGTGGGCGTACCCCTGCTGCACCTTCTCCGCGTACCGGGCGAAGGGCGGCAGCAGGATGCCGGGCGCGGTGTCCGGGCGTCGCTCGCGGATCGCGAGGTGCGCGGCGAGGTCCTTGGTCGTCCAGGTCCCGCACAGCGTCGGCACGTCCGGGCCGAGCTCGGTCATGAGGTCGACGAGCGCCTTGCGCTCATCGCGAGCTAGACCCACTGGTTGTCCTCCCGACGGCACACACTGCGACGCCACCATTCCATCACAACCGGATCAGGGGTCGTTCGCCTTGTAGCAGCCGCTGAAACCGTCCGGCTTGGTCGAGTTGCCTGCCAGCAGGCTGACCGTCTGCTCGCGGGTCAGGTTCTCCGGATAGTTCGGCCAGTCCGGTTCCTGTCCGTTGACGTGCAGTTCGTCCAGCCAGTAGCCGGACTGGCCCGAGGTCTTGGCGAACTCCAGGTCACAGCCCTTCACCCGCACGACCACCTCGATGGTCTTGTCCGAGGACTTGACCGTGCGCTTGCCCACCTTCTTGGACTTCTTCTCCTTCTCCGTGCTGGGCACGCCGACGCTGGTGAAGCCGGCGGCCTTGAGCTCGGCGACGAACTTGTCCTCGTTGCCGGTGCAGGCCGTCAGGCCCGCCGCACAACCGAGGGCCAGCACGAGGGGCATGATCCTTCTGTTCAACCTAGTTGTCCTTCTTCGCGCTGATAGTGCCGTCCAGCTTGCTGCCGTCCTTGTTGCCCGCGACGCAGAAGACCTTGCGCTGAGCGTTGCCGCTCTTGTCCTTCTTCCACGCGTTCTCGCTGGGCACGAGCACCGAGAGCTTCAGGTTCGAGCCGTCCTTGATCCACTGCGAGTCCAGCAGCAGCTGGCAGTGCGGGATGCCGACGCCCTTGAGCGTGTCCACGGTCGGATAGGCGGCGTCGGGCATGTTCGACGAGGTGGGCAGTACGTCGATCGCGTCGAACACCTCGAAGTCGTGCGGCTTGTCGCACTCCTCGCGGCTGTCCGAGTCGATCTGCTTGGTCTGCGCGACCTCACCGATGCCGCAGGTGTTCTCGTACAGGCCGAAGACCGGCACCTCGCCGCCTTCGCCGTACGTCAGCGCGTTGCTGCCGCCGCTGCTCGGCGACGCGAACCAGCTGTGTGTGTAGATGCCGCCGACGAACGCCGCCACGGCGATGGCCGCCGCCGCTACCAACGCGATGACGCGGGTGCGCTTCTTCTTCGCGGGATCGATCGTCGCCGTCTGCTGGTACTGCTGGGTGGCGACGGGCGCGATGCCGGTGGGCGGCGTCGGCTGGTTGCCGATGCTGGCCAGCATCGCGTGGGCCTGCGGGCCGTTCAGCCGGGCGTTCGGGTCGGCGATCAGCAGGCCGGTGATCACGGCGCCGAGCACGCCGGTGGCCCGCGTCAGGCGCGGGGTCTCGCTCATGATCGCGTGCAGCGTGGAGGCCGTGGAGGAGCGCTCGAACGGGCTCCAGCCCTCGACGGCGTAGCAGAGCGTGGCGCCGAGCGCCCACAGGTCGGACGCGGGGCCGGCCTCATGGCCGTGGATGCGCTCCGGCGACATGTACGCGGGCGAGCCGATGAGGCTGCCGCTGGTCGTGAGGCGCGGGTCGTCGACGGCCTGGGCGATGCCGAAGTCGGTGAGCTTGACCTTCCCGTCCGGGCGGACCATCAGGTTTCCGGGCTTCACGTCCCGGTGCACGATGCCCGCCTGGTGCGCCGTCTCCAGCGCGGACAGCGTCTGCAGCGCGATCGAGACGACCTTGTCCGGCGGCATCGGGCCGTGGGCGCCGATCAACGTCGACAGCGTCGCCGCCTCGACCAGCTCCATGACGATGTAGGTCTTGCCGTTCTCGGCGATCGCGTCGAACACGGTCACGACAGCGGGGTCGTTGAGTTTGCCCGCGGTGCGTGCCTCACGCAGAGCGCGCTCTTCGAGCACACGGCGTTCCTCGGGCGCGATGCCGTCGGGCAGGTGCAGTTCCTTGATCGCGACGTGGCGGCCGATGACACGGTCCTGCGCGCGCCACACAATGCCCATGCCACCGCGGCCGAGCTCGGCCATCAGGGCGTACCTGCCCGCGACGATTCGCGGTTCGACAGCCTGTCCGTGCAACGTGCTCTCCTACGGGGGATGGAGCCGGGGGCGTTGACGGTACTTCAGACCGTCCGTATGGGTGATCGGTTCCTACGCCTCCGGTGCTACGACCAGTTCGTGACCTGCCGCGCGCAGGGCGAGCACGGCACGTCCCAGGTCGGAGTGCTTCACCAGCAGGTGGTCGGTGTCGTAGGTGGACAGCGCGAACAACGAGACGCCCGCGGCGGCCAGTTCGCCCGCGAGCGCGGCCATGATGCCGGTGAGCGTGAACTCCAGCGGACCGCGCACGGTGAGCAGCCGCCAGCCCTTCTCGGCTGATTCCGAGGACATCTCGAACGACGAGGGCGCGATGATCGACACCTCGTCCGGGGTCCTGGTCACCGACACCAGGACATCTGTCAGGTCGAGCAGCCCGGAGGGGACCGGGGCGTCCGCCGCCAGGCGCGTGACGGTGTACTCGCCGGGCCGGACGTCCACACTGAGCCGCTTCATGGGCGTCAGCCTTCAACCACCAGTGGGCTGGAAGCAACTTCTGTGCCGTCCGGGAGTGTCGAGATGACGAAGTCCGCGAACGCGTTGGGCGCCGCCTTCGTCAGTTCGCGCAGGCAGGCGATGGCGAGCTCACGCAGTTCGACGTTGATGTGCTCGGTCGCGCGCATGGCGACGAAGTGCCGCCACGACCGGTAGTTGCCGGTCACGACGATCTCGGTGCCGGTGGCGTTGGGCAGCACCGACCGTGCGACCTCCCGCGCGCGCCGCCCGTTGACGGTCTTCTCCAGGCCGTGGAGCAGGTCCTCATAGGCCTTGAGACTGGCCTCGGTCGCGGCGATGAACCGCGCGTGCAGCTCGGGGTCGTTCCTGATCAGGGCAGGCTCGACGACGTCGGTCGGGTCGGTGCGCTGGGAGAGCTGCGAGTAGGAGAAGTGCCGGTGCCGGATCAGCTCGTGGGTGAGTGATCGGGGCAGTTCGGTCAGGTAGAGCGTGGCGCTGCCGTGCTCGAACGCGGCGAGATGCCCGACGTCGAGCAGGTGGTGCAGGAACGTCGCGTTGGTGTTCGTCATGGGGTTCGAGCGGTCCCACGAGTGGTAGCAGGCCCGACCGGCGAACTCGACGAGCGCCGCGCCACCCTCCGCGTCGGTCGTCCATGGCACGTCATCCGGCGGGATGAACTCGGTTTTCGCCACCAAACGCACTCTCGGCATGACCCTGGACATTAGCCCTGACAGCACGTGATGGTTGCACGATGTCGGATGTGACGTCATAGTGGTGTCATGGATCTGTCGCCGTACATCGCGTCACTGCGCGAGGACCTCGCGACGGCCGCATCTGCGGGGGACGAGAACACCCGTCGAACGGCCGCCGCGTTGTCCGCAGCGCTCGAGCCAGCCGCGCGACTGGCAATCATGAACGCATTGTCGGACCTGGCCGCCGAGGTCACCGCCTCGCTGGACGGCCAGGTCGTCGACGTTCGGCTCGCCGGTCGCGACGTGCAGGTGGTCGTCACCGGGGCGGCCGAACCGGAGCCCGAGCCCGCCCCGCGTCACGAGATGCCACTCGGTGACGCCACGGGTGACATCAGCCGCATCACGCTGCGCATGATCAACGAGTTGAAGTCGAAGGCCGAGGCGGCCGCGGCCGCCCAGGGTGTGTCGCTGAACTCGTTCATCCAGCAGGCCGTGCAGGGCTCGGTCCACGGCAGGCACAAGCATCAGCACAAAGGGTGGAACGCCGGCGGCGGGCAGGGTTCCCGCGTCCGGGGATGGGTGCAGGGGTGAGCGGGATGACCGAACCGTCAGGTGTGGTGCGTCAGCAGAGCTTCGAGTTCGCGGGCGTCGCCGAGATCGACATCTCGTTGCTCAGCGGCCGGGTGCAGGTGCACCTGGTCGACGAGCCGGGCGTGCACGTCGAGGTCAGGCACGACCCGACCGCGGGCAACTCGTGGACCGAGGGCCTGTCCAGCGTGCTGAGCTGGGTCAGCGGCCAGTTCGGCACCGAGAAGACCGCTCCGCAGGCGGGCCCCGAGGATGCCGTCCGCGAAGCCCGCGTCGAGCTGCTGGGCAACCGTTTGCGCGTCGAGTCGGCGAAGGCACTGCCGTTGCGCGCGGTGCCGCTGTCGGTGGTCGTCACGGCCCCGGCGGGCTCGCACGTGTCGTCCCGCACCGGGGCGGCCGACATCACCGTGACGGGCTCGGCCGGCCGCATCGACCTCAACACGGGCACGGGCAGCGTCTCCGCGGACCGCGCGTCCGGCGAGGCCAAGGTCAACTCCGGCGCCGGCACCGTCCGGCTCGGCACGATGCTCGCCGGGCTGAAGGCCAAGACGGGCAGCGGTGACGTCGAGGTGTCGTCGGTCGGCGGCAGTTCGGTGCTCATCACGGGCACCGGTGACGTGTGGCTGGGCGCCGTGCAGAACGACGTCATGGTCCGCACCGGCAGCGGCGACCTGACCGTGGCCGACGCGGCCGCGGGCGACGTCCAGCTCGCCACGGGCTCCGGCAACATCCGCGTCGGCATCCGCCCCGGCACCCTGGCCCGCGTGGACCTGGTCTCCACGTCCGGCAACGCCCGCAGCGACCTCGACGTGTCCGCCGAGCCCTTGGGCGACGCCTCGCTGACGGTCACGGGCCGCACGGGCAGCGGCAGCGCACTCGTCACCGCCGCCTCAAGCTGACCGGGGTCGGAGAATGGAGCGAAAAGCACGTTCGTGCGAATAGATCGCACGAACGTGCTTTTCGCTCCAAAAAACCTAGGGCTCCTGGAACGGTTTGGAGCCGCCGGGGACGTCTTCCGGGAAGATCGGGCAGCGGACCTCGCCGGTGAGGAACTTCCGGACGAAACCGGAGAAGTTCCCGTCGTAGGACCAGCTCTGCCGCAGATCGGTGATCACGACGGTCCACTCGTCCGGCTCGCCTGCGGTGTACCAGAGGCAGTGGTCGCCGTTCAGCGTCGTGCCCCACGGCAGAAGACCTGGAGAGTCGGGGTGCACGCGGAGTCCCGGCTGCCGTCGCAGCACCCGGAGGATCTTGGGCGCCTGCGCCATCCAGTTCATGAACCCGGCATGCGCCGTGGGGTGCAGGATGCGGACGTAACCGCCGACGACCAGCGGTGGATAGGCCTCAGCCAGGTGCACGTAGTCACTCGGCAGCTCGGTACCCGCCCGCGCTTTGACCGCGTTCCAGTCAACCGGGTCAGGACGCCGTTCAGGCGCTCCCAAGAGATCGATCCACTCGTCAGGCGGCACCACTCACCTCCGTGACCCTCAAGCATCGCCTGCGGCACTCGGGACTCGGTTGTACCGCAGTCCACCGACGACCAGTGAGACGACAGCGTCGAACGCAGCCTGAATGTGAGGATTGCCCCACTCTCCGGCGTGCGCGGGATGGTGGAACTTCGCCGTCGCGTCCCACACCGCCCGCGCTGTCGCGTCCACGTCGTCCGTCACGAACTCCAGGGTTTCCACTCCCGCGCGGATGATGCGCGCGAGCTGCTCCACCATGTGTCCGATGTGGTGTCGCTCTCCTTCACCAGCACCGTGAAGGTGGCGAACAGCTCGGGTTCCTCGGTGTGCGAACGCCGTTTCTTGTCGAACAACGCCTGCAACCAGCCCTTGAGCTTGACCGCCGCGTCGACGTGCTGGCCGAGGACCGCTTCCAGTTCCTCGTGCACCGCGTCGAGCCACCGCCGCGTCACGGCCTCCCGGAGCGCGGCCTTGGCCGGAAAGTGACGGTAGACGCTGCCGTGGCCGACCCCGAGCGCCTTGGCGACGCCGACCACCGTCGCCTTGACCGGCCCGTACCGTCGCAGCACCTCTTCGGTCGCCACGAGGATCGCCTCGCCGGTCAACGCCTCCGCCACGTCGCTCACCTCTCGCTGTCCGGCGGGGCCATCTGCTCGGCGCGTACCGCGTGCCCGCAGCGGCCCGACAGGAACAACAGCCTGGATCTCCCGCAGTTCCCGCTCGGTGAACGTCACGTCGACGGCACCGATCGCAGTCAGCCCAGCCGCCACACAACTGCCGCGGCCAGCTCAACTGTTCGCGACGGCCACCGTCAGTTCCGCGGCCAGATCCCCCTTCGGCATCACCACGACGTCCTCCAGCCCCAACCAGCCCGCCATGACCTCCAGCTCGCCGGCGAGCTCGGCCGCCACCCGTCCCCGCTCGACGCCCTCCTCCGCGAACGCCGACTGCACCCGCAACACCCCCGCCGCCCGGTCCGCCTTGATGTCCACCCGAGCCACCAGCTGCCCGTCGAGCAGGAAGGGGAACACGTAGTACCCGTGCACCCGCCGCGGCTCCGGCACGTAGATCTCGATCCGATACCTGAACCCGAAGATCCGCTCGGTCCGCGCCCGCTCCCAGATCAGCGGATCGAACGGGCACAGCAACGCCCGCCCGGCCACCCGCCGCGGCGCGATCGCGTCGACGTGCCGGTACCCCACCCCGCGCCAGCCGTCGACGCTGACCGGCTCCAGCACACCGCCCTCGACCAGCTCGGAGACCGCAGCCTGCGACCGCCGCGGATCCAGCCGGTAGTAGTCCCGCAGATCGGGCTCCGTGGCCACGCCCAGCGCCACCGCCGCCCGCGTGATCAACTCCCGCGAACCCTCCTCGGGCGTCCACTTCCTGGCCAGCACATCGGCCGGGATCACCCGCTCGGTCAGGTCGTAGAGCCGTTCGAAACCCTTGCGCGTCCCGGTCGTGAGCACGCCGAGCCCGAAGAGGTACTCGCAGAGCCGCTTCACCTCGGACCGGTCCCACCACGGACCCTTCCGCCCGCCCTCCTCGCCGCCGATCACCTTCTCGAGCGCGCCCGCCCCGATCGGCCCGTGCTCCTTGACCGCCGCCAGCACGTCCTCGACGAGCTGCGGGGACCGGTCGAGGATCTCCTGGTAACCGCGCCACCAGCCCTGCTTCTTCGCACCCGAGTGGAACAACGGCCAGTCCTCGACCGGGACCAGCGAGGCCTCATGCGCCCAGGTCTCCACCAGCAGCCGCGGGCGCCGCACCGAGTGCGTCCAGGCTGCGTCGTCCACCAGCGCCGACTCGTAGGCGCCCAGCCGGGAGAAGAGCGGCATGTAGTGGGCGCGCACCGCGACGTTCACCGAGTCCAGCTGCAGCAGCTGCACTCGCGCCAGCACCCGTTGCAGGTGCCGGCGGGTGGCCGCGGACGGCCGTGAGTCGGTGAAACCCTGCGCACCCAGGGCGATCCGGCGGGCGACGTCCGCACTCATCCTCTGCACGTCGACGATGCTGCCATGCACCCCTGACAATTCTCGGACAGTGCGCCGATAAGGTGCGGCAATGGCCGACGCAGGCGTGCACATCGCCACCGCGAACGACACCGCGGAGATCATCCGCATCCACCGCGAAACCTGGCGACTCGCATACGCCCAGCTACTCCCCAAGGAAGTTCTCGACACGCTCGACACCGACGAGGCGTGGACCATGGCCGTCCAGTCGGGCGCGGTCCTCGTCGCGACCGAGGGCGACTGGACCGTCGGCTTCGTCGTCGCGACGAAGGCCCCGGACGAGGAAGTGGCCAAGGCGGACGGCTCGCTGCCTGCGGACGCGAGCACGACCGCGCTACTCAGCGTGCTGGTCGAACCCAGGTGGGGACGCCGGGGCCACGGCACGCGCCTGGTCTGGGAGGCCGGGCAACGGCTCATCGACGGAGGCGCGACACGGGGCATCGCCTGGGTGCCGGAAGCCGACCAGGCCTCGCGGAACTTCTACGAACGACTCGGCTGGGCGGGCGACGGAACCGTCCGCACTTTGGACGCCGGAGGGCGGCCGTTGCGCGAAGTCCGGATGTCCGGCCCCCTCGCGGTCCCACTCGACCTCTGAAGCACGGGTAGCCTCGGCCCGGTGTTCGCCTTGATCGGCCTCACCTTCGGGGTCGCGCTGGGCTCAGCGATCGTCCCGTTCATCAGCATCGAAGCTTGGGTGCTGGGGCTCGGCACGCGCTGGCCCGGCGTTTCGTTCTGGATCGTCGGCCTCGTCGTGGCCGTCGGCCAGGTGCTGGGCAAGCTGCTGTACTTCTACGCGGCGCGCGGCGACATCCAGCTGCCGAAGTTCTTGCACCGCAAGGACAAGGTGCGCACGAAACCGTCCCGGCTGCAGCGCTGGTTCGGCGAGGGCACGCGCGTCCACCGCTGGTACGACTGGGTCCACGTGAAGTGCAGGGCGCACCCGAACTGGATGGCGGGCACCCACGCGGTGAGCTCGCTGGTCGGCGTGCCGCCGTTCATGGCGACGAGCATCCTCGCGGGTCTCGCGGGCATGTCCACGACGGTGTTCGTGGTGACCGGCCTGGTCGGCCGGTTCGCGAGGTTCAGCTTCCTGTGCGCCTCGCCCGGCATGATCATGGCCTGGTTCTAGCGCCGTCGCACTAGCCGAACATGATCGACACCGTCACGGAGAAGGCGATGACGAGCGCGGCGAAGGCAAGGCGGGCTGATTCGTGCACGCCACCCAAGTTATCGACCCCTCGCCGGACAGATCCACGCGCAAACGGGTGAGAACCGAATGATCTGGCTCTCACCCGCCGAAAAACACCCGATTGTTCACATCTGAGAACCGCTCATTCAAGGGTGAGAACACCTTCGGGCAATCCGGGCACCTCCATCGAGTGCCACATCGGCCGCCACGAAGGCAGCTCCAGCATCCGCCGCATGTCCGCGAACCCGCTGAGCCACCCCATCCACGACCCGTACGGCGGCTGCGCCCCGTCGAACCCGCTCTGCACGAACGTCAGTCGCGTCCTGCCACCCGACTCCGCCAACTCCCACGAACACACCATGCCGTCCGGAAACTCCATCGCGAACCGCTCGGCGTCCAGCGCGATGATCTTCGCCGGGTGCGGGTTCTCCTCGAAGCTCCCCATCGCCCACCGGCCACCGACGTACGGCTCGATCTCCGCCCGCGCCCCGAACCACCGCGCGAACTTCTCCGTGTCCGTGAACGCCGCCAGAATCTCCTCCGCCGACGCCGCCACATCCCACTCGTGCCGCTGCACCGGCGTCGTGAAGTCACAGAACCCGAACACCGGCCGCCCCTCGACGTGCTCGACCAGGTTCGCCAGCACCAACGGCCAGAACGTCTGCACCACACCCGCGTGCATCTCGTCCGTGATGCCCTCGCCCCAAGCCGGATACGGCGACTGCGTAGCCGCGATCACCGTCTCGCCGTCACGCTCCTCGACCGCGAGCTCAACCGTGTAATCCTTGCCGTGCAAGAACCACGAGAACCGCACCGCCGAGTCGTCAAACCCCAGCAACTTCTGCCGCCCACGCTCCCCCTCCGGCGTGAAGCGCCCCCAGAACTCGAAAACCCCCTGCTCCAAATCCACCTCGGCCTGCTCCGCCAGCCAGACCCGCAACTCCTCCGCCCGCGCAATGGCCTCCCGCACCCTCGCGACCGGCGCCTGCGTGCGGACGCGCACCACTCCCGTGCTCATTCCTTGTCTCCCTTCGGATAGCAGGCCAGGGCAAGCCGGAACGCATCGCCCTCAGCCCCGCCGTAGCGGGTGAACAGGTCCTGCAACGTCGTCTGCAACTCGGCCAGAAACCGCTGCCGATCCTCCGGCCGCACACGGATCTCCCCGGACACGCCGACCGACGGCAACTCCATGTCGCGATCCAGCGCCGCAACGTCCGCCTGCACCTGCTCCGCCAGGTCCACCAGATGCCCCAACGCCAACTCGTCCCGCGACCCGATGCGCCCCACCAACCTCGGCGACAACCAGTACGACCGCGCCACGGCCTGATAGAGCCCCTCGTGCACCCCGCGCACCTTGCGCTCAGCCACCTGAGCCGCCAACCCAGCCTTGACCAGCTGCTTCACGTGGTAATGCACGCGTTGCGGCGTCTGATCCAGCACCTCGGCAACCTCGGTACACGAACGCGGCGCGGCGAGCTGCCGCAGCACCTCGACTCGCTGCGGCTTGAGCAGGGTCTCGGCCTGCTCCATCCGATCCAGGTAGATCACGTCTCTCATCGCAAAAACAACTTTGAACGTTCAAAGCTTTTTTGTCAATGCTTCAAGATGAAGGGCGCTTTCGTCCACCTGAGGTGGACGAAAGCGCCCTTCATCTCACTCGATCTTGGGGGTCAGGGGTGCAGCTGGATGGCCTTGCGCATGGTGTCGCGGGCTCGGCCCCGGTCCCCTGCGACGTCGTAGGCGTAGGCGAGACGGAACCAGGCGCGCCAGTCCTCGGGCGCGGCCTCGACCTCGGTCCGACGCTCCTCGAACCACGCGTCGGCGGCTTCCCGATCAACCCGCCCGGACGGTCGTCGCGGCAGATGCGAGACATCCGGCAGCAGCCCATCGGCGTCGAGCTCGCGGGCCATCTTCTCGGTCTCCCACCCGAACCGCAGGTTCGAGTAAGCGATCCACACCCCGAGCACCGGCAGGATCAACACCCCGACCCCGAGCAACACCGCGACCGGATCACCGGTCCCGATCAACGCGACCGCGCGCCCGGTGAGCAGCACGAAGTAGACCGCCAGAGCCACCAGCAGCAGCCCGACGGTGACCCGAATCTTCACAGGTCCATGTACTTGTCGAGGCCGACAGCCAGCCCAGGCCGCGACACGATCTCCCGCACCCCGAGCACCACACCCGGCATGAACGACGTCCGGTGCAACGAGTCCTGACGCAACGTCAAAGTCTCGCTCTCACCACCGAACACCACTTCCTGGTGCGCGATCATCCCGGAGATGCGCAGCGAATGAACCCGCACGCCGTCGACGACAGCGCCACGAGCGCCGGCCTCTTCCTGGGTGGTCGCGTCCGGCATCGGATCCATCCCGGCCCGAGCCGCCGCGATCAAGCGTGCGGTGTGCGCCGCCGTCCCCGAAGGCGCATCAGCCTTACGCGGGTGATGCAGTTCGATGATCTCCGCCGACTCGTAGTACCGAGCGGCGATCTCGGAGAAGCGCATCAGCAGCACGGCGCCGATGCCGAAGTTCGGCGCGATCAGCACGCCGACCTCGGGGCGAGCCGCGACCATTGAGGCGACCGCGTCCAACCGTGACTGGTCGAAGCCGGACGTGCCGACGACGCAGTGGATGCCGCGCGCGACGCAGAACTCGAGGTTGCCGAGCACCACCTCGGGGTGGGTGAAGTCGACGACGACCTGCGCACCCGAATCAACCAGCGCGTCAAGGGGATCGTCGGCGTCGATGGCGGCGACGACCTCCATGCCCTTCGCGGCTTCGACAGCGCGGACCACCTCGGAACCCATGCGGCCCCGCGCGCCGAGAACTCCGACGCGAATCATGCAATCACCTCGTGCACCTGGTCGGGAAGATCGTCGGCGTGATCGTAAGGTCCGACCACGGCGGCAGCGACCGGGCGGCGCAGCAGATCACGTGCGAGCAACGCCACTTCCTCGGCGGAGACGGCGTCGATCCGCGCGAGGGTCGCTTCCACGCTGAGGTGGTCGCCGTAGTTGAGTTCGCTCTTGCCGATGCGGGACATGCGGGAGCTGGTGTCTTCCAGGCCCAGCACGAGAGCACCTCGCAGCTGTCCCTTGCCGCGCGCCACTTCCGCGTCGGAGAGGCCGCCGCGCGCCACGTCCACGAGCACCTCGCGGACGACGCCGGCGACGTCGCCGAGCCGGTCCGGCTGGCAGCCCGCGTAGACGCAGAAAGTGCCGGTGTCCGCGTACATGCCGACCGACGAGTACACCTGGTAGGCCAGGCCTCGCCGCTCACGGACTTCCTGGAACAGCCGGGAGCTCATGCCGCCGCCGATGGCCGCGTTCAGCACGTTCAGCGCGAACCGCCGCGCGTCGTGGCGGTCCAGCGCCCGCATGCCGAGCATCATGTGCGCCTGCTCGGTGTCGTCGGTGTGCAGCACCAGTTTGCGGGGGTCGGCGATGCGCGCCCTGCCGGTGCGAGGCGCGACCGTGTTGCCCTCCCGCGACAGCCGGTCACCGATCGCCTTGCGCACCAGGCGCATCACCTGGGTGTGCTCGATGTTGCCCGCGACCGACAACACCATGCGCGGCAACGTGTAGTGCTTCTTGTAGAACGTGTAGAGGTTGTCCCGTTCCATGTCCTGAATGGACTGTTCGGTGCCGAGAACGGGGCGCCCCAACGCATGCCCG
This sequence comes from uncultured Actinomycetota bacterium, assembly GCA_963766275.1. Taxonomy (GTDB): domain Bacteria; phylum Actinomycetota; class Actinomycetes; order Mycobacteriales; family Pseudonocardiaceae; genus Lentzea. The sequence goes on from CAVYAD010000083.1 coordinate 80,859, forward strand.
CCGAACAACGCCTCGATGAACGCGTCGTGCAGCAGGTCCTCGGGGTCGTCGTCGCGCATCGCGATCTCTTCGAGCACGACACCGCGTTCGGTCTCGAAGTCACGCGGGCCGCAGATCGCCTCGAACACCACGTCGGACACCAGATCCACCGCGAGAGGCAGGTCTTCGTCCAGGACGTGCGCGTAGTAGCAGGTGTGTTCCTTGGCGGTGAACGCGTTCAGCTCGCCGCCGACCGCGTCGATCTCCTCGGCGATCGCCGCCGCCGAACGTCGCGAAGTTCCCTTGAACAGCAGGTGTTCCAGGTAGTGCGCGGCGCCCGCGACCGCGGGCCGCTCGTCACGGGACCCGACCTGCACCCACAGCCCGACCGAGGCGGACCGCACGCTCGGGATGCGTTCGGTGATGACCCGCAGGCCCGAGGGCAGCATGCTGCGCCGCACCTCGGACCCCGCGGACATCTCCAGCACCCGCGTACTGCCCGGCCGCTGGAGGTGCCCCAACCGTCCGATACGCGGACGGCCGCGGGTGGATGCACCCGCGGCCGTCACGTTGTTGTCTGTCGCACTCACTGCGCGGGAGCCGCCTCAGCAGCCTCGGTGGCCTCGACGGCCTCCGGGGCGTCGTCAGCGGGCTTCGCAGCGTCGTCGTCGTTCACGACGACGAGGCTGATCTTGCCGCGCTGGTCGATGTCGGCGATCTCGACGCGGAGCTTGTCGCCGACCTTGACGACATCCTCCACCTTCGCGATGCGCTTGCCGTTGCCCAGCTTCGAGATGTGGACGAGACCGTCCTTGCCGGGCAGCAGCGAGACGAACGCGCCGAACGCCGCGGTCTTCACCACGGTGCCCAGGAAGCGCTCGCCGACCTTCGGCAGCTGCGGGTTCGCGATCGCGTTGATCATGCCGATCGCGGCCTCGGCCGAGGGGCCGTCCGCCGCACCGACGTAGATCGTGCCGTCGTCCTCGATGGAGATGTCGGCACCGGTCTGCTCGGTGATCGAGTTGATCATCTTGCCCTTCGGGCCGATGACCTCGCCGATCTTGTCAGTCGGGATCTTGACCGACGTGACACGCGGAGCGAAGGCGCTCATCTCGTCCGGGTCGGAGATGGCCTCGGCCATGACCTCCAGGATCGTGTAGCGAGCGTCGCGGGCCTGGCCCAGCGCCGCCGCCAGCACCTCGGACGGGATGCCGTCGAGCTTCGTGTCGAGCTGCAGCGCCGTCACGAACTCCTTCGTGCCGGCGACCTTGAAGTCCATGTCGCCGAACGCGTCCTCGGCGCCGAGGATGTCGGTCAGCGCCACGTAGCGGGTCTCACCGTCGACCTCGTCGGAGACGAGACCCATCGCGATGCCGGAGACCGGCGCCTTCAGCGGGACACCCGCGTTGAGCAGCGACAGGGTCGAGGCGCAGACAGAGCCCATCGACGTGGAGCCGTTGGAGCTCAGCGCCTCGGAGACCTGACGGATCGCGTAGGGGAACTCCTCACGCTTCGGCAGCACGGGCATGATCGCCCGCTCCGCCAGCGCGCCGTGGCCGATCTCGCGGCGCTTCGGCGAACCGACGCGGCCGGTCTCACCGGTGGAGTACGGCGGGAAGTTGTAGTGGTGCAGGTAACGCTTGTGCGTCTCGGGAGCGAGCGAGTCGATCTGCTGCTCCATGCGCAGCATGTTCAGCGTGGTGACACCCAGGATCTGGGTCTCGCCGCGCTCGAACAGCGCCGAACCGTGCGTCCTCGGGATCACGGCCACCTCGGCACCGAGGTCACGGATGTCCGTGAGGCCACGGCCGTCGATGCGGACCTTGTCGCGCAGGATGCGCTGGCGGACCAGCTTCTTGGTCAGCGAGCGGAACGCGGCGCCGACCTCCTTCTCGCGACCCTCGAACTGCTCGGCCAGCTTCTCCAGCGTGGCGGCCTTGATCTCGTCGAGCTTCGACTCGCGCTCGGCCTTGCCCGCGATGGTCAGCGCCTGCGCCAGCTCACCGGAGGCAGAGGACTCGACGGCCTCGAACGCGTCGGCCTGGTAGGCCGGGTACGTCGGGTACTCGCCGGTGGCCTTCGCGGCGACCTGGGCGAGCTGCGCCTGGGCCTCGCAGAGGACCTTGATGAACGGCTTGGCGGCCTCGAGACCAGCGGCCACGACCTCTTCGGTCGGGGCGGTGGCACCCTCGGCGATCATGTCGATCACGTTGTCGGTGGCCTCGGCCTCGACCATCATGATCGCGACGTCGCCGGAGTCGACCACGCGGCCCGCGACGACCATGTCGAACACGGCCTTCTCGAGCTGCTCGTAGGTCGGGAACGCCACCCACTGGTCCTCGACGAGCGCGACACGCACGCCACCGATGGGGCCGGAGAACGGCAGGCCCGCGAGCTGCGTCGACGCGGACGCGGCGTTGATCGCCACGACGTCGTACAGGTCCTTCGGGTTCAGGCTCATCACCGTGATGACGACCTGGATCTCGTTACGCAGGCCGTCCACGAACGACGGGCGCAGCGGCCGGTCGATCAGGCGGCAGGTGAGGATGGCGTCCGTGCTGGGACGGCCCTCACGCCGGAAGAACGAGCCCGGGATGCGGCCCGCGGCGTACATGCGCTCCTCGACGTCCACCGTGAGGGGGAAGAAGTCGAAGTGCTCCTTGGGGTGCTTCGACGCCGTCGTGGCGGAAAGAAGCATGGTCTCGTCGTCCAGGTACGCCACCACGCTGCCGGCGGCCTGACGCGCGAGGCGCCCGGTCTCGAAGCGGATGGTGCGCGAGCCGAACTTGCCGTTGTCGATAACGGCAGTCGCCTCGTGGACCTCGATGTCCGTCATTTACTTGTTACTCCTCGTCTTTTGGACACCGCACACGCGTCTTGACGAGGCCGGTCTTCGATCGAAGTCCCCTGGTTTTGTCCTGCCAGGGGGCCACTACCGAGGACCGGCGAATTCCTGCTTCGCGCGATGCGGGCCCTGTTTTGTTCCTCTTTGCAGCCAGGGATGTGTATACACCCGGCTGTGCGCCGAGGGGGAGTGACCGGCCGGTCACTCCCCCTCGGCAAGTATCACCTGCGCAGACCGAGGCGCTGGATCAGCGCGCGGTAGCGGTTGATGTCCACCTTGGTCAGGTAGTTCAGCAGACGGCGGCGACGGCCGACCATCAGCAGAAGACCACGGCGGGAGTGGTGGTCGTGCTTGTGCTGCTTGAGGTGCTCCGTGAGGTCAGCGATGCGCTTGCTCAGCAGGGCAACCTGCGCCTCGGTCGAGCCGGTGTCGCTGTCGTGCAGACCGTACTCACCGAGGATGGACTTCTTCTGATCCGTGGACAGTGCCACTAGGTACTTCTCCTACTTGTTCAGGTCCGTGCGGCCCCGCCCGCCGAATTGCTGGCCGGGGTAGCCGGTACTGGCCGCCACGGACCGCAGCCAGACCCAACTGGGAAGGCTATCAGGCACGGCGCTCAGCGGCTCGCTGACGTGCGCAACCCCACCCGCTCCACGGGCGTGTGCACACCGTTCGCGCTGCTCACGAGCACTGCTTCAACTGGCGTTCGCAGGCTGTTCACGAAGGCCGCCATCGGCTGGCCCTGGTACCCGCACGCCTACGTCAGGTTCGGTTTTCAATTGTGGTGCGCACCGGCCGCGCTTGCCAACTCATTTAAGTCCGCCGAATCCGGTCGCGCTGCGATGGCCATTCCGGCACACCGGAATCACCTGGTCCGGCCGGCCCGGCGCAGCAACTCGGCGATCGCCGGGAAGTCCTCGTTCAGCACGTCGGCGGCCTGCTGGAGCTCGACCCGGTCGGCCACGCGGCGGAGCAACGGGTACACAACGCTCTCATCGCCGTTCACCGGCAGCGAGTCACGCGACACGGTCGGCTTGGACTCACGCACGTCGTCGAGGGCCCGCTGCAACGCCTCCGGCGCCCCGGTCGCCACGTCCGGCGTGAGCACCTTGCGCTCAAGCATGATCATCCGCGCGAGCACCGCAGGGTTGCCGATCTTGGCCCGGCGCCCGCTCATCACCTGGCTGAGCATGGGCGCGCTGATCCCCAGCACATCCGCGAGCTGGGCCTGCGACACGTTGAAGGCCACGACCAACCGGCGCACCCGGTCACCCAAAGGCTCCCCGTACCACTCCCGCTGGAGTGCGAGGTTCCTCTGAACGATCTTGTGGTCCTCCACCTTGGCCTCTCCCGTAGCCCGTACTCCGACCCGCATCCTGCCAGCACGCAGGCGTCGGGACCCCCGCTTCGCCCGATCTGACGGTCACGACTCGGTCAGCAGTTCCCTCGTTCGGTCTACATCCCGGTGCATTTCCTCGAGCAGCGCCTCGACGGAGTCGAACTTCTCCATCTCCCGCAACCGCTCGACGAAGTCCACCGCCACCCGCTGCCCGTAGTAGTCCTCGTCCACGTCCAGCACGAACGCCTCGACCCGCCGCTCCCGCCCGGAGAACGTCGGGTTCGTCCCGACACTCACCGCGGCCTTCAGCTTCTTACCCGCCGAGTCGGTGAACCAGCACGCATAAATACCGTCAGCCGGAACAGCCGCGAACTTGGGCGTCGACAGGTTCGCCGTCGGGAACCCCAGGTCCTTCCCCCGCCCATCGCCCTTGACGACGATCCCTTCGAGCCGATGCGGCCTGCCCAGCGCCTCGGCCGCGGCCTTCACGTCGCCGGCGTCGATGCACGCCCGGATATACGTCGACGAGTAGGTCACGTCGTCGGCGGACACCAGATCAGCCCCCTCGGTCACAAACCCGAACCGCTGCCCGAGCTGGCGCAGCATCGCGACGTTACCGGCCGCCTTGAACCCGAAGGTGAAGTTCTCGCCCACCACCACGGCCGCCGCGTGCAGCTTCTCCACCAGGATCTCGTGCACGAACTCGTCCGCAGGCATGCGGCTCGTCTCAAGGCTGAACGGCACCACCACGAAGTGGTCGACACTCAGGTTTTCGACCAGCTCGGCCCTTCGCCTGAGCGTCGTCAGCTGAGCCGGGTGGCTACCGGGCCGCACCACTTCGGACGGGTGCGGGTCGAAGGTCATCAGGACGGACGGCAGGTTGCGCTGCCTCGCCAGCTCCACGGCCCGGCCGATGAGGGCCTGGTGGCCTTTGTGGACACCGTCGAAGACGCCGATGGTGACGACGCAGCGGCCCCAGCCGCCGGGAAGGTGATCTAGTCCGCGCCAGCGTTGCACGGTGATCAGCCTACGTCGGGGGCCAGGGCCGCTGCCTGCCTGCCTCAGGAGACGTACGGGAGCTGCTCCGCCAGGTAGTCGGCCACCGACGTCAACAACCCCTGGTGATCATCGACCTCCAGGCCTGCGGCACTGAGCGGTGCCCATCCGCAGATGAAGAAACCGGTGGGCCACTCCTCGACGACCCCCTCGCCGTACCTCGCGCGCAGACCGCGCAGGAACGACGAGTCCGCGGGAAGCAGGCTCTTGGAGAGGTAGGCCGTCGTCTGCAGCCCGCGCCCCTCCGAGACGATCTGGCTGGGCCCAGGCACCCACGATTCGACCCCCACCTCGCCGTAAAGCACCTCCGACCGCTCGCACACGGCACGCAGCGACCTCCGCGCCCAACCGGCCAGTTCTGCCGCTTCTTCGCGCTGGCGAGGAGTCCAGATCTCGACCGGGAACGCCATCGCGCCGGCATACACCAGGGCGCTGACCGTATGACGATCCGGTTCGTCGGCGGGCTCGAACCGCACCTCCACCACGCCGCGCTTCGCGCTGAGCAAATGTGCCTCGACAGCACGCCAGTCGCCCAGCGCCTCCATTCCCTGTGCCGGATCCACCGCCCGGAGTTGCTCGGCAACGTCCGAGATCATGTCGAACGACAGGCTGGCCGGCAGAGCCTCCATCGACGTCAAAGGTGCGTTGTCCTCATCACCGATGACGCCACACATCTGCCAGAACAGCTCGTCCTGTGCACCCGCGGCCGGATATCCCGAGACCGACAGTTGCGGCGCTGAAGGACCTTTGTAGGCCATCTCACTTCCCAAGGAGTTTGTACATCGCACGGAGCAGGTCTTCGTCGGGATGAAGGCCGTGACGAGCTCGCCAGTCTGGCGATCGACCTGCACCACGAAGTTCTTCCCGTCGAATCGGTTGATGTAAGCGTAGGTCTGGGTCGTAGGGGAGTTCCACGGCACGACCTCCTTGCTCATCATGCCGCGCTGGATCAACTCCGTGAACTCCTGGATGTGCGTTTCCTGCGGGACCTTCCGCCCATACCATTCGGGTCCGTGCTTGTTGAAGACGTGCTTGAGCTGGTTGTGGTCGGTGATCTTCGGCGTAACGCCGTTGTGCGTGTGCGGCTTGCTGTTGGGCAAGGCGTCGGGCAGGTCGGTGAACCACTTTTCCGGCACGGCCTTCTTGGCACCCTTGCCCACCATGCCCAATACGCCGAGCGGGGTGATGCCGATGGCGAGCATGATGCAGGCGGAGGTCGAACCGGACTTCACGCACTCTTCGGCATCGCTCGCCGTCGTGAAGCCGTAGAGGAACGACCCGACGTCTCCCAGGCCGTACGCGAGGCAGCTCAAGAAGTCGTCGCACAGTCCCTCTCGAGGCTGAACGGCACCACCACGAAGTGGTCGACATTCAGGTGTTCGACGGGCTCGGCCCTTCGCCTGAGCGTCGTCAGCTGAGCCGGATGGCTACCAGGCCGGACCACTTCGGACGGGTGTGGGTCGAAGGTCATCAGGACGGACGGCAGGTTGCGCTGCCTCGCCAGCTCCACGGCCCGGCCGATGAGGACCTGGCGGCCTTTGTGGACACCGCCGAACACACCGATGGTGACGACGCAGCGGCCCCAGCCGCCGGGAAGGTGATCTAGTCCGCGCCAGCGTTGTACGGTGATCAGCCTACGTCGGCATGCATCACACGCCAGCGCGGCATTCAGCCGCCCCCAAGACCAAGCGAGGTGCGGTCGGCCGCAGCCGAGCCACACCTCACTATTCACCAAAGCGGCTGGTATGTCACCGACCTCCTCAGGCAAACAACATTGTGTCGCTAACCTTGAGGTCGGGGAATATCTGGACAACCAGCTTGCCCGCCAGTTCCTCGGTCTCGAACGCGACCACCACACCAGTGCTACCACGAGCCGACTCCACGGAGAGCAGAGTGGCGCCCTCCCGGTACAGGTCGAGCAAGATCACTCCGGAATCGACCAGGCGAACCGACACCGACCGTCCAATTGAGTCGTACACCAGGACAAGGGAAGCGCCGCTCGCCGTCGTCAGGGTCACGGAGCGCACATACTCCTCTTCCCCGTCGACGGATTCCACTACGGCTCCGAACGCATCCGCGAAGTCGGCATCGTTCGGAACAACGAACTGGCGATACGTCATGACACACACCCTATCAGCCGGTCACTTGCCGTACGGAATCATTGTGGTGAAGCGGCGTCTGCCACCCTCGACTTCCCATGTCGTTTCAAGCTTGAGAATTCCTCCCGGCCCGACGATGACGGATTCGCGCACCTCAGCCGTGTTGCCCGTGTGTGGATTTGTGAAGGTACGCAGGATGTTGTCGTCTCGCTCCGCAACCTCCCGAAGGTGGCTGGTTATCATCAACCTACCTCGGTAGGTGTCATTGATTCCGATCTTCGCGAGCTGGTCGCCGTTCTGCAGACTGCGCTTCTTGTTATGCGGATTGGAATCAACCTTTGAGAAGAGGTACTTCATCTTCCGGGGGTCAATGTCGGCCCTGGACGTCCGCGCGATCCAACCCAGGTCCTCCAGAACCCTTCCACCCCACTTCAGGCCTTCACCGACACCCTTACCGAGCGGCCCGATGACCGCCATGGCGGCCGACGAGCAGGTGATGGCTCCTGGAGTCTGCTGGCAGTCGATGATGTCACTGGCAGAGGTGAATCCGAACAGGAGGTAGCCCATGCTGCTGACCTCATCACCAAGACAGATCCAGAAGCCGCCACAGTCGTCCGTCATCACATAACCAGGAGGAATCTTCTCCTTTGTCGCTTCATAGGCACACCTGAGCTGGATATCCGAAGGCAACGACGGATCCACCGTGAAACATTTCGACAGCAGGTCGGACTCCCACGAGTTGTCCGAGTTGCCCGGTTCCTCGGTCAGGCGGATCGGTGACTGCAGCGATGCCGACACATTCTGCAGGACGGGGCCGTTCTGCTCCAGCAGGCCGGCGTACAAGGCGGAGTACGTGGTGTTCACGTCGCCGACCGGGTTCGCGTAGTCGCCTGCGAGATGCGACTTGATCTGCGGCGCGGAGGACACCGGAGGCGTGCGGTCGCCGCCGTACAACGGCTGCGACATGGCTTCCGGCACCGGCAACGGGTTGCGGCGGCCGTGTTCCTGAGCCTGCCGGCGTGCGTTCACCGACGGGTCGGGCTGCTGCCTCGGCGGCGGAGGCGTCCGGACATTGTTGCGCTGGTTCGGCGGTGGCGGCGGAAGCGGCGAGCACCCGGTGCAGCCGCCGCTGCCCTGATCGTCGTTGCCACCACCACCTGGAAAGCCAGAGCACACCCACGGGCGGAACAGGCAGGTGAGGCCCCCGCTGTCATCGCCGCAGGGGGAGCCGCCGCCGAACGCCTTGCAGGGGTTGTGGCCGCTCGGGTCCACGTAGTTCGTCGGGGACCCGAGGCCGTAGGAATAGCGGTTGGCCATGCCGGACGGCGACGGCGAGAGCGTCCACGAGTCGCGCGACTCGAAGCCGCCGCTGCCGGGGTTGTACCAGCGGGCTGCCATGTTGACGCCGCCCGAGTCCGGGTCCGTCCACTGGCCCTGGAAGCCGACCGAGCGCTTGGCGCCACTGGTTCCGATGACCTTGCCGAACGGGTCGTAGGCCGCGGAGTCCGACAGCGCGGCCATCGACGACGCCGGGTCGAGCGTGCCTACCAGGTCGCCGTGCCGGTCGGTCACCGCGAGCTTCTTTTCAGCGCCCTGCCCGACGGCCAACAGCCCGCCGAAGGCGTCGCGGCCGTAGACGGCCGATCCGTCGGACGCCAGCGAGTTCGAGGTACCGCTGTAGCTGAACCGTGTGTCGTTGCGCTTGGCCACGCGGTCGAGGGCGTCGTACGAGTACGACGTGGATCCCTGCTTGACCATGCGGTCGAACGCGTCGAACGAAGCCGTTGTGCCTGCACGCGAGGTCACACCTCCGCGTGCGTTGTGCGAGACGACGGCTTCCCCGTCGGTGCGGAGGCGGTTGCGTTCGTCATAGGTGGACACGGCGTCGCCGGCACGAGTGCGGTTGCCCGCCGCGTCCCAGCCGTAGTTGACCGTGCCTGCCGGGGACGTCCACGACTTCAGCCGGCCCGCGTAGTCGTAGTCGTAGGTCTGCTGCCCGGCGGCAGCGGTACCCGTGGTGGTCTTCGAGGCGACGCGATCCGCGCGGTCGTAGGTGTAGGCGACGGAGGCCGCGCCCGCGACCGTGTCCTTGGCGAGACGACCGGCGTCGTCGTAGTCGTAGGTCCGCTTCCGGCCGTTGCCCATGTCGGTGGTCTTGAGCAAGCCGGCGTTGTCATAGGCCATCGACTGGGTCAGACCGGTGACGCTGTCCTGCACCGTGTTGGTGCGCCCCTTCAGGTACGAGAACCGTGCTGTGCCTGAAGCGTCACCACGAACGGTGAGGTTGCCATCGTCGTCGTACTCATGAGACACGTTGCCACCCGGACCGGCGGCAGTCAGCAGCTGGCCGCGGTCGTTGTAGGTGAACGTGTCCGTGCCTTCGACGCTGGACGAGCTGATCATCCTGCCCAGCACGTCGTAGTCGTAGACGCGGTCGGTCGTCGCGGCCTCGGCGCCGGAACCGGTCTCCTTCTTCAAGCGGCCCATGGCGTCGAACGTCCGGTCGCGGACGACGCCACCCGGCGCGCGCTCGGAGACCGGGTCGCCCGCCGCGTTGTACGTCGTCGTCCACGTGCGGTCGGCGAGCTCGGGATGCTCGGCGGTCTGCGGCTCGCGGGTCGACTCCCGCAGGCCCAGGGTGTTGTAGGTGTAGACGGTCTTGTTCTGGCGTCCGTCGGTGAACCTCGTCCGGTTGCCCGCCGCGTCGTGGCCGAACGACGTGATGATCGACTCCGTCTCCGACACCGGCTCCACCTGCTTGACGAGCCGGTCCAGCGCGTCGTAGCTGTAGGTGGTCTTGCGGTCCAACGGATCGGTGGCCGTTTGGAGGTTGCCGTTCTCGTCATAGGCGAAGGACGAGTTGCTCAGCAACGCCCCAGTCGGCGACAGCCGGCGGGTCGACTCGACGCGACCCGCCTTGTCGTAGCCGGTGTAGCTGGCCCTGCCCTCGGCATCCGCGGTCTTGACCAGGCGACCCGCCATGTCGTAGCCGAGGTTCGCCACGACGTTCGCCGCGTCCGTACTGCGGATCATCGAGCCGAGCACGTCGTAGTCGAACTTCGTCTCGTTTCCGAGCGGCGACTTGACCTTCGCTAGCCTGCTGGCCGCGTCATAGTCGTAGACCGTGGTCAACGTACGGGCAGGAAAGCGCTCCAGCGTCGTGCTGGTGCCGAGCCTGCCGAACACGTCGTAGGTCGACTCCGTCCGAGCGCCGTTCGGATCCACTGTGGACAGCAAGTTGCCGGTTCTGGTGTAGGTGAACGAGCTGCTCCCCTCGGGAGTGGCGGACTTGACCAGCCGGTTCATCTGGTCGTACTCGAAGGTCGCCGACGTGCCACGGACGTCCCTACTCTCCAGCACGTTGCTCATGCCGTCGTAACGAGCCGTCGAGAAGCCCTCGACCGGCTGCGACGCACCCGGCGGCGTATAAGACGGCTGGTAGGACTTGACCGGGCGACCTAGCTTGTCCACTTCGGACCGCTGGACGACACCGTTGGCGCCCTGCGACTGCAGAGCCTCGCCGAACGCGTTGTAGCCAGCTTTCACCACGGGGCGCGTGTCGACTGAGTCGTTGCCATTCGACTCCACGGACACCGCAGGTGCCGTGGTGCTGACGAGCTGGCCCGCCGTGTCGTAGACGAACTCCGTCGTGAACGCCGCCGGCGTCGCTCCCGGCTCATGCCCACGCGGCGGCACCGTCTTGCGAAGGAGGCCGCGCTGGTCGTATTCCCATGTGGTGCGCAGCTTCTTCGAGGTGGTCAAGTGCACCTCCTCGGAGGTACGTCTGCCCACGTCGTCATAGCCGTAGTCGACGATCTCCGCCCTGGCAGCCTGGATCGGACCGACGTTGGAGCTGTTGCCGCTGCGGGCGACCTGCGTGATGTTGCCGTTGAGGTCGTAGCTGAAGGCCGTGCGCCGGTGCAGGCCGTTCGGGTCGTCGACGCTGCTCAACGTGCGTCCGACCGCATCGTAGGTGTATTTCGTGACGCGTCCGCCGGGAAGCTGGCGTTCCACGACGTTGCCCGCGGCGTCGTAGATGTTCGTCTCTAGAGCAAGCATCGGCGGTGCGCCGGAGCCCGTGTGCGCACCCACCATGGAACGCGACCGGAGGAGATCGTCGTGGTAGTAGTCGCGTACCTCAGTGCGGTTCATTGCATCAGTGGTGCGTACGAGACGCCCTGCGCGGTCGTAGGTGTGGCGCTGCACCACGAGGTAGCCGTTCGGCAACGCCGGTGCGCCCTCGGGATCACCGTTCCAGCCGCGCAGCCTGACCTCCGACACCGCGTTGCGGGCCGTGTACGCGAACTCGGTGCGGACTTCGTTGGCGTTCACCATGAACGCGGTGTTGCCGAAGGAGTCGTATCCGATCGAGGTCTCGCCGCCCTCGGCATCGGTGATGCGCTCAGGACGGCCGTGCGAGTCGTACTCCGTCGTCGTCACGCGCTCCGCGTCACCACCAGTCAGGTCGGTGCGCGCAACACGGGTGCGGTTGCCGTCTGCGTCGTAATCCACAGATGTCTGCAGAACGTGGGTCTTGCCGGTGATCACGTTGACTGTACTCGGCGAAGTGGTGCGCACGAGCCGGGAACGTTCGTCGTATGAGTATGTCGTCAGCAGACCGTTCGGGTATGCGTCCGAGACGTCCTCGCTGGTGATGCGACGGCCGAGATCGTCGTACGTGAAGACCTGTCGCAGACCGCCCGGCGAGTTGATCTGTGCCAGATCGCCGTTGTTGTAGTAGAGGTAGGTCGTCTGGGCGTTGCGCGCATCACGGCTCGTCTCGACCAGACCCGCAGCCGTGTAGGTGTGTGTCACGGACGCGTTGTCCGCCGTCACCTGCTCGAGCAACCGGCCCTGCGGGTCGTACGAGTAGCGCGTGAGGTAGGTGTTGTCGGCCGCGTTGGCCGAACGCGGGTCGCGGTACTCGGTGACCTTGTCGTTGCGCGGATCGGTGAGGTCCGCCGGGTTGAAGTGGTGCGTGTAGTACGCGACCTGGCAGTCGCTGATCCCGCGGCACGTCTTGCGCGACTTCACATTGCCGCGCGGGTCGTGCGCCAAGACGACCTGGTGGCCGACCTCATCGGTGATCGTCGTCTGAAACCCGGAGTCGTCGTAGCCGAAGCTCCGCACGCCCTGGAAATCGACGGGCACGAAACCTCCGCCGCCAGAGATCGGCACGTCGCAGAAGCTGCCGTCTGGCTGCGGTGCGCAGGTGGACTCACCAGGGCCAGTCGTCGGCGGCGGACTCTCCGGACGGTCCTCCTTACGTGTGTCGATGCCTAGCGGCGCAAGGTAACGCAGGATCCGGCCGCGCAACGGGTCGAAATCATAGAAGTGGTTGCGGTTGCCGGGGTCAGTCACGCGGACCGAGCGCATCGGATTCTTCTCGTTGCCGGTGAATCCGGGTGCACCGAACTTCCACGCACCGCCGTTGCGGTCGATCTGCTCGCTGACCCGGTCGCGGATGGTGTCGTAGCGGATCTCGGCGGCGACGCGGCCACTGGGCAGCGTCACCTTCACCAGCTGAGCAGCCTGCGTCTTCGCGGCAATGTGTCCACTGACCTCGGTGAGCCCCAGCGGATGCGCGTAGACCGCGGCCTCGTCGATCTCGCCCTGGAAGAACCAGCGCGACGTCGCACCCCAGCCTGGGCCGGAGCTGTGCCCGGCACCCAGTTCACCGCGGCGCAGGGCCGGCGTCTGAACGTCACCGTTGATCGTGCCGATCTCGGCGCCGTCCACATAGAGAACCTGCGACGACACGTCCGCGCTGAGCACCACGTGGTGCCAGGCGCCGTCGTTCACGGCCCCGGTCGTGGTAATCGAATCAGGCTGGGTCTGCGCGTTCGTGGTGAAGCGTCCGCGCAGTTTTCCGTCGGTCCCGACGTAAATGCCGTTGAAGTCGGACTTCTCCGTGAACTCCTTCTCCTGGAACGAGGCGAGCGGGCCGGACTTCGTGGTCTTGAACCACAGTTCGACGGCGACGCTGCGGTTCTTCCTGATCGCGTTCTCAGGCAGAGCGACCCGTGACTTCACACCGTCGAACCCGGCCGCGCTGTCCGCTGAACCCTGTGCGACACCAGGAACACCACGACCGACGTCGACGTAGGTCGCATGGTCGGCACCGAGGTTCACGCCGATCTGGCTGAGCGCCTTGGACCCTTCGGTCTCACCGAGCGTCCAGTAGGACTCGGGGCGTGTGTCGAGCACAGTGCTGCGGTAGTGCGAGCCGTAACCGTAGGAGTACTTGGTGCAGTTCGACTTCGGGTCGCAGACCTCCTCGAGCCTGCCGTCAACGTAGCGGTACGTCCACTTGAGATCGGCATGGTCGAGCATGGTCGTCACCGCCGTAACGACATTGCCGGTCCAGGTGAACCGGAGCATGCGGCCGTTGTCCACGCTGCGGACGAGTACGAGCCTGCCTGGGCCGGAGTCGTCATAGGCGAATGTGATGCCATGACCGCTGTGATCGCTGATGCGGGTCGGCTTGCCGCTGGTGCCGAAGTCGTACCTGGTGGCGTTCTTGTCCACCAACGTCCATCCCCACGGCGTGCGAGAGAACGTGGCGTACCGGCCGGGTGGAGGTGCATACGCACCCCCACCGTTGTGGCCGAAGCGGACCTGCTGACCGTCTGGGTAGGTACCACGGCGTTGCCGGAGCCGTCGGTGTCCTCGACGACCCGCATGTCGAACTGGGTGCTCCAGCCGGCACCGAATGTCAGGTTCTTACGCGGGTCGAGGCTGTTGTACGTTCGGGAGACGCTAAGCGCGGGCCCCAGGCTGCCGACAGACAGATCGACCGCGCTCGTGCGGTAGTTGCCGACCTGTGCGTCGACCTCACCGGTGCTGCCGCTGTATGGCGCGTTGCCGAGGTGCGAGGTGATTTCAGGCTGAGGCACGGCGGTGAGCAGCGCGCTGCTCTGGACCGGCTGGCTCTCCGCGCCACCAGAGTCCTTGATGAACGCGTTCCACAGGTAGTTCTTGCTCCACTTCAACGCGCCCGCAGGCACGGTCCACGCCTGGTTCGTGCTGTAACCCGAGTCGACACAGGCGGCAGGGACGTCCTTCTCGCAGACCTTGAACCGGTACTGAAGGCCAGCGCCGCCGTTGTCGATGTCAACGCCTTTGGCCCATAGCGTCGGCCGCAGGGTCGGCGCCGAGTAGCCGTTCGGCGGGTACTGCTCTTGTAGCGCCGGAGGCACGTTCTGCATCTCGACCACGAGCACCGCCGGCGGGATCTGTTCGTCGACGAAGTACGCGTGCCCCTTGCGGTGCATGGAGAACTCGAAGGTGTACTTGCCCCACTCTGCAGGCGGGTGGATCTTCGCTTCCAGCAAGACGGTCTGCCCGCGGCCGACGTCGTGCGACAGTGTCGCTGAGTCGTTGACCTGCACCATTGGCGCGCCGCTGTTGGAGAACTGACGGTACGACAGCACATACTCACCCGGCGTCCAGGTGGTGGCGCCCTTGTTCGTGACGCTGATGCCAACTGTGCCGGGACCGCCGCCCCTCAGCAGCGCGGGCTTGGGTACCGGCCGGTCGATGCGGTATTCGGCGTCGTACGGGGTGTGCGTGATCGACAGCTTCGGTTTGTTCGCCGTCGCGTGCCCGTAGAACTTCTTCCAGCCGTAAACGTCGGTCTCGGACGCACGTACCGAGAGGCCGAAGTTGGCCTGCCCCCGCGCGATGAAGCCGTAGGCGAAGGAAGCGCTCGACAGCTCGCCGCCGTAGGAGGGTCCGGGGTAGCTGTACTTGTTCCGGAACGCGTCCCAGCCCTGCAGGACCGGGTGCACCGTCACCGCGCGGGCGCCGCACGAGTAGGACCACTCGTTCGTGAGGCCGAGCGTGGCGCCGAAGATCTTGTGGTTGCGCAGGTTGTGCTCGACACCGGGGAAGTCGATGTAGCTGGCGGTGTTGAGCCGCACGCCGTTGTCGATCACGGTGCCCGCGCGCAGCTGCGCGCCGTCGGAGTAGCTCGTGTTCGACGAGTTGCCGACGCGCTGGACGTACATGCTGTGGTTGGTCTCCAGCCGGGTGACCGTCGGGTCGACCACGACCGGGTACCTGCGCGCGGCGTCCTTCAGCCACGCGTCGTCCAGCGTGACGCGCAAGGTCTGCCCGACCAGCTCATAGCGGACACCGGTCGACTGCGCACCGCCCGCGGGGCCGTCGTGCGAATCGATCATGAACCCGGCGGGCACGACCGCCATGACCTTGCCGTCCCGGCCGGTCAGCTCCAGCCGGTCGTCGACGACCTTGGGTGTGAGTCCCTTGAGGTGCAAGGGGAAGTCGAACGTGCGGGGCGTGTCCGCGGAGTGCAGGACGATGGATTCCTTCACCGCGCCCGCGCGGACGTCGAACCTCAGATCGACCTGTGGCCGCACCGCCTGGTAGATCACCGACGCGCCGTTCGCCTGTCCGGGCGAGGCAGCGGTTCCGTTGAGGGAGAAGCCGAACTCGTGCTCGCCGTCGAGCGCGTACCGCACGAGCGGCGAGCCGTTGGCCGATGGCGCGAGCCGGATGTCGACGCTGTCGGAGGCGTTGCGCCAGCCCTTGCCCGCGTCGGGAACCAATGTCGGGTCGACCGCGGCCCAGCTGCCGTCCGGCTTGCGGTGGTTGATCGGCTCCTGGCTGAACTCCGTGGTCTGTGTGCCGTCGGAGTTCGAGAACGTCCGGGTCGTCTCAGTACGCCGGTCGGCCAGCTCCTTGCTGGTGGCGGAGTCGAAACCGCGGACCTGCTCGCGCGCCTTCGGTGCGACGACCTCGGCCGGGTTGTCCTTCGCTGACGGAGCGTCCTGGCCCCTAATGGGCGGGTACTTCGACGTCAGCGAGGCCGGATCCGCTTTGTTCGCGGCCTTGTCGCCACCCTCGGCGGTCGCGCTGCCCCACTGCTGGTCGGGCCCGCTGCCCGGTCCCATCGCGAGAACGGTGCGCTGCAACGCTTCGGGAAACACCTTGGGCAAGTGCGGGACCGGCGACCGTGAGCACCAACACACCAGCGAGCCCGAGCAGCGTGGCGGTGCGCCGTCTGGATCTTTTTTCGCGCAGCACAAAAGACCGTGGACCGGTCACGTCGGATTCCCCCATGAGTTCCGCTCAGACCGCCACGCTCGCTACCTCCCCAGGACGAGCACGACGCGCCGCACAGGATGGAGCGCACCGACACGATCGCGCAAGCCCCTTGCGGCGGAGGGCGCGCGCAGCCCATGCTTCGTGCCGGTGCACGCGCCACGGGAGGGGCGCGCGCTACCCACAACCGCGCAGAGCCTGGGGGTATCAAATGCGGCCAATGCTGTCGCGTCGAAGAATGCTGTCCTCGTTCACCGTCATGGCGGCGGTGGCGAGCCTCGTCACGATCGTTCCCGGTCCCGCCGCATCGGCGGCCGACGAGATCACCTGCGCCACGCCCGCCAACGTGTGGGCCATCCGGTCGAACAACATGCTGCACCAGCACGGGCACAACGACCCGAAGAACGGCGTCGACTCCTGGTCGTTCGGCGGCCGGGAGCAGTTCGGCGGCTGGCCCGCGGCCACCTGGGCGGGCCCTGGCGGGCGGATGTACTACCTCAACGCCTTCACCGGCACGCTGGAACGGCACCGCTGGAACGGCTCCAGCTGGGAGAACGGCGCCGTCAGCAAGCCGATCCGCGACAATATGGGCTACTACGCCGATCCGGCCAACGCCAAGCGACTGACGATCGACGTCAACGGCGTGTTCTACATGGCCGACGAGAACGGTGTGCTCTTCCGGCGCACCTACGACGAGAACGCCAAGACCTGGGACTCGCTCGAGATCGACGGCGACTGGAACCGCTACGACGCGATCTTCGCCGCCGGTGACGGTGTGCTGTGGGCCCGCGAGCCCAACGGCGCCATGTTCCGCTTCCGCTACCACGCCGGCTCCCAACGGTGGCTGCAGCACCGCCAGCCCATTCCGGGCATCGCGTGGGAGCAGTATCGGAACCTGACCTCGCCGGGTGGGGACGTCATCTACGGCATCCGCAACAGCGACAGCAAAATCGTCTGGTGGCGGTACGAGGAGACGCGCCATTACGTGACGCCCGGCGCCGTGATCGGCCAGTGGTGGGGCGACAGCATCAACGCGATCGCCTCGCCCGACTCGTGCAAGCTCGACGCCGAGCCCAACCCTGGCCGTCCCGTGCTCGGAACTCCCAACCGCACCGCGAAAGCGGCGCTGCTCAAGACCGACGACGGGTACCTCCAGTACGCCTACATCGACGGTGACGGCAAAGCCGTGCACGCCAATTGTATTTCGTCCCCCGCATGATTTCCCACATTGCGGGGACCGTCGCCTCGCGGCAGGTCGCGAGTCGTGATGCCAGAAGCCGTCCGTCCACTTCACTTCGGAGAGGCGAACGGGAGAGACCCGGCCATGCGGGCTGGTAAAAGCCGTCTGCGCCGGGGCTTCGACTACGATGAAGCAGGCGAAAGGAAGCAGACCGAGTGTCGTGGTGATCTTCGGCACGGCTCGGTTCCTCGGTTAGTCGTTGAACTGGATGTGCAGGTGGTAACCCGTGCTGAGGCGTGGCCCGGCATAAGCCGGGAAGGCGAGCGTGTTGACAGCCGGCAGGATCGAGACGCCACGATGTCTCATCGGTTCACCTCTTCAGGGATTTGGGGGTCTTGCACCGCTGCATCCGCGCGGCGAAATCGCCAAGGAAATCCTCCCGCCATCGGCTCACGCTCTTCGCGCCGGCATGGATGCCTTCCGCCGCCGCGGGTCGGGGTCGTCCGTCCACCAGTTCGGTGCGCTTCGACGGACGCCGCGTGCGCTCGATCGGCGGCGGCACGGCCGTGAACCGGCCCGACTGCCCATCCAGGCCGGCAAGTTGCTCGCGATCGTGTAGGTCCACACCTTCGCGTCGCGCGGCGAGAAGCGGAACCGCAGCGCCCGCCCTCGATCGCGCCGGGGCCGGGATGCGACTGTCGAAGATCATTTGTGCGGTATGGGTCGCCGAGAACCGCGGGGACCGGCAGCGCGAACTCGACCACGCCGAAGACTTCCGCCCGATCGGCCTCGGTCGTCAGGCGGTCGAAGACGGCCTTCCGCCCGTCCCAGACGCGGACGAACCGACCGCCCCAGCCCGTCTCGTCGGATCTGTCGGCTCGCCGTGGAGCAACCAGCCGACCGATGGGCTGTCGCCCATCTTGATCGTGCCCTCAGCTGGTCCGCGAAGAAATCGCCCGAGGCGCCGCGGCCGGCGACGTGCGCCGCCACGAACGCGAGTTCCCCCACTCGCCCGACTGGTTCCGCCGATGAACCAGCCGCGATAGGTGGAGTTCGCTTCGACATCCACAGGTCCGGACGGTCCTCCTCGATGGAGTTGTAGGCGTCGACGCTCCACATCTTGTTCGGCCCGCCGATGAAGTAGACGCGGAGCTTCGGCAGGATGTCGGGGGCGTCGTGCAGGGCCTGGGCGAGGTCCTCGATCCCGCCCCAGACCAGCACGTACAGCGGCCTCGGGTCGCCGCGCGGGCGCGACCGGACGATCCAGTCGGAGCCTTCCGTCGCGCATCGACCCCCGAAGGTCCCGGACTCTCCATCGCGCCCTGCTTGGTGATCGCCCGCAGCGCGTCGGGCGTCGGGTACCGTCCGGAATACGCCCTCAGGTTGGCGTAATCCTGCTCGTAGCAGTCGATGACCGGAGGATGTGCTCCTTCCGGCCCGGGCCGAACGGCGACGAGACCAGGCCCTCGACGTCGAAGCAGTCGGCATAGGCGAGCAGATGCACCATCGACTGGAAGTCGTCCGGGTCGGTCCCGCCGATGTCGGTGGACACGATCACGCGGTGGCGAGCTCCAGCCGGCTCATCGGCGGCGGCCCGGTCGGCGCAAAGGATGAGCAGGGCCCCGATGGCGATGGCTTGAGCGGCCGTGTTCATGGTGAAGTCTCCTTGCATCGGACATCCTCCCGGTCACGATCGATGTGCCGCAGCGAGGTGGCCAGCGTCTCCGCCCGCTCGGCCCAACGTGCCCAATTCGTCCCGCAACGATCTCCGCATGTCCCCCTTGCCGGGGGATTTGTTGTCGGATCGTGATGTCGTGGCCCGCCCCGGCCCGACATCGCCCGAATTCCTCGCCGCAAAGTTTGGCTACGTACGCCATCGGTGCCCTTATCCTTGCTGGAGGAGCTGTTCGATTTCCCCGCGCGTCGGCATGGCCTCCTCGGCGCCTCGGCGTGTGGTGGCCATCGCACCCGCCGCACATCCGAACCGGACGGCCTCGTGCAGCGGTCGGCCCTCGGCGAGGGCGACTCCCACGGCGGCAGCGAGGGCATCTCCCGCGGCCGTGGTGTCCGTGGGCGTCACGCGGAAGTTCGGCACGTGGGTGCAGACATCCTGCTCATCGCAGACCATCGCTCCCCGGGCGCAGAGGGTGACGATCGCCTGGCGGCGCCGAGCTTCCTGAGGGCTCGGGCCGCCTCCTCGGCACTGACAAGATCGCTCACGGCGATGCCCGTGAGGCCCTCGGCCTCCGACTCGTTGGGGCAGAGGACATCCGCCCGATAGAGTGCCGCCGGGAGTCGGTCCGTTATTCTCCAGGCCCGGTCGCCTATGAAACGCCGGGCGGACAAATCGCGGGTACGATGATGCTGAAGCGGCAATACCAGATCCGCGACGGTCAGCTACAGAATGTGTTCGACACAAGCTTAACGATCGGTGACGAATTGCTCAGCAGGTGCTCGGCAAAGGCGCGGATACACAAATGAAGAGTATCGTGGCGACGATCCAGAAGGAGCAAAACGCCATCATCCGCAACGACAAGAGCCGTATGCTTATTGTGCAGGGGGCGGCCGGCAGTGGAAAGACTCAGCGGCACTTCAGCGGGTAGCGTACTTGCTTATAAAACACCGGGATAGGATTAAGGCGGACCAGATCGTTCTTTTCTCGCCTAATCCGATTTTTAACAGTTATGTATCCACTGTCCTTCCTGAGCTTGGCGAGGAGAACATGCAGCAGACGACCTTTCAGGAATATCTGGAGTATTGGCTTGGATCCACGTTGCGTCTGGAGGACCTGTTCGAGCAGACCGAATATGTACTGACGTCGCAATTTCGCAAGGGTATAAAACACGATTAGCGGGATGAAATATAAGGCGTCAGAAGCTTTCCTGCAAGCTCTCCAAAGTTATGCGTGTGGCTGGGGAAGGAAGACATGCTGTTCCGCACTATTCGTTTTCCGGGAACGGGAGTTGATTACCGCGGAGCAAATGAAATCGCAATTTTACAGCTACGAATAGCCTATCCGGTTGGTAATCGCGTCGTCCTGCTGCAGGAATGGCTGCTCAGGAGCTGACCTTCTGGAACGCAAGGAGCGGGAGGCCTTCTGGGTGCAAGAAGAGCTCGATTATCTCGACAAGGAGGAATATGCCGAAGCGTATAACATGCTGCACAAAGAGAAGGGTGTATTTGACTTCGCTGAACAGTATGCGTTGATCTAGAGAAGTTCAGCAAAAAGCGTGCGGGGAGACGAGGGTGACTTTCGACTTTGGCCCGCAGGAGGAAGAACTGCTGAGCCGCATGATAGTGAAGGAGCGTTTCAAACCTCTGAAGAGGAATGTAAGGCGGTTTTTGTTTATAGATATGCTAGGGCTCTATGTGCAGCTATTCAGAGACTGATGCTGTTTATCGGAAATGACGAACGAGGCCGAAGGTGCCCGAACATTGGCCGGAAATTTGCAAGCAAACAAAGGAGAAGCTAAGTCGGCTTGAACTGTTTTATGAGGATGCGACCCCGTTCCTGTATTTAAAAGAACTCATGGAGGGCGCTCGGACGAACACTCAGGTGCGGCATATATTCGTCGATGAGGGTCAGGATTACTCGATGTTTCAATATGAATT
>CAVYAD010000084.1:0-102349 GCA_963766275.1 uncultured Actinomycetota bacterium
CCGGGCCCGGCGATGGCTGGGTTACAGTAGCAGCCGATTGAATACACGAGGGAGCGGTTGATGGCGACTGTCGAGCACCCTTTCCGAAAAGCCACCGTCAGCGGTCGACGGCGGCGCGGAGCTGATCGACTGGCTGCGAGCCAACAGGGAACGCAATGCGGTCAGCTACAGCGAGGAGTTCGGGCTCTACCACGTTTTCCGGTACGCCGAGGTCAGGGAGGTGCTGTCGGATCCGGTGACCTATTCGTCCGACATGATCACCGGACTGATTCCTGACGAGATGCAGAAACATGTCAGCCTTTTCTCGAGCACCATCTCGGAAAGAAGGACCCGGCGTCGCATCGCATCATGCGCGGCCTGTTCAACCAGGCGTTCACCCCGCGCATGGTCGCCCAGCTGAGAACCGGGTCGCCGAGATGACGACCGAACTGCTCGACGACGCGGGAACCGGCGAGGTCGACGTCGTCGTCAAGCTCAGCTACCGGCTACCGGTCACGATCATCGCCGAGATCCTGGGCATACCGGCTGCCGACGAAAACACGTTCATGCGCTGGGCCGATGCCCTGCTCGCGGTCACGGGCCAGGAGGAGGGCTTTCCCGAGGACCACGTGCCGACGGTCGCCGACGCGTTGAGCCATCCGCTGCGCGAGATCCAGGACGATCTGATCGGCCACTGCCAGGACCTGCGCGACAGGCCGGGCGACGACCTGATCACCCGCCTCGGCCAGTCCGAGATGGAAGGGCAGCGGTATCCAACGACAGGTCACCGCACTCGCGATGAACCTGCTGGTGTCCGGGTACTTCACGGCGACGATGCTGCTCGGCAACTGCATGCTGTTCCTGGCGCAGAACCAGGACGTCCAGGCGCGGCTGCGGGCCGAGCCGACTCGGCTGCCCCGGTGATCGACGAGATTCTGCGTCTGCGCCCGTCGCTGACGCGCAACCCGCGCCGGATCATGGCGGACACCGAACTCGGTGGTGTGCGGCTGAAGAAGGTGCTCCGCTCGTCGTGTGGATGGCGGCGGCCAACCGCGACCCGCTGGTGTTCGACGACCCGGACGTGTTCAACCCGGACCGCGACCCGAACCCGCACCTGTCGTTCGGGCACGGCAGCCGCTTCTGTCTCGGCGCCAACCTGGCGCGGCTGGAGGCGAAGGTCGCGTTGGAGCAGCTGTTCAGCCGGTACCGGCCGTTGACGATGGATCCGGGAAGCGCCCAGTTCCACGACAACGCCGACACCTTCGGGTTGCGCAGTCTCAAGCTCAATCTCGAGAAGCTCTGAGGGAGTTGGCCCATGTCCATCACCGATCTTCCGGTCCAGCCGCCCTCGGGACCCGAGCAGGTCGCGTGGCTGCGGGAGAACATGGCCGCCGCGTCCGTCAGCCACGTCGAGGAACTGCGGCTGTGGAACGTCTTCACCCACGCCGAGGCCAAGCAGGTGCTGTCCGACACGGCGACGTTCTCGTCCGACCTGCTGTCGGTCCAGATGCCAGAGCACCTGCGCAAGAAGCTCGGCCTGATCGCCGAGCACAACCTGGCACGCAAGGACCCGCCGGAGCACCGCGAGGCACGCCGCCTGTTCCAGCAGGCGTTCACGCCGCGCATGGTGACGCGGCTGGCGCCGCGCATCCGTGAGATGACCGACGAATTGCTCGACGAGGCAGGGACCGGCAGCGTCGACATCGTCGACAAGCTCACGTACCCGTTGCCCATCACCGTGATCGCCGAACTTCTCGGCATCCCGACCTCCGACCGGGACACGTTCCGGTGGTGGGTCGACACGATGATCGGGGCCAGCGAGTCCGACGAGGAGTTCGCCGCGTCGCCAGAGGCCATGGAAGCCGCCATCGACAAGATGACCGGCACGGTCAAGAAGGTCGAGGCGTACCTGCTCGACGTGTGTCATCAGCGCCGGGGGGAACCGCGGGACGACCTGATCAGCCGGATGACCACTGCCGAGGTCGACGGGCAGAAGCTCTCCGACGACGAGGTCGTCGGCCTGGCGGGCATGATGCTGGTGGCCGGGCATCTCACGTCGACCATGCTGCTGGGCAACTGCCTGCTGTTCCTGGCGGAGAACCAGGACGTGCAGGCCGAGCTGCGGGCCGACCGGGACGCCATCGGTCCCGCGATCGAGGAGATCCTGCGGATGAGCCCGTCCGTGACCCGCATGCCGCGAATCACGACGAGCGAGGTCGAGCTCGGCGGCAAGACCGTGCCCGAGGGCTCGATCCTCATGGTCTGGGCCGCCTCGGCCAACCGCGATCCACTGGTGTTCGACGACCCGGACAGCTTCGTGCTGCACCGCGATCCCAACCCACACCTGGGTTTCGGCCACAGCATCCACTTCTGCCTCGGCGCGTCGCTGGCCCGCCTGACGACCAAGATCGCGCTCGAAGCGGTGTTCGAGCGGCACGCCACGATGACCACGGCGCCGGACGGCGTGCTGTTCCACGACAACCCGAACATGGTCGGTCTCAAGCAGCTCGTGGTGAACCTGCCCGCCTGACTCCCTCCGGCAATGAGGTGACGTATGGAGACCTGGCTGCTGTGCCAGGACGACCTGGAACGCATCCTCACGGTCATCGGCCGTGACGCGTTGATGCGCAGGATGATCGACCGGATGGCCGACGGCCTGGCCGCGCTCGGCCGCGGTGAGCGCGAGAACTCCCCCGCCCGCACGGGTTTCACCCGCGGCGGCGACGTCCCGGGGGTCATCGAACTGATGCCCCACCGGGTCGCCGGATCGAGTGTGACGGTCAAGACCATCGCCTACAGCCCGCAGAACCCGTCGCAGCACCGGATGCCCACCATCCTGGGCACGATCTGCCGGATCGACGACGCCACCGGCAGGCTCCTGGCACTGGCCGACGGCGTGCTGCTCACGGCCGTGCGCACCGGCGCCGCGTCCGCGGTGGCCACCCGCCTGCTCGCCGCGCCGGCGTCGTCCCGGCTGGGGATCATCGGCGCCGGTGCGCAGTCCGTGACCCAGACACACGCGCTGAGCCAGGTGCTGCCACTGGAATCGGTGCTCGTGCACGACATCGACCCGCGTGCCGCGGCGAGCTTCGCGGTGCGCATCGCGTTCACCGGCCTCCCGGTGGAGATCGCCGGACCGGAACGGATCCTCGCCGAGAGCGACGTCATCTGCACCGCGACGTCCGTCCCGGTCGGTGGCGGTCCGGTGCTGCCCGACGGCGACCACGTGCCGCACCTGCACATCAACTCGCTCGGCGCCGACGAGGTCGGCAAGACCGAGCTGCCGAAAAGCCTGCTGCAGCGGGCTTTCGTGTGCCCGGACCACCGGGCACAGGCCGAGTGCGAGGGCGAGTCGCAGCAGCTGCCGCCCGACCAGATCGGCCCGACGCTCGACCATCTGTGTGCAAACCCCGCGGAAGCATTGGCACGCCGGGGAAGTCTCACCGTCTTCGACTCCACCGGGTTCGCCTTCGAGGACCACATCGCACTCGACGTGTTCCTCTCCGCCGCCGAGGAGCTCGGACTCGGCACCAAGGTACCGATCGAGCACCACCCGGAGAACGTCCTGGACCCCTATTCGGTCCGCACCGTCAAAGCCCGCGTCTGACGTCGGAAAGAGAGGGTGTCCGAGGCCCGGACACCCTCTCTTTCCTGCTCGCGGCCCGGTTGATCAGGCTGAGCAGCGGACCGGTCACCACGGTCGTGACGACGGCGACGACGACCAACTGCGAGTAGGTGCTCTGCGTGATCAACCCGCTGCGCAGCCCGATGTCCAGCGCCACCAACTGCATGAGGCCGCGGGCGTTCATCAGCACGCCGACCCGCAACGCGTCGACCCACCGCTCCCCCGTCAGCCGGGTGGCGACGGAGCCGGCGACCAGCTTGGCGACCATGGCGACGACCAGGAAGAGTACCGTCACACCAAGTCCCTCAGGATCGGTGAGCACGCGCAGGTCGACGTTGAGTCCGGTGTAGACGAAGTAGAACGGCAGCAGCAACGTGACGCTGAACTGCTTGATGGTGTCCGTGATCGCCTGGCCCGCCCAGCACGCCGGGAACGCGAGCCCCACCGCGAAGGCGCCGATGACCAGGTGCAGTCCGAGCATCTCCGTGGTCGCCGCGGCGCAGCACACCAGCACGGCGGCCACCGACAGCGCCATCGGTGTACGGCCGGGGCACCGGGCCATCAGCAAGCCGAGCAGTGGCCGGACCACCAGCACCAGCACCAGCACGAAGACCCCGAGGCCGACCAGGGTCGGCAGCGGGCGGTGGCCGGTCTGGGCACCGCCGGCCAGCAGCAACGCCAGCAGGATCCACGCCAGCACGTCGTCGACCAGGCCGACGGCCAGTGCCGTCGACGCGACCTTGGTGCCCTTAAGGCCGCGGTCCTCGATGATCCGGGCCAGCACGGGCAGTGCGGTGATCGCGAGCACCAGCCCGATGAAGACCGCCGAGACCGGATCGCGCAGGCCGACGAGCATGGCCGCGCCGAAGCCCAGGACGAGCGGCAGCGCGATGCCCGGCACCGAGATCAGCGCGGAGTTCACCAGCAGGCGCCGGTTGAACGTCTTCGAGAAGTCCATGCCGACGAGGAACATGTACAGGCAGACGCCGAGCTGGCCCAGCACCGCGAACACCGGGCGGATGTCCGGAGCCATCAGCGCGTGCTGAGTGTCCGGCAGCAGCATGCCGAGCAGCGACGGCCCGAGTGCGATGCCCGCGGCCATCTCCGCGACCACCACAGGTTGCCTGAACTTGACGGACAACGCACTGAGCAGCCTGCACACCAACAACACCACGGCGATTGCGATGAACAGCTTGGACGCGGGCGTGAGATCCATTGGGCTCTCTCCGGCGGAGGACTCGATGTGGCCAATAGACCAGGTGTGCGTCCACGCCTCGCTCATCATCAGGTAATCGACGCCCGTGCGGCGAAGCCATCCCGGCTAACCTGTCAAGATGCCTTACGCTGAACCTCTTCCCGGCACCCCACCGTCTGGAGTGGATGGAGGTGCGGCGCTGCAAGGCTGGTTGCGCGAGCACCGCGGGCACTCGGCGCTGCACTACGCCGAGGACTTCCGGATGTGGCACGTGTTCCGCCACGCCGAGGCCAGGCAGGTCCTGTCCGACCCGGCTTCCTTCTCCAACGACACCCTCTCGGCTCCGGCCGGCGAGGCGAACGCCGAGCAGCTGGCGCAGATCCGAGCGATCCTCCAGTACGACATCGGGACGATGGACCCGCCGAGGCACCGCACCATGCGCGGCTTCGTCAGCCAGGCGTTCACCCCGCGGATGGTCGCGCAGCTCGAACCGCGGATCACCGAGATCACCCACGAGCTGCTGGACACGGCGGGCACCGGCGACGTCGATCTGGTCAAGGGACTGACCGACCCGTTCCCGGTCACCGTGATCGCCGAGATGCTGGGCGTGCCGGACCGGAACCTCTTCCACGGCCTCGTGGACGCCCTGTTCGCGGGCGGCGGCACCGAGGAGCGGATGGCGCTGTCACCTGAGGAGCAGGCCGCCGCGATCGCGCACGTCCAGAACGCCGTCGCCGAGACCCACGACTACCTCGTGGACCTGACCCGCGAGCGGCGCACGTCCCCCGCCCCAGGTCTGATCAACCTGCTCATCGAGTCCGAAGTGGATGGACAGCGGCTCACTGATGACGAGATCGCGGGCTTCGCGCGAATGCTGCTGGTCGCCGGACACGTCACGACAAAGCTGTTGCTCGGCAACTGCCTGCTGTTCCTCAGCGAGCACCCGGACGTGCAGGACGAGCTGCGCGCCGCGCCGGCCGGCCTCCCTGCCGCCATCGAGGAGATCTTCCGGTTGCGGCCACCGCTGGTCCGCATGCAACGCCTCGCCGTCACCGACGTCGAGCTGGGCGGAGTGCGCATCGCCAAGCACGATCCGGTGAGCGTGTGGATCGCGTCGGCCAACCGCGACGAGCTCGTGTTCCCGGACCCGGACACCTACCGTCCCGGCCGCGAGTCCAACCCGCACCTGGGGTTCGGCCACGGCATCCACTTCTGCGTCGGCGCATCGCTGACCCGTCTGGAGACCCGCGTCGCTCTCCGCGCCGTGCTGGACCGCTGCCCGTCGTACCGAGTGGACTCCGTCGCCTTCCACGACTACTCGGAATTGGTGGGGCCCAGCCGCCTCGACCTGTTCTGACCGTCCTCGGTGGTGCGGTGGCGCTGCCACCGTGACGCAGGACGGTCAGCCGAGCTCGCACGGCCGCAGCGACAGCTCCACACCGGCCAAGAGCTCCAGATACCCCGACACGAACGACCGCACGGTTTCCTCGGTGTAGAGATCGACAGCGTATTCCACGGTCCCGTTGATGCCGTCATCCTCCGAGTCCCACAACTCCAGGAACAGATCGCAGTCGGTGTTGGCGACATCGACTCGATCCGGCCGCACCTCCAACCCGGACACCTCCCGCGACGCCCTGGGCGTGTTCCGCAGCGAGAGACCGACCTGGAAGGGAGCCTGGTGCTGCTCATACGGGACGTCCTGGTGGGCGAACGCGGCGAGGTCGGTGTGCCGCACCCGTTCCAGCAGCTCGCCGAACGTCGGGGAACCCGAGGTGTCGGTGCGCAGCACCAGCACGTTCGCGAAGCAGCCCACCAGGTCGTCCAGCGCCTCGTCCGTCCGGCCGGCGACCGGCGTGCCGATCGGGATGTCGGTGCCCGCGCCGAGTCGCGTGAGCAACGCGGCCAAACCGGCCTGCAGCACCATGAACAGCGTGGCACCCGACGACCGCGCCAGCGCCAGCAGCCGCTCGTGTGCCGCGGCGGAGAAGCGGACGGGGACGCCGGCACTGCGGCGCGAGGGCACCTCGGGTCGCGGGTGATCGGACGGCAGCGTGGCCGGCGACGGCAGGTCGCGCAACGCCGAAGCCCAGTAGGAAAGCTGGTCGTCCGAGACCGATGCCACAACTTCACGCTGCCACACCGCGTAGTCGACGTACTGCACGGGCAACGGCGTCCACACCGGTGCCGAACCCCGCCGCCGCGCTTCGTACGCGGTGGCCAGGTCGGTCGCCAGCGGTCCCATCGACCAGCCGTCCGCGGCGATGTGGTGCACCAGGAACAGGAACGTGTGCGAGTGCTCGCCGGTGCTGAACAGCCAGGCGCGCACGGGAATCTCGGCGGCGAGGTCGAACGTGTACCGCGCCGCGGTGTCCAGGCGGCCGGGCAGCTCCCGTTCCCCCACCGCCTCGACGGAGAACGGCACAACGCCCTGAGCCAGAACCTCCTGGTACGGCTCACCGTCGATCGACGGGAACCGAGTGCGCAACGCTTCGTGCCGGTCGACGACGTCGGCCAGCGCGGCACCCATCGCCGCGATGTCGAGCCCACCGGTCAGCCGGATCACCGCGGGCATGTTGCCGTTCGCGCTCGGGCCGTCGTCGCGGAAGAGCGTCCAGTAGCGCAACTGGGCGAACGACAGCGGCGGGCGTGCCGGGCGGTCCACCGCGGTCAACGCGGGCCGCGCACCAGTCGCGGTGTCGAACCGCGGCGCGAGCCGGGCCACGGTCGGAGCCTCGAACAACGCGCGTACCGGCAGGTCGGCGCCCAGCACCGCCCTGATCCGGTTGACCACTCGAGTCGCCAGCAGCGAATGTCCGCCCAGCGCGAAGAAGTCGTCGTCGACGCCCACGCGCGGGAGGCCGAGCACATCAGCGAACACCGTGCACAGCAGGTCTTCGCGGGGTGTGCGGGCGGACCGGGCGGAGACCAGCGCGGCCACGTCCGGCTCGGGCAGCGCCTTGCGGTCGATCTTTCCGTTGGGGGTCAACGGCATCGCGTCCAGCACGACGACCGCGGGCACGAGGTACCCCGGCAGCAGGGTGCCCAGGTGCTTGCGCACCTCGACCGGGTCGGCACCCGGCCCCGCGGGCACGACGTACCCCACGAGCCGGGCGTCGCGCACCACCACGACCGCCTGGGCGACCGCTGGATGAGTCAGCAGCACCGACTCGACCTCCCCTGGCTCGATGCGGTGACCTCGAATCTTCACCTGGTGGTCCACCCGGCCCAGGAACTCCAGATGCCCCGACGGGCTCCAGCGCACCAGGTCACCGGTCCGGTACATGCGGCCGCCGAACGGACAGGCGACGAACCGCTCCGCGGTCAGGTCCGGCCGCCGCAGGTAACCGCGGGCAAGACCCTCACCGGCGATGTACAGCTCACCCGCGACTCCCGTCGGCGCCAACCCCATCGCCCGGTCCAGCACGTACACCTGGTTGTTGTCGAGCGGTGCCCCGATGGGCGGCCGGTCGGCGTCGCGCTCGGACAGCGTGCGCGTGGTCGACCAGATCGTGGTCTCGGTGGGGCCGTAGACGTTGACGAGCTCACGGACCCGGCTCAGCAGGGTGCGGACCAGCCGTCCGGACACGGCCTCCCCTCCGACCAACGCCCTGACACCGTCCACACTGGATGGAGCTGCTTCGGTCAGCGCGTCCCACAGGGTGGGGGTCGCCTGGACGACAGTGGCGCCACAACCGGTGATCAACGCACCGAGCGACGCAGGATCCCGCACGGTGTCACGAGGTGCCACCACGACCGTGGCGCCGCTGAGCAACGGGGCGAACAGCTCCAAGGCGGCGATGTCGAACCCGATCGTGGTGACCGCCAGCAACCGGTCACCGCCGCCCAGCGCAGCACCGGCGCACGATGTCGGACAGCACATTGGTCAAGCCGTGCCGCGTCACCACCACGCCCTTGGGGCGGCCGGTGGACCCGGACGTGTGGATCACGTACGCGGGATGAGCAAGGCAGCACCCGTGGTGCCGGTCATGGCTCTGCTGTGCGCAGACCGCCGGGTCGTCGAGCATCAGCCGCTCGCCGGGCACGTCGGCCGCGGTGGTGACCACGAAGCGAGCGGACGCGTCCTGCAGCATAAGGCCACGCGGTCCGCGGGATACTCGAGGTCCACCGGCAGGTAGGCCGCACCGGCCTTCAGCACGCCGAGCAGCGCGACCACCAGGTCCGCGGACCGCGGCAGCGCCACCGCCACGACGTCCTCCGGGCCGACGCCCGAGGCCGATCAGGCGGTGCGCCAGCCGGTTCGCCCTCGCGTTCAGCTCCGCGTACGTCAGCTGCTCGTCGCCGGACACCACGGCGATCGCGTCCGGCGTGCGCGCCGCCTGCGCCGCGAACAACTCCGGCAGAGTGAGCCGGCGGCACGTCCCGCGCGGTGTCGTTCCACTCGAGCAGCAACCGGGCGCGTTCCGCCGGTTCGCAGCACGGTCGATCGCGATGCACGGCCTGGTCGGGGTCGGCGGCGGCCGCGCCCAGCAGTCGCACGAACCGGGCCGGCGATGCGGTCCACAGTGGACGCGTCGAACAGGTCGGTCGCGTACTCGACCACGCCGACGCAGGCCGTCGCCGCGTCTCCGCAGACGTACATGGCGAGGTCGAACTTGGCGGTGCCGGTGCCGACCGCCTCCGGACGCGCCGCGCAGCGCCCCGAAGTCCGTTGCCTCCCGCGGGGTGTTCTGCAGCGCCAGCATGACCTGGAACAACGGGTGGTGCGGCCAGCGAGCGGGCCGGGTTGAGCAGCTCCACCAGGTGCTCGAACGGCACGTCCTGGTGCGCGTATGCGGCCAGGTCGGTCTCCCGCACCCGGGCCAGCAGCTCGGCGAACGTCGGGTCGCCGGACAGTGTCGGTGCGCAGCACCAGGGTGTTGACGAAGAACCCGACCAGGTCGTCCAGCGCCTCGTCGGTGCGGCCGGCGACCGGCGTGCCGATCGGGATGTCGTCCCGGCGCCGAGCCGGGTACAGCAGCGCCGCCAAGCGCCGCCTGCAGCACCATGAACAGGCGTCGCGCCGCGCGTCCGGGCCGAGCGTCGAGCAGGCCGCGCGTGCAGCTCGGCCGGCGATCGACGAAGCGACCGCGTCGCGCCGCGGTAGGACGCGACCGGCGGGCGGGGCCGGTCGGCGGGCA
This sequence comes from uncultured Actinomycetota bacterium, assembly GCA_963766275.1. GTDB lineage: Bacteria > Actinomycetota > Actinomycetes > Mycobacteriales > Pseudonocardiaceae > Lentzea. Next base: position 9,938 of record CAVYAD010000084.1, read on the forward strand.
GCGTCAGCTGCGCTCCGGCAGCCCGGCCAGCTGCTCCGCGTCCAGTAGGTCGAGCTGCTCGTCCAGCAGCCTCGTCGCCGAGCACCTCGCGCTGCCACAGCGCGTAGTCCGCGTACTGCACCGGCAGCGGCGCCACGCCGGCGCGCCGCCCCGCGCACCGCGCCGCGTAGGCGGCGGCCAGGTCGCGCGCCAGCGGCGCCCAGCGACCAGCCGTCGCCGGCGATGTGGTGCACGACCAGCGACCAGCACGTGCTCGTCGGGCGCCGGCCGCGAACAGCCAGGCCCGCAGCGGCAGCTCGGTCGCCAGGTCGAACGCGTGCCGGCGCCGCGGCCGTCCACCGCGCCGGACGTCGCTCCGCGGCGACGATCGGCACCGCAGTGCGGCTCGTCGCCGGCACGACCACGCTGGCACGGCTCGCCGTCGACCTCCGGGAACACCGTGCGCAGCACCTCGTGCCGCGCCACCACGTCACCAGCGCCGCCTCCAGCGCCGGCGACGTCCAGCGCGCCGGTCAGCCGCAGCGCCAGCGGAATGTTGTACGTCGGCGCTCGGCCCTTCCAGCCGGTGCAGGAACCACAACCGCCGCTGCGCGAACGACAGCGGCATCAGCTCCGGCCGCGTCCGCCGGCGCACAGCGCCGCCCGCGCCGCGTCCGCGCCGGCCAGCCGCGTCGCGCGAGCCCGGCCACGGTCGGCGCCTCGAACACCACCCGCACCGGCAGCTCGACGCCGAGCGCCGCCCGGACCCGGCTGACCAGCCGCGTCGCCAGCAGCGAATGCCCGCCCAGGTCGAAGAAGCTCGTCGTCGACCCCGACGCCGGTCCAGCCCGAGCACCTCGGCGAACAGCCCGCACAGGATCTCCTCCGCCGGTGGCCGGGCCGCCGGCCGCGCGGCAGTCGGCGAAGTCCGGGCGGGCAGCGCCGCGCCGGTCGAGCTTGCCGTTGGCGGTCAGCGGAAACGCGTCGAGCACCACCACCGCCGCCGGCACCATGTACTCCGGCAGCGCGTCGCGCCACGTGGGCGCGCAGCCGCCGGCCGGCGTCCGCCACCGTCGCCGGCGACGACGTAGGCGACCAGCGCTTGTCCCCCGGCGCGTCCTCCCGGACCACCACCGACCGCCTGCGACCACCGCCTGGTGGCCGGCCAGCGCCGCCTCGACCTCGCCGGGCTCGATCCGGAAGCCGCGGATCTTCACCTGGTCGTCCGACGCGGCCGACGAACTCCAGCTCCCCGTCGGCGTTCCACCGCACCACGTCGCCGGTGCGGTACATCCGCCCGCCGGCGCCGAACGGGTCGGCCACGAACCGCGCCGCGGTCAGCCCCGGACGGCTCAGGTAGCCGCGGGCCACACCGCGCGCCCGCCACGTACAGCTCGCCCGCCACGCCGGCCGGCACCGGCCGCAGACGCGCGTCCAGCACGTAGAGCCTGGCGTGTTGCCGATGCGGCCGCCGCCGACAGCGGCGACGGCTGGCCAGTCCGCTGGCGTCCGATCCGGCACGTCCGGTGCGACACCGTGCGTCTCGGTCGGGCCGTAGACGTTGAGCACCGTCACAGCCGGGGACCGGCCGACGACCGCGCTGACCAGCTCCGCCGGCAGCGCCTCGCCGCCGAGCAACACGCCGCAGCGCCGGCGAGCACGTCCGTCCGGCAGCGCCGCCCGCAGAGGCAGTCGGCATCAGGGTCGCCGTGACGACATGCGCCGGTCGTCCCGCAGCCGCGCACCAGCGCGGCGATGCGTCCGGGCGAGCGTCGCTCGCCCGGGCGCGACCAGCACGGTGCCGCCCGAGCATCAGCGGCACCAGATCTCCGCGGACGGACACGTCGAAGCCGATCGGCGAGTGCAGCAGCGCGCATCCCGGCGCCGCGCTCGACAGGCACGCGCGCTGGCGCCACGTCAGCGTGTCGACCACGCGCCGATGCGTCGATCACGACGCCCTTGGGCCGCCCGGTGGACCCGGAGGTGTAGATCACGTACGCCGGCGTTGCGCGGGCGCAGCGACCGACGGCGACCGGGTTCGTCGTCCGGTCGGCATCCTCGGCGCACACGTCCGGACCGTGACGGCGCAGGTCGGCGCCAGCACCTCGTCAGCACCGCAGCGCGGCGCGGCTGTCGGCGAGCATGAACGCGATCCGGTCGGCCGGATAGTCCGGGTCGATCGGCAGATACGCCGCGCCGGCCTTGAAGACGCCAGCAGCGCGACGACCAGATCGGCCGACCGCGGCAGCGCGACCGCGACCACGTCTCCGGGCCGACGCCGCGGCCGATCAGGCGGCGCGCCAGCCGGTTGGCCGCGGCGTCCAGCTCCGCGTAGGTCAGCTCGCCGCCCGTCGACCACCGCGACCGCGTCCGGCGTCCGGCGACCTGCGCCTCGAACAGCTCCGTCAGCGACGTGCGCGGCACCGGTCGCGCCGGTGTCGTTCCACTCCGTCCAGCACCGGTCGCCGTTCGGCCGCGTCGAGCAGGTCGACCTCGCCGACGGCACGGTCCGGCGCGGCGGCGACCGCGCGCAGCAGCCGGATGCAACCGCGTCGCCGATCCGTCTCGACCGTGCCGCGGTCGAACAGGTCGGTGCGCGTACTCGACAGCCCGCCGATGCCGACCGGCGTGCCGTCCGCCGTCGTGCCGCTCGAAGTGCAGGACAGGTCGAACTTGGCCGTCCCGGTGACCACCGGCTCGGCTCGCACCGCAGTCCGGGCAGGTCGAACCGCGAGCGATCGGCGTAGTGTTCTGCAACGACCAGCATGACCTGGAACAGCGGGTGGTGCGCCGCGACCGCGGCCGGGTTCGAGCGCCTCCACCAGGTGCTCGAACGGCACGTCCTGGTGCGCGTACGCGGCCAGGTCGGTCTCCCGGACCCGGCGCCAGCAGCTCGCGCGAAGGTCGGGTCGCCGGAGGTGTCGGTGCGCAGCACCAGCGTGTTGACGAAGAACCCGACCAGGTCGTCCAGCGCCTCGTCGGTGCGGCCGGCGATCGGCGACCCGATCGGCGATGTCCGTCCCCGCGCCCAGCCGCGACAGCAGCGCCGCCAACGCCCGCCTGCAGCACCATGAACAGGCTGACGCCCTGCTGCGCGGGCGAGGTCGGCGAGCCGCGCGTGCAGTTCGGCGTCGATGACGAAACCGGTGGCCGCACCCCGGTTGGACGCGACCGACGGGACGCGGCCGGTCCGACGGGCAGCGCCAGCTGCTCCGGCAGCCCGGCGAGCTGCCCGGTCCAGTACGCCATCTGCGCGGAAAGCAGGCTGGCCGGATCGTCGGGCGCGCCCAGCAACTCGCGCTGCCAGAGCGTGTAGTCCGCGTACTGCACCGGCAACGGCCCCCAGCCGGGCGCCTCGCCCGACAGCCGCGCGGCGTACGCCGCCGCGAGGTCCCGCGCGAGCGGTGCCAGCGACCAGCCGTCGCGCGGCGATGTGATGCAGCACCAGGAGCAGCACGTGCTCGCGCGCCGAGGTACGTGCTCCAGCCGAGCCGCCGTCGGATTCCGGGGTGACCGCGAACAGCCACACCCGGATCGGCAGTTCGGCGGCCAGGTCGAAGCGGTACGACGCCGCTTCTTCCCAGCCGTCACCGTCGACGACCTCGAACGGCACGCCGGCCGACGGCACGATTTCCTGGTACGTCTCACCGTCGACGTCGCGGAACCGGGTGCGCAGCACCTCGTGCCGGTCGACGACGTCCGACAACGCGGCCCGCAGCGCCTCTCGGTCCACCGCGCCGGACAGGCGCACTGCCAGCGGGACGTTGTAGGTCGCACTCGGCCCTTCCAGCCGGTGCAGGAACCACAGCCGCCGCTGGGCGAAAGACAGCGGGATCACTGGCCCTCCTCCGGTCGCATCCGGCGCAGCGCCGGCCGCCGCCGAGTCGTTCCGTCCAGCTGCGTGCTGAGTGCCGCGACCGTCGGGTGGTCGAACACGCTGCGAACACTGATCTCCGCGCCGGTCACCGCACGGATCCGGTTGACCAGGCGGGTCGCCAGCAGCGAGTGCCCGCCGAGGTCGAAGAAGCTGACGTCGGCACTCACCAGTTCCAGGCCGAGCACCTCGGCGAACAGTCCGCAGAGGACCTCTTCCCGGGGCGTGCTCGGCGCGCGACCGGCTGCGGTGAACACCGGATCCGGCAGCGCCCGCCGGTCTAGCTTCCCGTTCGGTGTCAACGGAACCGCGTCCAGGGCGGTGATCGCCGACGGAACGGCGTGGGCCGGCAGCACCGAGCTCACAAGTGTCCGCAGCGCCACCGGGTCCACCAGCAGGCCCTCGACCGGCACCACGTACCCGACGAGCCGCGAGTCGCGCACGACGACGACCGCCTGCGCCACCGAGGGATCGGCCAGCAGCGCGGCCTCGACCTCACCGGGTTCGATGCGGAACCCGCGGATCTTCACCTGGTCGTCGGCCCGGCCGACGAACTCCAGCTCACCCGAGCGGTTCCACCGGGTCACATCACCGGTGCGGTACAGCCGCCCAGGTCCGAACGGGCTGGCGACGAACCGCGAAGCCGTCAGACCGGGTTGCCCCGCGTATCCACGGGCCAGGCCGGAGCCCGCGACGTACAGCTCCCCCGCGACTCCGATCGGTACCGGCTCCAGTCCGCCGTCCAGCACGTACAGGTTCAGGTCGTCGATCTGGCGGCCGATCACGCTGGCCGGGGACTCGGCGTGTGCGCGGTTCAGTTCCTGACAGGTGACGTGGACCGTGGTCTCGGTGATGCCGTACATGTTGACCAGGGCGGTGTCCGGGTACCGGTCGTGGAACGGCGCCAGCCGCCGCGGGTCCAGCGCCTCTCCACCGAAGATCACCGTGCGCACCACCAGATCCGCCCGGCCCGCCTGGATCAGCGCGTAGAACGCGGACGGTGTCTGGTTGAGCACGGTCACCCGCTCCTCGGCGAGCAGCCGCAGGAACTCCTCGGGCGAGCGGCTCACCGCGAACGGCACCACGACCAGCCTGCCGCCGGTCAGCAGCGCGCCCCAGATCTCCCAGACGGAGAAGTCGAACGCGAACGAGTGGAAGAACGTCCACACGTCGTGCTCACCGAACGAAAACCACCTGTCGGTCGCCGAGAGCAGCCGCACCACGTTCGCGTGCGGGATCACGACGCCCTTCGGCGTCCCGGTCGAGCCGGACGTGTAGATGACGTACGCCGGGTTCTCCGCGTGGAGCGAACGCACCGGGTTCTCGGTCGGCCCGGACGACACCACGTCGTCCGCGGTGAGGACGATCGTCGCCCCGGAGTCACGCAGCAGGAACTCCCTGCGCTCGGCCGGATAGTCGGGATCCACCGGCAGATAGGCGGCCCCGGCCTTGAGCACACCGAGCAGTGTCACGACGAGATCCGCGGACCGCGGCAACGACACCGCGACCACGTCCTCGGGCCCGGCACCGCGCCCGATCAGGTGATGCGCAAGCTGGTTGGCGCGTGCGTTGAGCTCCGCGTAGGTGAGCTGAGCGCCCTCGAACGTGACCGCGACACCGTCCGGCGTGCGAGCGGCCTGCTCCTCGAACAGCTCGGGAACGGTCGTCGCCGGCCGTGCCGGGATCGGGCTGTTCCACTCGTGCAGCAACTGGTCGCGCTCGGCGGGTTCCAGCAGGTCGATTCGGTCGACGGGCTGTTCCGGATCGGCGACCACCGCTTCGAGCAGCCGGACGAACCGGGCCATCATTCGGTCCACTGTGGACTCGTCGAACAGGTCGGTGGCGTACTCGGCCACACCGACCAGACCGTCACCGCGTTCGCCGAGGTGCACGCCGAGGTCGAACTTCGTGGTGCCGGTGCCTACGGCTTCCGGCTTCGCTTGCAGCTGCCCGAATCCGGGCGTCTGCCGCTCCGCGTGTTCCAGGACGAGCACGACCTGGAACAACGGGTGGTGCGCCTGTGAGCGAACGGGATTGACCCGCTCCACCAGCAGCTCGAACGGGATGTCCTGGTGCGCGAACGCCCCGAGGTCCGTGGTGCGCACCCGGTGCAGCAGCTCCGCGAACGACGGGCTGCCCGAGATGTCGTTGCGCAGCACCAGCGTGTTGACGAAGAACCCGACCAGGTCGTCCAACGCGTCGTCGGTGCGGCCGGCGATCGGCGACCCGATCGGCACGTCCGTCCCGGCACCGAGCCGGCTCAGCAACGCGGCCAAACCGGCTTGCAGCACCATGAACAGGCTCACACCGTGTTGCCGTGCCAGCGCGAGCAGACCTCGGTACAGCTCGGCATCGACAGCGAAGTCCCGCGTCGCACCGCGATAGGACGCCACGGCCGGACGCGGCCGGTCGAACGGCAGCATCAGCTGGTCCGGCAGGCCGGCGAGCTGCCCGGTCCAGTAGGTCAGCTGCTCGTCCAGCAGGCTCTGTCGATCTTCTTCCTGGCTGAGCGACTGCCGCTGCCACAACGCGTAGTCCGCGTACTGGACCGGCAGCTCGGGCCACGACGGCTCGGCATCACGGCACCGCGCCTCGTACGCGGTGGCGACATCCCGTGCCAGCGGGTGCAACGACCATCCATCGGCCGCGATGTGGTGCACCAGCAACAAGAACACGTGCTGGTCCGGCGACTCGGTGAACAACCACGCCTTGACCGGCGGCTCGGCGGCCAGGTCGAAGCGGTACCGCACGGCCTCGGCCAGGTCTGCGGCCTCGGCGAACCTCACCTCCGGCGCAGGCAGAACCTCCTGGTACGCCTCGCCGTCGACCTCGCGGAACACCGTCCGCAGTGACTCGTGTCGCGCGACGACGTCCCCGACTGCCGCTTGCAGTGCCGAGCGGTCCAGCGCACCGGAAAGCCGGACGGCCAGCGGCATGTTGTAGGTCGCGCTCGGCCCTTCCAGCTTGTGCAGGAACCACAACCGGCGCTGCGCGAACGACAGTGGCACCAGCTCGGGCCGGGCTGCCCTCGCGACCCTGGTCCGCACCCGGCCGGACCGGTCCCACCGCGCCACCAGCCCGGCGACGGTCGGCGCCTCGAACAACGCACCCACCGGCAGCTCGACACCGAACACGGTCCGCACCCTGTTCACCAGCCGCATGGCCAGCAGCGAGTGTCCGCCGAGGTCGAAGAAGCCGTCGTCCACACCCACCCCGCCGACACCCAGCACCTCGGCGAACAACCCGCAGAGGATCTCCTCCTCTGGTGACCGAGGCGCGCGACCCGCACCGGTCGTGAACACCGGGTCCGGCAGCGCCCTGCGGTCCAGCTTCCCGTTGGGGGTCAACGGCATCGCGTCGAGGGAGACGATCGCCGACGGCACCGCGAAACCGGGCAGCACACCGGCCAGCCGCGCCCGCAGACCCGCGGGGTCGACGGGAACACCGGTGGGCACGACATACCCGACGAGCCGCTCCGCGCGCACCACGACGACGGCCTGCGCGACCGACGGTTGCGCGAGCAGCGCCGACTCGACCTCGGCCGGCTCGACCCGTGCGCCGCGGATCTTGACCTGGTCGTCGGCCCGGCCGGCGAACTCCAGTCTGCCGTCCGCGTTCCACTTCGCCACGTCGCCCATCCGGTACATGCGGCCGGGCGCGAACGGGTTGGCGACGAACCGCTCCGCCGTCAGTCCGGGGCGCCCCGCGTAGCCGCGCGCCAGTCCGGGACCGGCGACGTACAGGTCACCGGGCACACCGGCAGGCACCGGCCGCAGCCGGGAGTCCAGCACGTAGGCCCGGTTGTTCCACGTCGGCGTGCCTATGTCCGCGATGGGCGCCCAGGTCCCGGTGTCCTCGGGCACCGTGAACGCGGTGACGACCTGGACCTCGGTCGATCCGTAGTGGTTGTGCACCCTCAGCCGGGGATAGCGCGTGCACAGGTCGCGGAGGTCGCGGTCGAGCACCAGCGCCTCGCCCGCCTGCGAGAGGTGCCGCAGCGCGCCCAGGTCCACTTCGGACTCGGCGGCGACCCGGCCGATCTCCCGCACCATGACGTTCGGCACGAACAGCTGGTTGATCTCGTTGTCGGCGAGCCACCGGACGAACGCGGCCGGGTCGCGCCGGACCTCGTCGGCCGGCACCACCAGCGTCTCCCCGTACAGCAGCGCGGAGAGCACCTCCTGCACCGAGACGTCGAAGGTGAGCGCGGTGAACTGGGCGGTCCGCGTGCCCGGCCCACCTGGGACGGCGACCTTCTGCCAGGCCAGCATGTTCACCACGCACCGCCCGGACATCGCGATGCCTTTGGGGCGTCCGGTCGAGCCGGAGGTGTGGACGACGTAGGCCAGGTTGTCGGGGACCAGACCGGTGACCGGCGGGGTGTGCGGCCGCCTGTCGATGGCGTCGCGTTCCGCGTCGACCAGCACCAGCGTGTCCACCGCGAACAGGTCGCGGTAACACTTCTCGGTGACGGCGACGGTCACCCCGGAGTCGTCCAGGATCAACTGGATGCGGTCCGCCGGGTGCCCGGGGTCGACAGGTACGTAGGCCGCGCCGGCCTTCAGGATGCCTGCCAGGCCGACGATCACCCCGACGCCGCGGCGCAGGCACAGCCCGACCGTGCTGTCCGGCCCGATCCCGTGTGCCCGCAGGTGGTGGGCGAGCTGGTTGGTCCGCCGCTCGAACTCCGCGTAGGTGAGCCGGTCGTCGCCGCACTCCACGGCGATCAGGTCCGGTGTCGCGGCGGCCTGGGCGGACAGCAGCTCGTCCAACGGCCGCTGGACGACGTCCTGGTCGCTGTCGTTGTGCGCCACCATCAGCTGCTGCCGCTCGACGGGGTCGAGCACGTCGAACTCGCTGATCCGGCGGTCCGGCTCGGCCACTGCCGCCACCAGCAACCGGCGCAGCCGTACCAGGATCGCGTCGACCGTGCCGGGGTCGAACAGGTCGGTCGAGTACTCGACCGATCCCGCGAGCCCGCCGGAGTCGCGATCCCACAGGTGCACGGCGAGGTCGAACCGTGCGGTCCCGGTGTCCGCGCGTTCGAGCGTGGTCTCCACTCCGGACAGCTCCAGCCCGGCCGGCGCGTTGTTGTGCAGCACCAGCATGATCTGGAACAACGGGTGCAACGCGCGCGACCGGACGGGGTTGAGCACCTCGACCAGGTACTCGAACGGCACGTCCTGGTGCGCGTACGCGGCCAGGTCGATCTCCCGCACCCGCGTCAGCAGGCCGGCGAACGACGGATCCCCGGACGTGTCGGTGCGCAGCACCAACGTGTTGACGAAGAAGCCCACCAGGTCATCGAGCGCGGCATCGGTGCGGCCGGCGATGGGTGACCCGATCGGCACGTCGGTGCCCGCGCCCATCCGGGTCAGCAACGCCGCCAAACCGGCCTGCAGCACCATGAACAGGCTGACGCCGTGCCGGCGTGACAAGGTGACCAGGTCGGCGTGCAGGTCCGGGTCGATCTCGAAGCCGGCCACCCCGCCCCGGTACGACGACACCGCGGGACGTGGCCGGTCGAACGGCAGGGCGAGCTGGACAGGCAGGTCCGCGAGCTGCCGCGTCCAGTACGACACCTGCTCGTCCTGCAGGCTGTTCAGCAGCTTCCGCTGCCACAGCGTGTAATCCGCGTACTGCACCGGCAGCGGCTCCCAGGCGGGCGCCTCGCCCCGGCAGCGGGCCGCGTAGGCGGTGGCCAGGTCACGGCCGAGCGGTCCGAGCGACCACCCGTCGGCCGCGATGTGGTGCAACAGCAGGACGAACACGTGTTCGCGCACGGACGTTCGCCCCAGGGCCGAGGCGCCGTCGGACTCCGGGGAGACCTCGGCCAGCCACACCCGCACCGGCAGCTCCGCGGTGAGGTCGAAGCAGTACGTGACCGCCCCCGCCAGGTCGTCGGCGAATGGCACGTCGGCGGCCGGCAGCACCTCCTGGTAGGCCTGGCCGTCGACCTCCCGGAACCGGGTGCGCAACACTTCGTGCCGCGCGACGACGTCCGTGACCGCCTCCTTCAGCGCGGCGACGTCCAGCGGCCCGCGCAGTCGCGCCGCGAGCGGCATGTTGTAGGTGGCGCTGGGTCCTTCGAGGCGATGCAGGAACCACAACCGCTGCTGGGCGAATGACAGCGGCACCAGCTCGGGCCGGGCCACGGGCGCCAGCGCGAGCCGGGCAGGCCGGGCACCGGCGATCGCGCCGGCCAGTGCCGCGGGCGTCTGGGTCTCGAACAACGTGCGCACGTCGAGCTCGACGCCCAGCGCCGCACGGATCCGGTTGACCAGCCTGGTGGCGAGCAGCGAATGCCCACCGAGGTCGAAGAAGTTGTCGTGCGGCGAAACCCGCGGGTGCCCGAGCACGTCGGCGAAGAGCACGCAGACGATCTCGGTCTCGGGAAGCGACGCGGCGTCGTCGCGCGGCAGGACGACCGTGCCCGCGGTCGTCACGGTGCTGCCGAGCTGCTCCACCTCGACCGCGCTGATCGGCCGGGACGGGTCCGCGGCGAGCGCTTCGAGTGCCCGTTGCCACAGCCGGGTGAACGCCTCGACCGTCGGCCGGTCGAACAGGTCGGTGGCGTACTCGACGACGCCGATGATGCCGTCGGTGTCCTCGCGCAGCGCGATGGCCAGGTCGAACCGGGACGTGCCGGTGCCTGCCGGTTCCAGCGTGGTGGTGAGACCGGGCAGCGAGAACCGGTCCAGCGGCGTGTTCTGCAACGTCAGCGCGACCTGGAACAACGGGTGGTGCGCCATCGAGCGGGCCGGGTTGAGCACCTCGACCAGGTACTCGAACGGCACGTCCTGGTGGGCGTACGCGGCCAGGTCCGTCTCGCGCACCTGGTCCAGAAGTTCGGCGAACGACGGGTCGCCGCTCGTGTCGGTGCGCAGCACCAACGTGTTGACGAAGAACCCGATCAGGTCGTCCATCGCGTCGTCGGTGCGGCCCGCGACGGGTGCCCCGATCGGCACGTCGGTGCCCGCGCCGAGTCGCGTGAGCAATGCCGCCAAACCTGCCTGCAGCACCATGAAAAGGCTGACGCCGTGCTGTCGTGCGACCTCCAGCAGGTCGTGGTGCAGCGCGGGCGGCAGTGTCACGTCGACGAAGTCGCCGCCGTAGGACGCGACAGACTGGCGGCCGCGGTCGACCGGTAGCGCGATCTGCTCCGGCAGTCCGGCCAGCTGTTGCTTCCAGTACCCGACCTGCTCGTCCAGCACGGTGCCGAGCAGCTCGCGTTGCCACAGCGCGTAGTCCGCGTACTGCACGGGCAGGTCGGCCCACTCCGGCGCCACTCCCCCGCATCGTGCCCGGTACGCGGTCGCGAGGTCGCGAGTCAGCGGCCCCATCGACCAGCCGTCGGCAGCGATGTGATGCACCAGCACCAAGAGGACGTGCTCGTCGGGCGCGACCTGGAACAGCCATGCCCGCACCGGCAGTTCGGCAGACAGGTCGAAGCCGTACCTGGCCGCCTCGTACATCGCCTCCGGCAGGCCGGTCCGCACTTCGTCGAACCGGACCTGGGGCGACTCCACGACGACCTGATACGGGTCGCCGTCGTCCTGGGCGAACAGCGTGCGCAGCGACTCGTGCCTGCCGACCAGGTCGGTGAACGCGGCCCGAAGCGCCTCGGTGTCGAGCTCACCGGTGAGCCGGACAGCGGCCGGGATGTTGTAGATCGCGTTCGGACCGGTCAGCTGGCGCAGGAACCACAACCGCTGCTGTGCGAACGACAACGGCACCCTGCCGGGTCGTGGCACGGGGCGCAGTGCCTGGCGGGCCACGGACCCACCGGCCAGCCGCTCGGCAAGGCCGGCGACGGTCGGGGCCTCGAACACCGCGCGCACCGGCAGTTCGACCGCGAGCGTGGCGCGGATCCGGTTGGTGAGCCGGGTGGCGAGCAGCGAGTGCCCACCGAGGTCGAAGAAGCTGTCATCGATGCCGGCCTCGGCGACACCGAGCACATCGACGAACAGTCCACAAAGGATCTCCTCGATCGGCGTGCGGGGGTCGCGGCGCCCGGCGGCGAGGTCGAAGTCCGGTGCGGGTAGTGCCTTCCGGTCGATCTTCTGGTTCTGCGTCAGCGGCAGCGCGTCGAGCACGACCAGCGCGGCGGGCACCATGTACTCGGGCAGCGCCGTCGCGACGTGCTTGCGCAGGGTCGTCGTGTCGATCTCGTTGCCCACGACGTACCCGACGAGCCGCATGTCGCCCGGCCGGTCCTCGCGCAGCACCACGGCGGCCTGGCCGACCGAGTCGTGCGTGACCAACGCCTGCTCGATCTCGCCCGGCTCGATGCGGAACCCGCGCAGCTTGACCTGCGCGTCGGCTCGGCCCTGGTACTCCAGCACGCCGTCCTTGCTCCACCTGGCCACGTCGCCGGTGCGGTACATCCGCCCACCGAAGGGGCCGGCGACGAACCGTTCGGCGGTCAAGCCGGGTCGGTTCAGGTAGCCGAGCGCCAGTCCGTCGCCCGCGAGGTACAGCTCACCGGTGACACCCGGCGGCACCGGCCGGAGGCTGGAATCGAGGACGTAGGCGCGTTGGTTGAGCAGTGGTGTGCCGATCGGGGGCACGTCTGCGTTGTGCTCGTTCAGTTCTGCCGACGTGGACCAGATGGTGGTCTCGGTGGGGCCGTAGAGGTTGACCACCCGGCCGCCCAGCTCGGTCAGCGACCGGGCGAGCGCCGGTGGCACCGCCTCGCCGCCGACCAGAATCGTGCGGCCGCGCAGGCACTCCGGGGCTTCACGCACCAGCGTGTGCCACAACGTCGGCGTGGCCTGCATGATCGTCGCCCTGGTGAGGAGAGACGCGAGTGCCACGGGATCACCGATGGTGTCGCGGTCGGCGAGCAGGACGGTCGCACCGCGCAGCAGCGGCAGGAACAGCTCCAGCCCGGCGATGTCGAAGCCGACCGTGGTCACCGCGAGCAGCCGGTCGTCGTCGCGGAGCGGGAAGTGCTGTGCCATCGCGGTCAGGAAGTTGACCAGCGCGTGGTGCGGGACCACGACGCCCTTGGGCACGCCGGTCGACCCGGAGGTGTAGATCACGTACGCCGGGGACCGCCCGTCGACGCGGACATCGGGCTCGCCGTCGGCCGTGACGATCTCGTCCACGACGACCACGGGCCGGGCGTCGTCGAGCATCAACGCGATGCGCTCGGCGGGGAAGGTGGGATCGATCGGCAGGTACGCGGCCCCGGCCCGCAGCACACCGAGCAGCGCGACCAGCAGGTCGATCCCACGCGGCATCGTCACCGCGACCAGGTCACCGGCACGGACACCGCGGTCGACGAGGTGCGCGGCGAACCCGTCGACCCGTGCGTTCAGCTCCGCATAGGACAGGGTGACGTCACCGGAGATCACCGCGGCGGCCAGTGGGGTTCGCCTTACCTGTGCGGCGAACAGCTCGGGGACGGTCGCGTCCGCAACCTCGTGGCCCGTGTCGTTCCAGTCGACCAGGATCCGATCCCGCTCATCAGGCACCAGCAGCGGCGCGTCACCGATCGGCCGAGCCGGGTCGGCGACGAACGCGCCGAGCAGCTGGAGCCATCGGGCGAGGACGGCCTCGACCGTCTCGCGGTCGAACAGGTCGGTCGCGTACTCGACCACACCGCCCGCGTCCCGCACGTTGAACGAGAGGTCGAACTTGGTGGTTCCGGTACCGACCGGCTCGGTCCGCACGGTCGTCTCCGGCAGTGCGAGCTGCACGGCCGGAGTGTTCTGCAGTGCGAGCTCGACCTGGAACAACGGGTTGTGCGCCATGGACCGCGCCGGATTGAGCACCTCCACCAGGTGCTCGAACGGCACGTCCTGGTGCGCGTAGGCCGCGAGGCCCGTCTCGCGCACCCGATTCAGCAGCTCGGCGAAACTGGGGTCGCCGCTCGTGTCGGTGCGCAGGACGAGCGTGTTGACGAAGAAGCCGACCAGGTCGTCGAGCGCGTCGTCGGTGCGGCCGGCGACGGGCGAGCCGATCGGCACGTCCGTCCCGCCGCCGAGCCTGGTCAGCAAGGCGGCCAACGCCGCTTGCAGCACCATGAACAGGCTGACGCCGTGCTGCCGGGCGAGGTCGATCAGCCCCGCGTGCAGCTCGGCATCGAGGGTGAACGCGATGGTGTCGCCGCGGTAGGAAGGCACCGGGGGGCGCGGCCGGTCGAGGGGGAAGGTGACCTGGTCCGGCAGACCGGCCAGCGCCTGGGTCCAGTACACCATCTGCTCGTCGAGCACGCTGTTCAGCAGTTCGCGCTGCCACAGCGCGTAGTCCGCATACTGCACCGGCAGCGGCTGCCAGACCGGAGTCTTGCTCCGGGACCGCGCCTCGTACGCGGTCAGCAGGTCCCGCGACAGCGGCCGCATCGACCAGCCGTCACCCGCGATGTGGTGCAGCAGCAACAGAAGCACGTGGTCGTCCGGCGCCAGCTCGAACAGCCATGCCCGGATCGGGACCTCGGCACCCAGGTCGAACGGGTACCGCGCGGCCTCGGCGAGCCGAGTCGGCAGCTCGGTCTCGTCGGCCCGCAGAACAACCAGCTCCGGCGTCGCCCCGGCGAGCACGACCTGGTGCGGCCCGTCCGGCCCCTCCGCGTAGACGGTGCGCAACGACTCGTGCCGTCCGGCCACATCGGACAGTGCGTCGCGCAGCGCCGTGGCGTCGATCGGTCCGTTCAGCCGCAGTGCGCCAGGGATGTTGTAGGTGGCGGTCGGCCCTTCGAACCGGTGCAGGAACCACAACCGTTGCTGGGCGAACGACAACGGCACCTCGTCGGGCCGCTGCACCGGAGCCAGTGCGACGCGGACCCGACCGGCCTGATCGGCGCGGGCCGCCAGCCCGGCGACCGTCGGGGTCTCGAAGAGGTCGCGGACCTCCAGCTCGGCACCGAGCACCGTACGCACCCGGTTCACGACCCGCGTGGCCAGCAGTGAATGTCCGCCCAGTGCGAAGAAGTCGTCGTCAATTCCGACGCCGGTGATGCCGAGCACCTCGCCGTACAGTCCGCAAAGGATGTCCTCGACGGGCGTGCGCGGGCCTCGGCTCTCGGTCGCCTCGTGTTCGGGGGCGGGCAGCGCCCGCCGGTCGATCTTGCCGTTCGGAGTCAGCGGCAGGGCGTCGAGCACGACGAACGCCGAGGGCACCAGGTACTCGGGCAACGCCTTCGCCAGGTGGGCGCGCAGTGCGTCGACCTTGACGTCGTCGGACACCAGGTACGCGACCAGCCGCTTGTCCCCCGGCCGGTCCTCGCGCACGACCACGACACTGCGGGCGACGTCCGGGTGGCCGGCGAGCACGGCGTCGACCTCGGCCGGCTCCACCCGGAACCCGCGGATCTTCACCTGGTCGTCGGCACGGCCGAGATACTCCAGCGTGCCGTCCGCACGCCACCGGCCGAGGTCGCCCATCCGGTACATCCGGCTCCCAGAACCGTTCCGGCCCCACGGCGACGCCACAAAGCGCTCCGCGGTGAGCCCAGGCCGTTCGACGTAACCACGGGCCAGGCCGGGACCGCTGACGTACAGCTCGCCGGACACCCCGACCGGCACGGGACGCAGCGCCGCGTCCAGCACGTAGAGGCGGCTGTTCCAGGTGGGCGCACCGATCGGCGCCACCCGCGGCCACTCCTGGTCCGGTGCGGGCACGGTGTGTGCCGTGATCACCTGCACCTCGGTGGAACCGTAGTGGTTGTGGATCCGCAGCTCCGGGTACTTGCGGCACAACGCGCGCACGTCGGAGTCGAGCAGCAGCGGTTCACCGGCCTGGCTGATGTGCCGCAACGCGCCGAGGTCGACGCCGAGCAGGTTCGCCTGGTCGCAGATCGCCCTGATCATCACGTTGGGCACGAACAGCCTGCTGATCGACTCGTCGGCCAGCCAGCGGGTGAACGCCACCGGGTCGCGCCGCACGTCGTCCGTCGCGACGACCAGCGTCTCGCCGTCGAGCAGCGCGGCCACCACCTCCTGCACGTGCACGTCGAACGTCAGTGCGGTGAACTGCGCCGTGCGGGCGCCTGGACCGCCGGCCACGGCGATGCGCTGCCAGGCCAGCATGTTCACCACGCACCGGCCGGACATCGCGATGCCCTTGGGGAGCCCGGTCGAGCCGGAGGTGTAGACGACGTAGGCCAGGTTGTCCGGCGTGACACCGGTGTCCAGGGCAGTCGTGGGATGTGCCCGGACGGGGTCGGAGTCGAGGAGCACGGGTGCGTCGAAGAGGTCGCGGAAGCGTTCCTCGGTGACCGCGGTGGTGATCCGCGAGTCGTCGAGGATGAACCGGATCCGGTCCGCGGGATGGGTGGGGTCGATCGGCACGTACGCGGCACCCGCCTTCAGGATGCCGACCAGTCCGACGATCATGTCGACGCTGCGGCCGACGCACAGACCGACCCTGCTGTCGGGTCCGGCGCCGCGGACTGCGAGGTGGTGCGCCAGCTGGTTGGCGCGTTCGTCCAGTTCCCGGTAGGTGAGGGCGGTTCCGTCGCACTCGACGGCGACCAGGTTCGGCGATTCGGCGGCCCGCGCGGACAGCAGCTCGGGCAGCGGGGCCTGCGGCACGACTCGGT
This sequence comes from uncultured Actinomycetota bacterium, assembly GCA_963766275.1. Classification (GTDB taxonomy): domain Bacteria; phylum Actinomycetota; class Actinomycetes; order Mycobacteriales; family Pseudonocardiaceae; genus Lentzea. The sequence goes on from CAVYAD010000084.1 coordinate 26,338, forward strand.
CGCTGTCGTTCCACGCCAGCAGCACGCGGTCGCGTTCGCCGCTGTCGAGCAGGTCGATCTCACCGATCCGCTGGTCCACGTCGGCGACTGCGGCTTCGAGAATCCGGATCCACCGGCTGGTCGCAGCCTCGACCGTGGCGCGGTCGAAGACGTCCGACGCGTACTCGATCATCGCGTCGATGCCGGCCTCGTTCTCCCACAGCTGCACGGTGAGGTCGAACTTGGTGGTGCCGGTACCGATGGGATGCGGACTGATGTCCAAACCGGACAGTTCAAGGTCTTCCCGCGCGGTGTTCTGCAGCTGCAGCATCACCTGGAACAGCGGGGTGTGCGCCATGGACCGCGCCGGGTTGAGCACCTCGACCAGCTGCTCGAACGGCACGTCCTGGTGTGCGTACGCGGCCAGGTCCGTCTTGCGCACCCGGTCAAGCAGCTCGGCGAACGTCGGGTCGCCGGACGTGTCGGTGCGCAGGACCAAGGTGTTGACGAAGAAGCCGACCAGATCGTCCAACGCGTCATCGGTGCGGCCGGCGATCGGTGAGCCGATCGAGATGTCGGTGCCCGCGCCCGTCCTGGTCAGCAACACGGCCAGACCCGCGTGCAGCACCATGAACAGCGTCACGCCGTTCGCCTGCGCCAGGTCGGTGAGCCCGCGGTGCAGGTCCGGGCTGATCGCCGTGGTGACGATGTCGCCGCGGAAGCTCATCTCGGCCGGGCGCGGCCTGTCCATCGGCAGCGTGACCTGCTCGGGCAGCCCGGCCAGCTGTCGCTTCCAGTACGCGACCTGCTCGTCCAGCACGGTGCCGAGCAGTTCCCGTTGCCACAGCGCGTAGTCCGCGTACTGCACGGGCAACGGCCGCCACACCACCGCCTCTCCCCGGCGCCGCGCCTCGTACGCGGTCAGCAGATCCCGCGACAACGGGCGCATCGACCAGCCGTCACCCGCGATGTGGTGCAGCAGCAACAGAAGCACGTGATCGTGCTCCGACGTTCGTCCCGGTGCCGAGGCGCCGCCGGACTCCGGCACCAGCTCGAACAGGCAGATCCGCACCGGTGGTTCCACGGCCAGGTCGAACCCGTACCGCACCGCTTCCCCGAGCGCGGTCTCCAGATCGCCGGTCCTGGTCACCGTCCACGGCACCTCGACGGTGTCGAGCACGACCTGGTGGGGGTCGCCGGCGGTCTCGGGGAACACCGTGCGCAGCGTCTCGTGCCGCGCCACCACGTCGTCCACGGCCGCACGCAGCGCTTGGTGATCCAACGGGCCACTGAGCCGCAGCGCTGCAGGGATGTTGTAGGTCGCCGCGGCGCGCTTGAGGCGATGCAGGAACCACAGCCGCTGTTGCGCGAACGACAACGGCAAGCGCTCCGGCCGGGGCATGGGTTCGAGCGCCCGGCGTGCCCGGCCGGCACCGCCCGCGCGAGTCGCGAGCCCGGCGACCGTCGGACTGTCGAACAGGTCGCGAATCCCGAGCTCGATGTCGAGGCTCGCCCTGATCCGGTTGACCAGCCTCGTCGCGAGCAGCGAGTGCCCGCCCAGCGCGAAGAAGTCGTCGTCGACACCGACCGCGGCGACGTCGAGCACCTCGCCGAACAGTCCACAAAGGATTTCCTCGATCGGGTTCCTGGGCGCCCGGCAGGTGGTCTCGGCGGTGTGCTCGGGGGCGGGCAGCGCATCGCGGTCGAGCTTTCCGTTGCTGGTCAACGGCAGGTTGTCCAGCACGACGAACGCCGATGGCACCATGTAGTCCGGTAGTGCCTTGTCGGTGAACTCGCGCACCGACTCGATGCCGCCGCCGGTGGGCACCAGGTAGGCGACCAGCCGCTTGTCGCCCTGCCGGTCCTCCCGCAGCAGCACCGCGGCCTGCCCGACCGACGGGTGCTCGACCAGCAGGGACTCGATCTCACCGAGCTCGATGCGATAGCCGTGCAGCTTGACCTGGTGGTCGACCCGGCCGAGGAACTCCATGTTGCCGTCGGTCCGCCAGTGGGCGAGGTCGCCGGTCCGGTACATCCGGCCCGGCCCGAAGGGGTTCGCGACGAACCGTTCCGCGGTCAGCGCCGGCCGGTTGAAGTAGCCGCGGGCCAGCTGCGGCCCGGCGATGTAGACCTCGCCGCCGATACCGATCGGGGCCGGCCGCAACGCCGCGTCGAGCACGTACATCCGGGTGTTCCAGCTCGGCTGCCCGAACGTCAGCACGCCGGCCGGGACGGTCGTGCCCGGCTCGATCGCGTACTCGGTGCAGCCGACCGTGGTCTCGGTCGGTCCGTACTCGTTGATCACCCGAACGCCGGGGTGGTGGCGGCGCCACTGGTCGAGCAGTTCGCCGTACAGCGGCTCGCCGCCGGTGACCAGTTCCACGGACGGGGAGAACTCGTCCGGCAGCACGTTGAGCAGTGCGAGGTGGCTGGGTGTGATCTTGAGGTAGGTGGGCTTGTCCACCTGCTCGCCTTCGGCCAGCCCGCCGACGTGGACACGGCCGCCGGAGATCAGCGGCGCGTACAGAGCCGTGACGGACAGGTCGAACGCGGGCGAGGAGTGCAGCAGCGCGACGCCACTCGTGCTCGGGTACGCCTGGGCCGCCCACATGACGTAGTTGATCAGCGCCCGGTGGTCCACGACCGTGCCCTTGGGACGGCCGGTCGAGCCGGAGGTGTACATGACGTAGGCCGCGGCCGCCGGGTGGCTCACCACGTCCGGCGCGGTGTCCGGGTAGCGGTCCAGCGCGGGGATCCGGTCGAGGACCAGGGCCGGGTCGGTCTCCTCGACGATGAACCCGATGCGCTCGACCGGGTGGTCGAGGTCGATCGGCAGATAGGTGGCGCCCGCTTTCAGCACCGCAAGGCTCGCCACGACGATGTCGGCCGTGCGGGGCAACGGGAGCGCGACGACGTTGCCCTGCCGCACCCCCTGGTCGATCAGGTGGTGCGCCAGCCGGTTCGCCCGCTCGTCCAGCTCCGCGTAGGTGAGGCTGACCCGCGCGTCGGTGACCGCGACCGCGTCCGGCGTGCGTGCCGCCTGCGCCGCGAAGAGGCCGTGGACGGTCTCGGCGGGCACCTCGTGGTCGGTGTCGTTCCACTCCACCAGCAGCCGGTTCCGCTCGTCGGCGGACAGCAGATCGACGTCGTGGAGCGGTCGGTGCGGGTCGGCGCTCAGCGCGCCGGTGAAACCGATGAACCGTTCCTGTTGCAGCTCGAGACTTTCCGCGTCGTACAGGTCGGGGTGCGCGTCGAACTCCAGCAGGATGCCGTCCCGGCCGTGCACGCTGCCGTACGCGTTGAGCACGAGGTCTTTGACCGGCCCGCTCTGCACGATGTGCCGGGTGGCCGCGAAGTCCGCGAACTTCGTCTGCCGCTCGAACAGCATGACGTTGACGATCGTGCCGAACAGGTCACCGCGGCCGCCCGCCATGCCGAGCTCGCGGTGCAGCACCTCCATCGGATACAGCTGGTGACGCAGGATGAGCTCGATCTTCTTCGACACCTGGTCGATCAGCTCGGCGAAGGTGTCGCCGCGCCTCATCTCGACCCGCAGCGGCAGTTCCTTGGCGAGCATGCCGGGCGTCGTGCGCGCTGCCGGTCCGCGGCGCGCCGGTAGTGACAGGCCGACCACGACGTCCGGTTCGCCGGTCATCCGGTGCAGGTACGCGACGGCGGCCGAGATGAGCACCGCGGACCACAGCGTGCGTTTCTCCCTGGCCAGTGCGAGCAGCGCGGTCACCTGGCCGGCCGGCAGGGAGACCGTGCGGTGAAAGGAGCTCGGCACCGCGTCGCCGACGATGCCGCCGACGCTGACCGGTACGGGCAGGTCTGCCAGCTCGGTGTGCCAGTGCGCCCGGTCGGTCGTGAAGTCAGGCGACGCACGGTAGGCGGCGTCCTCCGCCACGAGCTGGTCGAGCGTGCCGAACTTGCACGCGGGCGGCTCTGTCCCGGCTTTCAGCGCCGTGTAGATCTCGGCGATCCGTTGTGTGTAGAGCTGCTGGCCGAAGCCGTCGATGGCGATGTGGTGGTAGCGCAGGTAAAGGAAGGACCGCTGGTCGATCGTGAGCACGGCGTGCGCGAACAGCGGGCCGGTGTGCAGGTCCATCGGTTCGAGCAGGTCGGCACGCATCCACCGCAGCGCTTCGGCGTCATCGGCCACGTCTACAATGGATAGTGGCGGTTCCGGTACCGGCTCGACGACCTGCCAGAGCGCCCCGTCCTCCTCGACGAACCGCACCCGCAACGCCTCGGTGTCGGCGACCGCCCGGCGCAGCGCCTCACGCAGCAGGTCCGGGTCCAGTCTGCCCGCGATCTCCAGGTAGCCGCCGCAGTGGTAGAGCGTGCTCCGCGGGTCGAGCTGCTGGGAGACCCACACGGCGAGCTGCGCGGCCGATACGGGCTTGCGGATGCTCACGATCACACTCCAGAGACCAGGGCTGCGGGCGTGGGATTGCGGTAGACGTCGCGGACGGTGAACGACAGGCCCACGTCGCGCAGCGCCCCGACGATGCGCGCGGCCAGCAACGAGTTGCCGCCCAGGTCGAAGAAGTTGTCCGTGGGCGCCACCTCCGACCGCAGCTGGGCGCTCCACACGCCGAGCACCTTCGACAACAGGTCGTCGCCTGCCTGCTGCGCCGGCGCGGGCACGCCTGCCCTCGGCAGCTGGGCGAGATCGAGCTTGCCGTTGCCGGTCAACGGCAAGGCGCGCAACACCGTCACCGTGGCGGGCACCATGTACTCCGGCAGCATCCTCGCCGCCCTGCGCCGCACCTGTTGTGGATCACCGTCGGTGAGCACCACGTACGCTTCTATCTTCGCGGCCGCCGGATCGCCCGGCTGGTCGAGCACCACCGCCGCGGTGACCACGGCGGGGTCGGTCAGCAGCACCTCGCGGATCTCGTCCAGCTCGATCCGGTGGCCGCGCAGCTGGACCTGGTTGTCCAGTCGGCCCAGGTGTTCCAGCCTGCCGTCGGCCAGCAGCCGGCCCCGGTCGCCGCTGCGGTAGAGCCGTTCGCCGTCGATCGGTCCACGAACCGCTGCGCGGTCAGCTCGTGGCCGGTCGAGGTAGTGCGGCGCCAGCCCGTCGCCGCCGACCGCGATCTCGCCGGAGGTCGCCCAGCGGCAGCACGCGGCGCTGCTCGCCGAGCACCCGCACCGACCAGCCGGGGATCGGCCTGCCGACGGACCGCGACCCGGCCAGCGCCTCGGCCCGCGTGATCGTCTGCGCGGTGACGTGCACGGTGGTCTCGGTGATGCCGAACATGTTGACCAGCCGGCATTCCGACTCCGGGTGCCGGTCGAACCACCGGGTGAGCATCCGGGTGTCGAGCGGTTCGCCACCGAAGATCACCAGCCGCACGGCCAGATCCGTCCGCTCACGCGACTCCAGGTCGAGCAGCTGGGTGAACGCCGACGGCGTCTGGTTGAGCACGGTGACCCGCTGGGCCAGCAGCAAGGCGCGGAACTCCGCGGGCGTGCGGCTGGTCCAGTGTGGCACGACCACGACCTTGCCGCCGCTGAGCAGGCAGCCCCAGATCTCCCACACCGAGAAGTCGAACGCCGCGGAGTGGAACAGCGTCCAGGTGTCGTCCGGCCCGAAGCCGAACTCCGTCCTTGGTGGCGTCGAGCAGTGCGATCACGTTGCGGTGCGGGACGACCACGCCCTTCGGCGTGCCGGTGGACCCGGACGTGTAGATCACGTACGCCGGGATCGTCCGGGCTCGCTTCCTGTCCCGCGGCGTCGCCCGGTTCCCGGTCGATGTCGGTGATGACGAACTTCAGACCGGCGTCCTGGGCGATGAAGGCCCTGCGCCCGGCGGGGTGCGCCGGGTCGAGCGGAACATACGCGGCGCCGGTCATGAGCACCGCGAGCAGTGCGACGACCAGGTCGGCGGACCGGTCGAGGCATACTCCGACCCGGTCACCCCGGCCGGTGCCGAGCCCGCTCGCGAGGCGGGACGCGCGGTCGACCAGGTCCCGATAGGTCAGCTCCGTGTCGCCGTCGGCGACGGCTACCGCGTCCGGTGTCAGTTCCGCCTGCCTGCCGAGGAGTTCGTGGATGGTCGCCGGCTCGTGCGGGTTCTCGGCGCCGCGGCCACGCGCGATGATGAGGTCACGTTCAGCGGGGTCGAACACCTGGCGAAGCCGGTCCAGCAGGTCCGGTGCCTGTCCTGGGCGGCGCCAGCAACGGGCGACCAGCTGACCGGCGTCGTTCCTGGTCAGGTGGACCAGTGGGCCGGACGGGTCGAGGCACGGCAGGTAGTCCAGCAGTCCGGGGACGGGCGCACCCACCGCGAGCTTCGTGGTGGCGGTGATCTCGGTGCCGGTGATCAGTGTCAGTGCCGCGGGCAGGTCACCCGCGTCGACCTCCGGCAGCACACACGTCTCGACCGTCAGCGGGCCGCGTGCCTGCCCCGGCAGCACGACGAACGCGTCGTCCGTCCATTCGGGAGCGTCGGCACCGGCCGCGGCGAACGCGATCCGGTCGAGGTCGGCTCGGCCGTTCGGGCCACGTCGGCCGGTCACGACGAGTTCCGTCGCGTCCGGGTAGCGCAGCACGACCACGCGTGGGCGAGTGGCGGACCTGGTCAGCTCGCGCATCCGCAGCCTTGCCGCCTCCTGGGTCGCGGCGGCGAACGGGATCCGTTCCACCCACAGGTTCGGATGGCCGGTCACGTCCACATGCGATGGACACCGATAGACCGCGGCGTGGTAGGTCATGGCCTGGCTCCTTCACCGCGCCGTGAAGGCGCCGTCCACGGTGATCACCGATCCGGTGACGTGCGGCGACTCGTCCGAGGCCAGCCAGACCGCGGCCGCCGCGACGTCCTGTGCCTCGACGAGGTTGTTCGTCGGTTGCTGCTCGGCGAAAACCGCTTCGTGGTCGGCCGTGTCGACCTCCAGCGAGCGGGCGATCTCGACGAGCATGCGGCCCTCGAGGCCGGGGTCGTCGCGCACCGAACCAGGGCACAACGCGTTGGCTCGCACCCGGAACGGCGCGTAGTCCAGTGCGGTGGCACGGGTGAGTCCGACGAGTCCGTGCTTCGCGGTGACGTACCCGGCGAAGTTGCGGTATCCGACGAGTCCCGCGGTGGAGGCGACGTTGACGATGCTGCCGGACCGCTGTGCCACCATGGTCTGGACGACGGCGCGGATCATCAGCCACGCGCCGGTCAGGTCCACGTCGAGCATCAGGTCCCACTCGGCTTCCGTGATCTCGTGAGCGACCTTGCCCGACGGCGCGGCGATGCCCGCGTTGTTGACCAGCACGTCGATCCGGCCGAACCGGTCGGCCGCCGTTTCCGCGGCTTCCCGTGCGGCGGTGGCGTCCCGGACGTCGCACGCCCGCGTGAGCACCGAGGCGCCTGCCGCCGCGCAGATCTTCGCGGTATGGTCGAGCTGGCTGCGGGTGCCGAGCCGGTAGGGCACCCCGTCGAGGTCGTCGCACACGTCCAGCAGGACGAGGTCGGCGCCCTGCCCGGCGAACGCGGTCGCGCAGGCGCGGCCGATCCCCCGTGCGGCGCCGGTGATGATCGCGACCTTGCCCTCGAGCCTGCCCGTCACCGAGACGTCTCCACCACGGCGACGCACCGCTCGACGCGGGCGAGCAGCTGAGGCCATTCGTCCACGAGGTACATGTGGCCGCCGGGGATCTCCTCCACCCGGAACCCGCCCGAGGTGAACTGCGCCCACTCGTCGGCGTGCGCCCGGCTCACCACGTCGTCGTCCACACCGCGCACCGCGATGATCGGGATGCTCAGCGGCCCGGTGTCCGTCGGCTGGTAGGCCTCGTGCAGTGCCACGTCGGTACGCAGCAACGGAAGCAGCAGGTCGCGCAGGTCCGGGTCGTCCAGCGCCGGGTGCTGGTAGCCGGCGATCTCCCGCACGCCCGCGACGAACTCGTCGTCCGGCCGCCCGCTGATCCTGGTGCCACGCAGGACACCCGGCTTCGGCGACCCGCTGACGACCAGGGTGAGGTCGAGTCCGGGATCGTCGGCCAGCGCGTGCCGAACGGTCTCGTAGGCGAGGATCGCCCCGAAGCTGTGTCCGAACACGACAGAGCTCGTGGCGCGCGCGAGCTGCGGCGCGAGATCGGCGGCGAACCCGTCGAGGTCGCGCGGCACCGGGTCGGCGAACCGCTTCTCCCGACCGGGCAAGTCGATCGGGACGACCTGGAGTCCGCCCGTGTACCCGCGCCAGGTGTGGAAGAAGCTCGCCCCGGCACCCGCGGGTGGAAAGCAGACGAATGCGGGTGCGGACATGTCACTCCTTGATCAGAAACGCAGTGAAATTCAACGTATACAGCCATTTCCGACACCTGGTAATCGATCGGTTCCGGCCCGGTAATTCCCTGGTGTGAGAGCGCTACCCTGCCTGATCATGCGAGTTCTTCTCATCGCGTACGGCACCCGAGGCGACGTCCAGCCGTATCTTGCGCTGGCGTACGCACTTCGGCTCGCGGGACACCATCCTGTGCTCGCCGCACCGGACCGTTACGCGTCCACCGCCGCCCAGTACGACGTGCCGTTCGCGGCCCTTGACGACGGTCTCCTCAAGCTGCGTGACCAGCCTGCGTTCCGCCGCGCCGTCGGTGGCGGGATGCGCCCGGTCGCCGCCGCCCGCGCGGTCGTGGCCACCGGCCGCGAGACCATGCGGGCGGCCACCCGGATGTTGCACGACGTGGCGGTGGCCGGAGAGGAAGGTGCCGACGTGGTGGTGCACCACCCCGGCCTGCACTACGCACCGCACGTCGCCGAGAAGCTCGGAGTGCCTGCGGTGATGGCCCCGTTGCAGCCTGGCTGGGTACCCACCGCGGACTTCCGGGCGCTGTGCGGCGGTCCACGGCTGCCTCGGTGCTTCAACCGGGCCAGCTACCGGGTGCTGTACCAGTTGGCGAGCCTGCCGCGCGGCCCGATCAGGAGATGGCGGCGCGATGTGCTCGGCCTGCCCCGGCGCTCCGGCGCGTACAACCCGATGGCCGGCCCCGACGGCACACCTACGACCGTGCTTCAGGCCTACAGCGCACACATCTTCGAGTCCACTTCGGACGCTCCACCGTCCGTGCACACGACCGGTTTCTGGAACTTGCCCGAACCTCCGCGGTGGACCCCGGCACGGGAGTTGGCAGCCTTCCTCGCCGCCGGACCGCCACCGGTCTACATCGGCTTCGGCAGCATGGTCGGCGCAGACCCGTCCGGCACCGGCCGCCTCGTGCTGGACGCCGTGCGCCGCGCCGGGGTGCGTGCCGTGATCTCCGCGGGCTGGGGCGGTCTGGCGCAGATCTCCTCTTCCGCCGACGTGTTCCCGCTGAACGACGTACCGCACGCCTGGTTGTTCCCGCGGGTTGCGGCCGTCGTCCACCACAGCGGCGGCGGCACGGCCGGCGCCGCACTCGCCGCCGGCCGTCCCCAGGTCCTCTGCCCGCACCTGGCCGACCAGCCGCTGTGGGCGAACCGCTTGCACCGCCTGGGAGTGGCACCGCCTCCGCTTCCCCACCGCACTCTGACCTCCGACGCACTGGCCGCCGCGATCCGCACGGCCCCCGCGCTGGCCGGTCAGGCAGCCTCACTGGCAGGCGAGGTCCGCTCCGAGGAAGGCACGGCCGCCGCGATCCGACTGCTGGAGGCTCATGACACCATTTCGGTGCGAAGGTAACGGGCGATTTCGGCCGGCGTCGGGTAGTCGAAGACCATGGTCGGTTGCAGCTGCAGGCCGGTCGCGGTGTCCAGCTTGTTGCGCAGCTCGAACGCCGTCAACGAGTCGAACCCGAAGTCCATCAGCATCGCGTCGGGGTCGATCGCGTCGACCGAGAGGTGCCCGAGCACGCCGGCGATCTCGGTGCGCACCAACATCAGCAGCGCCGCTTCCTGATCCTCTTCGGACAGTCCGTCGAGACTCAGCGTGCTGCTCGGCGCATCCGTGGCGAGGACCCGCTGGACGTCCGGCAGGTCGTTGAGCAGCGGCCGGGCCCGCATCGCGGTGAACCGCGGGGTGAAGAGGTCCCAGTCGATGTCGGCGACGGTCAGCCGCGTCTCCCCGCGGTCGAGCGCCTGCCGCAACGCCCCGATCGCGAGCTCCGGTGCCATGGCCCGCATACCCAGCTCCCGCATGCTTTCCTCGGTGCCCGCCCCCATGCCGCCGCCACCCCACAGTCCCCACGCCACCGAGACAGCGGCCAACCCCCTGGCTCGCCGATGCTCGGCCAGCGCGTCGAGGTGCGCGTTCGCCGCACCGTAGGCGGCCTGGTGCCCACTGCCCCAGACACCCGCCCCTGACGAGAACAGCACGAACGCCTCGACATCCTCCACCAGCTCGTCCAGGTGCTCCGCACCCGCGACCTTGGGCCCGCAGATGTCGGTCAACACGTCCAGATCGGTGTCCTCCAACGACACCGCCCGATCCACACCGGCCGCGTGGAACACCGCCGTCAACGGGTGCTCTGCCGGAACCGCGTCCAATGCCTTCCGCACAGCACCTCGGTCGGTGACATCGCATGCCACCACCGTGACACCGACGCCCAGCTCGGCTTCCAGTTCCGCGACCCCGTCGGCGTCCGGCCCACGCCGGCTGGCGAGCACGAGATGCTCGATCCCGTCGCGGGCCAGCCACCGCGCGATGTGCGCCCCGATCCCGCCGGTCCCGCCGGTGATCAGCGCCGTCCCGTGCGGTCGCCACGGTTTCTGTGCGGGCCCGCTGCGTGGCGCCCGCACCAGCCGCCGCACGAACGTACCGGCACGCCGCACCGCGACCTGATCTTCTTCCTTCCCGGCCAGTACGCCGGCAAACCGTTGCAGCACCTGCTCATCCGGCGTCTCGGGCACGTCGACGACCCCGCCCCACCGCTGCGGATGCTCAAGCCCGACCGTGAGCCCAACGCCCCACACCTGCGCCTGACCGGGGTCGCGCACCTGCTCCCCCACCCCGACGGCACCACTCGTGACCAGCCACAACGGTGCGTCGATCCCGACGTCACCGAGTGCCTGCACCAGTGCGACCGTGCTCGTGGCGCGCAGCCAGTGCGGATCATCGTCCAGTGCCAGCAACGACACCACGCCACTGATCGGTTCCCCGACCGCCTTGATCTGTTCCGCGAGCCCTGCCCGGTCGGCCTTCGCGATCTGCCGCGTCCGGACACCCCGGTCCGCCAACGCCTTCGCCCACTCGTTGTCACCGTCCGGGACAACGAGCAGCCACGTGCCCGCCATCTCCGCGGGCGCCGCCTGCAACGGTTTCCAGCTGATCCGGTAACGCCACTGGTCGACGCGCCGCTTCTGCCGCCACCGGGACAACATCGGCAGCGCGGGCAGGAGCGCGCTCAACTCGTCCTGCGGCAAGTCCAGCGCCACGGCCAACGCGGCCGGGTCCTCGGTGTCGACAGCCTCCCAGAAGCCGGCGTCCATCTGGTCCACACCCGTCGCGGGTGCTTCGGGCTCATCCAGCCAGTAGTGCCGGTGCTGGAACGCATACGTCGGCAGGTCGACCTTCTTCGCACCTGTCCCGGCGTAGAACGCTTCCCAGTCGACCTCGACCCCGCGCACCCACAGCCGGGCAAGCGCGGTCAGCAACGAGGTTTGCTCGCCACGATCCCGGCGCAGCGCCGGGATCGCACCCTCGACCATCGCCGACAACACGCCGTCCGGACCAATCTCCAGGAACGCGCAGTCTCCGAGGGCCACCACGTTGTCCGCGAACCTCACGGTGTCCCGCACATGCCGAACCCAGTACTCCGGATCGGTCACATCACCGGACGTGGCAATCGGGATCGTCGGCGGCGAGAACGACAAGCCTTGGACCACAGCCCGGAACTCGCCCAGCACCGGCTCCATCAACGGCGAGTGAAACGCATGAGACACCCTGAGCCGCTTCGACTTCCCGAACCGACCCGCGACCTCCAACGCCTCAGCCTCATCACCCGCGATCACCACGGCATCAGGCCCGTTCACCGCCGCGACCGACACGCCCGCGGTCAAGTGCGGAAGGACTTCCTCTTCCGAGGCCTGCACCGCGATCATCGCCCCACCTGATGGCAGAGCCTGCATCAACCGCGCCCGCTCACTGACCAACGTGCACGCGTCATCAAGTGTGAGCACGCCAGCCACATGCGCGGCCGCGATCTCACCAATCGAATGCCCCGCCACCCGATCAGGCCGAACACCCCACGACTCCACCAACCGATACAACGCCACCTCAAACGCGAAAATCGCCGGCTGCGCATGGCCCGGTCTGGTCAGGCCCAGATCACCGACATCAAACCGCGACCACACCTCATCGAACACCCCGGCGAAGACCGGAAACCTCTCCGCCAACTCCCCGCCCATCGCCGCCCGCTGGCTGCCCTGCCCGGTGAACAGGAACGCCAACTCACCCCTGGCCGCAGCACCCCGCGCAACCTCGACACCATCGAGCACCACCGCACGATGCTCGAACACCGACCGCGTCACCGCCAGCGAATACCCGACATCCAGGGATTCTCCGCTGACGGCCCGCACCCTGCCGATTTGTTCGCGCAGCGCGAACTCGGACTTCGCCGAAACAACCAGCGGAATCGATCCCGCCTGAACCCCCTCCAGGGGGACCGAAGTCCCCTTTCCAATCGTATCCAGCGGGTCCGACACTTCCGGACCCTCCACGATCACATGAGCATTCGTGCCGCTCACACCGAACGACGACACACCAGCCCGACGAGGGCGGTCGAGCGAGGGCCACGGACGCGACTCCGACAACAACGAGATCGAGCCAGACGACCAATCCACTTGCGGTGACGGCGAATCGACATGCAACGTCCGCGGCAACACACCGTGCCGCATCGCCATCACCATCTTGATCACACCGCCAACACCGGCCGCAGCCTGAGCGTGCCCGATGTTCGACTTCAACGACCCCAACCACAACGGAGTGGCACGATCCTGACCATAGGTCGCCAACAAAGCCCCGGCCTCGATCGGATCACCCAGCCTCGTCCCGGTGCCATGCGCCTCCACAACATCCACATCGGACGGAGACAGGCCGGCGGCCATCAAGGCCTGCCGGATCACCCGCTCCTGCGCAGGACCGTTCGGCGCGGTCAACCCGTTGGAAGCACCATCCTGGTTCACCGCCGACCCACGCAACACAGCCAGCACGGGATGCCCGAGCCGCCGAGCATCGGACAGCCGCTCGACGACGAGCAACCCGACGCCCTCAGCCCATCCAGTCCCGTCGGCAGCCGCCGCGAACGACTTGCACCGGCCATCCACGGCCAACCCGCGCTGCCGAGAGAAGTCGATGAACGTGTTGGGTGTGGACATCACGGTCACACCACCGGCCAAAGCCAGCGAACACTCACCCTGACGCAACGCCTGAGCAGCCAGATGCAACGCCACCAACGACGACGAACACGCCGTGTCCACAGTGACCGCGGGACCCTCAAGACCGAACGTGTACGCCACGCGGCCGGACACGATGCTCGGCGTGTTCCCGGTCAGGTAACCCTCGAAACCGTCCGGAACGGTGTGCAGCCGCAGCCCGTAGTCGTTGTACATCACACCCGCGAACACACCGGTCCGGCTGCCCCGCACCGAAACCGGGTCGATACCCGCGTGCTCGAACGCCTCCCACGCCGTCTCCAGCAGCAGCCGCTGCTGCGGGTCGGCGGCCGTCGCCTCACGCGGGCTGATGCCGAAGAACTCGGCATCGAACCGGGCGGCGTCGTGCAGGAAGCCGCCTTCCGACGCGTAGCTCGTGCCGAGGTGGTCGGGATCCGGGTGGAACAGGCGGTCCAGGTCCCAGCCGCGGTCGATCGGGAACCCGGTGACCGCGTCGCGGCCGTCGGCGACGAGACGCCACAGGTCGTCCGGCGACCGGACGTCACCGGGGAAGCGGCACGCCATGCCGACGATCGCGATCGGTTCGTGTTCGCCGGACTCGACCTGCTTCAGTCGCCGGCGAGTCCGGTGCAGCTCACCGGTCACCCGCGTCAGGTAGTCGCGCAGCTTCTGACTGTCATCCATCGAGATCAACCCCGAGCTGCTTGTCGATGAAGTCGAAGATCTGGTCGTTCGTCGACGAGCGGAGGTGTGCCGTGACCGAGTCCGCGTCGTCGTCCCGGTCGTCGTCGGCGACGAGCGCGGCGAGCCGGATCATGACCGCGGCACGGACCGAGTCGTCCGGCGGCAGTGCGGCGATCGCCGACTCCAGCTTCGCGAGCTCGGCCGGCAACACGTCCGCGGGCTTCTTGCCCGGCCCGACCCGGTCCCGCAGGTAGCCGGCGAGGGACGCTGGCGTCGGATGGTCGAAGATCACCGTGGTGGGCAGCCGCAGCCCGGTGGAGCCGGTGAGCCGGTTGCGCAGCTCCACGGCGGTCAGCGAGTCGAACCCGAGCTCTTTGAACGCCCGCTCCGGATCGATCTCCGCGGCGGTCCGGCCGAGCACGGTCGCGATGTGCCCGGCGACGAACTCCAGCAACTGCACCTCGGACAGTTCCGCGACCGGCACGACGACGGCGTCCGCGGTACGCCGCATCGGCGTCCGGACCAGTCCCCGCAGCACAGCGGGCAACGCACCGTTCGCGGCCTGCGTGCGCAACGCCCCGAAGTCCAGCCGAGCAGGCACCACCACCGCGTGGTCGGCGCCCGCGGCGACGTCGAACAGCGCCAGTCCGTCCTTTTCGGACAGTGGAACCAACCCGCCGCGCCCCAGCCGGGCGAGGCCGCTTTCCCCCAGTCCGCCGACCATGCCGCCAGGCTGTTCCCATGCGCCCCACGCCAGCGACACCGCCGCCAGTCCCCGCGCCCGCCGCTGCTCGGCCAGTGCGTCGAGGAACGCGTTCGCCGCCGCGTAGTTGCCCTGCCCAGCACCACCGATGGTGCCGGAGACCGAGGAGAACAACACGAACGCCGACACGTCACCCACCAGCTCATTCAGGTGCAACGCCGCGTCGACCTTCGGCCGGAACACCACGTCCACCTGCTCGGGCGTCAACGCGGTCACAATCCCGTCGTCCAGGACACCCGCCGCGTGGATCACCCCGTTCACCGGATGCTCGGCCAGCACCGCCGCGAGCGCCTCCCGTTCGGCCACGTCGCACGCCACCACCGAGACCGACGCACCCAGCCCGGCCAGGTCATCACACAACTCCACGGCACCCGGCGCCTCGATGCCGCGCCTGCTGACCAGCACCAGATCCCGAACCCCGTGCTCGGCGACGACGTGGCGGGCGATCACGCCACCCAGCCCGCCGGTACCACCGGTGATCAACACCCGCCCGTCGAACTTGACCGGCACCCCCGCCGCCGCGCGTACCAGCCGCGCGACACGTACCTCACCCGCGCGAATCTCCACCTGCGGCTCGCCAAGGCCGGCCGCACCAGGCAGCATCCGCTCCGACTCCGGGCGCCCGTCGACGTCGACCAGCACGATCCGGTCGGGGTTCTCGGTCTGCGCCGATCGGATCAGCCCCCAGATGGCCGCGTGCGACAGGTCGTCCGCCTTTCTGGTCACCACGACGAGCCGTGCGGACCGTTCGTCGGCCAGCCATTCCCGCACCTTCGTCACGACTGCGTCGACCCCAGCCCGAACATCCACAGTGGACGGACAGCGGAAGACCACCACGTCGTCGCCCCACTGCTCGATCGGCGCCGCGACAGGAGTCCACTCCAGCCGGAACAGCGACTCGCCACCGCCGAGCTGCTCCCGCGACACCGGTCGCGTCACCACCGACGACACCACGGCCACCGGCCGCCCGGCGGAGTCGGCGGTCTCCAGCGACACTGTCCCGTCTGCCGTCGTCGACAACCGCACCCGCAACGACGACGCCCCGCGGGCGAACAGCTCGACGCCTTCCCACGAGAACGGCATCACGGCCTGGTCCGCACCCTCGCCGAGCGCACTGAACGCCAGCGTGTGCAGCGCCGCGTCCAGCAACGCCGGGTGCAGCCCGAACCCGTCGGTGGCTTGGCCTTCCGGCAACGCGACCTCGGCGAACACGTCCTCACCCTTGCGCCACACGGCCCGCAGCCCTTGGAACACCGGCCCGTAGTCGTACCCGCGGTCGACGAGCCGGTCGTACAGCCCGGCGACCGGCACCTCTTCGGCGCCGGCCGGCGGCCACGCCGTCAGGTCGAACGACGCCGACCCGACGGCCACCGCGACCGCACCGCTCGCGTTGCGCGTCCACTCGTCGCCCGATCCGCGCCGCGAGTGCACGGTCACCGGCCGCCTGCCCGCGTCGTCCGCGTCACCGACGTTGACCTGCAGGTGAACCGCTTCCCGCGCCGGCAGGACCAGCGGTGCTTCGAGCGTCAGATCCTCCACCCGCCCGCACCCGACCCGCGACCCTGCCGCGACCGCGAGCTCCACGAACGCCGTCCCCGGCAACAGCACCGAGCCCAGAGCCGCGTGGTCGGCCAGCCACGGATGCGTCGACAGCGACAACCGCCCGGTCAACACCAGGCCGTCTCCGCCGGCCAACGGAACCGCCGCGCCCAGCAGCGGGTGGTCCGCACGGCTGAGCCCCACCGACGTCACGTCACCGCCGATCGCGGGCGCCTCCAGCCACAACCTCTTCCGCTCGAACGAGTAGGTCGGAAGGTCGACCTTCTTCGCACCCGTCCCGGCGTAGAACGCTTCCCAGTCGACCTCGACCCCGCGCACCCACAGCCGGGCGAGCGCGGTCAGCAGCGCCGCTTCCTCACCACGGTCCCCGCGCTGCGCCGGAATCGCGTCCTCGACCATCGCCGAGAGAACGCCGTCCGGTCCGATCTCCAGGAAAGTGCACTCACCCAACTCGGCAACGTTGTCCGCGAACCGGACCGTCTCCCGGACGTGCCGCACCCAGTACTCCGGGTCGGTCACATCGCCGGACGTGGCAATCGGGATCGTCGGCGGCGAGAACGACAAGCCTTGGACCACAGCCCGGAACTCGCCGAGCATCGGCTCCATCAACGGCGAGTGGAATGCATGAGACACCTTGAGCCGCTTCGACTTCCCGAACCGACCCGCGATCTCCAACGCCTCAGCCTCATCACCCGCGATCACCACGGCATCAGGCCCGTTCACCGCCGCGATCGACACGCTCGCGGTCAAGTGTGGCAGTACCTCATCTTCCGAGGCCTGCACGGCGATCATCGCACCGCCCGATGGCAGAGCCTGCATCAACCGCGCCCGCTCACTGACCAACGTGCACGCGTCATCAAGTGTGAGCACGCCAGCCACATGCGCGGCCGCGATCTCACCAATCGAATGACCAGCGAGCCGATCGGGCGTGATGCCCCACGACTCGATCAGCCGGTACAGCGCCACCTCGAGCGCGAAGATCGCCGGCTGCGCACGGCCCGTCTGGTCGAGGTCGAGACCGCCGACGTCGAACCGCGACCACACCTCATCAAAGGCAGCCGCGAACACCGGGAACCGCTCACCCAACTCCCCGCCCATCCCCGCGCGCTGCGACCCCTGCCCGGTGAACAGGAACGCCAACTCACCCCTGGCCGCCACACCACGTGCGACCTCAGCACCCTCAAGCACGACCGCACGATGCTCGAACGCCGACCGAGTCACCGCCAGCGAATACCCGACATCCACCAGGTCGCCGGCCAGCTCCCGCGCCCGCTCGACCTGTCCGCGCAGCGCAAGCTCGGACTTCGCCGAAACAAGCAGCGGAGCCCCTCGAGGGGGGACCGAAGTCCCCTTTCCAACCGTATCGAGAGGGTCTGACAGTTCCGGGCCGGCCGCGGCCGCTTCCAAGATCACGTGTGAGTTGGTGCCGCTCACGCCGAACGACGACACTCCGGCTCGCCACGGCCGGTCGACCTCGGGCCACGAACGCGGCGAAGTCAGCAGGTCGACCGCACCCGAGGTCCAGTCGATGTGCGGAGAAGGCGCGTCCACGTTCAGCGTCCGAGGCAACGAGCCGTGCCGCATCGCCAGCACCATCTTGATCACACCCGCGATGCCGGCGGCGGCCTGCGTGTGCCCGATGTTGGACTTCACCGAACCCAGCAGCAACGGAGCGGAGCGGTCCTGGCCGTAGGTCGCCAGCAACGCCTGGGCCTCGATCGGATCCCCCAGCCGGGTCCCGGTCCCATGAGCCTCCACGACGTCCACCTCAGACGGACGCAGTCCGGCGGCTCCCAAGGCCTGCCGAATGACCCGCTCCTGCGACGGGCCGTTGGGCGCGGTCAGACCATTGGAGGCACCGTCCTGGTTCACCGCCGACCCGCGCAACACGGCCAGTACCCGATGCCCCGACCGCCGCGCATCCGACAGGCGTGCGAGCAGCACCACGCCGATGCCCTCACTCCACGCGGTCCCGTCCGCGCCGGCCGCGAACGCCTTGCACCGGCCGTCCACGGCCAGCCCGCGCTGACGGGAGAACTCGATGAACATTCCAGGCGTCGACATCACCGTCACGCCACCGGCCAGCGCCAGCGAACACTCACCCCGCCGCAACGCTTGTGCTGCCAAGTGCATTGCCACCAACGACGACGAACACGCCGTGTCCACCGTCACCGCAGGACCTTCGAACCCGAACGTGTACGCCACCCGCCCGGACGCGATGCTGGCCGAGTTACCGGTCCCGAGATATCCCTCGACGTCCTGGGGCACCGACGACAGACGCGTGCCGTACTCCTGGGTGATCACACCCGCGAACACACCGGTCTGGCTGCCGCGCAACGAAAGCGGATCGATGCCCGCCCGTTCCACCGCCTCCCACGAGGTCTCCAGCAGCAGCCGCTGCTGCGGGTCCATCGCCAGCGCCTCGCGTGGCGAGATCCCGAAGAAGTCGGGGTCGAAGTCGGCGACGTCGTGCAGGAACCCACCGTGCCGGACGTAGCTGGTGCCCCGGCTGCCGGGATCGGGGTCGTACAACCGATCGAGGTCCCAGCCGCGGTCGATCGGGAACTCGGACAGCACGTCACCGCCCTCGGTGAGCAACCGCCACAGGTCCTCAGGCGACCGCACACCACCGGGGAAACGGCAGGCCATGCCGACGATCGCGATCGGCTCGTCGGACGAGGTGGCGACCACCACCTGCGCCGCGGCCCGGCGGCCACCCAGCTCGGCGTTCACGAATCCGGCCAGTGCAACCGGTGTCGGGTAGTCGAAGACCACTGTGGACGGTAGGCGCAAGCCGGTCGCGACGACCAGGCGGTTACGCAGTTCCACACCGGTCAGCGAGTCGAAGCCGAGTGCCTTGAACGCCCGGTCCTGGTCGATCCCGGCGGCCGAACCGTGGCCGAGCACGGTCGCCGCGTGCTTGCACACGATGTCGAGCACGGCACGTAGCCGCTCGGCTTCGGGCAGACCGGCCAAGCCGTCCCTGACCTCCCCGTCCACCACCGCGGCGCGCCGCACGGGCGGTCGGACCAGGCCGCGCAGCACGGCGGGAATCGGGTCGAGTGCGCGCAGTGCGGCGAAGTCCAGCCGTGCCGGCACGACCACGGCCTCATCCGCGGCCAACGCGCTGTCGAACAGATCCACGACCTCACGGGTGGACAGCGCCAGCAGGCCGCCGCGGCTCATCCGCGCCTTGTCGACTTGACCGAGATGTCCGGTCATGTCGCTGGCCTGGTCCCAGAATCCCCATGCCAGCGACACCGCGGGCAGACCCAGTGCCCGGCGGTGCACGGCCAACGCGTCGACGTACGCGTTCGCCGCCGCGTAGTTGCCCTGTCCAGGCGCACCAACGATTCCGGAGACCGAGGAGAACAACACGAACGCGGACAGCTCGTGGTCGCGGGTGAGCTCGTGCAGGTTCCACGCGGCGTCCGCCTTGGGCCGGAAAACCGTGTCGACGTGCCGCGGGGTGAGCGACGAGATCATGCCGTCGTCGAGTACGCCGGCCGCGTGCACGACGGCGGCCGGCGCGACGTCGGCGATCACCGCGGCCAGCGCGTCACGATCCGCCGCGTCGCAAGCCGCGATGTCCAGTGTCGCACCGAGTCCGGCCAGTTCGTCGCGCAGCTCGGGAGCACCGGGGGCGTCCGCACCGCGCCTGCTGACCAGCAGCAGGTGACGCACGCCGTGCGCGGCGACGAGGTGCCGTGCGATGACGCCACCAAGCCCTGCGGCACCGCCGGTGATCAGCACGGTGCCGTCGATCGCCGGTGGCACAACGGATGCCGTCACCCGTGCCAGCCGAGGCACGACCACGCGGCCCTGCCGGATCGCCAGCTGGGGCTCACCCGAGGCGACCGCCGCCGCGATCACGTCGGTCGGCACGTCGTCGTCCACGTCGACCAGCACGAACCGGCCAGGGCTCTCCGACTGGGCTGACCGCACCAGGCCCCACGCGGTGGCCTGCGCGAGATCCGCAACGGCCTCGCCGGATGTGGCGCCGACCGCTCCCCTGGTCACCACGACCAGCTTGTCGGAGTTCTGCAGGCGCTCCAGCACCGCATGGGTGACCGCCCGCGGATCGCCGGTGGGACAACGGAACAGCTCCAGTTCCGCAGCGGCCCGCCCGCTCGCCGCCGGCACCCACTCGATCCGGAACAACGAGTCCCGCCCGGTGGCCACGTCGAGCTGCTCCCGCGACACGGGCCGCGTCGCCAGCGTCGAGACAACGGCGACCGGTCGCCCGGTGGAATCCGCCACCTGCAACGAGACACCGCGCTCGCCCTGGCGCGACAACCGCACCCGCACCGACGTCGCGCCGGTCGCGAACACACTGACACCGCCCCACGAGAACGGCATCACCGTCTTGTCCGGGTCCGTGTCGAAGTCGCTGAACACGATCGTGTGCAGCGCGGCGTCGAGCAACGCCGGGTGAACCCCGAACCCAACGGCGGCATGGCCTTCCGGCAACGCGACGTCGCCGAACACGTCGTCGCCGCGCCGCCACACGGTCCGCAGCCCCTGGAACGCGGGCCCGTACCCGTACCCGCGCTCGGTCAACCGGTCGTACAGACCCTCGACGGACAGCTCTTGCGCACCAGCCGGCGGCCACTCGGTGAGATCGAAGTCCTCAGGCCTGCCCTGTACAGCGAGAACACCGGCCGCGTGGCAGGTCCACGGTTCTTCGTCCGTCCTGGAGTAGACGCCGACGGACCGCCTGCCGTCGGCGTCCGGGGCGCCGACGGTCACCTGGAGGCGCACCCAGCCGTTGCCGGGCACGACCAGCGGGGTCTGCAACGTCAGCTCTTCCAGCTCCGCGCAGCCGACGTGGGTACCGGCCCGCACGGCCAGCTCCACCATCGCGGTCCCCGGCACGACAACGGTGTCCAGCACCGCGTGGTCCGCGAGCCAGGCATGCGACGCCAATGACAGCCGGCCCGTCAGCACGGCACCGTCGCCATCAGCCAGCGAGACCTCCGCGGCCAGCAGCGGGTGGTCCGTGCTCCCGAGACCGGCCGCCGTGACGTCACCGGCCGCGGACGGCGAGTTCAGCCAGAACCGCTGGTGCTCGAACGCGTACGTCGGCAGGTCGACCCGTCGCGCTCCGTCGAACATGCCGGCCCAGTCGACCCCGACACCCCGCACATGCGCCTCGGCCAGCGAGGTGACGAACCGCGTCATGTCACCTTCGCCACGCCGCAACGTCCCCACGCCCACCATCAGCACCGGATGCGGGCTGACCTCAACGAACGTGTCACCCTCGAACCGGGCCATGACATCGCTGAACCGCACCGTCTGCCGCAGGTTCCTGAACCAGTACTCCGCACCAAGCCCCGCAGTGTCGAAGCGATCCCCGGTCACCGTCGAGTAGAACGGCACCACCGACGACCTCGGCTCGATCCCCGCCAGCACCTCCACGATCTCATCCCGCAACACCTCGACATGCGCGGAGTGCGACGCGTAATCCACCGGAACCCGCCGCGCACGTTCGTACTGGGCCAGCACGATATCGAGTCACCCTCGACGTCACCCGCGACCACCGTCGAACTTCGGTCCGTTGACCGCCGCGACCACGACACCGTCCGGCAGCTCGATCTGGTCGACGGGCAACGGGATCGACACCATCCCGCCACGACCAGCGATCCTCCTGACCGCCCTGGCCCGCAACGCAACCACCCGCGCACCATCCACCAACGACAACGCACCCGCCACACACGCCGCCGCAATCTCACCCTGCGAATGCCCCACCACCGCAGACGGCACAACACCATGCGCCCGCCACACCTCAGCCAGCGACACCATCACCGACCACAACACCGGCTGCACAACATCCACCCGCTCCAGCGCCGCGGCATCACCCAGCACCTCGAACAGATCCCACTCAACAAACGCCCTCAACGCCTCCGAGCACTCGCGCATCCGCCCAGCGAACACCGGCGAAGACTCCAGCAGCTCCCGCCCCATCCCCACCCACTGCGACCCCTGACCAGGAAAAACAAACACCGTCCGACCAGGATCACCAGCCACACCAGAAGCAACCTCACGCCCACCCAGCACCACCGCACGCCACGGCAACAACGCCCGCGACGTCACCAACGAATACCCGACATCCCGCAAACAATCAGCACCACCGACAAACTCCTGCACCCGCTCGATCTGCCCGCGCAGCGCAAGCTCGGACTTCGCCGAAACAATCAACGGAATCGATCCCGCCTGGACCCCCTCCAGGGGGACCGAAGTCCCCTTTCCAATCGTATCCAGAGGGTCCGACACTTCCGGACCCTCCACGATCACATGAGCATTCGTCCCACTCACACCGAACGACGACACACCAGCCCGACGAGGGCGGTCGAGCGAGGGCCACGGACGCGACTCCGACAACAACGAGATCGAGCCAGACGACCAATCCACATGGGGCGACGGCGAGTCGACATGCAGCGTTTGCGGCAACACACCGTGCCGCATCGCCATCACCATCTTGATCACACCGGCGACTCCCGCGGCGGCCGAGGTGTGACCGATGTTGGACTTCAGCGAGCCCAGCCACAACGGAGTGGCACGATCCTGGCCGTAGGTCGTCAGCAGGGCCTCGGCCTCGATGGGGTCACCGAGCACGGTTCCGGTGCCGTGCGCCTCGACCACGTCGACGTCCGCAGTGGACAGTCGCGCGTTCGACAACGCCTGCCGGATCACCCGTTCCTGGGCCCGCGCGTTTGGCGCGGTGAGCCCGTTGGACGCACCGTCCTGGTTGACGGCGGTCCCGCGGATCACGGCGAGCACGTCGTGCCCGTTGCGGTGGGCATCGGACAGCCGTTCCAGCAACAACAGTCCGACACCCTCACCCCAGCCGGTGCCGTCCGCGCTGGAGGAGAACGCCTTGCACCGGCCATCGACTGCGAGACCGCGCTGCCGGGAGAACTCGACGAACAGGCCGGGCGTGGGCATGACCGCCGCGCCGCCGACGAGCGCGAGCGAGCAGTCCTGCGCGCGCAAGGACTGCGTCGCGAGATGCAGCGCGACCAACGACGACGAGCACGCCGTGTCGACCGTGACCGCAGGTCCTTCGAGACCGAAGGTGTAGGAGAGACGACCGGACGCGACCGCGGTCATGTTGCCGGACAACACGAAACCCTCGACCGACTCAGCTGCCTCGTGCAGTCGTGGGCCGTAGTCCTGTTGCACCACGCCGACGAAGACACCGGTCTGGCTGCCTTTGAGGGAGGTGGGCGAGATACCGGACCGTTCGAAGGTCTCCCACGCGGTCTGGAGCAGCAGCCGCTGCTGCGGGTCCATCGCGAGTGCCTCGCGTGGCGAGATCCCGAACAGTCCGGCATCGAATTCGCCCGCGTCGTAAAGGAAACCGCCCTCGCGCACGTAGGTCGTGCCCGAGCGGTCGGGGTCGGGGTCGAACAGTCCGTCGACGTCCCAGCCGCGGTCGGCGGGGAACCCCGACACGGCATCGCGGCCGTCGGCGACGAGCTGCCACAGCTGTTCGGGCGAACGGACTCCGCCGGGGAAGCGGCACGCCATACCCACGATCGCCACCGGTTCACCGACAACCAGCCGCTCGTTGCGCTGCCGCAGTCGCTCGTTCTCCTTCAAGGACTCGCGCAGAGCCTCGAC
The DNA here is from genome assembly GCA_963766275.1 of uncultured Actinomycetota bacterium. Lineage (GTDB taxonomy): Bacteria > Actinomycetota > Actinomycetes > Mycobacteriales > Pseudonocardiaceae > Lentzea. The sequence goes on from CAVYAD010000084.1 coordinate 50,254, forward strand.
AAGCTCCTCGGTTGAGGTCATCGTGTTCTCCGGTCAGGAACGGTCGTCGGCCTTCTTCATGGCCATCATCACCAGGCTCTTGACGTCCATCTCGTCGATGGACGCGGGCTTCGCGCTCTCCTCGTCATCCGGGGGATTCGCCAGCCGCAGCAACGAGTCCAGCAGGCCTGCCGCACGCACGCGGCTCAACGGGATGGCCGCCAGCACCCTCTTGATCTCCTCGTCCTGCGGGCTCTCCGTCCGCTCGACCACCGAGAACATCCGCGCCCGCAGGTTCTCGGCCAGCGCCACGACCGTCGGATGCTCGAACACCACGGTCGTCGGCAAGTCGAGCCCGGTGAGCGTGTTGAGCCGGTTGCGGACCTCCACGGCCCTCGCCGAGTCGAATCCGATCTCCTTGAACGTCCGCTCCGGGTCGACCGCCTCCGGGCTTTCATGCCCGAGCACGGACGCCACGTGGCCGCGCACCAGCCGCAGCAACGTGTGCTTCTGCTCCTCCTCCGGCAGCGCGGCGAGCCGCTCCCGCAACGGCCGGTCACCCGACTCCGCCCGCGCGACCCGGCGCCGTTTCACCATCTCGGGCCTGGCGCCCGCTGCTTCGACCTGGTCGGCCGTCAGCGTGCCCACGACCAGCGAGCCGATCGATGCCACCGGCAGCCCGGTGGCATCCGCCACCTCCACCGCGAGAACACCTTCGCCGTTGGCCGACAGCCGCACCCGCACCTCAGCTGCCCCACTCGCGAAGAGCTCGATGTCGTGCCACGCCAACGGTGTGTCTTCGGCAACCGCCCGCACCGCCGCGTCGAGCAACGCCGGATGCAGCCCGAACCGCGCCCGCTGCTCCTCCGGCAGCGCGACCTCGACGAAGGTCTCCTTGTCCCGCCGCCACATCGCCCGCACCCCGTCCGCCGGCACCGGCTCCGCACCGGCAGGGGGCCACACGGACAGATCGAACGCCGGGCTGTCCGCACCGGGCGCCACGGTCCCGGTGACGTGCCGCAGCCACGAGTCGCCCGCCCGCGAGTGGACGGCGACGCGCCGGTGTCCGCTCTCGTCCGCGCCACCCACGCTCACCTGCAGCTGCACACCGTGCTCCGGCACGACCAGCGGTGTCTCCAGCGCCAGTTCGCGAATGCGCTCGCACCCGGCCCGATCGGCCGCCGCGATCGCCAGCTCCAGGAACACCGCGCCGGGCACCAGCGGCTCGTCCAGCCACGGATGCGTGGCCGGCACCAGATGGCCGGTCAGCAACACGCCGTCGCCGTCCGCGAGGTCGACCGCGCCGTCCAGGAACGGATGGTCGACACGATCAGCGTTCGGCCGCGCGGCGTCGAGCCAGAACCGTTGCCGTTGGAACGCGTACGTCGGCAGGTCGACCCGTCGCGCTCCGTCGAACATGCCGGCCCAGTCGACCCCGACACCCCGCACATGCGCCTCGGCCAGCGAGGTGACGAACCGCGTCATGTCACCTTCGCCACGCCGCAACGTCCCCACGCCCACCATCAGCACCGGATGCGGGCTGACCTCAACGAACGTGTCACCCTCGAACCGGGCCATGACATCGCTGAACCGCACCGTCTGCCGCAGGTTCCTGAACCAGTACTCCGCACCAAGCCCCGCAGTGTCGAAGCGATCCCCGGTCACCGTCGAGTAGAACGGCACCACCGACGACCTCGGCTCGATCCCCGCCAGCACCTCCACGATCTCATCCCGCAACACCTCGACATGCGCGGAGTGCGACGCGTAATCCACCGGAACCCGCCGCGCACGCTCGTACTCGCGGCTAGCACGATTTCGAGACCTGCGACCTCACCCGCGACGACGGTCGAACTTCGGTCCGTTGACCGCCGCGACCACGACACCGTCCGGCAGCTCGATCTGGTCGACGGGCAACGGGATCGACACCATCCCGCCACGACCAGCGATCCTCCTGACCGCCCTGGCCCGCAACGCAACCACCCGCGCACCATCCACCAACGACAACGCACCCGCCACACACGCCGCCGCAATCTCACCCTGCGAATGCCCCACCACCGCAGACGGCACAACACCATGCGCCCGCCACACCTCAGCCAGCGACACCATCACCGACCACAACACCGGCTGCACAACATCCACCCGCTCCAGCGCCGCGGCATCACCCAGCACCTCGAACAGATCCCACTCAACAAACGCCCTCAACGCCTCCGAGCACTCGCGCATCCGCCCAGCGAACACCGGCGAAGACTCCAGCAGCTCCCGCCCCATCCCCACCCACTGCGACCCCTGACCAGGAAAAACAAACACCGTCCGACCAGGATCACCAGCCACACCAGAAGCAACCTCACGCCCACCCAGCACCACCGCACGCCACGGCAACAACGCCCGCGACGTCACCAACGAATACCCGACATCCCGCAAACAATCAGCGCCCAGACCATCAACGAACCCACGCACCCGCTCGACTTGTCCACGCAGCGCGAACTCGGACTTCGCCGAAACAACCAGCGGAATCGACCCCGCCTGGACCCCCTCCAGGGGGACCGAAGTCCCCTTTCCAATCGTATCCAGAGGGTCCGGCACCCCCGGACCCTCCACGATCACATGAGCATTCGTGCCGCTCACACCGAACGACGACACACCAGCCCGACGAGGCCGATCAATCGAAGGCCACGGCATCGCGGAGGTCAACAGCGACACCGCACCCGCCGACCACTCCACCTGCGGAGACGGCGAGTCGACATGCAACGTCCGCGGCAACACACCATGCCGCATCGCCATCACCATCTTGATCACACCGCCAACACCGGCCGCAGCCTGAGCGTGCCCGATGTTCGACTTCAACGACCCCAACCACAACGGAGTGGCACGATCCTGACCATAGGTCGCCAACAAAGCGCCAGCCTCGATCGGATCACCCAGCCTCGTCCCGGTGCCATGCGCCTCCACAACGTCCACATCGGACGGTGAGAGCCTCGCGTTCGCCAAGGCCTGCCGGATCACCCGTTCCTGAGACGGCCCGTTGGGCGCGGTCATGCCGTTCGACGCGCCGTCCTGGTTGACGGCAGACCCGCGGATGACCGCGAGCACCGGGTGCCCGAGCCGCTGCGCGTCCGACAGCCGCTCGACGACGAGCAACCCAACGCCCTCGGCCCAGCCGGTGCCGTCCGCGCTGGAGGAGAACGCCTTGCACCGGCCATCGACCGCGAGACCGCGCTGCCGGGAGAACTCGACGAACAGGCCAGGACCGGACATCACCGTCACACCGCCCGCCAAAGCGAGCGAGCACTCGCCGGACCGCAATGCCTGCACCGCGAGGTGCAACGCCACCAACGACGACGAACACGCGGTGTCCACGGTCACCGCCGGACCCTCGAGCCCGAACGTGTAGGCGATTCGCCCCGAGGCCACACTCAAAGTGTTGCCCGCCAGGAGATAGCCCTCGACGTCGTCGGGGACGGCGTGCGACCGGGTGCCGTAGTCCTGCGGAATCGCTCCCGCGAACACACCGGTATCGCTGCCGCGTAACGTTGCCGGGTCGATGCCCGCGCGCTCGAACGCCTCCCACGCGGTCTCCAGCAGCAGCCGCTGCTGCGGGTCCATCGCGAGTGCCTCGCGAGGGTTGATGCCGAAGAAGTCCGCGTCGAACCGGTCCGCGTCGTGCAGGAACCCTCCGCTGCGGGTGTAGGTGGTGCCGGGGTGGTCCGGATCCGGGTCGTACAGCCGGTCGAGGTCCCAGCCGCGGCCCGTGGGGAACTCCGACACCGCGTCCACGCCGTCGGCGACCAGACGCCACAGGTCTTCCGGCGAGGCGACTCCACCGGGGTAGCGGCAGGCCATCGCGACGATCGCCACCGGGTCGTCGGACGCCGCGGACGTGGCCGTGACGGTGGCGACCGTGCGCTTGCCGAGGAACTCGGTCCGCACGAACTCGGCCAGTGCGGCCGGTGTCGGGTAGTCGAAGACCAGGGTCGTCGGCAGGTTCAAGCCGGTGGCGGCGGTGAGATGGTTGCGCAGCTCCACCGAGGTCAGCGAGTCGAACCCCAGCTCCTTGAACGTCCGGTCCGCCTCGACCGGCGATGTCCGGCCGAGCACGGTCGCGACGTGCCCGCCGATCAGGCCGAGCATCGCACGCCGCTGCTCGCCCTCGGGAAGTCCACTGATGTCCGAGGTGCCCTTCGCGGCGTGACGAGTGGGAACTCGTACCAGCCCGCGCAGCACAGGGGCGACCCCGCCGGCCTGCGAGCGCAGTGCGGCGAAGTCCAGTCGGGCGGGCACGACCACGGCACGATCGGACGCGCCTGCGATGTCGAACAACGCCAAGCCCTGCTGTTCGGACAGCGGTGCGACGCCGCCGCGGTTCATCCGTGCCACCGCGGTCCGGTCGAGATCGCCACCCATGCCTGCTATTTCCCAAAGCCCCCACGCGAGCGACACGGCAGGCAGTCCCCGCGCCCTGCGGTGCTCGGCCAGCGCGTCGAGGAACGCGTTGGCCGCCGCGTAGTTGCCCTGCCCCGCGCTGCCGACGGTTCCGGCCACTGACGAGAACAGCACGAACGAAGTCACGTCCCCGGTCAACTCGTGCAGGTTCCACGCGGCATCGACCTTGGACCGGAACACGGTGTCGACGTGCTGTGGGGTAAGCGATTCCACGGTGGCGTCAGCCAGCACGCCGGCGGCGTGGATCACCGAGGTCACCGGGTGTGCCGCCAGCAATGCGCTCAGTGCCTCCCGGTCGGCGAGATCACAGGACACGACCGACACCGCGGCGCCCAGACCGGTCAGCTCGTCCCGCAGCGCGACGGCACCCGGTGCGTCGAGGCCACGGCGACTCACGAGCACCAGGTTTTGCGCCCCGCGCTCGGCGACCAGGTGCCGTGCCACCAGTGCCCCGAGCCCGCCGGTGCCACCGGTGACCAAGACCGTCCCTTGTGGATCGTCGGTCTGCGGGACGGTGAGCACGACCTTGCCGACGTTCTTGGCCTGAGCGAGGAACCGGAACGCCTCCGGTGCCCGCCGCACGTCCCAGGTCGTCACCGGCAACGGCCGCAGCACGCCGGCCTCGAACAACCCCAGCAGCTCGGCCAGCATCTCCCGGATGCGGTCGGGCCCGGCGTCGACCACGTCGAACGCCTGGTACGACAGGCCCGGATACCGCCGAGCCACGTCCGCCGGATCACGGACGTCGGTCTTGCCCATTTCCACGAACCTGCCGCCGTCGGCGACGAGCCGCAGCGACGCGTCCACGAACTCACCTGCCAGCGAGTCCAGCACGACGTCCACGCCACGTCCACCGGTAGCGGCACTGAACCGCTCCTCGAACTCCAGCGTCCGCGACGACGCGATGTGCTCAGCCGCGATGTCCAACGACCGCAGCGTGTCCCACTTCCCCGGGCTCGCCGTGCCGAACACGTCCGCACCCAGGTGCTGTGCGAGCTGCACTGCAGCCATACCGACACCGCCCGCGGCGGCGTGCACCAGCACCGATTCACCTGCCCGCAGCCCGGCCAGGTCGACCAGACCGTAGTAGGCGGTCAGGAACACCACGGGAATCGCGGCAGCGTCAACAAAGGACCAGCCGTCCGGAATCCTCGCGATCATCCGGTGATCGGTGACCGCGACCGTCCCGAAAGCCCCCTGGAACAGGCCCATCACGCGGTCGCCAGGTGCCAGACCGTCAACCCCGGCACCGACCGCGACCACGACACCGGCACCTTCGACACCGAACCTGCCCGCGTCGCCGGGATACATGCCCAACGCGTTGAGCACGTCGCGGAAGTTCAGGCCCGCGGCCCGAATCGCGACCCGGACCTGCCCGTCCGCCAACGGTTCGGTGACCTCGGGACAGCCGACCAGCGCGAGGTTCTCCAGCGTTCCCTTGCCGGTCGTGTCGAGCCGCCAGGGCTCCGCGGGCACCGCCAGCCCTTCGGCCGACGTCATCCGCACCAGTCGTGGCGCGAACACGTTTCCGTTGCGCACCACCAGCTGCGGCTCGTCCGACGCCGCAGCAGCGGCGATCAGCTCCGGAGCCGCGTCGTCCACGTCCAGCAACGCGAACCGGCCCGGGTGCTCCGACTGCGCCGACCGCACGAGACCCCGGACCGCGCCGTGCGCAAGGCTCTCCGCACGGGTGACCACGACGATCCGCGACTCGGCCGTCCACGGTTGCGCCAGCCAGGCCTGCAGGATCTCGAGAACGTGACAGGTGGCCTCGCGGGCCGTTGTGTCCGCGGGTTCGAAGACCACGTACGGCGGCACGTCCCCGGAGAGCGCGGCCAAGTCCTCGGTCGAGTTGATCTCGACCCCGGCCACGGCTCCTCGTCCCACCTGGACCGGTATCTCATCGAGCCGGAACAGGTCGTCGGTCCGGGCCTGGAACTGCCCCGCGGACACCGGCCGGGTCACGAGCGAACCGACCTCGGCCACCGGCGCGCCCGCCCCGTCAGCGACGAGCAAGGACACCGCATCCGGTCCCACCGGCCGGATCCGCACCCGCGCCGCCGTCGCGCCATGCGCGTGCAGCGCCACACCGGACCACGCGAACGGCAACCGCAACTCGCCTTCGGCCGCCATCACGTGCAGTGCGGCATCCAGCAGTGCGGGATGGATCCCGAAGCCATCCGCCCGCGGCACCTCGACCTCGGCGTAGACGTCCTCGCCGGCCCGCCACGCTGCCCGCAGCCCGCGGAACGCGGGCCCGTACTCGTAACCGAGGTCGGCCAGCTGGTCGTACATGCCGTCGACCGGCACCACCTCCGCACCACGCGGAGGCCACTCGCTGAGCTCGAACGCCTCCCGCCGCGCCGCCACCGCGACGAACCCGGTCGCGTGCCGCGTCCACTCCCCCGCCCCGTCCTCCGGACGCGAGTACAGCGCGACCTCACGGCGCCCGTCGTCCAGCTCGCCGACGCGGACCCGCAGCTGCACCGCGCCCCGCTCGGGCAGCACCAGCGGCGCCTCCAGTGCCAGCTCCGCCAGCCTGTCGCAGCCGACCTCCTGCCCGGCCCGCAACGCGAGCTCCACCATCGCGGTGCCCGGCAACAACACCGAGCCCAGCACCGCGTGATCGGCCAGCCAGGCGTGCGAGGTGAGTGACAGCCTGCCGGTGAGCAGCGTGGCGCCCGAGTCGGGCAGCGACACCGCTGCGCCCAGGAGCGGGTGTTCGGCCTGGCTGATGCCCGCCGACGTCACGTCACCGGTGATCGCGGGCGCGTCCAGCCACAACCGCCTGCGCTGGAACGCATACGTCGGCAGGTCGACCTTCTTCGCACCTGTCCCGGCGTAGAACGCTTCCCAGTCGACCTCGACCCCGCGCACCCACAGCCGGGCAAGCGCGGTCAGCAACGAGGTTTGCTCGCCACGATCCCGGCGCAGCGCCGGGATCGCACCCTCGACCATCGCCGACAACACGCCGTCCGGACCAATCTCCAGGAACGCGCAGTCTCCGAGGGCCACCACGTTGTCCGCGAACCTCACGGTGTCCCGCACATGCCGAACCCAGTACTCCGGATCGGTCACATCACCGGACGTGGCAATCGGGATCGTCGGCGGCGAGAACGACAAGCCTTGGACCACAGCCCGGAACTCGCCCAGCACCGGCTCCATCAACGGCGAGTGAAACGCATGAGACACCCTGAGCCGCTTCGACTTCCCGAACCGACCCGCGACCTCCAACGCCTCAGCCTCATCACCCGCGATCACCACGGCATCAGGCCCGTTCACCGCCGCGACCGACACGCCCGCGGTCAAGTGCGGAAGGACTTCCTCTTCCGAGGCCTGCACCGCGATCATCGCCCCACCTGATGGCAGAGCCTGCATCAACCGCGCCCGCTCACTGACCAACGTGCACGCGTCATCAAGTGTGAGCACGCCGGCCACATGCGCGGCCGCGATCTCACCAATCGAATGCCCCGCCACCCGATCAGGCCGAACACCCCACGACTCCACCAACCGATACAACGCCACCTCAAACGCGAAAATCGCCGGCTGCGCAACCCGTCTGGTCAGAGGTCACCGAGCATCACGCCGACATCAAACCGCGACCACACCTCATCGAACACCCCGGCGAAGACCGGAAACCTCTCCGCCAACTCCCCGCCCATCCCCGCCCGCTGGCTGCCCTGCCCGGTGAACAGGAACGCCAACCCGACCCCTGGCCGCAGCACCCCGCGCAACCTCGACACCATCGAGCACCACCGCACGATGCCCGAACACCGACCGCGTCACCGCCAGCGAAAACCCCACGTCCAACGGATCCGCATGCCCCACGTCACACGAACCACCCGCGAGCTCCCGGACCCGCCCCACCTGCTCACCCAACGCCTCAGCACTCTTCGCCGAAACAACCCACGGCACAACGAGAGGACCACCCACACCAACCACACGACTACGAGGAAGGTCCTCCCGGACCCTCCTCCAACACCACGTGCGCGTTCGTACCCGAGATACCGAACGACGAGACCCCACAGCGGCGAACGCGATCCCCGGAGGACCACACAGTGGCCTCTGTGGCCAGCGCGATCGCGCCCGCAGACCAGTCCACGTGCGGCGACGGCCGATCGACGTGCAGCGTGCGCGGCACGACACCGTGCCGCATCGCCATCACCATCTTGATCACACCGCCCACGCCGGCAGCCGCCTGCGAGTGGCCGATGTTCGACTTCAGCGACCCCAGCCACAGCGGAACCGACGGTCCTGGCCGTAGGTCGCCAGCAGAGCCTGAGCCTCGATCGGGTCACCCAGCCGGGTCCCGGTGCCGTGCGCCTCCACAACATCCACATCGGATGGAGCCAACCCGGCCGAACCCAGAGCCTGGCGAATCACCCGCTCCTGCGCGGGACCATTCGGCGCGGTCAACCCGTTCGAAGCACCGTCCTGGTTCACCGCCGACCCACGCAACACGGCCAGCACGGGATGCCCGAGCCGCCGAGCGTCAGAAAGCCGCTCCACCAACAACAACCCCGCACCCTCAGACCACCCGGTGCCATCGGCTGAGGCCGCGAACGACTTGCACCGGCCATCCGCAGCGAGCCCGCGCTGCCGGGAGAACTCCACGAACGTGTTCGGCGTGGACATGACGGTCACACCACCGGCCAAAGCCAGCGAACACTCACCCTGACGCAACGCCTGAGCCGCCAGATGCAACGCCACCAACGACGACGAACACGCCGTGTCCACAGTGACCGCGGGGCCTTCGAGACCGAACGTGTACGCCACGCGGCCGGAGACGACGCTGGGGCTGTTGCCCGTCAACAGGTATCCCTCGAACTCATCAGGAACCTTGTGCAGCCGCGATCCGTAGTCGTTGTACATCACACCCGCGAACACACCGGTCCGGCTCCCCCGCACCGAAACCGGGTCGATACCCGCGTGCTCGAACGCCTCCCACGCCGTCTCCAACAGCAGCCGCTGCTGCGGATCCATGGCGGTGGCCTCGCGGTTGCTGAACCCGAAGAAGTCGGGGTCGAACCGGTCCGCGTCGTGGAGGAACCCGCCCGAGACCGTGTACGTCCTGCCCACCCGGTCCGGGTCCGGGTCGAACAGGCCTTCGACATCCCAGCCGCGGTTGGCCGGGAACTCGCTGATGGCATCGGTGCCGGTCGCGACGAGGCGCCACAGGTCCTCGGGCGAGGCGACCCCGCCGGGGTAACGGCACGCCATGCCGACGATCGCGATCGGCTCGTCGGAGGACACGACGGCGGCCGGCGCCGGGCGGGCAGGGCCGGAGATCTCGGTCAGCAGGTGCTGGGCGAGTGCGGCCGGTGAAGGGTGGTCGAAGCCGATGGTCGCGGACAGCCGCACGCCCGTGAGGGTGTTGAGGCGGTTGCGCAGTTCCACTGCGGTGAGCGAGTCGAAGCCGAGCGCCTTGAAGGCCTGGTCGACGTCGATCACCTGCGCGGTGGTGTGGCCAAGGACCTCGGCCACAGTCGTGCGAACCATGTCCAGCACGGCATGTTCGCGTTCCGCGGCACCGAGAGCGGCCATGCGGTGGGTCCACGACGACGTCGACCGCCGGCGTCGACCGCCCACCAGAGTCTGGAACACCCGTGGAAGGTCGGTCTGTTCACGCAGTCTGGCCAGGTCGAACTGGGCAGGCACCACGAGCGCGCGGTCGGCCGCCAGCGCCGCGTCGAACAGGGCACGGCCCAGGTCGGCGGACAGAGACGTCATCCCGCGTCGGTGCCAGCGCTCGACGTCAGCGGTGTGCGCCATGCCGTGTTCCCACAGGCCCCACGCCAGCGAGGTCGCTGGCAGGCCGTTGGCGCGCCGGTGCTGGGCGAGCGCGTCGAGGAACGTGTTCGCCGCCGCGTAGTTCGCCTGACCGGCCGTGCCGATGACTCCGGCCAACGAGGAGAACAGCACAAATGCCGAGAGATCGAGATCGCGGGTGAGCTCGTGCAGGTTCCACGCGCCGTCGACCTTGGGGCGCAGCACACCGTCAAGTCGTTCCGGGGTCAGGGAATCGATCGTGCCGTCGTCGAGCACACCGGCGAGGTGGACGACCGCGGTCAGCGGAGGTTCCACGGTGGCCAGCAGATCGGCCAATGGCTCCCGATCCGCGACGTCGCACGCGACGGACCGCACCGAGGCGTCGAGGTCGAGGTCGAGGTCCCCGCCACTCCGGCTGACCAGCAGCAGGTGCCGAACTCCGTACTCCGCGACGAGATGCTGCGCGAAGAGCCTGCCGAGCGCACCCGTCGCGCCGGTGATCAGGACGGTGCCGTCCAGCATCGGACGCGCCGCCGTCGCCTCGACCCGGCTCAACCGCGGCGCATACAGCTGTCCCGCACGCACGGCCAGCTGCGGTTCGCCGCTGCCCAATGCCAAGGCGAGCAGTTCATCCGTGACGTCACCGTCGACGATGACGAACCGGCCTGGATTCTCGGACTGGGCCGACCTCAGCAGTCCCCAGACCGCCGCGTCGACCAGGTTCGGCACGTCTTCCACACCGACGGCCACCGCACCAGCGGTGACGAACACCAGGGGCGAGTCGGCACCCCGTACCCGTCCCAGCACGTCAGCCAGCCGCGTGCGAACGTCCTTTTCCGACTGATCGAGACGAACGACCTCGGCGTCAAGTGTCGCGGCCACGCCGTGCACCCGCACCCAGTCGACGCCGTACACGGACGCACTGGTGGCCCGTGAAATCTGCCGCAGCACCAACGATTCCACCGACGCGACCGGCGATCCCGCCGTGTCGGCAACGGTCAGCGCGAAAGTATCCGCCCCGGTCTTCGTCAGCCGCACCTGGAGCGCGGACGCCCCTGCCGCGTACAGGGTCACGCCACGCCACGCGAACGGAACCCGAAGCTGGTCCGCGCCATCAAGCACAACGGGATGCAGTGCCGCGTCGAGCAACGCGGGGTGGATCCCGAACCGACCCGCTTCCGGCACCTCGACTTCGGCACAGATGTCCTCGCCGAGCCGCCACGCCGCGCGCAGCCCGCGGAACGCGGGCCCGTACTCGTAACCGAGGTCGGCGAGCTGGTCGTAGAACGTGTCGAGCTCGACCGGCACCGCACCCGATGGCGGCCACGCACCCCACTCCTCCGCGTCCCGCGCGACACCGAGCCGGCCGGTGGCATGCCTCGTCCAGTTCTCGTCGCCCTCCGGGCACGAGTGGATCGTGACCGGGCGCTGCCCCAGCTCGTCCGGCGCTCCCACGGCGAGCTGGAGGTGCATCGCGCCCCGCTCCGGCAGTACCAGCGGCGCCTCCAGGGCCAGCTCCTCGATCCGGTCGCACCGAACCTGATCACCCGCTGCGAGCGCCAGCTCGACGAACGCCGCGCCCGGCAGCAAGGTCGCGCCTCCGACCACGTGGTCGGCCAGCCATTCCTGCGACGTCAGCGACAACCTGCCGGTCAGCAGCAGCCCGTCCTCGTCCGCGAGGCTGACCTTCGCCGCCAGCAGCGGGTGATCGTTGCTGCCCAGCCCGAAGCCAGAAGCGTCACCACCCGACTTCGACGTCTCCAACCAGAAACGCCTGCGCTGGAACGCATACGTCGGCAGGTCGACCTTCTTCGCACCCGTACCGGCGTAGAACGCCTCCCAGTCGACGTCCACGCCGCGCACCCACAGCCGACCGAGCGCGGTCATCAGCGCCGCTTCCTCACCACGGTCCCCGCGCTGCGCCGGAATCGCGTCCTCGACCATCGCCGACAGCACGCCGTCCGGACCGATCTCCAGGAAAGTGCACTCGCCCAGTGCGGCAGCGTTGTCCGCGAACCTCACGGTGTCCCGCACATGCCGAACCCAGTACTCCGGGTCGGTCACATCACCGGAGGTGGCGATCGAGATCTCGGGCTGTGCGAACGACAAGCCTTCGACCACAGTCCGGAACTCGTCGAGCATCGGCTCCATCAACGGCGAGTGGAACGCATGCGACACCCTGAGCCGCTTCGACTTCCCGAACCGACCCGCGACCTCCAACACCTCAGCCTCATCACCCGCGATCACCACGGCATCAGGCCCGTTCACCGCCGCAACCGACACGCCCGCGGTCAAGTGCGGAAGACCTCATCTTCCGAGGCCTGCACCGCGATCATCGCCCCACCCGACGGCAGAGCCTGCATCAACCGCGCCCGCTCACTGACCAACGTGCACGCGTCATCAAGTGTGAGCACGCCAGCCACATGCGCGGCCGCGATCTCACCAATCGAATGACCCCGCCACCCGATCAGGCCGAACACCCCACGACTCCACCAACCGATACAACGCCACCTCAAACGCAAAAATCGCAGGCTGCGCACGGCCCGTCTGGTCGAGGTCGAGACCGCCGACATCGAACCGCGACCACACCTCGTCGAACACCTCGGCGAACACCGGGAACCTCTCACCCAACTCCCCGCCCATCCCCGCCCGCTGCGACCCCTGCCCGGCGAACAGAAACGCCAACCCACCCCTGGCCGCCACACCACGCGCAACCTCGACACCATCGAGCACCACCGCACGATGCCCGAACACCGACCGCGTCACCGCCAGCGAAAACCCCACGTCCAACGGATCCGCATGCCCCACGTCAAACGAACCACCCGCGAGCTCCCGGACCCGCCCCACCTGCTCACCCAACGCCTCAGCACTCTTCGCCGAAACAACCCACGGCACAACGAGAGGACCACCCACACCAACCACACGACAGCGACGAGGGCCCTCCCGACCCTCCTCCAGCACCACGTGAGCGTTGGTGCCGCTCACGCCGAACGCGGAAACCGCAGCCCGGCGAGGGCGGTCCAGTGCAGGCCACGGCTGCGGCGAGGTCAGCAGCGAGACCGCGCCGGACGACCAATCCACGTGGGGTGACGGCGAATCGACATGCAACGTCCGCGGCAACACACCGTGCCGCATCGCCATCACCATCTTGATCACACCGGCGACACCGGCCGCGGCCTGCGCGTGCCCGATGTTCGACTTCAGCGACCCCAGCCACAGCGGAACCGGCGGTCCTGGCCATAGGTGGTCAGCAGGGCATTGGCCTCGATCGGGTCACCCAGCCGGGTCCCGGTGCCGTGCGCCTCCACAACATCCACATCGGACGGACCCAACCCGGCCGAACCAAAGCCTGGCGAATCACCCGTTCCTGCGAAGGGCCGTTCGGTGCGGTCAGACCGTTCGACGCACCGTCCTGGTTCACCGCCGACCCACGCAACACGGCCAGCACACGGTGCCCCAGACGACGCGCATCCGACAGTCGCTCGACCAGCAGCAGACCGGCACCCTCGGCCCAACTGGTGCCGTCGGCCGCCTCGGAGAAGGCCTTGCTCCGGCCGTCCGCAGCCAGGCCGCGCTGCCGGGAGAACTCCACGAACATGCCCGGCGTCGGCATCACGCAGGCACCGCCCGCCACAGCGAGCGAGCACTCTCCCTGCCGCAACGCCTGAGCCGCCAAATGCAACGCCACCAACGACGACGAACACGCCGTGTCCACGGTCACCGCGGGACCCTCGAACCCGAAGGTGTAAGCGATCCGGCCGGACGCGACGCTCGACGTGGTGCCGGTCAGCAGGTGCCCGTCGGAGCCCTCGGCCTCGTGCAGCCGGGCGCCGTAGTCCTGTGCGACCGCGCCGACGAACACTCCGGTGCGGCTGCCGTGCAACGACGAGGCCGGGATCCCAGCACGCTCGAACGTTTCCCAGGCCGTCTCCAGCAGCAGTCGTTGCTGCGGGTCCATCGCGAGGGCTTCACGCGGTGAGATCGCGAAGAACTCGGGATCGAACTGGGCGGCGTCGTGCAGGAACCCGCCCTCCGACGCATAGGTCGTGCCTGCGCGGTCCGGGTCCGGGTCGACCAGGCGGTCGAGGTCCCAGCCGCGGTCCGTCGGGAAGCCCGCCACCGCGTCGACGCCGTCTGCCACGAGACGCCACAGCTCTTCCGGCGAAGAGACACCGCCGGGGAAGCGGCACGCCATGCCGATGATCGCGATGGGTTCGGTCAGGCCGGCGACCAACTGCTGGTTGCGTTGCCGCAGCCGGTCATTCTCCATCAGCGACGCACGGAGAGCCTCGACGACCTTGTCCGGGGAACCGCTCATGACGAACTCCGAGCCTCAAGGGCCAGCTGCACGAGACTGTCCACATCCATGGTCTCGATGGAGACCTGTCCCTCGGCTTCGGGTTCCTCAGCCGGTTTCGCCAGTTGCAGCACCGCGTCCATCAGGCCTGCCTCCCGAAACCTCGCGAACGGAATGGAATCCAGCACCGTGCGGAACTCGGCTTCCGCGTCGTCCACGGTGGACTGCGGGGCGATGGTGGCGTGCAGGAACCTGGCCAGGGCCACCGGTGTCGGGTGGTCGAACACCACCGAGCTCGGCAGCCGCAGGCCCGTCGCGGTGACGAGCCGGTTCCGCAGTTCCATCGCGGTCAACGAGTCCGAACCCTGCCGGTTGAACGCCACGTCCTCGCGGATGCTCGCCAACGACGAGTGGCCGAGCACGGTCGCGGCTTCGTCGAGAACGAGGTCGAGCAGCCAACGTTCCTGGTCGGCAGGACGCAGCGCGGCGAGCCGGCCGCGCAGATCCTGTTCGGCGCCCGCGGCCACACTCTTGCGCAGTGGCACGCGGACCAGGTTCCGCAACAGGTGCGGCAGGTCACCCGACGCCGCCTGGGCACGCAACGTCGGGCTCTGCGCGGGTGCGGCCACGACGGTCGCCTCGTCGACGCGCATCGCGACGTCCAGCAGCCGCAGCCCCTGCGCCGTCGTCAACGCGCCGAACCCGGAACGGCCGATCCGGGCCAGATCCGCATCGGCCAGGTGGCTCGTCATGCCGCTGCTCTGCGCCCACAGACCCCACGCCACCGAAACCGCGGGAAGCCCCTGGGAACGCCGATGTGCGGCCAGTGCGTCCAGATACGCGTTCGCCGCCGCGTAGTTGGCCTGTCCCTGGGCGCCCAGGACGCCGGCGATCGACGAGAACAACACGAACGACGACAGGTCACCGGTCAGCTCGTGCAGGTTCCACGCCGCGTCGACCTTGGGCCGCAGCACCGCGTCCACCTGTTGCCGGGTCAGCGAGGCGACGAGCCCGTCGTCCAGCACGCCGGCCGCGTGGATCACCGATGTCACCGGGTGTTCTGCCAGCAACGCGGCCAGCGCGTCCCGGTCTGCGACGTCGCACGCCGCGACGGTCACCGACGCACCCGCGCCGACGAGGTCGTCGTGCAGCTCCGCCATGCCGGGCGCGTCCAGGCCCCGCCTGCTGACCAGCAACAGGCACCGCGCGCCCGATTCGACGACGTGCTTCGCCACGAGCCTGCCCAGCGTGCCGGTCGCACCCGTGATCAGCACCAGGCCGTCGGGGTCGGCCGCGGGCGGGATCGTCAGCACGACCTTGCCGACCTGCAGTCCCTGCCCCAGCCGCCGGAACGCCTCCGGTGCGCGCCGTACGTCCCACGTGGTCACCGGCAATGGTCGCAGCGCACCGGCCTCGAACAGATCCAGCAGCTCACCCAGCATCTCCTGGATGCGATCGGGGCCGGCGTCCATCAGGTCGAACGCCCGGTAGTCCACATCGGACTGATCGACCCGGTCGCGAATGTCGGTCTTGCCCATCTCGGCGAACCGTCCGCCGCGCGGCAACAGGCGCAGCGACGCGTCCACGAACTCGCGCGCCAGTGCGTTGAGCACCACGTCCACGCCGCGCCCACCCGTCACGCCGAGGAACTTCTCCTCGAACTCCAGGTCACGTGACGACGCGATGTGATCGTCGTCGAGGCCCAGTTCGCGCAGCACGTCCCACTTGCCCGAGCTGGCCGTGCCGAAGACCTCGGCCCCGAAGTGCTTGGCCAGCTGCACCGCGGCGATGCCGACACCACCCGCCGCCGCGTGCACGAGCACGGACTCCCCCGCCCGCAGAGTCGTCAGGTCGCGGAAGGCGAAGTAGGCAGTGAGGAACACGATCGGCACCGATGCCGCTTCAACCCACGACCAACCAGACGGAACCCGTACCACCAAACGATGATCGGTCACCGAGACCGGTCCGAACGATCCCGGGAACAGACCCATCACACGGTCACCGGGCACGATGCCGGTCACGCCGGCCCCGACCTCGGCCACCACACCCGAGCCTTCACCGCCCAGCGGCAGGTCACCCGGATACATCCCGAGCGCGAGCAGCACATCGCGGAAGTTCAGCCCGGCCGCGTGCATCTCGACCCGGATCTCGCCGCGCCCCAACGGTTCCGCGGTCACCGGCAGCAGCGCGAGGTTCTCCAGGGTGCCTCTGGTCGTCACCTCCAGGCGCCACGGCCCTGCCGGTGGCACCAACGCGTCGCCGGAACCCGCCCGTGCCAGGCGCGGAACGAACACCTCGCCACGCCGCAAGGCCACCTGAGGCTCACCGGATGTCACGACCGCGGCCACGTCCGCGGAGACGTCGTCGGAGTCGACGAGCACGATCTGGCCTGGGTGCTCCGACTGCGCCGACCGCACCAGTCCCCACACCGCCGCGCCCGCCAGGTCCTCGACGCCTTCCTCGGCACCGACGGCCACCGCACCCCTGGTCAGCACGACCAGCGTCGCGTCACTCTCGTCCGCCAGGAACTTCTGCACTTCGCCAAGAACCCGGTGCACCGCCTCGCGCACCGGCTCACCGGCACACCGCAGCACCACCATCTCGGCGTCGCCCGGCTGGTCGGGCGAGAACGGAATCCAGTCCACCGTGAACAGCGCGTCGTCGCCGATGCTCAACTGCTCGGCCGCGACCGGCCGCGTCACGAGCGACGCCACCGACGCGACCGGCGCACCCGAGGCGTCCGCGAGAGTCAGCGACACCGTGTTCTGGTCCACGCGGGAAACCTTGACCCGCAACGATTCCGCACCACTCGCCCGCAACGACACACCCGACCACGCGAACGGCATCCGCAGTCCGTCGCCGTCCAAGGCAACCGGGTGCAACGCCGCGTCCAGCAACGCCGGATGCAACCCGAACCCGGCCGTCTCGCCGGCCGGCACGACTTCGGCGAACACGTCGTCTCCGCGCCGCCAGAGTGCACGCAGCCCCTGGAACGCCGGCCCGTAGCCATATCCCTGCTCGGCCAGCCGGTCGTACACGCCGTCGAGGTCGTCCGGCTCGCCTTCCGGCGGCCACACGCTCAGCTCACCGAAGTCCGCGTCCTCGACCGCCGGTGACAGGAAACCGGTAGCGTGCCTGGCCCACTGCTCCGCCGCGGCGGCGTACACGCTCACCGCTCGATGTCCGTCTTCCTCGGCGCCAACGACAACCCGCACCCGCACGGCGCCCCGGTCGGGCAGCACGAGTGGCGCTTCGAGCGTCAACTCCTCGATCGACGCGCACCCGACCTCGTCTCCGGCGCGCATGACCAGTTCCACCACCGCGGCACCGGGGACCACGACCGCGTTCGCGATCATGTGGTCGGCCAGCCAGGGGTGGGTGTGCAGCGACAGCCTGCCGGTCAGCACCACCGCGCCGGAGTCCGGCAGCTCGACCGCCGCACCCAGCAGCGGGTGGCCGGTCGAGGCCAGACCGGCCGTGGTGAGGTCCGATGCGTTCGACGTCCGCAGCCAGAAGCTCTCGTGCTGGAACGCGTACGTCGGCAGGTCGACCTTGTTCGCGCCCGTGCCCGCGTAGAACGCCTCCCAGTCGACCTTCACTCCCCGCGCCCACAACCGGGCGAGCGCGGTGCGCAGGGTGGTTTCCTCACCGCGGCCCCTGCGCAGGGCCGGAACGGCACCGTCGACCATCGCCGACAGCACGCCGTCCGGGCCGATTTCCAGGAACGTGCACTCGCCCAGTGCGGCCACGTTGTCCGCGAACCGCACGGTGTCGCGAACGTGCCGAACCCAGTACTCCGGGTCGGTGACATCTCCCGAGGTGGCGATCGAGATCTTGGGCTGTGCGAACGACAAGCCTTCGACTACGGCCCGGAACTCGTCGAGCATCGGCTCCATCAACGGCGAGTGGAACGCATGCGACACCGTCAACCGCTTCGACTTCTCGAAGCGACCGGCGATCGCCAGCGCATCGGTCTCATCACCCGCGATCACGACCGCGTTCGGGCCGTTGACCGCCGCGATCGACACGTTCCCGGTCAGGTGCGGGAGGACTTCGTCCTCCGACGCCTTCACCGCGATCATCGCGCCGCCGGACGGCAGAGCCTGCATCAACCTCGCGCGTTCGCTG
The DNA here is from genome assembly GCA_963766275.1 of uncultured Actinomycetota bacterium. Taxonomy (GTDB): domain Bacteria; phylum Actinomycetota; class Actinomycetes; order Mycobacteriales; family Pseudonocardiaceae; genus Lentzea. The sequence continues at coordinate 68,867 of CAVYAD010000084.1, forward strand.
ACCAACGTGCACGCGTCATCAAGTGTGAACACCCCGGCCACATGCGCGGCCGCGATCTCACCAATCGAATGACCCGCCACCCGATCCGGCGTCACACCCCACGACTCCACCAACCGATACAACGCCACCTCAAACGCGAAAATCGCCGGCTGCGCATGCCCGGTCTGATCAAGGTCGAGACCGCCGACGGCGAAGCGGGACCACACGTCGTCGAACGTCTCCGCGAACGCCGGGAATCGCTCACGCAGCTCCTGGCCCATGCCGTGGCGCTGGCTGCCCTGGCCGGTGAACAAGAACGCCAGCTCACCCTCGGCTGCCACACCGCCGGCGACCTCGGCACCGTCGAGCACCACCGCACGGTGCTCGAACGCCGACCGCGTCACCGCCAGCGAGTAGCCGATGTCCAGCGAATCCCCGGCGAGCGCCCGCACTCGCTCGACCTGTTCACGCAACGCGAACTCGGACTTCGCCGAGATCAGCCACGGAATCGATCCCGACTTGCCCCCCTCCGGGGGGACCGAAGTCCCCTTTCCAAGCGTATCCAGGGGGTCTGACAATTCTTCCAAGATCACGTGCGCGTTCGTGCCCGAGATGCCGAAGGAGGAGACCGCGCAGCGGCGCGGGTGACCCGACGCGGGCCATGCCACCTCGGAGGTCAGCAACGAGACCGCACCGGCCGACCAGTCCACGTGGGACGACGGCGAGTCGACGTGCAACGTCCGGGGCAGAACCCCGTGCCGCATCGCCATCGCCATCTTGATCACACCCGCCACACCGGCCGCGGCCTGGGTGTGCCCGATATTCGACTTCAGCGAACCCACCGACAACGGCCGCGAGCGGTCCTGCCCGTAAGTCGCCAGCAAGGCGTGCGCCTCGATCGGGTCACCCAGGCGAGTGCCGGTGCCGTGCGCCTCGACCGCGTCCACTTCGGACGGACGGAGACCAGCGGCCGACAGCGCCTGTCGGATCACCCGCTGCTGCGCGGGACCATTGGGCGCCGTCAGGCCGTTGGACGCGCCGTCGGAGTTGATCGCCGAGCCACGCACGACGGCGAGCACCGAGTGGCCGTTGCGGCGAGCGTCGGAGAGACGTTCGACGACGAGCATGCCGACGCCTTCGGACCATCCGGTGCCATCGGCGGCCGTGGCGAAGGACTTGCACCGGCCGTCCGGAGAGAGGCCGCGTTGCCGGGAGAACTCGACGAAGGTACCGGGCGTGGCCATCACGGTGACACCGCCGGCCAGTGCCAGCGTGCACTCGCCCTGCCGGAGTGCCTGCACCGCGAGGTGCAGCGCCACCAGCGACGACGAGCACGCGGTGTCGACGGTGACCGCCGGGCCTTCGAAGCCGAACGTGTAGGCGAGGCGCCCGGACAGGACACTGCCCGCGTTGCCGGTGAGCAGGATGCCCTCCAGCTCCTCGGGCATGTGCTGCACCGCAGGTGCGTAGTCGTGGTACATCACACCGGCGAAGACACCGACCTGGCTGCCGCGCAACGAAAGCGGGTCGATGCCCGCGCGCTCGACAGCTTCCCAGGCCGTCTCCAGCAGCACGCGTTGCTGCGGGTCCATCGCCAATGCCTCGCGCGGCGAGATCCCGAAGAACGCGGCGTCGAACGACGCGGCGTCGTGCAGGAAGCCGCCTTCCCTGGTGTAGCTCGTGCCGGGGCGGCCGGGGTCGGGGGCGTACAGGCCGTCGAGGTCCCAGCCGCGGCCGGTCGGGAACGGTGAGATCGCGTCACGGCCGTCCGCGACGAGCTGCCACAGGTCCTCCGGCGAGCGCACACCACCGGGATAGCGACACGCCATGCCGACTATCACGATCGGGTCGTCCTCGACGGCGACCCGCGTCGGCTCGACCGGCGCCGGCGTCGCCGCGCGCAGGTGCTGGACCAGGCTGGACGGCGTGGGATGGTCGAACATCACCGTCGTGGGCAGGTGCAGGCCCGCCACGGTGTTGAGCCGGTTGCGGAACTCTACGGCGGTCAGCGAGTCGAAGCCGAGGTCCTTGAACGCGCGCGCGATGTCGATCGCGCCGGGGTCGGTGTGGCCGAGCACGGCGGCCGCCTCGGTCCGTACCAGTCGCAGCAGCTCGTCCTCGCTCATCTCCGCGACTCCGCGCTCCACAGTGGACACCGCACTGCGGACCCTGCGACGGATCAAGCCCCGCAGGAGGTGTGCCACCGTGCCCTCGCGCGCCGCGTCCAGGCGCATCGGCACCAGCAGTGCCTCGTCGGTGCCGACGGCGGCGTCGAAGAGGGCGAGCCCCTGCTGTTCGGACAGCACCCCGACGCCGGCCGCGGACATGCGGCGCACGTCGGCGTCGCTCAGGCCTTCGGCCATACCCGCGCTGCGGTCCCACAGGCCCCACGCGAGTGACGTCGCAGGCAGGCCGCAGGCGCGCCGGTGCCGGGCGAGTGCGTCGAGGAACGTGTTCGCAGCGGCGTAGTTGCTCTGTCCCGCGGCGCCGATGAGACCGGAAACCGAGGAGCAGAGCACGAAAGCGGTGAGGCCCTCGGTGAGTTCGTGCAGGTTCACGGCGGCGTCGACCTTGGGGCGCAGCACCCGCTCGAGACGCTCTGGGGTCATCGACCCCACCACACCGTCGTCCAGCACACCCGCGGCGTGCACGACGGCGTTCACCGGCACGTCTGCGAGCAGGCGGGCCAGCGCGTCGCGGTCCGCGATGTCGCACGCGGCGACCCGCACGTCGGCGCCGAGCGCGCTGAGTTCGGAGGCGAGTCCGTCGTCCACGCCGCGTCTGCTGACCAGCAGGACGCTCCGCACCTCGTGTTCGGTCACCAGGTGCCGCGCGACCGCCCGGCCGAGCCTGCCGAACGCACCCGTCACCAGCACCGTCCCGCGGAACGGCCGGGCGCCACCGGGTTCGGGCACGCGCAGGAGGCGTGGAACGTGGACCTGACCGTCGCGGATCGCCAGCTGCGGTTCACCGGTCGCCACGGCCGCCGTCAGCAGCGGCAGGTCCGCGTCGCCCTCGACCAGCACGAACCGGTCGGGGTGCTCCGACTGTGCCGAGCGCACCAGCCCCCACACCGCCGAGCTCGCGAGGTCCGTGGACGTCTGCAGCACGAGCCGGGCTTTCGCGTACCTGCCGTCCGCCAGCCACGCCTGAACCAGTTCGAGCACCCGAAGCGTGGTGGCGTGCACGTCGGCCGCGAGCCCGGCGCCGGTGTCCTCCGCACGGACCCGCGCCAGGACGAGGCCGGGTACCTCATCCACCTCGTTGAGGTTCTCGATCTCAGCCCACCGTTGTCCCGCAACGGCTTCATCGATGGCCAGTGGAACCCAGTCCACCTGGAACAGCGGCTCGCGCCGCGCGGCCGCGGGCAACAGCGCCAGCGACTCGATGACGGCGACCGGGCGTCCGGCGCCGTCCTCGACGGCGAGCGACACCACGTCCGGGCCGACCCGCGTGCAGTGCACCCGCAGCGTGGACGCACCCGTCGAGTACAAGGAAACACCGGTGAACGAGAACGGCAGCACAAGCGCGTCGGACTCGCCGTACATGCCCAGCAGTACCGCGTGCAGCGTCGCGTCCAGCAGCGCGGGATGCACGCCGAACGCCTCGCTCCGGGCGGGCAACGACACCTCCGCGAACACGTCGTCGCCGCGCCGCCACATCGCCCGCAGCCCGCGAAACGCCTGCCCGTAGTGGTAGCCGCGCTCGGACAACCTGTCGTAGGCGTCGCCGATCTCCACGGCATCCGCGCCCGACGGCGGCCACTCGACCGGAACCGGTTGCGGCGCACCGGTGGTGAGCTCACCGATGGCGTGCAACGTCCAAGCCTCGGCGTCCTTCGAGTAGATGCGCAGCGTGTGTCCGTCGATCTTGACCTGGAGCTCCGCACCGCGATCGGGCAGCGGGAGCGACGTCTGCAGGGTCAGTTCCTCGACGCGATCGCAGCCGACCTCGGCCGCCGCGTGCAGCGCCAGTTCCAGGAATCCAGTCGCGGGCATCAACGGCGTGCCCGCCACGACGTGGTCCGCGAGCCACGGCTGGGTCCGCGCGGACAGCTTGCCGGTCAGCACCACTTCGCCGGTCTCGGCGAGTTCGACCGCCGGGTTCAGCAACGGGTGGCCGCTGTTCGCCGTCGACCAGTACCGCGCACGGTGAAACGCATACGTCGGCAGGTCTACCTGCTTCGCGCCGGTGCCCGCGAAGAACGCCTCCCAGTCGACCTCCACTCCCCGCACCCACAACCGCGCGAGTGCGGTCAGCAGGGTGGTTTCCTCGCCACGGTTCCTGCGCATCGTGGGGATCGCGCCGTCGACCATCGCCGACAGCACGCCGTCCGGGCCGATCTCCAGGAACGTGCACTCACCCAGCGATGCCACGTTGTCCGCGAACCGCACGGTGTCCCGGACATGCCGCACCCAATACTCCGAATCCGTCACGTCGCCGTGTGCTTCGAGCGGAATCGTCGGCTGGGCAAAGGACAAACCTTCGACCACGGCCCGGAACTCGCCCAGCATCGGTTCCATCAACGGCGAGTGGAAGGCGTGCGAGACCGCCAGTCGTTTCCACTTCCGCCGACCGGCCGCCGCCAGGGCTTGCTGCTCATCACCCGCGATCACGACCGCGTTCGGGCCGTTGACCGCGGCGATCGACACGTTCTCGGTCAGGTGCGGCCGGATCTCGTCCTCGGATGCCTGGACGGCGATCATCGCGCCGCCGGACGGCAACGCCTGCATCAGTCTCGCCCGCTCCCCGACGAGCCTGCACGCGTCATCCAAGGTGAGCACCCCGGCCACGTGTGCGGCCGCGATCTCACCAATCGAATGACCAGCGAGCCGATCGGGCGTGATGCCCCACGACTCGATCAGCCGGTACAGCGCCACCTCGAGCGCGAAGATCGCCGGCTGCGCACGGCCCGTCTGGTCGAGGTCGAGACCGCCGACGTCGAACCGCGACCACACCTCGTCGAACGCCTCCGCGTACACCGGGAACCGCTCGTGCAACTCACGGCCCATCCCCGCCCGCTGACTGCCCTGCCCGGCGAACAGGAACGCCAACCCACCCCTGGCCGCCACACCGCGCGCAACCTCGACACCATCGAGCACCACCGCACGATGCCCGAACACCGACCGCGTCACCGCCAGCGAAAACCCCACGTCCAACGGATCCGCATGCCCCACGTCACACGAACCACCCGCGAGCTCCCTGACCCGCCCCACCTGCTCACCCAACGCCTCAGCACTCTTCGCCGAAACAACCCACGGCACAACGAGAGGACCACCCACACCAACCACACGACTACGAGGAAGGTCCTCCCGACCCTCCTCCAACACCACGTGCGCGTTCGTACCCGAGATACCGAACGACGAGACCCCACAGCGGCGAACGCGATCCCCGGAGGACCACACAGTGGCCTCTGTGGCCAGCGCGATCGCGCCCGCAGACCAGTCCACGTGCGGCGACGGCCGATCGACGTGCAGCGTGCGCGGCACGACACCGTGCCGCATCGCCATCACCATCTTGATCACACCACCGACACCGGCCGCGGCCTGCGTGTGCCCGATGTTCGACTTCAGCGACCCCAGCCACAGCGGAACCGTACGGTCCTGGCCATAGGTCGCCAGCAGGGCATTGGCCTCGATCGGGTCACCCAGCCGGGTCCCGGTGCCGTGCGCCTCCACAACATCCACATCCGACGGTGCCAGCCGAGCGTCGTCCAGCGCCTGGCGGATCACCCGCTCCTGCGCGGGTCCATTCGGCGCGGTCAACCCGTTGGAAGCACCATCCTGGTTCACCGCCGACCCACGCAACACGGCCAGCACGGGATGCCCGAGCCGCCGAGCGTCAGAAAGCCGCTCCACCAACAACAACCCCGCACCCTCAGACCACCCGGTGCCATCGGCTGAGGCCGCGAACGACTTGCACCGGCCATCCGCGGCCAGACCACCCTGGCGAGAGAACTCCACGAACATGCCCGGCGTCGGCATCACACAGACACCACCCGCCAGAGCCAGCGAACACTCACCTCGGCGCAACGCCTGAACCGCCAGATGCAACGCCACCAACGACGACGAACACGCCGTGTCCACAGTGACCGCAGGACCCTCAAGACCGAACGTGTACGCCACCCGGCCGGACATGACACTCGACGTGGTGCCAGTCAGCAGATGCCCCTCCGAGCCGTTCACCTCGTGCAGCCGGGCACCGTAGTCCTGGGCAACCGCGCCGACGAACACACCGGTCCTGCTGCCTCGCAACGAAGAAGGCGTGATACCCGCACGCTCGACGACTTCCCACGCCGTCTCCAGCACCAGGCGCTGCTGCGGATCCATCGCCAGCGCCTCACGCGGCGAGATCCCGAAGAACGAAGCGTCGAACGACGCGGCATCCGGCAGGAACCCGCCTGGGAACTCCATCTCCCAGCCGCGGTCCGGCGGGGACTCGGAGATCGCGTCCACGCCGTCGGCGACCAGGCGCCACAGATCTTCCGGTGACGTGATGCCGCCCGGATAACGGCACGCCATCCCGACGATCGCGATCGGCTCTTCGGAGGAGATCGTGACAGGGACATCCGCCCTGACCAGACCGAGGCGCTTCGCCCGCAGGTGCTCAGCGAGCACAAGAGGCGTCGGGTGGTCGAACACGAGCGAGTCCGGCAGCTTCAAGCCGGTGGTCTCGGCCAGTTTCCCGGCCAGCTCGGTCGACTGCATCGAGTCGAAGCCGAGGTCCTCGAAAGTGCGGTCGACGTCGGCGACTGTCCGGGAGAGCACCGTTGACGCGGTGGCGCACACCAGTTCCAGGAAATCGGCATCCTGGTCGACGACGACTTCCGGTTCGTCGTCGCCGGGCCAGTACCGCCGGCGCTGGAACGGGTACGTCGGCAGGCCGATCCGGCGCGCGCCCGGGAACAGGGGTTCCCAGTTCACCGGGACGCCGCGGACGTATGCCTCGGCCAGCGTCGTCAGGAACCGGTCGGGGCTCATCTCGATGAATGTCGAGTCCTGCGGCGCCACGGCCACCGTCGGGTAAACGGGTATCCCCGACGTGTCCGCCACGCGCGCGGCGGCGACCGACTGCCCCACGACCGCGGACGGCTCCACGCCGCACGACCGCCACAGCTCCGGTGCCACGCCGCCGGTGTCAGGGACCACGAACACGATCGGCCCCGGCTCGCCGGCCACACCGCGAGCGAGCTCACGGCCGTCCAGCAGCACCGAACGCCACGGCAACGACGCCCGCGACGCCACCAGCGAATAGCCGACATCCAGCGGATTCGCGTCCACCGCCAGCACCCGCGAGATGTGGTCGCGGAGCGCGACCTCGGACTTCGCCGAGAAAACGAGCGGAATCGATCCCGCTTGACCGCCCCACAGGGGGGCCGAAGTCCCCTTTCCAATCGTATCCGGAGGGTCTGACAATTCCGGGACGGGCGCACCCTCGATGATCAGGTGGCAGTTGGTGCCGCCCAGCCCGAACGAGCTGACGCCCGCCAGCAGCGGACGGTCCCCCCACGGCTCCGTCTCCTCCTGCACGCGGAGTCCCAGCGATGCGAGAGGAAGGTCGGACCGCGAGAAGTTGAGGCTGGGCACGAGCGACCGGTGCGAGACGCACAACGCCGCCTTGATGAGCCCGGCGATCCCCGCAGCGCCCTCCAGGTGACCGATGTTGGTCTTGACCGAGCCGACCGGCAACGGCGTGGAGGGATCCCCGTAGACCGCACCAAGAGCTTGCGCCTCAACGGGGTCGCCGACCTTCGTGCCGGTCCCGTGCAGCTCGACGTAGGACACGGACGAAACACCGGCGGACGCACACGCGGCTCGGATGACCTCCTGCTGCGCCAAAGGATCAGGTGCCGTCAAACGCGAGCCGGTACCGTTGCCGACCGCACTGCCTCGAATCACACAACGGATCGGGTCGCCGTCGGCCAGCGCGTCGGACAACCGCTTCAGCACGACGAGTCCACCACCCTCGCCCCGCACGAACCCGTTGGCACGCGCGTCGAAGGTGTAGCAGCGGCCGTCCGGCGAGAGTGCCCCCGACGAGGCCGCCGCCATGGCACTGTCCAGCAACAGGTTGAGGTGCACGCCACCGGCCAGCGCGAGATCAGCCGACCCGGCGAGCAGACTCTCGCAGGCGAGGTGCACGGCCACCAGCGAGGACGACTGTCCGGTGTCGACAGTCACGCTGGCCCCCCGCAAGCCCAGGAAGTGGGACACGCGGTTCGCGATCATGGATCGCGACAGTCCGGCGAACGCGTGGTGCGACGAAGTCAGACCGTGCCGTGCGAGGACACCGACGTAGTCGTCACGAGAACAGCCGACGAAGACAGCGGTCCGGCTGGCGGCCAACGCGACCAGTCCCGCGTCCTCGACAGCCTCCCAGCTCAGCTCCAGCGCGAGCCGCTGCTGCGGGTCCATCTGGACGGCTTCCCGCGACGAGACGCCGAAGAAGTCCGCGTCGAACTGCGCGACGTCGGACAGGAAGCCACCCCAGCGAGGGCCGGAGTCCGGGGTCCACCGGTCCGGGGGCACCTCGGTGATGGCGGTGTGCCCGCCGTTGAGGAGCTGCCAGAAGGCATGCGGATCCGGTGCCTGCGGGAAGCGGCAGGACAGTCCGACAACGGCGAGTGGTTCGCGCATGAGCCGGCTCAAGCTCCGTCGATGACGTGTCCGTCGGCGGCACGGGCGGCCCGCGAGCGGCGGAAGTTCAGGTGTACGAAGCTGCGCTGCAGCCAGCGGTCGTGGCCGTCGTAGCGGGGCACGAACGCGCTGCGGCCGTGGACGGAGACGCGGTTGTCGACGATCACGAGGTCGCCAGAACCGAGCACGACACTCTGACTCACCTCGACGAGAGCCTGCCCCAGCACGAGCAGAGCATCCTTCGCCTTGCCGTCCAGCGGTCGGGTCGCGGCGAAGTCGACGACGAGATCGGGGTCGTCGGGGCTGCCGGTCAGGACGGCATCCGGCACGGCCTCGCTGATCACGCTGTCGAACGACGGCGGCGGGGTGGTGATGAAACGAGGCTGGGCGAGCGTTGCGCGGACGTCCTGGGGCAGCAGGCCCACTGCGCGCCGGATGCACGCGACCTGCAGGCCCGCCGTGCCCTCGTGGTCGCTGCGCAGGCACAACAGGGCCAGGAAGTCCGGGCGATGCGGGTGGAACGCGTTCTCGGTGTGCATCTCCAGCTTGGTCGAGCCGGCGTTGCCCTGCATCTTCTCCTGGCCCGGCACGGGAACCACGTTCTGCACCAGCGCGCCCGACTTCTCCTGCCGGTACGCGACCAGCTCGCCGAGCTGCGACATCAACATCGCGAGCACCGCGGCGGGCACGGTCGCCTCGCGCTGCACAGAGCCGGCGCGCGTGGGGGTCGGGGGCAGGAACTCGGAGTCGACGGGGAGGTTGCGAATCAGCAGCAGACCGTCCTCACCGGAGTATCGGCGGAAGTCGCGCACCGCGCGGCGCAAGGACTCAGGAAGCCCATTGGACAACGAGCGGACGCGGTCCAACCAGTCGATCTCGTCCACCAGGCCGGGCGCGGTGCCCGCGAGCTCGGCGGCCAGCGCGTGCACTTCCATGTGTTCCGTCTCGGCCACCGACAAGGTGGCGGCAAGATTCAGGCTGATCGTCACAATCCCTCCCGGCGGACGTGCACAAGGACTTCGAACGCAGGTGGAAGATATGGCAACGCCACGGTGACCCGACAATTACAGGGTTCCACGTCGCACCCATTGGCTCGCAACGACTTGTGGTGATTACTCGATGATTTCCGGGCTGCGGAGCGGCCGGATCTAGATTGCACTTCCAACCGAGATTGTCTCCCAGAGCCGGCGAGGTGAATCCGTTGCCATCGCAAGAGGAGCCGGAAGTCGTGGACGTGGCCGGGATCGGGTTCGGTCCCGCGAACCTCGCATTGGCCATCGCGCTGCACGAGAGCGGTGAGTCGGACGTCTCGGCAGTGTTCTTCGAGCGGCAACCGGAGTTCGGCTGGCACCGCGGCATGCTGATCGACGGCGCGACGATGCAGATCTCGTTTCTCAAGGACCTCGCGACGATGCGGGATCCGCGCAGCGAGTTCAGCTTCTTGTGCTATCTGCACGACAAGGGCCGGTTGATCGACTTCATCAACCACCAGGTGCTCATGCCGTCACGTGTGGAGTTCCACGACTACCTCAGCTGGAGCGCGGCGAAACTGGACCACGTCGTCACCTACGACGCCGCGGTCACCGCCATCCGCCCGGTGGAGAACGGCGGCCGGATCACCGAGCTCGACGTCGTCGTCGACGAGAACGGACGGACCCGGACATGCCGGGCCCGCAACGTGGTCGTCGCGACCGGACTCACCCCGGACATGCCGGACGACGTCCAGGTGTCCGACCGGGTCTGGCACAGCTCGGACTTCCTGCGGCGGACCGCGGAACTTCCCGGCGACCAGCCACATCGGTTCACCGTGGTCGGTGCCGGCCAAAGCGCCGCCGAGATCGCGAACCATCTGCTCGACCGCTTTCCGCAGGCCGAGGTGCGCGCGATCTTCTCCCGGCGCGGCTACAGCGTCGCGGACGACAGCCCATTCGCCAACCGGATCTTCGATCCGGCCGCCGTCGACGACTTTCACCAGGCACCCCCGGACGTCAAGAAGTCGCTGATGTCCTACCACGCCAACACGAACTACTCGGTCGTCGACCTCGACCTCACCAAGGAGCTCTACCGGCGGCACTACCAGGAGCTGGTACGCGGCACCGAACGGTTGCGCCTGATCCACACGTCGAAGATCCGCGGGCTGCGCCAGGGCAACGGCCCGGTCCACCTGGAACTGGAGTTCCTGCCGACCGGTGAACGGCTGCAGCTCGACTCGGACTACGTGATCTACGCGACCGGCTACCGCCCCGCCACCCCGCGGCAGCTCCTCGGCGACCTCGCCGGCTACGTCAAGGAGGACGACGAGGGACTGTTCCAGGTGGACCGGAACTACCGCCTGGTCACCACGGACGATGTCCGGTGCGGCATCTATGTGCAGGGTGCCACCGAACACACGCACGGCATCTCATCCGGACTGCTGTCCACCACGGCCGTCCGCGCAGCGGAGATCACGAAAGCTCTCATCGGCTGAACGGGGTGTGCCCATGTACGTACCAGAGATGTACGCCGAGGAAAGCTGCCAGGAGTCACTCGACCTCGTCCGGTCGAACCCACTGGCGCTCTTCGTCACCACCCCCCGCAACGGCGTTCCCGTCGCCGCTCACCTGCCCGTGGTCGCGGAGTCTGATTCGGATGGCGCGCTCGCCGGCCGGTTTCTCGTCGGACACATCAACCGCAAGAATCCGCAGTGGGCCGCACTGCGCAGCGGGGACAGGGCACTTGTGGTCTTCCACGGACCGCACGGCTACCTCTCGCCCGCCGTGTGTGGCGTGACACCGGCGGCACCGACGTGGAACTTCACCGCGGTGCACGTCACGGGTTCCATCACACTCGTCGACCAGCCCGCCGAGGTGCTGGCGGTCATCACCCGCACGGTCAGCCAGCTCGAGGGCCGGTTCGGCATCGGCTGGGACATGGCCAGCTCACTGTCCTACTTCGACCAGCTGCTCCCCTATGTCGCCGCGTTCCGGCTCCACGTCGAGTCGGTGCAGTCCGTGTTCAAGCTGAGCCAGGAACAACAGCCCGACAAGCAGGAGCAGGTCATCCAGTGGTTCGAGAGCAGCGAGCACGGGCAGCACCACCAGGTCGCGAGGCTCATGCGCGACCGGTCGATGGGACTGTCCGAGGCGCCCGCGTGGCGGTGAGCGCGTCGCGATGCCGGGCGAGCAGGTCGCTGTCGCCGCCCAGGGACCGCTCGATCCACTCGGCGGCCAACCGGTGCTTCCGCGTTCGCACCGACCTCGCCATCTGTCCATAAGCGACATCGCGGACCAGAGCGTGACCGAAGGTGTAGCGGATCTCTGATGCGGTCCTGGCGCGAGGCGAGAAGCGCAGGAAGTCCCGCGCCTCCAGGTGTTCGAGCAGCCGCGCGACCTCCTCGGCATTCCGCTCGCCCACCGCGGCCACCGCGTCGGCCCACACGACGTCACCGAACAACGCCGCGTCCTGCAGCACCGCCTTCGCCGCGGGCGTCAGCGTGTCCAGCCGCGCGGCGATCACACCGCGGACGGACTGCGGCGGGCGAACCGCCGAACCGTCGTCCCGCAACATCCGCGCGTACTCGGTGGCGAACAACGGGTTTCCGCCGACGCTCGCGACGAGCTCACCGCCGGGGCTGACGGACATCCCGTGCGTCTCGACCAGATGCCCCAGCAGGCGCGACGTGGCCGCGTCGGACAGGCGGTCGAGCGTGGTGGCCGTGGCGCCGCGCCTGCCCCGGCCCCAGTCGGGCCTGCGCTCCAGCAGCTCCGGGCGCGCGGTGACGACGACGAACAGCGGCACCTTCGCCGCCCGCTCCGCCAGCTCACCCACGAAGTCCAGCAGTGTGTCGTCCGCCTGGTGCAGATCCTCGAACACCAGCACCAGCGGCCGCACCACCGCGATCTCCTCGAGAACCGTGCGACAGGCGGCAAAGGCGTCCGCGACGTCGCCGTGCCCGCCGAGGACGAGCCTGCGCAGATGCGACAACATCCACGTCGCGGTCTCGCCGTCACCCATCAGCCGGGACACCACGCCGGCCAGCTTGCGGCCGATGTCGACGACGGTGTCCTTCTCCCCGATCCCCGCGTACTCGACGATGATGTCGGACAGTGCGGCCTGCGTGATGTTCTCGGCGAACGCCGACGCCCGTCCGACCAGGCACTGCACCGAGTCCTCCGCGGCGCGCGCCAGCTCCGCCAGCAATCGGGTCTTGCCCAGGCCGGGTTCCCCCAGCACGGTCATCAGGTGCGGCCGCCGGTGTCGCACGACGTTGCCGAGCAGGCCTCGCAAGAGGTCCAGTTCGCGGTCGCGTTCCACGAACGGCGCCGCCACCCGCTGCACCGGACGCGCGCGGATCGCCTCGACCAGGCAGCCGGTCGACGGGTCGTCCGACACCGAGCAGACCACCGTGCCCTCGCTGGCCCGCCGAGTCACCTCGCAGACCCGCACGTCGTTGGCGGACGCCGTGGTCACGAGGTTCCAGCTCTGGCGCATCACCGTGCCGGTCACCGCGGGCGGAGCGTCCGGTCGATGGGTCACGAGGGCATCGCCGGTGGTCACCGCGAACCGCGGTGACGGCCACGTCTCGTGGCAGCGATTGCGGATCGCGACGGCTGCGCGGACCGCCCGTTCGGCGTCATCCTCCTTGGCGGACCGCACGCCGAAGACCACCCACCACGTCGAGCCGATACCGCTGATGACCGTTCCGTCGAACCGCTCGGCCTCGGCGCGAATCGTGTCGGCCGTGCTCGTGTGGGCGTCGGCGAACTCTTCGACGTCACTGCCGTACACGCGCGGATCCAGGTTGGCCGCGACCAGCAGCACGCTCACCCACCGCCGCTCGACCAGCGGGGCCTCGTTCCCGGGCACGTCGGCCGGGTCCGCGACGGCGATGACGACCGGGGCCGCTTGCGCAGGCAGTGTGAGGTCCGGTGAGTGGTTGAGAATCGCGCGTTCCAGCTGCTGCAGCTCGCGGCACGGCTCCACGCCGAGCTGCTCGATCAGGGCAGCTCTGGTCGCGCGGTACACCGCGAGCGCGTCGACCTGCCGGCCGCACCGGTACGCGGCGATCATGAGCTGGCCGCACAGCCGTTCGCGCAGCGGCTCGGTCTCGACGAGGACCTCCAACTCACCGACGACGTTCTGGTGGGCGCCACAGGCGAGCTCGGCGTCGAAGCGGTCCTCGTAGACAGCGAGCCTGCTGTCCTGCAAAGCCGACAGCTCCGGCCAGGACATGCCCAGCTCGGCCAGATCCGCCAATGCGGGACCACGCCACAACGCGAGTGCTTCGCGCAAGGTCTTCGCCGCTTTTTCCCACGAACCGAGAGCAAGTTCCGAATGTCCGCGGTCAGCGAGCCGCTGGAAGAGGGTCACATCAAGACGTTCGGCCTCAAACTGAAGCAAATAGCCTGGGGGTTGGGTCAGTAACAGCGCAGAAGCTTTCGCTTCTCCTTCAGGCGAAAGGATGCCGCGCAGCGTCGACACCGCGTTCTGCAGCATCTTTCGGGCGGTCGGCGGAGCATCGCCGTCCCAGACGACCTTCAGCAGCCTGCTGACGGCCACGACTTCACCGCCGTGCAACAACAAATAGCCCAGTACAGCACGCTGTTTGACCCCATACAAAGGCACCTGGGCGCCGGCCTCGTCGACAACTTCCAGCGGGCCTAGCAGGTTGAATCGCACGGTTCGTCACCCCAACGGTCTGCACGAGCGGTGAAGCACAGTTCACCAATTCACGCCCCACTGCACGGTAATCGTCGAGCGTCCACCAGGACTGCACCGATCAAGTTGCGGCCCCGTTTTACTCCCCCGATGAAACCCTAGCAAAAATCCTAATCTTCGCCGGAACCAAATGAGATCGACAGAACTAGCTTTTGGTCCAGTTATCTTCTGCGCCGCACTGTCTACACTCACACCAACGCTAATCGATGGTTACACCTACATGTACTGCGGTACACGCGCTCCTGACGCCTGGACGGGGACCATGTATTTTTCGCTCCTGGGGGCTTTGGAAGTAGTCGACCACGGCATTGCAGTTCGACTCGGCAGCCCCAAGCAACGGTCGACGCTGGGTTTCCTGCTGCTGCACGCAAACACCGTGGTGCCGACGAGCAGGCTGATGACGGCATTATGGGGCGAGGACGCACCGCCGACCGCGCGGAAGATGCTGCAGAACGCCGTGTGCGGTATTCGAGGAATCCTCGCGGAAGAAAACCTCGGCAATGAGGGCGATTCCACGCCGACCGCCGCGCTCCTCACACACGCACCCGGATACCTGCTGCGCGTCGAACCCGAGGCACTCGACCTGACCCGGTTCCAGCGGCTCACCGAGCAGGGTAGGGCCGACCTCGCGACGGGCTCGTGGGACCAGGCCGCGGACAAACTGCGCACGGCGGTGAATCTGTGGCGCGGGCCGGCGCTGGCCGACCTCGTCGAGACCGGCATGACGTGGCCCGAGCTCACCGCCGTCCAGAACGGGCAGATCGCCGCATGGGAGGACCTCGTCGAGGCCGACCTCGCGTGCGGTCGCCACCACGAGGCCATCTCCGAGCTGGAGGCACTGGTCGCGGCCGAACCGCTGCGGGAGCGCCTGTGCGGTCAGCTGATGCGCGCCCTGTACCGCTCCGGCAGGCAGGCCGACGCGGTGGCCGTGTACCGCCGCACCCGCACCCTGCTGCGCGAGAAGCTGGGCATCGAACCCGGCCACGAGCTGCGTGACCTGCACCAGGGCATCCTCGACCACGACGCCGCGCTGTCGCTCCCCCGTGTCGCCACGGCCGTCCCCGAGCGCATTGCCATCCCCGAGCAGCGCCGCCCCGAGGTCTGCGAGCGGGCGCCGCGCGACGTGACCGCGGAACGCAGGGGGGTCACCGCCGTCGTGGTCGTCGCGGACACCGACGAGGACGACCCCGAGTACGCCGATGACGAGATCCGCGCACTGATGAGCGCGATCGACGACCAGATCACCGCGTTCGGCGGTCTCGTGCACAGTTCCGCAGGTCCGATCACGCTGGGACTTTTCGGCACCTCCCGCACCCGTGAGGACGACGCCGAGCGCGCCGTCCGCGCCGCGATGGCGCTGAGCGAACGGTTCACCTCGTCGTTGCGGATCACCGTGACCACCGGCGAGACACTGGTGCGGCGCACCAGCGAGGCCTCGGCACCACTGGTGAGCAGCCAGATCATGGACAACGGACTTCAGCTGCTGACCCAGCTCTCCCCTGGCGACGTCCGGGTGTGCGACGTCACTCGCAACCTCACCGAGCGGGTGTTCCAGTACGCGTCCGCCGACACCGCGTGGGACCTCACGGGCATCCGCGAGACCCCGGTACGTCCCACCGCCCCACTGATCGATCGCGACCGCGAACTGCGGTTGCTGCGCGACCTCGTCGAGGAGGTCGGCCACACCCGCACGCCCCAGCTCGTCACCGTGCTGGGCGACGCGGGCATCGGCAAGACCAGGCTGGTCGCCGAACTGGCCGCCACGATCCCCGGTGGCACGGAGTTCCTGACGCTCGACGCACCCGCGCCATGCCTCCTCGACCGGCCGCGCACATCGGCACCGCTGGTCGTCACCTTCGAGGACCTGCACCGCGCCGACGACGCGTTGCTGGACTTCGTGCAGCAACTGCCCGAGCGCGCCGGATCGGCACCACTGCTGGTCGTCGCGACCGCCCGCCCCGAGCTGCGCTGGCTGCGGCCCGCATGGGGCGGCGGGAGGCGCACCAGCACGACGATCACCCTGTCCCCGCTGTCCGAGATCGGCACCAGCCGCCTGCTCGACGCGCTGCTGGCGCCGACGGACAGCAGGTCGGCCAGGAACAGCACCGGTCTGCTGAAGCGGATCGGCGGCAACCCGTTCTTCGCCGAGGAGTACGTCCGGGCGATCGGCACCGGCTGGTGCGCGGAATTCCCGACGTTGACCCATGCGCTGCGCGGGATCATCGCCGCGCGGCTGGACACCCTGCCCGCCGAGGCGAAAACCGTGCTGCAGAACGCCGCGGTGGTCGGCGCGACGGTGTGGTCCGGCGCCCTCTCCGCGATCGGCGACGGCAGCGACGTCGCACAGTGTCTCGACCTGTGCGAGCGCAGGGAGTTGTTGCGCCGCTCGGCGACCAGCTCGATGCCCGGCGAGGTCGAGTACACGTTCCGGCAAGCCGGGGTACTGGACGTGGCCTACCACCAGCTCCCGGTCGCGGCCCGCGCGGAGAAGCACCGCAGAGCCGCCATGTGGCTGAACGCGCAGTCCGTGGCGCGACCGGATCTGCTCGCCCATCACTTCGGTCAGGCCGTGCGCCTTTCCGCTGCCTCGGACGGGCCGACCGCGCAGCTCGCCGAGTGGGCACGCACCGCACTCGCCGGCGCGGCCGGCCGCGCCGCGGCGTCAGGTGACCACCCGGCCGCGGTGCACTGCTACCGCACGGCCGTCGAGCTGTCGGCGTCCGACGACCCGATGCGGCCACACCTCGTGCAGGAGTACCGGAAGAGCCTCGCCAAGTGCGCGGCCGGCCATCGCGTGCTCATCCCGGTCGGTGACGTCGCGCCGGGCTCCCGGATCCTGGAACACGCATGACCGACGCGGTCGTCGTCAGCGGGCTGGTCAAGCGCTACCCGAAGCAGTCGAACCCGGCCGTCGACAACCTGAGCTTCACCGTGCGGCGTGGCGAGATCTTCGGTCTGCTCGGCCCCAACGGCGCGGGCAAGACCAGCACGATCGGTGTGTTGACCACCAGGATGCTGCCCACGTCGGGCAGCACCGAGGTGGAGGGCGTCGACGTGGTCGCGAACCCCAGTGCCGCAAGAGCTCTTCTCGCCGTGGTGCCGCAGCACAACAACCTCGACCGCGCGTTGACCGTACGTCAGAACCTGGTGTTCCACGCCGCGTACCACGGTGTGCGCCGCACCGAACGGAGGCGGCGCGCGGACGTCCTGCTCGGCCGGCTGGGGCTCACCGAGTTCGGGGCGAGCCGGATCATGCCGCTGTCGGGCGGGCAGCAGCAGCGCGTGATGATCGCGCGGGCGCTGATGCACCAGCCGCGGGTGATGTTCTTCGACGAGCCGTCCAACGCGCTGGACCCGCAGGCGAAACTGTTCCTGTACGACCAGATCACCCGGCTGCGCGACGACGGTGTCACCGTGGTGCTGACCACCCACGACATGGACGAGGCCGGCCGGCTCTGCGACCGGGTCGGCATCATCGACCACGGCAGGCTGCTCACCCTGGACACCCCGGCCGCGCTGACCAGCGCACTGCCCGGCGACACCACGGTGCGGCTGACCGTCGA
The DNA here is from genome assembly GCA_963766275.1 of uncultured Actinomycetota bacterium. Taxonomy (GTDB): domain Bacteria; phylum Actinomycetota; class Actinomycetes; order Mycobacteriales; family Pseudonocardiaceae; genus Lentzea. The sequence continues at coordinate 86,742 of CAVYAD010000084.1, forward strand.
CCCCCGCGGCGCCGACCCCGGCCAGCTCGCCACCAATTTGTCCACTGTGGACGGTGTTGGCCGGGTGGAGTCGTTCGGCGGCAACACCTTCCTCCTGCACGCCAACGGTGCCACCGCACCGGTGCCGGCTGCGGTGCTGCGGGTCGTCGACGAGTTCGGCGCCCAGCTGCGCGACCTGACGATCGACAAACCGAGCCTTGAGGACGTGTTCATCAAGCTGACCGGCCGGGAGCTTCGATGACCGCGCTGACCACGTTCAACGCGGTGCTGATCCGCGACATCTTCGTCACCTGGCGCGAGCTGCCCAGTTTCCTGCTGCAGACGATCGTCCAGCCCCTGTTCGTGCTGTTCGTCTTCGGCACGGTCCTCACCGACCTCGGCTACGTGCAGGCCGACTACGGCGACGTGCTGTTGCCCGGCATCATCGCGCTCACCGGGTTCTTTGCGGCCGTGCAGCAGACATCGATCCCGTTGACGCTGGACTTCTCGTGGACGCGCGAGATCGAGGACCGGCTGCTCGCGCCAATGCCGATCCACCTGGTGGCCGTGGAGAAGATGGTGTTCGGCGCCCTCCGCGGCCTGGTGTCGGCGCTCTCCACAGTGCCCTTCGGGTTCGTCCTGCTCGACGTGACGTGGCCCGCGCCGAAGGTGCTGCCCGCACTGGGCATCGCGGCACTCGGCTCGGCGTGCGGTGCCGCGCTGGGCATGGTGCTCGGCACGGTCGTGCACCCGGATCGGGTCACCACCGTGTTCGCCGTGCTCGTCACCCCGATGATGTTCACCGGAGCAACCCAGTTCCCGCTGCCGCTGCTGGACAACCTGCCGTGGTTCCAATGGGTGTGTGCGTTCAACCCGCTCACCTACGTCAGCGAGGGCATGCGAGGACTACTGGTCCCGGCCGTGCCGCACGTGCCATTGCCGCTTTGCCTGCTGGTGCTGATCGCGGCCACCGGCCTGCTCGCCTGGTTCGGTGTCAAGGGCTTCCTACGCCGCTCATTGGACTGAAGCACCTGGTCGAAAGTCTTCTCCGAAACCTCGACCCGACCTGTTCTCCGCGTGCCGCGCACCCGCGATGCCTGTGGGGTGCCAAACCAGACCGAGCAGACTGACCGGCGCATCGCGCTGCCGCAGGTTCCCACTCGTTGACGGGCACCTCGAAGGGAGCGTGCACCACGCCGCGATCCTGGCGTTGCTCCCAGGCGGGGAGGCAGCTCTCACCCGGTTCGAGCGCCAGGCCGCAGGATCTCTTGGAACTGCCGCGTCCCGTAACTGCGGTCGTGATTTCGCAGCAGGGCCAGTAGATGCGCCCGCAACCGCGGTCTCCGCCAGCGAGTCAGGGCGGCATCGGCCGAACAATCGCCTGATCACCGGCGGAGTGATCATAGCCGTCGTCGGCAGTTCGCTCTGCGGAACGCGCTCAGCCGCCTGCTCCCGAACAGCGTTGAGGGACACCGGCGCGTCATCGTGCAGAACTTCCCAACGCGTTGTGCACCGCCTGTCCACATGTTCCCCCGCCCACGCGATCTCCCACGCCTGTGCGGTGAACGCGCGCCCGCAGAGTTCCTGATACTCCGCCAGCGGTGGCTCGACAACCGGCACCATCCGCCGCCAGCTGGTCCAGGTCGCCGCCCGCATCACCCACACCGCCCGCACCCTCACCCTGCGCCTACCCCAGCACTGGCCCTGGGCCGACACCTGGCACGGCCTGTTCCACCACACCCACGCCCCACCCACACCAGCCTGAGCCACTGACCACCCGCCCCAACAGGCCAGACCAGGAGATCCACAGTGGAAAGGCTGGACAGACCAGCGGCCCCGCCATGCCCGCATGACGAGGCCACATGACCATCAACACCCACACCCACAACCAAGATCACCAGAAATCCATCGGTGGATCCAGGCTGAGGTGGACAAAAGCGCCCTTCGTACCAAGTTTCAGCAGTTTCAGCAGGTGACAGTGACGGTGATGGAGCCGCTGTGAGGCACGCGGAGGATGTGCAGGCGGCGGCCGGGGTAGGTCACCGTGGCGGCGGCGAGGGTAGCGGGAAGCGGCCTTCCCCAGGCGATCCGGAGCACTACTTGACCACGGCGCAACGTGAGGCCATCCGCGGTGGTGGTCACCGTTGCGCCGTGCGGCGCGCGGGTGCCGTTCGTGAAGATCACCTCGTCGGACGGGTGCAGGACGAGCGGAACCTGTTCGGTGGCCGGAGCGTTGGCCGTGACCGCGCGGGTGATCGAGCCGGACCGGACCGTCATGTCGGTGACGACCGAACCGCTCGGCGTGCGGAAGCGGAACCGGTAGGGCTCGCCACCGAGGAGTTCCACGCTCTGCGGGCCGTTGACATCCGGGGCCTGGCCGGGGAAAACGGTGGCCCAGCACGCGTAGTTGTTGTTGTTCAACGACTGGATCACCGTGCCCGCGACGGGATGCCACAGGAACGTGAGTCCGGTCCGAGCCAGCGTGGTCGCGCGCCGGGAGCCGAAGTACCCGCCGAGGTAGAAGCATCCCCTGCGCAGGAACAGGAAGTCCTGGCCCTGGTCGCGGCGGATCTCGGTGAGATCGCGCAGGTACGGCAACCGGGCCACGGCGGCGGTCCGCTCGGCACGGGTGGCGAAACGCTCCCCGTAGATCGCGTGCGAGAGGATCCGCGGCGAGGTGTCCGGCTTCACCAGCGACGGCACCGGCGCGGGATCGGCGGCCCAGGCGGCGCGGGCTGCGGCGAGATCTTCGCGGCCGGACAGGAACGCGCCGAGCGCGGGCACGACCGGTACGAACTGGTTGCCCAGCGCGGTTCGATCAGGGTCGGGCCGCACGTCGGCGAGGAACAACGTGCTGGTGCGCGCGTTCGGGGCGACGTTGGTGAACCAGCCGGACCCGTCCGGCTCGCGGAGCAGGTTGTAGCCGAGCCAGTCGGTGAACTTCTCGGTCATGGTCACGAGGTTCGGATCGTTCGACTGCCGCCACGCGTCGGCCATCTCGGGCAGCATCACCTCGAAGTTGTAGTTCACGTCGGCGCCGGTCTCCTCGTAGAAGAACCCGGCGGGGCTCTGCCCGTTCGCGGCGAGCCTCGCGAACGCGGACGTCAGCTGGCCGCGCAGCACGGCGTCGGGGTTCTGGTTGAGCGCGAGCGCGGAACCGGCGAGCCCGGCGGTGACCTGGTTGGCGAAGTGCAGCTTCGGTTGCCAGACCGTGCCGTTGCCGGGGTTGAGGAACCACGTCATCCCCCGCCGGAGCGCCGCCGCGATCTGTGTCCGCCGCTGTGGCAGCACGTTCGCGCGTGTCAGCAACGCGTTGGTCTTGCTGAGATAGCCGAGGCCGAACCCGGTGGCGGACATCGAGTGCTCGGTGCCCGAATACTCGGGCCACGAGCCGTCCGCGTGCTGCAGGCCCAGATAGTGCCCCAGCGCCCGGTCCAGCGCGCCGAGCAGTTCGGCGTTGCCGCGATAGTGATTCCACGACCGCGTCTGCGTCAGGAACCAGGTCAGCGTGTAGACGTGCTCCTGCACGCGGGCGTTGTACGGCGCGGCGGGGCTGCGCCACCAGCCACCCGCGAAGAACCCGCTCGCGTCCATGTCACCGACCATCGGCGCGAGCAGCCGCTGGTACGGCGCGAACCGCTGCTCCTCCGGAGCGAACAGCCGGCGGTCCGGAGTGGAGGGTGGCAGGGCGGCGACGGCTGGGCGCACCGGCAGCAGTGCCGCGGTGGCGAGGCCGACGAGCAGGGTGCGACGGCGCAGGTTGTCCACGAACGAACACACTCCTCGCGCCGAGGAACGGCCGTCAAGGTGCTAATACGAATTATTACAGGCTTGACGGCCGCACGACGAGGTCCCAGAATCTGCGAATTCGTATTAGTCAACGGGAGCGGATGTGACGAGGCGGCTCACCCAGCAGGACATCGCCCGGATGGCAGGCGTCAGCCAGGCGACGGTCTCGTTGGTGCTCAACAACCGCACGGACGGCAACGTGCGCATCGCGCCGGAGACCCGTGCCCGCGTGCTCGCCGTGATCAGGCGGACCGGCTACGTCGCCGACCCGGTCGCGCGCACGTTGCACGGCAGGCGCAACCGCATCCTCGGCGTGTTCACCTACGAGGCCGTCTTCCCCACCGTGAGCGCGGACTTCTACTACCCGTTCCTGGCCGGCATCGAGGAGCAGGCCGAGGAGATCGGGTGCGACCTGCTGCTGTTCACCAGCGCCACCGCGGCCGGTCCGCGGCGCCGGATCTTCAGTGACGACAGCAGGGTCCGGCTCGCGGACGGCTGTCTGCTGCTCGGCCGCACGGTGGACCGCGACGACCTGACCCGGCTGATCGCCGAACGCATCTCGTTCGTGTCGATCGGCCGACGCGACGACGCGGGCGGGCCGGTGCCCTACGTCGGTGCCGACTACGTCTCGGCGGTACGCGAGCTCGTCGAACGCACGACCGCGCTCGGCCATCGCCACCTCGCCTACGTGGGATCGGGCACCGGCGCCGAGTCGTCGGCCGACCGGTTGCGCGGGTTCCGCGAAGGTGTGGCCGCCCATGGGGTCAAGGGGATGCACGTCGCGACCGCACAACTAGACGTGCTGCTCGAGTCCGGTGTCACGGCGGTGTTCGCCGAGGAGACCGCCGATGGGGCGGAACTCGTTCTCGCGGCACGGAAACGCGGCCTTTCGGTACCCGGCGACCTCTCGGTGCTCACGCTCGGCGCGGCCACCCGCCCGGCGCCCGCAGGCGTGGATCTCGCCGGCTTCCACATCCCCCGCCGGGAGATGGGCCGCCGAGCGGTGCGGCTGCTCGCCGAGGTGCTCGAACACAACACCACGCCGCAGGAGCTGCTGCGATGCGAACCCGTTGAGGGCACGACACTCTCTGCTCCGCGCAACTGACGGAAGGATCCACGTGCTCGACAACACCGCGGACGTCGTCGTGGTCGGCGGCGGTCTTGGCGGCGTCGCCGCCGTGCTGGCCCTGCTGCGGGCCGGTCGCCGGGTCGTGCTCACCGAGGAGTACGACTGGCTCGGCGGCCAGCTCACCAGTCAGGCCGTGCCGCCGGACGAGCACAGCTGGGTCGAGCGGTTCGGCGTGACCGCGAGCTATCGGGCGTTGCGCGACGGCATCCGCGACTACTACCGCCGCCACTACCCGCTGACCGCGCGCTCCAGGGCGTGGCGCGAGCTCAATCCCGGCGCGGGCAACGTCAGCAGGCTGTGTCACGAGCCGAGAGTCGCCATGGCGGTGATCGAGGAGATGCTGGCACCGTACCGGGGATCGGGGCGGCTCACGGTGTTGCAGCCCTACCGGCCGATCGCGGCACGGACCGACGGCGACCGGGTCACCTCCGTGACGGTCACGCATCGCGACGACATCGACGACATCGAACTCACCGCTCCGTACATTCTGGACGCCACCGAGACCGGCGAGCTGCTGGCGTTGTCCGGCACGGAGTACGTGACCGGCTTCGAGTCCACTTCGGACACCGACGAGCCCAGCGCGCCGGACGTCGCGCAGCCGGCGAACATGCAGGCCGTCTCGGTGTGCTTCGCGGTCGACCACGTCGACGGTGACCACACCATCGACAAGCCGGCGCGCTATGACTTCTGGCGCGGCTACGAGCCGTCGTTCTGGGGCGGCCCGCTGCTCGGGTTCCGCTCCCCCGACCCGCGCACGCTGGAGATCGCCGAGCGCACCTTCACCCCGAACCCGGACGACGACCCGCTCGCCGTCCAGTCCGACCAGCGGTTAAGCGCGGGCGACGGGAACCTGTGGACGTTCCGGCGGATCGCCGCGCGGCGCAACTTCGCCGAAGGCGCCTACCCGAGCGACATCTGCCTGGTCAACTGGCCGATGATCGACTACTTCGAGTCGCCGATCATCGACGTGCCCGACGCCCGGCAGCACATCCAGGCGGCCAGGGAGCTGTCCCGTTCGGTGCTCTACTGGCTGCAGACCGAGGCCCCTCGCACCGACGGCGGCACCGGCTTCCCCGGCCTGCGGCTGCGCGGCGACGTGACCGGCAGCGCGGACGGACTGGCCCAGGCGCCGTACGTCCGCGAGTCCCGGCGGATTCGCGCCGAGTACACGATCGTCGAACAGGACCTTTCGCTCGCCGTGCGCGGGGACAAGGGCGCGGTGCAGCACGCCGACGCCGTCGGGGTCGGCATGTACCGCATCGACCTGCACCCCTCGACCGGCGGCGACAACTACCTCGACGTGGCGAGCTGCCCGTTCGAGATCCCGCTCGGCGCGCTGATCCCGCAACGGGTGGAGAACCTCCTGCCCGCGGGCAAGAACATCGGCACCACGCACATCACCAACGGCTCCCACCGGCTGCACCCCGTCGAGTGGAACGTCGGCGAGGTCGCCGGCGCACTGGCCGACTTCTGCCTGGCACACCGGGTCACCCCCCGCGCCGTGCGCAACACACCGGCGCTGCTCGCCGACTTCCAGCACCGGCTCACGCGTGACGGCGTCGAGCTCCGCTGGCCCGACATCTCCGGCTACTGAAGGAGAAGACCTCATGAAGCGACTCGCCGCCGCTGCCGTGATCGCGCTCATGCTGACCGGCTGTGGCTCCGCCGCGCCGACCGGCCCCAGGACGTTGCGAATGACGGTGTGGACCGCCAACGAGGCCCACCTCACGCTGCTCAACGGGATCGCCTCCGAGTACAAGGCGGCGCACCCGGACATCGCCGACATCAAGTTCGAGTCCGTCCCCGCCGACACCTACACCACGACACTGACCACCCAGATCGCCGGCGGCAACGCGCCGGACCTGGCGTGGATCCTGGAGAAGTCGGCGCCCGCCTTCGTCTCGTCCGGTGCGCTCGCGCCGATCAAGGCCAAGATCGAGAACGCCGGCGAGCTGCGGCCCAGCGCCACGAAGCTCTGGGAACGCGACGGCGAGCTCTACGCCTACCCGTTCTCGACCTCGCCGTTCGGCCTGTTCGTCAACACCGACCTGCTCGGCGGACCGGTCCCCGCGAACTGGACCTGGGACCAGGCGATCGCCGCGGTCGCAGGCAAGAGCGGACTGGTGCTGCCCGACTTCAAGTACCAGAACTGGGACGCGCTCGCGACGATCTGGCGTGGCTGGGGCGCGTCGGCGTGGAGCGAGGACGGCCGCAAATGCGAGTTCGCCAGCAAGGAGATGAACGACGCCATGTCGTTCCTGCACAAGGCGATCTTCACCGACAAGGCCATCCCCGGCCCCGGCACGACAGTGGACTTCTTCGCGGGCGACGCGACGATGGCCATCAGCCAGATCTCCCGCGCGGGTGCGTTGAAGGACGCCAAGTTCGGCTGGACGCTGCTGCCGCTGCCGACCGGGCCGAAGGGTGACTACGCGGTGATCGGGCAGGCCGGTGTCGGGGTGATGAAGAAGTCGCCCAACGCTGCGGCCGCGGCGGACTTCCTCGGCTTCTTCACCAACGCGGCCAACTCGGCCAAGCTGGCGCAGTTCTTCCCGTCGGTCCGCTCCTCGCTGCTCAACGCCGAGACGCTGGCGCGCAGCAACCCGCTGATCAAGCCGGACCAGCTGCAGAGGGTGGTCGTCGACGGCATCGAGAAGGGCGTGGTCAAGCCCAGCCATCCCCACCAGGAGGAGCTGGACCAGACGATCCGCTCGGCACTCGACCCGCTGTGGCAGCCCGGCGCGAACGTCAAGGCCGTCCTCGACGGCGTCTGCGCGAAGATCGATCCGATCCTGGCAGGCCGATGAGTTTCTGGACCCACCGGCGGCGCGACAACCTCGCCGGATACCTGTTCATCGCACCGGCACTGCTCGGCAGTGGACTGTTCGTGCTGCTGCCGCTGGCGATGGTCGGCTGGTACAGCCTGAACGAGTGGAACGTGCTGGCCGGTACGTTCGAGTTCGTCGGCGCCGAGAACTACCAGCGACTCGCCGCCGACGTGAAGCTGCGCGACGTGCTGGGCGCCACCGCGTGGTTCGCCGCCGGGCTGGTGGTGCTCAACCTCAGCCTCGCGCTCGCGCTGGCGGTGCTGCTCAACCAGCGGCTGCGCGGCACGACGTTCTTCCGCACGCTGTTCTTCTCCCCCGTGCTGGTGTCCCTCGTGGCGTGGACGCTGGTGTGGCAGCTGATGCTGCAACCCGACGGCAGCGTCAACGGCCTGCTCGGGTTCTTCGGGATCGACGGCCCGAACTGGCTGCGCACGGAGAACACGGCGATGGTCGCGGTGATCGTCGTGCAGGTGCTCAAGAACGTCGGCCTGAACATGGTGCTGTTCCTGGCCGCACTGCAGGGCGTGCCGGCGCACCTGTACGAGGCGGCCACTTTGGACGGTGCGGGCTCGTGGACGAGGTTCGCCCGGATCACCCTTCCGTTGATCAGCCCGACCATCCTGCTGACCTCGATCATCACGATCGTGGGCTCACTGCAGGTGTTCGCGCAGATCGCGGTGCTCACCCAGGGCGGCCCCGGCACGTCCACCACCGTGCTGGTCTACTACCTCTACCAGCAGGCCTTCCAGTTCCACCACTTCGGCTACGGCGCCGCGCTCTCGGTGCTGCTCTTCGTCATCGTCGCCGCGCTCACCCTGGTGCAGTGGCGAATGCGCCGGAAGTGGGTGCTCCATGAGGCGTAAAGTCGCCCTCTACGGCCTTCTCTGTGTGCTGTGCGTGCCGTTCGTCTTCCCGACGTGGTGGATGGTCACCTCGTCGATGAAGCCGATCAGCGAGATCTTCTCGGTGTCGCCGCTGCCCTCGTCGTGGACGCTGGACACCTATCGGCAGGTCTTCGAGCTGCAACCGTTCGGGCAGCAGTACTTCAACAGTCTCTACATCGCGCTGGTCGTGACGGCGGGCACGATGGCGGTCGCCGCGGCGGCCGGCTACGCGTTCGCCCGCATCCGGTTCCCCGGCCAGAACGTGCTGTTCGTCGTCGTACTGACCGGGCTGCTGATCCCCAGCGAGGTCACCATCGTGCCGCTGTTCCAGTTGTTCCAGTCGCTGGGCCTGGTGAACACGCACTGGCCGTTGATCGTCGTGCCGATCTTCGGGGCGCCGTGCGTGCTGGCGATCTTCATCATGCGCCAGTTCTTCCTCGCCCTGCCACCGGAACTGGAGGAGGCGGCGCGGATCGACGGCCTCGGCAGGCCGGGGATCTTCTGGAAGGTGGCGCTGCCGCTCTCACGGCCCGCGCTCGGGGCGGTCGCCATCTTCACGTTCCTGCACTCGTGGAACCTCTACCTCGAACCGATCGTCTACCTGTCCGCGCCGGACAGGTACACCCTGCCGCAGGCGCTCACCCAGTTCGTCGACAACTACGGCGGTCCGATGTGGAACGTCCAGCTCGCAGGCGCCACCCTGACCGCCGTACCGATCCTCGTCGTGTTCGTGCTCGCACAACGGCAGTTCATCGAGGGTCTCGCCCACACCGGGGTGAAGGGCTGAAACGCTACGGGCGCCCGCGGAGGATCCCGCGCAGCGCCTCCGGTATGCCGCGCCCGTCACCGGGGTCGAGTGCGGCGTAGATCAACGCCTCGACGGACGCCACGAACAGGTCGCGGTACTCCCTCGTGTCGTCACCGGTGCCCGCGATGTGCTGCGCGAAACCCGAAGTCTGCGCCGACACCATCGCGCTGAGCCTTCCCGGTGTGATGTCAGGCCGGAACCGCACACCGAGCAGCCGCAGGCCTTCCTCGTACACCGGCACCCATCGCGTGGAATACGCGTCGAGCATTTCGCGATAGGCTTTCGTGGCAACGGCCTGCCACTTGGCATCGATGGTCAGCGACAGCTGGAACAGCCAGTACCTCGCTAATCGGATCCGCATCCGCAGGTCGTGCGTGGCGATTTTCGTGACGAGATCGGTGAGTTCGAGTTCACCGTTGCGCACCTTGGGCAGTTCGGCGAGTGCGCGGCGCGGCCCGTAGTCGAGGAAAAGGCCCCAGCGCGGCGCCGTGCACGTGTACTTCACGAGGCACATGAAGAAGTTCGCCATGCCACCGTTTCCTTCCCAGCGGTCACGGAACGCACCTTCGCCGACAGGCACGGCCACCGGCAGCTCGGCTACGACGACGGCGGCACGGCGCAGGATGATGCCGCGCGTCAACCGGGCGCCCGCGAGCTCGTCACGGCTGCGCGTACTGCGGCCGGACAGCTGGTCACCGATCTCCCTGAGACCGCCTTCGAGGAACACCATCGTGGTGACATAGACGGACCGGCGCGGATTGCGCGGATCGGCGAGGCTGGGCCGGGAAATGTACTCCCCGAACACTTCCGGCCAGTCGACTTCGTCGTTGAAGTGCACGGGACCCCCTGGAGATCACTTCATCCCAGCACACCATCGGGAACGCCCTCCTGACAAGTCCCTCCTGAACAGGAGGATGACGCGCGGCCGTTCGGACTTCATCGTGGAATCACACGAATTCGGCCGAAAGGAAATCCCGATGCGGATCGTCGTCGAGACCTCGTTGTTGTCCGCACGTGCGATCGAGGTGCTGCTCGTCCTGCTGGCAGCCGTCGTGTGCGGAGTCCGCCGCCCGCCTGGCTAGTGCGGTGACCACTAACCCTTGCCGGGCCATTTCGTGTCCAGGCGGGCGGATCGTGGTGCCGCGAGTCGTCCTACTGGGCGCGAAATTGACCGGCAAGGATTGTGGTCACCGCACTAGGGACGGGCGCACGTCGTACAGACAGCGCAGGCCGGACAGGCCAGGTCACGGTGGTGTTCGAACCCTGACCGTGGCAGCAGAAGCGGGGTGGCGAGCAGCAGAACGCCGGAGACGGCGATCGCGGCGAGCGGGCCGGTGAAGGTGGCGAGGGCTCCCCAGATCACCATCAGCGTCGCCTGCACGAGCCTGCTGCTGACGGTCCACGTGCTGATGACCTGTGCGGTGCGGTCCGCAGGGGTGCGTTGCAGGCGTTCTGTCGCGTAGATCGGATTGAAGATCCCCATGCAGGTGATGAGCAGGCCCTCGACGATGATCACGGTGAGGAGTCCGGGGATCCCTGGTCCGGTGAGGGTGAGGCCGAGCGGGAAGAGTGAGCGCAGCCAGCCCGAGACGATCATGACCCGGTAACGCCCGTAGCGGGCTTCCAGGCGTGCGGACAGGCGCGCGCCCACGAAGCCGCCGAGTGCCGGGATGCCGAACGCGAGGCCGTACTGCCACGCCGGAAAGTGGTACCGGCCGAGCAGAAGGACCGCCAGGAGCGGCACGGTGGCCATGATCAGGCCGCTGACCAGGATCGAGTTGAGGAACAGGCGCCTCAGCACGCGGTCGCCGAGGATGAACCGCCACCCGTTGAGCAGGTCGGCGCCACGTAACCTGGTGGCCGGCGCCGCGACGTCGCCGCCGCGGATGCGGAGGACTCCGAACGCCGACAACAGGTAGCTGAGAGCGTCGGCCGCGATGGTGATCACCGGGCCGAGGAACGCGATCAGCGCGCCACCGACCGGTGGTCCTGCCGCCGTCGCCACCCACAGCGTGCCCTCGAACCTCCCGTTCGCGATGAGGAGATGCTGACGAGGTACCAGGTGTTTCAGGTACGCGCCGGACGCGGCGGTGAAGGCGATGCCCGCGGTTCCGCAGACGACCGAGACGGCCAGAAGCTGGCCGTAGGACAGCGATCCGAGTACGTACGCGATCGGGATGCTCGCCATCGCGAGGAACCGGACCAGGTCCATCGCGACCATCACCGGACGTTTCGCCCGTTGCTCGACCCACGGCCCGAGCGGAAACGCGACGAGCGCGGCGACGGCGAGCCCGGCAGCCTCCAGAAGCGATACGGCGAACGCCGACGAGTGCAGCACCTGGACCGCGATGAACGGGAACGCCCCGAAGGCGATCCACGTGCCGTAGGTGCTGATGGCGTAGGCCGACCACAGCCAGCCGAAGCTGCGCCCCATGCGACTCCTTCGCACAACCGATGATTGAGTCTCCGGATCAGATCAGCGTCCAGGCGACCGTTTCAAACAACTGGATGTCGGCGAGCCACAACGATCGGTTGTGCAGACATAGGCTGACGCAGTGGACACTGAGGCAGTGCGATCGTTTGTCCGGGCGGCCGAGCTCGGGCAGCTGCAACACGCGGCCGACGAGCTCGGCGTGACGCAGCAGGCCGTCTCGAAGCGGATCTCCGCCCTGGAGCGTGAGCTCGGTGTCCGACTGTTCACGCGCGGCGCGCGAGGAGTCGAGCTGACGCTGGATGGCCAGGCGTTCCTTCCGCACGCGCGGGCCGTCGTCACGAGTGTCGACCGCGCGATCACCGCGATCAGGCCGGGTTCACGGGCCCTGCGGATCGACGTGCTCGGCCTGCGCAGCGCACAAGCCGTTGTCCTGCACGACTATTGGCGCTCGCATCCCGGTACCGACCTCGACGTGGTGACCCTCAGGGTCAACGACCCGCGCGTGGCGGTCACCGCCGTTGCAGGCGGGCGATGTCGACGCCTCGTTCCGCTCGGTCACCGACCCGGCCACACTGCCGCCCGACGTGCGGATGATCCACGCGTTCGACTCGCCGCTGGAACTCCTGGTCGGACCACGGCATCCACTCGCCTCCGCGCGCACACTGACACCGGAACGGCTGCGCGGGCACCGAATCTGGGTGCCGGGCATCGCGCCCCGCAGCGAATGGGCGGAGTTCTACGACCAGCTCGTCGATGCCTTCGACCTGCGAGTCGACGCCGCGGGCCCGAACTTCGGCAACGAGGTGCTGCTCGACATCCTCGCTGACTCCGCGGACGTGGCCACCTTCGTCGGCGCGCGCGACCGGTACGTCTGGCCGACGAACCACGACCTGCGCCGCATCCCGATCGTGAACCCGACGCTCGCCTATCCGATCTCGCTCATCGTCCCCACGACGCCACACCCAGGACTTCGGGCGATCATCGACCACTTCGCCGGGCTCGCCCCGCTCCCAGCCCCCGTCTGGCGCCCGTCCTGGCCAACGCGTTGTCCATGAGGGGACCCTTCATGGTTCGCGCTTCTCCCCGTCCGGCCACACGGTCTCCTCGTTCCACACGGCGCCGTCGAGCACCGCGCCGGTCAGGTCGGCGTGGTCGAGGCGGGCGCCGCTCAGGTCCACGTCCGTGAGGTCGGTCTCGATGAGCTTCGTGTGGGTCAGGTCGGTGTCGGACAGGTCGCTGCCGGTGAAGTCGACCCGGCTGAGGTCGGCGCGTTCGAAGCTCGCCCACGCGAACTTCGACCGCGGCAGCCGGGAGTCGGCGAGGTCGGCGCCGTCGAGGTCGATCGACACGCTCCACGAGTGCTGGTCGCCACGCCGGTGCGCGTGCAGGATGCGGAGCGCGGTGACCCGGACCTGGGCCTCCTCGCGGTCGTCGTCGTAGGGCATGCGCAGGTAGGCGGAGATGACGTTGACGATGGTCTGCCGCTGTTCGGTGTTGGTCACGCCGAGGCGTTCGAGCGCGTAGAGGCCGGCCAGGCGCACGGGTGCCTTGTCGCTGCCCAGCTGGTCCGCGGCCTTCGTGTAGAGCTCGGTGATGCGGCGTTCGATCGCGTCGAACTCGGCCTGTCGCGCGACCTCCTGCTGGTGTTTCAACGTCAGCTCGGCCGACCGTTGCCGTCGCGCGGCCAGCAGCAGCGCGACCGCTCCCCCGGTGCCGACCACGATCGTGCCCGCCGTGCGGACGGCGTCGAGGTGGGCCTGGTCCTGGGGCGAGCCGCCGCCGTAGAGGGTGAGCAGCAGCATCAGCATGACGGCGCCGACCGCCAGCACGGTGAGGCCGCCGATCACGATCGACCGCGTGGTCAACGGCTTCGGTCCGGGGTCTGCCATGCCGCATATCGTGAGTGGTTTCCGTCGCCATAGCAACGGAAACCACTCACGACAACGAACGAACCGTCCGGGTCGCCACCGTGAGCCACGACAGCACCAGCCCGCCGTACAGCACGACCGACACCACGACGAACAGCACCGAATGCGCCGCCGCCGCCAGCGCGCTCGTACCGGTGACCAACGTTCCGAGCGGGAACACGAAGCTCCACCACGTCAACGCGAACGGAAGTCCACTTCGGACCGAACGGGCCGTCACCGCCACCGCGATCCCCACCCACAACAGCGCGAATCCCCACGTCACAGTGCCGTAGAGGACCCCGAACGCGGCCTGGCCGGGCAGCACGGCCACGCCGCCGAGCAGGTTCGCCGCGGTGATCGACTGGCCGAGCGGCCCGAGCACGATCCACAACGTCGGCACCGCCTCGCCTGGACCGTGCTGGACGAGCCGTTGCCAGATCAGCGGCACGATCACCATCGTCGCGAACAGGCTCACCCCGAACAGCGCGTAGCACCCGAGGACCATGGCCTGCCGGAACGCGCCGTCGGGCAGGTGCTGGGCGAGCAACGCCCCGGAGGCGGCGGACACCATCGGCGGCACGACCGGCATGAGCCAGCCGCCGAACGCGGGCCGGTCGGCGCCGATCATCCGGAACGGCACCCACATCGCCGTCGCCAGGCCGAGTGCCGTTCCGACCGTCCACAGTGTCCAGTCGACGACCAGTGCGGCCGTCAGCCCGATCCAGTCGGAGCCGAGCAGCAGGGCGCCGGTGCCGACCGTCATCAACGCCATCGGTGGCGCACCCCAGAACTGGGCCATCACCGGGTCGCGCAGCTGAGCGCGCACGGTGTCCCACGTCCAGCGCCGGAAAGCGGCCACGGCCAGGAACACCAGGAGCGCGGCGGCCAGCGCCCACACGCACGTCGCGATGGTCCGCAGGCCGGACACGTGCAGTGGCAGCGAGGCGGCCGCGGTGGCGACGATGCCGGTGCCCATGACGGAGGCGAAGAGGTTCGGGCCGAAAGGCGCCGCTCGTCGCACCCCACGGGGCACGGTGTGGTGGGGTGCGAGAGCGGTCACCACACAAAGGTGCCTGCCGCCGAACTGGTTCGGTAGGCGCCAATCTCCGCCAAGGGCATAGGCTGCCCCTATGCCACTGCCGTCCAGGGTCACCGACCTCGCGAGCTTCGACCTGCTGCTGAGCGTGGCGGAGCTGGGCAGCATCGGCCGGGCGGCGCGGGCGCACGGCATATCACAGCCATCGGCCAGCGAACGGCTCAGGACGCTGGAGGCACGGGTCGGCGTCGCGCTGCTCGAACGCACGTCGCGCGGCGCCCGGCTCACCACCGCCGGTCAGCTCGTCGTCGGATGGGCCGCTCCGGTGCTCGCGAAGGCCGCCGATCTCGACGCGGGCATCACCAGCCTGCGGGCGGACCTGCACGGGCATCTGCGCGTGGCGGCCAGCCTGACGGTGGCCGAGTACCTGCTGCCCGTGTGGCTGATCGCGTTGCGTGCGCTCAGTCCGGGCACCACGACGTTGCTGACGGCGGGCAACTCGGTGCACGTCGCCGAGCAGGTGCTGGCGGGTAAGGCCGATCTCGGGTTCATCGAGAGCACGGAGATGCCCGCGGGGCTCGACAGCCGGGTGGTGGGGCGCGACGAGCTGGTGCTCGTGGTCGCGCCCGGACACCCGTGGGCCAAGCGCCGCAAGGTCGCCGCCGCCAAGGTGGCCGCGACGCCGCTCATCAGCCGCGAGCCGGGATCGGGCACCAGGCAGGCGTGGGAGTCCGCGCTGACCGTGGCGGGCCTGGAGAGCACGGCCGAACCGTTGCTGGAGATGTCGTCGACGACCGCGATCAAGGCGGCGGCG